>NZ_JBAOJR010000003.1:0-318352 GCF_037083525.1 Chryseobacterium sp. CCNWLW53 | reverse complement strand
CAGTGCGGATGGAAATGATTTTTATGGTTTAGGAGTCAGTCCTTCAGTCCTTCAGTTTCATGCCGGAACAGTAAATAATCAGTCTCCCAGTATGGTACTTAAAAAGTACACGAATAATATTCATCAAATAGGTATTAATACAAATAACCCTCATAATATAATTGATATGGGACCTACAATGGGGGGTATTGCGGATCCGTTGAGTAAGAAACTAGCAGTTTATAACAGTGCGGATGGAAATGATTTTTACGGTTTAGGAGTCAGTGCTAGTACCCTTCAGTTCCATGCCGGAACAATAAACAATCAGGCTCCCACTATGGTGCTTCAAGACAACGGACGTCTTGGCATCGGCACATATGCTCCTACTTCTACACTTTCCGTAAATGGGACAGCAGATAAACCCGGTGGAGGAAGCTGGGGAACTTTTTCAGACAGAAGAGTTAAAAAAGATATTACTGATTTTAAAGATGGTCTGAATGTGATTACTCAACTTAAACCTGTTACTTATAAATACAACGAAAAATCAGGATATAAAGATTTGAATAAAGAGTATGTAGGGTTTATAGCGCAGGATGTAGAAAAAGTTGCCCCCTATATGATCAATGTTATAGACGATACCGCAAAAAGTGGTTTGGCAGACAAAAGGGAATTAGACGAAAGTGCCCTTACCAAAATATTGGTTAATGCTATACAGCAGCAGCAGTTTGAAATAAATGAACTTAAGAAGGCAATTTCAGAAATAAAAAAACAAAAATAAGGGTAACTTAAAATATCTACCCTTTCACTAAAATAAATTCTAAGTCTCTTAATTTGGCTGGGATTCCTTATCCCAGCCATCTTTTAAAAATCGAATGAAGTATACAGCACAAATTGAAAGATATACTCGTAATCGATCTATAGTTTCGGAGATTGTCATTATCTAAATTAAACTATTTACAAAAACAATTTTTCTAATGTTGTAACATAAGACAACAAAATCTTTTTTATAGACCTGGCTTTATAGCTATACAATTCCAAAACCACATATAAAAACACTGAAATTCAACACATTATACAAATGTAACATCCATGTCATAGGTCTTTTTTTTGAATAAACAAACCAATAATTCAACTTTGCATCTCAACAGCAATTAGTAAAATACTATAGTTTAACAATTAAGAATGAAAAAAAATGAAAACAAAACTGTTATTTTTAGCAAGCACTGTATTTTTATCAGCAAATGCTTACTCACAAGTAGGGATTAATACATTAACACCTTCCAGCACTTTAGACATAAGGGGATCCGTTGAAGGAAATTTTCGGGAAATTACAGGCACGAGTACCCTCGATAATAAAGATTATCACGTTTCTTTTTCAGGAACGGCAGATGCAGTTCTGAACCTTCCTGCAAAATCTACTACTGATGGGAGTATGGCGGATTTCAGGGGAAGGAAATATTATATAAAAAACAACAGCACTTCCAGCAAGCTGACTTTGACCGCTGCTTCTGGCCAGACCATACGTCTAGGAGGAAATGGAACTGCTTCCAATACCCTTGATTTAAAACCCGGAAAATTTGGGTTCCTTACCGCTAATGGATTGAATGGGTGGGATTTAGACTTTGTTGCTACGGCATATAACGACAACTGGGTGCTGGCTAATTCTGATATTAACGGGCCTGCCGTACCTACATCACAGAATATACCTTCAGGAGCTTCCTTCACAACTGTAAATGGTTGTGAAGTTACCGTTACTGTACCTGCTGGCGTAACAAGTTCAAAAGTAGTATTAAGTTTTACAGGTTGGGGAGATGCCGTCGGTAGTGGAAGTCCTATTGGTTCTTTTCGTTTTCAGGTTGTTAGGACAGGAACATCATCTGCAACTTATGCTTCAACAATGATGACCTCTTGGGCATTAGGCTCTGCGGCTGTGGTTCGTTATAATTATCCTGTTGTATATTCTATTTCGAATCTTGCGCCGGGTACCTATACTTTTACTTTACAGGTAAGGAGGGAGAATGAAGCAGGAACTGGTATAACAACCACATTTTGGAGTACAATGGGTAGAGCAGATGTTTATGTTAAAGATTAAATAGCATTTATGATCTCTTGGGTGAAATCTAAATATTTTACAATTAATCAATTAAATGTATAAGCTTGCGTCTAGAAGCACAGTTCCATGCATTCTAAACAATGATGTTCACGATGAAATAATGTTCCCTGTTTCAGAATGTTTACAGCTATTCTAAATACACAATGATGATAAACTGCTGCAGAAGCGGCAGTTTATAAATATCCTCAATTAATTAGTTCAAAGGATTATTGAAAAATCAGCTAATTCAACTCATGTAATATTCATGTAATAGGTGTTTTTTTTGAATAAATAGATTGGTCATTCAACTTTGCAACTCAACAACTATTATTAAAAAACTATAGTTTAACCATTAAAAATAAAAAAATGAAAACAAGACTATTACTTTTAGCGAGCATTTTATTTTTATCAGTAAACGCTCACTCCCAAGTAGGAATTAATACCCCGACACCTTCCAGTACCTTAGATGTAAAGGGATCTGTTGAAGGCAATTTTCGGGAAATCACAGGCACAAGTACGCTTGACATTCTGGACTATCATGTTTCTTTTTCCGGGACATCAGACGCAACTCTGAACCTTCCTGCAAAATCTACTACCGATGGTACTCCTGCAGATTTTAGAGGCAGGAAATACTATATCAAGAATAATAGTACGACAAACAATTTAACATTAGTAGCTGCGGCCGGACAAATAATACGCTCGGGAGGAATGGCAGCTGCAAATAATACTTTTATGATGCAGCCGGGAAAATATGCCGTGCTTACAGCCAGTGGGGCCAATGGATGGGATCTGGATGTTGTTGTATCCAGCGTTGCTGCTAATAATTGGGAGCTTGCCAGTATGGATAATCAAGGACCGATAATTGCATTTCAGGCAATAAGTACATCGGGCTATACTACATTAAGTGGCAGTGCGGTTACTGTAATAGTTCCGGCAGGATACACTCAGAGAAAAGTAGTATTGAATTTTACAGGCTTTGGAGAAGGGTCAGGTACAACAAATGCCCAAGGTACATTGCGTTTCCAAATTGTTCAGACAGGCACAGCAACAGCAACATATGGTTCAGTAAATATGATGAGCTGGGTCTCGCTCAGTGGAGCTATTAGAAGCTTTAATCATTCAACCTCATACTCCATTTCAGGTCTGAATCCTGGAACCTACACCTTTAATTTACAAGTTTCAAGGGAAGGAGAAATAGGAGTAGGTGCTGTTACCAATTGGGGTACGGTAGGCAGAGCAGACGTTTATGTTAAATAAAGATTATTCATAACTCTCTAAATAAATTGTATTCATGAATGAAATAATGTTCCCTATTTCAGAATGTTCTAATATACAACGATGATCAACTGCTGCAAAAATTATTTTCATACCGCAGTTATAAATATTCTCAATTCAAATTATTACTGAAAATTCAGCTGATTCAACTCATGTAATATTCATGTAATAGATGTTTTTTTTGAATAAATGGATTGATCATTCAACTTTACAGCTCAATAGCAATTATTAAAGGACTATAGTTTTAATCATGACAAATAAAAATTAAAACAATTTATATGTACCTCTAAAGTTCAAAACAAATTTTTATAAAATATATTTTTTGTGGCTAAGAGTTTAGTTATTGGCCGGAGATAAGCCACACTCCGGCCCCTTTCGGGGGAGGCTATGATCACTTGACACAGATTTAAATATTTTGCCGTATACACCATTAATCAACTAAAAAAGTTCAGAAAATGCTTAGGCTTATCCGGATACTTATAAAACTTGTTTAGAAGCACATTTCTATGTATTCTCTAAACAATTGTATTCATGATGAAATAATGTTCCCTGTTTCAGAATGTTTACAGCGATTCTAAATACACAATGATGATAACTGCCGCAGAATTGATTTTCATGCAGCAGTTATTTTTTCTCCTGAACTATTCACCATAACATTATATTTTCCTTAAATACTGTAGTTCAGTAAACATCACAATAATGCACAAAAAAAGGGAAAGATAAAAATCCATCCCTTATATTTCATTCACTGATTATTTGTTTTTATACAGCTTAAACATCAGAAACAGGAAAGCCAGCCATATGGGAATTAGGATCACCTGAATTTCCATTCCCGTAATGCTCATCAATACCAAAATAGCGACTAAAAACAGGATACAGATGTAATTCGATACCGGATAAAATATGGAAGGGAATGAAGTCTTCACACCCGTTCTATCTTTCTCCTTTCTAAATTTCAAATGGGTATAGCAGATCATCAGCCAATTGATAATTAGAGTAGAAACCACCAAAGCCATTAAATACTCAAATGCCTTTTCAGGTACCAGTTTATTGATGATAATACAGATTCCGGCAAAACAGGACGAGATCAGAATTGCATTGGTAGGAACACTGTTTTTATTCAGTTTCTTTAAAAACTTCGGGGCATTCCCCTGTTGAGCCAACCCAAAAAGCATTCTGCTGTTGCTGTAAACACTGCTGTTGTACACCGACAAAGCCGCGGTTAAAACAATCAGATTAAGAATATTGGCAATTAAAACATTGAACTGGATCACCTTTCCGAAGATATTGAATTCAAATCCATTTAAATTCTGAAAAACCATGACAAACGGGCTTGTCCCTTCTGTAATCTCTCTCCACGGGCTCAATGCAAATAAAATAACCAAAGCACCCACGTAGAAAATTAGAATTCTGTAAATAACCTGATTCGTCGCTTTAGGAATGGTCTTTTCAGGATTTTTAGCTTCCGCAGCCGTAATACCAATAAGTTCCAATCCTCCGAAAGAGAACATGATCATCGCCATAGCGGCAAACAATCCGGAAAATCCACCTTCTCCTTTATTAAAAAATCCTTTGGGGAAAAATCCGCCGTCGTTCCACAAATTCGATATACTTGCTTTATCTCCTCCAGTACCGCTCAACAGTAAATAAATACCAAAAACGATCATCCCAATAATGGCTACCACTTTAATGATAGAAAACCAAAATTCAGTTTCCCCATACACTTTTACAGAAGCCAGATTTAAGGCTGTAATCATGACAAAAAAGAATAAACTGGACACCCAGAGCGGGATTTCGGGCCACCAAAAATGAATATAATGCCCGATAGCCGTCAATTCAGCCATACTTACCAGAATATAGAGAATCCAGTAATTCCAGCCGGAAGCAAATCCGGGAAAATTCCCCCAGTATTTATAGGCAAAATGACTGAAACTTCCCGAAACAGGCTCCTGAACCACCATTTCACCAAGCTGGCGCATAATAAAGAATGCAATAATCCCTGCTAAAGCATATCCCAGAATAACGGAAGGTCCCGCTAAAACTGCTGCCGGACCGATCCCAAGAAACAATCCTGTTCCTATGGCTCCTCCGAGGGCAATTAATTGAATATGTCTGTTGGTTAATCCTCTGACTAGAGTCCCATCATTGGGCTCCGTTTTCTGTTCGCTGCTCATAAAATCAATTATGCCCTAAATATATAAAACTTTAGAGAAATTTGACTTCTATGAAGCTGTAAGAACAGTCAATAGATTCAGTTTTAAAGAAATAAAAAGTAAAAAAGCTATATTTCTTTACAAATACTCCTCCGGAATTGAAATATTATTCTTTTTCATATACTCCAAAAGCGACTGATATCGGTCATCATTCCCATCTGTTCCGCATTTATGGGAAATACTGCAGATATCGGAAGGCTTAATTTCCAGGATATCGGAGATCTTCGTCAGGATTTCCAGATTGATCTTCACTTTAGAATTTTCAATGTCAGAATAGGCCTTCTGGGAAATGCCCATCTCAAAAGCCATATACTCCTGCGTAAAGTCTTTGCTTCTACGGATTTTCCTGATATTTTGACCACATACTTTCATCGTTTTTGCTTTTAGTAGTTTTCAGTATAGTTTAGAAGGATACCTACTAGACTTACACAAAGTTAATAAATACCTTTGTCAAAACATTATACACGTTACATGATATTTATTTTTTCATATAAATCAAGGTCAATACCATCTGATTTCAGAGGATAAATATTTTCGGTACAATACAATTGGAATTATGGAGACGCAAAAATTCAATTATGACAATAATATTGTCAGAGCATTCTTGTATGCTACTATCGTATTCGGGCTGGTCGGCTTTCTGCTGGGACTTACAGCCGCGCTGATGCTTTTCTACCCTGAATTACCAGAGTTTTTATTCGGGACAGATGATACCACAATCCAGAGTCTGAGAAGCGGAAATATCCAGGGCCTTATCAACACGCAGGGTGCCATGGGATTCGGAAGGATCAGAATGCTCCATACCAGTGCCGTTATTTTTGCTTTTGTGTGTAATTCCTTCTTCTGCGGTGCTTACTACAGTATGCAGAGGCTTTTAAAAACAAGAATGTACAGCGACACGCTTTCATGGATCCATTTCTGGAGCTGGCAGCTGATGATCGTTGCCGTAGTGATTACATTCTTAATGGGAATCAATACTTCCAAAGAATACGCAGAACACGAGTGGCCTATTGATATCCTGATTACCTTCTCATGGGTTATTTTCGGAATCAATATGTTCGGAACCATTGCAAAGAGAAGGGTAAGACATCTTTATGTAGCCATCTGGTTCTACATCGCAACCTGGATCGCCGTGGCCATGCTGCACATCTTTAATAACCTTGAAGTTCCCTTATCATTCACAAGCTGGAAATCCTATTCTGTATATGCCGGCGTAAAAGATGCACTTGTACAGTGGTGGTACGGTCACAATGCCGTAGCATTCGTACTGACAACACCGGTATTAGGTCTGATGTACTATTTCATGCCGAAAGCGGCACAGCGACCTGTATTCTCCTATAAATTATCCATTATTCACTTTTGGTCGCTGATTTTCGTATACCTTTGGGCTGGCCCTCACCACCTTCAGTATACGGCGCTTCCGGCATGGGCTCAGGCCGTAGGAACTGGATTCTCTATCATGCTTATCGCTCCATCATGGGGAGGAATGCTGAACGGCCTTCTTACCTTAAGAGGAGCCTGGGATAAAGTAAGAGAAAACCCGATCCTTAAATTCTTTGTGGTAGCGATTACCTGTTATGGTATGGCTACTTTCGAAGGACCTCTGTTAGCCACAAAGTCTTTAAATAAAATCGGGCATTACACCGACTGGGTGATCGGGCACGTACACTTAGGAGCGCTTGGATGGAACGGGTTCATGGCCTTCGGAGTCGTGTATTACCTGATCCCTATCATGTGGAGAACACCGCTATGGTCTAAAAAACTGGCCAACTGGCACTTCTGGCTGGGAACTTTAGGAATTATCTTCTATGCAGTTCCGATGTATATCTCAGGATTCACCCAGGGATTGATGTGGAAACAGTTCAACCCGGATGGTACTTTAATGTATAAAAACTGGCTGGATACGGTAACGGCAATCATTCCTTATTTTAAAATGAGATTCTTAGGAGGTATCCTTTATCTTTCAGGAGCAATTTTAATGGTGGTGAATGTGATCAAAACTGTAAGATCGGGCTCATTCCAGAAAAACGTTCCGGCAGAAGCACCGGCATTGGCAGACATCGGTACCGCGAGAAAAGAAGGCGAAGGTGTACACCTTTGGCTGGAAAGAACTCCAAAACTACTTTCTATTTTAGCTTTCATCACTGTAGCGATAGGTGGATTAATAGAAATTGTTCCCACATTATCACTGAAACAGAGTGTTCCTACAATTACAGCTGTAAAACCTTACACACCGCTGGAACTGGAAGGAAGAGATCTATACGTCCGTGAAGGATGTAACTCCTGCCACTCACAGATGATCCGCCCTTTCCGTGATGAAATCGTAAGGTTTGAAGGCAAAAACGGACAGTATTCCAAGGCCGGAGAATTCATTTATGACAGACCTTTCTTATGGGGATCCAAAAGAACCGGACCGGATCTTCACAGAGAAGGCGGCAGGAACCCTGATTCGTGGCACTTCAAACATATGTATAACCCAAGAATTACATCCGCAGGTTCTATTATGCCTCGTTTCCCATGGCTGATCACCAATAAGCTGGACCGTACTCAAATGGTAGACAAAATGAGGTTAATGAAAAATGCTTTCGATGTGCCTTATTCAAAAGCAGAAATAGATTCTGCGGGAAAATGGGCAGATAACCAGTCTAAAGCCATTGTACAGAGAATTTATTCTGAGGCCACGGATGTGAAAGATCAAATGGAAAAAGAAAAAACAGCGAAAGGTGCATCTTATGTGCCGCTTGAGCAGAGAGAAATTGTAGCGATGATCGCCTACCTGCAAAGATTAGGAACCGATATTAAAACAACACAGATTCAGACAGCAAGTGCTGAGTAACCTTTAAAATTGACTGCAATGAAAAAGAGAACCCCCATTTCAATATATATCGCAACAACGATAGGCTTAACGATCATGGCGTTTGAAATGTTCGCCGGAGACTCAGGTTATTTTTCCTCGCCGTTTTTCTGGGCACTTATTCTAATCGCTGTAATCCTTCTTCTGATTATGAACTCTATCGGAGATCTAGTGGAAAACGAGAGTTTCAGCAGACTGTCGGAAGAGGAAAAGAAAGAATATTTAGCTGAAAAAAGCATTCCGTATTACCAGAAGCTTTGGAATTCAGCGTTCAAAAAACAATCTGCTACCGAAGAAAAAGATATTTTGATCGACCACGGTTTTGACGGAATCACGGAGCTTGACAACTCACTGCCTAAATGGTGGATAGGCCTTTTCTGGTTCGGATGCATATTCTGCGTCGTGTATATGACTGCTTTTGCTTTTACAGAATATGCCCACCCAGAAGCAGAATACGATAAAGAAGTAAAAACAATGCTGGCATCCATAGCCGAATATGAAAAAACGGCACCCCAGATTGACCTGGAAACGGCAAAATACAGCGCAGACCATATAGCAGAAGGCCAGGAACTTTTCAAAACCAACTGCGTAACCTGTCACGGTGACGGCGGAAAAGGAGGCATTGGCCCGAACCTTACGGATACGCACTGGATCAATATCAAAGAAAAAAGCCTGTTTAAAAATGTTTTCTGGATGCTTGAAAACGGCTCTCCCAATAATCCTACGATGAGACCTTTCATCAAAGAAGGAACAATCACAGGAAGAGATGCTGAAAAAATTGCAGCCTATATCTATCATATCAACCAGGAAACTTCTCCTATCACTCCGGCTCAGGGCGGTGCCGCTCCACAGGGTGAAGAAGTGAAATGGGAAAACGGAAACAATTAATTTAGTAGGGAAGTTTGAAGCTGGAAGAGGGAAGTTATTGAAGTCTAAAAGAAGACTTACAGAACCATTTTATTAATTTTTTTTTAAAGCTAATTTAAGATCACTGTTAAAAATGAATGTCCAATATAACTTCCAGCCTCCTTCTTCCAGCTTCCAGTCCTTTAAAACTTAGCTCACATAACTTAACAAAATTTATTAACTCCATATATTCCTTGCCCCCTTTGAAACTACTCTAACATTTGAATTTCATTTTTGCTAACCTTTTCAACATTAAAAATGATTAAAAGGGGGCTTTTAAAGAAAAAATCCAAACCTTGGCTGTCTTTATCAACTGATTCACTTGACAACTACTAAACTAAATTCCATAATAAGGCAGCCAAGGCAGGATTTTTGTATTGTTAGTAGGATACCACAACAAAGAACTTATAAAATAGTATTCTTATCTTTGTTTGAAACCTAATCGCATTTGAAACTGAAAATTAACAAAAGAAAGCTCTTAAAGCGTATTGCAATAACCTTTATTTCAATATTGGTTTTTCTTACCCTTCTGATATTTAGCTTAAGGCTTCCTGTCGTTCAGAACTTCATTAAAGATAAACTGGTTGTATATCTTGAGAAAAAAATCAAGACCAAAGTAAGCCTGGAAAGGGTTCATATAGGATTTCCGAACAGCCTTATCATGGAAAACCTTTACCTTAAAGGCCAGGATGTAGATACACTTCTTGCTGTAAAAAAGCTGGATGTGGGCTTAAACATGCTGAAGCTTATCAGTTCCACAGCTGATATTACTTCGGTAGATCTTGAAGGAGCCCGCGCCAATGTAGTACGAAAACCCAACGGAACTTTCAATTTCGATTATATTATCAATGCTTTTGCAACCAGCGATAAAGAGGAAAGCCCTTCCAAACCGTTTATTATTTCCCTGGATAAGATCAATTTAAAAGATATCGGGGTGACGTTCAACGACCAACAGTTGAGGAATGATATTCAGTTATATTTCAAATCATTTGACACAAGGGTTAAAACTTTTGACCTTAATAAAAACACCTATGCCGTTAATGATATTAATCTGGACGGACTGAGATTAAAATTAAAGCAGGATCTTGTTGAAGAAGTCTCTAAAAAAGTAGAGAAAAAGGTAGATTCTCTTAATAATAAAAAGCCAATGAGTATTGGTCTCAGAGGAATCAAGCTTACCAATTTCAATATTGATTACGGCGATGACAATACCAAAACTTTTGCTAAAGTTCTGTTTAAAGAATTAAGTACGAAGGTCAATAAACTTGATCTTGAGAATAACTCCTACAATATTTCCAATGTTTTTCTTTCCGGGGCAGATATTAACGCCAATCTGTATCTTCCTGCGCAGGACGCCAATCCGAAAGATCAGAAAGAACCTGAAATTTCAAAAGTTTCAGACAAGGAGAAAGCCATGAAACTGCTTCTTGGAAAGCTTGTCCTGAATGATGTAAAAGCCATTTACAATAACACTGCGATGACTCCTACCAAACAGGGAATGGATTTCAACCACATGAATTTTTCTAAAATGAACGTGGAGGTAAGACGCTTCAAAATGGAGAACAATACTTTTGCAGGCACAGTGAATTCAGCAGAAATCCAGGAAGGAAGGGGCTTGAATATCCAGAAATTCAATACAGATTTTGTGTATGCAGAAAAACAGGCTTACCTGAAAGATCTTTATCTGCAAACCCCGAAGACACTGATCCGTGATGAGGTGATTTTAAATTATAACTCCCTTGACCAGCTGACTTCAAACCCGGGCGCTGTAAAAATTTCAGCCAACATTAAAGATTCCAAAATAGGTTTCGCCGATATTTTAAACATTGTTCCGACTTTACGAAATACAGTTCCCTTCAACAAATATCCGAACGCTATACTGAATGTCAATGCCAACGTTCAGGGAATGGTGAATGACCTTCTGATCAAAGATCTTAAAGTCTCAGGACTGGATCAGTTGAGAGTTGCTGCATCAGGAAGAATTAAAAATGCGATGAAGCCTGAAAACCTGTATTATGATCTTAGAATTGGAGAATTTTCAACAGAAGCTAAAACAGTGTACAATCTGGTTCCGAAAAATACAATTCCTTCCAATATATCCCTGCCGTCTCATTTCAGCATCAAAGGAAATGCAAAAGGAACGACCAAAGTAGTTAAGGCAGACCTGAACCTCTACTCTACCCTTGGAAATGCCGGTATTATTGCTGATGTGGACATGAGTAGAAAAAACAGGGAACTGTATGATGTAAAAGCCAATCTTCAGGCTGTTCAGGTTGGAAAGATCATTCAAAATAAAGATATTGGTCCTGTTACCGCACAAATTTCAGCAAAAGGCGAAAGCTTTGATTTCAAAAATGCCAACGCTAATCTGAAAGGTCATGTAGCATCAGCTGTCTACAAAGGATACCGTTATCAGAACATGGATTTAACAGGTAAAATAAACCGTGGTGTTTATAATATCGTTTTGAACTCAAAAGACCCGAACGCCAATCTGAATTTAATAGCTTCCGGAGTCTACAGCGAAAAAAATCCTACGGTAAAGATCAATGGTGAAGTGATCAAGCTCGATGTGAATAAACTTGGATTCTATGAAAAACCAATGATTATTGCCGGAAAAATTGATGGTGATTTTTCAAGCCTCAATCCAGATGCTCTGAATGGATATCTTAACCTGAAAGATTTTGCTTTTTCAGATACCAAAGAGGTTTATCCTGTACAGGAAATAAATCTGAAAGCTTCTTCCACACAGGATTCAACGAAGGTTATTTTCAATTCTCAGGTCGCAGATGTTTCTTTAATCGGAAAATATAAACTGACTCAAATCTTTGGGGCGTTAACTCAGACTATCAACCAGTATTATCAGTTTCAGAAGCCTGCCAATGGACAGAAAATTGATCCGGGGCAGTTTTTCACATTCAATGCAAAGATCAAAAATGATGACCTGATCAGGAAATTTGTTCCGGAGCTGAAAAGTTTTGAAACCATCAATTTAGCCGGAAATTATGATGCAGATTCTCAAAAAATAGAAATAGACGGGCAGATCCTGCAATTATTATATGGTGAAAATTCGTTGGAAAATGTTGCTTTAAAAGTAACCAATGAAAATCAGGCGCTACAGTACAGCCTTAACGCAGGTGCTTTAAAAAGCTCCAGCTTCACCCTGAAAAAAATTGCAGTCAATGGAGATGTTGCCAATAATATCGTCAATTACAATATTACCACAAAAGATGATAAAGATGCCACACAGTTTCTGATTGCAGGAAATGCCAAATCTTTGAATGACATTACAGAAATTTCTCTGAATCCGAACGGTTTGAAATTAAATTATTCGGACTGGAATGTTGCTGAAAACAATAAAATCCAGATCAGCAGCCAGGGGATTTTAGCAGATCATTTCATCCTGTCCAATGGCGGAAGTGAAATTTCGCTTCAGTCTGAAACCGACCGCCCAACCAGCCCTTTAAATGTTTCATTAAGAGATTTTAAAATTGAAACCATTACTGAACTCATCAAAAAAGATACGGTCCTTGCAAAAGGAACCATTAACGGAACAGCTCAGCTTAGAGATGTCACGAAAAACATGACCTTCACTTCCGATCTTAATATTACAGATCTGATTGTGTACGGAAGCCCGGTTGGAAATCTGGCGGTAAAAGTGAACAACACTTCACCGAATATTTTAAATGCTGATGTTGCTCTTTCCGGCAATAACAATGATGTGAAAATTCTTGGAGATTACAATACTTCTTCCAGTACATTTGATCTGAATATGGCTATCAACCAGCTCCAGATGAAGAGTGTTCAGGGCTTTTCCATGAATGCTATAACGAATACGGAAGGCTATCTTTCAGGGAATTTAAAAATCACCGGAAATACAGATAAACCCAATATTTTAGGTAAAGTAAAATTCAATGATGCCGGACTTGAAATTACAAAAACAGGCAGCGATTTCAGAAAATTGAATGACGAAATTGATTTTACAAACCGAGGAATCGAGCTTAATAAGTTTAAAATAAATGATAAGGATGGAAATTCTCTTGTGATCAATGGGCAGATTCTTACTCAGACTTACAGGGATTTTGCATTCAACCTGGATGTGAACGCCAAAGACTTCAAAGTAGTTAATTCAGAAAAATCCAATGATGCGATGATGTATGGGATTCTTGCGATTGATGCAGGACTTCATATCAGAGGAAATTTAGATCTTCCAAAAGTTGACGGCAGGCTGTCGGTTTCTGATGATACGGATTTCACTTTTGTTCTTCCACAGTCCAGCCCCTCTCTGCAGGAAAGAGACGGAATTGTAGAATTTATCGACCAGGATCAGGTAGTTTTAAATAAAACCATCATTGCCGATTCTCTGAAAGCACAAAGCCGTTTCAAAGGAATGGATGTAAGTGTAAATATTGAAGTAAGTAAAGAAGCTAAACTCTCTATTGTTATTGATAAAGCTAACGGAGATTTTGTAAAACTTCAGGGTGAAGCGGAACTGACCGGAGGAATAGACCCGTCGGGGAAAACAACTCTTGTGGGAGTATATGAAGTGGAAAAAGGATCTTATGAACTTTCTGTAAGTCTTCTGAAACGTAAATTCGATATCCAGAAAGGAAGCACCATTACCTGGACCGGAGAGCCTACCGCAGCAACAATGGATATTACCGCAGTCTATAAAACGGAAGCTCCGCCTATAGATCTCGTTGAGCAACAGGTAAGCGGTGAAGATGCGTCTGTAATGAATCAGTTTAAACAGAGAATACCTTTCAACACTTTATTAAAAATGAAAGGTGAGCTTCTGAAACCGCAAATCACTTTTGATATTACTACAGACGAAAAAAACAATTCTGTATCCTCAACGGTAACTGATATTGTAGACCAAAAGCTTACTCAGCTCAGAACACAGGAATCGGAAATGAACAAACAGGTTTTTGCTCTTCTGCTGCTGAACCGTTTCATTGGGGAGAATCCGTTTGAATCCGGTGCAGGAATGTCAGCTGAGATGATGGCCAGACAGAGTGTGAGTAAAATTCTATCCCAGCAGCTGAATAATCTGGCTTCAGGATTGATCAAAGGGGTTGATATTGATCTGGGTCTTGATTCTTCTGAAGATTATTCAAGCGGAACAAAGAATACAAGAACGGATCTGAATGTGGGAGTAAGCAAAAAATTACTGAATGACCGTCTGAAAGTTTCTGTGGGAAGTAATTTTGCCCTGGAAGGTGAAGCACGCCAAAATGAGAATACAACAAATATTGCAGGAAACGTCACTGTAGACTACAGTCTTTCAAAAGACGGAAGATATATGCTTCGGGCTTATCGTAAGGATGAGTATCAGGTAGCTCTTCAGGGACAGATTATAGAAACGGGATTAGGATTTATCATCACTTTAGACTACGATAAATTCCGGGAGATTTTTCAAAAATCCAAGAAGGACAGACGTAAAAAAGAAAACAAAAATAACCAGGTAGTAGAATTTAAATAATGAAAATCAGATTTAATATATATTGGAAATACCTATTTGTTTCAGGCTTTGCGGCTGTTACTTTCTCATGCAGCAATACAAAATTCCTGAAGGAAGACCAGATGCTTTACGTAGGTGGAGAAGTGAAAATAGAGAATGATACCATCTCCAAGAAAGAGAAAAATGAGCTTCAGTCTGCATTGGAAGAAAATCTGGTTCCAAAGCCTAATTCCACCATATTAGGGCTCCGTCCGAGATTGTATTTTTATAACATCGCCAAAGAGCCTAAAAAAGATAAAGGGTTCAATTACTGGCTGAAATATAAAGCAGGCGAAAAACCTGTTCTGTTAGGGGATGTAGATCGTGAATTCAACAGAAAAATCATTGAAAACTATTCTGAAAACAAAGGCTATTTCAATGCCAGAGCTACCTATGATACGGTTTCCAAAAATAAAAAGGCAAAGGTAATTTATACTTTAAGGCCGGGCTCAAGATACTTCATCAGTAATGTTAAGTTTCAGCAGGATTCTTCTCTTTTCAATAAAGAAATTCAAAGTTTAACAAATAAAACTTTGCTTAAACCCGGAAAACCTTTTGACCTTGACGTGATTAAAGATGAAAGAGAACGTATTGATAATAGTTTAAAGGAAAGGGGATTCTATTATTTCAATCCTGATAATATTATTGTTCAGGCAGACAGTACGGTAAGTAAAAATCATAAGGTTGAGCTTAACGTAAAATTAAAAGACAATACTCCAGATCTGGCAACGCAGCAGTTCAGTATTGACAAGGTCATTGTATTTCCTAATTATAATATACAGGACGTAAAGCGAGGCAAGTACAGCGTTCCGATGAATACGGATTCACTTTCTAAATATGCGTACAATGATATTTATGTAATTGATCCTCAGCATAAATTTAAACCTAAGATTTTCGACAGAGCTCTGTATTTTAAGAAAGGGGATCTTTACAACCGTTCCAATCACAATCTTACGCTTAACCGTCTGATCAGTCTGGGAGTTTTTAAATTTGTAAAAAATGAATTCATTGTTTCGGATTCATTAAAACATCAGTTTGATGCTTATTATTTACTGACCCCGAGGCAAATTCAGTCGTTGAGGCTGGAAGCTTTGGGAAGAACCAATTCCGCCAATTATGCAGGTAGTGAATTAAACCTGAACTGGACGCACAGAAATTTTTTCAGAGGAGCCGAACAGTTTAAGGCAGCTGTTTACGGAGCTTTTGATTTCCAGATGGGAGGTCAGGAGAATGCAAAGAACCTCTTCCGTGCAGGAACGAATGTTCAGCTTTCGATTCCAAGAATTGTAGCGCCTTTCCGTTTTAATTCTTCAAGTGCTTTCGTTCCTAGAACAAATATTAATTTAGGATTTGAATTCCAGAATCGCACCGAGTATTATACGCTTAATACGTTTAGTGCATCATTTGGTTATTTATGGAAGGAAAATGTAAGAAAGGAACATGACCTGAAGCTATTGGATGTAACATTGGTTTCTCCTGCCAAGGTTACCGCTTTGTATGACTCGATATCGGCGAACAGTGATGCCATGCAAAGAGTTGTTCAAAAACAGCTTATTTTTGGATCTACCTATTCTTATACATACACCAATACAATGCTGCCTAAACCCACCACAATTTATTATAAAGGAACATTGGACTTAGCAGGAAATATTACAGGTTTGGTAACGGGTGCTAATGTTGAAAAAGGAAAAGAAAAAAAGATTTTCGGAATTCCTTTCAGCCAATATGCCAAAATGGAGAATGACTTCAGGCTTTATCATAAGTTCACAGAGAAAACATCCTTAGCTACAAGATTTATAGGTGGAATAGCTTATCCTTACGGGAATTCAGAAAATATTCCGTTCTCCAAACAGTTCTTTTCGGGAGGAAGTAACAGCGTAAGAGCATTCCGTGCCAGAACATTAGGCCCCGGAAGTTTTGATCCGAGAACCATTAAATCCGGTTATTATTTTGACCAGTCCGGGGATATCAAGTTAGAACTTAACGCCGAATACCGTGCCAATCTTTATAAATTTTTAAATGTTGCTGTATTCGCAGATGCAGGAAATGTATGGTTAATTAACGAAGATGCTCAAAGACCGGGCGCTAAATTTTCCAAAGAATTTTTAAGTGAAATTGCAGTGGGAGCCGGAGTTGGCCTAAGACTTGATTTTTCCATCCTGATTTTGAGACTTGACCTGGCAATGCCTTTAAGGGTTCCTTACTACGAAAAAGGCGACCGATGGGCATTTAACAGGATCAATTTCGGAGATTCACAATGGAGAAAAGATAATTTAGTTTTAAATATAGCCATCGGATATCCTTTCTAATATGATCAATACCATCAAATTTTTCTGGGAGGTACTGAAAGATACCTTCGCTGAATGGAACAATTCTTCCGCATCAAAAGATTCGGCAAGTCTTGCCTATTATGCGATTTTTTCCATCCCGGGATTATTGATCATTATTATCTGGATCGCAGGAAATTTCTTTGGTGAGGAAGCCATCCGCGGTGAGATCAGCAACCAGATCAGCGGATTGATGGGAAAAGACGTTGCTAAAAGTATTGAAGGGATGATTGCGGGAGCACTCATTGACAAGCAAAATATTTTTATGAAAATTGTAGGGATTGGATCGTTAGTTTTTGGTTCCACTACTTTATTTTTTCAGCTGCAGCATACTTTGAATACGCTTTGGGATGTGGAAGCTGCTCCTAAAAAAGCCCTGGTGAAATTTCTTTTGGACAGAGCCAACTCATTAGGAATGATCCTGATTTTAGGTTTTTTACTGATGATCACAATGATTTTATCTTCAATGATCAGCCTGTTTAACAATTGGATTACCAATTACTTTGGTCTTGAGACTTATATGCTTGTAGAGTTGGTGAATTTTGCCATTGGTTTTGGATTGGTGATGCTTTTATTTGCACTTATGTTCAAAGTACTTCCTGATATCAAAATCAGTTGGAAACCTGTATGGAAAGGAGCTTTACTGACCACCATTTTATTTACACTGGGTAAATTTTTACTGAGCCTTTATTTTGGTAATTTTAAACCTACATCTACTTTTGGAGCCGCAGGAACCGTTATTTTAATTATGATGTGGATTAATTATTCCTGTATGCTTATCTTTTTCGGAGCCGAGTTTACAAAAGTGTATAACTACAAAAAAGGCTATAAGGTTGTTCTTTCCAAGCACGCAAAATGGAGTGCTGCAAAGTTGTACAGAGATAGCAAAAGAGAGGATGAGTTGAAAGAAATATGATAACCTTGGAATACGTAGTTACAAAACAGTAACATTAATGGTTGTTTATCATTAATACATTTTACACATAAAAAAGCCTCCCAAAAATTTCAGGAGGCTTTATTTTTTACATTCTGTCTACAGTTCCGATACCGAGCAATGCTAATGATTTTTTGATCGTTTTAGCTGTCAGGTCAGATAAATTTAAACGGAATTGTTTTAATTTTTCATCTTCCAGTTTCAGAATGATATTACTCTGATAGAATGAATTATAAGATTTAACCAGATCATAAACATAGTTCGCTACTAAAGCAGGGCTTAATGCTTCTGCTGATTTCGCAACCACAGTTTTATAATTTGTCAATAACATGATCAGTTCTTTCTCGTATTGATTTAAGGTTACATCAGAAATTTCCTTGTAATCTACGCCGGCTTTTGAAAGCAAGGATTGAATACGTGCATAGGTATAAAGAATAAACGGACCTGTATTTCCTGAAAACTCTACACTTTCAGCAGGATTAAACATCATTTTTTTCTTTGGATCTACCTTTAGCATAAAATACTTCAAAGCAGCTAATCCTATTATCTCATAAGAAACTTCTTTTTCTTCTTCAGAAAGCCCCTCCAGTTTTCCTAATTCTGTAGTGATAGATTTTGCTGTCCCATACATTTCCTGCATGAGATCATCTGCATCCACTACGGTTCCTTCACGGGATTTCATTTTACCTTCAGGAAGTTCTACCATTCCGTAAGAAAGATGGAACAATTGATCTGCCCAGGAATATCCCAACTTCTTCATGATTTTAAATAAAACCTGGAAATGATAATCCTGCTCGTTTCCTACCGTATAGATCAGCTTCTGAATATTATTTTCCTTGAAACGCTGAACAGCCGTTCCCAAATCCTGAGTCATATAAACCGAAGTTCCGTCTGAACGAAGCAGCAGTTTCTGATCAAGGCCTTCATCGGTAAGATCACACCATACGGAGCCATCTTCTTTCTGATAAAGAATACCTTTGTCCAATCCTTCCTGGATCAGATCTTTTCCTAAAATATACGTATTGCTTTCGTACTGAACCTGATCAAAATCTACTCCCAATCTTTTGTAAGTTTCATTGAATCCTTTATAAACCCAGGAATTCATTTCGTTCCAAAGATCTCTTACCTGCTGATCTCCGTTTTCCCAATCTACAAGCATTTTCTGAGCTTCTTTGATCAAAGGAGCCTCTTTTTTAGCCTGCTCTTCTTCTATTCCCTGACCTACAAGTTCGGCAATTTCTTTTTTATAGTTCTTATCGAATTCTACATAGTAGTTTCCAACAAATTTATCTCCTTTTATATGGGATGTTTCAGGAGTTTCTCCATGTCCGAATTTCTCCCAGGCCAACATCGATTTGCAGATATGAATTCCTCGGTCGTTAATGATTTGTGATTTAATCACATCATAACCGGCCTCTTTTAAGATTTGAGCTACAGAAAAACCTAACAGGTTGTTTCTTACGTGTCCCAGGTGAAGTGGCTTGTTCGTATTTGGAGAAGAATATTCCACCATTACTGTAGAACTTTTCTTTTCAATCGTATCAAAATCATTGCTCACAGATCTAAAATTATCTACAAACAGCTGGTTCTGTACCTTAATATTAAGGAAACCTTTTACTACATTAAAGCTTTCGAATAGGTCAGACTGCTCCGTCAAAGCTTCACCCAGTTCAACGCCAATACTTTCCGGATTTTTCTTCAGCTGTTTTACCAATGGAAATGTTACAATGGTAAAGTCACCTTCAAATTCCGTTTTATTTTCCTGAATCTCCAGATGGATATCTTTTAACTGGTATACATTTAAAATAACCTCTGCAAGTTTCTTTTCTATACTATCTTTAATATTCATGTGTTATATATTAACTTTTTAAAGGCCACATGGAATAGCCTTATTTCATCTCAAATTTGAGATACAAATATACGGAAATAAAAAAACCGCCCGAAGGCGGTTTTGATATGAATGTTAAATATACTAAGGGATTAAAATTTATCCCAGAAAAGTTTTGTTGTTGCTTTATCTCCACCAATTTTACTGGCAGCTGCGTTAACGTTAGCCCCATTTAAGACATACTCCTGATCGGAATATGGCATTCTGTAAGGTACAGATGATAAATTAGACTTTGGAGGATTAACAAGTGTTGGACTATCCAAACGTCTTGTAAAATTCCAGCTTGCAAATCCTTTGTTAAACATTGCAATCCAAGCTTGTGTACCTATAGATTGTTTCCAGTTTGCCACATTAAATGGATTAGCAGCTAAATACGTTACTGTATTGGCCGTACTTACTCCATTTTCTCTCATAGATTCTGTTACAGCAGCAATATAAAGATCTGCAGCAGTACCTCCAACAGAGTATCCTCTTGCTGCAGCTTCAGCTTTTAAGAAGGACACTTCCGCATAACTCAATAAATTTGAAGCGGTAGTTGCAGATCTGAAATAAGGACTTAATTGTGAGAAATTAGTATAAGGATCATTTAATTCTCCGAAAACTCCTCCTTTATAAACTCCTCCAACTTTTGTAAACCATACGTCCATTCTTGGATCTGATAAACTACTCATGGTATTAATAGTTAACTGACTTGGAATAAAGTCATTTCTGTTGGAAGCTACTAAATTATCATATACTGGGTTGGAGAAAGTCCCTCCGTCATATTTGAATTTGTAAGCTTCATCATCAGAAGAAATTACCCCACTTGCAATGGCAGATTCAACAGTTGTCTTTGATAATGCTGGGTCAACATCTGCCAAATTCATTCCTAATCTCAATTTAATAGAGTTAGCAAACTTCTTCCATTTAGTCATATTACCACCGTATACCAAATCAGCATAACCTGTAGCTGCGGGCTTTATAGTAGCAGTAGCAGCATCAATTCTTTTGATTAAGTCAAGATAAATAGTCTTGGCATCATCATATTTAGGGGTTAAAATCTCATTAGGTTTGAACGCTTCAGAATAAGGAACATCCCCATAAGTATCCACAATATTTTCCCAGATAAAAATTTCTTCAATTTCTAAGGTTGCCAACTTGTTTGTACGTATATCATCCGTCTCTACTTCATTAACCAGATTCATTTTTGCCTGTTTCAGGTTATTGATACTGTAAACATACATTCTGTTAAAATGGTTACGAGGCTGGTTACGGGTTACCAAATTATATTGAGTTTCATCCGGATATTGAGTTTCCGCCCATTGTTGTGTAAAGAATCTGTAATTATTAAAGTTCACACTTGGATTATCCATATAGTAAGATGACTGATACATGGCAGTCGCTAACAGATTATCAGATGGAAGAACTGATGGATGTTTAGGGTCGTCGTTAAGAGAAGTTAAATCACTTTGACAAGAACTTAAAGCTAACCCAATACATGCAGATACCAAACTTATTTTTATAATATTTTTCATTTTTTTAAGTAATTTAGAATTTAAATGTAACATTAATACCCAAATCTCTTGTTGTTGGCATAGAACCAATAGACCAGCCGTAAGAGTTAATGCCTCCACCCACCATGGCTTCAGGATCAGCATATGGTAAATTTTTGTGAATTATCCATAGGTTTCTTCCCACAATCGAAATTTTTGCATCATAAATTTTAGTTCCCGCTAATAAAGATTTTGGAAGTGTGTACCCAATACTTGCTTCTCTTAATTTAATAAAAGAACCATCATAAACAAATTCTCTGGAAGGCTGTGTTTTATATCCCATAGCACCATTATTATCAGCCGGTGATAATTGAATATTGTTTGGGGTACCATCAGGAAGAACACCAGGTAAAACAATAGGTTTATCTCTGTAATCTCCTTCGGCTGTTTCTTTATAAAGACCTGTTGATAATCCATAATACATATCGGTTGAGAATACATCTCCTCCTTTACGCATATCAATTAAGAAGCTCAAAGAGAACCCTTTATAACTGAAACTGTTTCTTATTCCTCCAATCCAATCCGGAGTAGTATTACCAATCACCTGATTAGGGTTCGGTAAGTATTTTCCTGTTTTCGGATCAATTACTTTTTCCCCGTTTAGGTAAGTATAATCAGCTCCTACTAATGTTCCCCAGGCTTCACCTACTCTGGCATTTAGAGATACTCCTCCCTGGAAACTATTTAATAAATAATTAGTGATTCCCGGATTCAGTTCTATAACTTCATTTTGGTTTTTGGACCAGTTGGCATCAATGTTCCATGTGAAATCTTTTGTTTTTATCGGAACTAGCCCTAGCTGTACTTCAACTCCGGTATTATCAATTCTACCAGCATTGATTACTTTTCCAGTAAATCCGGTACCCGCAGAAACAGCAAGAGGAATAATCTGATCAATTGTTTTTGTTTTATAATAAGCGACATCAAGCGTGATTCTGTCTCTTAAAAAGTGTGCTTCGGTACCTATTTCAAATTCTTTAGATCTTTGAGGCCTTAGATCCTCAAAAGGCTGTGTTAAAATAGAATTATAGATACCCGTACCTGATAAAATTCCTGCTGATCTATAATTATTAACCAATTGGTATGAACTTGCTGTTCCTCCCACTTCTGCATAATTGGCTCTTAATTTCCAAAAGTTCATCCATTCTTTGGTATCAAGAATTTCAGACATAATTAATGATCCTGTAATAGACGGATAATTATAGATATTATTACCAGCTTTTAATGTTGATGATTCAGCTCTTCTCCAAGTTGCATCTAAATAGAATTTTTTATAGAAATCAAATGAAGCAGTAGCATATATTGAATTTACTTGTTGTGTAGATTCACTTTCATCTGATGCAAGAGGTGCCTTTTTAGAATTGGATAGTGCATAAATTCCAGGAACGACTAATCCTCCCTCTGTTGATGCATAGATTGAACTATCATAGTTTCTTCGAATGTTTCCTCCCACTACTCCGGAAATGTTAATATTATCCGTAATATTGAATTTATAATTCACCATCAAATCATAATTGGTTTCCGCCTGTATAATATCACGTCTTCCATACCCTGAGCCAATCACGTTATTTGACTGTCCAAAAGCCTGAGGCAAGGATCCTACAGCCAATCTGGTTTCAGCGGTAAGACTTGTTCTGTCATAAGAAACTTTTCCGGTAACAGAGATATTGTCCAGCAAATCATACGTTACCTGGCCGTAAGTAAAGTTTCTATATCTTTTATCTGAAGAATAATTCTGATAAGCCTGGAAATATGGATTGTTCCAATAAGCCGGAGCTCCGTTGGTCGCTGATTTTCTGCTCCAGGTAACGTTACCATAATTATTGGATGCATTGGCAACGTTTATGTTCGCTAAATACATGCTTTGAAGATCAGCAACATCCACGTTGGTTTGCCACCATTGTCTGAAGCCTGTTGCAATATTATTTGAATATCCTGTAATACTTCTTCCTTTCGTATCCTGCAAAGTCATGCTAGAATAGAATGTAGAGTGTAATTTAGGAGTCAGATCATAATTAACCTTTAAAGAGAAATTGTTTTTATTAAGATGTGAATTAGGCATCAACCCGTCAGACATCATATTTTCATAGGTAAAGGTAATGTTCTTCCCTTTCTGCCCTTTTTCCAACGTTACGCTATTGATGTATGAAGCAGGATTGTTGAAAAATGTAATTGGTCCATTTTTAGCAGCTACCCAAGGTCTTGCCTTTTGGTAATTAGGAGATAAAGGATTGAATGAATCCCATTGATACACCATCAAATTAGGATCAAATTTAGGGCCCCACGAAGCATCCGCTCCAAAATTCGCATAATTTAAACCATCAGCCGCCTTTGATCCGAATGACTGAGCATATCCTGCTCCATATTTTGTCTGATATTCAGGGAAAGTAGATTTGTCGATAAACCCTACTTGTATAGCAGAAGAGAATGTTACTCCCAAAGATCCGTCATCTTTTCCTTTACCATTTTTAGTAGTAATCACAATAACTCCATTCAGTCCTCTGTCTCCATATAGTGCCGATGCTGCAGCACCTTTTAATACGTTGATAGATTCAATATCTTCCTGGTTAATGTCAGAAAGAGCATTCCCATAGTCAATTGAATTCGCCTGAGTATTACCATTATTAACAGGAGACCCATCAATAACGATAAGTGGATTACCTCCCCCTAATGCTTTTACACCTCTGATCAACAAATTGGAAGACCCTCCAAAGTTATTATTTGTGGTAACATTAAGACCTGCTACTTTACCTGATAATTGTGCGGCAATATTCCCCGTGTTTGTAGTTCCGTCAGAAAGAGCACTTGCCTTAATTTCTTGAGAAGCATATCCCAAAGATTTTTTTTCTCTCTTGATCCCAAGTGCAGTAACCACTACCCCTTCGATTTCTTTTGTTTTGATTGTATCCTTTTTCTCCTGAGCATAAGTAACAGCAACAGAGGAAGACAATACCAAAACAAGTAGACTTGTTGTCAGTTTCTTCATATCAAATTTAATTTTAAGACTGTACAAATTTGTAAAACTTTATTAAAAGCACAAAGTAAAATCATAAAAAAAAATATAAAATATTTATTAAATTCAATAATTAATAATAATAATTCATTAAATTATGTTAAAATCACTATAATTAACAAAAACAAAACACCCAACCATTATTTTATTTCAGAAAAATCCAACTGATTTTAATTGATATTTTCTATATAGAATATTTCTAAATACACAATAAGTTACTGATACTAAAATAATTACTCACTTAAAAATGAGTAAGGCAAAAATAAATCACAAAATTAACAATGTTATGCATATCATATTTTCATTGTAAAAAATCCTTAAGTCACAAATATTAAACAAAAAAAACCGCCCGAAGGCGGCTTTTGATATGAATGTTAAAATATATTAAAACTACATTAATTAGTTAGTATCCCAAATTAATTTAGTATCCATCTTATCACCTCCAATAGCAGCAGAAGCAGCTTGATAGTTAGCAGTGTTAAGAGTTTGTACTGTTGTTGGATAAAATAATCTTTTAGGAAGATCTGTAAGACCTGCAATCAGAGACGTAAAAGTATAAGTAGTATTACCTCCAGAAGCTACATTAAGAGTACCTGTTTGTCCAGGTAATAATAAAGTGTTTGGATATCCTGTTCTTCTATACTCTGCCCACGCTTCATATGGCTGCATAAACAACGAAATATATTTTTGGGTTAAAACATTTGCTTTAGAAGCTGCTGGTAATGCTGAAACAAAACTATTAATTGTCGCTGCATCTACTCCCCATTTTTCCATTGATGCCTTCACTCCGTTTACATAATTAGCTTGTGACCAACCGTTTGCTTCACTTAATAAAAATTCAACTTCAGAATACTCCATTAAAATTTCAGTATAATCTGGTTTTAGAATATTCTTGCTAAAAAAGTTTGAACTTGAGGCTTGGCTTGGTGCTAAAGAACTGGGAACTCCATAAGGCATCCCGTTAAAATCTGCTGGGTTAGTTGATTCAGGGGCAGATCCATCTAAAATCAAAGCTTTATTTATTCCTTTTGGTGTAGCAAATTTAAATAATCTAGGGTCCTGAGTAAAGTTCCCTACATTACCTTTCAATAAATTAACAAAAGTTTTAGAAAT
Source organism: Chryseobacterium sp. CCNWLW53 (assembly GCF_037083525.1). Classification (NCBI taxonomy): domain Bacteria; kingdom Pseudomonadati; phylum Bacteroidota; class Flavobacteriia; order Flavobacteriales; family Weeksellaceae; genus Chryseobacterium; species Chryseobacterium sp. CCNWLW53. The sequence continues at coordinate 292,729 of NZ_JBAOJR010000003.1, read as the reverse complement.
TGCAAAATCAGACCTAGTTCTAAAATTATCATATAAAGGAGAAGGATTTACTAAATTATTTTCATAAGTAACTCCTACATTATCATTATTAGATTGCATTACTCCAGAAGCTATTGCATCTGTGATATGTCCTTCAGCACCTGGTACAACTCCTTTTACTCTTGTAGCTACTCTTAATCTTAATGAGTTGGCGAACCTCTTAAGCTTTTCTCCAGATCCGAATAAAATATCTCCTTTTGTAAAAACAACTTCATCAGTATCAATCATTGCAGAAGCCTCTTTAAGTTCTTTCATGATATCGGCATACACCTTCTGTTGACTTGCAAATTTAGGTTGTAAAGTCATATCTATATTTAAAGCCTGAAAATCTGCATCTTTATTACCATAAGAATAATAAGGAATATCTCCAAATGAATCTGCTAAAGTAAGAAATACATAAGATAGCATTACTCGTGCTGCTGCAATCTGATTTTCATTTGGACCATATACTCCCATCTGTACACTCGTAGCCGGATCAGTATTAAGATCTATAATCTGCTTATAATCTTGAGCTACTCTATAAGAAAAACTCCATAATGACACCCCAGTTGATAACCTGTATTGATATCTATCCTCTTCTGTATAGGCTCTCTGAGCAGAATACTGTACCCATGGCAATACTATTCTTCCTGATTGCCACTCATCTCTGGTATTATCCATTAACTCTTTATTAGCACTATTAAATATACCATAACTTAAAGGCTTATCAGTTCCATTGGGATTAGTATCTATCTCATCGAATTTATCTGCGCAACTATTTGAAATAAATGTTACTGCTAAAACAGATAATATTAAAATTATTTTTTTCATTTTAATTAAAATTTAAAATTAACATTGAACCCATAAGTTCTTGTTGAAGGTAAAGATCCACCTTCCATACCTTGAATATTACCAGAACCATAAGATGTATTTTCAGGATCAATTCCTTTATTTGCTAAGTTCCAAGCAAATAAATTTCTAGCAAACGCTGAAATTCTAATGCCCTGAAATACATTTCCTATAAGTGATTTTGGCAGATCATAACCTAAAGTTACATCTCTTAATTTTATATAGCTTGCATCAAAAACATTTTGTGCATCCACTGTATTATAATAAGTTCCTCCCCATGTAGGTGCATCTAATAAAATATCATTTCTAGTCCCATCTTCTTTAACACCATCAAGAATCACACCTGCCTCTCTGTTTCCTCCCAAAGCAGATTCTTCTAACATTCCGGAGTACATCCCCCACATATGTGTCGTTGAAAAATATTTACCTCCTTGCTGAATATCTATTAAGAAAGATAGGCTTAGTGACTTATATTTAACAGTATTTCTAAAGCCCATATTATATTCAGGAAGTATAGATCCTAACGATTTAATTTCTGAAGCTTTATAGAAGCCATTGGCGTCAACTACCCTATTTCCACTAGCATCATATACATAATCAGTACCCAATATAGCACCATATGCCTGTCCCACTTGCGCTGCTAATTGAGCTCTAAATGGTGCATTAGTAAGAATATAATTTTGCAAATCACCTTGTAATTCTACCAGTTTATTTTTGTTTTTAGCAAAATTCCAAGTTATATCCCAAGAAAAATTGTCATTCCTAATTGGTGTAACATTTACCATTGCCTCAATACCTTTATTTGTCATTTCACCAGCATTAATATTTTTAAACAGGAAACCTGTAGAGGGATCAACTGGTAATGCAATAATCAAATTAGTTGATTTAGTATCATAGTACGTTACATCAAAACCTAATCTGTTTTTGAAAAAATTAGCTTCTATACCAATTTCTTTAGTAACTTTCAATTCAGGTTTAATATTTGGATCATTAGAAGTATTCGGATTTGAATATTGAGAAGCTCCGTTAAACGGAAGACCAATTACAGTATATGTAAGCCTACTATATGCATCCGTACCCTGTGCAATACTAGACCATCCAGCTCTAATCTTACCAAAAGACAGCCAATCTGTTTTTAGCACATTAGAGAATACAAAACTTCCTGTAACAGAAGGATAAAATTCATCTTTATTTAACATAGAAAACCAATCATTCCTTCCTGTTGCTTCCAGAAATAACATATTCTTATATCCTAATGAAACTGATCCAAATATACTTTTCACAGAAGAATGAAAAGATCTATTAGTAGCTAAGGAATTTTCCACGCCGTTGCTCAAATTATACAAATTAGGTATAACCAGTCCTCCAACAGTAGTACCGTTCAACCAGCTCATTTTATTGTCCCTGATGTTAAATCCGACAAAAGAGTTTAAACTAAAATCTCCAAAATTATTATTATAGTGGGCTCTACCCTCATAATTAAATTCTGATACATTTCTTTTTTCTATAGTATAATCAGAAACTGCTTGTGAGCCAACTGCAACTCTTGAGCTGATATTTTGAGAATATACATCTCCGTAGACCTTACCTGCAATGTAGAAGTTCTTGTTGAAATTATATGTTAAACCTGCGTTACCAAAAAATCGGTGTCTTGAATCTTCCGATGTATTTTCATTAATAGTCCAATAAGGGTTATCTGAATATAATGGTGTAGCATCGTCCCATGCTGTTCTATTCCATGTTCTTTGATTTCCATTAGAAAGCTTATAATCTTTCAACTTAACAAAATCTAGATTCCTTTGGCCGAATTGATAAAATTTTTGAGCCACAGAATTATCTCCATATCCTAATTCAGGTCGATTGTACCCATCAGTATGAACATAATTAAAGATTGCCTCTGCTTTTAGATTATCAGATAATTTAGAGTTAAGATTAATACTAAAGTTATCTTTCTTAATTTTAGAAGTTGGAACTATACCTCCAATATTTGTATTCGTATATGAAAGTCTTACGTTTGTATCTCCAAAGGACTTAGCTACAGATAAGTTATTAGTATACGTTACCCCTGTATCAAAAAAAGAATCTACATCATTTTTAGGAGCTACCCAAGGAACTGGCTTCAAATAATCACTAGAAAATTCAGAATCAAATGCATACCATGGAAGATACATCAAATTAGGATCATATTTTGGTCCCCATGAAGCATCTGTTTCGTATTCCTGTATGTTATAGGTTTGCCCGTTTATATTTGCTGTTGGTAATGTATCAGAATATCCGCCCCCATATTGATTTTGTAATTTAGGACGAATATAGATACTTTCAAAAGAAACTCCAGTATTTAATTGAATATCTGTTCTGCCTTTTTTAGCAGATTTAGTGGTGTACAAAATAGCACCATTACCTGCTCTTGCTCCATATAGAGCAGCTGCAGGACCTCCTTTTAAAACAGTTACACTTTCAATATCATCAGGATTAATATCAAATGATGCGTCTCCATAATCTCTACCTCCAGCGCCTCTTTGTGTTTCTATATCATTAACATTTGAATTATCTAAAGGTACCCCGTCAACAATAATCAAAGGCCTGTTTTCACCAGTAATAGAACTGATACCTCTCATGGTAATTCTTGTAGACCCACCCATTGTACTTGGCGCGGTAACTTGTACCCCTGCGACATTTCCGGATAATGCACTTACCGCATTGGTTTGTCCGGCATCAGAGATCATATCTCCTTTGATTTCCTGGGAAGCGTATCCAAGAGCTTTTTTCTCTCTCTTGATTCCAAGTGCAGTTACTACTACTCCTTCGATTTCTTGTGTCTGTTGTACTGTATCATTCTTCTTTTGCTGCGCACTTACGACAGCTATAGAGGAAGACAATACTAGTGCAAGTACACCAGCTGTTAATTTCTTCATATCAAATTATTTTTTGCATGTTACAAATTTGTAAAACTTTCTTAAAAATACAAAACAAAATCTTAAAAAAATATCAATTATTCATTTATTTTTAAAAAAAATATGATAAAAATTACTAAATTAAGTTAAAAACAAAACAATTAACAATAACAAACTATTTAAACAATATCTTTTTTCAGAAAAAGGCAAATCATTTTAATTGATAATTTCTATAGGGAACATTAACAAAATATCATGATAACAATCTGATTATCAAATGAATTAATCACATTATAATGATAAATAATTACTTACTCCATTCATAATACAATGTATTGCATATAAATATTTTATCTATTTAAACAGGGACTAAAGCGCTACTTTTAAATAAAACACAATCACAAGCGATAAAAGTTGTTATGAGATTTTAACCAATATATTATAAATAGGTTCTAAATATTCATTGATTAATGACTACAATATATTTTACTAATTTTACACCACTTTATGATATGGTAAAAACTTATGGGCTTATTACAAAAATGGACGGATCTCTACATCGAGGCTGGATGTGATGAAGTGGGAAGAGGATGCTTAAGCGGTCCGGTAGTTGCAGCAGCCGTTATTCTGGATGATAGCTTTAAGCCAAATTTAGTTAATGATTCAAAGAAGCTGACATTCAAGACGAGGATGGAACTGGATAGTTATATAAAAGATAATGTAAAAAATTACGCCATTGCAGAACTGCCTCCTTCTTTTATTGATGAACACAATATTCTTAATGCGAGCATTCATGCTATGCATCGTGCATTAGATCAATTAACAATAATTCCGGAGCTGATTTTAGTAGACGGAAATAAATTCCATCCTTATAATTACATTCCTCATCAGTGCATCATACAAGGAGATGCAAAGGTTTTATCTATTGCAGCAGCTTCTATTCTTGCCAAAAACTACAGGGATCGATTGATGATTGAACTCCACGAAGAATTTCCACAATATAACTGGAACACCAACTTTGGATATGCCACCAAAGCTCATCAGCAGGCTTTAATAAAATATGGTCCGACAAAACACCACCGAAGATCATTCAGGCTGGAATATGATTAAATAGAACATAACAAAAAAGAGAAGCAAATTTTGCTTCTCTTTTTTATAATATACTGTTATTTTATTTCTTTTTTTTCTGCTGTTCCTGAATTTTTTGTTGATCCTGAGCTTTCTCCATCATTTCTCTCATTTTCTTCTGGAATTTACCTTCAGATTTTGGCTTTTCTTTATTTGCCTGTATCTGCGCATGAATTTTCTTTTCATCCAGTATCCAGTATTTAATAACAAGAATAATCAGAATATTGATCGCATTGGATACAAAATAATACCATGAAAGACCTGATGCTGACGTATTCAAGAAGAAAAGGAATGTAATAGGGAAAATATACATCAACACTTTCATATTCGGCATGCCCTCCTGTTGAGGCTGCTGCATATTTCCTGAAGTCATTACTGTGTAGATTAAAATCACAATGGTACACGCTAATGCAAAAACACTTAAATGATCTCCTAAGAAAGGAATCTTAAATGGAAGTTTAATCAAATCATCATAAGCCGTTAAATCTTTTGCAAACCAGAACCCTTTTCCTCTAAGATCTATAAAGTTCGGGAAGAAACGGAATAAGGCGTAGAAGATCGGAATCTGTACCAGAGCCGGAAGACACCCTGCCATCTGGTTTACTCCTGCCTTTCGGTAGATTTCCATAGTAGCCTGCTGCTTCTTCATTGGATCTGCATCTTTCAGCTTGGCATTTACCTCATCAATTTCAGGACGAATCACTTTCATCATCGCACTTAACTTATGCTGCTTATACATAATCGGCGATAAGATCAGCTTTACAATAATTGTCATTAAGAAGATCACCCAACCTGCTGTAAGTCCCCAACTGGCAATAAAATTATACATTGGCATAAAGAACCCACGGTTCATCCAACCGATTAAAGACCATCCTAATGGTAATATTTCATCAAAGTTTTTATCATATGATTTTAACAGAGGTAAATCAAGTGGCATAAAATACCAGGTAAAATCCTGGTTAAGCTCGCTTCCTGTCATCTGTACGAATCCTTCAAAATTAAGTTTCTTCAGGTATTCGCCTTCTTCAATAGCTTCCTGATTTCCTTTGCTTTGTGTGAAACCGCTTTTGGATTCAATTACAGAGGAGAAGAACTGCTGTTTTACACCAATCCAGTTAAGAGTTTCTTTTTCTTCCTCCATTGTTGTTCTTCCGTCATAATCATAATCTTTATAATTATTGAAGGCATATGAGAATTCTGAGTGAGACTGTTCCTGTGCTCTACCCTTCTCCAGGTTTCTTACACTGTAGTCCCAGATAAAATCTGCTTTGTTATCAGCAGTAATAGCAGCAAGCCCTTTCGTTCTTACTTTAAAATCAAGTGTATATTTTGGAAGTAATGTGTAAACAAACTGAATAACAGCACTGTTGTAATTAGCCGTCATTGTTACGGTATTTCCATTAACGGCAGGTGTAAAAACCAAATCTTTAGTATTGATTACTTTTCCTGTTTTATCTTTAAACTGAAAACCGTAGTTCGAATTCTTTTTGTCGATCAGGTAAAGAGGAAGATCCGCCTTATCTGTTTTATGGTCATATGCTTTATATTCCGAAAGCTGCACTTTAGAAACCTGTCCTCCTAAGCTTGAGAATTCCACGTTCAGTTCTTTGTTATTCAAACTGGCCGTCTGGATGGCACCAGGAGTTACATTTGGATTGATATTGCTTGCCTGAGTCTGTTTTACAGCATTTTTTACCTGCTCAACTTTCTGTTCCTGAGCTTTTAACTGCTCTTCTTTCGACTGTTTGTTCTGGAAATAGAACATGAATCCGAAAAGAACCAAACATAAAACCGCAAAACTGATCATTTGACTTTTATCGATTCCTTTGTTTTCTTGCATTTTATTTTTATATTAAAATTTTAAATTTAATCAAGCATCACAATATGCTGCTTTTTGAGCTGACAAAAATACTGTTTTTTTATCAAAACTCTATGCATTACCATGTTACTATATAATAAACTCAAGCTGAGAATAATCAGCCTGAGTTTATTTTAAGACGTTTATAGTAAATAATTACCTTATTTCTTTTCGCAAGCCTTGACAAAGGCTCTGAATAGAGGGTGCGGCGTTGCTACTGTACTTTTGTATTCAGGGTGGTACTGCACTCCTACATAGAACGGATGGTCAGGAAGCTCAAGAGCCTCTACCAGACCTGTTTCCGGATTGGTACCTGTTGCCAGGAACCCATTCTTTTCAAATTCCTGAAGATAATCACTGTTAAATTCATAACGGTGACGGTGTCTTTCTGTAATATTTTTAGTTCCATAGATATCGTATAGTTTGGAACCGTTTTTCAATGAACATTTCCAAGCTCCAAGACGCATTGTACCTCCTTTGTCTACGATATTTTTCTGTTCTTCCATGATAGAAATTACAGGATCCGGTGTAGAGGTGTCAAATTCCATTGAATTCGACTTGGTGTGGCCGAGAACATTTCTTGCAAATTCAATTGTCATGATCTGCATTCCTAGGCAAATTCCCAGCATCGGAACTTTATTTTCTCTTGCATATTGAGCTGTAAGCACTTTTCCTTCGATTCCTCTATCGCCAAAACCTGGAGCAATAAGGATTCCGTCTACCCCATTTAAAGTCTCTTTAATATTTTCAGCAGTGATATCTCCACTGTATACCCATCTTACTTTCACTTCAGTTTCAAGACTTGCCCCTGCATGTTTGAAAGCTTCAGCAATAGAAATATAAGAATCCTGCAGAGAAATATATTTTCCTACCAAGGCAATTTCTACAGTTCTTTTAGGGTTTTTGAATTTTTTAAGGAAAGTTTTCCAATCTTTCAGATCAGCTTCTTTATCATTTTTCAGATCCAGTTCTTTTAAAACTACATCATCAAAATTTTGTTTCTGAAGATACATTGGAACTTCATAGATCGTTTCAAGATCTTTACATTCAATAACATTATCCAGAGACACATTACAGAATTGAGCTAATTTCGCTCTCTGATCTTTTGGAATATTATGTTCTGTTCTACAAACCAAGACATCTGCCATAATTCCGCTTTCCATCAATTGACGAACGGAATGCTGTGAAGGTTTTGTTTTCAATTCACCGCTTGAAGCCAGATAAGGCAACAGGGTAAGGTGGATCACCATAGAATTCTTCTCACCAAGCTCCCATTTCAGCTGACGTACAGTTTCAATGTATGGAAGAGATTCAATATCTCCTACCGTTCCTCCGATCTCAGTAATGATGATATCGTAGTTCTGCTTGGAAAGCATTTTAATTCTTCTTTTGATCTCGTTGGTGATATGAGGAATTACCTGAACCGTTTTTCCCAAGAAATCTCCTTTTCTTTCTTTTTCAATAACTGTTTGGTAGATTTTCCCAGTAGTAACGTTGTTGTTTTGGGAGGTAGGAGCATCCAAATAACGCTCGTAGTGACCTAAATCCAGATCCGTTTCTGCACCATCTTCGGTTACATAGCATTCTCCGTGTTCATATGGATTCAGTGTTCCGGGGTCGATGTTGATATAAGGATCCAGTTTTTGGATCGTTACGCTAAAACCGCGTGATTTTAACAAAAGCCCCAGAGAAGCAGACACGATTCCTTTTCCCAAAGATGAAGTTACACCTCCTGTCACAAAGATGTACTTTGTATTCTTTTTACTCATTAGATTAGGTTTGTGCAAAGTTATGGGAAAAAGAGATACAAAGCAATTTTTTAAATTTTGAAAACCGAAAAACCTCCTGTATCATTTATAAATTCTGATTAAAAATTTCATCTAAATTTCATAAATGCAATGACAAAATGCGATAACCATCATGATTTCGGTATACAAATTAAAACCGAAATTCCAACAGCTGCCACCCGTATTACCTTTTGCATAAGAATGTCTTTTTACTCTGATAGGATGTTGACCAACGGAAAAATTAATGACCATAAAAAAGGCTTCCCAATCACTTGAAAAACCTTTTGAATTTAATTATTTACAAAATTATTGTTTTATCAACTCAAAATATAGACTTACTTCCACATCTTTAGCTACTCCTGCACCGGTAGGATCGTATTTAATTCCATAGTCTAAGCGGTTAACTGTGAATTTTGTCTGAAAACCCATCACCTCTTTTCCCTGCTGGTTTTTAGTGACTCCTCCGAATGTTACCGGAACACTTATTTCCTTTACAGTCTCTTTAATTTTCAGGGTTCCTTTCAGAATGTATGAATTGTTTTTATCCTTGGTAATAGAGATACTGTGAAAGCTTATTGCCGGGTATTTTTCCACATCAAAAAAATCAGCGCTTTTAAGATGTCTGTCTCTCATTTCTACTCCTGTGTTAATAGAGCTTACCTCTACTCCAAAATCGAAAACGGCATTATCTAAATTAGTGCCTTCAGTCGTTACTCTTCCTTTAAAAGAATCGAAACGTCCCTGTACAAAGCTAATCCCCATATGCTTGATATTAAAGTTTACCGAAGAATGCATAGGATCTACTGCCCATTCAGTTTGTGCGAAACCCAGAACGCTTAACAGTGTGAAAACGAAAGATAAAAATACTTTTTTCATAATAACTTAATTTTAGTTGAGTAAAGATAACACATATTGATTATCTTGTTCTTGATGTAGGTTAGTTTTTAATTTTAGATGAAATTATTTTAGAATATAACAAGTTGAAGACAAATATGATCAGAAATACAACGAGTGAATTAACATAAAGGAATAAAGCAAGAAGTCCGGCATCTGTTTTATTTGAAAAATAAGCAAAGGGGTCCGTTCCAGAAATAATTAATGTTATTAAATAAATGATTTCAAATAAAACCGCAATTTTTAAAACTGAACTATAATTCTTTCTGAAGATTAATATCGTAATAAAACTGACAATTGTTACAATAATGCATTCCACTAAAACCCCAATTGGCACCAGGGCAATTCCGTCTGATTTTTCTTTTAAAAACATAATGTCCATTCGCTGAATTGGGCATTAAGAAGACTCATCACAATAAATATGACCAAACTTCTCATTAAAATATTTTTCATGTTTGGAAATTAATTAAAATTCTGAAAGGACATTCATTTTTTTTAACTTCGCAGTATGGCAAAACTGAAAACAGCATATTTCTGTCAAAACTGCGGAACTCAATATTCCCAATGGATGGGGCAGTGCAAAAATTGTGGCGAATGGAATACCCTTGTGGAGGAAGTCGTAGAAAAAACCTCATCCAAAACTCCGCCGTTTTCAAAATCAAAACAGCACGTCATCAACATTATTGAAGTTGAGACCAGCGAAGAACCGAGAATAAAAACCCCTTCTGAGGAACTAAACCGTGTTCTGGGCGGAGGTATTGTGCTGGGTTCTGTCACACTGATCGGAGGAGAGCCCGGAATCGGAAAATCCACCCTTCTGCTTCAGCTTGCTTTAAAGATGAAGAAAAAAATCTTTTATGTTTCGGGAGAAGAAAGTGCTTCACAGATCAAGATGAGGGCAGACAGGCTGACAGATGTTCAGAATCCGAACTGTTTCCTTTTTACGGAAACTTCACTGGAAAAGATTCTCCACGAAGCCAAAAAGCTGGAACCGGATTTCATAATCATTGATTCTATCCAGACCTTACAGTCTCAGTTGATCGAAAGTTCACCCGGAACCGTTTCCCAGATCAGAGAGTGTTCGAATGAAATTATAAAATTTGCAAAAGAGAACAATACCCCCGTATTCCTGGTAGGCCATATTACAAAAGACGGCCAGATTGCCGGCCCAAAAGTGCTGGAGCATATGGTAGATGTGGTTTTAAATTTCGATGGTGACAGAAACCATCTTTTCAGACTGCTCAGGGCCAATAAAAACCGTTTTGGGTCTACTTCTGAAATTGGTATCTATGAAATGGTTTCACAGGGTTTAAAAGAAATCAGAAATCCTTCTGAGATCCTTATTACCAAGAAATTTGAAGAGCTTTCCGGCAATTCCGTGGCAGTCACTCTGGAAGGAAACCGGCCTATGCTTCTGGAGATCCAGGCATTAGTGAGTACTGCTGTTTACGGGACCCCACAGAGAAGCTCTACCGGATTTGACGCAAAAAGGCTGAATATGCTTCTGGCTGTTCTGGAAAAGCGTGCAGGATTCCAGCTTGGGGCTAAGGATGTCTTTTTAAATATTACCGGAGGCATAAAAACAGATGATCCGGCATTAGATCTTGCCGTGGTAGCCTCCATCCTGTCGTCCAACGAAGATATTGCCATTTCCGAGCATTACTGTTTTGCAGGCGAGATCGGATTAAGTGGTGAGATCCGGCCAATAGCACAGGTGGAACAGAGAATTACAGAAGCTGAAAAATTAGGTTACGAAAAAATATTCGTATCGAATCTTAATAAAATACCGAAAAGAAAATTTGGAATTAAAATTGAGGAAGTGAGCAAAATTGAAGATTTCCACGAGAGAATCTTTTAAAATATTGTAGGTTCATTAACTGATATAGCGAAGCGGATTAATTATTCACCATTCATATTTAATCTCTATCTTTAATCTATGAATTATCTTGCTCATTCCTTTCTCACCTTTTCTGACGGACAGATTGTAGGACAGTTTCTTGAAGATTTTATCCGGAACAAAGACCGCTATTCCTTTCCAAAGGACATTCAGGATGGAATTACGATACACAGGGCCGTAGATACATTTACAGATTCCCATCCCGCTATCCATGAAGCTAAAAAGATTTTCTCTCCTTTGGTCAGATTGTATGCAGGTGCTTTTGTAGATGTTGCCATGGATTATTTTGTAGCCACTGATCTTTCCCTGAATTCTTTAGCTGAATGGAAGGCACATTCCTTACGGGTATATAGAGTTCTTAATGAACATGAAGAATGGCTTCCCGAAAACTTCAAACTCATGTTGGCTAAAATGGAAAAAGATGACTGGCTGTATAATTACCGTGAAGATTGGGGCATTAAGTTCAGCATGCGTAATGTTCTCAATAAAGCAAAATACCTGAATCCTGACATTCCCGTTTTCGAAGCATTCCTGGAAAATAAACCTTTTCTTCAGGAATGTTATAACAATTTTTTTCCTGATCTTCTTGATCACGTTAAAGGAATCAATGCAATGATTCAAATGGATCATAAATAAAAAACACTTACAGGGAACGTAAGTGCTTTTTTTAACAATTTGTGTTGTTAGAATCTGCTGCCTTAATGTGATAATGGGAAATTTTCACATTGCATTAATCGTAGTATAAAAACTGTTATTTAGCACCTTCATTTTTTGACTTTCGCTTTTATTAATCCCTAACTGATCAACAAAGACTTCTTAGGGTACAAATTAGAGCATCTGTTTCATTATTAAGGTTTCCACTTATTTCTAATCAGCTTATGGCTTTTTATTTCATTTACAAATGATGATTTCAGTGAAAATTTCTTTTTAAGAAATGATTAATTAAAAAAAACAACTACACACAAATATAATTTTTTTAAAGCAAAAAACAAAATATAATAGGCATTAATTAATAAATAATACCTAATTTTGAATAATTAATAACTAAATATTAAATTTATTGAAAAATAGTCATTACAAATAATTTAAACATAGAGACCAATCAAGACTATTAATCAATAATTAGTGATTTAATACTTGTTTAAATTTATAATAGACAAAGGAAAAGTTGCCAATTAAAACTGCCTATATAAATATCGGTTGGGATAGGTAAGCTTTTCACTTTTTCTCTCACCATTCACAATCATGTGAACAATATTAATCTGATCATCAAAAAGATTGTACAGAAAACTGACCGCCGACTCCACTTTTTTAGGCGTATTAAGGGTTTCCGACTCAAGAAAAACATTCACAGATTCACTATCTTCTTCATATCCTACGTAATTTATTCTTAAAAACTTTCCGTCAGCTTTTAATTTGAAATATTCTGCACAATATTTTTCCAGAGCTTCATTAAGCCTGGCTTTATATTTTTCGTCATTAAAGTGGAAAGAGTTTCCATATTTTTTGCCTAATGCGTTTTCCAGATCATCAAGAAAAAACCGGCCTGTGACCTCAAAAGATTTGGATTTGGAATTATAATTAATTTCAACAGAACCTACATGATAAGGATGCTTCACCTTTGAAAAAGAGAATAAAAAAAATACCGGTAATAAAAACAGCCATAAATTCTTCATATGCCCTGACCTTTAAAATTTGTTCGAAATTAATCATTATTTTCGTACGCATTATATTTTTACGTTATGATGCAGGATTTTCTCTTCTATTTAAACCTTGGCTGGGAGCATATTATTTCTCTGGATGCGTTGGACCATCAATTATTTGTCCTCGCTCTGATTGCCGTATATTCTTACAGTGACTGGAAAAAAATACTGATCCTTGTGACTGCTTTTACAATAGGACATTCTATCACATTGGCATTGAGTATTCTCGATATTTTCAGAGTTCCCTCTGCCTGGGTAGAATTCTTAATTCCGCTCACGATTGTCCTTACCTCTCTGGATAATATTCTGATGAAAAACAAAAAGCAGACCCTGATGCGGACCAATTATTATCTGGCAGCCATCTTTGGGCTTATCCATGGAATGGGGTTTGCGAATACGGCAAGAGTGATGATCGCCAAAAGCCAGAGTATCGCCATACCATTATTAGGCTTTAATATCGGGCTGGAATTGGGTCAGATCGTTATTGTTTTAGGGATTCTTATCCTTTTATTTATTTTGTTGAGCATTTTTAAGGTTAACAAAAAAGACTGGGTCCTGTTCGTATCTTCCGGAGTATTCGCATTGGCTTTAAAAATGACTTTAGAAAGAATTCCTTTTTAACTTTGAAACATTTTTAATTTTTCAACGACTTATTATTATCTTTGATAACTATTAAATCAATCCGGTAATGAAATTAAAAGCAGCCCTACTTTCATTTTCTGTATTCGCATATACAGGCTTCACCGCACAAAACATTCAGAATAATCCTGGAAGTAACCACGGAAACAGATTTGAGCAGCTCGGGACTATTCTTCCCACTCCTAATATTTACAGAACGGCTTCCGGAGCTCCCGGCCAGGGATACTGGCAGAACAGGGCTGATTATGATATTACAGCCTACCTTGATGAAGATAAAAGAAATCTGAAAGGTTCAGAAACTATTACTTATCATAACAATTCCCCGGATGATCTGGATTATATCTGGCTTCAGCTGGATGAAAACGAACAGTCTACTGTAAAAAATGCCGGTTTTGCTTTCCCTTCTACTCTTCCGGCTTCTTCTAACGATCAGCAGCTGAAAGTCACCGATCTGCCTGAAAAGGACAACGGCTATGGCGTGAACCTTGAGAAGGTGACGGATGCCTCAGGAAATCCCCTGAAATATACAGTGAATAAGACAATGATGCGCATTGATTTGCCAAAAGTATTGAAAAAAGGAGAAAAACTGGTTTTCAAAATAGACTGGAATTATAACATCCCCAACAGGATTAAAATGGGCGGCCGCGGTGGCTATGAAAACTTTGCCGAAGACGGAAATGATCTGTACACCATGACACAATGGTATCCGAGAATGTGCGTATACAGTGATTTTCACGGATGGCAGAACCACCAATTCACAGGGCGTGGTGAATTTGCATTGGTATTCGGAAATTTTAAAGTTTCAATGAATGTACCCGCAGACCATATTGTGGGTGGAACCGGAGAATGTAAAAATTATGAGCAGGTTTTAACTTCGGATCAGATGGCAAGATACCGAAAGGCTGAAAATGCCGCTGAACCTATAGAAATCGTAACATTAGACGAGGCGAAAAAAGCTGAAAAAAATCATTCTAAACAGAGAAAAACATGGAGCTTTGAAGCCAGTGATGTAAGAGATTTCGCATGGACCTCATCCAGAAAATTTGTCTGGGACGGAATGCGTGTTACCATTCCAGAAAACAACAACAAAGTAATGGCAATGAGTTTCTATCCAAAAGAAGCTTATGGACTTTACAGAAAATATTCAACAAAAGCAGTTGCCCATACCATCAAAACCTATTCAGAATTCACGATTCCTTATCCATATCCTGTAGCGCAGTCTGTAGAGGCAGCCAACGGAATGGAATATCCTATGATCTGCTTCAATTTTGGCAGAACGGAAAAAGACGGGACCTATTCCGAAGGGACCAAAAATGGAATGATCGGAGTTGTGATTCACGAGGTTGGTCACAATTTTTTCCCAATGATCATCAATTCTGATGAAAGACAGTGGAGCTGGATGGATGAGGGATTGAACACCTTCACGGAATACCTTACAGAAGAAAAATGGGACAATAAATTCCCATCCAAAAGAGGCCCGGCCTGGACGATTACCGATTATATGAAGCTTCCTAAAGATCAACTGGAACCGATTATGAGTAATTCTGAAAATATTATTCAGTTTGGCCCGAATGCATACTCAAAACCGGCTACCGGATTAAATATTCTTCGTGAGACAATCATGGGAAGAGAATTATTCGATAAAGCTTTTAAAACCTATGCAAAAAGATGGGCATTCAAACACCCTGAACCTGCAGACTTCTTCCGTACTATGGAAGATGCCAGCGGTGAGGATCTCGACTGGTTCTGGAGGGGATGGTTCTACGGAACGGATCCTGTAGATATCGCTATTGATAAAGTAACTGTAGCAGTTCCGGACCTTAATACTCCTCCAAAGGAAGCTAAAGAAACAAAATATAAGGTGGAAAAACCTCTTCAGAATACTTTTGAAGATATTTCTAAAATCAGAAATAAAGAGGATAAAAACATCACATTCTACGTAGATAAAGATAAAGAGCTGCAGGATTTCTATTACCGATATGACAGAGGTCAGGAAAAATTAGATACTGAAAAAGAATACACCGTAAAAACGGAAGCAGGTATTCCTCTGGATGCTAAGGATAAAGAGAAGTTCAAAAATCTTACCGGCTATCAGATCGACTTTGTCAATAAAGGCGGACTCGTAATGCCAATCATTCTTGAATTCACTTTTGAAGACGGAACAAAACTGTATGATAAATCATCTGCACAGATCTGGAGACAGAATGAACAGAAGGTTTCCAAGACTTATTATTTTGACAAAAAAATCAAGTCGATACAGCTTGACCCGATGAGAGAAACAGCGGATATTGACACTTCCAATAATGTATGGAGCAGTAACGGTACAGATACTCAGGTTTCAAAATTCCAGCTGTTTAAACAGAAACAGGGAGAAGGCCCGGTAAGAGGAGGTGCCAGCGGAAAGGTAAATCCGATGCAGGCCGGAAAAAAATCATAACATAAAACATAAAAGGTTGTCCATATTTGAGGCAACCTTTTTTATTAAATTTAGCGGGTTAATCATTTTGGCTAAAGCCATTTTCCGCAAAATTGTTAAGCGGGCTAAAGCCCGCTCCTATTGAATTATATAATTCCGAAAAAGAAAAAGATCTGCTTAATCTGCGAGCTTTTTTAAACGCAAAGTTTCATCTATATTCCGACAATTCAAGTTTGCAAAGGGTGAATCATTAAATTGATTGATGAAGCTGTTGTTGAAATTAGTTCAGGTAAGCTTTCAAAGAATTTTTATAGGTCCTTCCAAGCGGAAGCTTCTCCCCATCTTTAAGATACACATGAGCCGTATCATACGAACTGATATGGGAAGAAAGAACAATATAAGATTTGTGAATTCTGATGAATCCCAGGTTCTGAAATTTCTCTTCAAAATTCGACATCCGGTCAAGGATCATATACTTTTTAAGATGGGTCATCAGGATGATATATTCTCCAAATCCCTGTACCCACCGTACATCATCCAAAAGGACTTTATGCATCACATAATTGGATTTGAACATAATAAAGTCTTCCTTCTTCTGCTGTTCCGCAGAGTTTTTAAACTGAAGGAAATCCTTTGCCTTGTTAATCGCTTTCCGGAATGTTTCAAAGTCTACAGGCTTTACAAGATAATGTACAACATCCAGTTCAAAAGCTTTGACTGCATACTGCGTTTCCAGAGTGAGAAATATGCATAATGGTTTATAAGGTAACTGATGTAAAAGCTCAATTCCGTTGATGTAGGGCATATTGATATCCAGAATCACCAGGTCTACCCTGTTCTGCTTAAGATATTCCAATGCTTCTTCCGGATCCTGAAAAAACTTCAGCAGATCTACATCTTCCATTTGTCCGCAATACTTTTGAATAAGCTGAAGCGCCGGATATTCATCATCTACACTTACGATCGTCAGATTAGCCATTACAATTTTATTTTTAAAATAGTCTGATAGTTGTTGTTTTCCACAGGTTCGGAGATAAAAGTAAATCTTCCTGCATAGTTTTTTTCAAGAATATTGATAACGGCTTCGTTTCCCAAACCGCTGTCATTCATATTCCCGACAAGATTCTTCTTCCTGGATATAGAATTTATGATCTCAAATAAAAGTTCCTGATTCCTTATTTTATAGCTTACATGAATATGGCTCCCCTCTTCTATTCCCACCGCTGAATGTTTCAGGGCATTCTCAAATAGAGTAAGGCATACGGAAGGCGGAACATCAATCAATTCAATGGTTTCTTCATCTTCAATCGTAAAAGCAATATTCAATACATTATTATATTTTAGCTGATACAAGCCTGCAAGAGAACGGATCGATGAAAGTTCCTGAGCCATGGAAATTTTCTCTTTACTGGTGTCATAAATTATATACTGAAGCAGTTTACTGAGCTGTAATATAGATTCTGAGGTATTTTCTGAGGGCTGGAAACTTTTGGAATAAATATTATTGAGGGTGTTCAGCAAAAAGTGGGGATTCATTTTAGATTTTAAAAGATCAAGATACAGCTGGTCTTTTTCTTCGCCAAGATCTTTAAAATCCTGTTCAATGAGGAATTTATCTTTTGTAATCCCCAGGAATGAGGCAACAAGTATGACAATTCCCTGCGCCGTATAGACATTATATAAAAATTTGGTATTGGACAGGCTTTCATTAAAATTCATATTAAAAACCGCCGGTTCCAGCAGAATTCTGAAAAGGCTGGAGACAAGAAAAGTGATCAGCGCAAAGAGAATGAACTCAGGATATTTATTGGAAAGATAAAATTCCGGGACCAGATAAAAATAGACAAGACTGTAAATTCCGACATTAAAAATAATCACAGATAAAACACTCCAGATAAGTTCCGGAACATCCAAAAAGTAGTTTTCGGTAAAAAAAGTGATGATAACGAAGATCAAAAGGAAAAAAATATGCTGAAACTTCAGTAAAAACCCCCAATGATATTCCATCAGTCTTTTCAAAACTTTTGCATTAAACAAAACCCTGAAAACCAACAATATAAATACAATATTGATAATTAAAAACATCTAAAAACCCCAATTTTCAATCTTTCAAATATACCATCTTTTTCTGCCCATCCTGCAGTTCACTGATAAAAACTGTCATTGATTGAAAAATAAATCCGCGGCTGGTTCTTATAAATATATTTGAGACATCAGGATGTTAACTCAATATTACATGAAAATTAAATTCAAATTAATCATTATTCTACTGTTTGGAATGATCCGCCTGGCAGATGCACAAAGCCGGGACAACTACAATATGTGGTTCCAGTATCTCATGTCGGCAAGGCTAACGGATAAAAGCACCTTGACCGCTCTATCCCAATACCGTTCTTTTGATTTCGCTTATGACACCAGGCTTTTTCTGGTATCTGCCTATGTAGATTACGAAGTAGCCCATGAAGTAAAGCCCGCTGCCGGATTTATGTTTCTGGTACTGGATTCCTATAAATCTGACAATACAAAGAAAGAGAGGTATGAAAAAAGGCCTTTCCAGCAGGTGACACTGGGAAGTAATATCGGGAGAACTTCGGTTTCGCACCGTTTCCGTGTAGAAGAAAGATTCATAAGCAATCCTGATGAATTCATCGTCAGGCTGCGTTATCTGATTTCACTGAGAATTCCTTTTAACAGAGCGGGAGAAAAAGAAAAACTATACGGCATTCTGAAAAATGAAATAAGAATGAATGTAGTGAAGGATGAACCGTTTGACAGTAACCGCCTAACGGCCGGCATCGGAGTTAAAGTGGGGGGAAATTCTGCTATTGAAGTGGCTTTTATCAACCAGCTGGAGACCGGATCTACAAGCAACTACGGCTATATCGGCTACAGAAACAGCTTCGACTGGAGAAAAAACAAAAATAAATAACTATAAATCAAATCATCTATGCTTACTTTCCTTGGATTTCTCATGATCCTGATCTTTATGGTCCTGATCATGAACAAAAAAATGACTCCGCTCACAGCCTTGGTCATCGTACCCGTAACCATAGCTCTTTTTGCGGGTTTCGGTCCTGAGCTGGGAGATATGATGAAAAACGGTGTAAAAGAGATCGCACTTACAGGGGTAATGCTGATCTTTGCCATTCTATATTTCAGCTTAATGATCGACACGGGACTTTTTGAGCCCTTAGTAAATATAATTTTAAAAGCTGTTGGGGACAATCCTATTAAAACCACGATAGGAACCGCCATTCTTACGGCCTTGGTATCACTGGACGGTGACGGTTCTTCCACTTATCTTATTGTGGTGGCCGCCATGCTTCCGCTTTACAAAAGACAGGGTATGAACCCGTTAATCCTGACCTGCATCATTATGCTTGCCGGGCAAATCATGAATATTCTTCCATGGGGAGGACCTACGGCAAGGGTAATGAGCTCACTGAAGCTTGGGCACACAGAAATTTTTGTCCCTATGATCCCCATTATGGCGATAGGCATCCTATGGGTGGTTTTTGTGGCTTACATTCTGGGAAGAAGAGAAAAAATAAGGATTGCAAAGCATGGGAAATTTACCAATTACAACAGCAATGATATCATTGGCGAGGCAGATCCGAAGCTCCGTCGTCCGAAACTGATCCTTATTAATCTCGCCCTTACCATCACACTTTTAGTGGTCATGATCCTGGATATTGTTCCTTTGGGCATTGCTTTTATGATTGCGTTCTGTATCGCTTCCATTATCAATTACCCTAAACTGAAAGACCAGCAGAAAATAATCTCCAAACATGCAGGAAATGCTTTATCTGTGGCAGGAATGATCTTTGGAGCCGGAATTTTTACCGGAATTCTGAATGGTTCAGGTATTATGCAGGCGATGGGAAACAGCATGATAGAAATAGTTCCTAAAAGCTGGGGAGGTTATCTGAATATTGTAACGGCACTCTTCAGTATTCCGCTTACTTTTTTCCTTTCCAATGATGCTTATTATTTTGGAATATTGCCTATTATTGTGGCTACCGGGCATCAGCTGGGGATTTCACCGGAAATTCTGGGAAGAGCGAGTCTCATTGGTCAAGGTTCACATCTTTTAAGCCCACTGGTTCCATCTACTTATCTGTTAGTATCATTGGCAGGTGTAGAATTTTCTGATCATTTGAAATATACTTTAAAATGGGCATTAGGATCCTCCATTGTGATGCTGCTGGTAGCACTGATTCTTGGAGTTATCTGATCATTAAAGATTGGAAGCCGGAAGAAGGGGGATGGAAGTTAATATTGGACGCTGTTATAAAATTAATGGGCAGATTTTAAAGATTAATAGAAACCGGCTGGAAGCTTTTATTTCCAACTTCAGTAACTTCGTTCTTCCAGCCTCACGTTTCCCTACCCTTACTATTATATTTCAGATGTAAAAAAAACAACAGATCTTTGTACGGAAAGCATAAGCATATTCAGATGAACCTTTTTGAAACAAAAAAAACATTCACAGGAAGATATTTAAAAAATCTCACCTTATATGTATTTGCCGCAATTCTCGGTGGAGTGCTTACAGGATATTATGCGCCTGAGGCAAGCATTCAGCTGGGAATGGTAAGCCGGTATTTTTTCATGATTCTGGAAATGCTCATCCTTCCCATTATTTTCATGGCGATCATGTATGGTATTTGCCAGCTGTCAGGAATCAAAAATGCGAGCAGTATTGTATGGAAAACTATTCTGTATTTTCTTATCATAAGCTCTGTAGCCATTGTTTTAGGATTTATTTTCGGTTTTGCCGTAAAACCCGGAGCCGATACGGGCATTGATCCTGCGAGGATCAGTAAATCACTTCCCAGAACATTTGAAATTGACAATACAAGTATATCCGGTATCCTGTACCTCAACAGACACGGTATTTTTCTTATCGTGTCCATTGTCGCCGGGATTTTCATGAATCTTTCCAATGCAAGAGAAAAATTCCTGAATCTATTGGACCGTGGTCTCAAGGTTTTTTATACGGTGATCAAGTATCTCTACCTTATTCTGCCCGTTATCATATTCTGCAACATTGCGTACGGAGTTTCTGTATATGGCATCAATACGCTTCTACCGCTCAGTAAAGTTGTCGCAACAGTATATCTGGCTGATATTGTCTTTATTTTTGGGATTTTAGGCATTGTCTCTTATCTGTACAAAATCCGGCTTTGGAAGTTTTTACTTGATTTAAAAGAAGAAATTATCCTTGTAGTTACCACATCATCTTCCAAAACAGCATTTCCACTCATCTTTGAAAAAATGGAATCTGAAGGCTACAGCAGAAAAATTTTAAGGTTTGTCATTCCTTTGGGATATAATTTTAATCTTTCCGGAGCCTGTATTTATATTGCCGTGACCTGCTGCTTTCTTATTCAGTTTTACAACATTTCTTTGACTGTCACCGATTATCTGTGGCTTTTCGTCATTATTTCCGTAACCTCGAAAACAGCATCAGGTGTTCCTGGCTCAGGATTTCTGGCCCTTATTTTCACTTTAAACAGGTTTGGAAAAATTCCGTTAACGGATATTGCCCTCCTTTACAGTGTAGACCGTTTTATGAATGAGGCGAGATCTGTTACCAACTTTATCAGCATTGCGGTTTCCGGGGCTGTGATTTCAAAAATAAATCAGAATCAGAAAAATAAAACCCGCTCTATTTAAGTTACTGCATACTACTTTACTGACAAGGAAAAATAAGGCTGTAACTTTTTGAAAATGAGTAACACTTATTAATAAAAAATCATGAGAACATTTCTTGTATTGTTATTAATAAGCAGTGTTAATTTATTTTCCCAAAAACTACTCACCCCAGCCAACAGCGCTATTGATCCTAAGCTGATCAAAGATGAAACATCAGAAGCGGTCTGGTATGCTGAAAATGCAGGAACAAAAATGGAAATTGGGAGCATTATTACAGAACTCAAAAAATTAAACAAAACGGATCTCCTCATCAAAACTACTGTAAAGCTGAAAAAGGCACCTGATGCTAAATGGACCGATTCTACCATCGTAAAAACTGTTAATTTCCAGCCAGTCTATCATTCGTCTTTTAATATGATGAGGGATATGGTTCTGAAATCGGGGAAGACTAAGGTAACAGGATATTATCTGGATAAAAAATCCAAAAAAAAAGACCCTATCGAAATGGATGCTGCAGATTATTTTGACAGCAGCAGCTACCCTATGCTGATCAGGTTTTCTCCCCTGAAAGAAAATTATACTGCTGACCTCTCTATTTTCGATTACAACCCGGATGCTAAGAAAGGACTTATTAAAGCCTATATACTGGATGTAAAGAAAACAGATTACAACGGAAAAAAAGTCTGGGCTGTAAAAACAACCGACGATATTAAAGATAAGACAACGATTGTTACTTATTACATAGATACCGAAACCCGGAAGATCCTGAAACAGGATATGGACCTCGGCGGTAGAAAAATGACATTGGAAACCATTCAATAATGGATCTACAAAGTTTACCGTAATGGTAAACTTTTTCTTTTTAATCTTGAGTACTGCTAAGAAGCCTATATCAGGAGCCTTCTACAAAGCAACCATTAAAACATTGAAAATCAAAATACAAACTCCATAAATAAATCTACAAACAGTGTATAATCTGATCATATTTTTTTTTATCTTTGACATACACTATCACATCAAATCGTCAAAATCCTGATTGACATTAAATGTTCAGGCATGTACAATAAAACAAAATATTATCTATGAAAAACGCTAAATCATTAAGCAGAGAGGCTCAAAAATCCATCGTTGGAGGCGCAGCCGGAATTGTTTGCTGCGAATGGAACGATCAGGGAAAATGCATCCTTTGGATCGGGCCGGGACAGCACTGCCCTTAGTTTACTAATTATTAGAGTTAAATACAAAAGCCGGAAGTTTCCGGCTTTATTTTTTTTCATTTTTCTGCCAAATTTTCACACTGGGAAATAAAATTCTGCCATTTCATCCACAGATCTCTCATGGCATACATTTAGAGAATTATAACGGAGAATTAATTAAAAATAAATATATTATGTCAGTAAACTTTAAACCATTAGCAGACAGAGTTTTGATCGAGCCGATCGCTGCAGAAACTAAAACAGCTTCAGGTATTATTATTCCGGACACCGCAAAAGAAAAACCACAGGAAGGTACAGTAGTAGCAGTAGGTCCAGGGAAAAAAGATGAGCCTACAACTGTTCAGGTAGGTGACAAAGTTCTTTATGGAAAATATTCAGGTTCTGAATTAAAATTAGACGGAAAAGATTTCTTAATCGTTAAGGAAGGTGATTTACTTGGTGTAATCGGGTAAGATTTGTAAAAAGTACGATGTACAGAGTACAACGTATTTTAACAACGTTTAATCAAATTATTTAAAAATAAAAAAGTACATTTTACATTGTACATAATAATACAATAATACAGCAAAAAATGGCAAAAGAAATAAAATTCGATATTGAATCAAGAGACGCTTTAAAAAGAGGGGTTGATGCATTGGCTAATGCAGTAAAAGTAACGTTAGGACCAAAAGGTAGAAACGTAGTGATCGAGAAATCTTTCGGTGCACCTCACGTAACTAAGGATGGTGTTTCTGTAGCGAAAGAAATCGAACTTGAAGACAGAGTAGAAAATATGGGAGCGCAGATGGTAAAAGAAGTGGCTTCCAAAACCAATGATATCGCAGGAGACGGTACTACTACCGCTACTGTATTGGCACAGGCTATCGTAAGAGAAGGTCTTAAGAACGTAGCTGCAGGTGCTAACCCAATGGATCTGAAAAGAGGGATCGACAAGGCAGTAACTGCAGTTGTTGAAAACCTTAAATCTCAGTCTAAAACAGTTGGAGATTCTACAGAAATGGTGAAGCAGGTAGCTTCAGTTTCTGCAAACAACGACGAAACTATCGGATCTCTGATCGCTGAGGCTTTCGGAAAAGTAGGTAAAGAAGGGGTAATCACTGTAGAAGAAGCTAAAGGTATTGATACAACGGTAGACGTTGTGGAAGGTATGCAGTTCGACAGAGGATACCAGTCTCCTTACTTCGTGACTAACCCTGAGAAAATGATAGCCGAAGTAGAAAACCCATACATCCTTTTGGTAGAGAAGAAAATCTCTTCCATGAAAGAATTGCTTCCGGTTCTTGAGCCGATTGCACAAGGTGGAAAATCTCTTTTAATTATTTCCGAAGAAGTGGAAGGTGAAGCTTTAGCTACTTTGGTGGTAAACAAATTAAGAGGTTCTCTTAAAATTGCTGCTGTAAAAGCTCCTGGATTCGGAGACAGAAGAAAAGCAATGTTGGAAGATATCGCGATCTTAACTGGCGGACAGGTGATTTCTGAAGAGCAAGGTTTCACTATGGAAAACATTTCTCTGGATATGCTTGGAACTGCTGAGAAAGTAACGATCGATAAAGACAACACGACTATCGTAAACGGTGGTGGTGACGAAGCTAAAATCAAAGGAAGAGTAGCTCAGATCAAAGCTCAGATGGAAACTACAACTTCTGACTACGACAGAGAAAAACTTCAGGAAAGATTGGCTAAATTAGCTGGTGGTGTTGCCGTACTTTATGTAGGTGCAGCTTCTGAAGTGGAAATGAAGGAGAAAAAAGACAGAGTAGATGATGCCCTTCACGCTACAAGAGCAGCCGTTGAAGAAGGTATCGTTGCAGGAGGTGGTGTTGCTTTAGTAAGAGCAATCTCTGCTTTGGAAAACCTTACAGGGATCAATGCTGACGAAACTACAGGGATCAGAATCGTGAAAAGAGCGATCGAAGAGCCATTAAGACAAATCGTTGCCAACGCAGGTGGTGAAGGTTCTGTAATCGTTGCTAAAGTAGCAGAAGGTACAGGAGACTTCGGATACAACGCTAAAACTGACGAGTATGTAAACATGCTTGAAGCAGGAATCATTGACCCTACGAAAGTAACAAGAGTTGCCCTTGAAAATGCAGCTTCTGTTTCAGGAATGCTTCTTACTACTGAATGTGTAATCACTGAAGTGAAAAAAGACGAACCAGCTATGCCAATGGGTGGTGGAATGCCGGGAATGATGTAACAGCGCAGCGTGTCGCTGAGACAATTTAATATATTAACCGTTCTATTCTTTAATAGGGCGGTTTTTTTGTTTGAATTATGGTTTTCCGTAAGGAAATATTGTTCAAATATTTTAAATTAGCATACAACAGCTTGAAATCAAGCGACAACTATTGATTATGAACAGTCATTATCCAATTCTTTTTATTTGGTACTATCATATAGTTTCGTAAATTTGAGAGTATAGCTACAATTTTATATAAACCGCAAATAATGATTATTAAGGAAGTAATTATAAAAAACTTACATGGATATCTAAGCAAGCATATCTCATTCAATTCTGACATTAATCTAATTGTTGGAATCAATGGTTCAGGAAAAACAAGTTTATTAAATGTCGTTAATTGGTTATTAACACCATCATTTCCAGACCTTTGCACCAATGAATTTGAAGAATTAAGTGTTCAGTTTATTAACAATAAAGAAGAATTTATTATCACTTGCAAACAATTACAGGATTCATTATCACTTGAAATATTTAATCTATCAAAAAATATTGAATATCCTAAAATTAATACTGACTTAAAAATACATCCTAGAAAAATCATAGATAGAAGTCTAAATGTTGAAGATTTAAAAGAGGAATATAGACGTTTGACCCCTGAAAGACATGAAATAGAGACTTGGAATTTAATATTTCATGATATTCCTAAACCTGTCATTATTGGTTTAGATAGAAATTTATATACTGAAGAAGGAAATGATATTTCTTATGTGGAGGAAAATGGTATAATTAGAAAAAGATTAAATTCTATAGGTAAACGTAGTCCTCTTGACAAAGTAATGAGATTATCAGGTTCGGAATACAGCCGATATAAAAATAGAATTTTAGATTTAAATCGTAGACTAAATGATAAAATTATGTTATCATCATTTGAAGATACAATTTCGATTGAGAATATAAATGAGTTATTAGATGCTCCAAGAATATCTTTAAAACAAGTACAATCCTTAGAAATTAAAGTTAAAGAATATTTTGCAGAAAACTTCAGAGATAATAGGATACAAACAGTTTCAAGAATCAAAAATAATGAAGAAACATTTAGTAAAATCGAAACCTATTTTAATAATTTGAAAAAGTTGCTCTCCCAATTCAATGAAAAAGAAAAAAAAGAAAAATTTGACATAATATACATTACTAATTTAAATCAATTTAGAAAAATAAGAGAATTAATAAAAGAATTCGAAGAATTTGAAACAAAAAGTAAAAGGTTATACGAATCATTAAAACAATACTTAGAAACAATAAACATTTTCCTAAGAGATTCAGCAAAAGAATTATATTTTGAAAAAAACACTTCAAGATTACAATTTAGAATTTTAGATAAAAACAAAAAAATTATTAAAGAAAATAGAGAGATTAAAGATTTATCATCAGGGGAAATGCAAATTTTAATCTTGTTTACATTTATTAAATTTAATAATAGATTAGGAAAATTATTTATAATTGATGAGCCTGAATTATCACTCCACCCAAAATGGCAAGAAAATTTTATTGAAGGGATAAAGAAAATTATGCCACAAGATACGCAATTGATTTTTGCAACGCATTCTCCTGCTATAGTTGGAAAAAATAAAGACTATTGTAAAATTTTAATGCCATTTTAATATGATTACGATTGAAGAAAGTATTCCTACTAAAAATGATGATTATAGATTTGCAGAAGATGTCTTTTATTTTCAATTTAATGATATCTCTTTTTACATTGAAGATGAAGACCAAGAAAATTTTTATCACAAGATTTTATGTAAATTATTCCCTAATCTCCAAATAGAAAAAATTTTCCCATTAAATGGAAAAAATAATGTAATAGACGAATGCAAATCCAATATAGGAGATAAAAAGAAAATATATATTGTTGACAAAGATTTTGATGATATACTTGGTAAAAAAGAATCTATATCTAATCTATTTTATTTAAATAGATATTCTATTGAAAATTATCTAATAGAAGAAAGCTCAATCATAGAATATATTGTCAGTGAAAAGCCAAAACTAAAAAGATCTAATATTAAGAGAAAACTGGAGTTAATCAAAATAATTGAAACTATTAAATTATCAATCAAAGAAATTATACATTTATTTTTATTAGTTCAAAAAAAATGTTCACAGCTTAAAAATATTTCATTGAGCTATGAAAGATTTTTTGATTTCAATAATGGGAATTTCCAAATAAGACAAAATCAAATAGATTCTTATATTGACTCTATAAAGAATGAGCTCAAAGCCGTTGATAAAAGATTAAAATTTGATGTTCAATTAAAAAAGCTTGTTAAAGAACATAATTTATCGTCAAATGACTGCTGTATAAATCATTATCCTGGCAAATTTATTATTAAGATGTTAAAACAAACTATTGAATCTTTATTTGGATTAAACTCTAGAAATATAGAGTCTTTTTCTTATATGATTGCTTGCAATAGTAGATTTGATTCTTTATTTTTTTTAAAAAACGAAATAGATATTTTTTTAAAATAAAAACTGATTTTGTGCTAGCAGATAATTCAATCCGAAGCCTTCTATTTCGGATTCATTATAATTCCCCATAAAATCCCCTGCTACCTCGCGATTTGTATCATGTAAAACCACATAAAAAGATTCGTACGGTAGCGAAGAAATCTTCAAGAAAATAAAAAATCCCAGCTTTCGCTAGGATTTTGTTTTATTTTTATTTTTAAATTCTTTTTGTAGATATTCAATTTCACTTTCAATATTCTTTAATTCTTTATCAGTTAGCCTCGCAAATAAAAGCAACATGTCAATTTCAAAAAAATTACAGAATTTAACAAGATTTTCTATTGTTGGATTAGTTTCAGCCCGTTCAATTCTACCAACGTGATTACTTGATAGATTAAGTTCATTTCCAAGTTGGAATTGTGAAAGGTTTTTCTTTAGCCTATGTAATTGAATAAGCTTCCCAATTTGAAATTTTAATTCTTCAATGTCCCATTTATACATTGAGTAAATTTTAGACTTTCTAAAGTTTTTCATCAACACATATATGTGTTATATTATTTTTTTTATTATATTTGTACAATAAGCTACAATAAATGTAGCTTTGCGATACTTCAAAGAAATATAGAAGCTATTGCTTAGAGTCTTGTCATAGAAAACTGGTAATTTTTAAAGCAACAAGATGATAAGTATGAAGCTCACGACCTAGGCGTGGGCTCTCTTATCTGTTGCACGGTATACCAGTACCTCTATGACGGATATTGTAGAGTCTCATGCCGTTTTTATTTTCATGCTGTTCTGTTTTTCTACAATTATCTTTTTCTAAGCCTGCTTTACAACATAAAGTATCATGATACGGTACAATGGGGTGTACAATCCATTGCGGCTTTAGGGCTTTTAGAAAAACACAAATTCAATCATATTCATTAGGGTGTATGGGCAGGAAATTCAGGCGGGCTTCCTCCTTTACGGCCAGTAAAATCGTACAGTAAAAAAATACAAACTCATGAAAAAAACCAGAACAGACCTTCAATCCCGGCTTGGGAAAGGCCGGAAGAAACATTGTGGCTTAAAGCTAATGGAAAACTATTTTAAGCTCAATGACTTGACGGCATCCAAAGAGCTGCTAAATGACATTATAAGTTATGCGGTAAAAAGAAACAGCTGGATAAAAGAACATCCGGCCGTTATCCTTCATTTTCAGCAGGCGATGCGGTCATTCATTCGTGCAGGCTATATCATAGCATTACAGGAAAAGAAAAGGACCGTCAATGCTCCGTTGGAAGATGTTTCTCCGTTGGTTCTTGGCTTGCTATCCGAGAAGGAATACCAAAATCCGCTGTTGGTATTTAGAAAAGCCTTCAAAGAATACAGCATCAAGGAATTTGATTATTTTATTTCCGGAATGGCCTATTTCTCACTGGGAATCTACAACAATCTACCGGAAAGGAATATGATAAGTCCATACATTCATCTTACCAAAATGCTGGATGCAGCGCATATTATTCTTGAAAGGAAAGGGGAAAAGTAAAGATAACCAGCTCTGCAAATAAAGTATCCGCACAAACCTTTACAATATATTTAAAACCGTTCTATTTTTCCAGAACGGTTTCTTTATTTTTACAACTACAAAAAAGTGAACAAACCATGAAGAAAATAGAACAAAAAATAGACGAAGCCTTTAAAAACACTTTTCTGCTTCCCAGGGAAAATACAGTCACCCAATTCCTGGTTGATGTTTTCAGTTCAAAATATAAATTCAGGGAAGATGATAAAAGAATTGAGGTGATCAGCTTGTATTATAATGCTTCAAGTCCTTTAAGTTCCTTAATTGTGTTGCCTAATTACGAATATTATTCTCCGGATAAAACCATTCAGATCGCAGAACTTCATTTGAAAGAGCATTCCTTTCAGGACTACTCCCCTATTGATGTTCAGGAATTATGCAAAAAGGTGCTGAGTGAAAATAATATTGATTATTCTGCCTACCTTGATCAAAATAATCATTTGGATTATGCTCATTACTGGGAAAACCAGTTCGGTTTGGAAACTGACTTCTTAATGAACTGCTGGAAAAATGCCAAAGAACAGACACAGTCCAAGATGCTGGGGTTTTTAGAGTCTTCAGACGGCGAAAGTGGCATGTTTGATCTGGATAATAATTTTGTGATTCCTTTTGATGTTGAGCTTGATGAATATCTGCGGTCACATGGTTTTATTGTTGAGAAGGAGAATTAAAAAGTATAATAATTGAACTGCATTTGAAAAAAATAATTATAATAAGCTGTATCATTTTAGTATTGATTTTTCTTAATTATCCTGTTTTTGATAGCGAAGGAATATCTTATCTTATTATTTTTACCTGTTTTGTTGCTATTTGTTTTTCAGGAGCAAAAATATATTCTCCCAGGGCTGAAAATTATGACTCTGTTGAAAAAGAAGCCGATCAACTAGAGAAATATGATGGTGATTTCCAATATACAAATGAAGGATTTTACAATAAACAGAAAAAACCGGTAGAGCTTATAAAGTGGGATGAAATTATTTCAGTATATTCATTTAGTATTCCAGTTTCAAAACATAAAAGAGAAACAGGCCTGGAAGTATTTACCTACAAAAATAGTTATGAATTCAGTAGGTCTACACCCGGAATCAAAAAGTTAACCAATGAAATGTATAATCATCTCCCAGATTGGCAATTAAATTCTCCAACTATTAGAATCAATAATCACGGACTGGAAAAAACAAAACTGTATGAAAGACACCATGAAAAAAACCTTTGAATTCCTAAAACACTTAGAAAAAAACAACAACCGTGAATGGTTTACTCAGCACAAAGCGGAATATGATTCAGTGGTAAAAGAAAACAAAGTTTTTTTTAATCAGATCTATACCGAACTTCAGGAATACGATAATTTAAAAGGAATTCATATTTTCAGGATTTACCGGGACGTACGCTTTTCCAAGGACCCTACTCCGTATAAAACCAATTTCGGGGTTGGCTATTCCCGTTCAAAGCCAATGCTGAGAGGAGGATATTATATTCAGCTGGAGCCCGGTAACAGTTTTGTAGGTGGCGGTTTCTGGGGACCTGAGGCTAAAGACCTGCTCCGTATCCGTAAAGAATTCGAGCTCAATACCACAGAAATTGAAAAGATCACTTCTGATGAAGTTTTCAAACAATACTTTGGAGAAATTAAAGGCGATGCTGTAAAAACAGCTCCGAGAGGTTTTGATAAAAATCACCCAGCCATAGATCTAATCAGGAAAAAACAATATGTAGTAATGCGGAAATTTACCGATAAAGAAGTTCTGTCTGATGGTTTCCAGAAAGAAGCGGTTTTCACCTTACTGGCCATGCGTCCTTTTTTTGATTATATGAGTGAGGTGCTTACCACAGATTTGAATGGGGAGCCTTTATTTTAAAACATAAAGAAGGTCGCTTATGAATTTTCTGTTTTCATAAAATCCGGTTAATATTTTACTTATTTTTATAACACCAAATCATTAAACAAAATATTAATCATCATGAGCTTAAAAACGTTAATTACGCACAGTGTTCAGTACAACAATTGGGTAGTCAATAAATACATCGACTGGCTTTCCACAAAGTCTGATGAGCAGCTTAACCAGGAGGTTATTTCAAGTTTTCCGACGATCTTAGCAACCCTGCATCACATCTGGCAGACCCAGCAATACTGGTGGGCTTATATTGCCGAAAACGGCGATTTTGATTTTGCTGAAATTTCAGCTGCAGTGACTAAAGAAGAGATTTTCAATGGCATAAAAAACAACTCCCAAAAGTTGATGGATTACGTGGAAACCTTATCCGAAGAAGACCTGGCAAAAAACGTAAAAATTGAATCCCAATGGTTCCAGTGTGACTTTTCAAAGTTTGAATATATCCAGCACGTGATCATTCACGGGACTTACCACCGGGGGCAGATCGTTACTATGGGACGGAATGTTGGAATAACAGATGCTCCAATGACGGATTACAACTTCTGGAATGTCTATAAAAATTCAGAAGCAACATCCGAAGCATAGCTAAATAACCTAATATCTGTAATTGTTAAATTATAAAACATCTACTAAAACATGACAGATCCTGAACTCTGGGAGGAAGAATTAACAACAATATGGAATCAGCTGGGAAAAATATCCAATGATGATTTTATAAAAAAAATAATACAGCATACGGATAAGATCTCTGATGATCATCCTGCCATTGCAGATTTTGAAAGAGCGTGTGCCTACGATTCTACAGGTTTTGAAAAACATGCAGAACCCCTTTACAGATCTGCTTTAAAATTGGGTCTTGCAGGATTGCGGAGAAGAAGAGCAAGAATTCAGCTGGCAAGTACTTTAAGGAATAATGGAAAATTCCATGAAAGCATAGAAATACTGAGAGAGGAAAAGGAAAACTATTCCGATGAGCTGGATGATGCTGTCAATGCATTTTTGGCGCTGTCGCTTTCCTCGGTCAATAATGATAAGGAAGCATTGTCTTTAGTTCTGGAATCACTATCCGCACATTTGCCGAGGTATAATAAATCGGTGTATCATTATTCAAAAGAACTCATCAAATAAACAATAGACACAAATAAGTGCAGGTTCTGTTGTAAATTTAACTGTTAAAAGCTGGAAGATCCTAAATTACTACAGCCTTAATATTCTTTGTCATTTATAACGTAAAACGTTCGGTCTTCAGAACGTTTTTCTTTATTTTTACAGGGATTCAACGATAAACCCATACTATCATATGAGAAAAATAATCCTGGACCTGGCTGTCACTTTAGATGGATTCATTGAAGGTCCCAATGGCGAAACAGATTGGTGCATCATGGATGATGACATGAATTTTGACGGATTTCTGAACAGTATCGATACTATTTTTTATGGCCGGGTAAGTTATGATTCCTGGGGAACCTATCAGCCGGAAGAAACTGCTGATTCTGAAGAAAAAGAGTTTTGGAGATCTATACATTCTAAAAATAAGTATGTTTTTTCAGGACAGGACAGAAAAGATCCGGGAGCCATTTTTATCAGCTCCGATATTGCTGAAAAGGTAGCTGAAATTAAACAACAGGATGGTAAAGATATCTGGCTGTATGGCGGAGCGGGTCTTATCAACACTTTTATTAATTCAGATCTTATTGATGTATACAGAATTTCCGTTCACCCCGTTGCTCTGGGAAGCGGAAAACCTTTGTTTGAAAACCTAAAAGAAAGGCTGGAGCTGAAACTGATTACCACAAACGTTTTCAGGTCAGGAGTGGTACAGCTTATCTACGAGCCAAAAAACCAATAAATTAAACCTCAGAAAATATATTAATCATGGAAAAATATGCACAGTCTTCGGACGGACAGAATATTCATTATAAAGAAAGCGGACAGGGAAGCCCCTCTCTCCTATTTGTACACGGGTGGCTCGGCAATGCAGAATGGTGGAACAGCCAGCAGGAGTATTTCAAGGACAGATATCATATCGTACAGATGGATCTTGCCGGGCACGGAAAATCTGATGCTTCCAGAAACGAATGGACGAGTACATTGTATGCAGATGATATCAAAGCAGTAGCTGACCAGATAGATTCTTCAGAAATCATCCTGGTAGGACATTCTATGTCAGGAGCCTATGTCCTTGAAGCTTCTTTAAAAATTCCCCAGGTAAAAGCACTTATCCTGATCGACACCGTAAAAGATCTTGACGAAGCGATCACAGAAGAAAAGGCTGAAGAGTATTTATTCGTGCATTACCGCAATGATTTTAAAAATGCCGTTGAAAATATTCTTCCTCAATATCTTTTTGCGGAAAAAACGCCATCCGAAGTGAAACGTAGTCTTCAGGATGAGTTTCTTCAAAATACTTCAGAAAAAGCTATTGATCTGCTCAGACCTTTGTACAAGAAAGATTTCAGAGAAGAGGCGTCACAAGTTCAGGTTCCGGTAAGGGCTATCAATTCCGATAACTTCCCGACCAACATAGAGAATAACCGGAAGTATTTGAAAGATTATAATTATACTGAAATAGCCGGGACAGGTCACTATCCTATGCTGGAAAATCCAAAAGAATTTAACCGTATTCTTGATGATATTCTGAAAGAAGTCAATGAGGAACGTCAATAGTAAGTGAATATTAATTAAAAAGTCATGCAGAACACCAGAATTTATACTACCGCTTTTGCCAGCGTTTATCCTCATTATATTCAAAAAGCAGAAAAGAAAGGACATACAAAATCCGAAGTTCATGAAATTATATTTTGGCTTACAGGATATGATGAAAAAAGCTTACAGGAGATTTTAGATAACAAAACAGATTTTAAAACATTCTTTGAACAGGCCCCACAGATCAATCCCAATGTTTCACTGATCAAAGGGGTTATTTGTGGATACCGCGTGGAAGACATTGAAGATGAGCTGATGCGAAATATCCGTTATCTGGATAAACTCATCGATGAATTGGCAAAGGGAAAGAAGATGGAGAAAATATTAAGGGAATCATGATTTGTGAGGTGTAATGGAAATTAGTTTTTAATGTAACAAATACGAGTAAAATCCCTTTCCGGATTCAAAAAACTTTCCGAAATTTGTAATCTGTGCGTTAAATATAATCAATGAAATAAAAATTTTAAATCAGAACATACAGTAAAACTTAGTATAAGTTTTCTTCGGGGCAGGGTGAAATTCCCTACCGGCGGTTACAGTCCGCGACTCCTTTCTTATGAAGGGACTGATCTGGTGAAATTCCGGAACCGACAGTTAAAGTCTGGATGGGAGAAGAAAATGAGATGACCAATAAGATTCCTTATGGACTCTTGTTGCGTTGTATTTCATTTCCATGTACCGAAGACTATTTTAACTTTTAAAAGTAAAATAACATGGAAAAATTATTAGAACAATTCGGAGCAAGCTCCAAAGAACGTGTAGAAAAAGCACTTCAAACACTACAACAGGGAAAAGGTATTC
The DNA here is from genome assembly GCF_037083525.1 of Chryseobacterium sp. CCNWLW53. Lineage (NCBI taxonomy): Bacteria > Pseudomonadati > Bacteroidota > Flavobacteriia > Flavobacteriales > Weeksellaceae > Chryseobacterium > Chryseobacterium sp. CCNWLW53. The sequence continues at coordinate 258,112 of NZ_JBAOJR010000003.1, read as the reverse complement.
TTTTGGTAGATGATGAAAACCGTGAAAACGAAGGTGATATCATCTTTCCCGCCTCCACTATTACAGAACAGGATATGGCACTTCTGATCCGCGAATGCAGCGGTATCGTCTGCTTATGCATTTCTGAGGAAAAAAGCCGCCACCTCAACCTTCGTCCGATGGTGGAAAATAACAATTCAAAAAATCAAACCGCATTTACCATTTCCATTGAAGCCAGAGAAGGTGTGGAATCCGGTGTTTCTGCAAGAGACCGTGTAACAACGATCAGAACTGCTGTGGCAGCAGGTGCTCAGGCAGATCATATTGCAAGTCCCGGCCATGTTTTCCCTCTGATTGCCAGAAAAGATGGTGTATTTGCAAGACGCGGTCATACCGAAGGCAGTGTAGATCTTGTAAAAATGGCCAATCTGGGTGACGATGCCGTACTTTGTGAACTGACGAATGAAGACGGTTCTATGGCAAGACTTCCCGAAATTGTGAACTTTGCTATCGAAAAAGAGATGAGCGTCGTGACCATCGAAGACATTTATGCTTACCGTAAAATGGTAATGAGCAATTAAACGTAAACATTTTTAACGCACAAAGTCGCCTGCTGATGCTATCAGCAGGCATTTTTATTAAAAAATTAACTAAAAACAAATAAAATTATCATTTCAATACTATTTTTTGATTATTTTTAACAAAAAAAATCTTAACCATGAAAAAATCTTTACTCCTCTTATTAGGAGCTTCTGCAATGTTTTCTGCGCAGATCACGCTTACAAAAGCAGCCAATGACCCTATTTCCGGAAACGTTATCAATTACAATCATGTAACCGGAGGCGTAAACAACTCCGCAACAGGAGCTAACACTGTGTTTTCAAACGGAGGTCTTACAATGGGAGTTTCGTCAGTAACGACTTATTCTACTCCTACTTCTGCTGAAATAACAACATTTCCGGGTTCTACCATTAAAATGATAGACGGAACAACAACCATTTATTATAAAGCCTCTACAACTAAACTGGAAATTACAGGAATTGTAAATCCACAGCTTACCTTAAATTTCAGTGTAGATAATGGTACTTATAATAATTATCCTACCACTTATGGACCGGCACAAAATGATACGGCTAAAGGGACTTTCTCGTCATCTGTTGCCAACGGATTATTCAGTGGTACAATGACTGCCCAGGCTGATGCATACGGAACTCTGATTATAGGCAATCAAACATACAGTAATGTTCTTAGAGTAAAATATACACAGAACCTTAATCTATATGCATCTTTTGATGTTATTTATGCCAACCCTATCGGAACAGCTACCAATACATCCTATGCTTATTACGATGCTTCTCACAGATATGCTCTGCTAAGTTCTACAAGCGGAAATGTCAGTGTTCCATTGTTGAGTATCAACCAGACAGTAGCCACTGCCTTAGCTTTAAACGAAGCATTTCTGGCAACCAGCAATACAGTGAAAAAAGAAAACTTAGTGGTTTATCCTAACCCTGCACAGGACTTTATCGGTTTCAAAGGAAATACAGATCATTACTCCAAAGCAAATATTTACAGTCTGGATGGGAAACTGGTTAAAACATCAGATGTAAAAGCCGGAAATATTCAAATCTCAGATCTTCCACCAGCGTCTTATTTCATAGAGATCAGTGGAAAAAATGCTACAGATACAAAGAATACAAAATTTATCAAGAAATAAAAAAAAATCCCGCTCAATTGAGCGGGATTTTTTTTTAGAAAGAAGCTGGATGTTGGAGGATGGAAGCTATTTCAGCCTAAGAACAAATACAGTTCAATTTTATTCTATTTTTTAGCCAAAAATCTGGTGTAATAGTTTACACAGCGTAAGCTCCCATCTTCCAGCTCCCTGCTTCCATCCTATTTTATGATTAAAAAGTAGCTGCAGGAGCTGTTTCGTTGTTAAGCTTTCGCTGAATTTCCGTCTTTTTTCCTTTGGAGAAATCATAACTCAGTCCTAATACAAACATTGACTTATTATTCATAATCTGAGTATGAACTTTATAATCAACTAAGCTTTCCGGTAAACTTTTTGTTTTGTACTCTGAAGGCATTCCTATCCAGTACATACCTGTGGAAAACGTCCAGTTCTTGTGTTTATAGCTTACAAAAATATTATTCTGATTTTCGTTCGTGTTCATGAAAGCACCGCTAAGACTATACACCGGAATATTGAACTGATACTGAAGTGAGAAAGATTTATATTCTGAGGAAAGCGAAAAATAATTGCCTAAATAATCATTCTTAATCAAAGCGCCGGTACTGGTTTTAACTGTTTCAGAAGTAGGTGTAATCACAGCTTTTATGACAAACAGGTTATTCCCGAAAGGTTTATAAGATCCTGTAAGCTGTACTCCGTATCGCTGCCCGTTTTTCCCGTTTTCATAAGTCAGTGCATAACCTCCCAATACATCATCCTGAACATAGTACTGATTGATTACCCTGTTGGTATATCGGTAAAACAAACCTGCATTAAAATCAAAATATTTATTATTAAAAGAATAGGTCAGGTTGTTAGAAAATACCTGTTGAGATTCTAAAAAGGGATTTCCTCTTTGGACAATATTAGGCGCCAACTGCAGCACGTTACTACTCAAGGCATTACTCCATGGGCTTACCGGGTTATAGCTTGCTGTAAAACGAAGGTTGTGATTATTTTTAAGTTGATAGGCTAAAATAACCTTCGGAGTAAAAGTCCATTCATCAAAAGTATTCTCTGCACTTTTGTTGTGAATATTTGTAAGACCAGCTCCGATGCGGTAACTGAATTGATTTACCTTTCCAGCAAATTCGGTATAAAAATACTGTTCCAGATAATTGACACTGTATTGAGAATATCCGGCAAGGTTATTCAGATCATTGGAAATAGAAGACCTTGAAATACGATATCCGGATGATAGTTTTCCTGCTTTAAAATCATGAGTATGGGCAAGCTCTCCTACCAGGCTCGTTTGCTTTGCCTTTAAAACCATATCATTATCATATACCGAAAATCCTGAGCCTACAATCCATTCCCTGGCAGTTTCTGAAGTATGGGTAGTATAATGAGAACCTACTACATTAATGCTTAGTTCGTCTTTTTCACCAATCTTTTTGGAGTAATAAAGATCCAGCTTAGGAATCACATAATCCGAACCATTATTTTTAAACATCGCATGTTCTTCCTTCAGATGATCTTCACTAAAGATACTTTGCCCTACTCCTTTTGAAAATCTGCTGAAAATATCCATATTCAGTTTGACCTGAAAAGCATAATTATCGGGAACAAGTCTTGTATAACGTAAAGCAACATTCTGGAAAGTATATCCAAAATGATCTTTCCTGTTTTCATCAGAACGGTAATGCTTTCCATTCAGCTGGTAATCATAAATGCTGTTTACTCTTCTGTCATCATAATCTCTGAGGTTTAGAGAATATTCAAGTCCGAAATTATTTTTCCCTTTTGTATAATTAGCGTAAGCAGAACCATTCACAAATCCTGTATTCAAAGCTGTAGAAACATCAGCCCCGAACACATATCCTGTTTCTGTGGATCTCGTCAGAATATTAACTACAGTATCTGCCCTTGTTGCCCATCTTGCCGGCGGAATATCATAATACTCAACTTTCACAACCTCACTGGGTGCAACACTTCGTATCTGCATATCTGTAGCTTCAATCCCGTTGATAAGAAATAGTGTAGTTCCTCCTTTCGTACTTGTGATGGTATTGGAAACGGGATCCAGCTGCAGCTCAGGCAGTGTCTGAAGTAAGTCTTTTGCATACCTTGCTTTCTCCAGAGCTTCTTTATCAAAGGTATAAACGGACTTATCTGCAAACTGTTTTTTACGTTGAGCCTTTAAGATCACTTCCTGGATTTCCTTTGTACCCGCCTGTTCTATCGTATCATTTTTCGTGCTCTCCTGCGAGAACACTAAAATCCCACAAAGAAAAAGTACAGAATATATCGTTTTTTTCATATTCAGAAATAAAATTGTATTGATGAAAATAAGACAGTCAATATCCAGCATTTGTTACATGTAGTCAAGTTTCTGCAGGAAATAAAGACAACCGGTTAAGTTGCAAAGACTTGTCTGCTCCTTCATTATCCACGGAAATAAACAGCACGAATAACAATTAAATCACTAATTAAAAATTAAAAACGAAACCATATTGAATTATTATTGATTTTTTGCCCGTTTTTTGCTGCTACCTTTTTACACCACAAAATATAAAGTCATGAAAAAGCTCCTCATCTTAATCCCTTTTTTGCTGCTTTCAGAAGCAGGCGCACAGGAACTACAGGCTGTTCCCACGGAGAAAATGAACATTATTAAGACCAACGTTACAGCTTATGCATTCAGAAATATCAACCTGTCTTATGAAAGGGCCATCAACCAGTGGTTCTCTCTCAATATAGGTTTTGGAACAATGACGCAGGGAAAAGTACCTTTCATTAATGCATTTTTGAAAGACGAGGACGAAAAAAGGTTCCAAAATCTAAGAGTCAAGGCAACCAACTTCACCATCGAACCCAGATTTTACATTGGGAAAGGCTATGGCAGAGGATTTTACTTTGCACCTTATTACCGGTATTCAGATGTTTCGTCCAATAGCTTTGACTTCTATTACGATTATGATGCTATCGACGGAAATACCTACCAGATTCCTCTCAAAGGCCAGGGAAGCACCAGCGGAAACAGCGGTGGCCTGATGGTTGGCGTACAGTTCTTCCTTACCAGAAGCCAAAACCTGGTTCTTGATTTCTGGATTGCAGGCGCCCATTATGGAAGCGGAAAAGGTGACTTCACCATGACCAGCAATTATGTGCTGACTCCTGAAATGCAGGCACAGCTTAAACAGGAAATTGAAAATCTTGATATCCCTTTTGTAGATTATACCGTAGAAACGAATGCCAATGGAGCAAAAATAAAAGTGGACGGACCATGGGCAGGCTTCAGAAGTGGATTATCGATTGGATATAGGTTTTAAAAATGATATTTACGTTATTAAACCGTTCTTAAAAGAGCGGTTTATTTTTTTTTGCAAAATTTGTATCTTGCTTTTCTTTATACTTCTTTATTATCTACAAATACATCTATGAATTCATCATCCATAACTACTGCCCAAAGAATCAAAGCTATTGTGGGCGGATCTATCGGAAACCTTGTCGAATGGTACGACTGGTATGCCTATGCTGCTTTTGCCATTTATTTTTCTCATTCATTTTTTCCGGATTCGGATCTTAATGCACAATTAATGAATACAGCGGGAATCTTTGCCGTAGGATTTTTAATGAGACCGATCGGAGGCTGGATATTCGGAAGTATTGCCGATAAGATTGGAAGAAAAAAAGCGATGACCTTTTCTGTCTTGTTGATGTCTTTCGGATCGCTTCTTATTGCCCTTACCCCAACCTATAAAACGATTGGGATTCTGGCACCTGCACTGTTGCTGCTTGCAAGATTACTGCAGGGATTAAGCGTTGGCGGAGAATATGGTGTTTCTGCAACCTACCTCAGTGAAATGGCATCAGAAAACCGGAGAGGCTTTTATTCAAGCTTTCAGTATGTAACGCTTATAGGTGGACAGCTGATTGCATTAGGCATTCAGTTGATTCTTCAGAAACTTCTTCTAACGGAGACCCAACTTGAAGAATGGGGCTGGAGAATTCCATTCGTGATCGGAGCCTTACTTTCTGTTATTGCTTTATATTTAAGAGCCAATCTTCATGAAACTGAAGCGTTTGAAAACAAGAAAGAAATCAGTGAAAAGAAAAAAGGAACAGTTACCGAGCTGCTCAAACATCCCAAAGCTTTGCTTACTGTCATAGGACTTACTTTAGGCGGAACCCTGGCTTTTTACACCTATACCACTTATATGCAGAAATTTTTGGTGAATACGGTACATCTTACCAAAGAGCAGTCTACCCTTATTTCTTTTATTTCATTATTTATATTTGCCTGCCTGCAGCCTGTTTTCGGAGCAATATCGGACAGGATCGGAAGAAGACCGCTTCTTTTAGGTTTTGGAATTCTGGGTACACTGTTTACAGTTCCACTTCTTACAGCCTTAAGCACAACCACCTCGATGTGGACTGCATTCTTCCTTATTATGGCTGCCCTAATCATTGTCAGCGGTTACACTTCAATCAATGCCGTTGTAAAAGCAGAGCTTTTCCCTTCTGAGATCAGAGCGCTGGGAGTGGGACTTCCTTATGCCCTTACGGTAGCTATTTTTGGAGGGACTGCAGAATATATAGCCCTGTGGTTTAAAAAAGCCGGAACGGAAGAATATTTCTACTGGTATATTACCGGATGTATATTATTCTCGCTGATCGTTTACGCCGGAATGAAGGACACCAAAAAAACCTCGACACTGGATAAAGATTAATAATCAGCCATAAAAAACGGGCGCCGCAGATTCTCTGCGGCGCCCGGTCTATATTTTAATGGTAAGCCTTTTTAAATTTCTCCACCATACTGTCCAGATTATGACGTTGGACATACACACTCTTCACTTCCTGGTATCTTGGTGATTTATAAAAAACCTCATGGAAATCCATACTTCCGTTTCCCACCTTCACTACTTTCTGTACGTCGATATTCAGTTTTTTCAGCTCGTCTTTAAAGACTTTAAATTCATCTTGTATATTGCTCATTTATATTTTTGGGTTTTTAATTAAAAATTAATTTTATCCTTAACACCCTTCAATTATCTGGGGCAGGCTATAAATTTGTAATAAAAATAGTGAATTTTTCAATATAATCATCAGTCAACCTCTACTTTTTTACTTAAATTAATGATTTTATATGGATTTTACATTTTTTCATGATTGTAAAATAATTTCAGCTTTTAAAATTTTCCAGAAAACACATTTGAAAAGCCTATCAATTCAGGAAAAATTACCAATTTGTCATTTGACTGATATATACATGTACGGTTTTACTCCAAATTCAAAATCACAAGCAAACGAGACAAAAGTTAATGGATTAATTTATAAATTCGAGGAAAGAAAGAAGCTACTAAAAGGGTAACGATCAAAAAACATATTAAAATGAATGATATCAACAAGGAACACTGGGAAAACGTATATGCGACTAAAAACCCGGATCAGGTAAGCTGGACCCAGAAAAAACCACAAACATCTCTTGATTTTATTCATTCTTTCGGTTTGGAAAAAAACGCCAGCATCATTGATATAGGAGGTGGAGACAGTAACCTTGTTGATTATCTTCTCGAGGAAGGCTATGAAAATATTTCCGTCCTTGATATTTCCGTCAAAGCTCTGGAAAGGGCCAGAAAAAGGTTAGGAGAAAAAGGTGATAAAATAACCTGGATCACTTCAGACATTACAGCATTTGAGCCCCGGGAAACTTATAATATCTGGCATGACAGGGCTGCTTTCCATTTTTTAACGACTCCACAGCAGGTTTCCCAATATATTAAAACAGCAGGTAAATGTGTAACCGGGTTTATAATTTTAGGGACTTTTTCGAAAGAAGGTCCTGCAAAATGCAGCGGACTGGATATTCAGCAATACGATGCCGAATCGTTGCCAGCAAAGTTTGAAGCAGATTTTGAAAAAATAAAATGCCTTACAGAAAATCATATAACACCTTTTGGTACAGTACAGAATTTTGTTTTCTGCAGTTTTAAAAAAACTTAGGATGTTGATTTTAAAGAGTCAGTCAGTAAAATGATTTCTCTTTTAAAATTTTATTATAAACAGACGTACTTGTAAGCCTGATCTATTTTTACATTTATATTAATTATTCTATTTTACTGTTTTCCTCAATGAGAATTAACAATATTTAGCCAAATATAATAGAAAATATAGTTTTTTGTTATTTATTTTATTATTTTTATTACACCACAATTTAATAATATAATATATGAAAAAACTACTATTAATCATTGTTTCGGGCTTAGCCTGTTCAAATTTTTATTCACAGAAGTTAGAATTCCAGGAGTGCGGGACTGATGAATTGATGCGAAAACATTATGAAAGACATCCGGAAGAGAAAGCTCAGGATGATGCTTTTAACCTGGAATTATCCAAGCTGATCAAAAGCGGAAAATTATCCAGCACATTAAACAAAAACCAGGTCTATGAAATTCCTGTTGTTGTTCATGTGGTAGGTGACGGAAGTGCCGTTGGGACAGTCAATAACAAATCTGATGCTGATATTATAGCATGGGTGAATTATACGAACGGAGTATTTTCCGGAAGTACGACCAGCGGAATGTCAGGTACCAGTGCTATATTGCCTGTAAAATTTGTTTTTGCCAAGGTCAATCCAAGCTGTAATCCTACCAACGGGATCAACAGAATCAATGCGTCTCATCTTCCAAAGTATGTGAGCGGAGGGGTAAATAATGATAATACAACGAATGCTGTAACCGCTTCTGAGATCACTGCTCTGGGAATGTGGGATACCAGTAAATATTACAATATATACGTTGTTAAGAAACTGGCATCCAATGCAGGGACTTTGAACGGATTTGCCTATTATCCCGGAGGCAGCAATGATTATTCTTTTATGTCTACAAGTGCCTCGGCAGTGAATGCACAGACGTTGGCCCATGAATTTGGACACGCGCTTGGCCTTCGCCACACACATGAAGGTTACAGTGAATCTACCGGAGCCTGCCCTACGAATACAGACTGTACTCTTCAGGGAGACCTGGTATGTGATACTGAACCCATGAAAAGCCTTTATCATTCGTCTGTTCCTTATACCTGCCAGACAGGACAGATTAATCCGTGTACCAGCCAGATATATGCGGGCGGTGAAAGAAATGTTATGGCTTACACATTCTGTTTCAGGAATTTATTTACCCAGGGACAGTCTGATAGGGCTACTGCACAGCTTCTGCAGTACAGACAATCGCTGATCAATTCTCCGGTAGCCTCTTCAACTACGCCTAACAACAGTTCTGTTTTAACCACAGCATGCACTCCAACCTCTATGACGAATCCCGGAAACTTTAATATCGGTGTTACTTCTGTAAAATTCGGAAACATCAATAACTACTCTACCAATTACAAACAGGCTTCCAATAATTTCTATGAAAACTTTACTGGAAATTACTGCTCTGGGATTTCAAAAACTACAATTCCGTCGAATACCGCAACGGTACTTACGGTTGCACCGGGAACCAGCAATCCACATATTATTAAAGCTTATATAGATTACAATAATGACGGACAATTTAATGAGACCACAGAACTTGTACTTAATCAAAGTGCAATAAGCAGCGGTTCTGTTGCCACTGCATCAGTAATTCCTCCTGCAGGTGCGGTCACTAATACGCCATTAAGAATGAGAGTTATCGGTGAATTTAACGGAACAGCCGTTACGGCCTGCTACACTCCAAAATATGGGCAGGTAGAGGATTATTCTGTGATCATTACACCTCAGAATTTATTGGCTGCTGAAAGTGTAAACAAATCAAGCATGACACAAATTATCAAGGATGAGGGTTTTGTACAGGTAAAAAGTGATCTTAAAATTTCCACCGTTCATATCTATGATGCTTCCGGAAGACTTTTGACCAGCAGAACAGACATAAAATCCTCTGAATTCAGATTTCCTGTCAATGTAAAAAATACCGTCATCACGGTAACAACAGTTTTGGAAAACGGGAAAGTAATCAATAAGAAATTAAAATTTTAAAGACACATTTCAAATATAAAAAAGAGAGCCCAGAGCTCTCTTTTTAAGTTTTATAAAATAAGGTTAATCTATGATTTTTGCTTTTCTTCTTCCAGTTCTACTTCATGTCTCAATTGGGCTTTGTAAAGTGTTGAGTAATATCCGTTACGGTCAAGAAGTTCCAGATGCTTTCCTTCTTCTACAATTTTACCATGCTCCATGACAATAATTTTGTCTGCCTTTTCAATGGTAGAAAGCCTGTGGGCAATAATGATAGAAGTTCTGTTCCTGGTAATTTTTTCTGTTGCTCTCTGGATCAGCTTTTCACTTTCATGGTCTATGGAAGAAGTGGCTTCATCCAGAATAAGGATTTTAGGGTCTGATAAATAAGCTCTCAGGAAGGATAAGAGCTGCCTCTGACCTAATGAAATAGAAGAACCTCTCTCACTTACCACAAAATCATATCCGCCCGGAAGCTGCTCAATAAACTGATCTACTTCAATTTCTTTTGCTCCGGCTTTTATTTTTTCTAAAGTAATGCTTTCATCTCCAAACGCAAGGTTTTCGAAAATGCTCCCGTGAAAAAGAAATACATCCTGAAGAACAACTCCGATATGACTTCTCAAGTTATAAAGCTCATAGTCTTTTACATCCACATCATCAATTATAATCTTCCCGGAATTAATATCATAAAGCCTTGTGATAAGACTGATAATGGTAGATTTTCCAGCACCGGTCGCCCCTACAATAGCAACGGTCTCTCCCGGATTTACTTTAAAATCAATTCCTTTCAATACTTCCTGTTTCTCATCATAAGCAAAATGTACATTCTCAAATTCAATTTTGCCGTCAAAATGATCCTTCTTTACGGTTCCTGTATTCGGCATGGCATAATCTTCATCCATGACACCCAATACCCTTTCTGCCCCTACAATACCTCTCTGGATATTATTGAAACGGTCTGCAATCTGCCTCAACGGGCGGATCAGCATGGAAATATACTGGATAAATGCAATAACAACTCCTGCACTGATTGTGATATAACCACCATAAAACAGGATAAATCCGATAAATAAAGAAGATATAAGCTCTACAACCGGAAAAAATAATGAGAAGATGAATACTGTTCTCAGTAAGGCACTTTTCAGGGTAATATTAATGTCATCGAATTTTTTAAATTCTGCATCCTGTCTGTTGAAGACCTGAATAATTGACATTCCAGCCAATCTTTCCTGAACAAAAGAATTCTGATTGGCCGTCCACGTTCTTTCATCCCCAAATGCTTTTTTCAGTCTTTTCTGGAAAAATCTGGTAATCATAACCATTAAAGGCAGGATTGCCAATGTGATATAGCTCAGATGCACATTGGTATTGAACATCATGATCAGAACAAATGCAATTCTGAGAATATCCCCGAAAACCATAAGAAAACCGTCCGTATACACTGTAGCAATAGTCTCTACATCACCTACAGCACGGGTTACAAGCTGACCGATAGGCGTTTTATCAAAAAATGATGTCCTGAAATAGATCAGCTTTGCATAAAGCCTTTCGCGAATATCACGGATAACATTCTGCGAAATAAAATTTGAAAAGTAAACTAAGAAAAAGTTTAAAATAGTTTCTGCAAAGACCAAACCTACCAGAATATAGATATGCTTCATCATCAAGGCATTATCCTTTAGTTTAGTGATATCATTATCGACCACCTCCATGGTAAGATAAGGTCTGTAGGTAGAAACTACGGACAGTAAGACAGAAATAATTAAAGTAAGGATGAACCAGGACCGGAATTTCATTCCTATAAAGAACAGCCTCTTAACAATTCCCCAGGTATCTTGTTTTTTCATTGTACGAGTTGAAGAAAGAATTTAAAATTCTATGCAAAAATAAGACTTTAAAATTTGACAGCCTTTAGAAGTTGATCAAATCGTCATAGAAAATTTCAGATAAAGGTTATTTACAATATGAATATATTAAGCCGGATCTTATCTTAAGTACTTCTGAAATACTTTAATAAACCCATTATAAATTCTTATCTCCAATCTTTTCAATTTCCAGAGAAGGTTTATTCACATGCTCTTTCACAAATTTCCTTTCGAGAAGCTGATAAACCCCATATACGACTGCAATTGAAATGATCCAGCTAATCATATTGATCAGGGAGAAACCTGTATAGTTCATATTATCTACAGCGTCAGGGTCTGTAAGTCCTTTATAAACCCCATAAGAAAAACCAAAGAGCAGCTGGGTTCCAAAATACACTCCAATGGCTAAAAGGCCATAATGCCATTTTGTTTTCCCGAACTTTTCAGCAAGCTGTGCATAATACCTGTAAGCTCCGATAAGAATAAAAATTGATAACATAATTTGTGTTTTATATATTTAACATTCAGAATACCCTATTTTATGAAAATAATGCAATAATTTTCACAGAATAGTTACTGATTGCTAAAATAACTTTTTTTTCAATACTGTAAAACAAAAGAACATCCGTAAAATCACTGAAATTTTGTCACTGGATTAAAATTCGTATCCTACATCTACAAGGAATAATCCATGGCCCGGAGCTGAAGTTCCGGCAGCATTACGGTTTTTATCTTCAATAATTTTACGCAGGTCTTCGGGTTTTATTTTACCACTTCCAATTTCTACCATAGTTCCCACAATGGCACGGACCATATTTCTGAGAAAACGATTAGCTGAAACCGTAAACTTAAGTTCAGTTCCTTCCTGTTCCCATTCTGCCTTATAGATTTTGCAGATATTGGTTTTATTATCGGTTTTTAATTTGGCAAAGCTTGTAAAATCCTCATATTCAAATAAAATTTTACAGGCTTCATTCATTTTATGGATATCAAGCTGCCTTTTCCAGTGCTGCCATGCCGATTCCTGGGTAAAAGGATTTTTCGCCAGGGAAATATAATATTCGTAGGTTCTGTACGTAGCATCAAAACGGGCATGAAAATCATCTTTAACCTTAAAAATCCGCTTTATAGAAATATCGGGAGGTAAGAAACTGTTTAATTTATAAGGAAGATTCATTTCATCCACAGGTTGTTCCGTATCAAAATGGGCAAATATTTTTTTAGCATGAACGCCTGTATCTGTCCTTCCGGCACCTGTCGTTTTGACTTCTTCTCTTAATATCGTGGAAAGTGCTTTTTCCAGTTCCTCCTGTACAGAAACGGCATCCGGTTGTATCTGATAACCGAAATAATTTTTTCCGTTGTAAGAAAATTCAATAAAGTATCTCAATGTAGTATAATAACTCAACAAAAATACTTTAATTTAATGAAATATTTGTTGAAAAGTCTTTGAGAATATTACTTAAAATCCTTATGAAAATTCCTATTTTTGCAGACGTATGAAAAGATGGTACCTTTATCCTTTTTCCCTCGGTTATCATTTGGTAACGGGTATCCGAAACACAATGTATGATCTGGGCGTTTTTAAGGCGACAAAATTCAAAACTCCGATAATCAATGTCGGTAATCTTTCTGTGGGCGGAAGCGGAAAATCGCCTATGGTGATGTATCTTGCCCAATACCTGTCCAAACACTACAGAACAGGGGTTCTTTCACGCGGTTATGGCAGACTGACGAAAGGCTATGAAGTGACGAATTATGAAAGCAACTATAAAATTGTAGGTGATGAAGCCATGCAGCTTTTTGAACGTTTCAAAAACCGATTCGTCATTGCTGTTTCAGAAGAACGAGTTCCCGGAGCCAAAAAGGTAATTGGAGATATGGATCTCGACGTTCTTGTTCTGGACGATGCCATGCAGCATAGAGCCATCAAAGCAGGATTCAATATCCTGATGACAGATTTTAACGATCCTTACTTTAAAGACCATCTGCTTCCGGCCGGAGATTTAAGAGAATCCAGAAACGGAGCCAAAAGAGCAGACATCATCATGGTCAGCAAATGTCCCGATGAACTTACTGAAGAAACCAAACGCTATTATATTTCAAGGATCAGACCTTCTTATAACCAAAAAGTATTCTTTTCATCCATTGGTTATGACGAAAATGTGTACGGAAAAGATAAAATGCTTCCGGATAATAACCTGAACTATTATGACATCCTTCTGATTACAGGAATTGCTAACCCCAAGCCGCTTCTGGAGCATCTGGCTAAATTTTCGCAGCGGGTTAAACATTTAAAATTCAGAGACCATCATAATTTTACGGATGACGACATCAAAAATATCACTGCAGAATATAAAAAATTAGGCGAATACAAGCTGATCCTGACCACGGAGAAAGATTATGTACGTCTGAAAACTTTTGACTATCTTAGAGACATTGTTTACTACTGGCCTATTAATGTTATCATTGATAAAAAGGAAGAATTCAACCAAATCATCTTAGATTATGTTAGAAAAAATTAAGCAGACCGCCGATTTTATCAAAAGTACAATCAAAGAAATCCCCGATTTTGCTATTGTTTTGGGATCCGGACTGGGAAAACTGCAGGATGAAGTGGAAGCCCTCCATATTTTGGAATATCCTGAGATTCCCAATTTTCCTCAGACCACTGTAGTTGGGCACGGAGGAAAATTAATTTACGGAATTCTTAATGGCAAAAAGGTTCTGATGATGAGCGGCCGTTTTCATTATTATGAAGGCCACTCCATGGAGACTGTAACTTTCCCGATAAGGGTTTTCCATCTGTTAGGTGTTAAAAACCTCATCCTCTCCAATGCCTGTGGCGGTGTAAATCCCGCTTACAAAGTTGCCGATATCGTTATTTTAAAAGACCATATCAATATGATGCCTGAACATCCGCTTCGTGGTAAAAATATTGAATCGTTCGGACCGCGTTTCGTGGATATGAGCGAACCTTATAACAAAAAAATGATCGCAGCTGCCGAAAAAGCTGCCGCCGAAAACAATATTAAAATCCACCAGGGAGTGTACGTAGCACTACAGGGACCAACTTTTGAAACTCCTGCAGAATATGGCATGATCAAAGCCATCGGTGGTGATATGGTAGGAATGAGCACTGTTCCGGAAGTAATTGTTGCCAGACATATGGGAATGGATGTTTTCTGCATTTCCGTAATTACAGACCTTGGCGGACCGGATATTGCCTTTGCCGTTTCTCACGAAGAAGTTCTGAATGCCGCCAATAAAGCCATGCCGAATGTGATCGCTGTGGTAAAAGGCGTGATCAAAGACTATCAATAGATCTTTATAGAAATTTTCAATCTCATAAATTTTTCCTAATTCATAAGAAATCAATCTCCAATTACGTTTCATTGCTTAGATTTGTATAAATGAAATTGAAAGAATGAAAAAGTTAGCATTCATTTTTATGATCGGTGTTTTCGGGTTAAGCTATGCACAGCAGCAACCGAAAGTACTTAAAACCTCTTTCTCCAAAGAAGCTTTAATACAGAAGCTGGAAGATGAGGAAGGAAAAAATATTACTATTCAGCAGATCCTTGATGAACATAAAGGAAAAGTTTTAGTGATTGATTTCTGGGCCGGATGGTGTAGAGACTGCTTAAAAGCACTTCCAAAAGCTGAAGAGCTTGAAAAAAACAATCCGAATGTAGATTTCGTATTCCTTTCCCTGGAAAGATCAAAAGAAGGTTTTGACAAAAGCCTCGACAGGTTCAATATGAAAGATAAGGATAATTACTGGTTTGCTTCAGGCTGGAAAAATGATTTTAACAATTATATTGATCTGAACTGGATCCCTAGATATATGGTCATAGACCAGAAATCGTCTATCGCGAAATATTACGCTATTTCGCCTGAAGATCCGGAAATACAGGAAACCATTAACCGTCTTTTACAATAATGATCACAAGAGAAGCCACAGAACAGGATCTGAAAGTCCTTTTTGAATTTGAACAGGGAATCGTTACCGCAGAAAGGCCATTCAACAGTACTCTTATTGATGGAGAAATTCATTATTATGATCTGCTTAAACTGATACAGGCTGAAGATGCATTTGTACTCGTAGCTGAAGAAAATGATGAAATCGTAGCATCTGGATATGCAAGGATTAAAAAACCGGATGCCAATTATTATAATTTCGACCGCTATGCTTATCTGGGCTTTATGTATGTAAAACCCGAACACAGAGGAAAAGGAGTCAACAAATTAATTCTTGATGAACTGATGAGTTGGGCAAAGTCTAAAGATATTTCAGAGGTCAGGCTCGATGTTTATTCCCAAAATGAATCCGCTGTAAAAGCCTATGAAAAAGCTGGATTCCAGTCATTACTCACTACGATGAGGATGAAAATATAATCAGAACTCAATTCAAAAATAAATGAATCCATATCTTTGCGGTATGGATTCTTCTTTTCCCACCCGTAAGATTATTCATGTCGATATGGATGCATTTTATGCTTCTGTGGAACAGCATGACAATCCCTCACTTAAAGGGAAGCCTATTGCTGTAGGAGGAGAGCACCGGGGTGTGGTTGCAGCAGCGAGTTATGAGGCAAGAAAATACGGAGTCCGTTCTGCAATGCCCAGTAAAACAGCTAAAGAAAAATGCCCTCATATTATTTTTGTGCCTCCACGCTTTGCACGTTACAAAGAAATATCACGACAGATCCGCGAAATATTCCATGAATATACCGATCTGGTAGAACCTTTGTCACTGGACGAAGCATATCTTGATGTCACTGAAAATAAAAAAGATATAGAATCTGCCAATCAGATTGCCAGAGAGATCCGCCAGAAAATATTTGAGCAAACGGGACTGACAGCTTCTGCAGGAATTTCTGTAAATAAATTTCTTGCAAAAGTAGCCTCTGACATCAATAAACCGAACGGCCAGAAAACCATTCATCCCGATAGAATTGAAGATTTTCTTGAGAAACTTCCGGTTGAAAAATTTTACGGTGTAGGTAAAGTAACCGCCAACAAAATGTTCAGCCTGGGAATTTACAAAGGAAAAGATTTAAAGAAAAAAACTCTGGAAGAATTGGTAAGGCTTTTTGGAAAATCCGGAACGTACTATTACAATGCAGTACGTGGCATTCACCATTCTGAGGTAAAGCCACACCGGATCCAGAAAAGTGTTGCCGTGGAGAGAACTTTTTTTGAGGATCTTTTTGATGACCAATCGATTAATGAAAAACTAGAACATCTAAGCCAGGAACTTCACCAGAGACTGCAAAAGAATAATATTCTGGGAAGAGCCTTAACTTTAAAGATCAAGTATAAAGATTTCTCGCTTTTTACAAGAAGCTTTACAAAAGAAGAGTATTTCACTTCTCCTGAACAGTATTTCAGCACCGGGAAAAAACTTTGGGAACTAAGGCCGTTTGATAAGCCTGTAAGATTGCTGGGGTTATCTCTCTCCCACCTCAACACCGAGGAAAAAAAACAGGTTTCTATTCAACTAAAAATTCCGTTTGAAGAATTTGAGAATTAACAGGTAAAAAATTTTCACTACCTTGTAATAACCAAATTACAGCCTATGAACCCGACAATGATTCAATTTTTCCACTGGTACTCGGAAGGGAATGGAAAATTATGGAAAGAAGCAGAAAAGCAGGCCGCATATCTGGCGAAGTTAGGAATTACTTCAGTATGGTTTCCCCCTGCCTACAAAGGAACAAACGGAGGTTATTCTGTAGGATATGATGCTTATGACCTGTATGACCTCGGAGAGTTTGACCAGAAAGGAAGCACACCAACCAAATATGGCACCAGGAATGATTATATCAAAGCTATTAAAGCTTTAAAAAAACAAAATATAGAGGTAATTGTAGATATTGTACTGGGGCATAAAGCCGGCGGGGATGAGCTGGAAAAATTTAAAGCCGTAAAGGTAGATGAAAACAACAGGGAAAAGGTTATTTCCGAAGTTATTGAGATAGAATCTTACACTAAATTCACATTTCCCGGAAGAAATAAAAAATATTCTGATTTTGAATGGAACTTCACTTGTTTCAGCGGTGTGGATTATGCCGAAGGTATGGATTCCCATATCTTTAAAATACAGTCTGAATACGGAAACGACTGGGAAGAGATGATTGACGATGAGAAAGGGAATTATGATTACCTGATGTACAACGACATCGAGCACCGGAATCCTTTTGTGCGTGAGGAGCTCAACGGCTGGGCAGAATGGTATTTCAACCTGACCGATTTTGACGGAGTAAGACTGGATGCTTTAAAACATATTTCATTTGATTTTTATAAGGAATGGCTGACCATGCTCCGCTCCAATTCCGGAAAAAACATTTTTGCAGTCGGAGAATACTGGGCCCCGGGACAGCTTAATCTTCTGCAGAAATATATTGAGGTAACAGAAGGATGCATGAGCCTTTTTGACAGCTCGCTGCAGAATAATTTCCATACTGCATCTAGTGAAGGCAGCTCCTATGATCTCCGCAGGATTTTTGACCAAACTCTTACCGAAGCAGATCCTATGCACTCTGTAAGCCTTGTGGATAATCATGACACACAGCCTCTTCAGGATCTTGAAGCTCCGGTACAATCATGGTTCAAGCCGATAGCTTATGCGTTAATTCTGCTTCGCGAGAATGGATATCCCTGTGTTTTTTATCCCGATCTTTATGGCGCCCATTACGTTGATACAGGCAGAGATGGTAATAGCCATGAGATTTTCCTGCCGAAAGTGGATGGTATAGAAGAGCTTCTGATAGCAAGAAAGGAACATGCGTACGGAACACAGAAGGATTATTTTGAAGATACCAACTGTCTGGGCTGGACACGTGAAGGTGATGATGAACATTCCGGATGTGCCGTAGTTCTCAGCAATAAAGATGACTACAGCAAACCTATGGAAATGGGAAAACAGTATGCAGGCAAAAGTTTTAAAGATTTACTTAAAAGATCTGAGGAAACGGTAATCATTGATGAAAATGGATGGGGAGATTTCCCGGTTCCTGCAGGAAATGTAAGTGTATGGGTCTCTGAGTAGGCTTTGCAATATATATAAAAGGCATACATAACCTACAGTCATGTATGCCTTATTAGTTTTACTGACAAAATGATTAGCAGTAGATATACCGGCAATTCTGTATATTAATGGCCCATTCGCAGCAATAGCCATCCTCGTTGGAGGTACAGCATACACCGTTCCGGATGATCCCTTCTCCTTTTAGATTCTTAAGTTCACTTCTGTCAAGTTTTCGTACGTTAGCAAAAAGTTTTGTTTTCATAATTAATAGATTTTTTGGTTTGGTTAGCCTAATATACTTAAAACATCATAATATACCAAATACGAATTACCAAAAGACTATCTATTTCATAAGCTAAATACTCCATTGCGCTTTCCTTCCAATTACTTAAAATTTAATTTCCTGATTTTTAAGATTTCCGGCCTTTCCGAATCGTCAGAAATATGACTGCTTCTTGCAAATTCTGCCCAGAGCGCTCTGAGTTTTTTACCATTCTCGTCAATGTACTTCCATGGAATATCTTTTACCATTTCAGAGGATTTCCAAGCCTGTTCATTTCCGAAAATCAGCGGAAGATCAATACAGTGCGGAGCCCCGATAGGGCTGTTTTCTGGTCTGGAATGAATTCTAAATAAATAAACGTTCCCCCCTGCCTTTGCATAGTTTTCCGCAAAGACCTTTGCCGGAGTCCCATAAATAAGTTCAGTCGTCTTTTCAACGGCTTTATCCAAAACCCTCAATCCAAAACCTTTCCCGAAATATTTATTTAAAGCATCGGAAGTTTTAAGGTAAAATGCGGTTTCATCATTATTCAGACCAATCAGGACATCGTACTTCCGTGCGTTTGCCTTCCATTTCTCTATAGATTCCTCTTCTTTGCATAAGGGCGGAAATCCATACTGAATACCGAAAGGCATAGCGGCCTTCAAGCCATATTTAATGACGGACGGCACATGTTTCTTGTATTCATCCATCATTTTAAAAACATCTGTTTCGTATTTCAGTCCTTCGGTTTTCTTTAGAAATTCGGCGGACATTTTTTGTCTTTTATAACGTAATCCCAATGGGGCGCTCTGAATAATCACTCTTTGAAACAGGCCCTCTACCCCTTCGGAAATCATAAGATGGGCAATAGCATCACCACCTGAAGATTGACCTAAAAGAGTAATATTTTTAGGATCTCCTCCAAATTCTGAAATGTAGGCATTGATCCATTTTAATGCTTCTATGATATCGAACAGCCCCAAATTAGGCGGCCTTTCATCACCTCCCAGAAATCCGAAAAGCCCGAGTCTGTAGGAAACGGTAACAACAATAATCTGCTGTTCCCGCACCCAGTCACTGGGGTCAGAGGTAGGAAGATCACCACATCCGATTTCATGGGAACCTCCATGGATCCAGACTACAACAGGAAGCTTTTCACTATCTGTAATGCTGCCGGGACGGAAGACTGAAAGATACTGTGTAGATTCATCAGGAGCAAAGTTTTCAATATGAGTAGGGCCAATCATTTTTTCTACTAACGGACTAATGGCCTGCGGACAAACGGGAGTCTTATCCGGGAAAATAATTTCTGAAGGTGAAGGCTGCTCTGCAACAGGTTTTTGAAATCTTTCAGAACGGGCATACCGGATGCTTCTGGCTCTGATAACACCGTTGTTCTTTAATGCAATAACTTTCCCGAAAGAAGTCTGAAAAATGTGGGTTGTGGTCTGCTCAACGGTCATTTTAAAAACTTTGAAAAATTTTATCCTATTAAAATTAATTCAGTTTTTTGAAATGAGAAAACTTTCAATTGATTTTAACGTTAAAAAACGCCGACTTATACAGTTAATCTATAAAGTAATTTAAAAAGGGCACTAATTTTAAACACTAATTTCCACAAACAATTCAAAGTAAAAAATTGTAATGAAGTATTAGTGTTACTTGCGTTTAAAATGATCAGTTCAATGTTTTGTATTCACTGGGAGAAACACCAACTTTAGCTTTGAATAATCTTGTAAAATGCTGTGGATATTTAAATCCAAGATCATAAGAAATCTCACTGATTGATTTTGATGGATTCAGTATCTGTTCTTTGGCTACCTCGATCAGCTTATTATGGATAAATTCCTGCGCGGAAACCCCCAATTCTTTTTTGATCAGGTCACCGAAGTAATTAGCAGATAGGTTCAGCTTTTCTGCAAAGTAATTAACCATCGGGAAGCCAATATTTTTAGGATTATCCGATTTAAAATAATCATCCACCAGATTTTCAAATTTCCCGATAACGCCCTGATTGACATGGTCTCTTGTGATAAACTGACGATCATAGAACCGCATACAGTAATTTAAAAACAACTCAATATTGTTGACGATTAACGATTTGCTGTGCTTATCGATAGACTGTTCGAGCTCAAGTTTTATATTTTTAAAACATTCAAGAACAATTTCCCTTTCTTTTTCTGAAAGATGCAGAGCTTCGTGCACGTCATAGGAAAAGAAGCTATAATCTGTAATATTCTTGCCAAGATTGGTTCCTTTGATAAGGTCCGGGTGAAACAGCAATGCATATCCGCCCGGCTGTATAGATTTTCCGTCGTTAGTAACTCCGCTCACCTGCCCCGGAGCAATAAAAACCAGCGTACCTTCCTGATAGTCGTAGCTGTGCTTTCCGTAATGCATATCGCCACAGATTACATCTTTCAGAAAAACGGTGTAAAAAGTATAGGTTCTTTTGTACTGGCATATAGGATCGGATTTTGCAAAATCTACCACACTTACCAGCGGATGCAGCGTTTCATGATTTACCATTTTATTGTAATCTGAAATACTGTTTACTTTTTCAACTTCCTGATCTTCCATTGACTATCTTTTTTAAGCTTATTCAAAATTACCACTTTCCTGCGGACCTTTTTATGGTGTCTGTAAAATTGGTAAGTATTCCGGTAATCTGTATAAGTTATGTTTACTTAAAAGTGTCGACTTTTGTACTGTTATGGAAACATTTAATACAAATATCTTCCCGAAAGGAGAAAAAGCGCCGGAAGCTTATTTTTCTGGAGGAACCGCATGGGTCCAGATTTTAAAACCTAATGCAGATGATCTGAACTGCCAGATCGGAAATGTTATTTTTGAACCCGGATGCAGAAATAACTGGCATTCTCACGGTGGTGGCCAGATTTTAATTGTAACTTCAGGAACAGGTTTTTATCAGGAAAAAGGAAAGCCTTCACAGGTTTTACATCCTGGAGATGTAGTCAATATTCTCCCTGGTATTATCCACTGGCATGGTGCGTCTGCAGACAGTGAATTCACGCATATTGCCATCAATCCCAATACTCAAAACGGTATTGTGGAGTGGCTGGAACCTGTAAGTGATGACGAATACAATAATTTATAACTGAACTTAATATAACTTAAATTAAATAAACCAATGAGTACAATCACAGTAAAAGCCTATGGGGCCGAGTCTACTACGGCAGACCTGAAAGAAATGACTATTGAGAGAAGGGAAACAACACCTAAAGATGTAGAGATTGAAATCCTATACTGCGGGGTTTGTCATTCTGATCTTCATACGGCAAGAAACGACTGGGGCGGATCTTTGTATCCTGTAGTTCCGGGACATGAAATTGTCGGAAGAATTACTAATGTGGGAAGTGAAGTTTCTAAATTTAAAGTAGGCGACCTGGCTGCTGTGGGATGCATGGTAGATTCATGTGGACACTGCAACAGCTGTAAAGAAGATCTGGAGCAATACTGCTTAAATGGATTCACAGGAACCTATAACGGAAAAGACAAACATTTGGGGGGCCATACTTTTGGCGGATATTCTCAGAAAGTAGTGGTAGACGAACATTTTGTTTTAAGCGTACCTGAAAATTTGGACCTGGCTGCCGTAGCACCCCTTTTATGTGCAGGTATTACCACCTGGTCTCCATTGAGACACTGGAATGTTGGACCGAACTCTAAAGTGGCGGTTGTTGGATTAGGCGGACTAGGACATATGGCCATTAAATTAGCAAAAGGATTAGGTGCAGAAGTGACTTTATTCTCAAGAACTCCGGGAAAAACGGATGATGCCAAGCAGCTGGGAGCTGATCATGTTGTAATTTCTACTGATGATTCGCAGATGGATACGGTAAAAGGAAAGTTTGATCTGATCATCGATACGGTTCCTTATGAGCACGATATCAATCCTTATATGCAAACGCTTACTCTGAACGGGACTTTGGTTCTTGTAGGATTTGTAGGTGAATTTCAGGAAACTGAAGTGAGTACAAGACCTATGATCTTCCAACGCCGTTCTGTTGCAGGTTCATTAATCGGTGGTATAGCTGAAACTCAGGAATTACTGGATTTCTGTGGAAAACATAATATTGTATCAGATATTGAGCTGATCAAAATTCAGGATATCAATCAGGCATATGAAAGAATGATCAAAAGTGATGTGAAATACCGTTTCGTTATTGATATGAAGTCTTTGTCATAATTTCAAGATTCAAAATAAAAAAAGACTCTTCACTGAAGGGTCTTTTTTATTGATGTTTAATATGCTTTTTTCATATCCTGAAAAGCCCAGTCTGCCATTGCATCGATAACAGGAGCCAGCTTGAGGCCTGCTTTACTGAGTTCATATGTGACATGCGGAGGAACCACAGGCTTTGCTGTTCTGATAACCAGTCCATCAGCTTCTAATTGCTTCAGATGCTGAATCAGCATTTTTTCTGTCACCTCAGGAATGGCCCTTTTTAATTCGCTGTATCTCTTCTCTCCCGTTGAAAGATTGAATAGAATAATAGGTTTCCAAAAACCGCCTATCTTTTCCATTACATACATTACAGGGCACTGTTCCAAGATATTTTTCCTGTTCTGCTGGATGGTAGAACTTTCTTTAATTGCTGTCATGATACATACTTTAGGGTAAGTACTTGTATAAAAGTAAGTACAAATATAACTTTGTATAAAGAAATAAACAACATTTAATATGAAAATTATTGTAACAGGTTCTTTAGGGAACACCGCAAAACCGTTAGCACAGCAATTAATTGCAGAAGGACACGACGTTACTGTAATCAGTAGCAGCGAAGCAAAGAAAAGTGAAATTGAATCTTTAGGAGCGAAAGCTGCCATCGGTTCTATTACTGATGTCAATTTTTTAGTTAAAACATTTGAAGGTGCTGATGCCGTATTTGCAATGACTCCCCCGATTATAGGTGAGACGAATATTGTCGAAAATACAGTGAATGCAGGAAAAAATTATGCTGAAGCCATTGCCAGAACAGGAGTAAAAAGACTTGTCATGCTAAGCAGCGTGGGAGCTGATTCTCCGGTTGAAAATGGTCCCATTAAAGGACTTCACCATATTGAAAAACTATACAACGAGCTGGAAAATACTTCTGTTACTTTGCTAAGAGCAGGTTATTTCTACATTAATTTCTTCAATGATATTCCATTGATTAAAAATGCAGGGATTATCGGCGGAAATTATCCTGGAAATATAGATATTCCATTGGTGCATCCCACTGATATTGCTAAGGCTGCAGCTGAAGAACTGGTAAAAAATACAGCAGGCAAAAATATCCGTTATGTGGTAAGCGATTCGCGACCGCCTGCAGATTTTGCAAAGGTTTTAGGAGCCGCTGTTGGGAATACGGAATTACCCTGGGTAGAATTTACAGATGAGCAGTCTTTTGAAGGAATGGTGCAGGCAGGTCTTCCAAAGGAAATGGCTGAGCTTTATGTTGAAATGGGAAAAGGAATGAGAACCGGTGTTGTTCAGAAGGATTTTACTGAACAGGGATCTCCGGTTAATGGCTCAGTAAAACTTGAGGATTTTGCCCGTGAATTTGCTGATCAATTTTAAGTTTGATTTTTTCTGAGACTAAAAAAATATGTAAACAGTTTCGGCGCACCTGCGGTGCGCCGAAACTGTTATTTTAAATCAAATCCTGAATGATTTGTATAGTAAAGCTCAACTTATTTCTTCTCCTTCAGAGTTTTCTTTAAAACCTTCAGTTTCCCATCAATAGGCTGATCTGTTTTCAATCCTAAGATTTCAGTGACTAAAGGATAAACATTAATATTGGCAAATTCATTGATTACCAGATTATTTTTAAATTCAGGTCCCCAGGCATAGAATGTTGCCTTCATTTCAGGGACAACTTTCGGATTATAGCCGTGCTTTCCTACGGATGTTTTCTTTCCTTTTTCTAAGAATATTTTTGGAGCTTTTGGAATCAGAAGAATCTGTCCTATCCTGTCATATCTGTCATCTTTGGTCGAAAAGTGAAGATATTTGGGCAGTTTTTTGTCCAGATATACTTCATAATCATCTGTTTTGTTTGCTTTAAGTTCTTTATAAACGACTTTAACCTCATCAGGATTTTTGACATATACTCTAAGTAAGGTCTGGGAATTGTAAAAATCGAATCTGTTTTTATCAAGAAGCATAACCGGAATTTCCAATGGAGCTCCGCCATCCACTTTTATCATTCCATGATCGGAAACAAAAATAAAGTTGACATTATTAAGTCCAAGGTTATTAACTTTCTGAACAAGCTCACCAATTGCACCGTCAATTAAATGAACAGCATTTTCTGTTTCCTGGCTATCCGGTCCGTAATGATGGCCGCTTCCGTCAACTTCCGGGAAATACAGAGATATAAAATGTGGTCTTTTCTCTTCAGGAAGCTTCAGCCAGTTCACGACCTTATCTACTTTTTCGGAAGGCTTAAATTTTTCATGATATGGATAATAATAGGAAGGTCTCATTCCTCCTGCATCGCTTGCAGAGCCAACCCACATAAGGGATGCAGAAACCATTCCCTGCTTTTCAGCCAATGCCCAAAGCGGGGTTCCTCCATACCAGCTTCCGTCTTCAGCATTCTTCTTATTGCTCATTGCATAGGGCTCTTTTCTTTTGTAATCATAAAAGAAATTATCGATCAGCCCATGATGGGAAGGGTAAAGTCCTGTGATCAGGCTCCAGTGATTGGGAAACGTAATGCTTGGATAGCTTGGGATCATTGCATCGGCCTGGACCCCATTAGCGGCTAGCTTCAGAAGATTTTCGGCATTATATTTTTTAGCGTAATCATACCTAAAACCATCGGCAGAGATCATGATCACATAAGGTTTTGTCCGGGCTTCAGCACTGTTGGTACGGCCGGAAATAACTACCTGGGCCGTATCCATATGTGTTTCCTGAGCACAAATAGCTAAAGAAAAAAACAGTAACAAAATTTGTATTCCTCGCTTCATTATTAAAATTTTCGGCAAAGTTACGGTCTATACTGCTCCCGGAAAAGTTTATAAGATTAAAAGTATATTAAAACAGATTAAAATTTTAAATATCCCTCTTCATTTCAAACTGGGACACCCAATTTTTAAGTCCGGCTGCATGTAGAAAAGCAGAAGTATTTGCAGAAGTATCATCTACATTGTTTACAGAGATGGCCTGTCCTCCATTCATCTTCTCTATTGTACTCAAAAGCTTTGTGCCGATCCCCTGTCTTCTTGAATATTGATCAACAGCAATCTGATAAACTTTCTTAACGGCAGGATTGTAAATGACATATCCTTTAAGCTGCTCATCTTTATACGCTCCTAAAATTGTACAGCTTTGACGAATATTCTCAAGTACTTTTATTGAGCTTTGCCATGACGGCTGTATATCCCAGAAAGACTGTAAGTTTTCCCACTGTAAGTTTTCAATCTCTTTTATCGAAATATTGATATCCTTTTCTTCAAGATTAATAATTCCGTTAAAACACAACAGCTTCCGTACGATTTTGAAGCCTAAATTTTCGTACGCTCTGATAGCAGAATTATTACCTTCGATTACTTCCAGGGTTAGCACATCGGTTTTTATTTCTTTGAGTGTGGGAATAATATAATCATACATTTTTCTTACCAACCCCTGGCCTCTGTATTCAGGGATGATGCCGGTTCCTCCATTATATGCTATGTGCTTTCCATTTTCCTTTTTTTCAGCATTAAGGATAAATCCTACCAGCCTTCCTGATTCAAATGTTCCTACAGACAGATTCATATCAATTTTATCCGCTATAATTTTCAATTCAAGCTGTTCTAATGACAGGTGAAAGGGAACAATATAATCTGAAAAGGATTTGTTAAAAACAGATAAAAGCTCATCTGTCGTCATATTCTTTAAATTTCTGATCTCCATAGCTTATTTTTTATCCGAAAACCATCAAAGGTATAAAAACGTTCAGTTCTATATAGAAATAAGGCATACAATTTTTAATGCAGGTTAATAGAAAATGCCTCCAGTATCAGAGGCATTTTGATGAGTTATTTTTATAAATGATTATTCTTTAATCAGTTTTTCATAAGAAAGGTTTCCATCTTTCAGAGTGATCTCAAGATAATAAATACCAGGCTTCAGATCTCTGACATTAATGCTTTCTCCTTCAGGTTTTACAGATCTTACTTTTCTTCCTGCTGATTCATAAATATCAATAGATTTTATTTTATCTACATTTTTGATACTTACGGTTTCTTTTGCAGGATTTGGATAAAGAACAACTTTTTTGTTTAACATTTCAGTATCATTTACTCCTAATACGGAAGTAAAAGATGCAGTAGCATATCCTACGTTGGCTGTTCCGCCATGAGGGCCCACTGTATTAGTTGCAGAAGCAGGTCTTGGTCCTGCAAAACTTATAGAATTGGTAGTTGCATAGGGCATTTGATAGTCATTAGGATCTGAATTGGTCAAAGCCCTTGTTAAAATTAGTGTTCTTACAGTTCCAGCAACAACATCACTTACTATTGTCCAGTCTTGTGAACCGTCTAATGGAGGCTGCACGAATCCTGTAAAATTTCTATCCGTAAGTTTTGGAGTTGTAACCGCAGAATAAACCACAGCATCTCCTGACGACATGCTAAACCCTGCATTAACACCAATTCCTAAGCCAAACCATCTGTCAGACGGACCTTTTAATACCAAGGTTACTGTAGATGTTGTATTGTCAAGAGTAAAATTTGCAGTTATCCCATTATTAGGGGACAAAGGTACATCACCTGTAGTTTTTTGCTGCGAAATGCCCAAAAAACTGATTAATAAGAAAGAAAAAAGTACAATGTTTTTCATATTTTAATTTTTTAGCTGGTTGATAAGTTCTGAATTTTTTGATAAAACGGCATATTCAAAGGCTGTATTTCCCTGTTTATCTTTTACTGTTTTATTTGCTTTATATTTAACAAGAAGTTTCACCATTTCTGTATTTCCCAATTTCGAAGCAAAAATAAGCGGTGTCGTTCCTTGTGAATCTGTTGTATTGATATCCGATTTATGATCTAATAGTTCCTGAGCTAATTTTAAATCACCTTTAAATACTACTGCCATCAGTGCAGTTCCCATTGAAGAGTTATAATTGATATCTTTTACTTTATCCATCAAAAAATCAGCCACTTCGGCATTGCCTCTGTAGCAGGCGAGGATAAGAGGCGAAAAGCCACTTTCATTGGTTTTGTTGATGATATCCGGATCCTGTTTCATGAGCTCCTTCACTTCAGCTACCGTTCCGCTTCTGGCAATATCAAATATTGATTTTACTTTTTCCTGGGCAGACAGTGCAGAAAAACTCAGGAAAATACTTATGATGAAGATAATATTTTTCATTATTTTGTCATTACATAATTGTATTCTACATTGACATTTTCAGCGATCTTTTTAGTTACTACTTTTGGGATAGTCACCTTGTGATCAGCAGGTTTTGCCACAAAGCTTCCCTGCATATAGATCTTCCCGTCTTTGCTGTAAATGGTAGCAGCAGAAGAAACAGCCTTATCTACACCATGAAAATTCAGGGTTCCCTGAACGGTATACTTTTGTGGCGAGGCTGTAAGTTTTGTTTTATCAAAATTCAAAATCTTTCCTTTGAAGGTTGCCTTAGGATATTTTGCTGTTTCAGCATAATTTTCATTAAAATGCTCTTCCATTAGTTTGGTTTTAAAATGAAAGTTTTTCACGGCAGAAACTGAAGCTATTTCCCCGTTATCTGTATTGATGACAACAATATTCTTATCATCTTTAGCATATACGTCTTCGAACAGCGGCACGGATGCCTCAAAGGTTACACTGCCTGTTTTGGAACTGTACTTCTGGGCTGAAGCAAAACCTGTAAAAAACAGGACACTAGTTATTACTATTAATCTTTTCATATCGGATATTTTAATTTTCAGCAAGCCCGTCGGCTTTCCATTTTATAAAGGTGTTAATCTGAGTCTGAGATAAAGATCCGCCCTGCGGCATTTTTCCCGGATCTCCGTTGGGTCTTTGTATCCTGTCTAGAATGCCATCAATATTATTTTTTACGTCTGTATAGGTTGTAAAAGGCTTAAAACTTCCTGCAGAATGGCATCCGATGCAGTTATTATCAACAATTGATTTTACGTCAGAGTTATATTTTACAGTCACTGTAATTGGGGTATTATCCGAAATCTCCTCATAGGTCCTGCTGTCACAAGCAATAAACAGGGCAGCTGATGATAATAGGTATAGTATCTTTTTCATCTTAAAAAACTCTGTAAAGGTTAAACCCAAAGAATATCTGTCCTTTCCCCCACTTTCCTACTGCATTGGAAAGATATCCTATATCTGAATTGATTTGGGAATTGGTAAATAAAAGCTGGAACACATGTCCCCCGGTTTCTATATCCATCCCCAATGAGAGAGGATTTTTATAGAAGCTGTGATCATCGAAATTCACAAAATATTCTGCGTTAATAGAAATTCTTTTAGAAATTTTATAGCGGCCGCCTAATCCGGCCAAAAACTGGTTTTTATCTTCAATAGCGGGATCATAAAGATTTTTATGAATATATGACGGAGTCAGTTGCAAAGAAAATTTATCATTAAATCTTCTTGAGATCAAAGCCTGCGTAAGATAGGAAAGCCTGTCGCTGAATCTGAGATGGGGATAATTGTCCTTATCTAGGTCCGTATTTAAAGCCATTACATTATAGCCTACGATCTCTGCCGGAAAACTTTCAGTCTGCTTTACAAGCTTGTATTTTACAGCGCCTTCGAATGTTTTCATGTTTGTCTCCCTGGAAAGACTGACTGAAATACCGTCTGTAACACCGTAAATAACCCCTAGTTTGGTAGAAGCATCGTCCAGACCGAAAAAATTTTTAAATCCTGTACTGATGTCTCCGAAACGGTGAGCCACCACAATGTACCATTCATTTTTGGCAGAGAGTTTTGTGGATTGTCCTGTGACGATCTGCAGGGCTTTAAAAGCTGGCTGTGAAGTTGATGTGGTTGTTTTGAGAGTGTCAATATCTTTTAGCAGATCTTCCTGTGCTGAGACAAGACCTGAGGCCAATACCGACAAAAATAAGAGAGTTTTTGTCATATACAATTTGAATTAAATTATGATATGACAAACTTATTGAGTTATCGATCTAAAAGTGTGTGATAAAAGTCACCATAAAAATTGTTTTTATCAATGATAAAAACAATTTAATTAAAATATCATATATTAGACAGGTCTAACATTTTCATTAACAAGGATTTTGATTCCTTCCTTAGTCTGAAGAATTTCACCTTCGTTTTCAATCTTTTTAAGAACCCTGCTTATAACTTCTCTGGAGGTACCTAAATTGTTGGCTATTTCACGGTGTGTAATTTTTAAAGGACTGTTTCCTGTGGCTGAAATCTGCTGGCGAATATAGTTCAGAACTCTTTTATCAAGTCTGTGAAATACAGCATCATTTACCATATTCATGACGTCTGAGAAACGTTTATCATATTCATGATAAAATACCTTGTTGATTTCCGGAAAACGGATCAGCCAACTGTGTATAACAGATACAGGAATGAGAATAACTTCAGATTCTTCTTCTGCAACAGCATATACCCTGCTGGTATAATCTGTAAAAATGGACGAAAAAGTCATCAGGCAGCTATCATTGGGTCTTATATAGTAATAGATCAGTTCTCTGCCATCATTGAGGGTAAAGACTTTTATAGAACCTTTAATGAGAAAAGGAACGTATTTATTTTTTTGCCCTTCCCTGATAACTTCTGTTTTTGATTTTATTTCAGTAATAATCGCATTTGCATGCATTTCATTTAAAAAATCATCTCCTAAAAATCCAAATTTATTGAGAATAAATTGATTATTTATCATATCTGTTATATCATATCTAAAAACAAATTTAGAAAAATATAAATATAAGAATGAATAAAATTATTTTAACAATTGATTATTTTAAAAAAACTGCTTCACTTTTGTGAAACAGTCTTTTGTAAAATTTATATTGAGTTCTGAAATAGCGATACAATCATTATTTAACTTCAGATGCACAGACCATCAGAAATCATTACACCTATAAAAAGTATTTGATCTGCATCGGGATTTTTCAGAACTAGTCATTATAATCTGTATTTTAAATTCAAGCCATAAAAGAAATACGATTTGTTTGGACCAGGATTAAGATCCGTGGCGAGTCCTTTTGGGTAACCATTACCTGTATCCGAATCATTAATACTGTTTCCTAAGAACAGGAATGTATAATTGATTTGATTGGTTAAGTTATTTCCCATTATATAAGCATCCACATCAAATTTTCCAAAAGTTTTTTTATAACCTAATTTAGAATTAAGTAAGCCAAAACCTTTTACGAGATTGGTATTTGCAAAATCTGTGTATACATTGCCCAGGTAATTATAAGTATTTACGAGATAAAAGCCAGGTTTTGTATATAAATCCAAACCGACAGCATATTTATTTCTAGGAACCCCGACAACAGTTTTATGATCGTAAGTTTGTTCACCGCCCAATAACCTTGTTTTAAAATCTTTATATTTTGCATCGTAATAAGAAAGATTTACAAAGGGAGCAATTCTGTTAAGGAATGAGTTATCATTTTTATACAGGTAACCAACACTTACTTCCAGACCACTATTTTTCTGACTTCCTGTGTTTGCCCAATAGGTCTGGTTATTAGAATTAGGTATTGTCAGCTGAGTTAATTTATTAGAATAATCTATTCTGAACAAAGAAACCTGATAATCCAGCTTGGTATCTAATAAAAGTCCATGTACACTGAAATCTACCATTTTAGCACGTTCTGCCTGCAGATCATTATTAGCGGTATTCGTATAATTTATAAAAGATGAACTT
This sequence comes from Chryseobacterium sp. CCNWLW53, assembly GCF_037083525.1. Taxonomy (NCBI): domain Bacteria; kingdom Pseudomonadati; phylum Bacteroidota; class Flavobacteriia; order Flavobacteriales; family Weeksellaceae; genus Chryseobacterium; species Chryseobacterium sp. CCNWLW53. Next base: position 226,415 of record NZ_JBAOJR010000003.1, on the reverse strand, counting down.
GCAGTAGGGGCATTGTATCCTTCACTATAGCTTAGATTAAAAATCTGATGTTTCCATTCTTTCTGTAAAGCAAAATGCGGAGTATAAGCCGTCTCATATTGTTTTCCGAAAGACTGATCTTTTTTTCCTGCAATTAATCCGGGAAGCGCATACAAATCTTTTCTGTCATAATTAGTTTTATTTGCGCTTACTCCTGCAAGTAATGTTAAGCCCCAAGGTTTGTATGTTAAATAATCTATTGCAAAATAAGTGGCCTGATTATTATTGTATTTAAAATAAGTGGCTCCGGATATTCCCGTAGTTTCCAGCGGATTTGTAATCAAGCCTGTAAAACGGTAGCTTGATGCAGTAGACATTGAATTCTGAATTTCTGCCCCAAAATCCAGCCTGTTCTCGAAGTCTTTGAATTCATTTTTTAGGGTAAATGTGGAACGCAATCCTACATTTGGTGCGCTTGATACTCCGTAAGCTCCTGCAGAAATACTTTCTGTATTTCCATTATAGTAAAATATCGTCGTGTAATTTCTAAGGTTTGGAAGAATATTAACAGAGTTGCTAAGCCCCACTCTGGTAGATTTTATTTTTGTTCCTGAATTTTTACGAATATAGGCAGGGTTTCCGTTATCGATTCCTGCATAATAATCGTCATAAGAAATCTGTCCCGACGTGTGCTCGTAAGAATAGGCCTGGCTTCCAAAGAAACTTAACTGATCATTTTTTCCAAGCTTTACTGTTCCGTTTACGTTAAAAAAGTTTTTTAACCCACTTCCGTTCGGTCTGTAACCATCAGTTTCAAGATGACCGTAAGCTGCATTAACCGAATAGTTTTCATCAGCAACATTCAGCTGAGTACGGGACTGAAATGTTTTAAAAGCACCTACCAAAACATTTTCGGAAACTGTAATGCCTTTTGTAAAATCAGGACGTGTATAAAACCGAACCACTCCGCCTACTCCGCCACCATACATTGTTGCTGCAGGACCTTTGATAACCTCAACATTATTGACGTACGCAAAATCCAAATCATCCAAAATGGTAATTCCTTCAGCATTTGTTAATGGCATATTATTCCAATAAGCTTTAACCCCCCAGTTGTTAAACTTCTGATCGTTTCCATACCCACGAACAACTAATCTCTGACCTCCAAAATTAGTCCGTTTATCAACTTGTAATCCGGACATTGTAGATAATGTCTGTTCAATTGCAGCAGGATTGTTCCTGTTTAATTCTTCTTCCGAAAGTGTTTCTACAGACTGTGCATGTCTTTTAAATTCTGCACGTTCCTGCTTTATTTTTTTTCTTCCCTGGATAGCAACTTCTTCTATATTACTTCCTGATGATTGTTGGGCATTTGCAATTACACAGCTAAGCAAAGCTGCAATGCATATATATTTTTTCATTGATTAAAAATTAATTATTGGTCGTTTAAATGTTTTTATAACAGGTTAAAAACATCTTCCGGAGGCGGAATTATAATTGACAAACAAGATGTACTTTTTAATCTTTTTAAATATTCTGATCTTTGTTTTAAATGAAATATATTGAAAACCCGCAATTCTCCACCCTCAAAAAAAATAAAAGAGTTGGAAATTTTTACGATCTTCTTCCCTTGTAAAGGCACACCGAAATGTCGCCATGCAACTATTTTCTTGGTAACGAAAAAGGCAGAGAAATTCAATATAGAATTAAGAACGATGTCTTTTTTATCCAGATAACAATAAAAATATTTAGTCCCGTTTATAAAATTAATGTTGATCACATCATAAGAAAAACCATTGAGGATAAATTCTTTTTCCTCTTTCCATTCGGCTTTTACTAAATCTTTTTCAGAAAAACAGATCGTTTCAGACGTATTAAATTTACGTTCTAAAATATGAGATTGTGTTTTTTTGGATACTTCAGTTTTAATATAAGAAATGACAGGATGAATCATATTAAAAAATACAATTACTAAAGGAATAAATAAAAATATAAAGAATAGTTTTTTATGCAAATGAAGAAAATTATTGTCTTTGAGGAATTAATTCTCCCTCAGGTTCTGCCGAAACAAATCCTGATATATATATTCTGTGAATTTTTTTGGAATTGTTTGCCGTGTACTCTATCCAATTATCTTTTGAATCTGGAATAAGAGATTTTTTAGGACTTTCTACAGGTGTTCCGGAAGGTTTATTTTCAAAATTATCTGCCTGATCTGTACTTTGCAAATTACCTTTTATAGTAATTAAATTGCCAGAATTGGTTTGAGTAAAATTGATGGTATTTCCTTCTGCTTTCAAAGATTTAACACGGATATTATCTTTGTTATTTTTTGATTTTAATATAACTGTATAAACCGTTCCTCTCACTCCTGGCCTTCCTCCAAACCAGTCTTTTTTTTCTGCGGAAACTAAAATTACACGATCCTGATATAATGAGGAAACCGGCGCTTTACAGGAAAACGCCAGTATCCAAAATATGATTATAAATAATTGGTTATTCATTTTTAATCGTCTTCTCCATCATCAGTTACTTTGCCTAAAACCAAATAGTTTCCACTGTAAATAACTTCACCTTTGGATTCAGCTTTCAGTACGTAATTTCCAGGAGTTAATCTTTGACCAAATTCTTCATCAGATTTTACATTTTTCTTACTGTAAATCACTCTTCCCGATGCATCAAAAATACTGATGTCTACAAAATTGTATTTAGCAGAATCAAATCGTAAATGCGAAATTCCTTTTGAAGGATTCGGATATACTTTTGTTTCGTCTTTTTTAGATTTTACCTCTCCTGTTGCTAGTGCAACTATTGTGTTTTGAGTAGTCCAAGCCCCTCTTCCGTAAGTAGAAACCAAAACTGTTCTTGTTGCAGGCCGGTAATCTAAATTGGTAATTCTTATATTCCCAATATTTCCGCTAATGGAAGCCCAGGTCGGCGATGCAGAAAGGAAATTGGTTGTTCCCCATACTCCCATTTCTGTTCCTACAATTATTTCATTGGCATCGTCAGGATTTCTTAAAACCGTTCTTACCGGCATATCAGGAAGATTTCCTTCTTTATTCTGCCATGTTACTCCGCCGTCTGCAGAATAGAAGATACTGGTAAGATTATAGTTGGATAATGTTACAATAATTTCGTTTTCATTGGCTCCAAATTCGATATCAGAAATTGTTCCTACCGCTGGTGTTGTTATTGCTGTTGTAACATATGAAGTTGTATTAGCATTTGTTATTTTAAAGATTCTTCCCAGGTTAGTCCCAACAAACAAGGTTGTAGATGCAGTTGTGTAAGGAGAAACCTTCAGCCAGGAAATTTGCTCGTTTGTTTGTGCCGTTCCTACTGTAACAGTGTTATTGGTAAATGTTGTTGCTGTAGCAGATAATCCACTTGTTCTGAATAAAGTTAATCCTGAACGGTAAGAATAGAAAACATTGTTTATCCTGTCTAAAGCAATCTCATTTACAAAGTGCCCGTAAGCATTTCTGTTGGCACTTGAGATAAGATAATAGGCATTGTTTGTCAATAAATAATGATTATTGTAAACATAACTTGCAATTTCATAATTATCCTGATCGTCATATTCTGTGTACATTCCATCTCCGGAAGTTGCAAGTTGGCTCGTTAAGAAATTGTTCGCCTGCGGAACGCCATACAACCACCAAGAACCATTATCCTGAGCACCAGCCAAAATTTCTTCATTAGAAGGAGTTTTAATAGGATTCAACGTTGCACTATAAAACTGTGTAACATTGTATCTTGTATTTCTAGCAGAAAAACCTCCTATTGTTCCAATTGTATTTTTATTACCTGCAAAATAAATTCCGCCGTCATTTCCAAACAACATCTGGTTGGTAGAATAGTTATTAAAAGGATTAAAAACTATTTCATGCTGGTCTGCATGTACCTGAGAAACCTGCAGGGCTGCCATATTGTTATTATTCGACCATTTTGAAATCTGTGTCCAGCTCACACCTCCGTTTGTAGATTTAAACAGATCAATTCCTCCGATATAAACGGTATTGTCATCTAAAGGATCAGCAGCAATCACAAGGTCATAGAACGACTGTCCTCTTGTAAAATCGTTTGCAGCAATACTTGTGTCCGCGGCTGTAGGAAGTGTAATAACCGGTGTTGCATCGTTAGTAGCCTGCCAAGTTGTACCACCATCCATAGATCTTGCAATACGAATTGGCTCCGAAGTATTGTTTACTCCCTGCATGAATGCATAAATCTTATTTGCATCGGTTCTGGAAAGTGTGAAATTTACTCTTGAACCCGTATTTCCCACATTATAAATTTCGCTAAAAGTATTTCCGTCTGTAGATTTGAAAATTCGCCCTCCTGAATCTATATTTGAGAATCGGGAAGATCTGGTAGAAATCCACACTGAATTATCCGCTCCTATTTCTATTTGCTGGATAGAGTATCCTGTTGTACTGGTTGTACCGGTAGTTGTATTAAGGGCAAGCAAGTTGCTGTTCTTGGTAAATGTTGTACCACCATCTGTAGACTTGTATAATCCGGCCTGGCTTAGTCCCTGCCATCCGTCATTAAAAGAAATCCCTACATAAGCACCACTTACTCCGGCATATACTTCCGAAACACCATTATTATTTCTTACTTTAATATCATTAATATAGAAATTACCATTTCTTACTCCTGAAGAGGAATAGGTAACCGGAATGGTGAAGATCTGCGTCCATGTCGTTCCTCCATTAGTCGATTTCCATATTCCCGAGCCTACCGCATCAGTAGTTGAAGATTCTCCAGTTCCAACATAGAAGGTTTGTGGATCATTTGGATCAGAAGCCATACAGGCAATGGAAGTATTTGCCCAAAATGTACTTAACGGCGTCCATTCATTGGTACTTACGGAAGGGTCCTGGTTTACCCAAAGACCACCTGAAACACCGCCTGCAAAGACCCTTTTACCTGTTGGATCATTGGGATCAAACAGTATAGTCCGGGTTCTCCCTCCTACGCTGTAAGGTCCTCTTTCTACCCATGGCTCATTTACTATTTTTGCTGTAGAAGATCCGGATCCGTCTGTAGTGATAAAAGACAGCGGTTTTGTAGGAGCATATCTTCCTTGAGCAATCTCCTGATTCAGTTTGGCAAGCTTATAAAAATTAGTTCCTCCTGTAACCGGATCCATTGTTCTTTTATAATCTTCCTCATTATAAAGATCGGGAGGAATTCCTGCTGTTTTTGAATATTTATGCTGTTTTTTTACACTTTTATCATATTTAGAATATAATTCCTGAAGGTGTTTTTGATTAGCATGAAGTGTATTATCTTGCGCATAAAGACCTCCGGATATGCACAACATAACACCAAAAATAATATATCTTTTCATTTTTTATATATTTCCTACAAATATACTCAAATACAACAACGATTGTATTAATTTGTATAAAAAATTACAAATTACACAAAATAACAGCTTTTAAAGTATAAAAAATTCATTATTATGTTAAATGAAGACATAAAAAAATGCCTCAAATAAATTTAAGGCATTCTGATTTATTTTGAAAAAAAATCTTAAGCTTGTACGTTGTTACCTCCTAATACGAAAGGCTCAACTTCTTTGATTTCTCCAAATTGCTGCTCGTAGTTAGTGATGTTTTGTTGAAGAGCAGAAAGTACTCTTTTAGCGTGAAGCGGAGCAAGAATAATTCTTGATCTTACTTTAGCCTGTTGTACACCTGGCATTAATTGGATGAAATCTACAACGAATTCAGATGGAGAGTGGTTTACTAATGCTAAGTTAGCATATACTCCAGCAGCTACCATTTCGTTTAATTCGATGTTGATGTTTCCATCTTGAGGATTTTGATTGTTGTCCATTGTTATAAATTATGTTTTTTAAATTCGAAATTTGAGATTGTGAAAATATAAAAATAAATCCAAACCTCAAATTTCAAATCATTAATTTTAGTTAAGGTCTTCAAATTCTTTTTTAGAACCTACAATTACATTCTGGTATTCTTTAAGACCTGTACCTGCAGGGATTCTGTGTCCTACAATTACATTTTCTTTAAGACCACTTAAGAAGTCTACTTTACCAGCAACAGCTGCTTCGTTCAGAACTTTAGTGGTTTCCTGGAATGATGCTGCAGACATGAATGACTTAGTCTGAAGAGCTGCTCTTGTAATACCTTGCAATACAGGCGTTGCTGTAGCAGGAAGTGCTTCTCTAACTTCAACTAAAGCTTGATCTTCACGCTTCAACTTAGAGTTCTCATCTCTTAATTCTCTTGCAGTAATCATCTGACCTGGCTTGAATTCTTTAGAATCACCAGCTTCAACTACCACTTTAAGACCGAACACTCTGTTGTTTTCTTCCAAGAAATCAAATTTATGCTCTAATGCACCTTCAAGGAACTGAGTATCACCTCCGTCTACGATAGATACTTTCGTCATCATCTGTCTTACGATAATTTCGAAGTGCTTATCATCAATTTTTACCCCCTGAAGACGGTAAACTTCCTGAATTTCGTTTACTAAATATTCCTGAACTGCAGTTGGGCCTTTAATTCTTAAGATGTCATCCGGAGTAATTGAACCGTCAGAAAGCGGCGAACCAGCTCTTACGAAGTCATTCTCCTGAACAAGGATCTGGTTGGAAAGTTTTACAAGGTAAATCTTTCTTTCTCCAGTTTTAGCCTCAACAATAAGTTCACGGTTACCTCTCTTGATTTTTCCGTAAGAAACTACTCCATCGATTTCAGTAACAACCGCCGGGTTTGAAGGGTTTCTTGCTTCGAATAATTCGGTAACTCTCGGAAGACCTCCGGTGATATCCCCTGCTTTTGCAGATTTTCTTGGGATCTTGATCAAGACTTTACCAGCCTTAATTTTTTCACCATCGTTTACCATTAAGTGGGCTCCTACCGGTAAGTTGTAACCTTTTTGCTCAACTCCTTTAGAATCTACCACTTTCAGAGTAGGTACGGCTTTCTTATTTCTGGATTCAGAGATTACTTTCTCTTCGAATCCTGTCTGTTCGTCAATTTCAAGCTGGAATGAAATACCCTGGATGATATCCTCGTATTCTACTTTACCAGCAGTTTCAGCAATGATTACCGCATTATATGGATCCCATTTCGCAATAAGATCACCTTTCTTCACTTTATCACCAGATTTAACGACTAACTGAGAACCGTAAGGTACGTTAGTAATCATTAATGGTGTTCTCTGCTCATTATCGGTAACCAATCTGAATTCTGTTGTACGGGAAACTACTACTTCCGCAGTATTACCGTTTTCATCTTCAGAAGTAATTGTTCTTACTTCATCCAATTCTACGATACCGTCTCTTCTTGCAACAATAGATGGGTTTTCTGAAACGTTCGTGGATACACCCCCTTGGTGGAAGGTTCTCAACGTAAGCTGAGTACCTGGTTCCCCAATTGATTGAGCTGCAATTACACCTACCGCTTCACCCATGTGGATCATTTTACCTGTTGCTAAGTTTCTACCGTAACATTTCGCACAGATACCTTTCTTAGTTTCACAAGTAAGCGGAGAACGAACTTCAACAAATTCTAACCCTGCTGCTTCAATTCTCTTCGCTAATGCTTCATTAATTACCTGGTCTGCTTCAGTGATTAACTCATCTGTTTCAGGATCATAGATGTTGTGAAGAGAAACTCTACCTAAGATTCTTTCGGAGATCTTTTCAACGATCTCATCATTTTTCTTAAGGGCAGTCACTTCAGTACCTCTTAAAGTACCACAGTCGTCTTCTGTAACGATAACGTCCTGAGCAACGTCTACCAATCTTCTTGTTAAGTAACCGGCATCGGCTGTCTTAAGAGCGGTATCCGCAAGACCTTTACGGGCACCGTGAGTAGAGATAAAGTACTCAAGGATGGAAAGACCTTCTTTAAAGTTTGCCAGGATCGGGTTTTCAATAATTTCCGCACCGGTAGAACCAGCTTTCTGCGGTTTTGCCATCAAACCTCTCATCCCGGATAACTGACGGATCTGTTCTTTGGAACCCCTCGCCCCGGAATCAAGCATCATATATACAGAGTTGAATCCACCTTGATCGGTTTTCATTCTACCCATGATCATTTCAGTTAATCCGGCGTTGGTATTAGTCCAAACGTCGATTACCTGGTTATAACGTTCTGTATCTGTAATCAGACCCATGTTATAGTTGGCTCTAATTTCGTCTACTGCTTCAATGGACTGAGCAATCATTTTTTTCTTCTCAACAGGAACTACAATATCTCCAAGTGAGAAGGAAAGACCTCCTTTAAATGCATTTGAATATCCTAAATCTTTCATTGCATCCAGGAACTTCACGGTTGTAGGGAAGTCGGTATCAGCAAGGATCTTACCGATCACATTTCTTAATGATTTCTTAGTCAGAAGTTCATTGATATATCCTGACTGTTTAGGAACAATCTGGTTGAATAAGATTCTACCTACGGAAGTTTCGATCAATCTTGTTACTAATTCTCCGTTTTCTTTAACAGGCAGTCTACATCTTACTTTAGCGTTTAATGATACTCTTCCTTCAGCATAAGCGATTTCCGCTTCTTCCGGAGAATAGAATGCAAGGCCTTCACCTTTTACTTTCATATCTTCTGTAGAGCTCAATTCTTTGGTCATGAAATAAAGACCAAGAACCATGTCCTGAGAAGGTACAGTAATAGGAGAACCGTTTGCAGGGTTCAAGATGTTCTGAGAACCTAGCATCAATAACTGAGCTTCAAGGATCGCTTCAGGGCCTAACGGTAAGTGTACCGCCATCTGGTCACCATCGAAATCGGCGTTGAATGCTGTTGTTACCAACGGGTGAAGCTGAATTGCCTTACCTTCGATCATCTTAGGCTGGAATGCCTGGATACCCAGTCTGTGAAGAGTAGGTGCTCTGTTCAGTAGAACAGGGTGACCTTTCATCACGTTTTCAAGGATATCATATACTACAGGCTCTTTTCTGTCGATGATTCTCTTTGCAGATTTCACAGTTTTTACAATACCTCTCTCAATCAGTTTTCTGATGATGAACGGTTTGTAAAGTTCTGCTGCCATATCTTTAGGAATACCACATTCGTGAAGCTGTAAGTTTGGACCTACAACAATTACGGAACGCGCAGAGTAGTCTACCCTTTTTCCTAGTAAGTTCTGACGGAAACGACCTTGTTTACCTTTCAATGAATCAGAAAGTGATTTCAATGGTCTGTTTGATTCAGATTTTACGGCAGAAGATTTTCTTGTATTATCGAATAATGAATCTACTGATTCCTGAAGCATACGCTTCTCGTTTCTCAAGATTACTTCCGGAGCTTTGATCTCCAACAGTCTTTTCAGACGGTTGTTTCTGATAATAACTCTTCTGTAAAGGTCATTTAAGTCAGAAGTTGCGAAACGTCCTCCATCCAATGGAACCAATGGTCTTAGCTCTGGTGGTATTACTGGAAGCACACGCATAATCATCCACTCCGGTCTGTTGATCATTCTTGTATTGGCACCTCTTAATGCTTCTACAACGTTCAATCTTTTAAGAGCTTCAGTTCTTCTTTGCTTGGAACCTTCATTGTGAGCTTTGTGTCTTAAATCGAAAGACAATGCATCAAGATCGATTCTTTTTAACAGATCTTCAACAGCTTCAGCACCCATTCTGGCGATGAATTTGTTTGGATCAGAATCATCAAGATACTGGTTTTCCACAGGAAGAGTGTCCATGATATCAAGGTACTCTTCTTCTGTAAGGAACTCCATATTATCGAAGTCAGAACCGTCTAATTTTTTAGCAATACCCTGCTGAATCACTACATATCTTTCGTAGTAGATGATCATGTCTAATTTCTTAGAAGGAATTCCTAAAAGGTAACCGATTTTGTTCGGTAATGAACGGAAATACCAGATGTGCGCAATAGGCACTACAAGGTTGATGTGTCCGATTCTCTCTCTTCTTACTTTTTTCTCAGTAACTTCTACTCCACAACGGTCACAAACGATCCCTTTGTAACGAATTCTCTTGTATTTACCACAAGCACATTCGTAATCCTTTACCGGACCAAAGATTTTTTCACAGAACAAACCGTCTCTTTCAGGTTTATGTGTTCTGTAGTTAATAGTTTCCGGTTTTAAAACTTCCCCTCTTGATTCCTGAAGAATCGATTCCGGTGAAGCTAAACCGATGGTTATTTTATTAAATCTACTTGATTTATTTTTATTTGACATTTTTTAGATTTTAGATTTTGGATTATAAATTTTGGATTATAAATTCTGAATTGATTCAAAATTCAACACTCAAAATTTAAAATTATTCCTCAAGTCTTACATCAAGTCCAAGTCCTTGTAATTCGTGAAGTAATACATTGAATGATTCCGGAATACCTGGTTCAGGCATCGATTCACCTTTTGCAATTGCTTCATAAGTTTTTGCTCTACCAATCACGTCATCCGACTTCACAGTCAGAATCTCTCTCAGGATATTTGATGCTCCAAATGCTTCAAGAGCCCAAACCTCCATCTCTCCGAATCTCTGACCTCCGAATTGAGCTTTACCTCCTAACGGCTGCTGAGTAATCAATGAGTAAGGACCAATAGAACGTGCGTGCATCTTATCATCAACCATGTGTCCTAGTTTCAGCATATAAATAATACCTACTGTAGCAGGCTGAGTAAATCTTTCTCCTGTACCACCATCATAAAGGTGAGTGTTACCGAATTTCGGAAGACCAGCTTTTTCTGTATATTCAGTGATCTGATCAAGGCTTGCCCCATCGAAAATTGGTGTAGCGAACTTCAGACCCAGTTTCTGACCAGCCCATCCAAGAACTGTTTCATAAATCTGTCCGATGTTCATACGGGAAGGTACCCCAAGTGGATTCAATACGATATCTACCGGTGTTCCGTCTTCAAGGAATGGCATATCTTCTTCACGAACGATTCTTGAAACGATACCTTTGTTACCGTGACGTCCTGCCATTTTATCCCCTACATTCAACTTACGTTTTTTAGCGATATACACTTTTGCCAATTTCATGATTCCTGCAGGAAGCTCATCTCCGATAGAAATAGCGAACTTCTCACGGTTTTTAACTCCCTGGATATCATTGAACTTGATTTTATAGTTGTGAATTAACTGTTTTACCAATTCATTCTTATCGTTATCTACAGTCCAGTCTGCACCGCTTACGTTTACGTAATCTTCAACTGAAGTCAATAATTTATGAGTGAACTTCACACCTTTACCGATGATTTCTTCATCAAGGTCATTGGTAACTCCCTGAGAAGTTTTACCGCCTACCAGTGTGTTTAATTTTTCAATTAAAGTGTTTCTCAACTCATCAAACTTAGCCTTGTAAGTGTTTTCAATCTCTTCAAGCTTAAGTTTTTCTTCAGTTCTTTTCTTTTTATCTTTAATATTTCTGGAGAACAATTTTTTATTGATCACAACACCTCTTAATGAAGAATCTGCTTTCAATGAAGCATCTTTCACATCACCAGCTTTGTCACCAAAGATGGCTCTAAGAAGTTTCTCTTCCGGAGTTGGGTCAGATTCACCTTTTGGCGTAATCTTACCGATCATAATATCACCAGGCTTCACTTCAGCTCCGATTCTGATCATACCGTTCTCGTCAAGATCTTTAGTTGCTTCTTCAGAAACGTTAGGAATATCTGCTGTCAGTTCTTCCATACCTAATTTGGTATCACGAACTTCAAGTGAATACTCATCAACGTGGATTGAAGTAAACCAGTCTTCACGTACCACTTTTTCGTTGATTACGATGGCATCCTCAAAGTTATATCCTTTCCAAGGCATGAAGGCTACCACTAAGTTTCTACCAAGAGCTAATTCTCCGTTTTCAGTAGCATAACCGTCGCAAAGTACCTGTCCTTTATGCACTGTTTCACCTACTCTTACGTTTGGTCTCAGTGTAATTGTTGTACTCTGGTTGGTTTTTCTGAACTTAGTAAGGTGGTAAGTTTTAGTAGCAGATTCAAACTGTACTAAATCTTCGTCAGCGCTTCTTTCATATTTGATGGTGATCTTATCAGCATCTACATATTCTACAAGACCTGTACCTTCAGCATTGATCAAGATTCTTGAATCTTTGGCAACCTGCTGTTCCAGACCTGTACCCACGATTGGAGCTTGTGGCTTCAATAGAGGAACTGCCTGACGCATCATGTTGGATCCCATCAATGCACGGTTCGCATCATCATGCTCCAGGAACGGAATCAATGAAGCTGAAATACCAGAGATCTGGTTTGGAGCTACATCGATAAGGTTAACCTGAGATGGCTCAACTACCGGGTAGTCACCATCTAGTCTTGCGATAATCCTGTCTGTTAAGAAATCACCGTTATCAGTCAATTCTACGTTCGCCTGAGCAATTACTTTATCTTCTTCGTCTTCTGCATTCAGATAAATAGGATCTGCAGTAAGGTCTACTTTACTATTTTCTACTTTTCTGTATGGAGTTTCGATGAAACCTAAGGTATTGATTTTAGCATAGATTCCTAGAGATGAAATCAAACCGATGTTTGGTCCTTCCGGAGTTTCAATCGGGCAAATTCTTCCGTAGTGGGTATGGTGAACGTCACGAACCTCGAAACCTGCTCTTTCTCTTGATAAACCACCAGGCCCTAGTGCAGAAAGTCTACGCTTGTGCGTGATCTCTGAAAGCGGGTTGGTCTGGTCCATGAACTGAGAAAGCTGGTTGGTACCAAAGAACGAGTTAATTACTGATGTTAATGTTTTTGCATTTACAAGATCTAGTGGAGTAAAGATTTCGTTATCTCTAACGTTCATTCTTTCCTTGATTGTTCTTGCAATTCTTGAAAGACCTACACCGAACTGTCCTGCCAATTGCTCACCAACAGTTTTAATTCTTCTGTTTGATAAGTGGTCAATATCATCAACCTCAGCTTTAGAGTTAACAAGCTCGATCAAGTGTCTTACAATAGCAATGATATCTTCTTTTGTAAGAACTTCAGTTGTAGTTGGAATATTAAGACCTAACTTTTTGTTTAGCCTGTAACGTCCAACTTCACCAAGAGAATATCTTTGCTCAGAGAAGAATAATTTTTCGATAATTCCTCTTGCTGTTTCCTCATCTGGCGGATCTGCATTTCTTAACTGACGATAGATGTACTCTACCGCTTCTTTTTCAGAGTTGGTAGGGTCTTTCTGTAATGTATTCTGGATGATAGAGAATTCATTGCTGTTTTCTTTGTGAATCAGGATAGATTTCACACCAGCATCAAGAATAAGATCTAAATGTTCTTTTTCAAGAATTGTTTCTCTGTCCAGGATGATTTCGTTTCTTTCGATAGAAACTACTTCACCTGTATCTTCGTCTACGAAATCCTCGAACCAAGTGTTCAATACTCTCGCAGCCAATGTTCTTCCTTCTACTTTCTTAAGGGCCGCTTTAGAAACTTTCACTTCTTCAGCAAGGTCGAAAATCTGAAGGATATCCTTATCAGATTCGTAACCGATCGCTCTTAACAGGGTAGTTAATGGTAACTTTTTCTTACGGTCGATATACGCGTACATAACGCTGTTGATATCGGTCGTAAATTCCATCCAAGATCCTTTGAAAGGGATAATTCTTGAATAGTACAGTTTAGTTCCGTTTGCGTGGTAAGTCTGTCCGAAGAATACACCAGGTGAACGGTGAAGCTGCGTAACAATAACTCTTTCAGCACCATTGATGATGAAAGATCCACTAGGCGTCATATAAGGAACCGGGCCTAAATACACATCCTGAACCACAGTTTGGAAATCCTCGTGCTCAGGGTCTGTACAATACAATTTAAGTCTTGCTTTAAGAGGAACTGAATACGTCAATCCTCTTTCCACACACTCGTTAATTGAATAACGTGGAGAATCTACCAGATAATCAAGGAATTCCAATACGAACTGATTTCTAGAATCGGTGATCGGGAAGTTTTCCTGGAAGGTTCTGTATAAACCTTCGTCTGTTCTGTCTTCTGGAAGGGTATCAAGCTGGAAAAAATCTCTGAAAGACTCTAACTGGATATCCAGGAAGTCAGGAGTGATAATTTTTCCTTTAGCTGATGAGAAGTTAATTCTCTGATTCCCCCTTGTAGTTGCTGTTGTTTTACTCATAAAACTTTTAAGAAAGGGTTAAAAAATATTTTGATTCATTAAAAAATATCAGGAAAGAAAAAGAAAAAGAGAGAAAAGATAAAAGACTTCATAATGTTTGGCGCTATTAGAAATCGTCTTTATTCTTTGTTCTTTATTCTTACAATCTAATCCTAACTGCAACGCTGGTATATCTTTTCACAGCGTAATGCAAAATATTTTTATTTACTTTTGAGGCAGAACTAGCCGCAGTATCTATATACGAGAAATCCCTTTCATTATTTTCCATGAAAGAGTTGATTTTCAATATTTTATAGATTTACAAACAATTATTCGCGCCAAAAGAGGGACAAAGGTACGAAATTACATTCATATAGACAAATAAAACCTCTTCATTTTGAGAGCATTAAAAGTTTTCAAATAAAAAAGGCCGTCCCGAAGGACAGCCTTTCATTTTATAAAATGTGAAAATTATTTTACAATGATCTTATAAGATTTCATTGTTGATTTAGTTTCTATTTTTACAATATAAACACCTGCCGGTAGTGAAGCTGTATTAATTTCAGCATTACCAGAGAATTTATCTGATTTGATTAATTGCCCTTGAGCAGAGAATAGTGTATAAGTTCCTGCTTCTCCAGATTTAACGTTTAAATTTTCACCTGATTTAACCGGGTTAGGATACACACTAATATCACTTGCAGTTGAAGTAACATCTGAATCAGCTATTCCTTTACCTGACTTCGCCAAAGCACTCTTTAACTGAGCAGCGTAAGGAGATAATGGAGAATCAGGTGCTCCTCTCTTTACAAGATCTGTATCCACAACAGCCTGAATACCATCTTTATCCACATCATTGATTCTGGAAATAAATCCTGAACCAAGGTCATCCAGGTTACCTTTACCAATAGCATATAAATCGAAGCTTGCACCGTTTGAGGTAAGATCTACAAAATCAAGATCAGCATCTCCATCAGTATTTTTAGTAGCATATTTCAATACACCTGAATCCGGAGAAGTTTCCAAAATATCAGCAATACCATTAGCACCTACAGCCACACCTAAATCTATAACACCATTATGATCTGCATCAATCTGATCAATTACTGATGTTGGAACACCTGATTCAAATAAATCAAGAATACCATCATTATCAGAATCTAAATCCAAATAATCAGCAATACCATCACCTAAAGTAGGAATAACAAAAAGATCTCCTTCTACGTCATCATTCTCAAATAAGCCATCATGATTCAAATCTTCAACAGCATCCAGAATTCCATCATTATCAGAATCAAGGTCACATGCATCCACAATTCCGTCACCATCTGTATCAATAGTAGGAGATTTGTCATTGACCGCTGTACATCCTTCTGCACAATCCGGAATACCGTTACCGTTATTATCAATACTGTCATTACCGTTAGGACACTGATCGAAGCAGTTTGGCACTCCATCATTATCATCGTCTCTGCTTGCAAATGCATTATAGATATAGTAGTTCTGAGGAATACGCACCCCTGTACCACTATAGAACGTCACTTTAATACGGTTGAAAGGTTTGGTCGCCTTACCTCCTACATAAAATTTATTGGAATCTGTAGTGAAGAAATTTCCACTAATTAGGCTTCCTGTACTTGTGAAAATGTCTGTCTGAGTATTATTATTGTAAAGGGTTACCGTAATATTTTCAAGAACACTCACCCCGATCAGATTCGCAGCTTTTTCCAATGTAAATCCAGCATACGTATTAGCAGGAAGTAAGCTATTGGTACTTACAGTTGCATATGCTGAGAAAATACTTAACAATGAAGCAGCAGGAATAGTTGCTGTAGCATAATTAGATGTATTGGTATCTACAATAGCCGCTGGGTTTACCATTTTCGCTAAAATAAGACCAAAAAGTCCAGGACCGGAAGTCCAGTTAGTTCCTGATACCAGGTTTCCCTGAATTGCAGAACCACTTGTCTGGATTTTATCATTACATTCACAAGATGCAGGCTCCTCAAATGCATAATATACTTTTAAAGATCCCAGATTAACACCTAAAGTCTGCGTAACTTTCAAACGCACTTCGTTAAAAGGCTTAGTTGTTGTCACTGAAACTTTTTGTTTTCCGGTACCAAAGCCCAGAACTTTAATGTTAATTAAACCACCACCATCAGATAATGTCCTAGAATCCTGAAGCTGGCCATATAAATAAGTTTCTACTGTAATATTCTTTAAGAACTCTGCACTTAAAAGTTTTCCTTCATCGTCAGGAGAGATCACAAAACCTGCTTTGTTTCCTGCCGGATAAACCTGATTTTTATCCAATACTCCTACTGAGTAAGATCCAAGAAGTCCAGCCGGCAATACAATTGATCCGTAAGAATTCTTATCTCCGTCCCCTATTCTTTCTCTGTTTTGAACAAAAGAAAGCGGAGCAATGAAGCTGCTGCTTCCTGATACGTTTCCATCTACACCACTTCCCGCAATAATATCATCACAGATTCCATTGTTATCAACAGGAACTTTAGTAGGATCAAATGCAAAGGCATAATATACATTCAGTGCACTGAATATAGACAGTACATTGGTTTGGTATAGTCTTACTTCGTCAAATTCTCTTGTCGTTTTCATATGCAGGAAAATTCTGTTTTTGCTTCCTCCGAACGCAGGAACAGACAATAAGGTACTGCTTGTAGTAGATTCCTGAAGCACTCCATTTTTATAGGTACTGATTCTTAATGAACTTAACAGGTCTACTGTGATAAAACTTGTCCCCAAATCCACATTAAAACCTGTAATGTATCCTGCAGGATAAGTAGTATTTGTGTTTTTCACAGATATACCGTTTCCACTTACTAAAGAAGCAAAGTTCCCCATACTTACACTATTATCCAGATTCGCATCTATTACAGGATTCATACTCCCGTTATAACACGCCAAACAAATACCTGAATTATTTACAGGTTTAGCTTCTACCCCCATCCCTCGGATAGGCTCATAGCCTTTTTGAGCAGATACTGCCGCTGACATCATAAATATCATCAGCATGACTGCAAATTTCTCGAATAATTTTTTTGCCATTTTTTTTGTTTTTGTTTTTATTAAGTTTTGTGTTTATTTTAAATTAGAATGCCTTCCAAATTGTGCCATTGCAGCCTTCATGAGCATGTATAGTAATATTATATCGAATTGCTCCTTCTTCGGCTGAAGTACAAGATGTACCCGCAGCAGCAGCAATTCCTTTCATCTGAATAGCCGCTCCGGTTGAAGATGCCGCTGTAGGAGCCATATTTATTCCTACAACCGTGTTAGTAGCTGTTGATTGCCCGAAAAAAGCATGCTGAGTATTAGCATATATAGTCTGGTTAGCTGTTGTTGCCTGCGCTCCAATACCTATCGCCATAGCCGCACCTCCTGAAGCAGTCACTGTGTTACTATTTCCAAAAGCGTAATTACTACTCGTTACATTATTTGATGATCCCAAAACAAAGCCCGCGAAAGTATTATTATTCCCCAAGGCAATACCAGAAGTACTACCCGCAACAGCCGCATTGAGATTACCCATTGCGAATTGATTGGATCCATTCAGATTATTATTATTACCAATTGCTTTTGCTCCGTTAGTAGTTGTATTACCCGAACCTATAGCAACACCTGGAAAATTAGGCCCCTGTGCGGAAACCGTATTATCTTTGCCCAGAACAACACTAGAAGATAATGTTGTATCTGATATTGTATTGTTTGATCCCCATACAAGAGAAGCATATGGACCGGCAGCTGTGGTATTTCCACCACGTAAAGTACCATCAGTATATAAAATTCCTTTTATTGCACCAGCCGTAGCAATTACCAAATTCTGAGAATCTTTTGTTCCTAAAAAATTTCCGGAAGAAATTGTACTTCCCACTACACCGGCGGCGGCGGTTGTCCCTGAGTTCCCAGTAGTATGCCAGTCTGAAGGCGTAGTAAATATCCATACTGTTCCATCAAAATAATAATATCCCGGAGTTGCTACATTAATCGTTGAACCAGCAGGAGTAGCGTTAATAGATGTAACATATACCAAAGCCCCCGTCTGAGCTGCAGCGTACGTTTTAGCAGCCAATTGGCTCAATGAAAGCCTTGGTGCAATAATTCCATCAGGCTTATTGATATTTGTTGGAAACCCGACTACATCCAATGTAGCCTGGGGAAGACCAGTATTAATTCCAACTTGTGCGTTTATGAGATATCCTGTAAAGGATAAAACAGCAAGTGTTAATAATTTGTTTTTCATTAAATTGATATTTGTTGTTTTTTTATGTTTTATGTTTTTTTTATACTATTGAACTCAAATACTGTATAGCTTAACATGTATTAATTCCAACCTGTGCGTTTATGGGGTGACACTCATAAAGGATAAAGCTATTACTACTAATATTTGTTTTCGTTAAAGCAATTGGAAGATGTACGATTAAGATAATTTATCCGGAAACTTAATGACAAAGTCAAAACCTGCCTCAATTTTAGGATCTTCAACAGAATGTCTAGTGCATTTATACTGTTGCACAATTCCTGCGTCTCTGCATATGAAGCTCAGATGCCTGATACCAGCATACCGCTTACTCATTTCTATAGAAGCCTTACTAAGAACGGGAATCTTATCTTTTTGTGAATATTTTGTAAACTCACCAGTTTTATAAAGAGAGCATGATACAGTAGAATTCTGTACTGCTAAAGATGTGGCGCCGGGTTTTCCTATCTGCCATGCAAACAACATATTGATACAATATGCTATAGCACAGCTATAGAAGATAAAGTAATTTATTTTCAATGATGTATGTGTTTTTTTTCGGTACAAATATAGTAAATTTTCAATTAAAACAACTTTTTAATATTAAATTTTAACAAAAAACAAACATTTAAGCAAATAATAAACATTTAATTATGTTAATTTTTACGATATACACAACAATAATCAATTATCAAAACATACATATCAATAATACTTGATTATTTTAACAAAATACATTGATTTTTAGAATGTTATAAAAACAAAAAAGCCCGGACATTGCTGTCCGGGCTTCTTATTTTATAGTAAATTGAATTATTTCAATTCTACTTCAGCACCAGCTTCTTCTAATTGCTTCTTAAGAGCTTCAGCTTCGTCTTTAGAGATTCCTTGCTTGATAGCAGCAGGAGCTCCGTCTACGATATCTTTAGCTTCTTTAAGACCAGCACCAGTTAAATCTTTTACCAATTTAACGATAGCCAATTTAGAAGCACCTGCAGACTTAAGAATTACATCGAATTCTGTTTTTTCTTCAGCAGCTTCACCTGCACCACCTGCAGCAACTACTACAGCAGCAGCAGCTGGCTCAATTCCGTACTCATCCTTAAGGATAGTAGCTAATTCGTTTACGTCTTTTACTGTTAGGTTTACTAGCGTTTCAGCTAAATTTTTTAAATCTGACATTGTTGTAATGTTTTTGTTGATTATTTATTTAATTTTTTGAGTGTAATTATTCAGCAGCTGGCGTTTCGTCAGTGCTTTCTGCAGCAGGAGCTTCCGGAGCCTCAGCAGCAGGAGTTTCTTCTACAGCAGGTGCAGCTTCTTCAGCCGCAGTTTCTACTGTTTCAGATTTGTTTTGAAGAGCAGAAACAACTCTTTGAATTGGAGACTGAAGCAATCCGATGATTTCACCGATCATTTCTTCTCTAGACTTAATGCTTACTAAGGCATCAAGATTGTTGTCACCAACATAGAAAGTTTCCTGTACAAAAGCAGACTTTAATGCCGGCTTCTCTTCTTTTTTTCTGAAGTCTTTAATTAATTTTGCTGGAGCGTTAGCTGTATCAGCAACCATTAATGCAGAGTTACCTTTGAATGTTTGGAACATTTCAGAGAAATCTACTCCGTCAATCTGCTCCATTGCTTTCTGTAAAAGTGTATTTTTTACTACTTTCACTTTAATATTCTGCTTGAAAGCCTGTCTTCTGAAATCAGAAGATTTAGCAGCGTTCAAACCGTCTAAATCTGCTACATAAACTACTTTCGCATCCTGAAGCAAATCTTTGATCTCTTGTATTGCTACAACTTTTTGGTCTTTTGTCATTGTCTTAAGGATTATTATTAGTTAACAGATTTACTATCAATTGCAATACCCGGGCTCATTGTAGAAGACAAATAAATGCTCTTCACATAAGTACCTTTAGCAGCAGTTGGTTTCATTTTGATCAATGTAGAAATTAATTCCTGAGCATTTTCTTTGATTTTAACAGCATCGAAAGATACTTTACCAATACCAGCATGGATGATACCATACTTGTCTACTTTGAAATCAATTTTACCTGCTTTTACTTCAGTTACTGCTTTACCAATTTCCATAGTTACAGTTCCTGATTTAGGGTTAGGCATAAGACCTCTTGGACCTAATACTCTACCTAATGGACCTAATTTACCCATAACAGCTGGCATAGTAACGATAACGTCAACATCTGTCCAACCTTCTTTTATTTTTTGTAAATATTCGTCAAGACCTACATAATCAGCTCCAGCTTCTTTTGCTTCAGCTTCTTTATCTGGTGTAACCAATGCCAAAACTTTAACATCTTTACCAGTACCGTGAGGAAGAGATACAACACCTCTTACCATTTGGTTTGCTTTTCTTGGATCTACACCCAATCTTACAGCGATATCTACAGAAGCATCAAACTTTGTAGTGTTTACTTCTTTTACAAGAGCAGAACCTTCTTCAAGGTTATAGATTCTTCCTTTTTCTACTTTGCTTAAAGCTTCCTTTTGCTTTTTAGTCAATTTTGCCATTTCTATTAGTTTTAAGCGTTAAAAGTTGGTTTAGTTCCTGTTACTCTTAATCCCATAGATCTAGCAGTACCTGCAACCATAGAAACTGCAGAATCCATTGTAAAGCAGTTAAGGTCAGTCATTTTATCCTCAGCGATTTTCTTTACCTGATCCCAAGATACAGAACCTACTTTGTTTCTGTTTGGTTCTCCGGAACCTCCTTTGATCTTAGCCGCATCCATTAACTGAATTGCTGCAGGTGGAGTTTTAATAACGAATTCAAAAGATTTGTCTTCGTATACTGTAATTACTACAGGTAAAACTTGCCCTGGCTTATCTTGGGTTCTCCCGTTAAATTGCTTACAAAACTCCATGATGTTCACACCTGCAGAACCCAATGCTGGACCTACTGGTGGAGAAGGGTTAGCCGCGCCACCTTTCACCTGAAGCTTTACCATTTTAAAGACTTTCTTAGCCATTTTTAATTTTTTTAGTTTGAATAATTAATGAGTTTGGAAGCATTTATTATTCAGCAGATTACCGACTCACATACAGTAAATCTACTTTTCGGACTGCAAAATTATGAAATATTTTTGAATTAGCAAATGGAAAGTGCTGATTTTTAGAAAAGAATATGAATATTTTTTTATTTACATTTATAAAAGACAAAGCTCCATGGGACTGAAATTTTTTAGTCTTGGGTATATTTTTAGTGTTTTATTGTCTTATTAAAATCTAAAATGAGTTTATTACAATATGGAAACCAAGCAATACAAACTTACTTCCAATATTAAGCATATCCAATCAAATTCTTTTAAAGCCCCTGTGTTTCACCAATCTTTTTCATAACTGCCCTTTTAACAAAAATAAAAGAACAAAAAAAACATAATCATAAAAAAAGACTGCCGAAACAGCAGTCTTTATATATTTTAAAAGTATGAATTATACCTTTTCTACTTGCATATAGCTAAGCTCCATTGGAGTTTTTCTACCGAAGATCAGTACAGAAACTTCAATTTTCTTCTTGTCTTCAAGAATTTTTTCAACAGTTCCGTTGAATCCATTGAAAGGTCCGTCAATTACTTTAACGTTTTCACCTACAATAAACGGAATCTCAACATCGGTTGCAAATTCTGAAAGCTCATCCATTCTTCCCAGCATTCTGTTGACCTCAGATTTTCTCATCGGAACAGGATCACCTCCTTTTGTTAAGCTTAAGAAAGATATTACTCCCGGAATGTTTTTAATTGCGTGAGGAATTTCTCCCATCAGATCAGCTTCGATCATTAAGTATCCAGGATAGTAAGGTTTCTCTTTAGGAACTTTTTTTCCGTTTCTGATCTGAATAACCTTTTCCATAGGAATAACCACTTGAGTAACGTACTGCTCAAACCCTAAACGTTTGATTTCTGTCTCAATATAGTTTTTCACTTTATTTTCCTGTCCGCTGATTGCTTTCAGCACATACCATTTCAATTCGCTCATTATGGGAAAATACTTTTTTAGTTGAACACGTTAATTAGCATTCCAATTATGTTGCTGATTGCTTTTGAAAACAATTCATCAACTCCAAAGGTAAACAATGCCAAAATCACTGTAGCAATAGTTACCACAATAGTAGAAGACTGAAGATCAGCCCACTTTGGCCATTCAACTTTATGTCTGAATTCGTTATAAGAACCTTTTAAAAAATCGACAAATGAACTCATAATTAATATTTGCACGGGCACAAGGATTCGAACCCTGATCAACGGTTTTGGAGACCGGTATCCTACCATTGGACGATGCCCGTAGATAAAAAGCTTCCGAGAGTTTCCTTCCGGAAGCTTTATTTATTTTAAGATGATTAGTCTAAGATTTCAGTTACCTGACCTGAACCAACTGTTCTACCTCCTTCTCTGATCGCAAATCTAAGACCTACGTTAAGAGCGATTGGCTGTAACAATTCTACAGTGATCTCTAAGTTATCACCAGGCATTACCATTTCTACACCTTCTGGTAAGAAGATCTCACCTGTAACGTCAGTAGTTCTTACGTAGAACTGAGGACGGTACTTGTTGTGGAATGGAGTGTGACGTCCACCTTCTTCTTTAGAAAGGATATAAACTGATGCTTTGAATTTTTTGTGTGGCTTAACAGAATCTTTCTTAGCGATTACCATACCTCTCTTGATGTCAGTTTTTTCAATACCTCTCAACAATAGACCTACGTTATCACCAGCTTCACCTCTGTCAAGGATTTTTCTGAACATCTCAACTCCTGTAATAGTAGAAGTTAATTTTTCCTCACCCATACCGATGATATCAACAGGATCACCTGTATTGATAATACCAGCTTCGATTCTACCAGTTGCAACAGTACCTCTACCTGTAATAGAGAATACGTCTTCGATTGGCATCAAGAATGGCTTATCAGTATCTCTTGGTGGCTGCTCGATCCAGTTATCAACAGCATCCATTAATTCTTCAACGCTCTTGAACCACTTGTCTTCAGTATCAGGAGTAGCTGCTGTAGCTGCTGTAAGAGCACCTAATGCAGAACCTTGAATTACTGGAGAGTTATCTCCGTCAAAATCGTAAGTAGATAATAAGTCTCTAAGCTCCATTTCAACAAGCTCTAACAACTCAGCATCATCCACCATGTCAACTTTGTTCATGAAAACAACGATTCTAGGTACATTTACCTGACGGCAAAGTAGGATATGTTCTCTAGTCTGAGGCATTGGACCGTCAGTTGCAGCACATACTACGATAGCTCCGTCCATTTGAGCAGCACCAGTTACCATGTTCTTTACGTAATCCGCGTGACCTGGACAGTCAACGTGAGCATAGTGTCTTTTTTCAGTTTCGTATTCGATGTGAGCAGTATTGATAGTAATACCTCTTTCTTTTTCTTCTGGAGCAGAGTCAATTGCAGAGAAGTCTTTTTTCTCAGCAAGACCTTTGCTAGCTAGTACAGCAGAAATTGCAGCTGTAAGAGTAGTTTTACCATGGTCAACGTGACCAATAGTACCAATGTTCAAGTGTGGTTTGTTACGATTAAACGTTTCCTTTGCCATGATTTAAAATTATTTATTTTATTATTTTTCAATTTTTCGGTGTGCAAATATAATGATTTTTTAAATACTAAAATCTTTTTTATTTAAAAAAGTTTCAATATTCAATCAAAGAAGCACAAACCTTATATTTCAATGTATTGAGACTGCAAATTTACACAAATTTCCGGATTGAAAAAAATCATTATAAACGTTTTTATTTGAAAGCATAAAGTATGTGACTAATTCTGAATAATATAGGAAGTAAAAAAATATTTGCAAATAAAATTACACTATAAAAACCGCCATTAATATTTCCTCGTATATATAATAGAATACAATAATATTATGAGAATCTTTATCCTTCTTTTAGATGTTAATTATTCTAATATTTTTCCGGGCTAACAATTTTTGAAGATAATATAATACCCGAAAATATGGTCCAGGAACTTTTAACAGGATTGTGGCTTAAGAAAACACATGATTATTTTGATGCAAGAAGCGCGGAAAACATAGTTTTCCGCGCCTCACATAATATATAGATAGAAGAAATATTAAATCTGTTGGGACTTTTTCGTCCTGTTGAAGATCCAGAAAATAATCGGGAAGATCAACAATGTTAATATAGTTGCTGTAATTAACCCTCCGATAATCACGATCGCTAAGGGTTTCTGAGATTCCGAACCGATACCTGTGGACAATGCGGCAGGCATCAATCCTATCGAAGCCATCAGAGCTGTCATGATAACAGGGCGGGTTCTGGATTTTACCCCGTTTAATATGGCGTTATCTAAAGTGAGTCCGTTCTTGACATTCTGATGAAACTCAGTAATAAGGATGACTCCATTTTGGATACAGATACCGAGCAAAGCAATCATTCCCACTCCGGCTGAAATTCCGAAATTCATTCTGGTAAGATGCAGGGCAATAATCCCTCCGATCAGTGCAAAAGGTACGTTCGCCAATACCAGCAATGAGTCTTTCATATTTCCAAAAAGGATGAACAGTAAGAAGAAAATCCCCAGAATGCTGATCGGAACCACCTGCGCTAGTCTGTGTGAAGCTCTCTGCTGGTTTTCAAACTGACCTGTCCAGCCAATGGAATAACCGTCCGGAAGATCAATATTGGCCACTCTTTTCTGTGCATCCGCAATGGTACTTCCTAAATCACGGTCACGAATCGAGAATTTCACCCCGATGTATCTTTTAATATCATCTCTGTAAATAAATGCAGCTCCGTTATCTTTTACAATGGTACTGATTTCCTTCAGCGGAATCTTTGCCCCGTCTTGTGTAGGAACCATTAAGGAAGCAATATCATTTTCATCTTTTCTGTATTCCTGGGAATACCTGAGACGAATCGGGAATTTTCTTTCACCGTCAAACATTTCCGATGCTGTTTTTCCTCCAAAAGCCATTTCCAGTACAGACTGTGCGTCGTCGGGCATTACTCCGTAAGCCGCCATTTTATCCCGGTCCAGCACGACACTTACTTCCGGCTGACCGATATTTTTAATGATCCCCGGATCTTTTACTCCGTCTACGTCTTTGATCTGTTTTAAAACCTCATCCGCCAATTTATCCAGGGTTTCCAGATTATCACCATAAATTTTGATTCCGTTCTCCGCTTTGAAACCAGCTACGGCTTCTGCTACATTATCTGAGATGGGTTGGGAATAATTAAAAGTAATTCCCTGGTAGCTTCTGAGCTTTTTATCTATTTCCTCGATCAGTTCTTCGTAGCTGATCTTGCGTTTCCATTCGTCTTTAGGCTGAAGATTGACGGCAAACTGCACAAATCCAAATCCGTTCGGGTCTGTTCCGTCATTACTCCGTCCGGTTTGAGCCAAGACATCGGTAACTTCAGGAAAGCTCATAATGTCTTTCTTTAAAAGGTCTGCGGTTTTCAGAGATTCTTTTAATGATGAACTCATCGGCATTTCTGCAGTAATCCAAAGTGAACCTTCATTCAGCTGGGGCAGGAATTCTGTTCCTAAAAATTTTCCTGAGAATAACGTCACTACCATGAAAGATATGGCAACAATTAAACTCATTCTTTTATGTTGAAAAGTATAGTTGAATCCTTTGAGTACAATTCTATCCCAGAAATTAACAAACGGGTTATTTTTTTCTTTTACATTCTTATTTAATAAAATGTGGGAAAGAACGGGAACCAATGTCAGAGTGAATACCAATGCCCCTATCAAAGCAAATCCTAAGGTAAATGCTAATGGTGAAAACATCTTCCCTTCCACTTTCTGGAAAGAGAAAATAGGGATTAACGATGTAATGATGATTAATTTTGAAAAGAAGATGGCTTTTCCTAAACCTGTTCCAGTCTGCTTGATCCAGCCTCCTTTTGACAGTTTATTGAATTTTTCTGTTCCATATTTAAGCGCTTTATGATCGAGCATGACAAAAAGTCCTTCCACCATGACGACAGCTCCGTCAATAATAATCCCGAAATCTACCGCACCCAGCGAAAGCAGGTTGGCACTCATCCCGGCAAGCTTTAAGCATAAAAATGCGAACAACAGGGACAGTGGAATAATAATGGAAACAATGAGCGTGGTTCTCCAGTCTGCCATAAAGATCAGAACAATCACCGTAACAAGAATGATTCCCTCGATCAGGTTGTGCATCACGGTGTGTGTCGTGAAGTCCATCAGGTTGTCACGGTCGTAGAAGGTTACCATTTTGACATCTTTCGGAAGAACCTTTTCATTAAGCTCTTTGATTTTGGCTTTCACTCCAACCAGAACTTCCCTTGGGTTCTCCCCTTTTCTCATTACAACAATTCCTTCAACGGTGTCTTCATGATTATTCAATCCGGCTTGTCCGACTCTCGGCATTGAACTTTCGTGAACTTCGGCAACATTTTTAACCAAAACAGGATTTCCGTTGTCATTTTGAATGGTAATATTCCCTATATCATTAATGGATTTAACCAAACCGATTCCTCTTACTACATAAGCCTGACCATTTTTCTCAATAACATCACCTCCGACATTTAAATTGCTTTTGGTAACGGCATCATACACCTGAAGCGGCGTCAGATTGTATTTATCCAAAGCTCTCGGATCAATACTTAATTCAAAAACCTTGTCCTGGCCTCCGAAAACATTGATGTCTGCAACTCCCGGAACGCCTCTCAGTGCGCGGTCGACTACCCAGTTCTGTAAAGTCAGCAGTTCTCTGGAATCTTTCGTTTTACTTTCCAGGGTATATCTGAAAATTTCCCCGGTAGGCCCGTAGGGTGGCTGAACTTCCGGATCCACCTCATCAGGAAGGCTTACGGTTCTTAATTGGTTATTCACCTGATTTCTGGCGAAAGTATCATCCACCCCATCGTCGAAAAGAATTTTAACGATAGAGAGACCAAACATCGTGGTACTTCTCACACTCGTTTTCTTCTGCACCGGGCTCATGGCCAATTCAATGGGCGTAGTCACAAAACGTTCCACTTCTTCTGCGCTCCGCCCATTCCATTGGGTTATAATAACAATCTGGGTATTGGTAACATCCGGGAAAGCTTCAATGGGCATATTTTTGAAACTGATAAAACCCGCAATGGCCAAAATAGCAACCCAGATAAAGGTAAAGGCTTTATTTTTTAGCGAGAAAGCAATTATATTTTTAATGAATTTATTCATAGTAGAAATTAGATGTTAGACTTTAGATATTAGACTAATAACTAAATGTTTAATTGTTGGGACAATTTTAAAGATGTTAATTAAAAAAATTGAAGGCTTTTGAACCATTAAGTTTTTATTTTAGGATTTAAGATTATGAAGCAGTCGCAGCCGAATTTGGGTAAGAGGAATGCTTAAGAATATCTTCAGATGTTTTTCTTAATTCAGCTTAACTTCTTCCTTCAACATGAGCAATAACTCTTAATGGTTCAAAATCAATTTTAATTATTCAGAGAGCGGTAAATTAAAAGTTGATTATTAGTGATTACTTCTTCTCCTTCAGACAAACCTTCGGAAACATAAGTGATATCTCCGGTCTGCTTTAAAATCTTTATTTCTTTAACCTTAACATCTGTTCTTGATTTAAAAATCACTACAAAACTTCTGTTATCATCAAAAATCACAGCTTTGGAAGGAACTGTAAGGGCCGTATTATTTTCTGAGCTTGTCACTTTTATGGTTGCCTTACTTTCAGGAATTAATAATCCGTTTGCATTGTCTAAAACAACTCTTGCCTGCATTGCATTGGTTTGCGGATCAATAATTTTAAATATTTTATCAATTTTTCCATCAAAAACTTTGTCCGGATAAGACAATGTGGAAACCTGGGCTTTCATTCCGAGACTTATTTTTTCGATGTCTGATTCGTTAACATTCATGATCGCCCAAACATTGGTCGTATTCGCCACATCAAAAATATTATCACTTCTGTCACTTCTCAACTGCATATCTTTATTGATATTCTTCTGAACGATATAACCGCTGATCGGAGCCACAACACTGTAAATATTTCCTTTCTTTACATTATAAACCGTACTCACCGCACTTGCTCTCTGCATTTGGTCCTGAGCCTTCTGCAATTGGCTCTTGGCTTCCAGTACATCTCTTTCAGTATTCAGTTTTCCCTCGTACATTTCCTTGGCAACACGAAGATTTTTTTGAGCAACAACCAAATCCGTTTTTGCATCGCTTACATCTTTCTGAACTTCCGCCAACTCCGTACTTCTGATGGTCGCCAAAATCTGTCCTTTCGTCACATGATCTCCCAACTCTACATTTACACTTAAAACATTTCCTCCAACCAGCGGATAAACATCGATATAGCTGTTTTTATCTGCGGATATTTTCCCGTAAAAATTATAATCGTCTTCTATATTTTTTTTCTCAACTTTTGCTAAAGAAATCGACTTCAGCATTGTGTTGCTCAGTTCAAAGCCTTTTTTTGCCTGTGGTTTAGCCTCTTCCTCTTTTTTTGAGCAAGACAGGACTGACAAAACCACCATTGTTAGGGTTATATATTTTTTCATGTTTAATAGAAGATTTTCGTTTGTACTAGTTGATTAAGCTGTTCTGCCGATTGTATAATTTCATTCTTCATATCGAAGATCTGGAGAGCCGTTTCTCTGTAACTGTCCATGAAATCTGTAAATTCTATAAGGCTGACATTTCCTTTTCTGAAGTTTTTCAGCATTCCATCGTACACAATCTCCATATTGCTAAGGTCTGTGGTTTTAATTTCTGCAAGCTGGTCGTACTGATTTTTCCATGTTTTGTAGGCAGCCTGAACTTTAGTTTCAAGGTTCAGTTTCTGATAATCTGCATTTTTCTGGTTCTGTTGAATGGCATAATTGGCTTTTTCCACATTTCCCTGATTGGATTTCCATAATGGCAGTGGAATCCCGATCATAAGATTTACCTCATTTTTAAAAGTCCCTCCATTCTGGTCCCATCCTGCTCCTACATTAAGGTCCGGAACATTCAGAGATTTCTGCCACTGTGCATATAATTTGCTGTTGTCAATTAATTTCAGGAAATATTGATAATCAGAATTATGTTCCAGTGCTTTTCTCTTTAGCTCATCTTCGTCTCCGAAGGGCTGGGCTGCAAGAATTCCTTTTGCATCAGCGTCAGAAAGCTGCGGCTCTATTTCATCGGAAATTCCGGTCAGCACTTTTAAATTTTGTTCAAATTCAAGGATGTTTTTATTAATTCCCAGTTTATCATTATTAAGCTGGATCACGAGACTCTGCAGCCTTACTTCGTCTTTAAGGGAAACGTTACCTTTGGCAGACTGTAGGCGGTAAGCATTTAACAGGTCATTCATATACTCCAGCTGCTTATTGGTATTGCCAAGCTTCTGTTTCTCATAATATAAATTGAAATAAGCAGCACGAAGCTGAGCTCTCAGGTCCACTAAAAGCTGCGAAAACTGAAGCTGGGCAAGTTCTTTGTTCGATTTTGCAAAAGCAATTTCATTTTTCTTTTTTCCTCCCATATAGATCAGCTGGGTGATCTCCGCTCCTTTGGCATGGCCTATATCAAAAGCTTTTTTACCTTCAGGATTGTAGGCATTGATCTGACCGCTCAGCTGTGGCAGTTCCCAAATCTTAGCCTGCAGAATATCTGCATCGGCCATATTGATGTTATATTGTTCTGCAAGAAGCTGAAGATTATTTTTCTGAAAAGCCTCTTCACAGTCCAAAAGTGACATCTGCTGCTGTCCTGCCATGAATGAGGAGATGGCAATAAACAGCCCTGCAATTTTGTTCATTCTATCTTTATTTATGATACAAAATTGCCTTTACATGATTAAAAGGGCCTTAAAGAAGCCTTAAAAAAAAATTAAATTTGGTTTAGGAACACGAAATTTATTTAAAAACTTACCCTTTTAAACCATATTAAGGTTGAGAATAGGAATAAGTATGTGTTTTTACAACTATAGATTATAAAAAGCGCAACTAAGGCTGTTTATTAAATATGATGCTGAATTTATTTGTACTTTCAGCCGGAGAAGAATATTTGATTCTTGCGTTGTGATACTCCAGGATTCGTTTAACAATTCGAAGTCCAAGACCCGAACCGGAAATATTTTGAGAATTATTACCTCTCATAAAAGCTTCAAACAGTTTTGCCTGCTCTTCTTCAGGTATGGTATCTCCATGAGAAATAACATCAACCGTAAGCTGATCATTGGTTTCTGTTATCAAAACATCCACTTCTGCATCATCAGAATATACGGCTGCGTTTTTAAAAAGATTGATAAAGACAATGACTAAAAGAGAATGGATGCCACTAATCGTAAGCAGTCCGTTTTCCAAAGTATCTTCAGAGATCAGAAAATCCAGCTTCAAAGTGGGATAACTTTTTTCTACTGCTTCGAAGGCTTCAAAAATAACTTCATCAATCCTTACTTCTTCATAAATGCTCTGAATATTCTCTTTGTCGAATTTTGTAAGCAATAAAAGGGAATTGGTAAGATCCGACAACTGATACACATCCCGTTGAATCTGTTTTAAAGAAGCAAGGGTTTCAGGAGAGTGCTTTTCAAATTTGATCAGGTTTTCCAGCTGAAATGCCATTCTTGTAATAGGAGTCCTGATTTCATGTGATGCACTTGCCGTAAAATCTTTCTGTGACTGAAAGACATCATCCAACCTTGCAATCATGGTATTAAAGGATTTGGCTAAAACATTAATCTCATCATCAGACTCCTGGACCGGGATCTGTGTGGTAAGTTTATGAGCAGTAACTTCGGAAATTTCGGTATTCAGATCTTCCAACGGACGCAGGAACTGCCCCATGAAATAATAACTGAAAAAACCGATGAGAAGGGTACTCATTACATAAGCTGTGATCAGAAGATATTTAAGGTATTCGAGTTTCGATTTCCCATTAGTATCAAAAGCACTGGTAAGAATGTAGTAATTCTCCCCATTGATGTTTCGAAGTGCTGCATAGATCTCCGGAACAGTTTTTTCACTGTATATGATCTTCTTTTCATCCAGCTCTTTGAGAAGCGCATTATCCCAGGTTACATTCCGGTCTTTGATTGTACTGTAGACCAGTTCTTTGTCTGCATTGAAAATTAAGATCGTTTCATTGAGAAGGATATTGTCTGAATTTTCGTTAAAAAAAATAGGTGCTTCTTCTTCGAAATTCCTGGACTTTGAAATGAAGTGTGAAGTAAATTCAAGGCGCTGCCTGAATCTTTCTTTGAACTCATCTCTTCTAAAATCATTAAAAGATAGATAGATCACCGCCATCACCATTGCAAAAAGCAGGGAAAAAGCGATACTTAATGTTAATGCTATCTTTCTTTTTAAAGACATTTATAATGGGCTTAGGTAATATCCGAAACCAGAACGGGTGTGGATAAGTTTAAGTTTAAAATCCTTATCGATCTTTTTTCTCAAAAAATTGATGTAGACTTCTACCGTATTGGTATTCGTATTAAAATTATGTTCCCACACATGTTCCGTGATCTGCTGCTTGGAAACGGTTCTTCCTTGCGCCTCTGCAAGATAGACCAGAAGCTGAAATTCCTTAAGAGTAAGGGCTATTTCATTGCCTGCTCTATAGACTTTCTGTTCAGTTTTATTGATGATAAGGTCGTCTACCCTGATGATATCCTGGTCTGCAGCATCGGACGGGGACTTTCTCCTTAGCAGCGAATTGATTCTCAGCAGCAGCTCTTCAAACTGGAAAGGCTTCACCAGGTAATCATCTGCAAGTCTGGTAAACGCATCTTTTTTATCAGAAATGTCTCCGTAAGCCGAGATAATGATGATGGGAGTATTTTTATCGAAAGAACGGATGGTCTGGCAAACGTCAAGCCCATTTATCTTGGGAACATTGATGTCGAGCAGATACAGGTCATACGTATTGTTCTTGATTTGCCGGAGAAAGGTTTCGCCATCATAGATCTTATCACAGGTGAAGCTGTTCGATTCTAAAAACCGGCAAAGCTCCGCCGAAAGAATGAGGTCGTCTTCCAATAAAAGAATATTCATCAAAATCTTATTTTATACGAATTTAACGAAATTTTTATGTTCCTGTATTATCCATTGAAGGCTGATGGACAGATTTAATTAAATTTTAAGGTAAATTTTTACAAAAAAAGGAGTAATTATTGTTTTTTTTGTTGCTGAAGATTTCTGGGAGGCATACTATAAACCAGACTTAAAACTAGATTTTAGGGTAAAAAAAATCCCGAAAAGATTCGGGAAATATAGAGAGCCAACTACGGGACTTGAACCCGTGACCTCTTCCTTACCAAGGAAGCACTCTACCGCTGAGCTAAGTCGGCATTGAAGCAAAAAAATCACACTAATTAGCGTGATTTTCTTTGAGCGGAAGACGGGGGTCGAACCCGCGACATTCAGCTTGGAAGGCTGACGCTCTACCAACTGAGCTACTTCCGCAATTTTGTTTCCAAAACTATTGGTAACGCTGTGCAAATCTAGGAAAATCCTTTTAAATCTACAAAACTTTTTTTATTAATATAAATGTGGGGAGAGCAGGATTCGAACCTACGAAGCCGAAGCAACTGAGTTACAGTCAGTCCCATTTAGCCACTCTGGAATCTCCCCTCATGTTATATTAAAATTGAGCCTCCAGAGGGATTCGAACCCACGACCCCGAGATTACAAATCACGTGCTCTGGCCAACTGAGCTATGGAGGCAATTTTAAAATGTAAACTGAAGGCTTTAGAGAGAATCTACTCTATGCTTTTCAGCAGTTAAAAAAAAATCACCCTCTAGCAGAGTGATCTATTTTGAGCGGAAGACGGGGGTCGAACCCGCGACATTCAGCTTGGAAGGCTGACGCTCTACCAACTGAGCTACTTCCGCAATTTTGTTTCCAAAACTATTGGTAACGCTGTGCAAACTTAGGAAAAATCCTTTAGATACACAAGTTTTCATCTAATATAAAATGTGGGGAGAGCAGGATTCGAACCTACGAAGCCGAAGCAACTGAGTTACAGTCAGTCCCATTTAGCCACTCTGGAATCTCCCCTCATGTTTATAAAAAGAGCCTCCAGAGGGATTCGAACCCACGACCCCGAGATTACAAATCACGTGCTCTGGCCAACTGAGCTATGGAGGCATATAAAAAAGAATTCAAAAGATCGCTGTTCCCTTTTTGCGAGTGCAAATATAGAACGGATTTTTTGAATTCTCAAACTTTTCTATAACTTTTTTAAACTTTTTTTACTACGCCATTTCTTTTTTCTTGATTAATAGCTTTTTAGCAGTATCAACACATAGGTCTAAACTTTCTTCAAAAGTTTCGGACGTCTTTTTTACAACGATATCGTCGCCTGGGACGGCTAAAATAAGCTCGGCAGTTTTGTTGTTTCTATCAGAGTTATTTTCAACTTTTAAGAACACCTTACACTCATGAATTTTATCATAAAAGGTTTCCAATTTGCTTACTTTTTTGTCAATGTGTGATTCTAATGGTTCGTGTGGAGTTAAACCAATTGATTGAACTGTGATCTTCATAATTCTTCTTTTTTAGATGCTCGAGGATGAGCCTGATTAAACACTTTTTTCAATTGTTCAATATTAGCATTCGTATAGACTTGAGTACTTGCAAGACTGGAATGCCCTAATATTTTTTTTACTTTGGAGATCTCCGCCCCATTATCCAAAACGTGTGTAGCAAAGCTATGCCGAAGGATGTGAGGACTTCTTTTTTCTTTCGTTGTTACAAGACTAAGGTACTTATTAACTACCACATAAACAAATTTTTCATTGAGTTTTTTACCCTTTTTATTAATGAAAAAATAGGTTTTATATTCGGTATCAGGTTTCCTTATTTC
This sequence comes from Chryseobacterium sp. CCNWLW53, assembly GCF_037083525.1. Classification (NCBI taxonomy): domain Bacteria; kingdom Pseudomonadati; phylum Bacteroidota; class Flavobacteriia; order Flavobacteriales; family Weeksellaceae; genus Chryseobacterium; species Chryseobacterium sp. CCNWLW53. The sequence goes on along the minus strand of NZ_JBAOJR010000003.1, from coordinate 192,244 downwards.
CAGGTAACTTCTAAGCAGATTTGAGAGGTCTGCGGAAATGGGAATAAAACGTTCTTTATTTCCTTTTCCTATTACCTTGAGCTCATTTCCTTCTAGGTTAACGTGTTCAAACATCAGGCCACAAAGCTCAGCTTTACGCATTCCGGTCTGGTATAATACCTCTATAATACATTTTTCCAGAATATCGGGTTGATCTATCAGAACACCGTCACTGAGCGCCTGCATTTCTTCCTGTGAGATAGGAATCTGTTTTTCAGCGTAAAACTTAAGGGAAGATATACTTTCTGTGGGAGAGACTTTAATTTCACCGACCTTTAAAAGGAATAAATAAAAACTTCTGAGGGATGATAATTTTCTATTGATGCTTCTTTTTGAAATATTATTTTCGCTCAATTCGACGATAAAATTCCTGATTACTTTTTTATCAGCCTTGGAAATATCTTCAGAAGCTTCTGTTTTAAGGTAGAAATGGGAAAAGTCTTCAAGATCTTTTCGGTAACTTGTAATAGTGTGAGGCGAATACCTCTTTTCGAACTGTAAATATTCTAAATACTTATCTAACATTACATAAGGTATAAAAACAAAAATTCACCTCTCAAATATACGTATTTAAGAAGTGAATTTAGTATGTGGTTAAGAAAAATCTTAAGCCTGCTCTTCCTTGCTAAGTCCTCTTTGTTTGTAAGCGGCCTTTAGTCTAGCTTGTCTTAAAGTTACAGAAGGCTTAATAAACGCTTGTCTAGATCTCAATTGACGAACTGTACCCGTTTTATCAAATTTTCTTTTATATTTTTTTAAAGCTCTGTCGATGGATTCCCCATCTTTTACTGGAATTATTAACATATTTTACATCTCATTTTGGATTGCAAAACTAGACATTTTTTATTAAACTGCAAAATTTAGCTCCACTTTCTTTAAAAAACACATTATAAGTTATCCACAATCAGATACAATAATGTGGACAAGTATACTATTTTTTAAATTTTGAATCCCCTCTATTATCGGTTATACTACTAATAACAGCACTATAAACATACTGGGGATTATCTGAAAAGTATGTCATATTATGAACTATATGTAAACAAAAATTCCTATCTTTGTAGCTACTTTATTCATGGGGTTGACTGGTTTCGACAGCAAGATCAATGGGTAAGTAAGCATGCAGAGAACCGTAGCGCGATCTCTTTAATCCCTTGCTACACAACTTTAACTGGCAACGAAGAGTTCGCTCTTGCAGCTTAATATCGAAGTATAGTAGATCAAGCGTTTTCCTGAAGATAGTAAGGAAGCAAGATATCTCACAAATGCTCTGTTCTGCGGCGTTTGATTCTGGGATATAGGAATGCAGGAATAAGGTTTCAGATGCTTTGGCTGAAACTCGAAAACTTCAGAAGATAAGCTGGAAGTTGGGTGTCTGCCCTCTGCCTCCAGTCCAAAACCAATGGTAGAATAAGCATGTAGAAATCTTATGTATTGCTTGTTTGGACGAGGGTTCGAATCCCTCCAACTCCACTTTTAATAAAAAAGGTCCTTTTCCAAGGTCCTTTTTTTATTTTGTTATACCATATAGATATTAAAACGAAATTTTCAAAATTTCATCATCCAGTTATTGAGGTCTTCATGCGAAGGAATATCCAGTTGTTTCCTTAATCTGTTTTTTTTGGTTTCAATTCCCCGAATAGTCAGGTGATTATAATGAGCAATTTCCTTAGTAGAAAAATTGAGACGGAGCAATGCACAAAATTTAAGCTGTCCTGAAGTGAGAAAAGGATACGTTTCTGATAGTTTTTTATAAAATTCCGGATAAATCTCTTTAAATCTTAAAAGAAAAGCAGGATCATCTGATTTTGCTAATTGAACTACTTCTTCAAAAGCATCATTCATTTTATCTTCCAAATCAGAAATCACCACTTCCTTTTGTTTCTTCTCCTTTCTTTCTTTTCGGTATCTTTTAAAATATCTTACTGCATAATAGACCATGATCAATAAGACACTTAAAATAAGCCCTAAAATAATATAAAATCTACCGGATTGCTGTTTACTTGTTTCGTTATCCCGTATTGATTCTTTATTTACAGCCATTTTTTCGACATTGCGCAAGCTGTCATCAAGTTTTTTATATTTATTTCTGTAAAACAAGGAATTTTTATAATCTTTTTGTTTTTCATAAACAAGAGCAAGATTATCATAAACATCCTTCAATTGATAAGGTCTTGCACTCAATTTTGTAATAGGTAAAGCTTTCTTTAAATAGAAAAGAGCACTATCCTGTTCATCACTCTTATAATAATAAGAACCCATATTACTAAAAATAAAACCCACATTTACCGTATCTTTTCTTGAAATGGAAAGCCTCAATGCTTTGCGGCTATAGTAACGTGCAGAATCAAGTTGATGAACTTCGGAAAAATACATCCCTATATTAGAGTACATTGGAATTAAGGATATTTCTTTTTTATCTTTATCCTGCATTTTATTATACCACTTCAAACTTTCTTTAAGATAAACTAATGTACTTTTATCATAAGATAATCTCATTTCACTTTTGAGGATAACCAGATCACTAAATAATGATCCTTTTCCCGCAAACATCTCATCTCCTTTTAGTTTTGAGGCTTTTTCAAGGGCTTGCTTCAACAAACTTTCCGATTTATTATAAACTCCCAACTTCATATAAGATATTGCCCTCATACGAATAGCCAGCATTTCAAAAAACGGATAACCAAGTTTATGAGCATAATCTTCCAGTCTTAGAGAATATTCTATTAGTTTTTCGTATTCTGCCATATCATAATAAACAGTTAAAGCACGATACATTGCATACATTTCTTCCTTCTCATACCCATTTTCACCAGCAATATCAACGTATTTAAAAAGCAGTTGTAAAGCTTCCTTTTTATTGGTCATACTAAAAGCTGCTATTTTACCAAGACTATCTATTTCTTTTGGGGTATATTTTTGTCCTAAAAGATGTACAGAAACAGAAATTGTGAAAAGCAGAAAAAGTATTTTTTTCAACATAGTATTAATGCATATTTATGATGTAAGTAAAGTTAAAAAAAAGACTTCACTTTAATTAAATAAAACCATATCATTTAATTTGCATTCTAAATAATGTATAGTAAATCATTATAATGAATCTTTCAGAGATTTATTGATTGTATGTAAATTACCCTCTGTCATATACTGTAATACAAAAATTTGGATTACCACTTTTTCGGCGGCTTTACTATTAATAAAAATCAAAAGTTTTTTTGTTGCAAAATCCACTTTGGCAGAATGAATTTCAGTTAAAGGGATTTCTACCTGCCTGTAAAACATCAACAGGGATCCTATACGTATTGGATAAAATTCTTTTATACTGAATACTGCTTCAGAATTTTCTATTTCAATATATCTCAGATTAAGCAGCAGAAACAGAAAAAAAATGATTAATAAACAGATAACAATCTGAATACAATATAAGTATAAGAAACTTACACAAAGTAAATAGGACATTATCAATATAAAGAATTCTAATAAAATACTGAAAAAATAAAAATACATCCAGCGATCAACCTTTTTTTTATTATTTATTCTGATCATAGTTTTGTTTAGAATTTAAAATAGTGGCTGCTGTAGCAGCCACTATTCAAATACACATATGTAAAAAATGAAAAAAAAATCTAGAATTAGTGTACCACTTTTAGAAAATCACCTGTTCTGTACAACGCCCCAATAGGTAACCCAGCTGCAATGGCTGCTGCGTTATCTGGAAGGTCACTACATCCCTCAATAATTGCAGGCGTAAGATCTGAAGCCTGCTTTACTACATGAAGTGGTGCAGCGGGAGCATTAACCCCGATACCTACTCTTCCTTCGAAATAGTTTTTGGTACTCACTCCTTTAGAATATAAGTTGTAACTAGTCGCAGCTGTTCCTCCGGAAAAAGTAAAGTCGTCAATATAAATACCATATGCATTAGCAGGAGTAGCATTCCTAGAAGCTCTATTGATGTGAAGCCCATAAAGATTGGTAAACTTATTATTGGCCGCAGTACCCATCAAATTAATCTGGCTTCTCAATCCTGCTCCATAAGTAATATTTCTGACTCCTGCATCCTGAGTATACAAAGCTCCATCAAGACCAATAGCTTCAAAAGAGGTTATATTACCCGCTCCTGCAAGAGTTACGCGCAATTGTGCACCTTTTATATCTCCGCTTACAGTAAGTGATTTTCCAGCAGAAGCACTTGCAATTAAAATGGTATTATAAGATCTTAAATACGATGCTGTAACATCATTAGTGTTTGCAGTAATAGTTGGCCAAGTACTAAAAGCATACATTTGAGATATATTCCTATCACTAAGGTTAATCGAGTTATTCACACCATAATAAGAAGAAGACCCTGAAGATGCCGGTGATGCAGTAATAGAGTTATTCAATCCATAGGTTGAAAATGATCCGGATGTAGAGCTGTCATAGATTTGATTATTGAATCCAAACTTAAATCCTAACTTGTTACTAATTAATGTATTGTCAACACCTGTTGAATTTCCCGTATCTCCTGAGCTTATAGTTTCCATAATCTGAAGATTAGCAGCCGGAGAAGTTCCGGGATTAACCCCAATTCCTACTTTGCCCATCTGATAAATGTCTTGGGTATTGGCAGAAGCCTGGGTATTGGTTCCAGAAATGTTCCAGGGCTCTTGACCTCCGCTTGTTAAGGCTTTCCATAAACTACCATCAAAATAATAATAACCAACAGCAGTCACATTGGCTGTTTTTGTTGTTGTATCAACAGGGAGTAATGCTTGGGTAACATAAATAATGGTTCCGGTTTGTGGAACATCATAATTGGCATCTTTTGCTTTCAGTTCAGCTCCTGTTAATCTTGGAGCAATAAAACCATCAGCTTTTGTAAGATCTGCAGGCGTGGATGTTACATCCAGCGTTGCTTTAGGTGTTGCCGTATTGATTCCGACCTGTCCATACGCAATAGAGGAGACAGCAATAGTTGCTGCTAATAATAATTTTTTCGTCATAGTGTTTGAAATTAAAAGTTATTAACTAAACTTTTTTGTTTGAATAATTTTTGGCAAAGTAAATTTCAAATCCGGACAACATGCAAAAAAAGCGCTACTTCAAATCTACGCCAGTTCTACAACTATCTGGAAATCAAAACAATTATTCACTAACACACAACATTGACCAACTCATTCAAAATGATAAACTTTTCTTATTATTATTAAAATTGAACTTTAAAAATCTAGAATATAAGATTATTTCAGAAGCTTATATTTTCATTAAAAATGGATTTTTTAAATTAAAAAGCAGATTTACACTACTGCATAAGAAACAGAATAGTATCTTGAATAGTATATAAGTTTTATGGTAAAACAATGCAAGCTTTAGAATTACTGAATAATTTCAATTTAATAAGATGCTGATAAGTAAGGAAAATAGGAGCTTAAAAAATGAATGGAATTATTTTAATCAATGACTTTTCAATTTCGCATCAGCAGACACCCTAACATAACCATCTGAAAACTAAAAGACTAAAACCAAACAAACTAAAATGAAAGCTTCTAGTCCACAAAAAAGACTAAAAAAATGTTTTATCGTGAAGAATTTTATATATTTGCACCATCTAACAATTAAAAAAATAATTTACTATGTCAGACATTGCATCAAGAGTAAAAGCTATCATCGCTGATAAGCTTGACGTTGAAGAAACAGAAGTAACTCCTGAAGCTAGCTTCACTAACGATTTAGGAGCTGACTCATTGGATACAGTTGAGTTAATCATGGAATTTGAAAAAGAATTCAATATTCAAATCCCTGATGACCAGGCTGAAAAAATTACTACTGTAGGGCACGCTATCGCTTACATCGAAGAAGTAGTAAATAAATAATATTCTTCAACAAAAAAGAAAATTTTAAAAGTTTATGGAATTAAAAAGAGTAGTTGTAACCGGTTTTGGCGCAATAACACCGATTGGAAATAATGCAAAAGAATACTGGGAAAATCTTCTTAAAGGTGAGAGCGGTGCTGCTCCGATTACTCTTTTTGATGCCAAAAACTTTAAAACTAAATTCGCTTGCGAGGTGAAAGGCTTCGATCCATTACAGCATTTCGATAAGAAGGAAGCTAAAAAAATGGACCGGAATACCCAGCTTGGGCTGGTAGCTGCAAGAGAAGCGGTAGCACACTCCAGGATTATGGAAGACAATGTAGATAAAAACAGAGTCGGTGTAATTTGGGGGTCAGGAATCGGAGGTTTAGAAACTTTCGAAACTGAGGTTTTAGGATGGGCGAACACGGAAATTCCAAGATTCAACCCATTCTTTATTCCTAAGATGATCGCGGATATCACTCCTGGACATATTTCAATAGAGTATGGCTTTCACGGGCCGAATTATACTACGGTATCTGCCTGTGCATCTTCAGCCAACGCTTTAATTGATTCCAAGATGATTATCCAGCTTGGAAAAGCAGATGTTATTGTATGCGGAGGCTCTGAAGCAGCCGTAACAGCAAGTGGTGTCGGTGGATTTAATGCGATGATGGCACTTTCTACAAGAAATGACGATCCTAAAACAGCTTCAAGACCTTTTGACAAAGACAGAGATGGCTTTGTGTTGGGCGAAGGAGCAGGATGTATCATCCTTGAGGAATATGAGCACGCAGTAAAACGTGGTGCTACAATTTATGCAGAATTACAAGGTGGCGGGATGAGTGCAGATGCACATCACATGACTGCCCCGCATCCTGAAGGACTGGGAGCTTATCTGGTAATGAAAAACTGTTTGGAAGACGCAGGCTTAACTGCTGATGAAGTAGACCATATCAACATGCATGGTACCTCTACTCCATTAGGAGATATTGCAGAATCCAACGCAATTTCAAAATTACTGGGCGAGCACGCTTTTGATATTCAGATTAATTCTACAAAATCAATGACCGGACACCTTCTGGGAGCTGCCGGAGTAATTGAAGCTATCGCTGCATTAGGAACTATTATTCATGGTATTGTTCCGCCTACCATCAACCATTTTACTGATGATGAAAATATTGACAGCAGACTGAATTTCACATTCAACAACGCTGTTAAGAAAGATGTGAAAGTAGCCATGAGCAATACTTTTGGATTTGGCGGGCATAACGCTTGCGTTCTATTTAAGAAAATCTAAATTCAATGAATGGAGTTACAGAAATACTTTTCTAAATTCCTTCTCAAACAAAGAAAAAGAAAATTAACGGAGAGAGACTATTTCCTTAGTACCGAGCTGAAAAAAATGCTGGGTGCGGAGGTTCAGAATATTGCTCTTTACCGTGAAGCTTTTTCTTTAAAAAGTTCTTCTAAAAATCAAGACTGCAATTACGAGAGGCTTGAATTTTTGGGAGATTCTGTTTTGGGTACAATTATTTCCTGTCATCTGTTCCAGACCTATCCTCAGGCTAATGAAGGATATCTGACACAGATGAAATCTAAAATTGTTAATAGGAAGAATCTTAATAAATTAGGAGAAGACCTGAAGCTTATCGATCTTTTGCAGAAGCAAGGATCCGCAGCATTGGGAGAAAACATTTCCGGAAATTTATTTGAGGCACTTATTGGTGCTGTTTATCTGGACTTTCATTATGATGCCTGTAAGAGGATCATCTTGGAAAGATTATTGACTCCTAGTGAAATTAACAAGCTTGAGAATAAAATTGTAAGCTATAAAGGTCTTCTGCTTGAATGGAGCCAGAAGAAAAAAGTAAATATAAAATACGAGACCTGTGAAGAGGTCCAGGCCAATAAAGCGGTGGTATTCAGGTGCCATGTCTGGCTGGGAGAAGAAAAGATCGCCAATGCGACGGAAACTTCCAAAAAGAAAGCGGAAGAAAAGGCAGCACAAAGAGCATTTTATATTTTAAACAAAAAAGAAAACATACTTGGAAATTCAAAAACTTTATGATCTGGATGATATAGAATTTGAAGATATTGCCATAGGATTGGTAAGATTAGCAAAAGATATACCTGCTCATGAGTTTTTCTACAAAATAAATCAAATCAACGGCCTTACCTTTTCCAGAAAGAAAGATGTGATCATTCACGGGGCTTATTATGATTATTATTTCCCGAGATTTGAGGCTTATCATAAGTTTACAAAGACATGTTTTACATTTATTTCGAACCGATCCTCGGAAAGTACGCAAAAAAAACTGCAGACCGAGCTCTTTACAGGAGAAGAAAACATTAAATTTTTATTAAATAATCAGGTAGATGTAGAATATATTCTGCATACTTCGGAACAAATTCCTGATTTTTCCGTAATTTTGCTCCCGGAAAATCTTGTATTTCCGATACAAGACTATACACTAGGTTCTGAAGAAGAACTTTATCAAATTATCCAGTATTATGAATAAGTATTTAAAGAAGACAAAAATTATTGCAACACTAGGGCCTGCTTCATCGTCGAAGGAGGTAATGTTAGGACTCATGAAAGCAGGTGTTGATATTTTCAGAATAAATTTTTCACATGCAGATTACGAATTAGTTCGAAATAATATTGAAATTATCAGAGAGCTTAATCAGGAATACGGTTTTTCTGTGGGTATCCTTGGAGACCTTCAGGGCCCGAAACTGAGAGTAGGTGTCGTAAAAGAAGGTTCTTACCTGAACCCCGGCGATATTCTTACTTTTACGAATGAGAAAATAGAAGGTGATTCCACTAAGGTTTACATGACGTATCAGCAGTTTCCTCAGGATGTAAAAGTTGGGGAGAGAATCCTTATTGATGACGGAAAGCTGATGTTGGAGGTTATTGAAACCAACGAAATAGATACGGTAAAAGCAAAGACTATTCAAGGGGGACCTTTGAGCTCTAAAAAGGGAGTAAACCTGCCGAATACCAATGTATCTCTTCCTGCTCTTACGGAAAAAGACGTTCAGGATGCCAATTTCATGCTTGACATGGAGGTTGACTGGATTGCGCTTTCTTTCGTACGACACGCACAGGACATTATCGACCTGAAAAAGCTGATCGACAGCCATCCAAACGGAAAATTCAAAACTCCGATTATTGCTAAGATCGAAAAGCCTGAAGGTGTTAAAAATATTGACGAAATTTTATTGGAATGTGACGGACTGATGGTTGCCCGTGGTGACCTTGGGGTGGAAGTTCCGATGGAAGAAGTTCCAGCTATCCAGAAAAACCTGGTAGAGAAAGCAAGATTTTACTCAAAACCGGTAATTATTGCTACACAGATGATGGAAACAATGATCAACAGCCTTACGCCGACAAGAGCAGAGGTAAATGACGTTGCCAACTCTGTATTGGACGGCGCGGACGCAGTAATGCTTTCCGGAGAAACTTCTGTAGGAAGATATCCGGTTCAGGTAGTTGAAAACATGTCAAAAATTGTACAGAACATAGAGAAGACACATTTTTATCAGCATAAAAATGAACCTATCGAAAAAGACTATAACTGTATTGATGAAAGATTCATTACCAACAGGGTATGTCTTGCAGCAGTAAGAATTGCTAAAACTACCAATGTTTCTGCTATTGTTACCCTGACGCATTCGGGATATACAGCATTTCAGCTGGCGGCACACAGACCGAATTCCCATATCATTGTATACAGCGGAAACCGAAGAGTGATCACAATGCTGAACCTTCTTTGGGGAGTTCATGCCTTTTATTATGACATGAAAAAATCTACCGATGAAACAATTATCCAGGTAAATATGCTGACACACAACCATGGTTATATTGAAAGCGGAGATTTTGTAATCAACATCAATGCTACGCCATCTTATGAAGGCGGAAAGACAAATACATTAAGACTGACAACAGTTTAGATAATAAGCAATAAGCAAAATTACTTAGCTACTATATAAAAATCCCGGAAATAGATGTTTCCGGGATTTTATTTTTTATATTGTTAACGTAGGTTTACACAAATACATTATACTTTATACTTTATACTTTATACTTTATACTTTATACTTTATACTTTATACTTTATACTTTGTACTTTGTACATTATACAAATCAATTTCCTACAATTGTTCTTGCTGTTACAAACTCTTTTAAAGCCAATAATGATAACTCCGTTCCATATCCTGAAGCCTTGCTTCCACCGAATGGAAAACGCGGGTCAGAGCTTGTCATTCTGTTGATATTTACCGTTCCTGATTCCAGGTTTTCGATGAAAAACAGCTGACGTTCTTTATTTGCAGTCCAAACAGAATTTGAAAGCCCAAAAGGAATATCATTCGCCATTTGTAAAGCCTCTTCATCACTTTTAGCGATCATGATCATCCCAAGAGGTCCGAAAAGTTCTTCTTTTAAAATAGGGTTTCCTTCCTGAACACGAATTAAACCGGGTTTAAATTCATTTTCAGAAATTCTTTCCAAAGGAATAATAATTTCAGCCCCATTTTCCAATGCTCTGTTGAATTGAGCTTCCAGCTCATCGGCCAGGTCCGGTCTTGCCATTCCCGCTAATTTAGTTTCCTTATTTAAAGGATCTCCAACTTCATAAGTTTTATATTCTTCAATGAACTTCGGCAAAAATTCATCCTCAATTTTTTCATCAATAATAAATCTTTTAGCGGCAGTACAAGTCTGTCCGCAATTTTGAAGTCTGGATTTTACTCCTGCTTTTGCTGCATCATCTAAATCTGCATCATCGAAAATAATGAAAGCATCACTTCCACCTAATTCCAATAAAGATTTTTTGATATTCAAACCAGCAATTGAAGCTACTTCTCCACCAGCTTTTCCACTTCCTGTAAGACTTACTCCTTTTACAGCATCATGCTCAAGAATTTCTTTTACGGCTTTATGTCCCACTTCCAGATTCTGAAATACACCTTCCGGAAAACCTGCCTCTAAAAGGACCTCTACAATTGCATTTCCACTTCCAAAACAAATTGAAGCGTGTTTCAGAACTACTGTATTTCCGGCTAAAATGGCTGGAACAGCAAACCTCAATACCTGCCAGAAGGGAAAATTCCAGGGCATTACTCCTAAAATTACCCCTTTCGGAACATAATGAACTTCAGAATAAGCAAATTCAGATTCAACTTTTTCAGGTTTTAAAATATTTTCAGCAACTGCATAGTAATTCATCATTAAAGCGCACTTTTCAACCTCAGCAATCGACTCTGAAATCGGTTTATTCATTTCAGCAGTAATAATTCTTCCGAATTTTTCTGAATTGTTCTTTAAAATTCCTGCCGCTTTTGCGATCAGCTTCTGCTTTTCTTCAAACGGTACTTTTCTCCATTCTGAAAATGTCTTATCTGCTTGAATAAGCTTATTTTCAATTAACTGTTCCATAATATAATTTCTGTTTTAAATTCACAAAATGAATTTATTAATGCCTTTATTCTAAAAGCAGTATGAAAGTAACAAATTCTATTCCTTAAGGCTAAATAAAGTAATGATTTTTCTCTATCGAAATAATATAATTTATTCTCAGACCATAAACCATTCATTCACAAGACATGCGGCCAGCCTGGCTGTTCTGTCCTGAATATCCAGGGAAGGATTAACTTCTGCAGCATCAAGTGCTATCAGTTTTTTATTTTTTAAAATATGTCTGTAAAAATGCATAAAAGGGGTATCTGCAAAGATCCCATTATAAGCGGAAGCGGAAACTCCGGGAGCAATGGATGCATTGAAAACGTCCATGCAGATGGTAAGATAAGCAAAATCTACAGTCTCCATCAGCTCATCGATACGCTGGTAGATGGAAGGAAGATTTTCAAAAAAGAGTTCATCAGCAAGGATATATTTCATCCCGTACTGATGGGCTGTATCAAAAAGCTTCAGAGTATTTGAGTTTCTCTGGATTCCGACATGAAGTGAGTTGATCTGCCCTTCCTGTGCAATTTGCCAGAACCCTGTTCCGGAGCTTGCCCCTACTCCTTTTTCCGGCTGCCTGTTATCAAAATGGGCGTCTATATTGATGATCCCAATTTTCTGTTCCGGAAAAGCCGTTTTCACGCCTAAATAATGCGCATAGGTTACTTCATGGCCTCCTCCTAAAACAAGTGACTTTCCTCCTTTCAGCAAAACTTTTGAAACATTTTTCGCAAGGCTGTTCTGGGCATTTTCAAGATCGCCGTCTTCACAGGTTATATTTCCAAAATCAAGAAGGGAGAAATCCGGACGGATCACAGGGAAATTAGACATATTTTTTCGGATTACATCAGGGGCATCTTTGGCACCCTGCCGTCCTTTATTTCTTCTGACTCCTTCATCTACGGCAAAGCCATGCAGAACAAAATCATCTGCTTTAATATTGTCGTAATTATGTTCTTCCTTAACTCTTTGAAATATTCTGTGGAAAAGAGGTTCTTCTCCGTCTAATCTGCCTTGCCAAGTGTCCTGAAACATAGATCTAAATTAAATTTTAATTACTGCGTTTTATCCAGTAAATCTAAATAATATTGTTTAGATATTAAAACGCTCCTGTGTTCAATTTCAAAAATGCTCCATGACTTCTGTCATTCCTGTAATATGCTGATCTTAAATTATTTTTTTTTTTGATTGGCGTTACTGCTTATGAACATTTCATTTCGCTCTTCTGAAACAATTTCCAGGAATCGTTCATAATGCTTGAGTACATCAGAAATCAGTTCATTCTTTGTAAAGTATTGCACATCATATCCTTCTCTTCCGTCTCCGAAATAGGATCTCGGATAATGGGTTTTCTTATCTTCGAGATCGGGAAGGTTTTCTTCATTGATCATGTATTCCGAAACAGTTTTCACTCTATTTTCAATTCCATAAATAAAATTATTGACGATTCCCTGGTGAATCTCTATTTCTATTCTGGCAGGATTTTCATAATGATTTATTTTGGCTTCAATTCCGTTCGCTGCAAATTCCTGCTGCAGATCTGTAAAGGCTTCTTTTGTTTTGATCTGAATAAAATGATCTACCGAAGAGTTATCTTTAAAGGAAACAATATTTTTTAAACGCTCTTTCCAAAACTCGCCTGACCAGGGAACGGTAGAAGCAGAAAAATTGGTATCATAATATTTCTGATCAATGATAAGCCCTTTCATCAAGCTTACTATAAATAAAAGTATGATGACTGAAAAGGGTAATGCCGTAATTAAAGTCATACTTTGAAGTGCTTTTAATCCCCCGGCGTTTAATAACAAAAGGGAAAGTACAGCGAGCAAAATACCCCAGAATACAATCTGCCATTTGGGAGATTTTTTAGCATTTTTGGTAGCGATACTGTTCATCACAAATATTCCCGAATCGGCGGAGGTCACAAAGAAAATAATAATGATGGCAATAACGAAAAACCCGGTCAGTGTTGATAAGGGCATATATTCTAAAAACCGGAACATCAATGCATCAGGATCGGACGCCAGTTGACTCAATTTTCCATTTGCAATATTTAAATCAAACCAGATAGCACTGTTTCCAAACACAGACATCCAGATAAAATTGAATAATGTAGGAAGTACTAAAACTGCCAGAATAAATTCTCTGATGGTTCTTCCCTTGGAAATCCGGGCGATAAATAATCCTACATAAGGCGACCATGAAATCCACCATGCCCAATATAAAATAGTCCAGTCATAGAACCATGGCAATGCATTTTTTTCGTAAACATGGGTATTGAAAGTAAGATTGAAAAAATTATTGATATAGTTTCCCAATCCATCTGTAAAACTTCCTATCAGATATACCGTCGGGCCCAATATCAGTACAAAAAGTAAGAGTACAATGACGCTCATTACATTGATATTGCTTAAAATCTTTACCCCTTTATCCACTCCGCTAATCGCTGAAAATACAGAAAGAGTAATAAGACTGATCACAATAATCACCTGATTGGTAAAACTGTTTTCCGCGGTAATATGAAGTATATTTAATCCTGAACTGATCTGTACCACTCCAAATCCTAAAGTAGTAGTCAATCCGAAGAAAGTACAGCATAATGCAAATACATCAATTGCATTCCCCCATTTACCATTAATCTTATCTTTCAGCAATGGATAAAAACAGCTTCGTAATGAAAGCGGCAGCCTGTACCGGTAAGCAAAGTACGATAAAGAAAGTCCTACCACTCCGTAAATAGCCCAGGCATGAACTCCCCAGTGAAAAAAGGTATACAATTGTGCCTGCTTGGCTCTGCTAACGTAATGATTATCGGCAAAAACTTCGGAAGAATAATGCTGCATAGGTTCTGCCACACTAAAATAAATCAGCCCGATTCCCATTCCTGCTGCAAACAGCATTGAGATCCATGAGAAAAAGGAGTATTCAGGTTTGCTGTCGTTAGCTCCCAGCTTTATATTCGCATATTTACTGAACAGCAGGTAAACTAAAAAAATCACAAACAGAGTGACCGCCCATACATACACCCAGTTCAGATTAATAAATATAAATTGTTTAATCTCGTTTAAAATATTTTCCGTCGGCTTAGGATAAAGAGCCGAAAGAAAACATGTTCCGATAATAAAAATGAGACTTGGAATAGTAACACCTTTGTTGAAAGTAGACTTTAGATTTTCAAATTTCATCAAGTTTATTTTTTCGTATTAATATTGACAGACACCTGGCATAGCCCTGGCAGAAGTACTCAAAGAATAATATGACTGCGTTATTTTCCTTATCAAGGAGTGTACTTAAGAACTATAGAAAATTACTGTTTTATACAATGAATCAACAGTAATGGGGTCACAATATAAGAAAACTTAAATAAAAAATAAAAGTCTGAGGCTGTATTCCGCCTAATTTGCCTTGTAAAAAAAATGTATCTTCTTTAATTTACATTGTAGTGTTCAAAGCTCTGCCAGTACTTATCTTTATAAATTTCAAGTGAAATTTTATACTGAGGATTGTCTTTTATGATCCGATCAAAAACTTTAGAAGGCTGCCTGAAGTCCTTGCTTGCAAAGTAAATGCTTTTGGAATTGTCTGCGGTTTCCCTGCCGATATACAAATGACCATCTTTTTGGCCAAGAAGTTCTATTGCATAGTCTTCAATGACATTCATTGTATTGTAATCCGTTTCTTCCGGAAAACCATTATTGTTCTTTCCATCGTAAGAAATTTTCAGGGCAGAAATCCACGGATAAGAGGCTTTTGCATCATATTTTAACAGAGAAGCATTGACTGTGGCCATAAGCGGCATTCCGTTTTCCAGAGTGGCTTCAAGAAGAGAAAACTGATCTTCACTTTCCAAAACCTGCCGGTCTTTATACTTTTCTGTAAATTCTCTTTCTCTCCACAGAAGAAATTCTTTTAGTTTTTCTATGGGAATAAGTTCCTGCTCCGCTTCACTTTTACCTATAATGCTGAAAGTATCAATTTGGGTGGCAAAATTCAACTCGCCCAGGAAATTATCCAGAAAAATACAGATTCCCGTCGTGGCCGATTGTCTGTTTTCTTCGTTTAAGTTTTCATAAACAAACGCCAGATCAATCTCATCCGGATAACCTTGTATTTCATTGGAGTAAAAATAGATATTGTTTTTTGTAAATTCTAGGTCCCCCATTCTCAATCCAATATTTTCAATATTCGTTTCGGGTTTGAGGGCTGTAAATTTCCAATGATCAATCTTAGGAGCAGCGGCAATAAGTTCTTCTGCAAAAATTATTTTTTTTACATCACCTTCTACCGTAATGATAAGTTCGGCTGTATCTTCATCACACATTCCTGAGAGGAAATAGTAACCGTCATTTATCTTAGTAAGTTCAGGAGATATGATATCAAAAAACTGTTCTTCAATATGTTCTCTGCCTTTTACAACTTCAAAAAAAGTTTTCTCTTTTATTAAAAACCAGTCCCAAAAGTCCTTATAGGTTTTGGTTTCTTTCTCCGGCTGTTTTTTGCCTAAGATCTTATCAAAAATACCCATTTTCTATTGAATTTGAGTTCCGCTGATATACACATGTTCTGCATTCAGGCTTCCCTGATTGTAAAGAACGTTCTGAAAATTATCGGTTTTAAACGTTACAAAATCTGCTTTTTTACCCGTTTCCAGTTTTCCTATATCTTCAAGACCTAATGCATAAGCAGCACGGAATGTTATTCCCGCTAACACTTCAGCAGTTGTTAATTTTTCAAATGTAGCCAAAATAGAAGCTTGGGTAATTAAGTTTCCCATCGGTGCAGATCCCGGATTCCAGTCGCTGGCAATGGCTACAATAGCTCCGGCATCCAGTAATTTTCTGGCCGGAGTAAATTTTTCACCTAATCCTAAGCTTGCTCCCGGCAATGCAGTAGCAACAGTATTCGACTGTGCTAAAAACTCAATATCTTCATCAATGGTGGCTTCCAGATGATCTGCAGATTTTGCTCCTACTTCTACTGCGATCCTTGAACTTCCTGGTGTAAACTGGTCTGCATGAACCGTTATATCAAAACCTAAATCTTTAGTTTTAAGAAGGAAATCTTTACTTTCTTCAGGCTGAAATGCAGATTTTTCTATAAATATATCTACACGCTGTGCTAGTTCTTCTTCTTTTACTTTTGGCAAAATCTCTGTAAGAATATATTCTAAATATTCCTGATTGGTTCCGTCAAAATCTCTGGGCTTCAAATGAGCAGAAAGACATGTAGGAACCAGTCTGGCTTTTGTCTGTCCCTGTGCTTTTTTAATGATTCTGAGCATTTTCAGTTCATTTTCCATATCTAATCCATAGCCACTTTTTATTTCAATGGTCGTAATTCCTAATGAAACTAAAAAACTGATCCTTTCTACCAATGTTTTTAATAATTCTTCTTCTGAAGCATTTCTCGTGTGCTGTACGGAGCTCCAGATTCCCCCGCCGCTTTCTGCTATTTCAAGATAGGTTTTTCCTGCATTACGCATGGCAAAGTCATTGGCGCGGTTTCCACCGAAACAGATGTGGGTATGGGAATCTACAAATCCGGGAAGAGCAATCTGCTCTCCTTCAATAGATTCCGTTTCTGTATCCGGATTTTCAGTCTTTAGCATCTTAAAGTTCCCAACTTTCTTAATCAAGCCATTATCAACCAAAATTCCTCCGTCTGTAATAATATCCATTTGCTCATCAGATATTTTTCCTCTTAACGGAAGGTCTGCCAACGTAATGATCTGCTTGAAAGGTCCTATTAATTTCATTTGTTTAAGATTAAAGCTACAGCTTGTTTGCAATTAAATTTTCTTCTCAAAAATACTTAAAATATCTCAATATACTAAATTCAAATTGGCTTCAACCTCAGCTATTGTAGTTATCTTTGCCTTTACCTCTGCCTTACAACTCTCCTTTTTGAATCCCTGAATTTTCTCAATCTAAACCTCAACCTTAGTCTAAATTTCCTATCTTTGAAGTAAATGAAATGAATTAATGCCAGACTTTTTACATCCAGATAAGGAAAACTACTCACATGAAGAACTTATGCAGGAGGAGCAGATCCGTCCGCAGAGTTTTAAGGATTTTGCCGGACAGAGAAAAACTTTGGAAAACCTGGAAGTTTTTGTCAGTGCTGCCAAAAGACGTGGTGGTGCTCTTGATCATGTTCTTCTGCATGGTCCGCCGGGTCTGGGTAAAACAACTTTAGCCAATATTATTGCCAATGAGCTTGGTGTTAACTGTAAGATTACTTCTGGTCCTGTTTTGGATAAGCCGGGAAGTTTAGCCGGCCTGCTGACGAATCTGGAAGAAAACGATGTTCTTTTTATTGATGAGATCCACCGGCTATCGCCTGTTGTGGAAGAATATCTGTATTCTGCCATGGAGGATTATAAGATAGATATTATGCTGGAAAGCGGTCCTAATGCGAGAAGTGTCCAGATCAGTCTGAATCCTTTCACGCTGGTAGGAGCAACCACAAGAAGCGGAATGCTTACAAAGCCAATGCTGGCAAGGTTCGGGATTCAAAGCAGGCTTGAATATTATTCGGTTGAGCTTTTATCGATGATCATTCAGCGAAGCTCAAGGGTTTTGGGAAGTAAGATTTATGAAGATGCAGCGATAGAAATTGCCAGAAGAAGCCGCGGAACACCAAGGATTGCCAATGCTTTGCTAAGAAGAGTACGTGATTTTGCCGAGATCAAAGGAAACGGAGAAATTGAGATCAATATCACAAAGTATGCATTGAATTCTCTTAATGTTGATGAGTTTGGCCTGGATGAAATGGATAATAAGATCATGCGGGTCATGATTGAAAACTTCAAAGGAAAACCGGTAGGGATTTCCGCCCTTGCTACCTCAATTGCTGAAAACCCTGAGACCCTGGAAGAGGTGTATGAGCCTTTTCTGATTCAGGAAGGATTTATCATCAGAACACCAAGGGGAAGAGAAGTTACCGACAAAGCTTATCAGCATTTAAAAATATCCCGTCCAAAAAATCCGGGAGAATTATTTTAACAGTCTATGTTTATTCCAAAATTATACAGAAGTGAAGATCTTGATCTGATGAAAGAAATCATCAGAGACAATGCATTTGCCCTGCTTATTTCCTCCGTTGAAAAAATAAGAGCTACCCATTCCATGATGATGCTTAATGATAATGATCCTGAGAATGTCTATGTGGAAACTCATATTTCCAGAGCCAATCCTCAGGCAAAAACATTAAAGGACGGGGATGAAGTCCTTTGCGATTTTCTGGGAGCCCATACTTATATTTCGAGCAGCTGGTATGATCATCTCAATGTTTCGACCTGGAATTATGAAGCTGTTCAGGTGTATGGGAAAGTACAGCTTATGAATCATGACGAACTTTATAAGCATCTTGATAAATTAACTTCAAAATATGAAAATTTCCAGAAGTGTCCTGTCATGGTAAAAGATATGGGAAGGGAATTTGTGGAAAAAGAAATGAAAGGTGCTTTCGGGCTGAAAATAATCCCAACAGAAATATTCATCAAGCAAAAGCTTTCTCAGAACAGAAAAGATCATGATTATCAGAACATTATCTCTGAGCTTGAAAATTCGGATGAGAATGGAAGAAAAATTGCTGAGAAAATGAAATTAATAAAGAAATAATAATCAAAATATATATGAAGCTATATCCAATACAATGTGGAAAATTTAAACTGGACGGCGGTGCCATGTTTGGAGTCGTCCCAAAGAGTCTGTGGGAAAAAACCAATCCTGCAGACGAAAGAAACCTGATTGAACTGGGAACGCGTTCCCTGCTTATAGAAGACGGCAAGAAACTGATTCTTGTAGACTGCGGTCTCGGAAATAAACAAGATGATAAATTCTTCGGGCATTATTCGCTTTGGGGAGATGATAATCTTGATAAGAATTTAAAGAAATTCGGTTTTGTAAAAGAGGATATTACGGATGTATTCCTTACTCACCTTCACTTTGATCATTGCGGAGGTGCTATTGAATGGAATGATGACCGAACGGGATACAGACCAGCTTTTAAAAACGCTCAGTTCTGGACGAACGAAAACCACTGGCAATGGGCTACAGAACCTAATGCAAGAGAAAAAGCCAGCTTTCTGAAAGAGAATATCCTTCCAATGCAGGAAAGCGGACAGCTTAACTTTTTGCCTCTTCCTACAACGGGAAATTACGGTTTTGCTCCAGACTTAAAAATGGATGTGATATTTGTAGACGGACATACAGAAAAACAGATGCTTCCGGTGATTCAATATCAGGAAAAAACAATTGTTTTTGCTGCGGATCTTATTCCTACTGCAGGACATATTAACCAGGTTTATGTAATGGGATATGATACAAGACCTCTTCTGACATTGGAAGAGAAAGGAAAATTCCTGAAACAGTGTGTAGACAATGAATATCTTCTGTTCTTTGAACATGATGCCCACAATGAACTGGCAAGTCTTAAAATGACTGAAAAAGGGGTAAGATTAGACGAGATTCACAGTTTTAATGATGTTTTTGGATATTAATTTTTGATTATGGAAGATTTACATTCAGAAACACAGAAAGCAGAACCGGAACCGGCACCCAAGGTGATCGGACTTACCGGTGGTATAGGTTCAGGAAAGACTACTGTAGCTCATTTTATAGAAGACTTTGGATTTCCTGTTTATTATTCCGATGACAGGGCGAAAGCCATTGTGAATGAAAGTGAGGATTTAAAGGTAAAAATAATAGATTTACTAGGCAATGAAGCTTATGATGCGAACGGACTGTATGACAGAAAATTTGTTGCAGAAAAGGTTTTCAGTAATAAGGAACTGCTTCACGAGTTAAATGAGATTATTCATCCTGCGGTACGTATTGATTTTGAAGAATGGCTTAAAAAACAGACAAAGTATTTGGTCTTTAAAGAGACGGCCTTATTATTCGAATTAAAGCTGAACCGACAATGTTATAAATCTCTACTGGTTACTGCTGAAGATAATATCAGAGCCAAAAGAGTAATGGACAGGGATGGAAAAACCTACCGAGAAGTAGAATCTGTCATGGAAAAGCAAATGCCTGAAAAGGATAAGATAAAACTTGCAGACTGCATTATCTATAATAATACCAACCTAGAAGATCTTAAGGAACAGACCGAACAGATCATCTTTGCTATTGAATAAAAAAAACCTCGTTAGAAAAATTCTAACGAGGTTTTTCAATATAGATTTTCTAAACGAAAAACTTTCAACAATAAATAAGCCCTCATTTCTGAGGGCTTATTTGTATTTGAAATTTAAATATTATTCTTTAATAAATTTCTTTTGAACCGTTACGCCATTGTCATCGATATCTATTACATAAATACCATTGATCAATTTACCAACGTTGATCTGGTTGTTAAGCAGAATACCGTCAGCGATAACCTGTCCTGCAGAATTGTAGATCTTATATTTAGCTTTTTTGCTGATATTCTTCACATACAATACTGAGCTTACCGGGTTAGGGTAAATCATGATCTCGGTCTGGTTAAGAGAGTTTGGTACTCCCGGTTTAGAGATTCTTACTGAGTAATCCTCTACCTCACCATTTGCAAAATTAGTACAGTTCACAGGAATTCCGTCTCTCATCATTGCCACTCTCATTACTACATACTTATAATTCGTCATGCTTATATAAGCATCTACAGGTACGTTGAATGTTCCTGTAACAGGACTTGTAGTGTTCGGAGGTGATGTAAATACTCTCTCATCAAGATCAAAGTATCCGTTTCTGTTGAAATCTATCCATACTGCGATTCCTTCATCATGGTTTGTTCCGTTCCATTTTTTCTCAATCGTGATCTGATTTCCTGTAGATCCCTGAACCATTTCTATGAATGTATCAGGTACTCCTGTATAATTTGTATAGCTAGAAGGTCCTGAAGCATTTTCCATTTTAGGTCTTCCATTTGGAACTACCGTAACTTTGGAAATATGTTCATTAACAGCATTTTGAGAACTCATCTGGCAGTACGTCACTGTAGGTGTTGTGAAATAGTATGGAGGTGTGTATGTACCCGGCGTACCGCTACAAATGTTTACAACCTGCATTTCATATTTCGTTTCTTCCAGTAATCCTGTTATAGTATAAGTATTCGTTGTTAAAGGAACATTTGTCCAGCTCGGAATACCTACTTTTCTATATCTCAGAACATAAGTTGCCCCAGGGAAACCTTCCCATGTAACTTCAGCCGATGTAGGAGTAAGCTGAGTTATAGTTAATCCTGGAGGAGGAAGCTCACATGTTCTTTCCGTAGTAAATACTTTCGGATTTGAGTACGGGTTAAGAGTATTTTCTCCAACACATTTATTTGCAACTCTTACTTCATATTTTGTATACGGATCTAAACCTCCTAATAAATAAGTATTGGTAGGAGGAGCAATGTTAGGAACCTGATTCCAGGTAGGAGCTCCTACTTTTCTCCATTCCAATGTATACGTAGAGCTCGCTGCAAGCGGTGCCCAAGTAATCAGTGCGGAGTTAGTTGTAATATTGCTTACTGTAACATTCGGAGGCGTAGGATCACATCTTGTTACGAATGTTTTGATCGGTGTAAATGTACCTGCAACATCTCCACAAACAGCAGCTACCTGCACTTCATAGATTGTAGCCGGAGTTAAACCGTTCAATACAAGTGGAATATTATTTAGCAATGTTGAAGCATATACTTCTGTCCACGCTCCTGGAGGAGGTCCCTGAGTTCTATATCTTACAAGATAAGTAACGGTATTCGGTACTCCTGAGAAAGTAAGTGTAGCAGAATTATGAGTCGCTGTAATTCCAGGCTGGTTAGGTATACCATTACTACATGGTCTGATTCTTACCGCATAATCTTCAACCTCTCCATTGACTGCATTCTGACACAATACTGGAGCACTGGTACGTTTAAGCACGACTCTCATTGTGGTTGTAAGCGGACCTGTATAAGCTGCTCCCGGAACAGCAAAGGTTGCAGTAACAGGAGTTGCAGTATTCGCTGCTGTATTTAAGATCTGTTCTGAAGTTTCAAAAACTCCGTTTCTGTTGTAGTCTATCCAAACAGATACTGCATCATTACTCGTTGAACCTGTCCATCCCTTTGCTATAGAGATTTTATTATTTGCAGATCCTGCATCAAGAGTGATTAATGTTGCAGGTGTTGTATAGCTTGTATAGTTATTCTGTACAGTAGTATTGCTCATCACCGGAACTCCAGGGTTGGAAGATGTAACGGTTACATTTGAAATGTGGTCGTTAGTTCCTGTACCTGTCATCGGACAGTATGAAAGCGGCGGTGTTGTAAACTGTACTGTTGTAGAATATGGTCCTGTAGAACCTCCACATGTAGTAGAAACCTGTACATCGTATTTAGTCTGCTCAGCAAGCCCAGGAATAGTATAATTATTTACTCCCGGTGCCAAAGTTACAGGTGGGATTGTAAATGTTCCAGCAGTAGCTAACTTCCATCTAATGGTGTAAGTAGCATTCGCAGCACCCATCCAATAAACCGTAGCTGTAGAAGCTGTAAGGTTTGTAACGGTGATATTTGTAGGCGGCGCAGTAGTACAAGCAGGCTGATCAATCAGTTTCACTGCATAATCTTCTACTTCCCCCCAGGTGAAAGTTCCACAAGGAGCTGCTGTAGCGCTTTCTCTTAATGCTACACGCATACGTGTATTCAGATTTCCCGTATACACTCCCCCAGCAACGTTCGGTACGCTGAAAGTTGCAGTAACAGGAGTTGTAGTATTACTTGGTGAATTCAATACCTGTTCAAAAGTTTCAAAAACCCCGTTTCTGTTAAAGTCAATCCATACTCCTGTTCCGAATGACCATTGTGTTCCTGGCCAGGTTTTTTCAATAGTAACAGTATTAGCTCCTAAACCTCTTACTAAAGTAATAAGTCTTGCAGGATCTGTAGTATAATCTGTATAATTACTGAAATCTGAAGTACTGGTCATTGGTATTGCAGCATTCGGAGTTACAACAACTTTACTGATATAACCATCAATAGTGGTACTTGTAGAATTGGAACTACAATAAGAAATAGCAGGAGTCGTAAAGGTAGTGCTTGTAGAGAACGGTCCTTGTGTTCCGCCACAGATTGTAGCAATCTGAACTTCATACTGCGTTTGCTCCGTAAGGTTGTTTATTGTATAACTGCTCGCAAGAGGAGTGGTAATATTTACTGTATTCCACGTTGGTGCAGTTACAGCTTTATATCTCAGTACATAAGTAGCACCTATTGAAGGCATCCAGCTCACAAGAGCTGTAGTCGGTGTAATATTGGACACTGCAATATTACTTGGAGGCGAAGTAGTACATGGTTGTAAAGCGATAACATTTAATGTAAAGTCAACAAAATTACCCCATGCTGCAGGTCCACATGAAGTATTGGCTCCAATAAAGGATGTCGATGTTCTTACTCTGTAATTACCAGGTGCCTGTGTTCCAGGGATGACAATTGTTGCTGTTCCGTTTGTAACATAACCAGGAGTTGCCAGAATGGTTTCACCCGGATCATTAAAACTCATGTTATTATTCCAGTCAACCCAAACATAATAATTATAAGTGCTGGTTCCACTGTTCAAATTCATGGTTATCGTATTGGTTGGTAACCCTGAAAAAACTGTGGCTGAATTATTAACATATGCCGTATAGGAATTAGCTGAATAATTTAAATTGGTAATTCCTCCTGTTGTGGTTATCGTTTTCAGATAATACGAAGTTGAGCTGGAACCTCCCGTAGGTGTACAATATCCTGTAAACACATTCACAGGTCCTATCCATGTACTCTGATTCGTTCCACTGCATTTTGATCTTACCCAAACATAATAAGCAGTATTGGCCGTCAATGGAGAAAGTGTTACACTTGTTCCTGTAGTAACTGTCTGTGAAGGTACGGTTGCAGATGTTGGTGCTGTAGCAGATGTACTGTAATATACATCATAACCTCCTGCAGGCACAGATGAAGGAGCAGTCCAGCTGATTGCCGCACTCGTTGGTGTTACTGTTCCTAACGTTAATCCGGAAGGAGGCAAACACGAAGGAGCAGCTCCAAAAGTCAACTGAACATTGGGTCTGTTGGAGGTAATTGTTCCAGTAGCTGTTGCTGAAGCTGAATTATCTTCTTCGATATACATATGTCTCGATGCAGCATTAGAGTAAGTAAAAGCACTTCCACTTGTACTTCCTGTCCCGGTACCACCATAGCTTACCTCGACTAACACCACTAGATTTTCTGTCCCGTTATAATAAAAAGGGCTTTGCAGGGTGATTGTATTCCATCCTGTAGTTATATTATTGATCGTTCCGGTATACACTAAGCTGGCTCCGGCAGTTGCTGTAGGCCAGTCTTGTGATGTAAGAGTAGTTGTTGCAGCTGGAACAGATTTCAAATAAACCTTTACCGGAGTAGCTGCACTTGTAGCTGTTGTTGCATTCCATGCCACTGACATTACACTTCCGCCAGCAGGCAGATTGATTTCTGCTGCAGTATAAAGTGACGCATCTCTTTGATATCCATAGTAAACTCCCAAAGGATATCTCTGAGTAGCTGTTCCTGCACCAATAGTAATTGTTTGTGCCTGTGAAAACAGTCCGAAGACCATACAAAGCAATGTTATGAGCACCCTAAAGGGCCTGCTCATTTTACAGAGTAAAAATCCACTCATATTTTTTAAATTTAGTTATAATAACAATAGTAATAAGTATAGTATTTCGTATTTGTTGGTGTTCAAATGGATTCTTGAACATCCATTCTACAGATAATCTGTATTGAAAAAAATAGTTTTTTAATTCATACGCTCATATTTTAATAATTAC
This sequence comes from Chryseobacterium sp. CCNWLW53, assembly GCF_037083525.1. Lineage (NCBI taxonomy): Bacteria > Pseudomonadati > Bacteroidota > Flavobacteriia > Flavobacteriales > Weeksellaceae > Chryseobacterium > Chryseobacterium sp. CCNWLW53. Next base: position 167,093 of record NZ_JBAOJR010000003.1, on the reverse strand, counting down.
ACAAATCTAATAATTTTTTCACTATTAATGTATTCATTCAAATATTTTTTTGTAAAAATTTCACAATAATAACACATTCTATACATTAAAATACAAAATCCTCAGGAGAGCCTGAGGATTTTATATTATTATTAATTACTGTTATTTCTTGATAAATTTGGATCTGAACTGATCTTTTCCTTTTTCATCAATCGTGATGATGTATCCGCCTTTCACAAGAGATGAAACATTGATCTTTCCGTCATTAATATTTCCATTTCCTACCAGCTGACCGGCAGTATTGTAAATTTTATAGGCCGCTTTATCTGAAACTTTAGTTACATTCAGAATGTCGCTTGCAGGGTTAGGATATAATTGAATTCCGTCCTGAGGATTAGCAATGTCTTTTGTTCCTAAAGCAGCTGTAACTACAACATTATAATCTTCAAACTCTCCATAGGTGCCATATGCGCCACAAGCATTTCCAATATATTGATTAGCAGTGGTGGTATACAACATTCCCACACGCATTCTAAGGCCTAAACCTGTAACTGCGGTTGCAGGCACCGTGAACATAGCCGTAACAGGACTTGCAGTAGTGGTTGTAGAAGTCAGAATTCTTTCTGAATCTTCAAAATTTCCATTTCTATTAAAGTCGATCCAGGCTGAAGTTGCCCCAGAATATGGTCCAGTTCCGCTTAACCATCCTTTTCCAACTGACAGAGTATATTGAGTACCTGCTACTAAGTTTACCTGTAATGCAGGATTGGTAGAATAATCTGTGTATAAACTAGCAGAAGAAGTATTATTTAAGTTTGCCAGGGTAACGTTTGCAATATGATCGTCAGTGTCATCATCAGAAGATACTGTACAATAAGTAAGCCCAGGTGTTGTAAAGTTTGAAGAAGCAGAATAAGCTCCAGGAGTTCCTGAACAAACAGCAGCTACCTGAACTTCATAAGCCGTACCATCAGTAAGATTCGGTAATGTTATATTGCTGCTTGGCGTAGTAATTTGTTGCCAAGTAGCTTCTGATACTTTTTTATAACGGACAATATAGGTTGCGCCAGTAATAGGAGCCCAGCTTACACTCGCACTACTTGTCGTCACATTACTAACAGCGACTCCAGTTGGAGCAGAGCCGTCACATGCAGCAAAAGTAGTAACCAAAACAGATTTAATGGCATAGAATACATTCCCGATAGAAGAGATTCTTAATTTAATTGTCTGTCCGTTCAATGAAGAAGGGAAAGTTATACTTTCGGAGCCATCATTAGCAGTAGTAGCCAATAATGTTGTCCACGTTGCACCATTAGGATCTGTAGTGTAATCAATTTTCACATTTGCTACACTGTACGGCGCAGCTGTAGTATTTGCTACATCCCATTCAACTGTAGTAGCTGCATTAGATGCGGCATATTGAGTATTGATTTTAAACGGTCCGTCATTACCTACAACAATAGTTTGTTCAGCAAACTGAGTTTGCTGTTGAGCAGGATCAGGATTATTATCTCTTACCGTTACAGCATATTTACTATTTCTAGGAACCATAGAAACCGACTCCCATCCATTATTTGAGTTATTTAAAACTCCTGCTAATACGGAAGATAATTTAGGGAAATATCTTGTTGGGTTTGTTGTTGGTGCTAAAGACCTGAATGAAGCCCCAGCAGTGGTAGTTCCCAAATTAGTTTTATTAATTGTAGTAGTTGCATTATCAACTTGTTCCCATGTATAAGTCATAGGATTGTTTTCCGCATCTGTAGCTGAAGCTGTTAATACGAATGCAGTTCCTTTAGGAATGTTGTATGTAGGTAAGGCAGCAATTACCGGTGCATTGTTTGCAATTGACGTTTCTATATCACAAGTTTTATTAATCAGATTTGCCTGAACCTGCTTGATACTTGCAATATGGAAATAGGCATCAGAGTGTAGCTGAACATCTGTATTTGCCCCTGTAATACCTGCATATCCCATAATGGTGGATCCTGACCCTGGCTCAACATTTACGCCAGACCCTTCAAGAGCATGAGAGAATGTATGGTTAGCTCCTAATTGATGACCCATCTCGTGAGCTACATAATCAATATCGAAATTATCACCTTGAGGAATACCATCTGCAGGTGACGTATATCCTGAACCTTTAGCTTTAGTAGTATTTGTTGCAGGGTTTACACAAACGCAACCAATACAACCTGCATTACCACCACCACCGGAAGCTCCGAATAAGTGTCCGATATCATAGGCAGCATTTCCTACGTTTGCTGTTAATGTTTGCTGTAATTCCAAATTCCAGGCTCCACCTGCTCCAGTTGATGCTGCCGAATAAGGGTCCGTAGCCGCATCAGTATAAATTACATTCGGAAATTCCTGTAAAATCAGATGTAGTGCAAAATCTTTTTCAAACACACCATTCACTCTCGTTAATGTTGCATTAATAGCTGTAAGTGCACCAGCAACAGTTCCTCCGTGAAAAGCAGTATACTCACCGGTCACTGACATTACCAGCCTCATAGTTCTGTACTTCTTATCAGACATTTTTGAGAAATCAGTTGGCTGATTGGTAAATGTTTTACCATTTTCATACATCTGGTTGATTTGGTTTACAGCAGCTGGGCCCTCTTCAGTACTACAAACAAAGCTCTTTCCTGCTGTTGGTTTTGTCTTAGGATGAACCCCATATACAGTTTTATCTGCATTTTGCGGCTCTATAAACTCATAATTTCCGTCTTTTATAATCATCGACTGGAAGTCATTGTTTGATAAAGAGAATCTCAGATATTTAGAAGGATCATTAATTCCAACTCCCACATAAGATCCCAGTTGATATTTATCAGCTAGTGATTGTACAACAACCGGGGAGCTGTATACTGCAAATTTTTCAATTTTGCCATTCAGTGTTGGTAAAGAAATTTCAACAGGTTTTGCATTTGGACCTGTCTCCTGAGCGCTTTTAAGTTGTTCCTTAATCTTATTAAGATCTAACTTATAATAATTACGTACCAGAGAGAACTTTTCTTTTCCTCTCTCATAGCTAGTGGGCGTCCACTGTGCCAAAGCAGACCCTCCTATCAAGCTACAAAATAAAGCAGTAATGATTTTTTTCATAAAAAAGATTATTTTTAAATTTCTCAAAAATAACCATACATTAACAAATAAACCAAAAAATAATTAATTTATTTTATTTTTTTTCAAAATTTATTTAAGACATAAGGTATAAAAACAGAAAAACAGAATAAAAAAAGCACTAGAAATATTTCTAATGCTTTTTATGATTCTATAGGAATTATAACTAATTTACTCCACTTTTATATAAATTCAATATTTTCAAAATTATCATTTATACAAGGGCTTTACAAACATTAATAAACCTGTTATATTTTAAAATTTATAGGCAATATTCCAGGCAAAGCCCATGTTGAACTTAGCTGAACTTTTACCAAATCCGGGAACAATCATCGGCGTAATATCATCCTGTTTGGAAGTATATACTAAATATCTTGGCTGAAGATTAATATCTATATAAAAATTGGATTCAAACAGCTGTACCCTTCCTCCTAAAGTTCCTTCTACCCAGGCAGAGGTTTGTGACGAAGATGGAAATGCCACAGACGAAGTGCTGCCCCCAAATCCACGGACCGGAACAGCCATATACTCCTGATTGTAGAACGCACCTCCTATTTTACCTCCTGCATAAAAACCATTGAATTCATTTTCAAGATCTTTTGCCAGCATATAAAAAGCACCAAGCTTTACAAAGGGGCCGTTTGCCTTGGCATCGTAACCGTTTTTTTGATATACATTTTTCTCAAAACCGGCTTCTGCAATGGCATGAACATTTCCTTTCACTTTTGATGAAATAAAGCCCTGGTAAAGCATTCTATCCGAGAAAAAGGAAATACCTGTATTAAGAACATCAAAACCTACCATAAAATTAGGTTTGTATTTCTCCTGAACTTTTTTGGCTTCCTGGGTTTCTTTTTTTTCCTGGGCGAACCCGGTTATTCCTATTATGCTAAAAAAGAAGGAAAAGATTAGTCTTGTCTTCATTCTCAATTTGGTTTTGTCCTGCTTCGAGCTGTTGTACAGGATTTGATTGTATTAATTCTGAGCTTAAATTATCGTACGTTTTCTTGATCCCACATCCTGGCGAAACGTATGTACTCTTCGTTGTATAATTAACGCGAACGTGAGACTCTACCCCTTTATCCTCAAGCCTGAAATAAACATCTGTATAAGGTGAATCATCTACTCTTAACGGGATAAGTCTTGAATCTATTTTCTCAGCTTTCCCCAGCTGTACTTTCCCAGCCCCGTAATCTACGGCTACATATAATGAATCCAAAGTAGTTGCTTTTCCGGATGCCAGAGATTTGAATGCTACTTTTATTCTGGGTGTCCCTTCACCACTTTCGCAGATATCGTCATCTCCTCCACAGGAAAAAAGCATTCCAACGAAACAGATCATGACGAGAAATTTAAAATATTTCATCTGCATATTTTGATTTTTTATTTTGATCAGATGGAACTTACGTTTCATATTAAGATTTGAAATTCAAATTTAAATAAATTTATTTTTTAATCAGCAATGCTATATTTTCCACGTGGTGGGTTTGCGGGAACATATCTACCGGCAGAATTTTCACCAACGTATAATGTTCTTTCATCAGGGCAAGATCTCTTGCCTGTGTTGCTGAGTTACAGCTTACATAGACTACTTTTTCCGGAGCAAGTTTCAATATCTGCTCTACCACTTTCTGGTGCATTCCGTCTCTTGGCGGATCGGTAATCAGTACATCTGCTTTCGGATGATTTTCTAAGAATTCATCGTTAAAGACATTTTTCATATCTCCACAATAGAATGTTGTGTTGGTAAGACCATTTAATTCAGCATGTTCAATGGCTGCATCAATGGCTTCCTGAACAGATTCTATCCCTATAACCTGTTTTGCATTTCTGGCAACATACTGGGCAATAGTTCCTGTTCCTGTATAAAGGTCATATACTACTTCATCACCTTTTAAATCAGCAAATTCCAATGTTTTTCTGTAAAGCTCCAAAGCCTGTTTGTAATTGGTCTGAAAGAATGATTTTGGGCCAATTTTAAACTTCAGTCCATCCATTTCTTCCATCAGGAAGCCTTCTCCGAAATAAATATTGATATCCAGATCGTAAATAGAATCATTCTGCTTCGGATTGATAGCGTAAACCAATGTTTTGATCTGTGGGAATTTCTCCAGCAAGAACTGGAAAAGCTTTTCTCTGTTTTCTTTTTCTTCTCTGTAAAGCTGGAATAGTACCATCCATTCGCCTTTAGAGTTCTGTCTCATCATTAAAGTTCTCAAAAACCCTTCCTGATTTCTGACATCAAAGAAATCCAACCCATTGTCTACACCATAGTTTTTTACAGCTAAACGTATAGCATTGGAGGGATCTTCCTGCAGGAAACATTCTTTCAGGTCCAGGATCTTGCTCCACATTCCGGGAATATGGAAACCCAAGGCGTCTTTACTCCCAAAATTCTCTTCAGAGCTTATTTCGTATGGGGTAAGCCATCTCGCATTGGAAAAGGAAAACTCCATTTTATTTCTGTAGAAATACTGTTCTTCGGCGCCTAAGATCGGAACGGTTTCAAAATCATCAATCCCACCGATTCTTTTAATATTATTATAAACCTCTTCCTGTTTGAAATTGAGCTGTTTTTCGTAGCTCATGTTCTGCCATTTGCATCCACCACATGTTCCAAAATGAATACATTTGGGATCTACTCTGAATGGCGATTTTTCCACTATTTCTATGGTTTCTGCCTCATAGTATTTGGATTTGGATTTTTTTACTCTGGCATTAACCACATCTCCGGGAACTGCTCCGGAAATCAGTACGGTTTTTCCTTCTTCGGTTTTCCCTATGGCCACGCCTTTTGCACCTGCACCAAACAGTTTAATATTTTCAAGAATTATATCTTTCTTCTTTCTCATCCCTAAAACTCAATTTCTTTTATGGTCGGACGAACCCTCCGACTCATCCTAAATTTTATTTCTATTTTCTAATACACCGAAAACAATCTTCCGGTTTGATTCCGCAAAAATACAATAAAAAAAACCTTATCCGAAGATAAGGTTTCCATCTATATAAAAGTTTATTATTTTGTTGGGGCAGGCTGAGGATTTACAGGCTGTGCTGAAGGATCCATCGCTCCCGGCTGCATCTGAATATTAGGCTGTACTTTAGGTGCAGAAAGACCTGTAAGTTTATCCAGGATTGTTACTACTTCCTGTTCACCAAGGTTCACAAAAGATCTGCTTGCAATTTTACCGTCTTTATCCACGATCACAAAGCAAGGCAGTTTAAATCCGTAAACGCCATATTTTTTAGCAATATCTGATTCTAATCCTTTTTCTCCGTACACATTTGCTCCCGGAATTCCTTTTAACAATGAACTGCTGGTTTTTACAAACTGATCTTTGGTATCATCTACATTTACAAAAACAAAGTTCATTTTAGATTTATAGAAATTTACAACTTCTTTCAATACAGGAACTGTAGCTTCGCTGATGTAAGGATTCCAAGATGCATAGAAGAACAGCATGTATGGTTTTCCTTTATTTTCAGAAAGCTGGTAAGATTTTCCGTCTGCTTTTACCAGTGATGCTTCCGGAGCAGCCTCTCCTACTTTAAGTCCATTGATTGCCAACTGCATTTTAACTAAATCTGCCTTGATACCTGCGTCTGTAATATCTGTATCAATGATTTTTTTAACCTTTTCAGTATTTTTTGCAGGAGCACCCGGATGAATATCCTGAGCCACCACGAACGCCAATAGGTAATCTTTAGCAGTTTGTGAAACTTCTTTTCTGTCTTTCAGAAACTGTGCAAATACTTCAGAAGTAATCATATCTGTTTTTCCTTTGGTTTTTGCTTCGGCATATTTCTGAAAGTCAGGGCTCATTTTTACAAGAAGGTACTGTCTGTATAATGGAATAGTCTTCACCATTACATCTTTATTACCTTCCAGTTTTGTTTCGTAATCCTGGAATGCTTTTGATACTTTAAATGATGGATTTCCTGACATCTGGCGCTGTGACATTTCATAGTTGGCAAGAAGGTTAAGGATAGTTACTTTCACATCATTCTTTTTCCATTCCAAGATTCCTTTGCTTGGATTATTTTTCTGAGCAAGCTCTTCTACATTTTTATTGATGTCGGCTTCAATTTTCTGAGCTCCTTTTAAGAATGTTTTTTCGTCTCCGGACATTAACTGCTGGATATTGATTTTGCTTCCATACTCACCCAAGAACTTTTGGCTGGCCTGAAGGAAATCATTATTTTTCTTAGCATCTCCTGTAACAACGAACTCATTTGGAAAGGTCATTGCATTTCCGGAAATATTCAGGTTCTGTCCGCCCTCAAGATAGATCAGGTTTTGTCTTCCTGCATAGTTGATTACGTACATCCCATCTTTAGGAGCTTCGAAGCTTCCTGTAAAGTTTCCATTTTTATCTAAACCAATATTGACAAGTGGAAGTGTTGCCACACCAGAAGCTTCAACAAATTCAATTCTTTCGAGTGGTGAACTTCCGGTTATTTTTCCTTTAACTTCAACTTTTTTTGAACAAGACATCACAAAAGCTGTGATGATAAACAATAAAAGATATTTTTTCATTTCGATTTTAATATTACGCAAAAATACGTTTTTTACGGCTTGTTAATTAACACTATTTATTTTTTTTGAAAATTTTATGAGAACCTGTAAAATAGGGACTTTAAGGCCTATCCGTTCTATAAACTTCTTCACCAGAAAAGAGTCTCAAAAAATGCAATTCTTTTCTTACACATCCAAGTGCTCACCAAATATAGACTTATTAAATTAAAGAATATCTTATCTGATCAACACCTTAACAAATTTTAACAGCTAAATTACAGGTATAAAAAAATCGCCTCCATAATGAAGACGATTTTTTATGTATTTGAATAGGTTTTACCCCTGATCTACCATAGCAGCCATATATTCTCTGTTCATTCTGGCGATGTTTTCAAGAGAAATTCCTTTCGGACATTCAACTTCGCAAGCTCCAGTATTCGAACAGTTTCCAAATCCTTCTTCATCCATAGCTTTCACCATGTTCAGAACTCTTCTTTTGGCTTCCACTCTACCTTGAGGAAGTAAAGCAAACTGAGAAACCTTAGCTCCAACGAATAGCATTGCAGATCCGTTTTTACAAGTAGCCACACACGCACCGCATCCGATACATGCTGCAGCATCCATTGCTTTGTCTGCATCTTCTTTAGGAACCGGAATAGCATTGGCATCTAATGTATTACCTGAAGTGTTCACAGAAATGAATCCTCCGGCAGCCATTACTCTGTCGAATGCACTTCTGTCCACCATTAAATCTTTGATAACCGGGAAAGCTGCACTTCTCCAAGGTTCAATAACGATGGTTTCACCGTCTTTGAACATTCTCATGTGAAGCTGGCAAGTCGTGATCCCTGTATCCGGACCATGCGCTCTACCGTTGATATAAAGGGAACACATTCCGCAGATCCCTTCACGACAGTCGTGATCGAAAGCAATTGGCTCTTTTCCTTCGTTAATAAGATTTTCGTTCAGAATGTCCAGCATTTCTAAGAATGAGGAATCTGTAGAAACATCTGATATCTTGTAGGTCTCAAACTGACCTTTAGTTTTGCTATTTTTTTGTCTCCAAATTTTTAGGGTAAGATGAAGGCCTTTTTTTGCACTCATAATTATGTATTTATAGGTTGGAGATTATTTGTAACTTCTTGCTTTAACTTCAATGTTTTCATAGATCAGATCTTCTTTATGCAGCACTTCCGTTGTGATATCATCAGTTTGATATTCCCAAGCTGCTACGTATTTGAAGTTAACATCATCTCTTTCAGCTTCACCTTCAGGAGTAGCATGGTCTTCTCTGAAATGTCCACCACAAGATTCGTTTCTATGTAATGCATCGATGGCCATTAGTTGTCCTAATTCGATGAAATCTGCCACTCTGAAAGCTTTTTCAAGCTCAGTGTTCATTCCATCTGCATCACCAGGAACTTTCACATCGCTCCAGAATTCTTTTTTCACCTGAGCAATTTCAGCAATAGCTTCTCTCAAACCTTCAGGAGTTCTTCCCATTCCTACTTTATTCCACATGATATGTCCTAATTTTTTGTGGAAATGATCTACTGAGTGAGTTCCTTTATTATTTAAGAAGAAATTTACTTTGTCTTTAATTTCTTTTTCAGCCTGATCGAATTCACCAGAAGTTGTAGGAATTGCTCCCGTTCTGATGTCCGCTGAAAGGTAATCTGCAATCGTGTAAGGAAGAACGAAATATCCGTCTGCTAACCCCTGCATCAAAGCAGAAGCTCCCAATCTGTTAGCTCCGTGATCTGAGAAATTGGCTTCACCGATTACGAAACACCCAGGAATGGTAGACTGCAGGTTGTAATCTACCCAAACACCACCCATTGTGTAGTGAACTGCAGGATAGATCTTCATTGGTGTTTTGTAAGGATCATCAGCCGTAATTTTTTCGTACATCACGAATAAGTTACCGTATTTTTCCTCAATCCAAGCTTTTCCTAAATCATAGATCTGCTGATCTGTAGGATTATGGATATGTTTTTCGATAGCGGCTTCTTTACCCTTTTTAATAATCTCTGTAGAGAAATCTAAGTAAACACCTTCTTTAGTATCATTATTTTCGATTCCGTAACCAGCATCACATCTTTCTTTACCAGCTCTCGACGCAACGTCTCTAGGCACTAAGTTTCCGAATGCAGGATATCTTCTTTCTAAATAATAATCTCTATCTTCTTCTTTAATATTTTCAGGTCTAAGCTTTCCTTCTCTGATCGCTACAGAATCTTCAATTTTCTTAGGAACCCAGATTCTTCCTGAGTTTCTTAATGATTCTGACATCAAAGTCAGTTTAGACTGCTGTGTTCCATGAACCGGAATACAAGTCGGGTGAATCTGTACATAACAAGGGTTTGCGAAGTACGCTCCTTTTTTATGGATTTTCCAAGCCGCAGAAACGTTCGATCCCATTGCATTTGTAGAAAGGAAATATACGTTTCCGTAACCTCCTGATGCAATAACAACCGCGTGAGCAGAATGTCTTTCGATTTCACCTGTTACCAGGTTTCTTGCGATGATTCCTCTTGCTTTTCCGTCTACAATTACCAATTCCATCATTTCATGACGGTTGTACATTTTAATTCTTCCTTTACCAATCTGACGGCTCATCGAAGAATAGGCACCTAATAATAACTGTTGACCAGTTTGTCCTTTTGCGTAGAAAGTTCTTTTTACCTGAACCCCACCAAATGAACGGTTATCTAACTGACCGCCGTAATCTCTACCAAAAGGAACACCCTGAGAGACGCATTGGTCGATAATATTGGCAGAAACTTCAGCTAATCTGTAAACGTTGGCCTCTCTTGCTCTATAGTCACCACCTTTGATGGTGTCATAGAATAATCTGTATGTAGAGTCACCATCACCCTGATAGTTTTTAGCAGCATTGATACCTCCTTGTGCAGCAATTGAGTGTGCTCTTCTTGGAGAATCCTGGTAGCAGAACGCTTTTACGTTATATCCCTGCTCTGCTAAAGTAGCAGCTGCAGAACCACCTGCCAAACCTGTTCCAACAACAATAATATCAATCTTATCTCTGTTGTTTGGTGCAACAAGGTTCATATGGTCTTTATGATTTTTCCATTTATCCTTTAAAGGACCTGCCGGAATTTTTGAATCTAATTTACTCATACTATTATACTGATATTATGATTGAGTTACAAAGTGAAAAATTGCGATAAAAATAAACCCTGCAGGAATAAGGATTGAATACCATTTTCCGAAAGCCTTGATTACCGGAGTATATTTTGGATGTCTCGCCCCAATTGACTGGAATGAAGACTGGAAACCGTGTGCAAGGTGTAATCCCAGTAATACAAAAGCAATTACATACAAAGCTACTCTCCAGATATCCGCAAACTTCTCGTGAAGTTCCGGCCAGAAACGTTCTGCATCAGGAGCAATCCCTTCCACATACTTGTAATCGATCTCATGCCACCAAAAATCGTAAAAGTGAAGCGCTAAGAAAGCCAACACCACTGCTCCGGAAATAATCATATTTCTGGACATCCATGATGAGTTCACAGAAGGATTGTTTGCTGCGTACTTTACAGGACGCGCATTTCTATTCTTAATCTCCAGTACAAATCCCATAATGAAATGGAAAAAAACCGCAAAACCAAGAATAGGCTGCATTAAGAACTGCACAAAAGGATTATAGCCCATAAAATCAGATGCTGTATTGAACGCATCACGATTCAGGACTGATAACAAATTGGTCGTCAAATGCAGTATAAGAAAGATCAGCAAAAATAGAGCTGATAATGCCATCGCATATTTTCTACCTATCGTAGAACTCGTTAAACCTGCCATATAAGTTTAAATTTGAATTTCCCACAAAATTAAGAAATGTTAACTATATCAAAAAGTGAGAAATCTCACAATTAGACAGTTTGTAATCTTTCTAAATAAGAATCTAGCACATTATTTAAAGGGAAAAATGAAAAGTACTGTTTATTTTTTCAAATCATAAATTTTGCCATTATAAACTACCTTTTCTGCTATTCCGGGAAAGGTTTTTATTTCCATAGTCTGAATACGTCTTGAAGAGCAGTAAGGGCCGGCTATAAATTTTAAAATTTTCTTTTTATCCGAATTTTTTGTCATCCAAAAGCAAGCCCTACTTCCTTTCTTCACTGATAATACTTTAGTTTTATTAAAATCATGAAGCAGTATTTCTTCTTTCTGATTTTCAAAAATAGTAAACCCAGTTCTGATTATAAAAAAAGCTAAAATCATCCCTGCCACCCTGATTAAATTTTTAAGATTGATATTTAAAAGTAATGGTCTCAACACATAAACGATCAAGGATAAGGATACTACTTCAGCAATATTCATCGCTATATTGGAATAAAATAGCATATCCCTTTCTGAAAACCAGTGGATAAGGTTCAATAAGAGCTGGATAGATCCATCATATACAAAATTGATCCAAGTAAAATCGATCTTTAATCCCACGAGAACCGTCATCAAAAAAGAAAATATGATCAATATTTCTGAAAACGGAACGATCACAATATTAGCAGGAACAGAAATCAACGAAAATTGGTGAAAGTAATAGAGAACCAGCGGAAGTGTCGCCAGTTGTGCGGAAAGAGAAATGGTAATGGTATTGTAGATTAATTTTTTAAAATAACCATTCTGCCGGGGAAAATATTTCAATAGTGGCTGGTTCAGCCAAAAAATCCCCAACACAGCCAGAAAGCTGAGCTGAAAACCGACGTCGAAAAGCTGCTGTGTATCAACAACTAAAATAATTATTGCTGATAAAGAAAGGGAGTGAAGCAGATCCGGTTTTCTCTGGAGAAGGACATAGACAAAATATACCGTCAACATAATGCACGACCGTATTACAGAATTTCCGAAACCGATAAATGCAGCAAACAACCAAATAAAAAAGATACTGGAAATCACTGCATATTTTCTGAATCGTAAAGGACTGAACCGTGTCAATAAAAAATAGATCATCCCAAAAATAACGACAATATGTGTTCCTGAAATAGCCAATAAATGAACCATTCCGGACCTGTTGAAATCCTCTACTGTCCCGGAATCCATTTCTGTTCTGTCTGCCAGAATAATCCCTTTTAGAAATTCCCGGGTTCTGGAAGACATTTCAACGCTGTCGATCTTCTGGAGTATTTCTAATCTGCGCTGCTGAATTCGTTCATTTGGATTTAAATCTGATCTCTCTGCCGAAGAAATATTTTTGGAAATATAACACTGATATTCAATATTTTTCCTTTTTAAATACTTTGCATAATCAAACTGAAAATCATGCTTTGGTGGCTTTGGTTTCGATAGGTAGGCATCGGCCTTATAATAGTGCTCAAAATCAAGTTCTTTACTTATTTTCGGGATATAGACAACGGCATTAAAATTTTCTTTTCCAGCACGAATAACAGCTTCATATTTTTTATTTTTATCTGTAGAATTCAGTTTTTTGGAGATCTTAAAGAATACTGTTGTGTTTTGAGGAACAGAAAGATCATCGGACGAAAAGGTATTGAAAAAATGAAGAATTATTCCGGTTCCGAAAAATATCAATCCCAGCAGTATCGCTCTTGTTTTATGCAGAAAATAAGAATTCAAAAAACACAAAAGGAAAATTGATAAACAGCATGCCGAAACTATATAAATTATAGTTTTATCCAACAGTACTTTATCCTGAAAAAAAATTCCGAGGATAAAACAGATAGACAAAATGAGAAGTGGCTGCTTATTCAAACCGTGTATATTTACAATCAAAAAAGTAATTAATTTATTTGATTATTAAATAACACAGATTTTGCAGAACTGAATGATTACTTCCCATTAAATGAATAATATACGGCTTGATTATTTATTATAAAATCTGGTTTTAAATGAAAAAGTAAAAGCCATCTGTTAAAGATAGCTTTGTATTAAAAAACTGCATACTGTAGCAATTTATTAAAATTTTTAACGCAATATTATCTTTGGTAAATAAAACAGTCTTATAAAAGGTTATTCACCGAATTATTTACCGCTTAAAAACCAGTCTGTCAAGCGTTTAGTTTCTTTTATATAGAACAAGGAATCTTTTCCATAATCTTCATATTTGAAATCTCCTGATTTTTTAGGAATTGCAGGTTCTATCTGTGTTCCTTCATGCCATTCGTTGAAAGAAGTGATCCCGATAAAATCCGGATTTACTTTGGCGGCTGCATCAAACATTCTTTCATAATACTTTCCGCTTTCTCTGCTTTTGAAATTGGCTTCATTCCATGGTCTTATTCTGGTATCGGAATAACCCGGACCTACGCACGGAATAAAAATAAGATGGTGGTCTTTTGCAAATTGGGAAAGATAGCTCCAATTGGATGTTGTGCTTCCGAAAACAAAACCGTCGCTGGCAAAATAGGTATAAAAACCATCAAAACCGGATTCTTCAAAAAAACCTGAATGTTCTTTTTCAACCCATAATCCTATGTAAAGTCCATCCAATTCTGTTTTCCGGACTGTTTTACTTCCGTTTTCAGACAGGAGCTCGGACCATTCTGACGGTGAAATTTTATAGCTATCGTAAACATAGTACAATGGCTTTCCATCTTTTTTATAAAAGGCATGATGGTGGGAATAGGTCTCCACCAGATAAGAAAGCTGTTCTCTAAGTTCTGTTATATTTTTGTAAAACGGCTCTATGTGAAAAGCAACCTTTAAGTTAAATTGGTCTGCTATATCCAGATATTGGGTAATACTTTTATCAACAAACGAATCTTTCCCCAGCCAGCTTAAAACAACCACCCCAACTCCGGCTTCCCGGATCATTTTCATGTGCTTTTTAATGATTGCCGGATCATTGGAACTGTAATTACCCAGGGCAGGATAGAAATTAGCACCAATATCGTCTCCTCCTTTGTGATTTCCCAGGTTGTTCCATTTTGGATTGTTCCAGTGGGGCAAGATATCATGATTCCAATGAGAATACTTTCCATCCACTTCAGGATTTCCGTACCATCCATAATAGAAGATCTGGACCTTATCCCGGGATTTGCTGTTTTGAGCAAAACTTTTCAGTGAAATGCAAGTCAATAAAATGAATACCAGAAAGTTTTTAAAAAAATTCATTGATAAAAATTTAAATCTAAAAATTATTCAGCACAGATGATCTTAGAAGCCTTGACCATTCAGAAAGAGTAAATTAAAGGCTTAAAATTACCTCAGCAGCTTTTTCACTGGCTCCTTTTCCGCCAAGCTTTTTTCTTAAAAGACTGTAATCTGCCAGAACCTGGTTTCTTTTTTCACCTTCTATCATTTTATTGAGCTCTTCCACAAGGTTTTGAGTATTCAGGTCGGTTTGGATCAGTTCTTTTACAACTTCTCTGTCCATGATCAGATTGACCAAGGAAATATATTTAATGTTTTTAACGAGTCTTTTGGCAATGGCGTAAGAAATTTTACTTCCACGATAGCAGACCACCTCCGGAACATTAAGCAAAGCTGTTTCTAAAGTAGCCGTTCCCGAAGTTACCAAAGCAGCTTTCGAGCATCTCAGCAGATCATATGTCCTGTTGGAAACAAAATGAACATTATCATCCACATATTTTTGATAGAATTCTTTCGGAAGGCTTGGTGCACCGGCAATGACAAACTGGTAATTTTTGAAATAAGGTCTCACGGAAAGCATAATTTCAAGCATTTTTTCCACTTCCTGTTTCCTGGAACCGGGAAGAAGTGCAATGATTTCTTTTTCGTTAAGTCCGTTTTCCTTTTTAAATTCTTCAACGCTGATATCATTCAGGCCAGCTATTGCATCAAGGAGCGGATGTCCTACAAAGTGGGAATGAACACCATGCCCTTTATAAAAATCCTCTTCAAAAGGGAGAATGACCATCATTTCGTCTACATATTTTTTAATGATCTCTACCCTGCCTTCTTTCCAGGCCCAGAGTTGCGGAGAAATATAATAGACCACTTTTATCCCGAGCTCCTTTGCAAATTTTGCAATTCTTAAATTAAATCCCGGATAATCAACCAGAATAAGAATATCGGGTTTGTTTTTTCTGATATCTTCTTTACAGAATTTGATATTGTTGAGGATGGTTCTTAAATTCATCGCGACTTCCAGAAAACCCATAAATGCCAGATCACGGTAATGTTTTACCAATGTTCCTCCCTGAGCTTTCATAAGATCGCCACCCCAGAAACGTATTTCTGCCTGCGGATCTTTCTGTTTAAGGGCTTTCATTAAGTTGCTTCCATGCAGATCACCGGACGCTTCTCCTGCAATAATATAATACTTCATTTCTATAGTAAGGATAGAGAACAAATTAAGGTTTACTTGATCTTAATTTGTAAATTTGTCCAAAGATAATGATAAAAAATGTCAGAAGAATTTGAAATCCGAAATAAAGTTGCTGAAAGCGGCCTTGTGAATTTCGACCTATCTACTCTGGTTCCTAAGGGAATAAGAAAGGGTATTGACCTTAAAGATTTCCTTTTCCAGGAACTGATTCTGAAGGAAAAAGATTTCAGGGAAAAGGTAGAGGCCATCGATACTGATGAGTACAAAGACGCTTATATATATATTTACAATTCTGTGGATACTATTGTTCCGCTGTGGGCTTATTTTGTATTAACCGCCAAGCTTACAGATGTTGCTAAAAAAATCGTCTTCGGAGACCGTGAAGATCTGGAAGTGATCCTGATGCACAATGCCATCCAGACTTATGATTTTGAAGATATGAGAGGTAAAAGAGTACTTGTAAAAGGTTGCTCTGATAAAGAAATCCCTGAAAATGCATATATAGAGCTGGTTGAACAACTGAAACCAATGGTTAAATCCCTCATGTTCGGTGAAGCCTGTTCCAATGTTCCTATTGTAAAGAATTAACATGAGGAAATATTTATCCGCCTTATTTTTGTTCTTTATTTTTCTGGTAATTTATTATTCCGGGAGTTTTACAAAAATTCCTTTTGCAGACTGTGTTGGTTTTGTGCTGGATGCCGAGAAAGGTAAATTCATGACAACTGCTACGGCTACTACTCATTTTTTATATATTAATACGGTCATTTTAATTAAAAATGTCACCGGTCTTAATGGAATCGAGGCAAGCCGTTTATTGGTAGTTTTTTCCGGAGCCGCAACCGTTTCCGTGATCTATCTTACTGTTAAAAGTATTACGAAAACAGAATGGGTTTCTCTCACAGCAGCTTTTGTTTTTGGTTTCAGCTTCTCATTCTGGCGAAATGCAGAGATTGTAGAAGTATATACTTATAATACGTTATGGATAAGTCTTTTTTTCTTCTCGATGATTAAGACTTTTATAGAAAACAAAAAACAATATATTGTATGGGCAGGTATCTTTCTAGGCATCAGTCTTTGGGTACACATCCAGAATATTTTACTGATTCCTGCTTTTCTGCTTTTCCTACTTTATTTTAAAGCTGAAAAAAAATATTTCTATTCTTCATTGCTGGTGTTTGTACTGCTGTTTGCTTCATTATTTATTCTGAATATGTCTCAAGGGCTTTCTTTCAAATCGCCATATAGTTCGGATCAGGGAAACTGGGTAGAAGAATCTTTCAGCAAAACCTCCTTGCAGTATGTTAAAGATTTTTTTCAGTCTTTCGCTTACCTCATCTACAATTTCAATCTATTTACTTTTTTCGGAGTAATGGGTGCTGTATTTCTATACAAATCTAACAGAAAAATGTTCTTTGTCTTTTTTGCAGGATCTCTCTGTGTGTATGGCTTTTCTACTTTTTATGCAGTTTCGGATAATTATGTTTTCTTTCTTCCTTTCAATATTATTTTTGCCCTGTCTGTCGGATATGGACTGTCGCACCCGAAATATGCTGCTCTCAAAAAAGTATCATGGGTCTGCCTGCTTATTCCTATAGGATATCTGCTTACTTATAAAGCTGTTTTCCAGACAGAAAAAGGAAAGGCATTCCATAGCTTCAAAAAGTATAAAGGCGGCCTGGATTATTATATCCTTCCCTGGATGAATGACAATGCCGGTATTCTGGAATTTACTATTGATAAAAAGACAGCTCCGGAACCCATTAATTGGATGACCCTGAGTGCTATGGAATATATAGAACTGCTAAAAAGTAAAGGATATACGGAAGAGGAGATCAAAAAACTTTAACAATAATTGTGAGGCAAAAAATTTCGTGAATCACATTTTTTGATATCTTTGATTTACTTAATATTTAAAATAAACACAAACATGAGTTTAATCGACCTACTTACAGGCAGCACCAGCAATCAGGTTGCTGAACAGGCAGAAAACAAATTCGGAATCAGCAAAAATCAGATTATTGCCCTATTGGCAGTAGCTGCACCTTTGGTTATTTCTTACCTTAGAAACAAATCGCAGGACGCTAACGAAGCAGAAGCTTTAAATAGTGCATTAGATAAAGACCACGACGGAAGTATTCTTGACGATGCTTCACAAGCAGAAGCCAGACAGGCTGAAGGAGGATCTATCCTTGATCATGTTTTTGGCGGACAAAAAAGCACTGTAGAAAACCAGCTTTCTCAGAATACAGGGATCTCAATTGATAAAATCGGACCTATCTTAGCGATGCTTGCTCCGGTAATTATGGGATATATCGGTAAAGAGAAACAGCAAAACAATGTAGGAGCCGGAGGTTTAGGAGACCTTTTAGGCGGAATTCTTGGGAATGCATCTAATCAGGCTCAGGCACAGCAATCCAGCCCTTTGAATGACATTTTGGGAAGTGTTTTAGGGGGTGGTCAGGCTCAGTCCGGGGGAAACCCACTTAACGATATCTTAGGAAGCGTACTTGGCGGTGGCGGACAGCAACAGCAAGGAGGCGGATTAGGAAATATCCTTGGGAACCTTTTAGGAGGAAAATAATTTAATTTTGTATATTGAAAAAGGCTGAAGATTAAATCTTCAGCCTTTTTATTTTCAGCTCTTTGCTTTAGCTTCAGAAGAAGCAACTGGCTTGGAAGCCTTTCTGGGTCTTCTTTTGCCATAACTTCCTGCATTGATCTTTCCTCTTCTTGATTTTTTGTCTCCTTTTCCCATAGTGATAAATATTTATTGGTAAATACTAAATTAGAAAA
The DNA here is from genome assembly GCF_037083525.1 of Chryseobacterium sp. CCNWLW53. Taxonomy (NCBI): domain Bacteria; kingdom Pseudomonadati; phylum Bacteroidota; class Flavobacteriia; order Flavobacteriales; family Weeksellaceae; genus Chryseobacterium; species Chryseobacterium sp. CCNWLW53. The sequence continues at coordinate 148,401 of NZ_JBAOJR010000003.1, read as the reverse complement.
TATGGTATACATCAAAAAATTAAGGCTGTTAAAATTTTTATAAAATCGAGACAAAAGAAAGGGAACCTGAGGTCGGAAGATGGAAGTTATTGAGGCCAGAAACGGAAATTTAAAAAACAGTTTTATTAATTTTTACACTTGGAAATCCTTGTCAAGGTTTCGAACCTTGACAAGGATAGCAGGACTTCCGCTAACTTCCACCCTCCCTCTTCCAGCTTCATTTTCGATCACACTTTCACCATCTTCCACTTTCCTTTTTTAAACAAAATGAAAGCAACAATAGTAATCAAAGTTTCTGCAACAGGAATAGAGATGAATACTCCTTTTGGTCCCATCCCGAAATGTTTGGAAAGAAAATAGGCCAGCGGGATCTGAAACAGCCAGAAACCGAAAAAATTTACCCAAGTGGGGGTCCAGGTATCTCCTGCTCCGTTAAAAGCGTTGATAAGCACCATCCCGATTCCATAGAAGATAAACCCAACACTCATAATGTGTAATGCGTTTTTGGCAAACTCTTTAATCTCTGTTTCCTGTGTAAAAAATCCTACAAGAAAATCTCCAAGCAGGAAAAATATGAGGCTTACAGCTAGCATAAAGATCACATTATATTTTACAGTTTTCATCACGGACTGTTCTGCTCTCAGCATTTCGTTAGCTCCCATATTCTGTCCAACCAGTGTAGAAGCTGCATTGCTCAGTCCCCAGGCAGGAAGCATAAAAAACATCATCAGCCTCAAAGCCGTCTGATAGCCTGCAGAAGCATTTTCTCCTCCCGTAGTGGCAACCAGTTGGGCAAGAAAGATCCAACTGCATGAGGCAATTACAAACTGGAAAATTCCAGGAGTAGCAATTTTCACAATGGATTTGATCTGCTTAAAATCAGGGCTGAAATAAGAAAGCGAAATACGGATCTGAGTATCAGCAACCAAAAGATGATACAGCTGGTAAATTACCCCGACACTTCTGCCTATCGTAGTCGCTAAAGCCGCTCCGGTAAGTCCCATCGCAGGAACAGGCCCAAAACCTCTAATAAGAACAGGACAGAGAATAATGTTCACAATATTGGCGATCCAAAGAGATTTCATGGCAATAGCTGCATTTCCTGCTCCCCTGAAGATCCCGTTGATCAAAAACAGAAGCATAATAATTACGCTGCTGCCCATCATTATTCTTGTGAAATCTTTTCCATAAGCCGCAGCTTCAGGCTTTGAACCCATCAGAATCAGAATTTCCTCAGCATAAATGACTCCGAATAAACTAAGAATGAAAGTTATAACAAATGAAACCAATAAAACCTGTGCCGCACTTCTGGAAGCCTGCTCCGGGTTCTTCTCCCCGATTCTCCTCGCTACCAAAGCAGTGGCAGCCATACTCATTCCTATTGCAATAGAATACATTACAGAAAGTACGGATTCCGTTAAACCAACACTCTGGATGGCATAACCGCTTTCTTTCAAATGTCCCACAAAGTACAGATCAACTAAGGCAAAAACCGATTCCATGGCCATTTCCAACATCATAGGAACAGCCAGTAAAAGCACAGCACTTCTTATCGTTATTTTCGTATAATCTACTTCTTCTCCACTAAAGGCTCTTTTCAAAAAGTCTATATATTTTGTCATTTTCTAATCAATAATTATCTGATTTCCAAAAATACAAATTCAATTCTTATAAAAAATTAGTTACCCATATCAAAAAAATAATTTAGATTTGTATATTCTTAAAATGAATCTTATGAAAAAAATAATCTCTACTGCTTTTCTACTTGTAATTTCAGCGTCTGCCAATATGCTTTCTGCTCAGACACTCAGCAAAGCTCAGATGCAGTCTATTCAATCTGATAATGTTGCTTCATTTAAAAAGAATTTCACAAAAGCAGATTACAACAAATGCTTTCCACTTAAAGATGAGACTTTCAGCGCATTAGGCTTCAGCTCGCTTTATGGTAGAAATAATATTGTCAAATTCCTTTTGGACAACCAGGCAGATATTAATAAAGAATGTAACGGAAAAACGCCTCTTGCTTTAGCTAAATTAGGAAACAAAGAAGAAACTGTACAGCTATTGATACAAAAAGGTGCTGCTAATAATTAATTAAAAAGCCCTCAAATAATATACAAGACTTCCGAAAGGAAGTTTTTTTTTGTTTATAGAACCTGCAAAAATCTTATCTTTGCATCCGAAAATTATGGTAGAAAACTTCATGATCTGAAAGCCAAACCATATGTCTTAAACATTGAACCTTAAACAAATAATTATGTTTCGATCACACACGAACGGAGAATTATCTCTGAAAAATCTTAATGAAGAAGTTACACTTTCCGGATGGGTACAGACTATCCGTGACAAAGGATTTATGATTTGGATAGATCTTCGAGATCGTTACGGAATTACTCAACTGGTTTTTGATCAGGACCGATCCACAGCGGAATTGATGGAAAATGCAAAAAAATTGGGACGTGAATTCGTGATTCAGGTTACAGGAAAAGTAATTGAAAGAGTAAGCAAAAACCCCAATATTCCAACAGGAGAGATTGAAATTTTAGTTGAAAAATTAGAAGTTCTTAATGAATCCCAGCTTCCACCTTTCACTATTGAAGATGAAACGGATGGCGGTGAAGAATTAAGAATGAAATACCGTTATCTGGATATCAGAAGAGCTCCGGTAAGAGATAAACTGATCTTCCGTCACAAAATGGCGCAGAAGGTAAGAAATTATCTTTCAGACGAAGGATTTATTGAAGTGGAAACCCCGGTTTTAATTAAATCTACTCCGGAGGGGGCAAGAGACTTTGTCGTTCCGAGCAGAATGAATCCGGGACAATTTTACGCCCTTCCACAATCACCACAGACGTTCAAGCAGCTTCTGATGGTAGGCGGAATGGATAAATATTTCCAGATTGTAAAATGTTTCCGTGATGAAGATTTAAGAGCGGACAGACAGCCGGAATTTACCCAAATCGACTGTGAAATGGCTTTTGTAGAACAGGAAGATATCATGAATGTCTTTGAAGGAATGACAAAAACGCTGATTAAAGACGTTACAGGACAGGAATTCGGAGATTTCCCGAGAATGACCTTCGCAGATGCGATGAGAAAATACGGAAACGACAAACCGGACATCCGTTTTGGGATGGAATTTGTGGAACTTAATGAGCTTGTAAAAGGAAAAGATTTTAAAATATTTGATGACGCTGAATTAGTAGTCGGAATTAATGTTGAAGGATGTGCTGACTATACAAGAAAGCAGATCGATGAACTTGTTGATTGGGTAAAACGCCCACAGATCGGAGCATCCGGAATGGTATGGGCTAAATTCCAGAATGATGGTGTAAAAACATCTTCTGTCAATAAGTTCTACAATGAAGAAGATCTTTCCAAAATAATCGAAAAATTTGGAGCTAAAGAAGGTGACCTAATGCTGATCTTATCCGGAAACGAGAATAAGGTAAGAGCACAGCTTTCTGCTTTGAGAATGGAGCTTGGAAACCGTTTGGGACTAAGAAAAGGAAATGTATTTGCACCACTTTGGGTTGTTGATTTCCCATTGTTGGAATTTGACGAAGAAAGTGGACGTTATCATGCCATGCACCACCCTTTCACTTCTCCTAAGCCTGAAGATATCCACCTTTTAGAAACTGATCCGGGCAAAGCGAGAGCGAATGCCTATGATATGGTTCTGAACGGAAACGAGATCGGAGGCGGTTCTATCAGAATTTTTGACAAAGATCTTCAGTCTAAAATGTTTGATCTTTTAGGGTTCTCAAAAGAAGAAGCAGAAGCTCAGTTCGGATTCTTAATGAATGCCTTCAAATACGGAGCTCCGCCTCACGGTGGTTTGGCTTTCGGATTTGACCGTTTGGTAGCTATTCTTGACGGAAACGAAGTCATCAGAGACTATATTGCTTTCCCTAAAAATAATTCAGGGCGCGACGTGATGATTGATGCACCGGCTGCGATTGCTGATGAACAGCTCGATGAATTAGAATTACAATTGAATTTAAAAGCATAAATTTAGAGCGGAGATTTTTCTCCGCTTTTTTATTATGAATACACTTATCCCGATACTTTCAGCCATTGGATTTATTACTGCAATAATTGGAGCCATATATTTATTAATAAGTTTCGCAAAGAAAATGCTTTATTATCCTGCCAACGTACAGCAAGAAGCTTCAGAGAAAATCTCAAAGAATTTTTATATTGCAGGAACTCTGATTACAGTAAGTACTATTTGTTTTTTAGGTGGAAAACAAATCATAAAATTCGATTTTCATAACACTTTAAAACACAATAAAATTATCAATGCTGAAATAAATGGAATATTCTTTAGTCAAGATGATTTAAATGGTGTTTTCAATAATTTTGAAGGAACAGAGGGACGTTACAGATGTGATCATTTTAAAGGTTTTATAAATTTGGAAAATAATGAAACTATTCCTATTGAAATCATCAGACACTGTTACAAAAAAAACAGATATATCATTATTTCTAAAAAGTATTACATGGATGCCGATATTGGGGATATAAGAACTTCTAAATTCGACTATATCCAAAAAGATAATATTGATTCGCAATAATCATGAAAAATCAGAATTCCTTCAATTTATAGAAAATTTAAGAACAGATTTCATCGAAAATAAAGAACAGTGGGAGAACAAAACCATTGAAGATTATCTGAAAGCCATGTCTCGTTATACTGAAGATATTGACGGATATTATAAAAACACAAATCAGGATATCAATCTAGAAAAAGTTGATTGGAAAGTTTTTGCAAACATTTTGAAAGGAAGTTCCATTTATAAATAATTTTACTTACGTTAAATTATAAACTTAAATACCACATTTGATAAATATTTTTCGCTCGGCACAATCATTGCACACTCTTACACAAAACGTAAGACAATGAAAGCAATTTGGAACGGCGCCATTGGATTCGGTTTAGTCAATATTCCTGTTAAGATCTACTCCGCCACAGAAACCAGCAAACTGGATTTGGATATGCTCGATAAATCTGATTTTTCGAATATCAAATTCAAAAGAGTCAATGAAAAAACAGGCAAAGAAGTCAAGTGGGAAAACATTGTAAAAGGTTATCTTCTGGATGATCAATACATTATTCTCGAAGATGAAGATTATGAAGCAGCAAGCCCCGAAAAAAGCAAAATACTTTCTATAGATCAATTCGTAAAAGAAGTTGAAGTTGACAGCGTTTATTTTGAAAATCCTTATTTTCTTGAACCTCAAAAAAATGGGGAAAATGCTTACAGGCTTCTATTAAAAGCTTTATCACAAACAAAAATGGTGGGTGTGGGAACTTTTGTTCTTCGTGAAAGTGAAGCCATCGGAATGATCCGGCCTTATAATGATGAGGTTTTGGTTCTAAACCGCCTGCGGTTCGCTCAGGAAATCAGGGATTATAAAGATTTAAAAATCCCGGCCAAAAAAGCTCCGAAACCTGCCGAATTAAAAATGGCAGTAAGTCTTATCGAGCAGCTTTCACAAGAATTTGATCCCGAAATGTACGAGGACACTTATTCCGAATCTTTGCTGAAAATCATTAAGCAGAAAGCTAAAGGTAAAGGAGTAAAAGCTAAAAAAGCAGAACCTGCAAAAGAAGGTAAGGTAATAGACCTTATGGCCCAGCTGAAGGCCAGCTTACAAAGTTCCAAATCTAAAAACGCATCATAATGGCTCTGAAAGATTACAACGAAAAACGAAGATTCGATGAAACAAGCGAACCTAAGGGAAAAACAAAAAAGAGTAAAGACAAGCTTATTTTTGTAGTTCAAAGGCACGCCGCATCCCGCCTGCATTATGATTTCCGGTTAGAAATGGAAGGCGTTCTAAAGAGTTGGGCAGTTCCAAAAGGCCCGTCACTGGATCCAAAAGATAAACGTCTGGCCATGGAAGTTGAAGATCATCCTTACGATTACAAAGATTTTGAAGGCAACATTCCCGAAGGAAATTATGGAGCCGGACAGGTGGAGGTCTGGGACAGCGGAACGTATGAGCCGTTAGACGATACGAGCAAACTTTCCGACGAAAAAGAATTGTTGAAAGAGCTAAAAGCCGGCTCAATAAAATTTATTTTGCACGGAAAAAAACTGAAAGGCGAATTTGCCTTAGTTAAAATGAAAAATGCCGAAAATAACGCATGGCTTTTAATTAAACATAAAGATGAATTTGCAGAAGAAAATTATGATGCAGAAGAAAATACATCTAAAAACTCTGCGGTAACAAAATTTTTAGAGGAAAAAAAAAGCCTAAAAAACAGCAAAAAGAAGTCATAACTTCTGAAAGCAAGCCCAGATTTCAACGGTTTAATGCTTTGGTCGACGAAAAAAAGCTAGAGAACTTTATCAGACCTATGCTGGCTAAATCGTTTGAAAATGCTTTTGATGATGAAGATTGGGTTTTTGAAATAAAATGGGACGGATACAGAGCAATTGCTGATCTCAGTGATAAATCTCCTCTGTTTTATTCCCGGAACGGAATTTCTTTCTTATCAAAGTTTGAAAAAGTTACAAAAGATTTTGAGCACCAGAAATATCAAATGATTCTCGACGGAGAAATTGTAGCCTATGATGAACATGGAAAACCCAGTTTCCAACTCTTGCAGCAAATTGGCGACAATCCCAACCTTGCTTTAACCTACCAGGTATTTGATCTTCTGTGGCTGAATGGCCATTCTACAGAAGAACTTCCGCTTTTACAGAGGAAAGAGCTTTTAAAAGAAGCTTTAGTTGAAACTGATGTTATCAAATATTGCGATCATATTCCCGAAAAAGGCATTGCTTTTTTCAACCAAATGAAGAAAATGCAGTTAGAAGGAATGATTGCTAAAAAAGCCGCCAGTTTATATACCGAAAATCACAGAACGAATGACTGGCTTAAAATAAAATTCACCAATACAGAGGAAGCCATTATTTGTGGATTTACGGAGCCCAGAGGATCCAGGAAAAGTTTCGGAGCATTGATCCTTGGAAAATACATGGATGGAAAGCTGGTGTATTGCGGACATACGGGAACAGGTTTTAATAAAGAATCCTTAAGCCAGATGCATGAAAGGTTAAAAGAATTGACTGTAAAAACTTCCCCGTTTGAAAAAAAGCCTAGAACAAATATGCCCGTAACCTGGACAAAACCAGAATTGGTCTGTGAAATCAAATTCTCTGAAATTACCAAAGACGGCATTTACCGGCATCCTGTTTTTGTCGCCCTCCGTGAGGATAAAAATCCTGAAGAAATCAGTGATTCAATCAATAAAATAAGTCCAATTCATGAAAATCCTAAAAAAATGAAAGCTAAAGCTGCCCCTAAGAAAAGTACTAAACCTACTGAAAAAGAAAAGGAGATTACTTTAAACAGACATACAGTAAAACTGACTAATCAGGATAAAATTTATTTTCCGAAAGATGGCATTACAAAAGGTGATGTTATAGAATATTACCAATCGGTCGCGGAATATATTCTTCCTTATTTGAAAAACCGCCCATTATCTCTGAACCGTTTTCCGAACGGCATTGAAGAACAGGGCTTTTATCAGAAAGATGCAGGAGACAATATGCCAGACTGGATCAAAACCACGGAAGTCTATTCAGAATCCAATGATAAGTATATTGATTATGTATACTGTAATGATAAAGCTACGTTAGCTTACCTGAATAATTTAGGTTGTATCGATTTAAATCCCTGGAACAGTGCTCTCCCCGACCTTGAACATCCTGATTATCTGGTACTGGATCTGGATCCGTCAAAGAAAAATACATTTGATGATGTCATTAAAACGGCTCTTCAGGTAAACGAGGTTTTAAATTCAATTCAAATCAAAGGATATTGCAAAACTTCGGGAAGCACAGGAATTCACGTTTATATTCCGATGGGCGGAAAATATGATTTTGACCAGGTGAAAGATTTTGCCCATATTTTGATGAAGCAGGTTCATACACTGCTTCCGGAAATTACCACATTAGAAAGGAGCTTACAGAAAAGGGATGACAATAAAATATATCTGGATTATCTGCAAAACAGGACGGGACAGACTTTAGCAAGTGCTTACAGTTTACGTCCCAAGGAAGGAGCTTCTGTTTCGATGCCTTTAGAATGGGATGAAGTGAAGCCTGGTATGAAACCGACAGATTTTACTATTGATAATGCTTTGGATAGAATTAAGGAAAAAGGCGATTTATTTAAACCTGTTTTAGGGAAAGGAATTGATATGATGAAGGCGTTGGAATTGTTGGAGGATGTTGAATAATTTTGATACATTTGAATATAACTAAGACTAATGAAAATCTTAACTTTAATTTTCTTTTTAATATTTTTCACAAGCTGTTCTAACAAAGAAACAGCGAAAGAAACAAATCTACAGCAAGTAAAATATTCATTTGAAAACATATTAGATTATGGTAACAAAGATACCTTATTTATAAAATCTCAATTTGAAGATTGTGGTGAATGGGGTGGACATAATGAACTTATTAAAATTTATCGTTCAGAAAGAAAAATAAAATTAGCTTATATAAAGTACAAAGTTGATAATTGTGGAGAGAGAAATAATATGGGCTCAATTATTCAAAAAAAAGATATCACTGAAAATCTCATTTTATCGCATTCACAACAGCTTGGTTTAATGAATTATATCAATGCTTTAATGAAATCCAGATTTCTTGACAAAGAAATTTCAAATTCCGGAAACTCTTTTGCTTTAAGCAATGTTAAAGGAGATTTAAGATTCTCTTATTATGGAGATCATTCTCTGCCTTTGAATAACTATAACGATTTAATGGCCATATTGAAGTTTCCAAAAGTAGTTATTCAAAATAGATAGTTACGGCAGTTTCGCCACCAAACTTTCCGGCAAGATTTTCAAAATCATATAAATCATCTTCCACTTAAAATTCGGGACAATGGTAAAAGAATTCCCAGCATTGACAATATGTTTCGCCACATAATCCGGCTCCATAATCAAAGATTCATTGAGTTGAAGACCTTCATTGATCTTAGTTCTGATATAACCGATCACCAGGGCATTAACAATAACCTTTCTTGATGCTAATTCCTGTCGTAACCCTGCTAAATATTGGGTGAAAGCAGCTTTTGTACTTCCATACACAAAGTTGCTTTTTCGACCTCTAACTCCGGAAAGTGAAGAAAGCCCAATGATCCTTTCCAAATTTTTATTGCTTTCATCCATAGAAATGATATTCAGAATAGAAACAGCACCTATATAATTCACCTGTATCATCTGTTGGGTACCTTTGAAGTCTCTCAGTGCTTTTTCATTATCAACCAGAAAGCCCGCTGCATAAACTACAATATGAGGTTTTACCGGCAGGTCAACATAGAATTTCTGATGGGAAGCAAAATCTACAGCGTCAAAATAAAGAATGGTAACCGTTGAAGGAACTAAATGATGTTCTGCCACAAATTTTTCCAGCGAGGCAATATCCCGCGAAGCTGCGATCACAGAAAAACCTTTTCCAACATACTGCTTAATACATTGCTTAGCCACATCTGAATTGGCGCCTAAAATGAGAACGGTTTTGCCTGTATTTTGATTCATGGTGCAAAGATATTTATTTGATTTTATGATCATGAATTTTGAATAGAAATACTTTTAAGCAAATTTCACGAATGAGTTCATGGATAACACTTGAGTCGGTTTTCATGTAAAGCTATTCTTAACATGTATAGGATTAACAAATTGATCTGAACGTTAGGTGAAAATCTATACAATCTGTGGATCTGTAGGAGATTTTCAACGCAAAGTTTCAAGATGATGTGTAATAGTTTTGAGGGAAGCAAAGAATGTGGCTACGCCACTGAATAAGCGTATGTTTACTGTGCTGATAACATATATAAAAACTCGGCGCGGTGAACTTCGTTCACCGCGCCGAGCGATATTTTCAAACTAAAAAATTATTTCTTTTCAGTATCGATTTCTTTTTTCTCCGCCGTCTTGTCTGCAGCAGCTTTCGCTTTATCTCCAAAACGTGCTTCAGTAAATTCTCTGGAAACAGCAGCTTTTTCAAATTTCAGTTTTCCGGATAAAGTTTCGATAACGAATCCATCATCCTGAACCTGAGCAATTCTTCCGTGAAGACCTGAAGTAAGGACCACTCTGGTTCCTACTTTTAAAGTTTCCTGAAAGCTTTTCTCCTGCTTCTGTTTTCTCATCTGTGGTCTTATCATTAAGAAATAAAACCCCACAAACATCACCCCCATCATGATCAGCATCATTGATGAAGATCCTTGTGGCTGTGCCTGTAAAAAGATTGTCAACATATTTTATAATTACGGTTGAATGTTCGCTGTGAACGTTAATTTGATAGGAGCCTTATCTACGTTGGCAAATACATCCGCATACTTCTGAACGTTTCCGTCAAAGCTTGAAGAATCAAAATGCAAAGTGATTTTTCCTTTTTTACCAGGAAGAATAGGTTCTTTTGTGAAATCAGGAGCTGTACATCCGCATCCAGGTTTTACTTCAGAGATCACCAAAGGATTTTTTCCTGTATTGGTAATTTCGTAAACGTGCTCTACTTTATCTCCTTTTTTGATTTTCCCAAAATCGAAGTTGTTTTCAGATAGGGCAACTGATGTTAATGGCTGGTTAGAAACCGGAACTGCTTCTGCTGTATTGGCTGCTGCAGGAGCTGCCGCTGAATTGGTAGGAGCTAAATTGGTTGCACCTGCTGTAGAATCTGTAATATTAGCAGCTTCTGCACCGGCTGCAGCTTGCTGGTTTTCTTTTTTACAAGAAACCAAACCAAGGCCTATAATAGACAAGGCGATAATTGATAACGTCTTTTTCATGTTAAATTCTATTTTGATCTTTACAATATTTATCCAAAATTCCGTTAATGAAGATATTGGAACGGTCTGTTGCAAATACCTTTGCAATCTCAATATATTCATTGATAATAACTCTTGAAGGTGTAAAAGGAAAATTATCCAGTTCTGAAATAGCCGTTGACAAAATTACTTTATCCATCAAAGAAACTCTTTCCAGATCCCAGTTTTCCAGTCTTTCGCTTAGTGTTTTCTCATTAGCTTCCCAGTTGTTCAGGGTATCTCTGAGAAGTTTTCCGGCGAAAACTTTATCCTCTTCATCTTTAATCATTTTAATTAAAGTTCTGCTTTCTTCATCTTCTTTCAGGAAACCGATCGTTTTCTGTACCATTGAATTGGCAATATGAATATCATCATACCATGAAAGTTCTTTATCACTAAGGTACTCCTGGAAGTCATCATTCTCAGCAATATATCTTAAAAACAGTTTCCCGATAAACTTCTGATCTTCTTCAAAAGAATATCCTTCTTCTTTCATGAAATCCTGATAACGCTTTCCTGCCGTAATTCTCTGAAAAGTTTTTACCAATATATCATCATGCATATCCCATTTCAACTGCTTGTGCTGACCTGTGAAAAATAATCTCTCAGGATTTTCTTCCAGCTTGATCAGGACCTGGTTATTGATAAATTTTTGGTTAGGGTTAATTTCAGCATCAGTTTTAAGATATTTGTTCTTCCCAATTTCGATCTGGGTTTCTGCCAATTCTTTCAGAGCCACCAAAAAATTAAGCTGATAGATATAGAGATTATAGATTTTCTCTATTCCAGAGAACATGTTTTTCTCTAAAACATCAAATTTTAAAGGATTCTGATAGTATGAATACACTGTTTGTACTACTTTTTCACGGATTTGTCGTCTTCCTAACATTCAAAGAGCTTTTTATGGGTGCAAAGATACAAAAATTAAAATTGATGAAATTCGTAGTGTGTCTACATTTTTGTAAATTTGTAAAACTTTATGAAAGCGCTAAAAACCTTAAACCCTTACTTTTGGAAGCACAAAATATTATTGTTTTGGGGGTTGTTATTTATCATTGCCAGTAATTTCTTCAATATCTATAAAGTCCAATTTGTAGGAAAATCTGTAGATGAGCTTACAAAAGGCGGAAATCTAGGCTTCAATAAGCAGGTTCTGGTGTATGTTGCCATTATTGTCGGCTGCTCGCTTTTGACTGGATTTTTCACCTTCATGATGCGTCAGACGATCATTGTGGCCTCAAGAAGAATTGAATATGAACTGAAAAATAAGATTTACAGACATTATCAGGATCTTTCTCTTACAGATTACAAACAGACTACCATCGGGGATCTTATGAACAGGTTAAGTGAAGACGTTGTTGCGGTAAGAATGTATCTTGGTCCGGGAGTAATGTATGTGGTGAATCTCGTGATTCTTCTTTTAATCACCAGCATTTATATGGTTAAAACGGATGCTTCCATGACCTTATGGACGTTATTGCCGCTTCCTATTTTATCCTATATTATATTTAAGGTAAGCTCGATTATCAATCAGAAGTCGAAGATTATGCAGAAAAGCCAGTCTGCGATTTCCACTTTCGTACAGGATAGCTTTTCAGGAATCCGCGTTGTAAAGTTTTTTGCTAAAGAAAACTACATTAAAAAGAACTACGGAATAAAAGTAACGGACTATCAGAATAAAGCACTCGACCTAGCAAAAACAGAAGCCTATTTCTTTACCATAATTTTATTTGTAATCGGACTGTTGAATGTTGCCGTTATTTTAATTGGTGGACAGAAATATATTGCAGGGCAGTTAAGTGTCGGTAAAATTGCTGATTTTTTTATGTACATCAATATCCTGATCTGGCCATTCTCAATGGTAGGTTGGGTTACTTCCGTCAATCAGAGAGCTGAAGCTTCGATGCAGAGAATTAATGAATTTCTGGATAAAAAATCTGAAGTCATCAATACCAACTTTGAGGACTATCCTATTAAAGGGGATATTGAATTCAGAAATGTTTCTTATGTGTATCCGAATACAGGAATTAAAGCATTAGATAACTTAAGCTTTAAGATTAAAGCCGGAGAATCTCTTGCTATTATGGGTAAAACAGGAAGCGGAAAATCTACCATTGCCCTTCTGCTTTGCCGACTTATTGATCCTACAGAAGGTGAAATCTTAATTGACGGTAAAAACCTGAAGGAGCATAATCTTACCAATTACAGAAACTTTATCGGATATATTCCCCAGGAAAGCTATTTATTCTCTGATTCAATCGAAAACAATATCGGTTTCGCCATTGACCATCCATCCCACGAAAAAGTGGTGGAATATGCCAAAATTGCAGACGTTGATAAAAATATTGTTGGATTTAAAGAACAGTATAAAACACTTGTAGGTGAACGCGGTGTGATGCTTTCAGGAGGACAGAAGCAAAGAATATGTATCGCCAGAGCCTTAATTAAGGACCCAAATATCATTATTTTTGATGATTCTCTGTCTGCTCTGGATACGGAAACCGAGCAGAATATCCTTGAAAATATTGATCAGAAAATCAGCAATGCTACATCCATAATTATCACACACAGAGAGTCTAGCGCTCAGAGAGCAGATAAAATCATCAACCTCACCGAAATTACCAATTCTGTAACTGCTTAGCGGTTTCGTTCTCAATTGTTAAATAAATCATAAAAAAAATTTTGTGATTAAAAGAATTCTTTTATATTTGTTCTTAACAAGATTAAAAAATATCTAACAATGAGTGAATACAAGGAACGCCATGAAAATGAAATTTTCACGAAGGTGTTAAAAGCAGGAAGAAGAACTTATTTCTTTGATGTGCGCGAGACGAAAGCAGGAGATTATTATCTTACGATTACCGAAAGTAAAAAGAATTTCGGAGAGAATGGTGAAGCTACATTCGAGAAACACAAAATTTATCTTTACAAAGAGGATTTTAAAAGTTTCCAGGAGATGTTTAATGAGTCCACAGATTTCATCATTAATGAAAAGGGTGAGGATGTAATATCAGAAAAGCATGACAAAGACTTTAAAAGCAAATCATTCACAATTGATTCTGACGACGAAGTTTAAAAAAAAGAATATTCTAAAAACACAAGCATCTGAAAAAGATGCTTTTTTTATGAAACCATATTTGCATAAAAAACGGGCTAAAGCCCGTTCCTATTAAAGTATGATGAATATTTTACATTTTATTTCGTCATTACGGATTTTCTTACTTTACCAATACTATTTCTTTCAATTCCTGCTTAATGAAAGACTGAGATTTCATTAAACTGAATAGTTCACTTGGGATGTCATTCTGGCAAGGATCTGCTATTTTACTTGGATTAAAATTAGAAGTACTATTAATAACTTTTGCCGCAGAAAACATTACAATCCCTCCATCTTTTCTAAGGGTAACCAGTTCTTCATTTTTTGAAGCAGGATCAAAATTTCCAAAACACATTATATTATCTTTGGTTTGTAATATAGGAAACCTTTCAACATCCACACTAGCCAGGGCATTTCCATTCAATTTATATAATACATACTCTCCATCATAATTCTTATGAACAAAAATCTCATCTACTCCGTTTGCATCGATATCCCCTACAGCCAGTCCTCTCCATTCTGAAGCCGAGCCCCACCCTGTAGATTGGGTTATTTTTGTCATTACACCATTATCATCTATATCATAAACATGTATTCCGTTATATGCTATGTTTGGAGAATTTACAAGTAATACGATCTCATCTTTATCATTATTATCCAGATTACCTGATGCTACTGCTGCAATTTTAGAATCCGCGGGTAGATTAAGAGCATTAGTATGAACTAGCTCAGGAGTGGTCCCATTAAATTTAAAAACAATTACTTCTTTATTTAAATTCTTGACAGCAATAAAATCATCCTTATCTCCGGTAATAAAGTTTCCAGCTGCGGCTCCTACCCAATCAGATTGTACATCCCATCCTATAGATTTTGTCTGTTCAACAATATTATTGTTTTCAATTTTTAAAATATAAGCTCCATTATTGCCGGGATCGGAATGATTACTTAAAGCTATTATCTCACTTTTGCTATCTCCAAAAAAATCTCCGGCTGCTATACCTCTCCAATTGTACTGTCCACTATAATATTTGTCATTTGTAACGGAATGAAATTTTTTACCATAAGGTTCCATAGTTCCTATCATCCCATCATAATTTCTGATGACAACAAATTCATTAGCACTATCTCTATCAAAATTACCGCTCGCAATTCCTCTCCAATCGGAACCAGATCCCCATCCATGTTCCGTATTGACAGGTACAATTAAGTTTTCATAATAAGCCAAATAAGCAACTACTAAAGGAAAATTTTCAGGTGTCAAAGGTGTATAATAATTTTCTGCCGTTTGCATTTCAGCAAGTAACTGATATATTTTTTCATCATATTCAGATAAGCTCGCCCATTGGAAACATGTATAGGTACTTACGTCTTCGCCAACAGGATGTGGATACTTAAGATCCCAGGGTGAATTAGGATAACTCACTCCATTATTTATATACAAAGGAGCCTTATAGATATCTTTCGTTAAGGTATTAGCATAGGCTTGTATATCGGAATCCGTATAAATAAGCGTTCCACCTCTGGAAATATTATATTTGCGGCATTCATGAGGAAAAGATATGGTTAAACCACCGTGAGAAATATCTTCCCGCAAAGTACTTGTTTTCCAATATGTCCAGCTATTGGACCCCAAATTTGTATTAAAAGAGGTATTTGCTTTTATAAAATTGGCTATCTGGTTAAGTTGTGTAAGATAATCCGGATTATCTGTTGCCAAATACATCTGTACCAATACTCTTCCCATTGCACTTTGCATATTAAACGGTAAAATTTCACCAGCGTTATTTATTGGCGGATTATCATTTCGCTCTTTATAATAACCTATACTATTATTTGTATTAGAATTTGGTTCAGTATACCATTGACCCCCATGATAATCAATAGTTTCTTTTACCTTTTGTTTAAGATCGTCAGAAATAGCTTTAAAACTCATATCATTATAACGCCCTCCCCCAATATATTTTAAATGATGAAGAGTAGAGTCATTCTTAACTATTGTGGCAAACTTAGCCATAGGATAAGTTATGTTAGCACTGTGTACCACATGAGCATAAGTTTTTCCATCATTTGGTATTGTGTTATACTCATCAGTTGACCATGCAGCACCAGAAATATGACGGTAATCATAAATTGTATCCAGACCAGGAACCTGATCTCTAAGATCATCTCTTCTGTCAATCACATTTCCGATAGTCCCTATTAAAACATTAGCATATTTCACGTCATGTGTTTTTTCATACATCATTACCAATGCTTCCATATGGGCAGATACTATCCACGAAAATTCTACTTGGTTTGAGCTGGTTGAATTAAGTGGTACTACAGCATATCCCTTACTATCAAACAGGTTTTTGTAATAGGATTGAGCATAAGACTTTATTACAAATAAGAAAGCAAGAACTGTGAAGAATTTTTTCATATTTTATTTTTGTGATTATTTCAAGTGTATTTTCGAACAACTTTAGTTATTAAAACAAGCCGGGTCCAGGAAGCTAAACAATACTTCCGGCAGCTCATTCTTACATGGATCTGATTGTTTAATAGCATTATGAGGAGTTTTGACAACTTTTGCCGCAGAAAACATTACAATACCTCCATCTTTTCTAAGAGTAACCAGTTCATCATTTTGCGAGCTTGAATCAAAGTTTCCAAAACACATTACATTATCTTTGCAATACAGGAAAACTTTCAATACCAATGTTATCTAAAAATTTAACGCCATTTGATTCCTTCAGTTTAAAAACTTTATAATCTCCATCAAAGTTTCTATGAGCGATAATTTCATCAGCTCCATCATCATCCAGATTTCCAACAGCCAATCCTTTCCAATCTGAAGCTGAACCAAAGCCTATAGACTTATCAATCAGTATCATTATCCCATTATCATCAATATCATAAGCATACACACCATTTTGCATATAATCTCCAGCATCAATCAACAATACAATTTCATCTTTTGGGGTCATCATCAAGATTACCAGCAGCAACCGCTTTAATAAATAGCGGGGTAAGGATTGTAAAGAACTTTTTCATGTTAATAGTTTTGATTTGAGATCATTTTAAGAGAATTAATTCTCATAATTTTGGCAAAACAAATATAAAAGTTTCAATCACCAAACCCTGAATTTATTTTCAAAAACTTAAATAGAACCATTTTTGTGTATTGACTTACAAATTATAAGCGCTGGATGAAAAAAACTTTTAGAAAGGATATGAAAAAAGAAGTATCTGTTATTATTGAAACAGACATAAAATAAAAAAGTACACTTGTAAAAAGTGTACTTTCTTTGGGTGAATGAGGGGTCTCGAACCCCCGACCTTCGGAACCACAATCCGACGCTCTAACCAACTGAGCTACAATCACCGTTTTGTGAGTGCAAATATAGGGAAGATTTTTTAACTACCAAACAATTCCATCAAAATTTTTCATCGCAATGAGCTTCTCAGACGTAAATCCCTCAGCATAAGCAACTCCCGATAAGCGTCCCAAATCCTGAGCACGGTAGGTCAGACTTTCAAAAAAATCTTTTGTTGCAATAGGGGTAACCGGTTCATTAGATGTTGGATCATAGAACTGGGTTTTGAAAGCCATACAGGCTTCAATTTTTTTATCCAAATGCTCTGATATGTCAATAACGAACTCCGGTTTAATGTCTTTCCACTGGATATAATGAAAAATATGTTTCGGTCTCCACACTTCCTGATTTTCTCCTTCTAAAACGGTTTCAATTTTTCTAAGTCCGGATAAAAAGCACGCATCTGACACTAATTTCGCTCCTTTTGCATGATCCGGATGTCTGTCATCAATGGCATTAGCCAAGACGATTTCAGGACGGTATTTGCGGATCATTTTTACGATCTCTATCTGATATTCTTCGGAATTCACTAAAAAGCCATCTTTCATCTTTAAATTTTCTCTGGCAGAAACACCAAGTATTCTGGCAGAATCTCCTGCTTCTACTTTTCGGGTTTCATCGGTTCCTCTGGTTCCGAGCTCGCCTCTTGTAAGATCTACAATAACGCATGTTTTACCTTCCGAAATCATTTTGGCAATAGTTCCGCCACATCCCAGCTCTACATCATCAGGATGTGCTCCAAAAGCAAGTATATCTGTTTTCATCTGTTCTTTTTATTTTTTAATTTGTCAGATGGAACGCCCAATAATTTCCCTCACATTTTCGAATTTTTAACCCCGGGCGTTTCATAGTTTCAAAGATAAGATTTAAAATAAAAACTTCCCAAACATTGAGAATGGGAAGTTTTAATATTTATAATTTAAATTTTAAATTACTTATTGATTTCTGCATTTAATTTTACAGCATCCTGGTAAGTAGGATCAAGCTGTAAAGATTTAGCTATATAATCTTTAGCTTTTGCAAGATCAGTATCTTTATTCATATAGGCTACTGCAAAGTAAGCATAGGCTAAAGTCTGCTTGTTGGCTTCCTGATCTGCAGGTTTTACTGTGCTGATAAATTTTTCATATGCAATTTTCGCAGCATCGTTATTTCCTGCCTGCTGATAGGAATACCCCTGGCTGTAATAAGCCGGAGCCCAATCAGGAAGAAGGGTACTCATTTTTTGCCATGTAAGGATTGCACCGTTCCAGTTTTTAGCATCCTGGTAAGCTGTTGCCAACTTAAACAGGGAATCTGAATCCTGTGGGTTAGCAGCCACTTTCTTTTTCAATGCTTCAATTTCCGGTGTAGAAGGTCCTTTTTCTGCTTCAGCCTGAGAAGCTCCTCCTCCGGCAATGTTTGCAAGCTCCATATCCCACTTCATTGTTTCATCCTTAGCTGCTTTAGCAATAGCAATTTTTTGCTGTGCTTCTGTAGTTAAAGCTGATTTTTTAGCCGCATCTTTTTCAGTTTTTGCCAATCCAGCTGCGATAAGTCCCTGAAGGCCCTGGTCAGCCGGCTGTATTCTTGTTTTTTCAGCCTGAGATACGAAAGTATCCATGTTCTGTTTTGCTTCAGCATAATTTCCGTCTGCATAAGACTGATAAGCTCTTAATTTAAATTTGATAGGATCATCAATTTTATCAAAGATTTTATCTAAAACAGTTTTAGAGTTTGCATAATCTTCGTTTGTGAAGTATAGTTTAGCAATTTCTAATTGGGTATATGGATCTTCATCAGCATATTTTGTATAGTTGATAAGGTCTTGTGTTGCTTTTGCATTTTCCTGGTATCTGATATCGTAAGAAGCTAAAGCTTTGTATGCCGGAGCATAAGTCGGATCTACACCGATCGCTTTATCAATGCTTTGCTTAGCTTGCTGCCATTGCTGTGCAGCCATCCATAACGTAGCCATTCTTGTATAAACAGAAGCTTTATTTTTAGCTAAAGGAAGTGCTTTGTCATAAGCCGACATAGCTTCTCCCGGAGCTCTTTTTATTCTGTAAGCATCTCCAAGGGTATAATAATAGTGAGCAGGAACTCCTTTTTTCTCAGCTTTTTCAATAGCCTTTGTCAGGAACTGAATAGCAGCATCAGGAGCGTTATTTTTCTCAAACAAAGTTAAAGCTTCTGCTGCTCTGAATAATACTTCAGCATCTTTCTCTCTGGAATCCGCTACAATTTTCTGAATTTCCGCAATTGCGCTTTTATCTCCTTTACCCAGCTTTACTGTAGCCAAACCGATTTTGTTAAGGTAGCTTTTGCTATCAGCAGCTAAACCTTTGTTAAAGCTTTCAATTGCTTTAGCATAATCAGGTTCTCCCTGTTTTAAGTAAGTATTTCCTAAATAGAAGTAATTTTCTGCTGTAGGTGCTTTGGCAACCATTTCTGTAAAATTGGTTTTAGCCTGCGCATATTTATCACTGTCTATACTGTTAATACCATCCTGCAATGTCTGTGCAGTGGCAAAACCGGAAAAAAATACTACGGCCGCTCCAAAAGCAATTTTCTTTACATTCATAATCATTATATCTTTCATTTTTATATTTTCTATATTTTGAGTTATATGCTCCACAATTTTCAGACCAAAATAATATTTTTACGGTGGGTATAATATTATTTAATATTATTTAACGCATCTGTACCTCTCTTTTGTATATATTATAGGGCTGCAGACCTTCTTTTTCTACAATCATTTGGCCAAGCTGTGTGCAAGAATATCTGATAAATCCGTTAGCTATATTAAAGTTACCTTCGTTTGTTAAAAAATAAAGAACACGTGTAAAAGGATATTTCATTTCACGAAGACCTGCATTATCAGCAGTATACAGTTTTCCTTTATCCTCTATGGGAAGAATTTTCACCATATCTCTCAGCTTCTCAGAAGTCTTATCATAAGGACGGCTGAAAGTGTTTAACCCTATAACTCCAATTTTATCCGGATATTTCCCTAATTCTTCTACAATATTCTGATTTCCCGGAATAATAGAAAATTTAAGGTCTTTGGGCTGTTTATTCAGTTTTTGGGCAACGAAGTTCAGATTACTTGAATTGGTTCCGTCAAAAATAAAATTTTTAGCATCAGATTCTAATCCACTCTTGATTTCATCCATTGAAATACTTTGTTTCGGCGAATCTTTAGGAACAATAAATACCACTGCATCTGCAGCGAATCTGGCAGGAAGAAACTTCAAATCAACCTGCTCTTCATAAGCTTTTTTCTCTTCGGGAGTCAGATCTCTTGACATGACAGTTATTCTTGCTTTATCTTTCAACAGATCAAGAAAAGCCAAATCTTCTTTTTGGGTTACTATTTTGATATGGGTTTCCGGATAATTGATCATATATCCGTCTGCCAACGCTTCGGTAACACTTTTGAAAGACTCATCCGTAAGTATGGTAAGATCTCCTTTATGATAAGAGGGGGATTTATCTTCTTTTTTACAGCCTACCGCAATGATGCTCATCATAGAAAGCAACACAATTTTTAAACTATTCTTCATTTCCGGAATCTTTAATTCTTGTAACTGCTCTATAGATTCTAAATATTCCATAAAGAATAAGCACTGCACCCATCGCGTAGGCAATGGCAGGCTCCAAAATCGTGAAGAAAAACTTGTAGATAATAACTACAATTCCCAATACGATATAAAATAATCCTGTAACTAAGGATAACCAATTGAACATCATGTAACAAAAATACCAAAAAAAATAAAAAGAGAAGCATATGCTTCTCTTTTTATTTATAAGTTGAATAAATAAGTATTATTCAAAGTTCATAGTAAATGGTACGCTATAGTAAGATCTTACGCTCTCCCCGTTTCTTTTCGCAGGAGTCCATTTTTTAAGTTTCTTAACTACACGAATTGCTTCATTGTTGAAGTCGCTATTTGGAGATTTCTCTTCAATAGTAACTGCTGAAACTGTTCCGTCTTTTTCTACAACGAACTTAAGCTTAGCTTTAAGTGTACCTTCACCTCCTTCCATTAAAGAAGTATCAAAATTTTCCCCAAGGAATTTTCTTAATGCACCCATACCTCCAGGATATTCTGCAGACTGGTCTACATCTTTGTAGATCTCATTAGGATTATTTGTTTTTACTTCCGCTGTAGTGGCTTTAGTACCAGTAGATGGCGGTGGTGGCGGTGGTGTATAAGCCGGAGCTTTTACCCCTTCCTGATTATTTAAACCAGTCGTCGTTTCTAACTGCTTAGAAATTGGTGGCGGTGGTGTTTCAATCTTCGGAGCTTTTACAGGCTCAGGAACTACGTTCTGAATCACCTCAATTTTTTCCTCTTCTTTTGGAGGAGGTGGTGGAGGTGGTTCTTCTTCTTTTGGTTGCTCAATGATCGGGTCTTCTTCAATAATGTTTACTAAATCCGCCTTCACTTCTTGCTTAGGCGGCGCAGTAAGTCTCTTAATGGTAAGATAAATAAAAGGAGACAAAGCCGCAACCAGGAATAATGCCGTTCCGACAATAAAAGATTTTGTCAGAAGTCTTGGATACTGATGTCTCAGATCATAGGCACCATATTCCTTGTTTCTATTTTCAAATACAATCTCATCTAAAGTAAGATTCTGATTGTATACATTTTCATCTGCCATAGATATACAATTTTATGGTTAAATTACTTTGTAGCTGGTGCAGCCGCAGCTCCATTATTCCCAACTCTCTTATCATAAATAGCTTTTTCCCAAGGCTTCACATCGGTTACCCCGTACTGCTCACTTTTGGTAATGGCCATTTCGTCAAGAATATCTACAAAGTTCTTATATACAGCATCGTCAGTCGGCTTGATAATAACAGTAAATTTTGTTTTATCTGCTGCCCCTGCTTTTGCTTTCTCAATTATTTTTCTAATCCCTTCTCTATCGTAAGTAGTTTCGTTAAGATTCTGATCAGTTAAAGATGTAGGATCCTGCTGATGCCAGAAAATCTTATTGTCTTTACCCAATAATAAAGAAATTGAGTTAGAAAGTTTAATTTCTGTTGGAGGTGGTTTCGGCTGATCCTCTTTAGGTTTTGCCGGAAGTCCCAAATCCATTACATTTGGTTTACTAAATGTGGTTGTGAACATAAAGAAGGTTATCAATAGAAACCCCAAGTCCACCATAGGAGTCATATCGACTCTGGTATTCTGCTTCTTGGAACGTACCTTGCCGCCTTTGCCGCCTTTTTCCTGTACTTGTACTTCTGCCATTTCTAAATGATATTATTGTTTACCTTCTTGTGATGTAATCAACCAGAATTTAAGAAAATCAATATCTCTTAAACCTTCAAATAGGCTTTTAACTTTAGGATATTCAGTCGTAACGTCACCCTTGATTGCTAATTTGTAATCAGGATTTACGCTCAAACTTTGTTTTACCCATTCTACTAACTGCTTATTTGTACTATCCATAGGAATCCCGGTAGGACTCTTAAAGCTTTTCTGCTCCTCATCTGACAAATCGAGATAGCCTTTCAATTGGTTCATAGGAACCCCAATTGCTTGTACTTTTTGAAAGGCAGCTTTTTCCTGGTTGGTAAAAGTCATATTATACTTTTGACCCATTTTTTCTAAAAGCTGTAATCTCTCTGATGCATTCTCCACCGGTTGGAAATAGAATTTCCCGTCCGGAGTCGCGTTGATGGTCATCAAACTTGCATCAGGAAGTAACTTCTCTGATATTGAAGATGGCGGTTTAATCTGCTCCACGTCAGGTTTTTTAAACTGAGTGGTCAATATAAAGAACGTAAGTAGTAGGAAGGCAACGTCACACATTGCCGTCATATCCGTCACTACTCCATGTCTTTTTGGTTTGACTCTCGCCATTGTTTTTGAATTATTTAAATTAAACTTCTTTTAATTGGAATGCAAATTCCTTGCTACAAATTCAATTCTTAGTTGAATTCAGCGAAAGACTGCTGGATGCTCATAGCGATCTCGTCGATCTTATAAGTTAATCCGTCAATTTTAGATGTAAAGAAGTTATAAAGGATAATCGCGATAGCTGAAGTACCAATACCTAATGCCGTGTTGATCAAGGCTTCAGAGATACCTGTAGAAAGTGCAGCAGCATCTGGAGTACCACCACCTGAACCTAATGCGAAGAATGCTTTGATCATCCCGATTACAGTTCCTAAAAGTGCGATTAGCGTAGCTACAGTACCTAAAGTAGAAAGAATCATCATGTTCTTTTCAAGCATTGGCATTTCAAGAGTTGTAGCTTCTTCGATAGCTTTGTTAAGAGCTACCATTTTCTGCTCTTTATTTAAAGTAGTATCGTGAGAAAGTGCTTTGTAAGTAGTAAGACCTTCTTTCACTACGTTACCTACAGATCCTTGCTGTCTGTCACACTCTTCTAAAGCTTCATCAATTTTGTTTTGATTCAATAAGCTTCTTACTTGTACTACGAAGTTGTCTAAGTTTCCTTTTCCAGCAGCTTTACCTAGTACGAAATATCTTTCAAAAGAGAAAACGATTACTGTGATCATGAAAGTAATCAAGATTGGTACGATAACCCCTCCTTTGTAGATAATACCTAAAAACGATTCTGGGTGAATGTCTTTTCCTTCAACACTTGAGAAAGCTACAGATCCGCCACCTAGCTTTTCTGCGTCTTTAAAGTTTCCTGGGTTCCCAAGAACAAATAAATAAATACAAACTCCTATAACGAATAAAATAGGAATAATAACAGCCGGGTTTAAACCTCCTGCTTTTCTAGCAACTACTTGCTCATCATTTTTTGAAACATTCATTTCCATATTTAACTAAATTATATTGTTTTAAAATTTTACAGGGTGTAAATTAAAGGCAAAATTAATTAAAATGCAAGAGTCTTAAATAAACATTTTGCATTTTTCTGATAAAGAAAATTTAATACGATTTCGATATAATAATTATTTTAAATTATTTTATTTATTTTTCTCAATTTTAACATTTGAGTTAGAAATTTAAAAAAATAAGACCTTCATTTTTTTTAATTTGCCAATGTTAACTTTTTTTTAAATTACGATATTCACAATACGGTGATGCACGACGATGATTTTTTTAGGTGTTTTACCTTCTAAAAACGGTTGCATTCTTTCATCCGAAATCACCAAATCTTCCACTTCCTTGGCCGATAACTGAGCAGAAAGTGAAATTTTGAACTTCATTTTACCGTTTACACTTACCGGATATTCTATTTCGTCTTCAACCAGGTATTCCTCGTTCAATACAGGGAATTTCTCGAATTCCACGGATTCTTTATGTCCCAGCAGGCTCCAAAGCTCTTCACAGATGTGTGGCGCATATGGAGAGATGATAACGGCTAACGGTTCTAAAATATTGCGTTTGTTGCATTTTATTTTTTGCAGCTCGTTGACAGCAATCATAAATGAAGATACAGAGGTATTGAATGAGAAGTTCTCAATATCATATACCACCTTCTTTATTAAGATATGTAAAACTTTGTATTCTGCTTTTGTAGGCTCTTCATCGGAAATTTCAAATGTGTCACCGTTGAAATACAGGTTCCAGAATTTCTTAAGGAAACCATACACTCCGCTTAACCCTTGTGTATTCCATGGTTTAGATTGCTCCAAAGGACCTAAGAACATTTCGTACAGCCTTAATCCGTCTGCTCCATATTCTTCACAGATATCATCAGGATTTACAACGTTGTATTTAGATTTGGACATTTTTTCCACTTCACGAACACATATATACTTTCCTTCTTCCTCAGTTACAAAAGAGGCATCATCAAACATTTCTCTCCAATTCTTGAATTTTTCAATATCTAGCTCATTTGTTGTCCCTTTTAATAAAGAAATATCGACATGTGTAGTCATTATATTTCCATTTATTTGTTTAGTACAAACTAAATCGAAGGAATTTGTCTCTCTAGAAGAAATTAATTTATCCATGACTTCAGAATTAAACTTTCTCAATTCTTTATCAAAAGAAACTTCATCGTGAATTAAATCTGTTTCTATTACAAATATTTTATCTATACTAATATTTTCAGTTGAAATAATTTCTCCATTAATATCCTTATAATTAATATCAAATTCAAATTCTACTTTTTGCCAATTTACAAATGCACTCATCCCAAGAATCATCCCCTGGTTAATCAGTTTTTGGAAAGGTTCATCCTGATTAATATAGCCTCTGTCTTTTAGGAACATATTCCAGAATCGGGAATATAATAAGTGTCCGGTTGCATGCTCGCTTCCTCCGATGTATAAATCTACCTGTCCCCAATAATCCGCCAATTCTTTTTTAACAAAAACCTCCTGATCATTCGGATCCATATATCTAAGGAAATACCATGAGCTTCCCGCCCAACCCGGCATGGTAGATAATTCTAACGGAAATATGGTTTTATCATCAATAAGGTCTGTAGAAACCACTTTCTGATTGGCTTCATCCCATGCAAATACTTTTGCATTTCCTAGTGGCGGATCTCCGTCTTCAGTCGGTAAATATTTTTCAACCTCCGGAAGTTCCAGCGGCAAAGCAGAAACCGGAAGTGTGTAAGGCATTCCTTCCCTATAATATATAGGAACCGGCTCGCCCCAGTAACGCTGTCTTGAGAAAATAGCATCACGCTGTCTGTAGTTCGTGGTTCCGTGACCAATTCCTTTGTTTTCTATTTCAGAAATTATTTTTGATTTGGCATCATTATAATTCAATCCGTTTAAGAAATCAGAATTCACACAGACCGAATCTTTAGCATCGAAAGATTTTTCCTGAACATCTTCATCGGTATCCACTACCTTTTTAATAGTAAGGTTAAATTTCTTCGCAAATCTGTGATCACGCTCATCATGTGCAGGAACGGCCATTACAGCTCCTGTTCCATAACCCATCAATACATAATCTGAAATATAGATTGGCATTTTTTCTCCACTGAAAGGATTGACAGCATAACTTCCCGTAAAAGCACCGCTCACGTTTTTCACGTCAGCCATTCTATCTCTTTCCGTTTTCTTGGAAGTTTCTTCAATATAAGAATCTACTTCCACTTTCTGAGCTTCTGTAGTAATAGCTTCCACTAAAGGGTTTTCAGGAGCCAGCACCATAAATGTTGTCCCGAAAATAGTGTCAGGTCTTGTTGTAAATACCTCAACGATCTCGTCATGACCTTCTATCTGAAACTTAACCTGTGCTCCCTGGGATTTCCCAATCCAGTATTCCTGGGCATCTTTAAGAGGTTGCGGCCAGTCTAATGTGTTCAATCCCTGTAATAATCTTTCAGAGTAGGCAGAAATTCTCATGCTCCACTGCATCATTTTCTTTTGGAATACAGGAAATCCCCCTCTTTCAGATTTTCCGTCTTTTACCTCATCATTCGCTAATACAGTTCCCAAGGCCGGACACCAGTTTACGGTAGTTTCCGCCCTGTAAGCCAGGCGATAGTTGAGTAAAATATCTTCTTTATCAAGGTCTGAGGAATCTTTCCATTCTTCTGCTGTGAAATTTAATTCATCATTTTGATTGGCATTTAATCCTTCAGTTCCTTTTTCTTCAAAATGCTGAATCAAAGTCTGGATAGGTTCTGCCTTATCAGTATTTTTATTATACCATGAATGATACAGCTCGATAAAGATCCACTGCGTCCATTTATAATAGGATGCATCAGAAGTTCTCACCTCTCTGCTCCAGTCGAATGAAAAACCGATCTTTTTCAGCTGCTCTTCATATCTGTTAATATTTTCCTCAGTTGTGATCGCAGGATGCTGCCCTGTCTGGATGGCATATTGCTCAGCAGGAAGACCGAAGCTGTCGTATCCTACCGGGTGAAGAACATTAAACCCCTGGTGTCTTTTATATCTCGCATAAATATCTGATGCAATATACCCCAGCGGGTGCCCCACATGAAGTCCTGCTCCGGATGGATACGGAAACATATCGAGAACATAAAATTTAGGTTTGTCTGTGTTATTAGAGGTTTTGTAGGTCTGATTTTCCTCCCAGTACTTCTGCCACTTTTTTTCTATCTGCTGATGATCGTAAAACACTTTTTATAATAGATGTTAGATGTTAGACTTTAGATATTAGATTTAATTCTTATCATTAATTCTAAATCAAGATTCACAAAAATAATGATTTTAAAAGAAATGGAAATTTTAATTTTGATTAATTCACAAATGCCCTTCAACAAAAAATCTCATCCGGAGATGAGATCTGTATTTAGGTATAAAATGTATATTTTATTTATTGAGGAATTCTCTTCATTGTAAATGTTCTCGTTTTATATACAGTCGGATCCTGGGTCTCTTCTCTGAATGCTATATTTAAGGTAGCATCATTGAGCGTAATTATTTTACCATTGGATGGTTCTACGGTACCCTGATACTTAACTATTACCGTTTTTGCACTTTTATCATAGGTATAAGTAAAGTTTCTGTCTGACGTAATAGCACATTGTGGAGTTGTACCAATTTCTCCCCATTCAGTTCTTTTTCCCGATGCCTCAGTATTGAATCTCCATCTGCCCTCTTTCTGGCAGTCGGTATACGTAATAAGATCGGAAACAGGCTCCTCACCTACTTCTACGGTAGTAACCACTTCTTTAAGCGGCTGCCAGACACCTACAAGAGGATATTCCATCTCATTATCGCCATCATCATTACATCCTGTAGCTACAAATAATGATAAACCTGCAAATAGTAATGCTAATTTCTTCATATATAAAATTTTCAAGGGCTAAAATTATAATTTTTTTGATTTATAACCTCATTTTTTGTGAAAAATTATTTTGATAATCTATATTTCTGAAAATTTTAAAGTATTATCCTTTAAAACAGCCTTTATTTAACAAAATATTGAATCTCAGTTTTTCCCCTATCTATTAAAAAAACTATTTTTGCAGAAAGAAACAAAAATGCAGAGTATAACGAAAAATAATTTTGACTTCATCCGTGTTCTCCTTGCTTTCATTGTCTTTGTAGGACATTTGGGAGCTTTAAGTGACTCCAGCCAGCTTACTTTTTTAACACACAGTCCTGTAGAAGTTGCCGTTTTTTCGTTTTTTATTGTTAGTGGATTCCTTATTGCAAGGAGTTATGAAAGATCTTCCAGCCTGAAAAGCTACGTAAAGAAAAGAATCTCCAGAATTGTTCCCGCTTATCTCTTGGTTGTTTTACTCTGTACTGTCCTGCTGAGTCTGGTAAGTACGTTGCCTCTTTCCGATTATTTCGGAAACGTTCAGGTTTATAAATATTTCTTCTGGAATTCTATTTTCATGAATTTCATGGCTCCTTCTCTTCCCGGGGTCTTCGGGAATGAAGCAGTCAACGGTGCTCTATGGACGCTTAAGATTGAAATGTGCTTTTATTTTGTTGTTCCCCTAATCTTTTTATTATTCGGAAAAAATAATAAGTACAGGAATATCAGCCTGATCATTCTGTATTTTCTTTCTCTAGTTTTCCTTAATTATTTTGAAATGGCCGGAAAAATCTCCATATCCAAACAGTTGCCCGGCTCGCTATGTTATTTTATAGGCGGGATGCTGGGCTATTTTTATTTTGATCAGTTTATCAAATATAAAAACACGCTCTTCATCATTGCTATTATTACGGTTTGGATAGATCTGATCTTACATATCAAATTATTTTCTCCTATCATGATCAGTATTATTGTTCTGTATATTGCCTATTCATTCAAATTTCTGAACAATTTTGGAAAATACGGAGATTTCACTTACGGTATTTATATCTTCCACTTTCCTATTATCAGGGTATTTGCTACGCTTGGACTGTTTGCCAACTACAATCCTTTTTTCATGAGCTTTTTGTGTATGCTGGTCGTTATCGGAGTAGGAATTGCATCGTGGCATCTTTATGAGAAAAAATTTTTATAATTTTACCCCAGTAAAAATGCAAATGAAAGACCTGGTCTCCATCATCACTCCCTGTTACAATTCTGCCGAATTCATCGAAGAAACGATACAATCTGTTCTAAACCAGACCTATGACAATTGGGAATGGCTGATCACCGATGACCTTTCCAAAGATAATACCGTAGAAATCATAAGAAAATACAATGATCCCAGGATAAAATTACAGGTCCTGGAGAAAAACGGCGGTGCCGGAAATGCCAGAAATAATAGTCTGGAAAGAGCCACTGGGCGATATATTGCTTTTCTGGATTCTGATGATTTCTGGTATCCTGAATATCTGGAAACGATGACAGATTATATGCAGGAAAATAATGCGGAACTGGTCTACTGCAATTATTCAAGATGTAATGAGCAGTTACAGCCTGTTTTAAAAGATTTCCTGGCAGATAAGGTGGTAACCTTCTCCAATCTTCTGAAAACCTGCAGACTGGCCCCGGTTTCTACCATGTACGATACCAAAAGGGTTGGGAAATTCTTATTTCCTATAAAAAGCAAGCGTGAAGATCACGTGATGTGGCTAAACCTATTAAAGGTAATTCCTGAAGGAATGCCTATCAATAAGACACTGGCAAAATACAGGATGCGTGAGAACAGTGTTTCCCGAAAGAAAAAAAACATCATCAAGGATCAGTATCTGGTCTACAAAGACTTTATGGGGTTTTCTACTGTAAAATCCTTTTATTATACGGCCAATTGGGCCATAAACGGATTTCTGAAATATTCTAAAATTTTCAATTAATGGAATATTCAAAAGAGTTTAAAGCTGCCTTAAGTGCTTTTTCCAGCATAGAAAAAGACCGGCTTATTTTCAGATTGCTGAAAAAAGATAAGCTTCTATCTAAAAAACTGTATTTTGAACTGATCGATCAGGAAACTACGGATGATAAGAGAAATGCGATGGAAGAGAATGTTGCAGAACAGGTTCTTCTGGCCTCAAAATATTTTGGAAACGCCAAATATTTTCTTACTATTATCCGAAAGCTGAGTGCAGAAATAACAGAGCACATCAAAATTACAACGGATAAATTCGGGGAAGTTTCTCTGAATCTTTTGCTGGTGAACAGAATTCTGGATTCCAACAGTGATTTCAGCAGACAGCGATTTGATAATGTGTACAAGCTCTACATTTATATCATTAATAAAGTGTTTAAGGCATTAGTATTAACAAAAAAGCTGGACGAAGATTACTGGATGGAAATTGATGAGCTCCTGAGAGAAACACGAAATAAAATCTCTGAAAATCATTATTTGCAGAAACTTTGCATCAATAATGGTCTGGATATTAACTGGCTTGAATCTGATAATATTCCGGAAAACATAGAGCAGATCATGAAAGACACCAAAAGCCAGGGATTTTTACGATAATATCTTCTGCAGGATAAGATTTGTGGCATCAGGCTTTTCTTTTATAAATTTTCTTGCATTTCCGGACATTTCCTCTAACTCTTCTTCATTATTAAGAAGAAACAATACAAAATCTGCTGCGGCATATTCTTCTGAAAAAGATTTTCCTCCGCCGGCTGCAATCAGATCGTCTGCCTCAGGATTCTTTTTATAATGATCCCCAAAAATCACAGGAGTTCCAAACGTAGCTGCTTCCAGAATATTATGCAGACCTGCATCATGAAAGCCTCCGCCTACTACCGCCACATCTGCATAAGAATATAGCTTTGACAACAAACCGATGCTGTCGATGATTAAAATCTGATGTCCGGAAACGGAAAGCTCCGGATTTCGTATTTTGCTGTATAATAGGGCTTCGGGGAAAATATTCTTTAAATGCTCCACTCTTTTCAGATCATGGGGAGCAATAATCAGTTTCAAATCAGCATTCATTCTGAAAACTGTGGCAGCAATCTTTTCTTCAGCCTGCCACGAGCTTCCGAATATAACAGATTGATGCTCTCCTATAAAATCTGCAATAAATTCAACATGATTATCTCTTGCCCGGAGTTGTTTTACCCTGTCAAACCTTGTATCTCCTGCGACTGAAGAATTGACCAATCCAATACTCTTAGCTAATGCATAAGAAAAGGTGGTCTGATGAAAAAACCAGTCTACCTCTTTTTTGAGCTGCTTTACAAACCATTTTCCATAAGATGTGAAGAAAGCCTGGCTTTCATAAAACAAGGCAGAAATTACATAAATCTTAGCTCCATGCTCTTTAAGCTCTGCCAGGAGATGATACCAGTAGTCATATTTAACGGTGAAAAATAATTCGGGCTCAAACTGGGAAATAAATTCTTTTACCTTACTTTTTTTATCGAAAGGCAAATAGCAGATCACATCTGCGATATGTTTCTTTTTTACAACATTTTCGTAGCCTGAAGGGGAAAAAAAAGTGATAAGAATCTTATGCTCCGGAAATTTTTCTTTCAACTTTTCCAAAACAGGAAGCCCCTGCTCATATTCGCCGAGACTGGCCGCATGCATCCAGATCACCTTGTCTGAGGGCGAAAATGCAGCTTTTACTTTGTGTAAAGACTGCTTTCTTCCTTCAACTCCTTTTTTAGTTTTATCATTAAACAAAGAGAAAACTTTCATTCCGAAAATGAGCAGGCTGACAAATATGTTGTATAAGAAAGACATTTAATTATTTTTCAATTTCAATTCGGTCGTTATGGGTAGATGGGCTGGAGATAACAAGAAACTCCACTTCATCCTGAGATTCGTTGGAAATAAAATGCTCTGATTTAGGTTGAATGGAAATACTTTCTCCCGCCTTTACAGAAAACTTTTCATTATTGATATACAATATGGCTTCCCCTTTTAAAATATAAAAAACCTGTTCTGCCATTTCATGGAAATGCAGTTTTTCAGCAGTTCCGGCAGGCATTTTTTCCTGCTTTACGGAAAGCTTGTGGGAATCATTCAGGATCCAGCTGTCACAGCCGTTTCCCCAGGTATAGTGTACTGAATTATCTTTAGAATATATCATTTGAATATCGCTACAAAAATAAAAACCACGATCAGGCTTCCTATTACCGATAAAATAGCTGTAGATAATGGAACTCTAGGCTTCACGCTTTCATCAAAGGAATAACGGAACATATAATCCTGACTATTCATAAAAATAAACATTATTAATACAAATAGCCATCTTATAAAAACTTCCATGATCAGGAATTGGGCATCCTTATTCTGGTCTGTGATTTCTACAGGAAAATTAGCGGTTTCAGGATGCCTTAAGGTGTATACAAACATGAAATAGAAAGCCGTTCCCAGAATCGGTGTTAAAAAAGAAAAGGCTTTGTTTCCAAAATTATCAGCCTTTCCGTCAAAATCGAAATGTACCGGAATTCGTTTAGGAAGGGTTTTGTAATGTTTCAGGGTAAACCACCAGAAAAAAACCACCAATCCGAAATTAAAAATATCAAAAGCTGTGAAAATAATATTCTCCATTCAGACCGTATTTAGGGTTAGAGTACGTTTTTGATCACTCTCAGCTTATGGGTGTGCTTATTCATTTCTTTGTTAAAGATGCCGGTAGAATCCAGGATATCTATTCTCACTTTTCCCGAAGCATGAATAATCTTCTGATTCTCCAGCATAATTCCCACGTGAATAATTTTGCCTTCAGGGTTTTCAAAAAATGCTAAATCACCTGGCTGGCTTTCTTCAACGAAAGTTAAAGGGACACCTACTTCT
This sequence comes from Chryseobacterium sp. CCNWLW53, assembly GCF_037083525.1. NCBI lineage: Bacteria > Pseudomonadati > Bacteroidota > Flavobacteriia > Flavobacteriales > Weeksellaceae > Chryseobacterium > Chryseobacterium sp. CCNWLW53. The sequence continues at coordinate 115,551 of NZ_JBAOJR010000003.1, read as the reverse complement.
GCCTGCTGATAAGTATCTCTAGGTAATTTAATATCATGGATCTTATATACCAGCTGTGTAAAACCGGAACAGTCTACTGCAAAAAAACTCTTTCCGCCCCACAGGTAAGGAACGTTAAGGAATTCTCTGGCAGCTAAAGCTATACTCTCACGGAGATCATGACTTCTTCTTGAAGCCACCGCAGGAAATTCTACTTCGGAACCCATTGACAGAAGGGTTTTTCCGTCATTCATTAACACTGAGGAAAAATCTTCAGTCACCACGGTAACCTTTCTTTTTGCCAGCTCTTCCTCTGTTACAGGTTTCAGCTGTTTGGTATCCATCCATCCTTCATAGCCATCATAATGCATTTTTATTCTGGTCCAGTTTTTATTCACTTCCAGAATATCAGCGCTTTCCCCAAACAGTATTTCCGTAACAATTTCCGCTTTGTCAGAATTCTCTGCACGAACCGGTGCTACAGTAACATTACAAATTCCTTTATTCATTCATTCTAAATTAAAAGATTCAATGATTTAAAAATTAAAGAATTAGATTCCGTAAAATCTTTTATTTTTTTAATTTTTAAATCTTTTGCCTATTTTCTTCTCAGAAAATTCACTCCGTCACGCAAAGGTAAAATAAGATTTTCAAAATCATCGTCTTTTGCAATCAAATCATTGAGTTCCTTGATAACCTGCGTAGATCTCTGTTTCGGATTTTCCTCCAGCACTTTTCCGTACCATAAAACGTTATCAAACATCACTACCGAACCTGTTTTTGTTCTGGGCTTGATCAGTCTGAAGTATTCTGCATAATTTTCTTTATCAGCATCTATGAAAACAAGGTCAAAAACCTCATCAGTATCTCTTAAAAATTCTTTGGCATCCTGAAGCTTAAAATCGATCTGTCCGGCATATTCACTTTCTTCAAAATATTTTTTTGGAAGGTAAGCAAGATCTTCGTTCACATCCAGTGTGGTAATTTTCCCATCTTTGGTCAGTCCTGCTGTCAGGCATAGTGTGGCATATCCTGTAAAGGTTCCTATTTCCAGCACATTCTTAGGCTGTATCATTTGAGAAATAATAGTTAAAAGTCTTCCCTGCTGATATCCTGATATCATATGCGGCTGTGTAGTTTTCTGATAGGTCTCTCTTCTCAGTTTTTTCAGAATTTCAGGTTCCGAGGAAGCATGCGTTTCCAGATACCTGTCCATTTCAGGATTTTTTTCTTCAAAAAAGCTCATACTGCAATTCTTTTTATGTTATTCAAAAGTACTTAAATATAAAGAAAAAATTATTATTGGTCGGCATTTTTCATCCGTTTCTCCGTAAAAAGCCCATTGAAAATACCGTGAAAATACGGATATGTTTGCCTGAAAGATAGTAATACATTTGCACAGAACAAGGGGTAAAAACACTAAGACAAAACAATGAATGCAGGAGGAAAACTAATTAACACAGAGAATCAGAAGACCGCAAGGCCAAATGGCAGTGCGGGTTCTTCGTCCAAAAAAACTAAGACAGAAATATCCAACTCATTTTTTCAACGAATTATTTCATTATTGAAAAAAGAAGAATTAATTTGATTAAAAAAAATCCCGAATGACTTCGGGATTTTTTTATGGGTATGTATGTTCAATTACTTCTTAGGAGCAATATCCATTAATTTCATGAATTCATCCAGCTTAGGCATAATGATAATTTCCGTTCTTCTGTTTTCCGCTCTTCCTGAAACACTCATATTGGTTGCTTTAGGATTGTATTCGGAACGTCCTCCCGCAGTAATTCTTGCTGGATCTACTCCGAACTGCGTCTGAAGAACCTTCGCAATTGCTGTACCTCTCAATGCAGAAAGGTCCCAGTTATCTCTTGGCAGATTAGGTGAGCTTAATGGTGCATTATCTGTATTACCTTCAATCAATACAGAATATTTATCATAATCATTAATTACCTTAGCTACTTTTCCTAATACTTCCTGAGCAGCAGGCAGTACGTTATAATCTCCTGTTTTGTATAGCATTTTATCAGAAAGCGAGATCATTACCACTCCTTTCAACACTTTCACCTGTACATCATCATCCGCTACATTGTCAAGAGATCTTTTAAGCTTGTTGGACAGTGCCATATTCAGACTGTCATTTTTAGCATTGTTTGAAATCAGCTGTTTGATATATGAATTGGAAGCATTGATCTCACCAACCAGTTTGTCAATATTAGCTGAACTTTTTCCTGTATTTGAAAGACATGCATCCAGAGATGATTTCAAAGCATCGTGCTGGCTTTTTAAAAGATTATTCTCACCTGACAATGCAGAATTCTGAGACTTTAAATCCTGGATCTCTCTTTGTCTTTCACCAATATTTTCAATACACTGCTTATAATTGGAGCTTAATGCATCATACTGTTTTTTACTGACACAAGAGGTCAATCCCAACGCCATTACAGTTACTCCTAAAATTTTAATAATCTTCATATGTAATCATTTTTAGACGAATCAAAGTTAGGAAAATTGAATTGAATTTTATGGATTATCTTTGCATAAAAGAAATCTTCAACATACCCTTTGGAAAAATTTAGTTTTAAAAATCAGCTTGAAAACCTTGTCAGAAATCCGGAAACTCACAGCTATCTTCTGGCTGTAAGCGGAGGTGCCGATTCTATGGTCCTGGCCTCTCTTTTTAAGGGTTTGGGTCTTAATTTCCAGATAGCTCATATCAACTATAAACTTCGGGGTGAAGATTCTGATCTGGATCAGAAAACGGTTCAGGATTTTTGTGAGAAAAATCATATTCGTTTTCACCTGTATGAAGTTTCGGAAAAAGACAATAAACCGGAAAATTCTATCCAGCTTTGGGCGAGAGAAATCCGCTACCGCTTTTTCAGGGAAATTCAGGAGCAGGAAAACCTTGAATTTCTTGTTACCGCCCATCATCTGAATGACCAGCTGGAAACTTTCATCATCAATCTTTCTAAAGCTTCTGGCATTAGTGGGCTGAGTGGTATTCCAGCAAATAAAAACAAAATAATCCGGCCTCTTCTCAACTTTTCAAAAAAAGAAATTTATGGGTACGCTGAGGAAAACAGAATTGACTTCCGGGAAGATCTCTCTAATAAAAAAAGTGATTATTTAAGAAACAAAATCAGAAATGAGATCGCTCCCAAGCTTTTGGAAATCAATGAGCACTTTCTGGAAAATTTCAGAAAAAGCTCTTCTTATCTGAACCAAACCAGAGATTTTGTAGAAAAACGGATCGAGGAAATCGAAAATAAACTTACGGTATTTAACTCTGAGCACAAAATCTTATCCAAGGAAAAGCTGGATCAGGAAAGTGCTTTCGTACAGTTTGAGATTTTAAAGAAATACGGATTCGACAAGGAAGAAGAAATCTCCAAAATTTTTACAGCGGAAAACGGCAGTTCTTTTTTTTCAAAAGATTATCAGCTTATGATCAGCCGCGATGAATTAATTTTCATCAGTAAAAACCAAAGGCAAGAAACCAAAGATGAAATTATTTTGGTGGAAAATTTTGATTTTTCTGAAATCCAAATGGATATCAGTCTTGAAGATACAATTGAAAACATTGACGGAATCAATAACAGTTTTGAATGGGATTTTGATGCTGCAAAACTTCAGTTTCCATTACGTTTAAGAAAACAGCAGGACGGTGACGAGTTTTATCCGGCGGATTTTTCAGGCAAAAAGAAAGTTTCTAAGTTTTTTAGGGACGAAAAATTATCTATTTTAGCGAGGCCAAAAATTTGGATCCTGTGTGACAGTTACAATTCCGTACTTGGAATTATACCTCTCAGACAGGACAGACGATATGCAAGTGATGAGAAAACGCAAAGTATTCTCAAAATTTTTAATGAAAAGAAAAAATGAAATTTAGAAACTGGTTTTTAGCCGTACTACTGTTTTTAGCGGCAGGAATTAATGCACAGATCAAGAACCCTGTAAAGTTTAAGTTCACTGTCAACGATCTAGGGAACAACCAATATGAAGCAGTTTTAAATGCTACTATGGAAAACGGCTGGCATATCTATTCCAAAGATCTTCCTGAAGATACAGGAATTCCTACCGAGTATAAAGTTTCAGGGAAAAACATCGAACTGATCGGAAAGTTCACTGAAGTTGGTAAGAAACACGAAGAGTTTTCAGAAGCTTTTGGAGGGACGATTGTTTTTTATTCCAATTCTGCCGGTTTCAAGCAGAAATTTAAATTAAAAGACCCTACAAAACCAGCAGAGGTTATTTCTGAAATTACCTATCAGACTTGTGACGACAGAGTTTGTCTGGCTCCAAATACTTTAGAATTTAATCAAAAAGTAACTCCAAAAGGTGCTGTTGAGGAAACTGCAGAGGAAAAGACGGATGTTATAAAAGATTCTGCAAAAACTATAGAAACAGTTGCGGTAACGCCTGTGAAAGGAGAATTACCCGTTGCAGAAACATCAAAACTGGATCCAAAACAGCTAAAAATAGCAACCTTTGATTTCCAGAAACCCTTGACCGATTGCGGAACAGCCGTGGAAGAAGTCGGAGAAAATTACTGGACTTATTTATTCTTAGGATTTGTAGGTGGTCTGATCGCTTTGCTGACACCTTGTGTTTTTCCTATGATCCCGCTGACGGTTTCTTTCTTTACAAAAGGGAATAAAAACAAAGCAAAGGGTAAAAGAGATGCACTGATCTATGGATTTTTCATCCTTATCATCTTTGTCCTTCTGAGCCTTCCTTTCCATCTGATCGATGGAATTGCCGGAAATATCTTCAATGAAATATCTACAAGTGTATGGCTGAATATTGCCTTCTTTATCATATTCATCTTCTTTGCAGGCAGCTTCTTCGGATACTATGATATCACGTTGCCGAGCTCCATTGCCAATAAGTCTTCGAAAGCAGAAGAAGCGGGAGGAATTATCGGTATTTTCTTCATGGCACTGACGCTGGTTATCGTTTCGTTCTCATGTACCGGACCTATTCTGGGAAGCTTACTGGGAAGCGCAGTGACAGGCTCTACCAATGTTCCTATGCTGCTGACATTCGCATTGGCAGGATTCGGACTGGCATGGGCCATCGTTTTTGGATTGCTGGCTTTATTCCCGCAGGCTTTACAGAGTCTTCCAAAATCCGGAGGATGGATGAATACCGTGAAAGTGGTTCTTGGTTTTGTAGAACTGGCTTTAGCTTTAAAATTCTTATCTAAGGCAGATTTAGTTTCTAAAACATTCTTATTAAAAAGAGAACTTTTCATTGCCATCTGGATCGTTATTGCTTTGGGACTGGCTCTTTATTTATTCGGAGTTATAAGATTTCCGCACGATGATAAAAAACCGAAGATTTCTATTACAAGAAAGATATTAGGCGCTTTGGGAATAGGTTTTGTGATCTATCTGATCCAGGGATTAATTCCGGCAGAACGTCCAAAACTACAGCTGTTAAGCGGAATTCTGCCTCCTTTGAATGTAAGTTATCTTCATGATGAAAAAGACGGAATTCTGGGAATGCATCCCGAGCATGATTTCTTTAAAGCTATTGAACTGGCTAAAAAGGAAAACAAACCAATTTTGATTGACTTCACAGGTTATGGCTGCGAAAACTGCCGAAAAATGGAGGAATTCGTATGGAGCGAGCCGGATATCCTTCCGATTTTACAGAATGATGTTGTATTGGCATCCCTATACGTAGATGATAAGGAAGAGCTTCCTGAAGATCAGAAAACAAAAATAGATCTTGGAGACGGACAGGTGAAAAAGGTAAAAACGATTGGTGACCGATGGAGTTTATTCCAGCAGGTGAATTTTAATAATAATTCCCAACCTCACTACGTTTTGATAACACCGGATGGAAAAGTAATCAATACACCGGTATCCGGATATATGCCGAAAGAAGATTTCAAAAAGTTCTTAGAATGCGGAGTTAATTACTATAAAACGACGAAGTAATTCTTAATTTAAACATATAAAAAGCCTTATCATTATTTTGATAGGGCTTTTTTGATATTTATAAAAATAATCATATTCTTAAAAAGTCACAAAAGCTTGCGAATATAAAATATTGTACAGCTATTTTATGTCAACCATTCTATAAATTTTAAATTTTATTGACATTTATCAATTTTAGGTACAAACTTTGTATAGATTCCTTCAGATAAGTATTAATACTTTACTTTTTTAACCAAAACCGTTTAACATTTAAAAATATGAATTATGGCTGAAGTAATTGCACAAGAAAAAAAGGGAGGAAGCAAACAAAGAAAAAAATTAATCCGGGTGGATATGACTCCAATGGTAGATTTAGGATTTCTATTGATCACCTTCTTTATGTTTACCACCAATTTTACAAAACCCAATGTAATGGATCTGGGGCTTCCGGCAAAGGATCCTAATCCACATCCAATAAACATCCCTCATATTGGAGACAAAAACCAGGTTACCTTTATTCTTGGAAAAGACAACAGAGTTTTTTACCACCAGAGCAACGAGAAAGAGCTGAATGCAGGAAACCTGAAAGAAACCGATTTCAGCGGGGTAAAAATTTCCAAGATCATTTATGAAGCTTATAAAAACGCTCCGGTGCCTGAAAATTTCACCGTCATTGTAAAGCCCACCGATGATGCCAACTATAAAAACTTCGTAGACATCCTGGACAATATCGCGATCTCTAAAAAAGAAAGATATGGCATTACTGATATAAAACCATGGGAAAAGAAAATTTATACCGAATTAACCCAATAGAATCGAAGAGCATTTTTACAATGCTCTTTTTTATTTAAATTTGAAGAAACAACTAAGATTATGCTGAATTTTGAAAGAAAAGGAAACGGGAAAGAAACTTTGGTACTGCTTCACGGCTTTATGGAAAACATCTCCATCTGGAGTGATATGGAGCCACATCTTTCGCGAGATTTTTCACTGTTGAAAATAGATCTTCCGGGCCATGGACAATCTGATATTCTGGCCGAAGTTCACACCATGGAACTGATGGCTGATGAAGTGAAAAAAGTTTTAGATCATGAGAAGCTGGATAAAGTACATCTTTTGGGGCATTCCATGGGAGGGTACACCTCACTGGCTTTCGCAGAAAAATATCCTGAGACTCTCAAAAGCCTGACCTTATTCTTTTCCACCTATTTTCCTGACGATGAAGAGAAAAAACAGCAGCGGATTAAAAGCTATAGAATCATCAAGGATGCATTTCCCCATTATGTACGGGCTGGAATTCCGAATCTTTTCAACCCCAATGAAAGAGACATCCTGGAAGGCAAAATTGAAGCCGCGCTTGAAACTGCACTTTCTACCAACAATATGGGAGCTCTTGCCTGTGTAAAGGGTATGGTAGAAAGAACAGACAAAAAACATGTCATGGAAAGCCTGGAAGCGAAAATTTTAGTATTGGCAGGAAAGCATGACAACGCTGTAAAAACAGATATGATGATCAAACATCTTCCTGACAGAACGAATATAAAATCCTACATCCTGGACTGTGGGCATAACGGGCACTGGGAAAAGCCCGGCATCTGCGCAGAAATTATCAATACGGAACTTCTTCATAATCTTCCAAAAAAATTAGTCCTGTAATACCCGGCAATAGCTTTATTGCCCGGTCTATATCAAAATTTCTTGTATCTTAGTAAGGAATTATTACTTTCGATGGGTTTATTCTCTTTCAAAAAAAAGAAACCGCCGGTTATCGGCCTTACACTTTCCGGTGGAGGAATGCGTGGAATTGCCCATATCGCAGTACTGAAAGCACTGGAAGAATATAATCTGAGACCGCATATCATTTCAGGGACCAGCGCCGGCTCTATTGTGGGAGCATTTTATTCCTTCGGAAAATCACCGGATGAGATGATGGATATTGTAAAACAAACAACATTCTTTTCAAGATCTTATCTGAAACTTTCTAAAAACGGTATTTTCAGCTCAAATTTCATCCTGAAACTTTTTAATGATCATTTTCCTGAGAATGATTTTAAAATCTTAAAAATCCCTGTTTACGTTACTGCCACGGAAATGACCCACGGAATTGTGGATTTCTTTTCGGAAGGTGAGCTTTTCGGTCCGCTTCTGGCTTCGTCAAGCGTTCCGTTTATTTTACCTCCTGTGAGAATGGGTGAAAAAATATATGTTGATGGAGGTGTTTTAGATAATCTTCCTATAGAGCCGATCATTGACAAATGTGATTTTTTAATTGCTTCTCACGTCAATTCTATAAGTTATGATGAATTAAGGAAAATGAGCCTGATGAAGGAATTTGACCGTATTCTCCATTTAGCCATTGCAAAATCGGTTTACTCCAAAGCAAAGTCCTGCGACATTTTTTTAGACCCTCCTAAAATGACAAAATTCAGCTTATTCAGTAAGAAAAACCTTGATGTCATGTTTCAGGAAGTTTACGAGTATACCTGTGAAGAACTCGAAAGCAAGGGATATACTAAAAATTTGAGTACCGAAGTGTAAGTGTTTGAATGTATAAGCTTACTGTCCGAAAAATAGTCATGTACTAATTCCTTTACAGCTCTTCCTGCTCCAGTCTTTTCTTGAATGTTTCGATGGTATCCGGAAGAGATTCATCAGATTTTCCACCCGCAGCATTGATGTGTCCGCCACCACTGAAATATTTTCTGGAAAACTGGTTCACGTCCACATCATCCTTACTTCTGAAAGAGATCTTGATAAAATCATCGTACAGGTCTTCCATAAAGAAAGCTGCCATTTTTACTCCTGCAATGCTCAGTCCATAATTGACAAAACCTTCTGTATCTCCTTTCTGGAAACCAAATTCCTTCAGCTCGTTTCTTGTAAGTGACAGCACAGCTACTTTGCCATCATTCACGACTTCTATCCTTCCCAGCACGAGAGCAAGAAGGTGAAGACGGGAAACTGTGTTGGTATCCCATGTGTTCGAGGTTATAACAGAAGGATCAGCTCCTTTTTCTATCAGATTAGCAATAATCCTGTGAGTTGTTGCGCTTGTGGAACGAAAACGGAAACCGCCTGTATCCGTCATGATCCCAGTATAGAGGCATTCTGCAATATCCTGATTGACCAGCCTTTCATCTTCCATTGCTTCAATAAAATGATAAATCATCTGTGAAGTAGCGGGAATCACTGTGTCAGAATATACAAAGTCAAAATTTTCCGGCTGCTGGTGATGGTCGATAAGTATTTTTTTAGCTTTAGATTTAATCAGCCATTCTCCCAATAATCCTATTCTTGAAGGCGAGTTAAAATCAAGACAAAAAATAACATCTGCCCCACTGATCAGATCAGATGCATACTTTCTTTTATACTCCCCGATGACCACCTTTTTGGATTCCGGCATCCATTTCAGAAATTTCGGAAAATCATTGGGAACAATCACCTCCACCGGAATTCCCTTTGCCCCAAGATAATGCTTTAATCCCAGACTGGAGCCTATAGCATCGCCATCCGGATTATAATGGGTAAGGATAATTATTTTATTTTCAGGCGTAAGTAATGTGTTGATATCTAAAAGTTCTGCTGGTGTAAACATCGTGTGTTTATTTTTCTTTAAATTTGAGTTTTCAAAGATAGAGCTTTTAAATAAATCAGCTAAATATTATTTCTTTGCACAAAATTTCGTTTCTTAATGCAGTTTGTCAATATTGGTATAAAAAGCATTGTCAAATAATTTCTAAAAAAAGATAAGTAAAATTTGTAACTTTTAAAAATTTCTATATCTTTGCAACCTGAAAATTAATAGATTAATTACGATTTAAATATATAGTAATGAGTAAAAGAACATTCCAGCCATCAGAAAGAAAGAAAAGAAACAAACACGGTTTCAGAGAAAGAATGTCTACGCCAAATGGTAGAAGAGTTTTGGCAGCAAGAAGAGCTAAAGGCAGAAAGAGTTTAACTGTTAGTGCAGCCCGCGCTAAGAGATAATATCTCGAATTATCATATACAAATCATGCTTGAAAAGAAGTTTTTCAGGCATTTTTTGTTGTTAAAATTTCCTAAAGTTTAGGGTTTTTAAGCTTCTTTTCTCTATTTTTAAGATCTGAAAAAATATTTTAGAAATAGCACTATAAAATTGAATTATGCCGCATACACATATCTCCGGAGATAATATTATAAGCTTACAGCACGCAAAAATTGCGCAAAAAAACTTTACTGTTCTTTCTGACGTTAATCTTAACATCAAAAAGGGCAGATTCTGTTACCTTATCGGAAAAACAGGTTCCGGAAAAAGCTCGCTTCTGAAAACACTTTACGGACACATTCCTTTAGCATCAGGACATGGAGCTGTGGTAGGTTTTGAACTTGCCAAACTGAGACCATCTGATATTCCTAACTTGAGAAGAAAACTAGGGATTGTATTCCAGGATTTCCAGCTACTTTCTGACAGAACAGTTGAGAAAAATCTGAAATTCGTTCTTGAAGCAACAGGATGGAGTGATAAAATAAAAATGGAAGACCGCATCAATGAAGTTCTGGGAAGTGTAAACATGAAAAGCAAAAAGCACAAGATGCCGCATGAACTTTCAGGTGGAGAGCAGCAGCGTATCGCTATTGCAAGGGCTTTACTTAATCATCCGGATCTTATCCTTGCCGATGAGCCTACAGGAAACCTTGACCCGGAAACATCCAATGAAATCATGACGCTTCTGAAGCAGGTAGCCCTTGAAAACGGAGCCGCAGTAGTAATGGCGACACACGATTACCATATGATCCAGAACTTCCCTGGAGAAGCGATCAGGTGTGAAGACGGAAAAGTTTCCGTGTTGGATACTGCAGAATTATTTGAATAAGATATAAGATAAAGAATTGCAAATTGGAGGTACAGACTGAATATGACCATCTAACTTCTAACCTCTAGTTTCTAGCTTCTAGCTTCTACTTTTAAAGACATGAAACTCCTTCGTGAGTTCAAGATATTGGTCCGAGTATTGTCTCGGACTTTTTTCTATGACAAAATCAGATTCTTCAATAGCTCTTTCTATGAACGAAAATTCCAGAACTAATCTTTTCGTTTTTGAATTCTCAATCCCTTTAATATTAACTTTTCGTTTTAAGAACAATCGGTTTTCTGATGCTATATCAATAAAAACACTGCCGGCCTCAACAGGAATAATAACCGACAAAACACCATGATCAGACAGAAGTTTTGCAGAAACAGAAATAAGCTGCTGGAAATTCAGTTCTACAGTCTGACGTGCTATTTTATCTTTATCAGATCCGGATTCTTCAAAATAAGGCGGATTTGAAACAATAAGATCAAATTTATTTTCTGTATGAAAAGTTTTAAGATCCTGATGGATATTTTTCAGCCTTGAATGAAAAGGAGATTGTTCAAAATTCGTTTTAGTCAGCAGAGCAGCGTCCGCATTGATATCAAGACCCAGAAAAGAAGCGTGATCATTTCTCTGAGCAAGCATTAACGAAATCAGGCCGGTTCCGGTTCCTATCTCCAAAACTTCCGAGGCATTCTTTACATCAGCCAGAATACCCAGCAAAACGCCGTCTGTTCCTACACGAAAGACCTCTTTCGACTGTTGGATTTCAAAATATTTAAATTTAAAAGGCTTCACTATAGGTTCGTAGGTAGTGTAATGGTAAATGTAGACCCCTTTCCTACTTCTGATTTCACTGCAATCTCCCCTTTATAGTCTTCGATCATTTTTCTTACCATAGAAAGTCCAAGTCCCATACCGCTGTTTTTAGAGGTGAAATTAGGCTCAAATATTCTTTCATACATATTTTCAGGAATCCCGATTCCGTTATCCTGTATGGAAATCATTACCCTTCTCTGATGCTGTTCCACATCTACGTTGATGATCAGCTTACGTTCATCGCTTTGGGCCTGTTTTGCATTGGTTACAAGATTAGTAATGATCCTGGAAAGGTAAATCCTGTCCATATTGATCATAATATTACCTTTATTGGAATGCATAAAAATGCTGTCATCATTGAAAACACGCAGAATATCTTCCACTTCAGTATTAAGATTGATGACTTCATTATTTTTTTCAGGAAGTTTTGCAAATTCTGAGAAAGCTGAGGCAACAGTCGCAATCAGGTCAATCTGATCTACCATCGTCTTGCTCATCTGTTTTACTCTTTCTCTGATATTCGGGTCTTCAGGATCAAATTTTCTTTCAAAATTCTGAATGGTAAGCTTCATTGGAGTAAGAGGATTTTTAACCTCATGAGCCACCTGTTTTGCCATTTCTCTCCAGGCTTCTTCAGAGGCTTTAAACCGCAGCCTTTCTTTCTGATCCTGGATCTGCAGGATCATCCTGTTATAAGCCCTTGCCAATGCATTAAGCTCATCATTTTTATAGTACCTGATAGGCCGCATTTCATTTTCAAACAATGTAATACGGGTGATCATATCAGAAAATTTAGTAATATTTTTCGCCAGACTGTTGGACGTTACCCAACTTATCCAGACACTGAACAAAATAAGAAAAATATCTACCAGCAAAATATATTTTATATACTGATGAAGGACATCCAGATAGGCGGATTCATTATGATATAAAGGAATATATACAATTCCTATGGGTTCAAGCTCATTATTTTTTAAAAGGAGATACGATGAAGTACGTCCTGCGTCTTTGGTTTTGTCATACCCTTTAATATCAACTCTTGAATCGGTAGCCAGAATTTTATTGACAATATTGAGTGGGATGGTTTTCTGGTCAATAAGGCTTTCATCTTTATTGGAAAGAAGATAGCTTCCTTTCAGATCATAAATCACAATATCATGCTGATTGATATCTGCTATTTCAAAAATCTTATTCCCCAAAACCTGTGGCAGATCCTTTGTCTCAACGAGGGTGCGGCTCACAGCATAATCCAGATATCTCATCACGGCATTGGTCTTCTCCTGCATGTCGATATTACTCTGCTGCAGGGAATTATTCCTTAAAACAAAATAGGGAACCAGCGAGGTAGCAACAACACTTAAAAAACATACGAGTAAGAACCCGAAAAACACCCGGTTCCTTAAACTGTATCCTTTGTATTTACTTATTGGCATCCTACTTTTTAATTAATCTAGCAATATACTTACCAATGATGTCAAATTCTAAATTAACTTTATCTCCGATTTTAAGATGCTGCATATTCGTAAACTCCCACGTATATGGAATAATAGCTACAGAAAACTGTGTATCTTCACTTTTTGCTACCGTGAGGCTTATTCCGTTTACCGTAATGGACCCCTGCGGAACAGTTACAAAACTACCGTTGTCTTCATATTTAATGGTAATAAAATAGCTTCCGTCTTTATTTTCAATTCCTGCTACCTCACCGGTTTTGTCAACATGTCCCTGTACAATATGTCCGTCTAATCTTCCGTCCATCTTCATGCATCGCTCAAGATTTACCACAGTACCCACGTCCCATTTTCCAAGATTGGTCTTTTCCAGTGTTTCGTTGATTGCCGTTACTACATACTGATCCTCTTTAATCTCAACAACTGTAAGACAGCATCCGTTATGGGCAAGGCTTTGATCTATTTTTAGCTCGTTCGTAAAAGGGCATGTTAATGTAAAATCTATGTTGCTTCCTTTTTCTTCAATCTTTTCAATAATGCCAACTGCTTCAATAATTCCTGTGAACATATTATTTTTTGCTAAATTTGTAAATTATAATCTTCAAAGATAATCAAAATGAGCCCAAAAAACCATAAAGTACGAGTAGGAATTTCAATCGGTGATTTTAACGGCATCGGTCCGGAGATCATCATGAAATCCCTGAGTGACAAAACCATTACGGATTTTTTCACTCCGGTGATTTTTGGCTCGGGAAAGTTATTTACCTTTCAGAAAAATATTTTCAAACTGAATCTGAACTTCAACTACATTAATGAAGCATCGCAGGCTCAGGCAGGAAAACTGAATATGGTGAACCTCACCAAAGATAATGTGAATGTAGAACTAGGTGTTCCTACAGAAGAATCTACCAAAATGGCTATTGATTCTCTGGAACTGGCCACCGAAGCTTTAATGAAAGGAGAGATTGATGTGCTTGTTACAGCGCCTATCAATAAAGATGAAATGGTAAAAATGGGCTTTAAACATGCAGGACACACAGGATATTTCGAGGAAAAATTCAGTAAAAAAGGACTGATGTTCCTGGTTACAGAAGATCTGAAAGTAGCTGTTTCTACCCATCACATCCCCATTGCCAGTGTTGCAGAAAATATTTCCAAAGAAAAAATAAAAAAACAGATCAGAGCCCTGAACCAGACATTAATAGAAGATTTCTGCATACAAAAACCAAAAATTGCAGTATTGGGGCTAAACCCTCACGCTGGAGACGGAGGTGTGATCGGAAAAGAAGAGATTGAGATTATAGAGCCAGCAATAAAAGAGCTTTCTGATAATGGAATACTAGCGTTTGGACCTTATCCTGCAGACAGTTTCTTCCAGCCTAATAAATACAAAAGCTTTGATGCTGTTTTAGCTATGTACCATGATCAGGGACTTGCCCCATTCAAAACATTAGCCTATGAAGAAGGCGTAAACTATACAGCAGGACTTCCGTTTATCAGGACTTCTCCGGACCACGGAGTGGCCTACGATATTGCAGGAAAAAACATTGCTGATGAGCAGAGTTTTACTGAAGCTATCTTCACCGCTATTAAGATTTTTAAGAACAGAAGCGAATATAATGACCTGATGAGCAATCGTATGCAGCCGAGAAAAATGGCTGTGGATAACGGAGTAGATGAGGATCTTCCTGATGAAAACGAAGGATAAATTGTTAAAACAAATTTTAAATTAATTTGTTATGTATTTTATTTGTTATTATAAAAAAATTGCATATTTTTGCACACTCATTTTATGGACAAGTTAAGAAACTATGACGTAAGCTTTTCCGGACTTAAAAACGGGAAGCACGTGTTCAAATTTGAGATAGATAAAACGTTCTTTCAATTATTTGACACTGAACAGGAATTTACAAATCCTAAAATAACAGCTGATGTTTTTCTTGAAAAGCATACTACATTTTTAGAATTTGAGATCAAAGTACATGGAACAGTAGAGCTTATTTGTGATATCACAAATGATGAATTCGACTACCCTATTGAAAACGAGATCGGAATTTTAGTGCATTTTGGCGAAGAATACGACGACAGCAATGAAGATGTCATTACCATCCCAGCCTCAGATCACGCATTCAATGTGGCACAACTGATCTATGAAAATGTACAGCTTGCTATACCGATGAAGAAAATTTCACCGAATGTAAGCGATGAAGATCTGGAAATTCTGAACAGGTTCAGTCCAAAAGATATTGAGGAACCCGAAGAGGAAAATCATGAGAGCGATCCCAGATGGGATGCACTGAGAAAATTAAAAGACAATAATTAAATAAAATAATTTAAATATGATGAGATGATGAATCTCATCGCTCATCAATTAAAAAAGTTATTCAAAATGGCACATCCTAAGAGAAGACAGTCGTCCACAAGAAGAGATAAGAGAAGAACTCATTATAAAGCAGTAGTTCCTCAATTAGCGAAAGATGCAACAACTGGTGAACTTCACCTTTACCACAGAGCTCACTGGCATGAAGGAAAACTTTACTACAGAGGTAAAGTAGTATTGGAAAAAGAAGTAGCAACTACAGAAGAAAACTAAGAGTCGCTTTTCACTGAAAAAGCCTCATTTTAATACAAAAACCGCCCAATTTTGATAAAATTAGGCGGTTTTTTGTTGTTTTTTGTGTTTTTTTGGTATCTTTGGGACAAAATCAAATATCAAATTTATGGACATTAAAGACATACAAAATCTTATCAAGTTTGTATCTAAAGCTGAAGTTTCAGAAGTAAAATACAAAACTAAAGATTTCGAAATCACTATTAAAACTCCATTAGCCGGTAGCGATGCGGTTTATGCACAACCAGCAGTTTACCATACAGCTCCTCAGGCTGCAGCGGCTCCTGCTCCTGTAGCAGCTCAGGCAGCGGCTCCTGCTGAAAAAGCAGAAGCAGTATCTGATGACAGCAAATATGTGGCTATCAAATCTCCTATGATCGGTACTTTCTACAGAAAGCCTTCACCAGATAAAGATGTATTTGTAAATGTCGGTGACGAAGTTTCTGCAGGAAAAGTAGTTTGTGTAATCGAAGCAATGAAGTTATTCAACCAGATCGATTCTGAGATCAGCGGAAAAATCGTGAAGATCCTGGTAGACGATGCTACTCCGGTAGAATACGACCAGCCTTTATTCTTAGTAGATCCATCTTAATTTAGAAGTTAGATGTTAGACATTAGATGTTAGACTTAATTCTGCATTCAAAATAACATTACCTAATTTTCAAATTATCTAATTTTCAAATTGAAGAAGATGTTCAAAAAAATATTAATAGCCAATCGTGGCGAAATTGCAATGCGTATTTTACGTACATGCAAAGAAATGGGGATCAAAACCGTTGCAGTATATTCTACTGCCGACAAAGACAGTCTTCACGTAAGATTTGCTGATGAAGCGGTTTGTATAGGTCCTCCTATGAGTAAGGACTCTTACCTTAAAATCCCTAATATTATTGCTGCAGCAGAAATCACTAATGCTGACGCCATTCATCCAGGTTACGGATTCTTGTCTGAAAATGCTAATTTCTCAAGAATCTGCCAGAAAAATAACATCAAGTTTATTGGTGCTTCTCCTGAACAGATTGAAAAAATGGGCGATAAGGCAAACGCTAAAGCAACGATGAAAGCAGCAGGAGTACCATGTGTACCTGGTTCTGACGGATTAATTGAATCTTACGAGCATGCCGTAAAAGTGGCTGAAGAAACAGGATATCCTGTCATGATCAAAGCTACCGCAGGCGGTGGTGGAAAAGGAATGAGAGCTGTATGGAAAGCTGAAGATCTTAAAGACCACTGGGAATCTGCGATTCAGGAAGCTGTAGCGGCCTTCGGGAATGGAGGAATGTACATGGAGAAACTGATTGAAGAGCCAAGACATATCGAGATTCAGGTTGCAGGTGACCAATTTGGTAAAGCATGCCACCTTTCTGAAAGAGATTGTTCCGTACAGAGAAGAAACCAGAAGTTAACTGAAGAAACACCTTCTCCATTTATGACTGACGAACTTCGTGAGAAAATGGGTGAAGCTGCTGTAAAAGCTGCAGAATTTATTGGGTATGAAGGAGTGGGAACTATTGAATTCCTTGTAGACAAGCACAGAAATTTCTATTTCATGGAGATGAATACAAGAATCCAGGTAGAACATCCTATCACTGAGCAGGTAATTGATTATGACCTGATCAGAGAGCAGATTCTTCTTGCTGCAGGAACGCCTATCTCGGGAATCAACTACTACCCGAAATTACACTCAATTGAGTGCAGAATCAATGCTGAAGATCCATATGCAGACTTCAGACCTTCTCCGGGGAAAATCACAGGATTAAATATCCCTGGTGGACACGGGATCAGAGTAGATACTCACGTATATTCAGGATACACAATTCCTTCCAACTATGACTCAATGATCGCTAAGCTTATCACTACGGCTCAAACCCGTGAGGAAGCTATCGCTAAAATGAGACGTGCATTAGAAGAATTCTATATTGAAGGGGTAAAAACAACTATTCCGTTCCACAGACAGCTGATGGATAATGAAGATTATCTGGCCGGAAACTATACGACAAAATTCATGGAAGATTTTGTAATGGATAGAAAATATGATAATCACTAAGATTATTGATCTATAAATTTTAAACTGCCTCAAACGAGGCAGTTTTTTTATACCCAATTTTGCAAAACTTCATTTTTTGAGAAAAATATCGATCTGCATTTCAAAATCCTTCCACTCGTCCTGTCTATCGGAAGTTAACAAACTCTTAATGTAAAAACCTATAAGCAACTGATTACCAATAAACAAATCACCTAACAACTGTTAGTCGAAGAATTACGACACTTTTTAAAATTCTTTTAAAAATTTTTTCCTGATAATATAATTACTTCTAAATTTGGTGACATAAGATATCCAATCACACAATATTAACATTTAAAATTTACTAATCATGGCAGAAAGAAATTCAAGAGGAATTCTAAAATTCAATGGCGGTGAAGGACAGAAGTTATTAAAACTTAACTACAGTGTATCCCGTTCTACAGACGTATCAGGAAGAGTAGCATCAGATCCTTCCAATGCTCTCATCAAAATCACAGTTGAAGCTACAGAAAAATCAGATATTCTGGAAAGTCTTCTGAACGGAAAATACAAACCTACAACCGGAGAAGTAACGTTCAACAAATCTCACGAAGAAGGAACACTGACTACTCTGAAATGGGAAAACGGATATGTAATTCAGCACGAAGTAGATTTTGACGCGGTAGATGACAACAGTATGTACATCAGCTTCGTCGTGAGTGCCGAGCATATTGATCTGGGTAATTCTTCTTATAGAGCAGAATGGCCTACATCTTAAGAATATAATTTCTATATCAAAAAACAACAGACAGAATGGTAACCCGAAGTGAGGGATACTGTTCTGTCTTTTTTGTTGTATTGACGGTCACTATTTTAACCTAAAAAATATAACCAAAAAATGGTTAAGCTTATTTATAAAAACAAATAATGGTCGCTAATATTTCTTTTAAATGAGTTCCTGCAATATGATCCGAAAACTTCCCGTACTTTATTAATATGATAATAACAACATCCTAAAAATAATAGAACCCATTCCGGAAAGATATAAAACCTACACCCCTTGATCAGGAAAAGAAATATTTTCTAGAGGAGCATAACATAGCCTTAAAATACACTTTAAATCCCCAGTTGTACTGTATTACGTTTTTGTTCATGCATCTCATTAATAATGCTTAAATTTGTCAAAAACCGAAACATATGTCAACAGCAGCAACAGCAAAAAACTCACAGTATTTTATTGACCTTGAAGACAAACATGGAGCCCATAACTATCACCCTCTTCCAGTGGTTCTTGACCGCGGCGAAGGCGTTTTTGTATGGGACGTGGAAGGCAAAAAATATTATGATTTTCTTTCAGCATATTCTGCTGTGAACCAAGGACATTCCCATCCTAAAATTGTGGCAGCTTTGGTAGATCAGGCCCAGAAGCTGGCCCTGACATCAAGAGCATTTTACAATTCAAAATTAGGCGAGTATGAGCAAAAAATCACTTCCCTTTTTGGATTTGATAAGGTACTTCCTATGAATTCCGGAGCTGAAGCCGTAGAAACAGCCGTAAAATTAGCCAGAAAATGGAGTTACGAAGTAAAAGGAATTTCAGAAAATGCAGCCAAGATCATCGTATGCGAAAATAATTTCCACGGAAGAACAACTACCATTGTTTCTTTCTCCAATGATCCTGATGCCAACCAGAACTATGGACCTTTCACACCCGGATTCATAAAAATCCCTTACAATGATACTGCAGCATTAGAAGAAGTTCTGAACAGAGAAGTAGGAAATATCGCTGCATTTTTAGTGGAGCCTATCCAGGGTGAAGCCGGTGTTTACGTTCCGGATGAAGGTTTCCTGAAAAACGCTTCTGAATTATGTAAAAAACATAACGTACTGTTTATTGCAGATGAGGTGCAGACCGGTATCGCAAGAACAGGACAGCTTATTGCATGCCACCATGAAAATGTACAGCCTGATATTCTTATCTTAGGAAAGGCCCTTTCCGGAGGGATGTATCCTGTTTCTGCAGTATTGGCTAATGACAGCATTATGAATGTAATCAAGCCGGGACAGCACGGTTCTACCTTTGGAGGAAATCCTATTGCATGCGCCGTAGCCGTAGCAGCATTGGATGTGGTTGCCGATGAGAAACTGTCCGAAAGAGCCGAACAGCTGGGACAACTTTTCAGAGCCGAAATCGAAAAAATTATCGAAAACAACAGTCTTATTACCAAAGTAAGGGGAAAAGGCCTTTTGAATGCTATTTTAATTAATGATACTCCGGACAGCTCTACAGCATGGAACCTTTGCCTACAGTTAAAAGAAAATGGACTTTTGGCCAAACCTACCCACGGAAATATCATCAGACTGGCACCACCTTTGGTTATTACAGAAGAGCAGCTTTTAGACTGTGTCAGAATCATTGAAAAAACTATTACAGAATTTCGTTAATGAAGTTATCAGTCTGTTATATTGTTTTAAATGGAGAAAGAGTCATTGAAAAAAGCATCAGCAGCGTCTACGAGATTGCTGATGAGATAATAGTCGTTGATTCTTTTTCCACAGACAAAACTGAGGAAATCTGTATGGGGTTTCCGAAGGTAAAATTTATCAGAAAAAAATTTCACGGCTTCGGCTGTCAGAAAAACTATACCCTGTCTGAAGCTTCCGGAGAGTGGATCCTGTTTTTGGATTCCGATGAAGTTCCGGATAAAACGGCTGTTGATGCTATCAAAGAAATTTTAACCAGTTCCAATCCTTCCTATAACGTCTATGAGATCCACTTCAACAATATTCTGCTGAAGAAAACCATACAATATGGCGGCTGGGGTAATGTGTGGAGAGAAAGATTCTTCAGAAAAGGGCACGGAAAATATTCTGACGATTTGGTACATGAATGCTTTATTACACAGGATAAAAAAGGAAGGCTTCCCGGAAATATTGATCACTACACCTATAAAAGCATTGCCCATCATATTGAAAAGATCAATAATTACACACAGCTGATGGCAGAAAAAAAGGTTTTGAACGGGAAATCAGTGTCTCTTTTTAAAATTATATTTTCTCCTTTTTATGACTTCATGAAAACCTATTTTTTTAAACTGGGCTTTCTGGATGGCGTCGCCGGATTTTATATCTCAATCACCGGAGCATTTTACACCTTTCTGAAGTATATAAAAATTAACGAAATCCATAAATTCAAATAATTTCTTCGGATTAAAACTAAACAGCCGGCTCAATTCTATTGCAGCCGGCTGTTCTGCTATATAATGCCATAGATTTAATCATCTAATGCAGATTGTTATAAATAGCCGGATGACCTCTATTTATCGCTTTACTGTCCTTGCTTAATACTTCTTACTTAACTTTGTGTTCAAGTTGTTTGCTAGCTTAAATCTTATTTTAAGCTATTTTTAAGTTAATGCGTTCAATATTTAATTAATTTTGAATCTTGTAACAGATGTCTTTTTTTGTAGACTCATACATTATTCAATCAGTTAGTCAGTAATAAACAATAGAATTATATAAACCGTAAATAATTTTATAGACAGCATTATATAAAACACGGTTTATACATTCATATAGCCATGCTCAGATTTATTAAAAGAACATTCGGATTCTCAGGAACAGAAAGTGTTCGCATTCTCATGTATCATAAAGTTTTGCCGGAGAAAAAAATTTCCGGCAAAGATTTGCTGACCGTTTCGGCAGAAGATCTGGAACAGCAGTTTAAATACATTAAAAATAATTATAACACCTTATTTTTTAATGAACTGAAAACCAACAGCCAGTTGAAAAACAAACTCATTCTCACTTTTGATGATGGCTACCTCAACAATCTTCAATACTTAGTTCCTTTGCTGGAAAAATACTGTTTGAAAGCCACCATCTTCATTCCAACCGAACTTATCCAGAAAAGCGAAGCGGATGAAAACCGCCAGCTCATGACATTTGACGAGATCAGATCGTTAAATCCTGAAATCGTTGAAATTGCGCTTCATAGCCACTCTCATAAGAACTTTTCTCAGATCTCACTTCAGGAAGCAGCAGATGATATTCATAAAAACATCCGTACCCTGGAGGAAAAAGCAATCCCTTTCACCAAGGTACTCGCCTACCCTTATGGCAAATTCCCTAAGAAAGGGGAACAAAAAAAAGAATTTTTCTCCCTACTCGAAAAAGCAGGAATTATTTCTGCAGTACGCATCGGTAACAATATTGCCTATTATCCCTGGAAAAATAAATTTGAGATTAAAAGAATTGATATCAGGGGAGGTGACAGTTTCGATGTATTTAAGTGGAAATTAAGGCTCGGAAAGATTAAACTTTAATTCAGTAGTTCATGGTAAAGCTTTTCATAAGCTCCTGCCATTTCCAGGTATCCGAATTTTAGGGCTCTCTGCTTTAACTGTACAGCATATTCATCCGTTCCGGAGCTATAAGCCTGCATTCCGGATGCATAAACCTGCTGCATATGTTCCGCTGAAAAATCATCAAAATAAAAAGCCAAATCTCCCCCTATCTCAGGAAGGCTTGTTAATGTGCTTAAAAAAACAGGTTTTCCAAAATACATGGCTTCCACGGGAGGAATTCCAAAACCTTCTGCCAATGAAGGATGGCAATATGATTCGCAATGCTGAAGAAGAAAATATTTTTCGTTATTATCTATATTTTCCAGGATGTGCACTTTATCTTCCAGTCCCAGGTTTTTTATTTTCTCCAAAAATTTCTCTTTATAGGCAGATTTTGCAGATGAAGTTACCAATACCAGGTCTCTGTCATTTTTTGAAATAAGATCCAGAAGTACATCCTGATTTTTTTTTGGGAAAAGCACTCCGATATTTAAAATATATTTCTTCCCGATGAAACTGTACCTGTTCTTAGAAGTGAACTCCGTGGTTTCGGGAAAAATGAGTCCGTTATAGACTACTGTTACTTTAACGTCATTTTTTAAAGTAAAAAGCTTCCTGTTCTTAAGAAAATCTTCTTTTACAAATTCTGAGATACAAACGATGGCATCTGCATTACCTATATTTTTCTGAACGAGTTTTGTGTCTTTTTTCACTTTTTGTTCCAGGCTTCCATCGTGAAGAAAATTAAGATCATGAAGCGTTACTACCTTTTTTTGTCCTTTTTTTACGGTATGAAAATATTTGGAAAGCTGATGAGCGGTATGAATCAGGGAAAAAGGCTGAGTATTTATAGAAAATTTCTTCTGCCAGAACTTCCAGTCGATAATATTAAATTTTTTTTTCGTCTGTAGAATATTTTTTTTTGGTCCGTAAAAAGTATACTCAAAATCAGAGGTTTTCTCGTCCAGACCCTTTATTAATGAAACACATACGTTGGCAATCCCCGACTTCGGGTACTTTAATCTTTCGACATCAATAAGAATTTTCTTTTGCATTCCGGTCAGGCTTTTCATCAAAAATATAAATTTAAATATGAAATTTTTATTTTTGCAGTATGAAAATTTGTTTAATCAGCTTCGATTTCTGGAATTATGATGAACACATAGTGGAAAAACTGAGTGATAAAGGCATTGAAGCATGCCACATCAACATCGGAGCCTTTACCCACAAAAATACCGGAGAGCGTATAAAAAACACGTTCAGCAAGATTTTTCTGGGCAAAAATCCAAAATATCACAAAAGACAAAGTTTCATACTGGAGTCTCTGGAAAAAATAGGACGACAGGATCAAATCCTGGTCATCAATCCTGAGGCTATTGACGAAAGCATCCATCAGAAGATCAGGGAATATACGGACCGGAACATTGCCTATCTGTATGACAGCATGGCGCGGAACCCGGCTACCCATCTTCTACATTATTTTGATACGATATTTTCTTTTGATGATGAAGATGTAAAGAACTTCGGATTCGAAAAGATTACCAATTATAATTACCTGGACCATATTCCGGCATCCAATCAGCGTCCGAAGCTGGACCTGTTTTACATCACATCGTATGACCAAAAAAGGCTTTCTGCCTTAAATATGTTAATCAACCGTATACATCCAATGAAAATAAAATTCGAGGTCTATATGGTTGGAAAAAAGGGCTGGAAAAATAAACTGAACCAGATCATTGATAAAAAGAATATTGATATTTTAAAGTTCGGAAGAAAAAAGATACCTCATCACGTACTTCCCGCCTATTATAAGAATACTAAAGTTATCCTTGACCTGATGCGGGCCGACCAGACCGGACTCAGCTTCAGAATATTTGAAGCCATGGCTCTGGAAAAGAAAATTATTACTGATAACCCCACCATCAAAACGTATGATTTTTATAATCCCAATAATATTCTAATTTTAGATAAAAATTTTAGTAATATTAAAAAAAGCTTTTTTGAAACTCCATATGAAATACTTCCGACAGATATTTATTATAAATATACTTTGGATAATTGGATAAACACCATTTTTAAATTAAATAAATAATGAAAGTCTCTGTTGCACTCTGTACATATAATGGTGAAAAATTTTTAAGAGAACAACTAGATTCTATTCTTCATCAAACTAATTATGTAAATGAAATTGTGGTTTGTGATGATGGATCTACTGATCAAACAAAAAATATTCTATTAGAATATCAAAATAAATTCCCGAAAGTTTTTAAAATCCATAGTAACGAAAAAAATTTAAGAAGTGTAAAGAATTTTGAGAAAGCCATATCACTTTGTACAGGTGATATCATTTTTCTAAGTGATCAAGATGATAGATGGAGAAAAGATAAGGTTGAAAAAATTTTAAATTATTTTCAAGAAAATCCTGACATATCAATAATTGCGACAAATGGCTTTGCCATTGATGAAAAAGGAAATTTGATTGAAAGGTATTCCCTTTGGGATGCTAGCGAATTCTTGAAGGAGAAAAACTTGAAAGTAGATTACTTTAAAATTATCTCTTATATTTCAAATATTGCAACAGGAGCAAGTATGGCAGTAAAGAAAGATTATTTGAAAAATATATTGCCATTTCCTACCTTAGATGGACTTCACCATGACGAATGGATTGCCTTAGTTTCTTCTTATGAAAATAAATTTGAATTGCTAAACGAAAAATTATTTTACTATAGAGAGCACTCTTCTCAACAAGTAGGAGGAGTTTTTTTTGATAAAACACCAAAAAATAAGTTATTTTTATTACAGTTTTTTGATTTAAGTCTTGAGCATCAAAGCTTTTCCTCTCTAAAAAGAATCATTAAAAAGTTATCCATATCATACGAAAAATCAAAAAAACTTCTTTCAAAAATAGATGACACAGAAAAACTATATTTTATAAAAAATAATATTCCTATAATTGAAAAGGAATACCTTACTGCAAAAAAAATTATGATAAAAAAATATCCTGTACGTGGATTTCTTCTCAATTTCACGGATAAAATTTTCAATAAAAGACAGCTGAATAAATGAAGATAGTTAATAATAAAAATATTCTCTTAGCGGTTCCTTCTGACTTTGAAATAAATATAAGGATACAAAATGAGTTAAAAAAAATGGGTTTCAAGGTTTATTTATATCATTATGAATTTACATGGAAAGTTCCATTAAAGCATATTATTATTCACAATTATTATAAAATTTTCAAAAGAGATAGGAGCTATAAAACAAACATTAGACCTATTGTTAATAAGAAACGAGAAAAAAAATATCAAAAAAAATTTTTAGATTTACCTCAACTTGATTATTCTTTAATAATACGTCCCGATAATTATCCTATTGATTTTTTAGAGCAAATTAATAACAAATCCAAAGTTACCGCTGTATATCAATGGGATGGAATGAATAGATTTCCTGAAGTAAAAAAAATTGTAGATATTTTCGACAGATTTTTTATTTTTGATAAAAATGACCTTAAAGAATTTCCCAGTTCCATTCCTCTAACCAATTTTTATTTTGAAGAAGAAGTACTTCCTAAAACCGAACAAGATATTTTTTTCATAGGAAGCTATCTTCCTGAAAGAATGGACCTTATCAATACTATCGCAAAAAGGTTCAATGAAATTGGTTTTAACAGTAACATTAATATTCTTTGTCCTCATAAGGAAATATTGAATAGAAAAGATGAATATCATTTTAATCTTATAGAGACTGCTTACACATTCAAAGAGAATCATAAAAATATTCTAAAATCAAATTACATTCTTGATCTAGCCAATCCTATCCATAACGGATTGTCCTTTAGAACTTTTGAAAGTTTAGGATATCGCAAAAAACTTATTACAAATAATATTTTGGTAAAAGAATACGACTTTTATCATCCTGATAATATTTTTATATTTGAAGACAACAAAATGACTGGCCTTGAAGCATTTATAAAGAAACCATATAAAGAATTATCTCCGGAAATCTATGAAAAATATTCTTTTTCAAACTGGATTAAATACGTTTTAAATATTTCTCCTTTCATACAAATTAATTTACCATGAGTATAGAGATACAAAAAGATTCTATCATTTATATACTGTGTCCTGCACATTTTGCGACTGGCGGACCCGAAGCTTTACATCAGCTTGGAAAAGCATTATCGGATTTTGGATATAATGTTTTTATGCATTATTTAGATAATGAAATGGGCTCCATAGATAATCCCGTAAATCCAAACTATGAACAATATGGAGTCAAATACAGCCAGATTTTGAACAATTCATCAAAAAATATAATAATATTTCCAGAAACATATTGCATACATCTCTGGGATAAAAAATATTCAAACTTAAAAAAGCATGTATGGTGGCTAAGCGTTACTAATTTTTTTATTGTGCTAAAAGATTACACTGCTTTTTATGAAAGTAAAAAGAATTTTAAAATTCGTAATTTTTTTAGCCCTTTTCCCATTCCAACTGTTAAGAGAGTGAGAAAAAGCAAGGCAAAACATATTGCTCACTCTTTTTATTCTTTGGAGTTTCTTAAAGAAAACAAGTTTGATATTGAAGGTCAAATTTCTGATTATATGAGCGAAAGTTTTCGTAAAGGAGAAAATTATAGAGGCTTTAAAGAAGATATTATCATTTATAATCCGAAGAAAAACGGAGAATTTCTTGAAAAAATAAGAAGGCAAAACCAACAATATAAATGGATTCCTTTGGAGAACATGACTCCAGAACAAGTTTCTCAAAATATGAAAAAAGCAAAAGTTTATATTGATTTCGGATATCATCCGGGCAAAGAAAGAATGCCCAGAGAAGCATGTATGATGGATTGTTGCTTGATAATTGGTAAGAAGGGTTCTGCTGCCTATAAGGAAGACATGCCTATCCTTGAAAAATATAGATATGATTTTGAAGACGAATGTATTCCTACAATAACTGAAACAATTAAAGAATGTATGGAAAACTATATTTCTTCTTCGGGAGATTTTCAAGATTATAAAGCTATTTTGTTAAAGGAAAAAGAGACTTTTGAAAATGCCGTACAATTATTATTTAAAAAAATATAAAAGCCAAGAGACAAGCTTTCGAGACAATCTCTAGTTTTTTATAATCTCAAATCTATTTCAGTTCTTTTTAATTGTAATCCAAGCCATCTACCAATACAAAATATTTCCCCGAGGCTATTATTCCTATTAATTTCTAAATAATTTATTCCTATTAATTTTTAATTTATAGAAATTAAAAATTCAAAAAAACGAATAACGGAAGTGTAAATAATCCTTAAAACGTATAATTTTAAGTAAATTTGCACAAAATTTTTATTGAAATGGGGAAAGTAAGAGTTCGTTTTGCTCCAAGTCCTACCGGACCATTGCATTTGGGAGGCGTAAGAACCGCATTATATGATTATCTTTTTGCCAAAAACCAAGGTGGTGAATTTGTACTTCGAATCGAAGATACAGATACGGCTAGATATGTAGAAGGAGCTGAAGACTATATCGAAGAAGCTTTAGAATGGTGCGGAATCGTTCCTGATGAAAGTCCTAAGAAAGGAGGGAAGTTTGCCCCTTACAGACAGTCTGAAAGAAGAGACATCTACGACAGATACACAGCGCAGATCCTGAAAACAGATTATGCCTATATCGCTTTTGATACTCCTGAAGAACTGGATGCCATCCGTGCTGAATTTGAAGCCAACGGTGAGGTTTTCTCTTATGATAATAAAACCAGAAACCGTCTCAGAAACAGTGTTGCACTTTCCGAAGAGGAAGTTCAGAAGTTACTGGATGAAAAAACACCTTATGTGGTAAGATTCAAAATGCCGGTTGACAGAACATTAAACCTTCAGGATATCATCCGAGGAAATTCTTCTGTGAACACCAATACACTGGATGATAAAGTTCTTGTAAAGAACGATGGAATGCCTACTTATCATTTTGCCAACATCATTGATGACCACGAAATGGAAATTTCCCACGTGATCCGTGGTGAAGAATGGCTGCCATCTTTAGGACTTCACACTTTATTATACGAAGCGATGGGATGGGAAGCACCTCAGTTTGCCCACCTTTCTTTAATCCTGAAGCCTGATGTATCAACTTTAATTAATAAAGATAATATTGACAGCATCACAAAATCTTTTGCAGAAGAATTCGTTTTGAAAAACAGCCAGTTTTCTTTTGATGAATCAGCAGAGCTTATTAAATCTTTCTTTGCAGAAGTAAAAAGCCCGAGATTTAAATCAATGCTGGGCGAAAATGATAAAGATAATCCGTTAACCGCCTCTGTAAAACAGTTTTTAAAGAAGGGCCTTTCCGGGAAATTAAGCAAAAGAGACGGTGATAAATTCGGATTCCCTGTGTTTCCCTTAAACTTTACGGATCCTAAAACAGGAAATGTTTCAAAAGGCTATAGAGAAAGTGGTTATCTTCCTGAGGCATTTATTAATATGGTCGCTTTGTTAGGCTGGACTCCTTCAGATGATAAAGAAATCTTATCACTGGAAGAAATGGGTAAAGAATTTGATCTTCATAAAGTACATAAAGCAGGTGCCAGATTCAGCAAGGAGAAATCCGAGTGGTTCAACCATCAGTATATCCAGATGAAATCGGACGACGAGCTTCTGCAGCTGTTAAAAAATACAGACATTGACCTTTCCGGTGTTTCTGATGAAAAGTTAGTAAAGATCATCGGTTTGATGAAAGAAAGAGCTACCTTTCCTAAAGATATTTATGAAAACGGAAAATTTTTCTTTAAAGCTCCGGTTTCTTACGATGAAAAAGCATCAAAAAAAGCATGGAACGAGGAGACTTCAGCTGTTTTAGGGGAATTATCCGAAAATCTTACTGCCACTGAATTTAGCTCAGAAATCCTGAAGCAGGCAGTTCACGATTTCGCGGAAAACAAAGGCCTGGGGATGGGAAAAGTAATGATGCCGCTGCGTTTGGCTCTGGTAGGAGAACTGAAAGGCCCGGATGTTCCGGATATCATGGAACTGATTGGAAAAGAGGAAACTACCTCCCGAATAAACAATGCTATCAATAATTTTAAATAGTTTTTCATAATTTTTCATAAATTTGAAAGATTTAATTTACTTCAAGAAATGGAATATTTAAGTTTCGAACTTCCTATAAAAGATCTGATGGATCAACTTCAGACTTGTTCTTTAGTAGGAGAAGAAAGTGGTGTTGATGTAAAATTAGCATGCAGCCAGATTGAGGACAAGATTTTGGAAAAGAAAAAAGAAATCTACGAAAATCTTACCCCTTGGCAAAGAGTACAACTATCCCGCCATCCTGATCGTCCTTATACAATTGACTATATCAACGGAATGGTAGATAAAGGGAGTTTTCTGGAGCTTCACGGTGACAGAAATTTCGCAGATGACCCTGCAATGATCGGCGGTTTAGCAACATTGGATGACCAGAAAATAATGATCATAGGAACCCAGAAAGGGAGAACCACTAAAGAAAGACAGTACAGAAGATTCGGAATGCCAAATCCTGAAGGATACAGAAAAGCTTTACGACTAATGAAGCTTGCTGAAAAATTCAAAATCCCTGTAGTGACTTTAGTAGATACACCGGGAGCTTATCCTGGATTAGAAGCTGAAGAAAGAGGACAGGGAGAAGCGATTGCCAGAAATATTTTTGAAATGGTTCAGCTTAAAACTCCGATTTTCACTTATATTATTGGTGAAGGAGCAAGTGGCGGAGCTTTGGGAATAGGAGTCGGAAATAAAGTATACATGCTTGAAAATACATGGTATACTGTAATCGCGCCGGAAAGCTGCTCTTCTATTTTATGGAGAAACTGGGATCATAAGGAAGATGCAGCCAATGCATTAAACCTTACCCCGAAAGATGCTTTAAGAGAAAAATTCATCGACGGTATTATTGAAGAACCCCTTGGAGGTGCCCAATATGATCCTGAAGTAGCTTATCTGAACCTTAAGCATTCTATTTTACAGAATATTAAAGCTTTTTCAAAGTTCTCAGGACAGGAACTTGAAACCCAGAGGCAGGAGAAATTCATTGCAATGGGACAGTTTAAAGGATAAAATAAAAAACGGTTAAGAAAATTTCTTAACCGTTTTTACTTATAGTTTAGTTTTAATTGATCTTAATCAGCTACGTTGAGTGCAATTTCAATATCCTGAGTAACTTTCTTGATCGAAGAATATTTTGCATCACACACCATTGTAGTCAGTACATACTCCCCTTTATCTATCAGAATAAAATTCTGTCCCTTGGCGGGAACCGTTAGATTATAATATTTTTTTCCACTTATTTTTACGATCAGATTACAGCTTGATCTGTTCTTGATATTGACATAAGCCTCATTCTTATTCATATCATTATTAAAAATATGGGTAAGCATTGCTGCCGTTTTTTTATGGGCTTCACTAGCTTCTGATTTGGCAACCCCGGCAGTTTTGGCGGAACTTGCGGAACCAACACTTGCCAGTCTCTCTTCTTTCAAAGCATTTATAGCATCATTTATCTTATCCGTGTTCTTATTTTCAACAGATGTTTTATTATTGGCTGCTATCACTTTACCGCTGTTAAGCTCATTATTCTGAACAATTTTTTCTATTTTCTCTTTACTGATCGGCTTAATCGTAGGTTTGGCTTCAGGAGAATTATCGGCCATAATCATTTCAATCAATTTTCTTTTAAAATAATCAGTTTTGGCATGTCCGGGGTTTTGTTTCAGAAAACCGGCGATCACTCTGGCCTCTTTAGAAGCTTCGGCATCCTGCTCTGTATAGATGATTACCGTTTCTTTTTCTACAACAGCCTTAGATTTCGATTTTTTCTTTTTTTGGGAGAAACCTAAGGTAAAAATGCATAGAAATATAAGTAGAAAGATTTTTTTCATTAATCAGGTCTTTAAAATAGTATTAAATATATCAATAACGTGAAAAGTCATTTTTTAGTTTATCATTAAAATCATTATCTTTGCACTGCTTTAAAATTAAGCTAAAAATTAATACTAATCTTAAATAAAAAAATAATACATATTATGTCTTATACACCAGCTGCTGCAGACGTAGCAAAATTAAGAAACCAAACAGGTGCAGGTATGATGGACTGCAAGAAAGCTTTAGTTGAAGCAGAAGGAGACTTCGAAAAAGCAGTAGATATCCTTAGAAAAAAAGGACAGAAAGTTGCTGCAAACAGAGCTGACAGAGAATCTTCTGAAGGTGCAGTAATCGCCAGAGTAAACGAGGATAACACTTTAGGGGTGATCATCTCTTTAAACTGCGAAACTGACTTCGTTGCTAAAAACGAAGCTTTCATCGAGCTTGCTTACGAATTAGCTGAAATGGCTATTTTCGCAGCTACTAAAGAAGAACTTTTAGCTACAGATTTCCACGGACTTACTGTTGCTGATAAATTAATCGAGCAGACAGGAGTTATCGGTGAGAAAATCGAGATCGGAGCATTCGAAAGAATTGAAGGGCCTTACCTTGGAGCTTACATCCACGCTGGAAACAAAATCGCTGCTATCACTGCCCTTTCTGCTAAGGTAGACGGAGCTGACGAAGTGGCTAAAGCTGTTTCTATGCAGGCTGCTGCTATGAACCCAATCGCTCTTGACGAAACCAGAGTTTCTCAGGAAACTATCGACAAAGAATTGGAAATCGAAAGACATAAACTTACTGAAGAAGGTAAGCCTGCAAACATTATCGACAATATCCTGAAAGGTAAAATGCAGAGATTCTACAAAGACAACACTTTGGTACACCAAGATTTCATCAAAGACAGCTCTATCTCTGTAGCTGACTATGTAAAATCTGTAAATGCAGACCTTAAAGTAACAGGTTTTGTAAGAGTAAGCTTAGCTTAATCATCTTTCAAAGAATAATACAGATCCCGGTGAAATTCACCGGGATTTTTTATGTGTTATGCCAGTTAAAACAATAGAGAGAAAAGTAAACGGAAGAAATATTCCGCTGATATTTATTGGTATCTGATTATCTGTACAGAGGCTGATACGAAATTAGCAGTTTTATATTACGGATGGCTTTTAATTAAAAATCATGATTAATTTTTTAACTTTTGTTATATTTATTTAACACTATTTCAAATATTATTTTAAATTTGTATAAATCCTAATTCCAGACACATGAAAAGATTTCTACTCAGCTTAGTATTAGTTCTTTTATCAATTAACACGCTCTTTGCACAAAGAGATACAGAGCACTGGTTTGCGCCTATGGCAGCAAAACCCTCCGCTTTGCTCAGTCCTAAACAGGCTTTATATTTTTCTACAGACTCAGTAACGCCTTTCCCTGTAGAAATTTACAGCAATGGTGCACTGCTTGGAACAGTAACCATTATGAAAGGTGATCCTAAAGTGTATGAGCTTACAACGGATAAAATGATCACTTCTGCTCCGTCTGAAATGTTCACCCCCATTGGTAAAGGAATTTACACTAAAGGGACAAAACCATATTATGTAAATTTCAGATTTAGTGTTACCAGCCATGGAGAAATATTAACCTCTAAGGGGAAAGCAGGAATCGGGAAGAAATTCTATGCTGCTTCTACTCCAATGACCGGACAGTCTATTACTTATGTAAATTTCACTGCAGGGGTTCTAGCTACTGAGGACAATACTCACGTTACAGTTTCAGGCTATAATGCAGGCCTTCAGTTTACCAACGGTACTACAGGAACCACAAATCCAACAATGACATTTACCCTTAATAAAGGGCAGGCATATATTATCGAAGGCCGGGACAATACGGGTGCTAATGCCACTGGCTTTATCGGTGCCAAAATAGAATCCGACAAACCTATATCACTTACAAACGGAAATTTTAATGGTCAGTTTGCCCTGCCTCCAAGCGCAGGATCCGGAGGTTCTGATATTATTATGGACCAATCCGTTCCTGTAGATAGGCTAGGAAATGAATTCGTTCTTGTAAAAGGAAACGGAGACAACAATGACGGGGATGAAGACGCAATGATTATCGCAACTGAAAATGATACTCAGGTTTTTCTTAACGGATCTACCACTCCTATCCAAACCCTGAATGAAGGAGAATGGGTAAGAGTAGGCCAGGGACCAAACAATACCTATGTATTCCCATACATTGATCAGGGAAATTCCCACTTCAATATGCACATCAAAACCTCTAAAAATGCATATGTTTATCAGCTTTTGGCTGGTCTTCCAAACAGTACAGCCACAGAAGGATTCAATTACATCCCGCCTTTGAACTGTTTCCTTCCAAAAAAAATCGATGAGATAGGATTGATCAATGAACTCCCTGAAACTTTTTCCAGTGGTACAAAAAACGTGAAACTAAACATACTTACTGAGACAGGAGCGACTGTAACAGTAAATGGAGTCATCCCTCCAACTACACAGGGTCCTTTCTCCGCAACAGGAACTACAGCATGGGTATCTTATTCTATTCCTAATATTACAGGGAACGTTACTGTTATTTCAACAAAAGCAGTTACCGCAGGTATTTCTGCAGGAAGTGGTGCTGTAGGATATGGTGGGTAT
This sequence comes from Chryseobacterium sp. CCNWLW53, assembly GCF_037083525.1. Classification (NCBI taxonomy): domain Bacteria; kingdom Pseudomonadati; phylum Bacteroidota; class Flavobacteriia; order Flavobacteriales; family Weeksellaceae; genus Chryseobacterium; species Chryseobacterium sp. CCNWLW53. The sequence continues at coordinate 82,026 of NZ_JBAOJR010000003.1, read as the reverse complement.
TTTGCGGGATTCTCTTCAATTCCGGTAATTACCAAGCGTTCCGGAGAATGTGCTCCCGGTATTGTACTTGAAGTGGATGATACTTATGAAGGGTACCAGTGGTTCCTGAACGGAACAGCTATCGCGGGGGCAACGACCAATACATTTTCCCCTACAACTTCTGGAAACTATACGGTAAAAGTAACAATGGGTACATGTCCTCCTGTTACTACCCCAATCTATAAGGTATTTACCTGTTTAAAACTTACGACACAAACACTGAATGCATGTTCTACGAAGGTTATTACACCGGCATTCACATCTTCAACACAGACCCCTGTACCAGGTACACTGGTGATTATTACTCCGCCAGCACATGGTACAGCTGTAATAAATTCAAACGGAACGATTACCTACACTCCTACGGCCAACTATTATGGTGCAGATCAGATCGTTTATAAATTCTGTGGTAATGCTACTGAATTTATAGATTGTGAGCAGGTTACTTTAAATCTTACCGTAGTCCCTTTCGTAGTGAGAGATGCAATACTCAAGGCATGTCAATATGATGTAGATCCATATGCTTATTTTGATCTTACTAAAGCCAGCGTTACTGACTATAATGCAGTAGTTAAAAAATACTATCCTACATTGGCCGATCTTACTGCAGGAACTAACGAGATCACAGTCCCTCAGAACTATCCGTCTGCTGGAGGATTTGTGTATGTAAAAGTTACCACTAACGAAGGGTGTACAGCGAATGCAAAAATTCAGCTGATTGCTCTTCCTATAAAAAAATCGCCAATTCTTGTTGACCAGTATATCTGTGCGGACGGAACAACAAATCTGGATGCAGGTCCTGGATATGACTCTTATCTATGGAGTACCGGAGCAACAACGCCCTCCATTCAAAATGTAGGTATTGGAGAATATACTGTAGTTCTGGGCAAAAACGGATGCCTGCTGCCACAGATTGTAAGAGTAAAAAAAGCTGAAGATCCGGTAATTACCAAGATCGAAATTTCTAACACTACAGCAACAGTGGTTATAAACGGAGGAAAAGCCCCATACAAATTTGCAGTAGATTCGCCATCCAACTGGCAGGATTCTAATGTGTTCACAGGACTAACAAGAGGCCAACATACTTTCTATGTGAAGGACGCTTACAATTGCGATCCTACATCAGTAGAAGTAACGGTTCCTAATTTATTAAACGCCATTACTCCTAATGGTGATAATAAAAATGACTTTATTGACTATAGTGATTTAGCTTATAAGGAAAACCTTTCTTTTGTAATTTATGACAGATACGGAAATATGGTATTTACCGGAAACAAATTCAATAATTACAAATGGGATGGAAAACATTATGACAAAAAGCTGGTAACAGGAACCTATTGGTATCATATCAACTGGAATGAAACCAACAAAGAAAAAACTCCTATTCACTATACAGGATGGATTTTAGTTAAAAACATTGAATAAACCATTTTAAACAATAAATAATTAACCGCGATTTGAAATCGCGGTTTTTTTTGATTAAAAATCAATATTTTATACATATTTTATAATTCCAAATGAAATATTCTCCTATTTTTGCGACAATCCTAATTCCCATATAAATGAAAATATTTTTACTAACTTTTCTATTGCTGTTTATAACAGCTAATCCACTTTTTGCACAAAGAGATACGGAGCATTGGTTTGCTCCGATGGCGGCACGGAGCACCAATGTTGTCAATCCACAGCAGGCTTTATATTTCTCCACGGATTCTACCACTCCATTTCCTGTGGAAATTTACAGTAATAACGTCCTGCTGGGAACAGTAACGGTTTCCAAAGGGGGCCCTCAGACATTTATCATTCCTTTAGGGAGCATTATTACCAGCAATACTTCTGAACTTTTCGTTCCGGTAAGCAAAGGGATATATACAAAAGGTACAAAACCTTATTTCGCCACCTTAAGGTTTTCCGTAAGCAGTCATGGAGAAATCCTGACATCTAAAGGAAAAGCAGGGATCGGCAAGAAGTTTTATGCGGTAGTTTCGCCCATAGAAAATCCTATAGTTGCACTGAATTTTACTACCGGTGTGATGGCTACAGAGGATAATACTATCGTTACTGTTTCAGATTACTCTCCCGACGTTATATTTACTAACGGATGGACGGGTGTAAGCAATCCAACTCTGACTTTTACCCTCAATAAAGGCCAGTCTTATATCATTGAAGGGATTGGCGATAGAGCCGGAAATAAAGAAGGTTTTATCGGTGCCAAAATAGAGGCTGATAAACCGATTTCTGTAACTAACGGAAATTTTAATGGCCAATTCGCTATTATTCCGCCAGGTGGCTTTTTTGATGGAGCAGATATTGTCATGGACCAATCTGTTCCTACAGACAGACTGGGAAATGAATTCGTTCTTGTAAAAGGAAACGGAGATATCAGTGAAAGAATGGAGGATGCGTTAATTGTTGCTACAGAAGGCGGTACCCAGGTATTCATTAACAATGGCGCAACTCCGGTAATCACATTGAATGAAGGAGAAAGCTACAGAGTGAATAAGTTATCCAATACCAATTACATCAATCAGGGTAATAACCACTACAATATGTACATTAAAACAACAAAAAATGTTTACGTGTACCAGCTATTAGCAGGTGTTGCAACAAGTAACGCAACAATTGGATTCAATTATATCCCACCTTTGAACTGCTATCTTCCAAGAAGAATTGATGAAATAGGAAATATTAACATCCTTCCCCCTACAACCAACAATGTTAAATTAAATATCCTGACAGAAACAGGAGCCGCAGTTACTGTTAACGGTGCTACCCCTCCTGCTGCTCAGGGACCCTATCCTGTCTCTGGAACTTCATCATGGGTATCTTATTCTGTACCGAATGTTACAGGAAACGTAACAATAACCTCTTCAAAAGCTGTAACAGCAGGAATCTCCGGAGGAAGTGGCGTGGTAGGATATGGTGGATATTTCGCAGGATTTTCCTCCATTCCGGTTATTGCCAAACAGACCGGCGACTGTATTCCTGGAATTGTTCTGGAAGTGGATGACAGCTTTGATTCTTACCAGTGGTACAGAGATAGCACTCCCATTACCGGAGCTGTAGCCAACTCTTATATTCCGACACAATCGGGTAACTATACTGTAAAGATCACGGTAGGCTCATGTCCGCCAATAACTACTCCCGTGTATAAAGTATTTACTTGCCTTACGGAAACTACATTGAACGAAACGGTGTGCGACGGCGTTAAGCTGATTGTTCCAACATTTACAAATTCAACACAATCTGTGGTACCGGGCAGTGTAATCATCGTTACACCTCCTGTTAATGGTAATGCTGTAGTTGACCCCGTGACAGGGGTGATAAGCTATGCCCCTGCCTATACTTATGTAGGACCGGACTCATTTGTTTATAAGTTTTGTGGAAATAATCCTGACTTTACAGATTGTGAGGAGGTAACATTAAATTTAACAGTTTCTGAGAGTCCTATTGTTAATAATGCTTCTTTAAGAACCTGTTATCTGGAAGCGAATCCAGCGACAGGATTATTTAACCTTACTAACGCTTCAGTAACTGTACAGCCGGGAGTAACCAAGAAATATTATCCTTCTCCTACAGATGCGGACAACAGTACGAATGAAATCTTAAATCCAGCAACTTATATTGCTCCTACCGGAGTTGTGTATGTAAAAGTAATCAATGCAAACGGCTGCTACAGAATTGCAGAGGTTTCACTTACCGTTCTTCCCCCTGTAAAGTCTACTGTTCTTGTTGATAAGATTATTTGTATAGAAGACAAAACAACATTGGATGCCGGACCTGGTTTCAATGGTTACGAATGGAGCACAGGTGCTACAACACAGTCCATCCAGAATGTTGGTGTAGGAACTTATTGGGTAAAATTGAAAACGGGCGATTGTGTAACGCTTCAGACTGTGAAGGTATATGCTTCCGAACAGCCGGTTGTTTCCAATATTGATATTTCAAATACCACTGTTACCGTTTATGCAATAGGCGGAACTCCTCCATACCAGTACTCACTGGACAATATCCAATGGCAGGATGCCAACATATTCACAGATGTGGCAAGAGGAACACCTGCAGTATATGTGAAAGACAGTTATAACTGCGATCCAATAAAAGTAGAAATTACCATTCCTAACCTGATCAATGCTATTACCCCTAATGAAGACGGGGTCAATGATGTCCTCGATTATTCATTATTATCAGGCAAAAAGAATTTGGAATTCACCATTTTTGACCGATATGGAAGCAAAATATTCCAGGGAGATAAATCAAATGGCTATAAATGGAACGGAACTTTAGGCGGAAGCAAAAGAGTTTCTACCGGAAATTACTGGTTTGAGATCCATTGGAATGAACCTGCTGGTAAACAGACTGCTGTAAAATATACAGGTTGGATTCTTGTCAAAAGCAGAGAGTAAACGCTGAAAAATACAACTTCCCAAACCGCGGTTTTATCATCGCGGTTTTTTTATTACTTTTTCGACGTATAAATCCATTTTATTATTAAATTTGTGTTAAACTCCCTCTGCTGAATGAAAAAAAATTTATCTTTTTTGTTTATATTTTGTTTTTTCGCCTTTTCCTTCGCACAGTTGGACAGGGAACATTGGTTTGCACCCATGATGGATAGAAGCATAAGTTCTAATCCATATCAGAAATTATACTTATCGACAAACAGAACAACTCCTTTCCCGGTAAACATTTATAATAACAATGTACTTATCGGTACGGTAACCATCAGTAAAAATAATCCCCAGAAATTTGATGTATTAAGGAAATATATTATCACTACCCTTCAGGCAGATCTGTTTACTCCTACAACGAAAGGACTATATCTAAAAGCAGAATTTCCTTTTTATGCTAATCTCAGGTTTTCTGTATTCAACCATGCTGAAATTATTACTTCTAAAGGAATACCTTCTACAGGAAAAAATTTTTACGTGGCAAATGCTCCTATTACAGTCAGTAATTATATCTTAAACTTTATGGCCAGCGTCCTTGCAACAGAGGACAATACAATAGTTACAGTCAGTGGATATAAGCCAACCGTACAGTTCTCGAACGGTACTACCGGAACCACAAACCCTACAATGACTTTTACTCTTAATAAAGGACAGTCATACATTATAGACGGGGTGGGTACAATAAACACTGACGGTTTCATTGGAGCTAAGATCACTGCCAATAAACCAGTCAATATTACCAACGGAAATTTCAACGGTCAATATGCAGGAAACTACCCTTCAAGCTCTGATATTTTAATGGATCAGGCTGTTCCTGTCGAAAGGCTTGGAACTGAGTTTGCTTTGGTAAAGGGAAACGGCAGAATTGGGTCCCATATGGAAGGAGCTATTGTTATTGCTACTGAGAATAATACACAGATCTTTGTCAATGATGAAATTCCTCCCCTTACTACTATAAATGCAGGACAATATTTTATTATTCCTGATTCAAAGTTTAAACTACAGGCAGGCGTCCATTATAACCTTTACCTTAAAACATCCAAAAATGCTTATGTCTATCAGATTCTTGCCGGAGATTCCGTTTCAGGAAGTGAAGTAGCAACCGGCGGATTCAATTTTATTCCGGCACTGAACTGCTATCTTCCCAAACAGATTAATGAATTAGGTTTTATTGATGAGAATTTTGTTCATTCAACCGCCAACCCTTCAGGAATCCTTAATATTCCAACAAAGCTGAATCTTATTACAGAAAAAGGAGCCAATGTCACGGTAAACGGCGCTATTCCACCGGCAACAACAGGTCCATTTAATATGACAGGCACCGCCAACTGGGTTACATACGGTATTCCTAATGTTACCGGCACAATCACTATAGTTTCCGACAAGGCAATCACCGCGGGAATTAATGCAGGGAGTAATGCTGTAGGATATGGAGGTTTTTTTGCAGGCTTTCCTACACAGCCCGTTATTTTAAGCTCAGGAGGAGGCTGTGCTCCCGGCATTGTACTTACGGTAGATCCTGTTATTTACGATACTTATCAGTGGTATGTAAACGGAACTCTTATTCCCGGAGCCACAGGATCATCCATTAGCCCCACACAGTCCGGATATTACACCTGTTCTGTGACGATGGGGAAATGTGCACCTTTGGTGACAGAACAGTTTAAAGTACTTAATTGCACCAAATTGACTGCCACCACCTATAATGTCTGCAGCACAAAAACGATAACCCCTACATTCAGCAGCTCTGCACAAACTCCCGTCCCTTCTACGGTAGCCATTGTGAATGCTCCTACACTGGGAACAGCTGTAATCGATCCTGTAACCGGAATCATTACTTATACTGTTAATACTCCAGGAAGTACGGGGACAGATACTTTCACCTATACTTTCTGCGGAGATGATCCTGTTTTTACGGACTGTGAAACAGTAACCGTCACCGTTAATGTTCTGGCTCTTATCGTAACAAATGCTACATTACATGCCTGTAATATTAATGGTCAGGGAACTTTTAACCTTACTTCTGCCAATGTAACCAATAACTCACCGGTAACTATTACCTATTACCCTACCTTAGCTGATGCGCAGACAGAAAACCCGGGAGCCCTTATCACCTCGACGAATGCCTATACCGCACCAGACGGCACCATTGTATATGCTGTCGTAAAAAATAATCTGGGCTGTAAAAGTATTGCCCAAATCACCCTTTCTTTATATAACGTAGCTATTGTACCGAACAATTATAACGGTATTTTCTGTGATGACAATATGGACGGAACCGTCACCGTTACTTTATCCAGTATAACAGGCATTGTACTGAATAATCCCAGTTACTTTACCAACGTAAGATATTACGCATCTCTTGCTGATGCCAATGCAGGAAACAACAATACCCTTCCTAATAACTGGAGCTATACAGCCACAACAACCATTTACATCAGGGTTGAATCTCCTGATGGCTGTGCTGTTGTTGTGAAACCTTTACAGTTCAGCATAGGAGCCCGTATTCCTTTATTAACACATACAGCCGTAACAAGCATTTGTGATGATGATCTTGACGGAATAAAGGCGATTGATCTTGCACAGTTTATTCCACAGTTTACAGCAGACCCAAATGTAACTTATACTTTCCATGGAAGTTTAGCTGATGCCCAGAATGACACTAATCCTATATCAGCAACCGTTAATAGTACAGGTACCCAGACCTTTTATATCAGATTTGAAAAAAATGGGGTCTGTCCTGAGGTTGGTTCTATTAAAATCACCGTTAAAGCCCCTAAGAAATCTGATATTTTAAAAGACAAGATCATCTGTCTTAAAGCTACCACTACATTAGATGCAGGTCCCGGGTTTGAAAAATACCTCTGGAGTACGGGAGCCACTTCTCCTTCTATTTCCAATGTTCCTGTGGGGAACTACTGGGTGGAGCTTACATTCAATGGTTGTGTTTACAAGCAATATGTTAATGTTATAGAATCACCTCTCCCGGTTATTACCTCTCTTGAAATCAACGGATCTACAGTAACGGTGGGTGTAAGCGGCGGTGTACCTCCATATGAATATTCTCTGGACGGAGTAAGCTGGCAGAGCTCAAATGTGTTCAACAATGTGCCAAGAGGAGCCCACAAGGTCTTTGTAAGAGACTCTAAGCTGTGTGGTGAAGTAGAAAAAGCATTTGCCATCATCAATCTCATCAATACCATTACTCCTAACAGTGACGGACACAATGATGTGATAGACTATTCCGCTTTAATGAGTAATACGAACCTGGAATTCAGAATATTTGACCGCTATGGGGCAGAAATCTTCAGAGGAAGCCCAAGCAACCGATATACCTGGGACGGAACCATGGGCGGAAGGCCTGTACCAACCGCTACCTACTGGTATTTCATATCCTGGACAGAATTTGGCACCTCTATTCCTATAAAATATACAAGCTGGCTACTGGTAAAACGTAAATAACGAAATGATTTTAGTTCAAATTTCATGATATCGTTTTTATTTATGATTATTTATAACATTCATTAACAGTTAAGTATTAAAGTTTAATATAACTTTAACCTGTAATCACTATCTTAATAGGTATAAATTGCCGTATTTCTACGTAATTTTGCCCTAATTATATGAAGAAGCTAATTACCCTATTGATGCTGGTTTTTCTGGCAAAAATCAATGCACAGACATATTCCGGAGAGGTATTTTTAAGAGACAACTCGATCTTGTATCTTAACCAGGTTTACGTAACCAATCTGAATACCCAGAAAACGGTACTTACTGATTATAACGGTACTTATAATATACCTGCCGTTCCCGGAGATGTGATCCGTTTTACTTCTATCGTTACAGAACGAAAAGATGTAAAGCTTACTCCCCAGATGATTCAGCAGAAAAATTTAATTGAATTGAAAATTGCTTATTACGAGATACAGGAAATTGTATTGAGCAGGTTCAAGCCTACGGGAAATCTTAGGTATGACGTAAATTCTATAAGAAAAGAAGATAAAGGACTGGCTATCAAAAAAGTGATTGGACTGCCTGAACCTAAGGGTGACGGAACCTCTCCTGAACTTCCGGTTGCGGGATTAAGAGACGGCGGACTTACTTTCAGCCTGGAAAGCATCTATGATATCCTTTCGGGAGACAGAAAGAAAAAACAACGTTATATGGCCTATGAAAGAATGAATAATTCTGTGGCTCAAATTAAGAATTATCTCGGTAAAGATTATTTTGCCAAGTTCAAAATCCCTGACAACCTTATTGATAATTTCCTTCAGTTTGTTTATACTTCAGAAAATATTGAAGCGTATGTCCTGTCCGGTAATTTTGAGGCGATAAAAATTCCTATCGAAAAGTACCTCCCGATCTATCAGAAAAGGCTTAAGACTTCAAATCTTCAGGAAGTCATTAAATAAACTTTTATATTTTAGGAAATGTATACTATTTAATAATTTATAGTATACATTTCTTTTTTTATTTAAAAATATGTTTAATTTTATCTCACAATGACGTATCTAAAATAAAAACAATTGTATTTCGTTATTGTAATAAACTAATGACCCAAAAACACAAATTAAGAAAGAACATCAGCTTTTAACTTAATATTTGTTAATGAAAAAATTACTTTTACTATTTGTTTCTGTTCTGTTTTTTAACTTATCTGCCCAAAAAAGAGGGAAAGACTACACGAATATTTTAAAAAGTAAAAACATCTATGAGATCAATGCTTTTCTCAGAGATGCCCACCCCGATGATCCCCGCCGGTCTGTATTGAAACCCAGAGTGATGGAAATGATGACGCAATACATTAAAGATGCTCATCCTGCAGACCAAAAAGTAAAAGACATGCAGGAAATGCTTGCTTTGCTGAAAAGAAGACCGTCTACAAAGATCAGTTTTGATGAAATGAACGCCATTATCAAACAGAAACAGATCGCCAAATATAAAGCAGAACTTGCTGCCAAACAATCTACGGTGGTGTATACGCCAAGTACCACTCAAAATGCTTTTGTCGTTAATACATCCGCCAATGTCGCTGTTCCGAATGCCGAAGCTGAGGAGTTTAATCTACTGATGGCTGTAAATCCGGTGGAGCACAAAAATAAAACGGTCAAAATATTAAATTCCCTGTTCGACAACGATCCAAACAGCAAAACAAGTATAGTTCTGATCAAAAACAATTCTGACTGTAATATCATTGTGAGAATGGAAGGTGTTGGAACTACCAAATACAGGCTTGCCGTTCCTGCCCATGATGACAGTACGATTGTTATAGATAAGGGCCAGTATCTTTTCACAAGTCTCGTTTGTGGCGCTCAGTATGCTTCTCAAAAAACAATCGAAAAAGCTATAATGGTTACATTGGGAAGTTCTCCAACTCAGTAAGCATTCCTAAAATCTGTCGAGACCTGCCTTTTATGTCTAAAAGGCAAGGTAATCTATGTAAAAATTGCTATTTTTGCAGGATTTTATAAATGACTCGATGGGCAAAAATAAATTAGCAAGATTCGCTGAAAACAAGATTTTACCAAATGTTATCCAACCTACAAGAGAGGATGCACTCAATGGTTTTCCGCTTAAAGGCAACTGGAGAAAGGATTTCTTTAAGAACGAAAATCCAATCGTACTTGAGTTGGGTTGCGGAAAAGGAGAATATTCTGTAGGGCTTGCTAAAACATTCCCTGAAAAAAACTTCATCGGAATAGATATTAAAGGAGCCAGATTCTGGTTCGGAGCCAAGGAAGCTGTGGATAGCGGAATGAATAATGTGGCATTTCTCAGAACACAAATTGAGCTTGTAGATCATTTTTTTGCAGAAAATGAGGTTGACGAAATATGGATCACGTTCCCTGATCCTCAGATCAAATACAAACGTACAAAGCACAGGCTTACTCATCCTGACTTTTTAGAACGATACAAAAAATTCCTGAAGCCAGGTGGAATCATCCATCTGAAAACGGATTCAGAATTTCTGCATGGCTATACATTAGGCTATTTGCAGGGTGCCGGTTATGAAATCATTACAGCCCACCACGACATTTATGGCGCTCCTGAGTACGATCCGAATACGGAACATCTCAGAGATATAAAAACCTACTATGAAGAGCTTTTCTCTGCTAAAGGAAAAACAATAACTTATATAAAATTCCGGATAAGCTAATGGAATAACACAACAAATTGATGAAAAAAATTTTAACGACCCTCCTCTTCTTTTTCCTGGTTTCGGGTTTCGCTTCGGCGCAGAAAAAACACAAGGATATCCTAAAAAGCACAAATACAAAGGAAATTGAAGACTACCTTAAGAATGCACACCCTGATGACCCTAAAAGATATGTGCTAAAACCTAAACTTATTGCCTTAAAGAATTCCAACTGGACAAAAGGGGCTAAAACCGCAAAGCCAATGGAAGCCAGGCCGGTAATGACTGATATTCCGAACAGATTTTTGAGAAACTCCAACTCTAATGATGCGGAAGAGTTTAAAAGGCTCATCGCCGAAACTTCTGATCAGCATAAAGATAAAACGGTAAAACTTCTGAATGCTATGTTTGATGAAGATATTACCAGTAAAGAGGCTGTGCTTCTATTTAGAAATAATTCGGACTGCAATATCATCCTGAGAATTGAAGGAAAAAATTTCTACAACCTGGCAGTTCCTGCACATGGTGAGAATTTTATCATTCTCAATAAGGGTTCTTATACCCTGAACAGTAATGTCTGTGATGTAAAATACTCCTCTCAGAAAGACATAAAAAAAAGTATATTTGTAGTGATTGAAAATCCCGGTACACCCAGGCCTGATGCCAATAAAGATGCAGCAAAAGATCAAAAGGAAACTGTACCTGTGAAACCTTCAAAAAAGAAAAGATCAAAAAAATAAACTGAATGAAAAAGCTTGCCACTTTCTCCGGAATTTCACTTATCCTTATAAGCTGCAGTGCCAGCTACAGCAGTTATCCCAGCTATCCTATAAGAACTCCTTCAAGTCCGGGAAGTACTGTGATGAGTACGGAAAGAGAATATGCAGAGCTTATTAAGACCTATAAACCTGAAACAGCAGATGTTTTAACAGACCTTCTTAATGAGGATTCTCCCAGCAATCCCAGAACTTCTATTTCGGTGGAAAATAAATCTCCCTGCAATATGGTCCTTACTGTGAGCAGCACCGGCTTCCTTAAAAAGATCCCGATAGGCTCCGGTAAAGTGGGTTATACAATGGTGCCTAAAAACCGGAACTACAGACTCTCCGGAATGCTCTGTAACTCCTCTTATGATTCTACAAAGTATATTACCACATCTTATGCTATAAAGATCAGCAATTAAAATAAACCCCTCTCAAGTTGAGAGGGGTTATCTTATATATCAGGATATGAAAACACAAAAAACGCTGGATAGAAATCCAGCGTTTTTCCTATATTAAAGAAAATCTTTAATTATTCAGCATCGAAATCAGTATCTGTTTCAGCAGATACTTTTTCTCCTTCTTCTTTAGATTTTTCTTTATCAGCTTTTCTTTGAGACTGTCCTTCTTTGATAGAATCAGAAACAATGTTCAGGATCATATCGATAGATTTAGAAGCATCATCGTTTCCTGGGATAACGAAGTCTACTTTTCTAGGATCAGAGTTTGTATCAACAATACCGAAAACTGGAATACCTAATTTCTTAGCTTCAGTTACAGCGATGTGTTCTCTCATGATATCTACAACGAAGATTGCAGAAGGAAGACGAACCATGTCAGAGATAGAACCTAAGTTTTTCTCTAGGTTAGCTCTTTGTCTGTCAACCTGTAATCTTTCTTTTTTAGATAAAGTTTCGAACGTACCGTCTTTTTTCATTTTGTCGATATGGTTCATCTTCTTTACAGCCTTTCTGATTGTAACGAAGTTCGTTAGCATACCTCCAGGCCATCTTTCTGTAATATAAGGCATATTAAGTTCAGAAGCGTGTTTTGCAACCACTTCTTTCGCTTGCTTCTTAGTAGCTACGAAAAGAACTTTTTTACCTGCAGAAGTTAATTTTTCTAAAGCACTACAAGCTTCATCTAATTTAACTGCTGTTTTATGTAAGTCTACAATGTGAATACCGTTTTTCTCCATAAAAATGTATGGAGCCATATTTGGATTCCACTTTCTGGTCATGTGACCGAAGTGTACGCCAGCCTCTAAAAGGTCTTTTACATTTGCTTTTGCCATGTTTTCTGTTTTTGTTAGTTTACTTTCCGTCTTTTAAACAATCAACAACTTCTTTAGATGGGAGAAGTGTTTGGATGCTAAACGTAACGGGCAATTTTTTTGTTTTGATAAATAGATATTAGATACAAGACCACAAACCGAATATATTCTGAAATTTGAAATCTTGAATCTGAAGTCTGAAAATTAACGTTTTGAGAATTGGAATCTCTTTCTTGCTTTTTTCTGACCTGGCTTCTTTCTTTCCACCATTCTTGCGTCTCTTGTAAGTAAACCAGCTGGCTTCAAAGCTAATCTGAATTCAGCATTGATTTCACATAAAGCTCTTGAAATACCTAATCTGATAGCTTCTGCCTGACCTGTATTACCACCACCGAAAACATTTACGGTAACGTCATACTGACCAACAGTTTCAGAAAGGATAAACGGCTGGTTCAACTTGTAAACCATCACGTCTGTAGAGAAATAAGTTGCAGCATCTTTACCGTTTACTGTAATAACACCAGAACCTGGTCTTACATAAACTCTTGCTACAGAAGTTTTTCTTCTTCCGATTTTGTGAACTATAGACATAATTAATTATTTAAATTCGTTAACATTAATTGTTTTAGGCTGTTGAGCTTCATGTTTGTGCTCAGTTCCTTCATATAGATAAAGGTTCTTCAATAAAGCAGATCCTAATCTGTTCTTTGGCAACATACCTTTTACAGATTTTTCCAATACTTTTAAAGAATCTTTCTTCTGAAGTTCAGCCGCAGTCATAGACTTCTGTCCACCAGGGTAACCTGTATGCCAGATGTAAGTCTTATCAGCCCACTTATTTCCGGAAAGCGTAATTTTCCCAGCATTCAAAACGATCACGTTATCACCACAATCTACGTGAGGTGTAAAGTTCGTTTTGTGCTTACCTCTCAAAATCTTTGCAACCGTAGAAGCTAGTCTTCCTAACGGCTGTCCTTCAGCGTCTACCACAACCCATTCTTTATTAGCAGTAGCTTTGTTCGCTGAAACAGTTTTGTAACTTAATGTATTCACACGTTTTAGTTAAAGATTAAACATAATTTTCCCCTAAAAGGGTGTGCAAAGGTACAAATTATTTTCGTAACCCAAAAACATATTTTATTTAATCTGTACTATCTCTGGATTTCAATTCCTTTTAATTGATTATCAACCATTGACTTGATATATGACTTGTAAAATGATGATTAATTAAAAACATTTCAAAATTCTAAAAACACACATAAGAACACAAAGAGTTTGAATATTAAACTCGGACTTTATTAACTTTACTTTAAAGATTTCCTTTAAAGCTTATTAATGTGATTATTTTATGTGACGAAATATTTATATTTGTGTCCAAATCATAGTCCCAAACTATCCATGAGCCACGGAAAAATAAGAGAAGATAAAACCTGCCTGAACTGCGGGCACCAGGTTGAAGAAAAATTCTGCCCGCACTGCGGACAGCAAAATATAGAAAGCCGCCATCCTTTTTACTATCTGTTCACTCACTTTTTTGAAGACTTCACACATTATGACGGCCAGTTTTGGGGAACTATGAAAAATCTGCTTTTTAAGCCTGGAAGACTTACAAAGGTGTATCTCGAAGGAAAAAGACAGCAGTTTGTCCCGCCGGTGAAGCTTTACATCTTTATCAGTTTTATAACATTTCTCCTTATTTCATTTCAGATAACAGATTTAAATTTCGGAAAGGAAAATTCCCACCAGGCAAAAGAAATCAATAAAGAGATTCAAAAAGAAGCCGCTAAAAATAAAGCTGTAAATGAGGCTTTACAGTCTCCGGAAGCACTAAAGGCGGATTCCCTTACCGGCGGAATGCTGACTCGTGCATTAGATTCCAGCCAAGTTAAAAATACAGCTCAAGATGATGTAGATGTTGAAAATATATTTAAAGAGAATAAGAGCATTACAAAATCTTTAGGACTGCAGTCTATGAAGGATTTTGATAAGAAAGATCAAAAGAACGGACACAAATATCAGACTTTTCGCCCTTTCGTAGCTAAAATCTTTGAATTGGAAGAAAAAGGCCATTCTCCTAGTGAGATTATCAATCTTTTTATTAAGAGTTCGGTTCACAATTTACCAAAAGCTCTTTTCATATACCTTCCTCTGTTTGCTTTTCTGCTATGGATATTTCACAGTAAAAAAAAGTGGTGGTATTTTGACCATGGTGTTTTTACTCTCCATTATTTTTCCTTTTTATTATTGCTGACCCTTCTTCTTTTTGTACTGAATAAGGTGTTTAGCTATTTTGATGAAACAAGCAGCTTTGCCATTATTATGAAATGGTTGCTGACTACAGGAGCTACTGTTTATGCAGGATGTTATTTTTTTGTAGCTCATTATAAGACCTACCGCACGCACCCTGCCCTGACTATTTTAGTAGGTGCTATTCTATTCTTTATCAACACCGTTTTATTTACATTCTTATTAATGGGCTTGGGAATCGTTAGCTTTTTATTAATGCATTAACTACGCAGGGACTTGTTTGCCCTAAAACTAGCAATAAGATAATAGGCTACAAAAACCGTGGAAAACTTCAGGATAGACGGAATCGCAAGCTCCAGGTTGAATATGAATGTTCCGATGAGCACCAAAATGCCCATTGCAACAAAGGAAATACCTAATTTTTGCGGCAATGTAAAATTGGGCGTATCCAGATAATAAGCAATTCCCCATGCTATCCCAAAAGACAGGGCATAATATATATCAAGACCTACATTATCAGAACTGTAAAAAAAATAATTGATCAGGAAACTAAGAACAGTTCCTAAAGCAAAGTACATCAAAGCCTTTTTCATACTCTATATATTAATGGTGCAAAAATAAAGAATTTACTTGTCATTATTAAGCGAATGATTGTTAAGTTGGGAAAATAACAACCCGCCACCTACAAACAACTCTCTTAAAATCAAACCATTAAACAAAACCAAAAGGTTCTTATTTTATTATTATATTTGAAAATTCAGAAATTTTCTAGATTTTTTTATGGAAACCCAAAAATATACTCCAACCAACAAAGTGAGAATCGTAACAGCGGCGTCATTATTTGACGGACACGATGCTGCGATCAATATCATGCGCCGCGTGATCCAGGGAACAGGATGTGAAGTGATCCACCTGGGACACGACAAATCAGCTGAGGAAGTTGTTAACACAGCGATCCAGGAAGATGCCAATGCTATTGCATTAACCTCATACCAAGGCGGCCACAATGAATATTTCAAATATATCTACGACCTTTTAAGAGAAAAAAACTCTCCGCAGATCAAAATTTTTGGCGGTGGCGGCGGTGTAATTCTGCCGGAAGAAATTGAGGATATCATGTCTTACGGAATCGACAGGATTTATTCTCCGGATGACGGCCGTGAACTTGGCCTGCAGGGCATGATCGATGATTTGGTTAAAAGATCGGATTTCGCAACAGGAAAAGATATAACCGCTGGTGATCTGGATTCAATCAGTTTTGAAAATTCCACAAGCATCGCTAAAGTTATTTCCGCCGTCGAAAACTTCTCAGAAGAAAAACCTGAACTGGTAAAAGCAATTGACGAAAAATCAAAAGATCTAAATATTCCTATCATTGGTATCACAGGTACTGGTGGAGCGGGAAAATCTTCATTAACAGATGAACTGGTAAGACGTTTTATCCGTTCAAATCCTGATAAAAAAATCGCCATCATTTCCATTGACCCTTCTAAAAAGAAAACAGGAGGTGCTCTTTTGGGAGACAGAATCCGTATGAATGCGATCAATGATCCTAGAGTTTATATGCGTTCGATGGCCACAAGAGAAAACAATGTTTCCGTTTCACCGTTCATTCATTCTGCACTGAATGTTTTGAAACTGGCTCATCCTGATGTTATCATTCTGGAAACATCAGGTATCGGACAGTCCGGTTCTGAAGTGTCTGATTTTGCGGATGTTTCAATGTACGTCATGACTCCTGAATACGGAGCTTCTACGCAGTTGGAGAAGATTGACATGCTAGATTATGCTGATTTAGTGGCATTAAATAAATCTGATAAACGTGGGGCTCTTGATGCCCTCCAAGCCGTTAGAAAACAGTTTCAGAGAAACCATCTGTTATGGGAACAGCAGTTGGATGATATGCCTGTTTATGCAACAAAAGCATCTCAGTTCAATGATCATGGAACAACTGAACTATACAATAGATTAGTTGCAAAAGTAAATGATAAATTCTCCGGTTTAAACTTACAAGGTTTTGTTGAGCAGGAAATTACAGACGAAGTAACCATCATTCCTCCAAAAAGAGTTCGTTATTTATCTGAAATCGTTGAAAACAACAGACAATATGACGCCAATGTTGAAAAGCAGGCTGAATTAGCCAGAAAAATGTATCATATTGAAGGGGTAAAAAGCTTCCTTTCGAATGAGACCCTGGACGCTGAATATCAAAAAGCAGAAAAAGATCTTCAGCAGGAAAATATCGACTTCTTAAAAACCTGGGATGATACGAAAAAAGCTTTTCACGAAGAGTTTTATTCTTATTTTGTAAGAGGAAAGGAAATTAAAGTGGAAACTTCAACGGAATCTTTATCCCACTTAAGAATTCCAAAGATTGCTTTACCAAAATACACAGACTGGGGTGATCTGATCAAATGGAAGGGTCAGGAAAATCTTCCCGGAGGATTCCCGTACACTGCAGGAATTTATCCTTTCAAAAGAACAGGAGAAGATCCGACAAGAATGTTTGCAGGAGAAGGAGGTCCTGAAAGAACCAACAGAAGATTCCATTATGTTTCTGCGGAAATGGATGCAAAACGTCTATCTACAGCGTTTGACTCTGTAACTTTATACGGACAAGATCCAGCTTTACCACCAGATATTTATGGTAAAATCGGAAATGCGGGAGTTTCTATCGCAACATTAGATGATGCAAAAAAATTGTATTCCGGATTTGATCTGGTAAATGCGATGACTTCGGTTTCTATGACCATCAACGGTCCTGCTCCAATGCTGCTGGCTTTCTTTATGAATGCAGCCATCGATCAGAATGTTGAAAAATATATTGCCGAACATAATCTTGAGGCGAATGTTGAAAAAGCTCTAAAAGCAAAATTTGATGATAGAGGCTTAGAAAGACCAAAATACAACGGTGAACTTCCTCCTTCCAACAATGGTTTAGGATTAAAATTATTAGGAATTACAGGAGATGAAGTGATTCCTGCTGAAGCTTATGCCGAAATTAAGGCTAAAACCATTGCGACAGTTCGTGGAACGGTTCAGGCTGATATTTTAAAAGAAGACCAGGCTCAGAATACCTGTATTTTCTCTACTGAATTTGCCCTTCGTTTGATGGGTGACGTTCAGGAATATTTTATCACGGAAAAAGTTAGGAACTTCTACTCCGTTTCTATTTCAGGATATCACATTGCAGAAGCGGGCGCGAACCCGGTTTCTCAGCTGGCATTTACTTTGGCAAATGGTTTCACGTACGTGGAATATTATTTGTCAAGAGGAATGGATATCAATGATTTTGCCCCGAATTTGTCATTCTTTTTCTCTAACGGTATCGACCCTGAATATTCAGTGATCGGCCGTGTAGCAAGAAGAATATGGGCAAAAGCTATGAAGCTGAAATACGGAGCAGACGAAAGAAGCCAGATGCTGAAATACCACATCCAGACTTCAGGACGTTCGCTGCATGCGCAGGAAATTGATTTCAATGATATCAGAACGACGCTGCAGGCACTTTACGCAATCTATGATAACTGTAATTCTCTTCACACCAATGCTTACGACGAGGCTATTACAACGCCGACTGAGCAGTCTGTAAGAAGAGCGATGGCGATCCAGTTAATTATTAATAAAGAATTAGGGTTAGCTAAGAATGAAAACCCTCTTCAAGGATCATTTATTATTGAAGAGCTTACGGATCTTGTGGAAGAAGCAGTTTACGCAGAATTCGACAGAATTACGGAAAGAGGCGGTGTGCTTGGCGCCATGGAAACCATGTACCAGCGTTCAAAAATTCAGGAAGAATCGATGCATTATGAATGGTTGAAACACACAGGAGAATATCCGATTATCGGAGTGAATACGTTCCTTGGAAAAGATGGTTCACCAACAGTACGTCCGGGGGAAGTTATCCGTTCTACTGAGGAAGAAAAGCAGGTTCAGATCGAAACTTTACATAATTTCCAGAAATCTAATGAAGACAGATCTGCAGAAGCTTTAAAACAATTACAATATGCAGCCATCAACCAGCAAAACTTATTTGCCGTGATGATGGATGCTGTTAAATACTGTTCTCTTGGACAGATTACCAATGCTTTATTTGAAGTGGGTGGTAAATACAGAAGAAATATGTAAACCCAGACAATTTTAAACATTGTTGAGCAATATTCAACTTATAAATTAAACCTCAAGGAGATTTCTTTGAGGTTTTTTGTATTTTTACACAACAGCAACATTTTAACTAATGAAATATATTTTATTCCTGATTGGAATTATTTCCTCCGGACTCTTCAATGCTCAAGAAGCTGATAACAACCTCCAGGGTTATTTTATGACCAATTCTAAAGAAACGTTATACCCATATTTTGCTTTTGATGGTAACGGAAAGGTTGATATTGCAGGATATGGAAAAGGAGATTATTTTGTGAAAAATGACTCCGTGGTTGTTTTTCCGGATAAGGATATTTTTATTTTTAAAATGTCTAAAAACCGCTTGACCGGTAATTCAACCTGGGTTAAGGGCACCAAGTGGGAACTAAAGAAAGACAGCCTTGCCGAAAACAACAGAAAAGATGATGCCCTGGCTAAGAAAAATGCACAGCTTCTTTATGAATATTACCGTAAAACAAGAGCCAAATCCAATGATCTTGACAAATTATTTGATGAAAACGCAATGACAAATTATACAAAAACCATTGACGATTTATGTACCAGAGGTCTTGCAAAGGCATGCATGGAGAAATTTGGATTGATGATCATGAACGATGTCGGCGGAATGGAAGCCGTTTTAAAAAACAAACTGAAAAAGCCTAAACAGAATCCTGAAATCATCAAGTTAGGACAAAAAATAATCAGCATGGGCGAGGTTGAAGGCCATACGGTTTTAGGAAGCTATTATTATAGTCTGGGTGACAAAACCAAAGCAAAAAAAGAATGGCAAACAGCAACTGATAAAGGAAGCACAAAAGCCGGATTGGCACAATTTGAAGCGGAAATGAATGATGCAGCAAAATAAAACGCAGAATGAATTAATGAAACCAAAAGCCGTATTCAACTGGAGTAGTGGAAAAGATTCTGCCCTTGCATTTTATAAAATCCAACAGGAAAATCAGACTGAAGTTACAACTCTGCTTACCAGTATCAATAAAGAGTTTCAGAGGATTTCCATGCATGGTGTTCATGTCTCACTTTTAGAAAAGCAGGCTGAAAATATAGGACTGCCTTTGATTAAAATGGAGCTCCCCAAGGAACCATCCATGGAAGAATACCGTGAGATTATGGGTAAAACGATGTCAGACATTCAAGCTATGGGCATTACGCAGTCTGTTTTTGGGGATATTTTCCTGGAAGACCTCCGGAAATACCGTGAAGACCAGCTGAATTCCATAGGAATGGAAGCTATATTTCCACTTTGGAAGCAGGATACAACCGACCTCATCCACGAATTTCTTAATCTTGGCTTCAAAACGATTGTGACCTGTGTGAATGAAACTTATCTGGACAAAAGTTTTGCAGGAAGAATCATTGACCAGGATTTCATCAATGATCTTCCTGAAAATGTTGATCCATGTGGAGAAAACGGGGAATTCCACACATTTACTTTTGATGGGCCTATCTTTAAACATCCTGTTCAGTTTGAAATAGGAGAAACAGTAAAGAAAACCTACCCTAAACCTCAAGTAAATCCTGAAGATGAAGACGGTGAGTATGTTTTCTGGTTCTGCGATCTTATTTTGAAATAAGATTCTATTAGTTACTAGGGTTTTTAATTTAATCTGAATTCAGAGATTAAAAATTAACGCAATGATAAACAAGTTTTATTACTTTACTCTAGCGTTGCTATTATGTTTTTCATCACATTAAATATCAGCTCGACATCCTTTTCGGTGGTTTGCCAGTTAACAAAAGCAGCTCTGATTCCTTTATGCTTATTATAAAAAGTTGGAGTCATGAAGACTTTTCCGGTGTCATTCAGTGCTTCCAGAAATCTGTTGACCTGATCCTGTTTTGCTTCCTCTTTTAAAGTAAAACATACTGTATTTAGCCTTACGGGAGCCAATAATTTGAAATCCTTACTGTCTTCAATCAGTTGGGCAAGTTGTTTAGACAGCGTTATATTGCTTTCTACAATATCCTGATATCCTTCTCTGCCATATGCCATGATAGAAAACCATGCAGGAAGCGCTTTTAATCTTCTTGAATTCTCAGGAAGAAAATTCAAATAATTAAAATTCTCCAACGGGTCTCCCAGATAAGGAGCATTGGAATTCTGAAAGGTTTCCATCTGTAAAATTTTGTATTGTTCTTTTACAAAAAATACCGCACTTTCATAGGGAACGTTTAACCATTTATGACAGTCTACTGTAATACTGTCTGCGTATTCCCAGCCGTCAACAAGATGTTTATAAGCATTTGAACAGGCTGCAAAACCTCCGAATGCTGCATCTATATGCCACCAAAATTTATATTTTCCTTTCAGCTTTCTGATCTCTGTAAAATTATCAAAATCAACCGTATTCACGGTTCCTCCACTGGAAATTAAGATGAACGGTTCTCCATTAAGCTGTATGATATGATCTTCAAGATCCTGTATGTTAATCGCTTCGCGATCTTCTGCAGCAGTTTTTATCTTTATAATATTATTGCTTCCTATCCCTAAAAGTGACAGCGATTTTATGGATGATGAATGGGGTGTAGCTGTCAGTATTTTAACAGTTCCTGACATTCCTTCTTTAGCAATATCCCTTCCCTGCTCTTTTCCCAGCCATTGCCTTGCGACAGCCAGACATGTAAAATTAGACATTGTGGCTCCGGTTACAAAACCTCCCAGAAAACTTTGCGGCAGGCTAAGTAGATCCAGCAGCATCTTTATGGTTTCCATTTCTACATTGCCCGAGATATCTCCCTGGCCTGTTGTAGTTTGAGTATTCTGATCGTAGACTGTTGCCAGCCAATCTCCCGCAATGGAAGCTGGAGTAGTGCCTCCGGTTACAAACCCAAGGTACCGCGGCCCTGATGATCCTACTATGATGGGTTCAAATCTTTCATTGAATATTTTTAAAGTCTCTTCAGTTCCAAAACCGGACTCCGGCAATCTTATGTTTTCAGGTGCCCGATTATTATTTACAGAGGTGGGCCTTTCTGCCAGGGTATTCAAGTATTGAGTTCCTTGCTGCTTTATGATTTCAAGTATATGATCTATTTGCACTGAATCGCTTTTCAAATATTCTTTCATTATGATATATTGTAAAATAATTTATTCAAAAATATTAAATACTTGTAAGATTCTACCCTGGCTTAGCACAAATTTTGCTTCTTTTTGAGACTTCAAAGGATTTTCTTACATTTAAATATGTATCAGTCCTAAAGTCAGTAACTTTTAATATAAAACACCTGTGATAAAAAACGTTTCCTTTCTTCTGCTTTTCTGCTTTTTGTTTTCATGTAAAACTGAAACTCTCCAAAAACCGGTTGACAAAAATGTAATTATTGATTCCACAATTACAGCTTTTCAAAAAACACTTTTGGAGCAGCAGATTGATTCTGTATTTAAAAAATATAATTTCAACGGAAGTATTGCCGTATTTAAAGATTCTCTGCAACTGTACAGGAAAGAAAACGGCTATTCCGATTTCAAGAATAAAGTAAAGATCGACAGCAATACGGTTTTTGCCATTGGATCTGTAAGCAAACAGTTCACTGCGGCCCTTGTTCTTCTTCAGATGGAACAGGGAAAACTGAACGTTAGTGATAAAGCATCCAAATACCTGAAATCATTTCAAATCAAAGAGTATGAAAATATTACTATTCACCAGCTTTTAAATCACACTTCAGGATTAAATACTTTCGGAGGAAAGCTGATGTTCAAAAGCGGTTCGGATTTTTTCTATTCTAATGATGGC
Source organism: Chryseobacterium sp. CCNWLW53 (assembly GCF_037083525.1). NCBI lineage: Bacteria > Pseudomonadati > Bacteroidota > Flavobacteriia > Flavobacteriales > Weeksellaceae > Chryseobacterium > Chryseobacterium sp. CCNWLW53. Next base: position 59,224 of record NZ_JBAOJR010000003.1, on the reverse strand, counting down.
TTTAATGCTCTGGGCCAAATTATAGAAGTTGTTTCAGGAAAATCATATGATGAAAATGTCATGGAGCTGTTCAAAAAAGCAGGAATGAAAAATTCTTCCACGGGGAATATCTTTGAGGGTAAGAATTTTGCAGGTGCTTATTTGGGAAATGCTACAAAATTTACAGCCGTTCCGAATATGCCAAAAAGATTGGGAGGAAAGGATATAGGAACTCCGGCGGGTGGCATTCTTTCGACCATAGAAGATCTCCACATCTGGAATAATGCGATCTATAGCGGAAAAATCCTCAAAGCTGAAACTTTAAAGCAGTTTGTTTCTAAAAGTTCGGAAAGACATCATGCCATTTTAGGGAAAATGGGCTATGGCTACGGCATCATGATCAATATCGGAAGCCCTGAAAGTTATTTTCACAGCGGCTATGTGAAGGGCTCCCCTTCGCTGAATATTTATTATCCTCAAACCAAAACCTCTGTTATTATTTTATCTAATATTGCGGATGAAGAAAAGGGAAAAAGTTCAACTTTCAGACCTCATGTGGAAGTTAAAAAGATTACGGACCATCTTGAGAACACTTTGCTACAGCTCAAAGCAAAACACTAATTTATTTAACCTGAATTCAGATAAGAAAATTAAGCCTAATGTACTGTAAGCTACTATTGGACTTATAGCTATTGCCTAATATCAATTGCCCGCAGGCTGAAGAAAATCCTGCATTCTTTTCAGGGTCTTTTTATGTTCAAAAAAATTGAACAGGGTGAAAATTACAAAGGTCTGCATAACAAAGGGAACAAGCAATGTAATAAGTGTCCCGGCTATTTCAGATGTATTTTGCATTCTGAAAAACTGGTAAGCATAATGCCCGGTTTTTCCAACAATCTGCAACATGGAAATCGTACATATTACCATCAAACCCGTATTCTGCTGGTATGAGGTGTAAAAACACTTTCCTTTGTATTTAAAATCTGTTCTCATATATTTCCAGATTTTAATATTTAATAGCCATACCGTCCCCATTATCAGTAAAAACAGTCCATTCAGTACTCTGAAAAATATTGTGTATTCTTCCTGATCTTTTGAAAAATAAATCAGTAGCAGGTTAATTCCAAAGAAAGCAAGACCTATTATAAAAGACTTTTTCAGGAGTATATTAAATTTTTCTTTAATGATCTTTTTTACAATTAGTGGAATCTCTACAGGAGAAAATAAAAAGTAACTTACCATTTTAAATTCTCCGTCCCATGATTTTTTTACGTTCAGAAACGCGTCTTCAAAATTCAGATTTTTGCGAAGCTGAACATCTGCAATCTGGGAGATCATATGGTCCTTTATTTCCACTAAAATATCAAGAGGAAGTTCCTGAAAAATAAGATAATCTGTAACCTGTTTTTCCTGTGCTTTGGTCATCATATGTTAAAAATAGTATTGAGGTTTAACAAATAACTTTTCATTTCGTTTTCCTGAACAGCCTGGTGTTTCTTTCCCTTTTCTGTCAGGAGGTAATATTTACGGTCCCTACCGTTGATCTTTTGGATCTCTGAGGTGATCATCCCGTCATTCTCCAATTTATGCAGCAGCGGATACAGCGCACCTTCCGTCATCTCAAGCTCCCCTTCCGTAAGTTCTTTGGCACGCTGGGTAATCTGATAGCCATACATTTTTACTTCTTTAGAAAGCAGTTTTAGAATAATGTTCTGGAGTGTTCCTTTGTAAAGACTATTCTTTTTCAAAAACCTTGTTTTTATACCTTGTAAATCTATGCATAATTTTCTTATGCATTAAGTTTTTTCTGAAAAATATCTATTTTGCGGTATGAAAAAAATGTATTTCATCGCTATTTATCCTCCACAGGGCATCATTGATGAAGTAAAGGTGTTCAAACAAGATCTTGCTGTGAATTATGATAATTCAAAGGCATTAACCAATGATGCACATATTACTTTATTATCACCTTTTGAAAGAGAACTTGAACTGGAAAGTGATATTCATACTGCTTTCCAGAAGATAGATACGGATATTCCTCCCTTTGAAATACTACTGAATGGTTTCGGAAGTTTCCCTAATCCAAAAAATCCGGTCATTTTTGTACAGCCTGAAGCCAACGAAAATTTAAATTTACTTCATCAAAGGGTAAGACAGCATTTCAGTTTTGGCAAGAAATCTTTTACGCCTCACATGACCGTTGGTTACAGAAACCTTAGTTTTGACAACTATCTGAAAGCGTGGGAGATTTACAAGAGCAAAGAATATAAAACTAAATTTTTAGTCGAAAAAATTCTACTTCTCCGTCATGACGGAAGATGGATTCCCATTGCTGAAAAACATTTAAAATAAGGCTCAATCAAACTTTATCACAATTCAGTAAAAAAGATTTATAAACCCTATCTTTGAACCATGATTTCAGAGAAGATAATTTTAGGGATTGATCCCGGAACAGCGATTATGGGTTTCGGCATTATTTCCGTGACCAAAAGTAAAATGGAAATGATTTCCATCCACGAGCTGATCCTGAAAAAATATCCGAACCACGAAACAAAACTGAAATATATCTTTGATAAGACATTAGCTCTGATCGATGAATATCATCCTGATGAAGTGGCCCTGGAAGCTCCATTTTACGGTAAAAATGTGCAGAGTATGCTTAAACTGGGCCGGGCACAAGGCGTTGCAATGGCCGCAAGCCTATACAGAAATATTCCCATCACGGAATATTCTCCCAAAAAGATCAAAATGGCCATCACCGGAAACGGAAATGCCAGCAAGGAACAGGTAGCCGGAATGCTTCAAAATCTTTTAAAACTGAAAGAATTTCCTACCAAATACCTGGATGCATCTGATGGTCTGGCTGTTGCAGTTTGTCATCATTTTAATTCCGGGACTATTGCAGATACAAAATCCTACAGCGGATGGGATAGTTTTTTGAAGCAGAATCCGGGGAGGGTGAAGTAGAAATATAAGCTACTTTCTGAATTTCCTTATCTTGATATTTTGTATAATATTATATAATGTCATTTAACTTTCTATTTCGTGGAGAGATACTGTTTATTTACCTTATAAAGTATTTATATTTGCTTATTATTAGTAAAATACAGTGGTTTAATACCTTAAAAGATATAAGCAATGGATACTTTCGGCAAAAAATTAAGAGAATGCAGGGAAGCTAAAAACCTTTCCCAAAAGGATGTGGCAGGGCTTTTAAATACTTCTTACTCTGTAATCGGGAAGTATGAACGTGATGAGATGATTCCTTCTATTGAAGTAGCCAAAAATATTGCTAAGATTTTAGATACTACAGTTGGTTATCTTTTGGGGGAAACAGAAGGAGTAAACATCTTTAAAGATCCTGCAATGCTGAACCGTTTCAACGACATTGAAAAACTAGATCCTGAAAATAAAAAACATCTGCTGTCTGTTGTAGACGGTTTTATTCAGGCACTTAAATTTAAAAATATTGCGGCGCTATGAAAAAATATATTCTGATACTAATTACCTTTATTCTTGTAAGTTGCAACTTTAATAAAATATACCAAAATAGAGAAGAGGATAAAAAAGAAGAGGCATTTAAATTATTTGGAGATGGATTTTTTCAAGTAACAAGCAAGAAACAATTAGAGCAAATGCTTGACAGAATAGATAAGGACTGTGGTGATAATATAAAAAAAAACTAAAATAATTAAATGGGAAACATTTATTTCTGAAGGAACAAATCCTAAATCCCAATATATATTATTGTATAAAGTAGATAGAAACATCAAAAATACGGAAGAAAAAATTACTTTACTAAAGATTAATGATAGTATTAAAATTGTAGGATACGACGTTAAAGCAATTCTATAAGTTAAGTAAAAAAAGCCAACTTTAAAGTTGGCTTTTTTTACTTAACTCTTTACACCTACATGGTGGTGGAGCACCTTTAAAATTAGTGCTGTCAAAATGTAGATAACTTTTTTTATTATTTCTTTCAATTAATAATGTTAAACTATCCTTTTTTTTAGAAACATAATCCCCTAACTCAATTTTGTTTTTCCATTGATCAAGCATAGGTAAACAAATCTCACCAAAACTCATATAAGCATTCATATGATTTAAGGAATCAGCAACTTCTCCTAAGTATTTTTGTTTTTGTATTTCAATAGGAGAAAATTCAGATACAAAAGAATCTGTTTCTGATTTAAAAAGGCCAGACAATCCTTTTTCATAATTAAAATAAATAAATAAATAAATAAATAAATAAAATTAGGAATCCAATTAAAGAAATGAAAAATGGAACTTTATTACTCTTTAACATTTATATTATTTTTTAGAAGGTTTAGTCCCAAATAGCTTTGTTGTACCATATTGGTATGATGATCCAAAACCAATTGGATTTGTTCCTATACCAAAAGTTGTATATCCTTTAGCCCCATTATTATTTAATCCAAAATTACTAGGTTTCATATCTCTAAATTGAAACTTCCCATCATAATCCGTTCCTCCATAGGAGGCATTTAGAAAAGGGACTCCTCCCGAATAGCTCATGCCATTTCCTGCGAAGCCTTCAACTTTAAAATCATGACCAGCAGCAGGGGTAACGCTATACATACTTAAAGACGGTCCTAGATCATAACCCACTCCATAATTTATGTTAAAATAAAAAGAACTTCCATTATTATTATCTGCCGAAACATAACCTAATGCACCAGACCACCCTTGACCAACTATACAACTATACCTAAATTCAGCTCCCATTCCTCCAAATCCGGCTAATGGTAGCTGACTAATTATTGCTAACATTTGACTATCTGGATTAACTCCAATTTGAGTTCCTGCTCCAGTAGTGAAGGATTCGGTCATTACCTTTCCACTAGAATCGGTTGCCACACCTGAAGCATCTAAAGTATATTGATAATTTTGTTGTCCATTACTTGTCCCTGTTATTGTCAAAGCATCTTGATATTCTGTAACACCAGTATATTTTTTATCTTTTGCATCTTGTAACGAATGAACATCTTTGTCATAAGTCCAAGATGTTTGCCCATCAACAACTGATTTAATCCATCCTGTTCCTTCTCTACCATCAGGATCAATAAAGTTAATAGGATTGCTAAATGCATAGTTATAAGGACTATATCTTCTCATCTTTTCAGCCAACGGATCTATTACACCCCATCTTCCCAGATCTGGCATATACATCCTAGCTCCATAATCATACATCCCCGTCTCTTGCAACTCCTTACCATTGTACTTATAATTATAAGTAACCTCATAAAATACGATGTACTTATTATCTACCACACGATGCAATCGTGCGGAGCTACGGGTTTATTTGTTTATTATCTGAGAACGAACGAGACGCTCGTACTAGCGGGGTCTTTGCTCAGTGTTTTTTTTGTTCTATAATCTTTTTATAACAATTCTCCCCATCATGGTAACCAAAGCAAAGTACAATATTCTTATTTTTTTTTTCAAAAAAAGTAGTATAGGTCATATCAGTATCATTCACATCTTCTGGAAAGGCAATTAAATCTTTATCAAAATTTAAATAAAAATCATTAAACTCTATTGTGTTACCTTCTAATTTGTATTTCGAATTGTAATTCAATAATTTCTTCCCTTTTATATTGTAAATCACTCTGTTATAAATCCCATCCTTGTTAATTGTCAGAGTGTCATATGTATTCTTGTATGATATGGGTGAATATTTTCCATATATATCTTCATTACTAATATTTTGGCACGAAAATAAAAAAGGTAATAAAATTAAACTTATACTTTTTTTCATATTTATTAAATTTAAGATGTTCAATTTAAAATCTAGGTCTTGTTAATATAGATGGCGGTGTTATAGTTTGTTTAAAAACGTTCTTTAAGGTTGGGTTAACTGCTTTCTGTTGAACTTCGTATTTGCTTTCAGTCCATATATAAGTCTGATATGTATTGCCAAAGCTATTTACCCTTCCTTCGGTTCTTTCAAAATTATTTACTGGTAATCTATAAAACAATGACTCTTGTGATTTAGAATCAGTCATTAGAAAGAGTGTTTCATCTCCTAATTTATACCAAGATATATTTGATCTTCCCCACATTTGTTCATAAAAATCAAAATTTGCTGTTATGGGGTTAGCTTGAAGATAATCCATTTTGACGACTCCTTTTGAATTTTTTGAATTTAGTACACCCTGTCTTGCTAAAGAAGAATATGGAGACGATGACTTATCTAGAGAAGCAAAAGGTCCATCATTAAAATCACTAAATAGACTGCGAGCAGGTCCACTTCCTCCAAAATATTCAGCTGTTATAGTTCCCCATCCTACATCTTTTCCTCTATGAGTATAACCACGAATAATAGATTCTCCGCCTTTAATAATATTTGAAGCTCCAGTTTCTCGACTAACTACTTTAGTATCTCCATTTCTTTGATGGTAAAAATCTATTTTATTTCCACCTAAATTACTAATCATCTTGCCATTCTTATCATACTCATTAAATGGTTCTCTTCCATCAGGATCAGTATATTTTACTGGATTATCAAAGGTATAGTTATACGGCGACCAGCTTGGCATTTTCTCCGCTAAAGGATCCACAACACCCCATCTTCCAAGATCTGGCATATAGAATCTTGCGCCATAGTCATACATTCCCATCTCCTTAGTTCCTTGCCATTATACTTGACTGATAAATACCTGCAACACAGGGTTGTTTTAGTTATCTACCACACGATGTAATCGTGCGGGAGCGAGGGGGCCTCATCCTGATAATCAACTACTGCATCAAGAGTAGCCCATCCTGTAGAAGCTAGAAGATTACTTCCACCCATTAGGAAAGCTCCCATGGTAAAAGCCAGATTCTTTCAAATTTTTCTGTAGCAAGAGCGGGTTTTTGTGTTATATGAATTTATTTTTGCAATAAAATATCTAATTTATTCAATTCTTCGGTTTCCCAGTTTTGTTTTTTACATAATGTACTACATAAGTTTGCAATTTGAAAAACTTCGTTAACTAAAATCTCAAATTTTATTTGCACAGTAGATAAAATATTTTTTGATCTATGATCTTCAAAAAACTCAATTATACAATCTTCTTCATTTAACATTTTAACTTTTATAAAAAAAGGACCATCAAAAAATAACAGTTCAGCGTGTTCGGAAACTTTATATTTAATATCTCTTAATGACTTAACCCAATTATTCATCATCACAATGATAAGATCATTCCAATTTTTTTCAGGAAATAAAAAATCATTAATTTCCAAATAAATAATTCCCGTAATAGTTTCCTTGTATTTTCTGAAAGAATTTTTGTCTATATGTAATTTTATTTTATTCATTTTTGTTTATTTGACAATAGGGCATGCGGTTTCTATCGTTTTAGTGGATTTATTTACCCACATTTCTATCCCGTTTCCTTGAAAGAGAACTCTTTCTCCTTGAGTTTTTACTAATTTACTATTCTTATAAGCGTTTATAACTAATTTTTTAACTTGAGATTTGCTGAAAATAAAGTTTTTAAAGAAGAAACTCTTTCACCTCCAATCATATGGCCTGAAGCAATATGTTCTATCAACAGCAATTTTTTTCCATGAAGGGAAATTTACTGCTTTATTTAATGCAGAAACATTACCATGCTTCACTTGAACAGCAATTGCTGCCAATTGAACAACTTGAATAGCTTCCTGATCTTCAGGGCCTTGATAATCAACCACCGCATCAAGAGTAGCCCATCCTGCAGAAGCTAGAAGATTACTTCCACCCATTAGGAAAGTTCCCATGGTAAAAGCCAGAGTTCTTTCAAATTTTTCTGTAGCAAGAGCTGCTTTACTATTTCTGATACCAAAAGCTAATCTATCCTGAGAACCATGATAAGCACTTAAACTTTGGATTCCCATAAATGATAGCTTAGAATCAGTTACATTTTTTGTCAATATAATCTCTCCAATTTCAATAGGATTATTAGGAGTAGAACCTTTCTTTGGTGGATCTTCCTCTCCAATCATTCCTGTTGGGTCGTTAAATCTTATAGGGTTTCCATAAACATATGAATATGGATTGTAAGCAAATTGTAATTCACTCAACGGTTCCACCACACCCCATCTTCTTATCTGCCACACGATGCAATCGTGCGGTAGCGGGGGGGGGATAATAGTTGTTGGCATCTGTTACTTCAAGAGCTCCTTCGCTGTTTTTGGCAAAACTTCTTTTAGCATTATCATCAGTATGTGCGAATTGGTAAATACTGATAATAAGTAACTTACATTCTTAACACCCTACTAATAAAGGCTTTCTTTATCCACAGATGTTTCTTATCTCAAAATCTATTTCGTGAGAGGGAGCCTCACTAATCTACCCCTATATCTCTTATAAAAACAGCATAAAAAAGCATTAAAAAAATATATAAATAAAGTAGACCTATTAAACAAATGGGAATAAGAGAAACTCTCATATTTTTTTTATTTTCTAATTTTTTATTTGTGCTGAAATTAAGTATTGAAATAACGAAAAAAATAAAAGTACCCGGGAAGAAACAAACAATGTTATATAATTGCACACTTCTAGTATAGACATATTTGTCATCCAATGGGATAAATTTTTCCCCTAAATAGTTTACAGATATGAATATTAATATAAATATTATAAAAAATATTAAAATATAATAAGGACTAAATATTTTTTTTATGTTCATTGTTGTTATTTTCCAGTAGTTAAAAATTTTCTTCCATTAAAAATTGCACGTTGATCGGCTTTACTGTCAAAGTGACCATATCTAATTTCATTTGCATTACTTCCTGCTTTTACTTCAGCTGCAGTTAAGCCAATAAATTTCGACCAACCTCCCCACATAAAATTGCCTGCATCCATTAAACTGTACATTGTATTGGTATTTCCAAATCTAAAATGATAAGAAGAATCGTTGCATAAACATTATTTCCTATATCTAATTTCCTTGATAAATAATGTGCTGAAAAATCTGCTTCTCCTTGTGTGGATTCGTAACCAATCAAAGCATAAGCAGCAGCAAGGAGACTTGGAGCAAGGATTAAGTGTTTTTTTATATTCATGATTTTTATTTTCCTGTTGTTAAAAATTTCTCCACAACTAAATATAAATCTTTAATCAGCTAGAATAACAACTTACTCTTATCATCAAATTTTAATTTTATCCCATTTGATTTTCAACCCCTAACCACTGACATATTACGGCATATAGTACCATAAAAAAAATGTACAAAAAATACAAAATAATTAAAATTAAAGGAATAATTGAAATTATTTTATTTTTTAAATTATTCTCTTTATTACTTTTCTTTATATTATAAATAAGCACTGGAATAAAGATAAATAAACCTGGGATAAAATATAAAAAAATTAAACCAGCTCTTATCTGTTTATACTTGTAAGAGTCTATTTGATAAATACAAACAACACTAATAATAAATAATATAAATATTGATAATATTTTTGTAGGATTTAAGAAATTAAGTATTTTTTTCATAACTAATTAAATTATTTTGATAAAAGAAATGCACGTCCATTAAATATAGATTTTGAATCCGCATTGGTATCTGCTCTACCGTTATAAATATATTCGTAAGTATTAACTCCACCGGTTACTTCATGATTAAACAATCCAATAAATTTTGACCATCCTCCCCACATAAAGTTGCCAGCATCCATTAGGCTATAAATAGTATTCGTATTTCCAAATCTCACATGGTAAAAAGTATCATTTTGATTAACATTATTACCAACATCCAGTTTTCGAGATAAATAATGTGCTGAAAAATCTGCTTCTCCATAAGTAGATTCATAACCAATCATAGCATAAGCCGAGAGTTGGGCACTTGGAGATATTACAGTATTTCCGAGTCTTCCCTGCGCTAGCAAAGTTCTAATTTTGTTAGTATGGGGAACACTTGCTATTGCCTTCAAAAATTCATTGTAATCAATTGGATAATACACTTGATCTCCTATATTTTATATTTTCCCTTGAGCAAGTTTGTCTACATTCCCTGGATCATTGAAGAACAGTTCCTGATTTCCATTACCTGCATCAAAAAATCTATTCGGCTTTGAATTTCTGAATACTGTAGAAACTTTCCCATTTTTATTTAAGTATATATCGTCTTTAGGTTTCTGCGAATTCATAGAACTTTGCAATAAACTAAAAGCGGCTTGAGCATCGGCCCCGGTATAAGTAACATCCAATGTTTGATTAGCATACACCTTTTCAGTCCATGGAGAAGATTTTCTACCATCAGGATCAATAAATCTTATCGGATTATTAAATGCATAATTATAAGGGCTATATTTCGTCATCTTTTCCGTTAGCGGATCAATAACTCCCCATCTTCCCAAATCTGGCATATACATCCTCGCTCCATAATCATACATACCAGTTTCTTGCAGCTCTTTGCCGTTGTACTTGTATTATTATATGAACCCCATGAAACTTATTTAAAACTTCCTGTCCTATATTATGGTTTGATGTTGTACCTGTTTAAATTTGTACTTACATTCGTAATAACACGATTAATTTGGTTGCCATTTTTTGACTCCCCATATACAAGTCTACCACGTATATAGATATGGGCAGATACTTTTGTTTTATTTAATAAAAAATTCTTTAAGTTCTCCTTTCTTTATTAAATCGATATTGTTAGGAGTTATCATTTTATAAATATATCCGTATTGCACATCCTCGTCAGATGACCCTCTATTTTTTTTATCCTTTATAAAATCATTATCAAGAGCATTGTTTTTTTTAACAATATTATATTTGGGGTTATAAGATTCTGCTATAATAACTTTATTGTCTTTATATTTAAATGCTCCTAACTTACTAAGTCGATCAATAGGAAAAACTTCATTTTCTCTTGACGTAGCTAAAACAACTAATGTATCGTGTTTTGTAAAAATGTAAAAAAAATTTAAGTTTTTATTTTCTTTATTTTCTTTCTGAATACTTCCTAATATAATAGTATATATTTCATCCGATACAAAAAATTGATTGCTGTTTTCTTTACAAGAATAGAGAAATAAGAATAGTATAATTAGAGTGATTTTTTTCATCTTTCTAATGATTTAAGATTTAAATTACCAGTGATAATCATTCCTTTATTTTTAGAGTTAATTTAAAAAAAAGTGTCGAAATTAACGCTATTTTTATTATCAATATGTTTGGAACATGATCCAGACTTCTTATAACAGGGGATTAATCAATTATTCTGATAAGCTCCCCTAAGTATAGTTTTTTATTACTCAAATTATAATTTGAAGGAACATTTAATAAATATTCTTTTTTATTTTTTAATTTTCCTTTTCTCAAAACTGTGGCTGTGTTTTCTATTCCATTATAATTCTTAATAAAATCAGATACAGGAAGGCTATCTTTATCAACAACATACAATGTATCATTAGTATGGATATCTTTTACAAGATAAAAATTTGATTGCTTTTTATCTTTTGCTGGATAATAGTACAATAGCTCAATATAAATATTTTTTTGTGGTTCAGTTAAATTTGAAAAAAATATTTTTTTTTCAGTTAAATTATCTTTTTCTTTACAAGAAAAAGCAATTAAAAATAGTGTTAAAATTATGTTTTTCATTTTCCTGAGTCAGAGTTTTCCAGGATACTTCAGCTATACTTTGCCTTTACTTTCAGTCCACTGTCAGAAGCATCAGGAACTTCCAGCCCTTCAACCTGATTGTAATTAATTTTATATCCAAACAAATCGGTTCCCAGGTTTGCCAGATCATTGATATTGGTCATCCATCCTTTAATAAAAATATTGTAGCAATGTAAAAAAATACCCCTCCCGAAGCGAGGGGGTACAAATCTAATTATTTAGCATATTTATAATCTTGTAAAACTAAAACACTATAGCCTTTGTAACCATAAATATCAGAATAATTAATTTTTATTATTAAAAATTTTTGGCTCTTCTCCAATATTTCTATTGACTTAATTCTTTCAAAATGACTTGGATATGATCCAGTTGCTGACACAGCCTCAAAAAGCCTGTCATTTTTCTTAATTAAATTAAAAGATCTAAAAACACCAAAATTATTTTTAGTAGAAACAATTTCTTTATTCTTTTTATTCAAAAATAAAGATGGCTTATATGAATTAGATTCAGAATCGTATAATTTTAATGCATTTGAATCTGAACTGTACTGTAGAACTTCCTTTCGCATCTCGTTAAGATCTGGATTAAAATAATCAACTACTGCCTGATTATTCATTTCCCCATTTATTATTATTGATTTTATGTTACTAATTAAGATTGGAGAAAAAAGTTTTAAATCTTGACCTCGAACAAAATTTGCACATATTAATACTAAGAAAAATAAAATTTTATTTTTTTTCATTATATTTTTTTCATTTAGAGTTCTCAAAACTTTAGTTAATTGATTTTCAAGTTTATCCATAGGAGAATTAGGCCTCACATATCCTTTAAAAGTCGATTCACCAAAATTTTTATGATCTTTATCGGCATCTCCAGTTCTATCTTCTATATGTACTTTAAATTCGTGATAAACAATTTTTGTTAAGTCTGATAAATTATACTCTGATGTTACTGTTTTTCCTGAAGACGTTACTTCTGATTTTGAATAACTATCTGAGGCTTCATTTGGAAAAAAAAGATTCATTAATTGCCATCAAATGAACTTGTTTATCGCCTGATTTTGATATATTTACTCCATCAAAACTTTCCATTGCTGAATAAGTTTTTCCAATATCATTTACTTTAACAAAACTCTCATCACCTGCCAAACTATATGTTTCTGCGCCAGTCCTTGAATCTTTAGAAGAAAAAGTACTTGATTTTATGTAAACATCATCCGTTTTACTAGTTCCATACTTATCCCGTATCCTTTTTCCCTCTTCTGTTTTATACATTAAATCTTTTGAAGCTTTAAAAGAGCCATTTTCGGTTAAGATAATAATATCTACTCCTTGTCTTCCGTCAGGATCTATAAACCTAATCGGATTATTGAAAGTATAATTATAAGGAGTATGTCTTGTCATCTTCTCCGCTAGTGGATCCACCACATACCATCTTCCAATATCCGCCATATACATTCTCGCGCCATAATCATACATACCCGTCTCTTGCAGCTCCTTTCCATTGTACTTATATTGATAAGCAACCTCGCAAATTGCGAGTTTCTTTTTTTAATCTGTCACACGATAAAATTGTAGGGCGAAAAGGATTATTTTGGATGTGTATGAAACTTATATTGTGAATCCTTTTTGATTGTTCCGTTATATTTTATCTGACTAACCGGAATTTCTTTTGCATCTAAGCCGTACCATACTTCCATAAAAGTTTTTAAATCAAACGTATTTACTCGAACGGGAGTAAATTTATCGGTTTTCCTTTCTAAAGAAATAAAATTTTCAACAACATCTAACGTAGCTTTATTACCTTTTTCATATTTAAAAAATTCTGATTTCATAAGATTTTCTTTACTAATATGAATTTCTTTTGATAATTCTTTCATTTGTTCCTTATCCAGATATTGGGATCCCTTAAAAAAAATAAATACAATATTTTTCGAATAATTATAATATAAAATATCATTCTGAGAACTAGTTGTAAATTCTCCTTTCATATTTAAAACAGAGTATTTATTTGGTAAATATGTTGAATAATTAATACCTATAATTTCTGTTTGTGATTCATCAAAAATATCATCAAAATCAAAAGTAATAAAAACAACCTTGTTCTTAATTTCAGTAGGAATAGCCTTAGTCTTATTTAAATATTCTATACTTTTTTTGACCTCTTCTTTAAATTCATTATTTTTCAAAAATGATAATCTTTCTTGTGCATAAAAAATGCTACATACAAAAAATGCTATAACTAAATATATTATCTTCATTTGTTATTTAATTAGATTAGGTAATTTAACTTGTTGTCTTTGGTTCAATTTCGGAGAAGCTATTGATTTGCCATTTGCATCCTTTATAATACTGAAAGGAACAAAATAATTTTCTCTTCCTCCTTTATAACCTGCTCCTGTATAGTATATAAAATTATAGGCATCTGGATTAGATATTCCTACATCATGAAGTTGTGGCATTGTAGAATATGGATGAGTGTGTCCAGCATATATATTATTCTCATATGTTAGTCCTTTCTCTCCAAATGCCCAAGGTGCAATTGTTTTATCAGCAACATGAGAAGTTCCAACTAAAAATTCATTCCCTTCTCCGGTTCTAAATCCGCCTATTGTCCATTCTTTAAAAGAATTATCTGCTGCAAACTGAAATACTTTTCTTGCATCTGTAAAGTTATTTGTTGTACCATGACTCAATCCACTGCTATCTTTACCTGAAAGCTGACTGATAAGTGTTCCACTTTCTTTGTTTTCTTTATTCACTTTCACATAGTCCTTATTTTCTTTTCCTTCTCCACCTATTACTTTTTGTGCATTACCTTTGGAATCTAATTCAGCATTTCCATCAGAACCACTTTTAGCTACATAAAAGCCTATCAAAGTTATCTTCAGTTTTTTGAATTAAGGTGACATTTCCATTATTATCAACTCCATAATCATCATAGTTCATTCCATTAGAATCTACATAAAAAATTGGATTGTTTCCAGACATATGATATGGAGACATTGGCTGATATTTCTCCGCCAACGGATCCACAACTCCCCATCTTCCTAAATCCGGCATATAAAATCTCGCACCATAATCATACATCCCTGTTTCCTGCAACTCTTTTCCATTATATTTATACTGATAAGCATTTTGAGTAGTAGCAGTATAATTGTGCATTAATCCAAAAGGATAATAATTGTTTACTTCTACAATTTCACCTGGCGTCCAGTAATCTATGCAGTTGGGTGGATTCCAAGGATCCCAAGGTCCATCACATTGCTGTACACGGTATTGCCTCGGCTGTATAATTCCATCTTTATTAGTGTCAGTATAACTCAATCTAACATTTCTTAAATGATCTGTATAATTATAAATATATAATCCACTAAACGCTCATATAGAGTTTTCTCATTTGTTTTTATTTTTAAATTTTGCAAATGTAAAGTCTTTTAATGGAGATTAAATTCCCATTAAAGAGACTTAATATGAGTTTTATAACTTGTTAATATCCGGGGTTCACTTGTCAATCTTCATATCCTGAAAATCACCTTTGGAATAGTTAGATAGGTTTGAGATTGATTAGAATGAGATGTATTTTGATATAAATTTGTTATATTTATTGGTGATATTGGAATTTAACTAATTCAGATATGATAAAAATATAAGTTCCAAACATTATATTGCCAATAATATTGACCCTCATAAAAATGAGGGTCGATTGTTATCTTATTAAAATCTTATTTAGGTGCCTTTGGTATATTAGGATAACCAGTTGAACCATTATGATGGGGTACAGAATGATATAGTTTATTATCAAAACTTTTTTTATACAATTGTACATAATCAGCATTATTTAATACAATATAATCTATTTTTATTGATTCAGTATTAAATGGGACTTTATATTTAACAGAGCTTCTAAAATATAAACTTAATGTATCATTAGAAAAACTATATATAAAAGGATCTAAACCTTCCAAGCTATTAGTTTTATCAAAATCTTTTACATCCATTATTTTTTTATTGGTTATTACTGTAAATTGTTTGTCTCCAGTCATACCCAAGTTAATTGTCGAGATATAAATACGCTCTCCTTTACTGGAAATTATTTCGCTTTGATTTAATTGCTGATTTCCTAATTCATTATTACAAGATACTAAAATCAATGAAAGTAATGATACTATATAAATGTAACTTTTCATAATATTATTTATTGTTAGCTTTTTCCCCTCCTTTTATTCCTTCTAAAATTCGTCTTCCAGAGTATGGCTCTTCTCCATAGTAGGGAGCAGGTCCATAGCTTGGTCCAAATACAACAATATTACCAGCCGTAAAAGTATCTAACAATCCTCTTTGATAAGCTCCCGCCAATTTCATATAAGTTATGCCACTTATTTTAAATCCATATAATTGTGAAGTTACTCCATTTAATCCTGCTAAATAATTACCTGCAGATCTTCCAGTAGCATATTTACCATTTAACAAGCGTCCTGTCATTGGACCTTCTGGTGCCCAATCTTTATTATTCTTAATATCAAGCGGCTTATTTAATTTAGATTCTTCCATTGTTTGCATCAGACCACTCTTTTTGGAATGTTCATTGGCATCTAATATTAAAGGATCCCAGCTCTGTTCCATTCCAAAGTGTATTGTTCCTTCTGCTATGTTGGTATCAGGATTAACAAATTCATCCCAATATTCAGTTTCTCCCATTTTTTCTCCTCCTGCTGCAGTATTGCTTTCCGAATTATAAGATTTACCTAATTCTTCTAATGTCTCTTGGGTATCTCCAGAGTGCTTATAAACGCCATTATCTCCATCGTTGGCAACCATAACAACGTTGCCAAATTTATCTGTATGAGTGCTTTCTATACCTCTTCCATCCGGATCAATAAATCTTATAGGATTATTCACAGCATAGTTGTATGTAGAATGGCTTCGATATTGCTCAGCCAATGGGTCAACCGTACCCCATCTTCCAATATCTGGCATATAGAATCTTGCGCCATAATCATACATTCCGGTTTCCTGAAGCTCCTTTCCATTATACTTGTACTGATAAGCATTCTTCGTGGTAGCAGTATAATTGTGCAGCAATCCAAAAGGATAATAATTGTTTACTTCTACAATTTCTCCAGGTTTCCATCCATCAATACAATTAACGGGTACCCATGGGCCTGATGGTTCATCACATTGTTTCCAATAATATTGTCTTGGCTGTATAATTCCATCTTTATTAGTGTCGGTATAACTCAGCCTTATATTTCCTAAATGATCTGTAAAATTATAGATATATGCATTGTTTATTGCATCATAATATCCTTCTGATGTAGGAATAATTCTCAGCTTTACTTCTGGAATTTCATTAGGGTCTGAATGATAAATTCCTTCACCATTCCAGGATTCTACTTGAAATGTTGACTTGTATTGGAATCCGTCCAGATAATTGGTTTCTATATCTCCAAAGAGCTTTTTCACTTTTACACCGTCTGCTCTGTATACGTAATTTGTTACCTGAGCATTCTGGGTAATCTGTTTGGGTAAATTTAAATAATTATATTGAATTGATGAAATGCCTTTATCTTTATGATTCAGCATGTTTCCGTTCAGATCATACCCTATGGCTGTGGGAGCTGCTACATAGGGATATCCCTTGCTGTTTCCAATCTGTTCTTCAGTAACTTTTGTAAGCTGGTTTCCAACATAGTCATATTTAAGATTGTCTATCATCAGTGCTGTAGTACTACCTGGCAGTAATCCCTCTGATCTTTTTAATCGGGTGATGTTTCCATTAAGATCATATTCCAGCTTTTCAAAATATTCCCTTCCTGTCTCATTTCCTGAGCTCTGATAAAAACCTGCTGTCAGCCTGTTTATAGGATCATATACATAACCATATCTTTTCAAAGGCTCATTTTCCTGAGTCAGAGTTTTCCAAGATACTTCAGCTATATTCCCATTGTATTTGGGTTTTACCATGAGTCCACTGTCAGAAGCATCCGGAACTTCCAGCCCTTCAACCTGGTTGTAATTAATTTTATATCCAAACAAATCGGTTCCCAGGTTTGCCGGATCATTGATATTGGTCATCCATCCACGGATATTGTACTTGTAATCGATAATCTGTAAAGGGGACGCTAATGATACTCCGCCAACTTTTTTGGATTCCAGCTGGGAGAGTTCATTATACTTATTCTGAGCAAGAATTTCTTCAGGATTAGTATCTACCTGATGCTTGTGTACGAGCAGCCTGTTCTGGTGGTCATAGGTGAAGTTTTCTGTGATAACTCTTTCCGTGTCTGTATTCAATCTTTTATGTCTGGTAACAACAATCTGGGGAACACCTGCAAAATCCAGTTTGGATTCTGTTTTGGTATAACCATCCAAGTGGTTGATAGAATAGGTTC
This sequence comes from Chryseobacterium sp. CCNWLW53, assembly GCF_037083525.1. Taxonomy (NCBI): domain Bacteria; kingdom Pseudomonadati; phylum Bacteroidota; class Flavobacteriia; order Flavobacteriales; family Weeksellaceae; genus Chryseobacterium; species Chryseobacterium sp. CCNWLW53. The sequence continues at coordinate 41,231 of NZ_JBAOJR010000003.1, read as the reverse complement.
CTACGGATCTTCCTTTGGTATCGTAATAGGTGTAATTTTTTGTCCAGTTATCGTCTTCGATGTTCTTAACCAGACTCATTATAGGAAATCCTTTAGTGCTTCTTCCTTCGGCTGAAGAAGTTTCGGTTAACACGGGCTCTCCCTGAATTGTGGAAGGAAAAGAAGGATTGAAGCTGTACCCAGGATAAGAATCATAATAATTGATGGTTAAGACCCTTCCTACATTTACAGGAGTAGCCACATTGGAATAATATATAGGCATTCCATTCATTGTAAAGGTAGTTGTACTTCTGGATTCATATACATTGGCACTGGCGTTTGCATTGGTTTGTAATGCCTGCCTTGTAAGGGAAGTTATTGAAATACCCGTATAAGCGACTCTTCCAAATTTATCATATTTAGTAAACATCCAATTCGAAGATGTCCTCATATTGGCATCTTGGCTCATAATGAGTTTATCAGCCTTATTATACACCATGAATTCCCAGCCTTTTCCAGGAAGTTTCTTTTCTACGAGTCTGCCCCTGCCATCGTAGCGGTACTGATAACACAAATCATTCAACACTGTTTCTGTAATAGGCCCTGCTAATGCTTTGGGAGGGATAACAAATGCCAGCTGGTTATACTCATTATATACATAATAAGTATCTATATTCCCTCCATCATTAACCTTTCTTACCAATATAGCTTGCCCCTGTCCATTTTTAAATTCTATAGTAACATTACCATCTTCATCAGTTACTGTATTTTTATACAGTTGGTTAGCAGGAAAATATTCCAGAACTAATGCTGATGATGTGGCATTATTTACCCAGGTGGTATTGGTTGTAAATTTATAAACTTCATTTTGAGCATTGGTGCCATACTGAAAAGCTACGGGTTTGTTCGCCCAGTCATTTCCAACCTGAACCTGCAGTTGGATTCGATCCAGTGGAGAGTTTTCCAGAACCTTTTCTGCATAGATCTTTTCTGAACCATATACCGATGGAGCATTGGCTAATGGAGTTGGAACAATAGCACCATTCAGGGTTCCTGACTGAGGAATAGGAAGAAAATCCTTCACTTGTCTTCCGAACCCATCGTATTCTATATGGGTAACCATATCTTTTCCTAATGGTGAAGCTTTGACATTCACTACCTGTTTTGGTCTTCCTAAGCCATCAAAATACTGAACGGTTTCTGAGGTTTTTGGAGTTGAAAGGGTAGGGTCTGAAAGATATGTTTTTGAATAGACGTAATTTTCTGTCGGTGAAAGCTGTGCATGAGCTAAACCCGTTATAAATAATGCACTGATCGGGATAATTATTTTTTTCATCGTGTGTTAGTTTTTGTAGTTGTATTTGAATTCTTTCAATACTTTTCCATTGATGTCGATCACCTTTTCAAGACGGTTGGCTGTATCGTATTTATAAAGTTCCCTGATTCCTGATGGCGGGGTAATGCTTTTTACTCCAATCAATGGATCGTAAGTATAAGTACTGATCTGATAACCTGCTAACGCAGAATTATTTCTGAACACATCTAAAGCAGAGATCAGTGACTGTTCTGACGTATCAGTACTCAACTGTCCATCATTGTCTGAAGCATTTACGATACTGTCAATCAATGACTGGTTGATATCTGAAAGTTTTGCCCCTTCTATTTTAGCTATTGGTTGGGTATTGCTATACCCCCAGATGATCGTTGTTGAAATACCATTTTTTGCTGTGTACTGCTGGAGATTGCCTTTTGAATCATATTTTTGATATTCAATTTCTTTAGTGCTTATATTAAGCAAATCCGTGGATTGTATTTCATAAGGTAAAGCTAATCCTGATGTTTTGGTATCCGCTTCTGATTGAGATGATGGATAAAGTATTTCAGTTTTTGAAACTCTTTTTCCTGTATCCTGAATATCTTTTTTATTAGTTATTACAGTTTCTAAAGGAATTCCAACAATATTTTTATCAACAAGATATTGATTTCCTTTTTCCTGAGAATATTTATAGGTTGTTTCAATTACTTTTTTATCAGTATCTGTTGTTATTTGTGAAATAGGTTGATAGTGATAATTACTATTATATAAAAAAGTATTTTCAGAGGTTAAGATCTTATCATTCAGATGATCAAAGCTTGTCGTTTTATACTTTTCTATTTTACCACTGTTAAAATAATAGGGTTTATAATATATTTTAAGATTATCAGAATAGTCAGCTATTAAAAAATTACTGTGCGGCAGAGGTTTGTTAACAAGATGAGAAAGATTCTGATAAATATGAGCCAATGGGACAACATAATAATTTCTATTTTTAGTGTAGTTGTTAATTACTCCGTCTGCAAACTCAAACCCCATTGCTGGACTGATCTCATAAGGTGTATCAAAACCACCAAACTTATATTCATTGGACTCTTCTCTTAAAAGTTTGTATGAAGTATTAATATTCTCAAAATATTTTTTTGAGATTAATAACCCTCTAGTCCATTGATTATCTGTTGGCAGAGTAAAAGGATACTTTAAAAAATTGCTTCCGTCGGAAAAGTTTGTAAATTCATAATCGATACGTCCTTTATTTTCAACAGAATCACCTACATATTCCTTTACATACCTGTATCCCATACTGTTAGATTCCAAAGAGGAATTCACTGAACCAGCGACAACTCCTTTTGGATCTAAAATCGGAATATTATTAGCATTCATACCTACCACACCCACATATTCTTTCATACCAAACAAATCTCCACTGTTTTGTCCGGTAGGTCCCTTATATTCAAATGTTTTTTTTACTTTTAACTGATCCTTATCCCAATATTTAATTTGTTTAATTCTGTTTCCAGGTCCATAATAAAGAGTTTCATTAGTACTCGCTACTTTATAATCCAAAATTAATGATACACTTTCAGAAGGGTTAGAAATTACATCTTCTAATGAACAGCCGTATGCTGTTATGCCTAATCTGTAAGAGGAGCCTGCGGCGAGTGCTTGGGTGCTGGAAGTACCTTTTACAATGGTCTTACTAGCTCCTATATTGGGAAAAAGGGTGACCCTGACACCATTTTTTTCAACCCATCCCGTATAATAGCTGCATTCTGTAGGTATATTAGGATCCGTAAATGAATGATAGTCAAAAGTTATTTTTATTTCTGAATCATACATTAGAGGGTCTATCGTAATGTCTTTATAATATGAATTAGTAGCTGCATCATAATTGGGTAGTATGTCTCCTGCTTTTAAAAGAAGCTCAGATTTAGTCTCATAAGGAGAATTTACGGTTCCAAGTATTTCGTTCATACTAAAAGTAGGCTTCAGAAGATTATTTTCATAAATAAATTCTGTTTTTAAGCCTGTAGAATAGCTTACAGATTCCAGAATTCCTGCTTTTGATTTCTCCTCATCACTCTCCCTATTACTGGATAAATGCCCATTATAATCAAAAAAATGCAAATAACTGCCATTAGAAGCATTGTTATAATATCCCCACATATCCTGAGATGTTGAAAATCTGTTCGGAAGCAGAGTGGAATTGTAATTGTAACGGTATTTTTCAATAACGGTATTCTCTTTTGAATAACGAATTGCTTCATTAAGAAACATCCTTTTACTTGAGGAGACATCTAATGAGGTTAGTAAAGGATTTGTATTAGGATTCTGGATAGATTCCTGAATATTATAATTGAGTTGGAAGTATTCAAGCAAATGATTTTTACTATCATAGATCTGAATCTTATCCAGCGACTTTCCACCTAAAATATCTGTTCGATTGGAAGAAGATGGTAAAAATTTGATTTTACCCTCAGGAAACTCAATAGATTCCAGGATATATTTATTTTCATTGATCTTGGAAAAGTATGTATAGACTCCTAAGTTTGTAGGCTGATCACAAGGTGTTGAAATACAAGGATAAACAATCTTATCATAATCTTTTTTATAATAGTAAGATTCATCCGGAGTATAGTTATATTTGATAAGCTCTCCACTAACAGTTTCAATTTGAATTAAATACCAAGTATCTACATAAGGATCTTCCGAATTCTCCCCATTTAAGGCGTAGGTAAGAGAAGGTGTATTATTTTGAATATAACCTTGTACTTGAAGTGAGCTTTTGAAAGATTGTGTTCCTAAATTTCCATAGTAAAACTTATTCCCTCTTTCATCTACTATCGTCCAACTATTTAGTAATGAATTTTGAGTTGCAGTTGAAGATATTTTATAATCACTAAAAGGCTGCTGAACAATTTTTTTATCAAACTGATCAAAAATAAATTTTCCAGAATAGCTAGGAGTTGAAAAGTAAAACTGATCAGGCACTAAATCTCTAGTAGGTGAAGACATCATTTGGTTATAAACTGCTGCTCTTTTCTGGATATCAGTAAAAAAATTAGTATAGCTGTCTGTAATCAGATAACCGTTTGATGAATCATCTGGTCTGTCTCTTGCTTGCCTGCTGATCATTCCTCCATAGCTCAGACTCCAGCCTATTCCAACTGTTGAGGCTATATCTTCCACCCTCACTCCTCTTGAATGGTAATCCAACTGAACAGGAATAACTAGGTCCTTTGTCCTTATTATATATATCGGTAAATTTATATTAACCAACCCATTGTTTAGAGAAACCGGAGTTTCTGTAAATTTAAACACCGACGACGCATCCAAATTTGGTGACTTTACATTTACCTGGGCAGAGATAGTTAATATAAAATGAACTACCATCAATAAAATAATTTTATTCTTCATCATTTATTTTTTAATCAATTTAGCATTTGCCGTTTTATTCGTATCCGTTTTAATGGTAACCAGATAAGCCCCCTGTATCAAATTCTGAGTATTAATCTTAGTAACCTTATTCTTAGTCTTTAAACTCTGAAGCTGTCTTCCGCCCATATCATACAGCATAATATCAGCTTCTTTAAATTGGGAGCCTATTTCTACATACGCATAGTCTGAAACCGGATTAGGATAAATTTTGATGTCCTGCTTTTCAATCAACTGATCAAGCTGTTTATCTCCCAGCTTCACAATCTTCCAGTTCTCTTTTCCAAGTTCTTCTGCACTGGTTCCTGCTAGGATAATGGAGCCATCTCTGTTCAGCTTTATATCTGAAAGTCTTTCCTCACGTTTTCTGGATTCTCCTTTTACATGTTTTCTCCACTGCTCATTGCCATCCTGGTTCAGATACAGCATCCAGAAAGTTTCATCATTGGCTTCAATCCTTCCTTCTGCCTGAGTGTAACCTCCCAAAAGAATTCCTTTTGTGACATCTTGGTTCTTGGCTCTTGAATCTTGACTCTGGATTACACTCGTTCCCATTAGAATATCCCTGTTTCCAAAATTGTAAGACTTCTGCCAGATTTCCTCACCTCTTTCGTTTAAAGAAATCAGCCATAGATCGGTGCCTTCTTCTATACCTGCGGTTTTATTTCCTGATCTTTCGGATCTGGATTCGCCGCCAATTAAATAGCCTGAAGCAGTTAAGGCGAGTGTTCTTAAATGGTCATCTGCTTTGCCCCCAAAATTCTTTTCCCATTCTGTTTTTCCGGTTTTATCAAGCTTGATCACCCAATAATCTCCTTCACCAAAGTTTTCGGTTTTCTTTGAGCCGCCTGTAGCACTTCTGGAATAGATTCCTAGCAAAGCTCCGCCGTCTTTGGTAGGGATCATTTTCTCCACTTCATCCAAACCTTTTCCACCTAAAACTGACTGAGAGAGTTCTTTTCCATCCTTATCGAGTTTTACAATCAAAACATCTTTTGAACCATAACCCTTAGCTGAATTTTGAACATTCCCAGCTACAAAAAAACCTAAATCTGTCGTCTGAATGACTGACCTTGCTTCTTCATCGGATGCTGATCCTAAAGTTTTCTGCCACAATTCGTCTCCAAATTCATTCAATCTGATCAGCCAAATATCAGATCCACCTTTGGAATCTTCTTTTTTATCCAGACCCTTTCCTGAATATGAGGTACCAGAAATCAAAAATCCACCATCTTGTGTAGCAACGGTTGCAGATAAATAATCATGGTTGTTTCCGGCAAAGAACTTTTCCCAGACCTCTTGACCTTGCTGGTTCAGTTTTATCGCATGAAAATCGTAGCCATTATTTTGCTTTTGACTTGAGGTCCCTGAGCCTATTGAAGGGTTGGATTGAATTGAGCTTCCTGTGATCAGATACTGTTGATCTATTGTTGTAGTAACCTGGCTTAGAAAATCCTGTGTAGAGGATTTGATGTCTTTCTGCCATAATATTTCCTGGGCCGACAGACCCAGGATTGTGCACATCGTAAATGCACTCATGTAGAGCTTTCTCATCTATTTATGTATATTAGTTCGTATAATTTTGCAAATTTAACGTTTTTTAACACAATCAAGTCATGTTAATGTGATTTAATATAATTTCTTCACTTTAAAGTGTTTTTTTATCACTTTGCTGATTGTATTAGGCAAAGATATCTGGGCAAAACGACAGAACGTGGCGTATTAAAATCATAGATAATATTTTAAATTGATTATTGAACGTTCTTATTTGGCAACAATTAGTATAATGTAAATCAATCAATTAAATCAAAACGCTTAATTACTTGGCAAAACATAATACTATCTTTTACATTGGTATGATTTTTAGTGCTACATTTGTATAAATTTTCACTAATGAAAACAAACCAACAAACTATAAATCAAGCGAATCATAAAATAAACTGGTTCCAGAAGTTTCTTATGGTATGCTCCGGAGGAAACATTCATATTTTAAGAAAGACTCCGAGTGAATGGAATAAATTTTCAGGAATTGGAGGAATTGTATTATTTACTGCCGTTTTTGCCACTTTATCTGCAGGTTATGCCATGTATACTGTATTTGACAATATATGGACTTCAGTGGGTTTCGGAATTCTGTGGGGATTAATGATCTTCAACTTAGACCGTTACATCGTTTCCTCCATCAAAAAAACAGGAACATGGGGAAATCAGATTTTAATGGCTATTCCCCGTCTTGTGCTGGCAACATTTTTAGGAATTATTATTTCTAAGCCTCTGGAGCTTAAAATTTTTGAAAAAGAGGTTAACAAACAACTCAATACCATCATTCAAAGAAATAAAAAACAGCTTGAGGGCGAAATGAGCGGCAGAATCCTGAAACAGAGCGGTCCTTTTGAAACTGAAAAAAAACAGATTGCAGAAAAAGCCGTACAGTATCAGAAAGCTTATGATTCGGCAGCTGTAGAGCTTGAAAAAGAAATCCTTGGAAAACAGTCCGGGCTTACGAGTGGAAAAGAAGGTTATGGTCCTAACGCAAAACGTAAGCAGGAATTGAAGGAACAGCGTCGTCAGGATCTGGAAAATTTCCAGAAGCAGAATGCCCCCAGAGTCGAATATTTAGATAAAGAGATCTCTAAAGTTTATACGAACCTGGAAACAGAAAGGAAATCTTCGGAAACCTTTGAGGATAAATTCAATGGTTTTGCTGCAAGACTCCAGGCTTTGGATGAATTGGGCAAAAACTCAGCAATTATAGGCTTGGCGGCCGCTTTTATCATGGGGCTTTTCATATGTCTTGAAATCTCTCCGGTTCTGGTAAAATTAATTTCCCATGTCGGGCCTTATGATTACCTGTTAGAAAAAACAGAAAATGATTTCAGGCTTTACTCTAAGGAAAAAATTGAAAAGGGAAATGCCCTGACAGATTTCAGAATTGATGATTTTAAGGATAATTTAAAAAAATAGCGTATTTTTCACGCATGATTATTGATAAAGAAGAGATCCAGAAGAAAAAGAAAAAGCTGGACGACTGTAAAGCATTCCTGAAAAAAGAATTCATCGGAATTGATAAGATTATTGATGATTTAATGGAATACATCCAGATCTGGTATCTGATGCCCGAAATCCTAACCCGTCCCGTAGTGATTAATCTGTGGGGAATGACGGGCGTAGGAAAGACAGATCTTGTAAGAAAAACCGTCCGGTTCCTGGAATTTCAAAATCGTTTTGTAGAAATAGAGCTCAGCAACAGCGATGAAACTTCATGGAGTAAAAGTGTATCCGATATTTTCCAGAGTAACCGCCTCAGTGATGAAAAACCGAGCATCGTTCTTTTTGATGAAATCCAGCGTTTTAATACAATCGATCCCGACGGCACTCCGGTACCACAGACAAAGTTTACTGATTTTTGGGAACTTTTAAGTGACGGAAGGTTAAGCAAAAGGGAACGGGATGATCTTGAACATTATCTGTTCTCCTATCTTTTGCGTAAAAAAGAAAATGAACGGCGAAAGATAAACGGCGAAACGGAAATGGATGAAAATCCTTATCTGAATCTTTGGGACGCCAAGGAACTGAAAAAGTACCTCAGCATGGAAGATGATGTGATGAGTATCATCGATATGAAAGAGGAAGATATGATCAAGCTGATTCTGAAGAAGCAGAAAGAGAAAAAAATCTATGAGCCGGTAGATTACAGCAAAATGCTGATCATTATCAGCGGAAACCTGGATGAAGCTTTTCAGATGTCCCGTGAAACCAGCGAAGCAGATATAGATGCGAATATATATCATGCATTCACAAAGAAAATAACTGTTGTTGATATAAAAAATGCTTTGTCAAGAAAATTCCGTCCGGAGCAGGTAGCACGATTTGGAAATATCCATTTGATCTATTTTTCATTAAAGACAGAAGATTTTCAGCAACTTATCCAAAGGGAAATAAACAATCTTAAAACTAAGACAAAAACAAAATTTGGGATCAGCTTAAAAATCAGCAAAAGCATCAATGAGCTGATCTATAGAAACGGAGTATTTCCTGTACAGGGTGTGCGCCCGGTATTCAGCAGTGTAGTTGATATCCTTGACACAAACCTCAGCAAATTTCTATTTGAAGCCATTATCAATGATGACAAAACCATTGAAATTGATTATCTGGTGAAGCAGAAAACAATCACCGGTAAAGTAGGAAAACGTATCATTGAAATTCCTTATACCGGAAGAATCGACAGTATACGGCAATCCAGCCAGCAGGATGCAGTAGCCAATATCAGTGTTCATGAATGTGGCCACGCAGTATGTTATATGCTTTATACAGGTTTTGCCCCTTTACAGCTGAAAAGCAAAGTAGCCAGCAGTTATGCTGCAGGATTTACCTTTCCGCACCAGATCCATGATACAAAGGAGAGCCTGCTTGACAGGATTAAAATTTATCTGGCCGGTGGTATTGCTGAAGAAATCATTTTTGGAGAAAATAATGCAAGCATAGGAAGAAGCCACGACAGGGAGCAGGCTACCATACTTGCCACCGATTATATCAGAAAATACGGATTTGATGAAGAATATCAGGCAACATATAGCCTGGAGGATTATCCGCATCGTATGCAGCATGATATTACGGATAAAAAAATTGAAAGACTGATGCAGGATCTCGCTGTAAAAACGAGGGAAGATCTGCTTCTTCATTTAGATCTTTTGAAAGATATGAGCATTGAGCTCAGCAAAAAAGGTAGTATGCTGCCTAAAGAAATCTACCTGACCGCAAAAAAACATAAACTTGAGGTGAGCATTAAAGAAGAAGGACATCTGCATATTGCAACGTATCATAAGATGCTCGGCCAGTAGAGAAAAAATCCAGAAAAATAGAAATTAAAATTAATAACATCTTACCTTTCAGTCAATTCTGAGAGGTTTTTTCTATATATGATTATTTTATCCGAATATTTTATAATTTTACTCTACTAAACTAATCCATCATGAAAAACTCAATTTTAGCATTCACGCTTTTCATAAGCGTTGCATTCATTTCTACTTTAAAAGCACAATATGAACCTTTTCTTGGACAGATTGCTTTTGTACCCTACAACAGGGCACCAAACGGATGGGCAGACTGCAATGGACAACTCCTGCCTATAGCTCAAAACCAGGCTCTTTTCTCCTTATTGGGAACCACTTATGGAGGAAACGGAACAACTAATTTTGCGCTGCCTGATATGAGAGGAAGAGTTTTAGTTTCCCAGGGACAGGGACCAGGCATTTCGCAGAATTATTTAATAGGCGAAATTGGCGGCAGTGAAACTGTTACACTGACGCAGCAACAGATGCCTATTCATAGTCATACCATAAATGCTGTAACAGCTGAAGGAAATCAAAACACACCTACAGGGAATCTCCCTGCAGATACTAAACTTTTAGACAAGGAATATTCAGACGCCAATGCAAATACAACAATGAAGGCTACCATGGTGAATCCAGCCGGAGGATCTCAACCCCATGAAAACAGACCTCCCTTTGTTACAATGAGATGTATCATAGCTTTACAGGGTATTTATCCATCTTTTAATTAATAAGTTATGAAAATTCTATACTTATTAGCAATAGCTCTTGGAAGTACGATGGCCGCACAGACCATTACTTTCAATGGGTGTCATAACCTATTTGACAACCAGAATTTTATATTCACGAAAACCGGAGTTGATGCATTCAACAAAAATATTTACATTACAACACCTGTTGATGGTCAGCCATGTGGTGGGTTGGGGACCTGCGAATTTAAAATTCAATGGAACAATGCCCTTACCAGGTGGGAATTTCTCGCTGATGAAGGAAACGGAACCTTTACTGCTCCTTCACTTATTTATTACAATTCAACAGGAAATAACGCCAGTATGAATCCACCAAGCAATACGTTTGGAACCTGGGTGGAAAATTCAGCCGTAACGAGTGGGCAATGCGGAGGAAACCTTACTGGCACCAATTCTACAATGACAGGGGATGTACACAGCTCACCATTGGGAACATCGGAGGTCACAAAATCTAAAATTCAGATTTTTCCGAACCCAGTTTCAGATGTTATCCGTATTTCGGGAATTGATACCGGGCAGACGACACAAATCTATAACTTGGATGGGCAGCTGGTAGGGTCTGAACCGTTTGATCAGAAAATCGATGTATCTCATCTTTCTGCAGGAGTATATCTTTTAAAAATTACTACTAAAAATTTTGAATCTCATGAATTTAAATTCGTGAAAAAATAAAACCTATAATGTCTTATAGCATTACTTGATTATTGATATAGCCTTCGGAATTTCTGAGGGCTATTTTGGGGAATATTTTTTGCAGGTTATATTCCATGCCTTCAAGTGTTGTCAACAGCTATACTTATTTTCCTGAGACTGAAATATTAAGAATTGTATATCAGTCCGGGGCTGTTTATGATTACCTTAAGGTTCCGGTATCTATATCTGAAAAATTCAGAGAAGCCCAATCGAAGGGAAGATTCCTGAATAATGTTATCAAGCGAAGATTTAAATATATTAAAATCAACTGAACCAATCATAATAAAAAATGCCTCCGGTACCGGAGGCATTTATATTTTGTATGACCAACTTTTATTTAATGATCAGTTTAGAAGTTTTGCTATCTTTCCCATTGGAAATCTGAACCATATAAACTCCTTTTTCAAGCTGTTGGTTATTTGTAGGTTTAAATAAAATTGGCCGTACAAATTATGTACAGCCAGTTTTATAATATATCTTTAAATATCCTAAAAAGAATAATTCGGAGCTTCCTGAGTAATAATTACATCATGTGGATGAGATTCCTTCAAACCGCTTCCGGTGATCATAACCATTTTAGTATCTTTCTGTAAAGCTTCAATATCTTTAGCCCCACAGTATCCCATACCTGCTCTTAAACCTCCGGTCAGCTGGAATATCACATCTTCTAACTTTCCTTTGTGTGGTACTCTTCCTTCAATTCCTTCCGGAACAAATTTTTTAGCCTCACTCTGGAAATATCTTTCTTTTCCTCCTCTCTTCATAGCGGAAAGACTTCCCATTCCCTGGTAAGATTTGAATTTTCTTCCCTGGAAAATAATTTCTTCTCCCGGAGCCTCATCAGTTCCGGCTAAAAGGGAACCAAGCATTACTGCTCCTGCCCCACTTGCGATCGCTTTTACAATATCTCCGGAAAGCTTGATCCCTCCATCGGCAATTACTGTTACGTTTTTGGAAGCTGCATATTCGTATACATTGTAGATCGCAGATAACTGGGGAACCCCAACGCCGGCAACCACTCTCGTTGTACAGATAGAGCCGGGTCCTACTCCAACTTTAAGAACGTTAGCTCCAGCTTCAATAAGGTCTTTTGCTGCTTCAGCAGTTACAATATTTCCTCCTACGATATCTAAATCCGGATATGCCTTTCTGATTTCTGAAATTTTATCCAAAACTCCTTTGGAGTGTCCGTGTGCAGAGTCAATAGCCACGATATCAACGCCAGCATTTACTAATGCTGCAATTCTGTCCATCGTGTCTTCTCCAACTCCAACACCTGCTCCTACGATAAGACGCCCTTTGTGATCTTTATTGGAATTCGGATATTCCAACTGGTTATCAATATCTTTAATGGTAATTAATCCCACCAGCTTATTGTCTTTATCCACGATCGGAAGCTTTTCAACTCTGCTTTTAAGAAGAATTTCTTTAGCCTGCTCAAGGTTGGTATTTTTATCAGAAGTGATCAGATTTTCCTTGGTCATGATCTCTTCAACCTTCATATCAAGGTTTTCCTGATATTTTACATCCCTGTTGGTAATGATTCCTATCAGTACATTATCTGCATCCACTACAGGAAGGCCAGAAATTTTATATTTGGCCATAGTTTCCTTAGCTTCAGCTAAGGTGTGATCTTTAGAAAGGGTAACAGGGTCAGAAATCATTCCGTTTTCTGAACGTTTTACACGGTTCACCTGTGCAGCCTGCTCAGCGATCGTCATGTTTTTATGGATAAAACCCAAACCTCCGACTCTTGCCAGAGCAATAGCCAGATCTCCTTCAGTAACTGTGTCCATCGCAGCAGAAACTATCGGAACATTCAGCGTAATTTTGTCGGTAAGTCTTGATTTTAATGATACCTGGTTAGGTAAAACTTCTGAATAAGAAGGGACTAGAAGAACGTCATCGAAAGTGATGGCTGTCTCTACAATTTTGTTATGAATAGACATCTTTACTTTCTTTGCAAAATTAGGTTATTTTGACGAGATATGAAAATCCTTTTCAATAGTTTAAATAAAATTTAATAATCAATAACTTAAATGAAAAAACCGCTCTTATTAAGAACGGCCTTTCTGTACAAAATAATTAGTATAGTATGAAACTACTTGTTATATCTTTAATGATGCATACTTATGAACAGTGGTTACTTATCTGTAGCGGCATTAATTACGTTTGAAATATCATCTGCTGTAAAGTTTCCCTTCACATCCACGAAAACCAGTTCTTTATCTGAATTGACAGTAATCATCATATTTTTAATGGTTTCCCCATTCTGCTTTACCCTTACATTGACATTTTCACCGTTATGCTTTATGGTTGCCCATTCTTCAAAGTTATTGTCATTCAGATACCTGGAATATTCGTTCAGCATTTCTTTACTCCCGTTATCTACAGTCATGACTTTTATTTTTGAGACCTTTTTAACCAGAGCAATTACTTCTTCACTTTCACCATCTTCTCTCAAAGCTTTCTTGATAAAAGGTTTTGCCATAAATACAGGTACATTGAAGCTGGCAAATCTTGCTCCTTTAAAATCATACCCGGACTGCTTAAAGAAGTCCATATTAGGTTTTCCTGAAACAATACATGACTGAAGCGTAAGTAATGTAAGGATTCCTAAAAAAATGTTTTTTAAAGTTTTCATGGTTATCATTTTTTAATCGATAGGTTTCAGATTACCTCCGGACATTTTACTGATATTGGATTCTATTTCAGGTCTTCCTCTATATTTCACCATTCCTCCTGAAGAAGCTTTTACTTTCAGTTTTGTGGAAACATTTACCGAAAGGTTTGCCCCGGATGTAGCCTCCACTTCAAGGTTACCCAGCCTCAGATCGTCAGCTTTACAAAGAGCGCCGCTGCTGATATCTATTATTCCGGAATCTGCTTTTCCTTCAAAGGCTGTATTGGACCCGCTTGATGCTTTTATCATGATAGTTCCCGCCGTAATTCCTGCTCTTATCACTGCTCCTGATGAAGTTCCAACATCCAGTGTGTTAGAGACCTTAAAGTCTCCTTTCACATTAGCTCCGGATGATGCATCAATAACCAGGTTATTTTCTTTTAAGGAGTTCACTACATTAAAGTTAGCTCCTGAAGAAGCTTTAATATTGTCCATTCTTGGAGAGGAAATGTTAACGCTTAGGTTTTTAAACTTTAAATTCTTTGTTCCCTTATTGTCTACGTAGACTTTCAAAACTCCATTTTCCACTTTTGTAATGATATACTGAAGTTTATCAGAATCAGCGATTACCTTTACATTGGCAGGACTTTCCTGTTTGAAAACCACATTCACTCCGTCACTTACCTGAATTCCTGAGAACTCGCCTACATTTCTTGCTTCCCCGTTAAGATAAGAGGAATTGTTTTCAGAGGTAAGGCTGTTCCTTGTATTGGTCTTGGTATTGGTCTTGGTTTCGCTGGAATTAATGATTTTATTCACATCATCCATAGAAAGCTTTCCATCCAGCATGACCAGGATATTTTCTCCTTTTCCTCCATCAATGCTAAGCAGGAGATCATCCAACATTCCGTCTTTTGCATCAGAAGAAAGAAATTTTATCTTTGATCCGGAATTATTGACAGACATGATCTCATTGTAATTAAGGTTTTTTAAATACATGGAAACATCTTTGCTGAGCCTGGAAAGATTATCCTGAACTTTGCGTCCTTCTGTTGTATTAATATTTTCCGGATTTTCTGTAATAAGGATTTTCAATCCGTTAATTTTCGAAAGCAGAGGCTTGATCTGATCCAGCTGGGAATCATCAATATCAAGGCTGCTCAGCATACTGAACATTGGCTTTGCAATTTTAATAGAGGTTACACCTTCTACCTCCTGGTACCTGTCAAAAAGCATGTCGAACTTATCCCGTTGCCCATACACTGTAAAGAAATGGGAAAAAGCGAGTGCGAATACTATAAATATTTTTTTCATGAGTCAATTTTTATTTTCTTAAGCTGATTATTGTTACCTGATCAGAGCATAATCTATTGTTGTTGTTAATAATCGTCGTCTACTACTGTAGGCTGAGCTAACTTTTCACTAACGTTATTGGCAAATATCTGGAATGAATATTTAGTTACATTGATAGCTTCATCTACATTATCGATCCTTTTACCGTTAACTATGACATAAGAATCCTTATATCCGGTAGAATCTTTTAAAGCTTTATTATTTTTGAATGAAGAGTTACTGACGAACTTCGGTTTTGTTTCTTTTTTCAATCTTCCTCTTTTTGGCAATATCTCATCCAGCACATCCTTTTCCGCTACTGAATTTTCCTGGAAGATAGAATCTTTTCTCGCTCCGGAAATGGAATCGGTATGGTTAACCGCTACCTGCTCCTGATGGTCATTATTCTCTTCAATAAATTTTGATTTCTGCTTCAAAACCTCATCTTTAACCAGCTTTTCTCTTTCCATAACCCCTGTACGGTAATCATTAAAGAAAAAACCAACACTGAAAAGAAGCACTAATCCTGCTGCCATCCAAAACCATTTCGGAAATGAAGGCTTATTTTTTTGGAGCGGAATGATGGGCGCCTCGTTCGTTTCGGAGCCTTCAGCCCCACCTTCTGCTTTCTGAAGAAAATCTTCAAAACTCCAGTTCATCTTTTCTTCCTTTATATCGTGGAAGATCTCATCGTATTTATTCTGAAATTGATCTTTGTTCATAGCTCATCAGTTGTGATATTTGTTCTTTTACTTTTTGTCTCGCCCGCATCAGGTTTACTCTTACTGCGTTTTCTTCCATTTCCAGCATTTCGGAAATTTCCGAGACCTCATATTCTTCTACATCTTTCAGATGGATCACCATTTTCTGCTTTTCCGGGAGCTGGTTGATAAAACCTATAATATGCTCCTTCAGGTTATTGATGTCCATGCTGTACAATTCTGAGCGGTGAAGCTGCAAATCTGCAAATCCCAACTTCACATCATGGTGCTTCAGCCGATTCAGACATTCGTTCCGGACAGATTTCAAAGCATAGGATTTTAAATTTCCAAACTTCTCCAGCTCTTCTTTCTTCTGCCAGAATTTAATCATCAGGTCCTGCACCACATCTTCTGCCTCATCACTGCTCATAACGAATCTTTTCGCAAAACGATACATCTCGTCTTTGAGAATAAACACCGTATTCTTGAAAGTTTCTTGGGTCATGAGTTTTGTTTCTATTAGTAAGACAATTAAAATCTTAATTCTATTACATCATAAATAAAAAAAACTTCAAAATTTTGAAGTTTTAATTTTTATCGATAAGTTTTCGGAGATAAGCAATCTCTGTGTCTTTATCTTTTAGTCTTTGTTCATACTGTTCTATTAATTTTTCAGAAGCATTAATTGTTGCATAATTCTGTGCTATTGCAACATCATTATTATTTTGATTTACAGTAATACTGTCCCCACTTAAAAAATCTAAAACACTTACATCCAGGATTTTTGCAATTTCTTCTACCTGCGAAAAGCCAGGTTTGCTTTTATCATTCTCAAAATTAGAATATGTTTTCTGAGATACACGTGGAACTTCCGCAAGATATTCCTGTGTAAAGTTTTTGTTGATCCTCGCTTTTTTCAGCTTTTCACCTAAAGTCATAGCACAAAGTATTTTCATCAAAATTACATATTTTTTTCTTTTAGAAAAATAATACGGATATCAGTAATTTTTGACTGCATTTTCTCCAATTGTTTTTCACACATTTGTAGAGTTATAAAAAAGAATTATATTTAATAACCTAAAAAACAAATGAAAAATGGGGAAAAAAATTATTCTCAGGTTGCTTTTTCTGACAGCCTTTATGGCTCTTCTATGGTCCTGCCGCAGCGAAGATCTATTTCCACAGGAAAGCCCTGTCGCATCTACTGAAAATCTTAGTGCTGCCAAATATGCTTCCCAGAGCTTATGGAAGGAAGACGAGGTCTATATAGACAAAGTACAGCAGGTTTTCCTGAAGCATGCCAACCTAGAACATGTAAGGACTCAATATGGTGAAATGAATTGGGATTATGCCATGACTTTTGGTAATTTTAATGAAACATATGCATTAGTTCCTATTATTAAAGACAATAAGGTTGTACTTTTAATGGAGGCGGTGCGAACAGGAGATAAAGTGTTTTTTTACGAAAAAGCTGATAAGGACCTGATTGAATTTTTTAATCTTGCCGTCTATTCTAATGTCACTAAATATGATGAAGTAATCAATACAAATAAAAGTATATCATCTAAAGTATCTGCTTTTGTATGTACTACAAGGTGGTTATCAATAGGATGTTCCGATAATGAGCCGAATTGTGTCCCTTATGTAAAATCAGTTACCAATTGTGAATTCCAGGGAGGTGGAGGTATCCCGCCAAAGACATTTGATCCTATTGGAATGGATGGTGGTGGAGATGGAAATAATGGGTATGAATATCCTGATCCGCCCGAAGAACAGGATCCTTGTTCGAAATTGAAAGTAATAACAATCAATCCTACTTTCAAAAATAATATTATAGACCTGGAAGGAAAAACAGGAAATGGATATGAAAGTGGGTATAGAATTGACATTAATCCTGATGGGTCATTACAAAATCAAATGCTTCAAAACAAACCCGGAACCAGCCAGGTAGATATGAAAATATTTTCAAATACCACTACTTTAATGCATTCTCATTACGATACATTATACCCGATGTTTTCACCAGGAGATATCATTTTATTTAATCAATGGATTGTTTGGGCACAAGGCTGGAATGCTGTAGCAACAAATACTCCTAAAATCCCTTTAAATAATCTTACGCTTACTGTAGTAACAAGCAATGGAAATTATTCATTTAATTTTGACGGATCATCTGCAACTGCTTTCCCTAATTATACGCAACAGCAATATGATGATTTAAATGATTTATATGCAAAAAAGTTAAATGAAGCAAGAAGTGTAGCTAATGTAAGTGGTAATGTAACCTATGATATGCAAAAATTAGAAAAACAATTTTTAAACTTTATGGAAACTAAAATGAATATGACCGGACTTGTATTATTTAGAACCACAGATACTGGAAATACAAAACTTGGTCTTAATACTAATGGAACTTTAAACGAATCAAATTGTCCTTAGAATAAAAACATAAAATTATGAAACAAATATTTTTAATCATACTTTCAATCATTACAATTTCTTGTAAAGCACAAATTTATCCTTTAAATACTAGTTTGGATAATCTTCCTGATAACGCGTACCTAAAAGATACTAATAATGAACTTGATCAATATGTAGGCCTTTGGAAAGGAAATTGGGGCGGTAAAACAATTTATTTAGAATTAAAGAAAGTGAAATATTATTATAGTGGGAATAAACCATTTTATGAAGATAAAATATTTGGTGAAAGAAAAATAATCGCATCAAATGGAACGATAGAAATAGATAGGATTACAAATTTTGATGATCAATCTCCTGAATTTAGAGGTATTGGAAATAGTTTAGTAAACGAAAACTGGAAAAGAATATACTTTTCCCCAAAAAATATGTGTAATAAAAAAGCTTTTCTTGATATTACAAGTTTTACAGGAAACCAAATGACTTTACATTTTGAATATCTTCCAAGTTTTATTGATGAAAATTGCCAACATAATGCATATGTAGAGCAGTATGGTGATTTCCCTATCAATTTTCCAAAAGATATTGTGCTAACGAAGCAATAAATGAAAAGTTTTTTATTAATAATCTGTTCGTTAGTTCTGTTGGCTTCGTGTACAGTAAAGAATGTCAATTCTGAGTTCATTCAGTTTAATCATATGAATGCTGTTGTAATAGGAGGAGATAAATTAACAATTACATTGATTCCTACTTATAAAAAGAGAACAAGACCTGTAATAGTAAAAATCTTTAGAAGAGGAGAGTACTTTGATAATAAAAGGATTTCTTATGAGCAGTATCAGCAAATTTCTGATATTATTTTAAACATAAAACAAGAAGAACTAGAATTGCCAAAAAAACAAAATTATCTTATTGGAATCTTAGATGGAGGTAGTAATTCGATTTACTTTAAGAAAGATAATACGGAGAAGAAATTCTATACTCATGGAATTTCAAAAGAATATCACGGGAAATTTTATGAAGTAACAGAACTTATTTTAAAGGCTGCAAACCTTGAAATTAAAAATATTAATTAGACAACAAAAGTCATAATGAAAAAGTAATACAAAACCTCCAAATGGAGGTTTTTATCATTTAATACGTATTAAAAATATGTTTCAGTATAGCTTTATCGTCATCCGTTAAAACAACTTTTCTTCTTGCCATTGCTCTTTCTGCCACTTCATAGGCTTTATCTAGCTTGAACCTTTCATCATCTTTACTTCCGCCCCATGAGAAATTCTCCACAAGGTTTGGCGGAAAACCAGGCTTAAATATATTAGAAGCGACCCCTATTACTGTTCCGGTATTCAATTGGGTATTGATCGCTGTTTTAGAGTGGTCACCCATAATAAGACCCGCAAACTGAAGCCCAGTGTCTTCAAAAGCTTTCGTTCTGTAGCTCCACAATTTGACCTGGCTATAATTGTTTTTAAGATTGGAAGAATTCGTATCTGCCCCGAAATTACACCATTCGCCGATCACGGAATTTCCAACAAAGCCTTCATGTCCTTTACTTGAATATCCGAATATAATGATATTATTCACTTCGCCTCCCACTTTGCAGTGAGGACCAACAGTCGTGGCACCATAAATTTTCGATCCTAAATTAAACTTGGAATCCTCTCCGAGAGAGATCGGTCCACGGAGATTACAGCCTTCCATCACCTCAGCATTTTTCCCGATATAGATTTTTCCTGTTTTTGTATTGATGGTAGAAAATTCCACCTGGGCACCTTCTTCAATGAAAAGATCTTTTTTATCCCCTAAAAATCCATTGGTGGAAGATAATTCCTGTGAAGTTCTTCCTTCAGTCAGCAAATTGAAATCAAAATCGATGGCAAGATGATTATACGTAAATAAGTCTGCAGGCTTTTTAAAGAAAGTCAGTTTCTCTTTTATATCCGTCATCTTTTCGATTTGGTTCAGGGAAAAACCTTTCATATTGATCCTGGCGGCAATCAGTTCATCTTCGTAAACTAAGGCTTCCCCTTGCTTAAGATCTTTAATCTGCTGGATGACTGTTTCGGTCGGCAGAAAATTAGTGACTAGAAATAAGCTTTCTATATCTTCAGGGGATTTAAATTTATTCTGAAGATAATTTTCGGTAAAGTAAGACACCTCAGTATTTCCTAAGACCTTCTGCCACCGCTCGGAAAAGGTAAGGATTCCGCATCGCATAGCGGCAACAGGACGGGTAAAAGTTAACGGAAGAAAATCTTCCCAATACTGGGCATCTGAAAATACTAATTGCATTGTAATATAGAAGTTAGAGATTAGAAGTTAGAAGTTAGAGATCCAAAGTTGAGATAATGATTTGCTAACAATTCGGAGCATCTAATTTCTGTTCAAAACAAAAATACGAAAATAGCTGGAAATAGAATTTGAAATTTAGATTTCAGAATTCAGGATCAATATGTGCCTTCCAAATATACCTTACCGTTATTCTAATTTCTAAAATAAAAAAAGTCTCCCAATAAATTGGAAGACTTCAGTATGTTTGGTAACAAAAAATTACTTAGCGAATTTTTTGTATTTGTTCATAAACTTATCAACTCTACCTGCAGTGTCAACTAGTTTCACTTTACCAGTGTAGAAAGGGTGAGAAGTTGAAGAGATTTCCATTTTGATTAATGGGTATTCTTGTCCTTCATATTCGATACTGTCTTTTGTTTCTGCAGTAGATTTGCAAAGAAACACCTCGTCGTTACTCATATCTTTGAAAACAACAAGTCTATAATTTTCTGGGTGGATTCCTTTTTTCATAATACAATTTTTAAAAAATTAAAGTTTGCTTCCGAAATAGTAATGGTATTTCTCTGCTAATTTTAGGTTGCAAAAGTACAACATTTTTTCAAATATACAAATACCAGATTCAATATTTTTTATAGATAAGAAATTCAAAGTATTTTCGTTAAATTTGAAATCTTAAACTTAAATTTCGATGAAAATCAAACTATTACTGGCTTTTTCTTTTTGGATACTTCTTGTAGCAGTATCGTGCAATAAAGATGATATTACTTTTGATGCTCCATCACAGCAGTTAAGTTTTTCAAAGGACACTGTATTCTGTGATACGGTCTATCACCAGGTACGTTCTGAAACATATTTTGTAAAAGTATATAATAATGAGGATAAGGATGTTTTAATCCCAAGGATCAATCTGGAAAAAGGAAGTGCATCATTATATAGGATCAATGTAGATGGGAAACCAGGCTATGATTTCAAGGATGTACCATTGAGAAAGAAAGACAGTATGTATATTTTTGTGGAAATCGCACCTGAAGCTACCGGACCCGAGGCTATAGCTGAAGACAAGATCCTTTTCAGCAGTGGTGCTGGACAGCAACATGTGACTTTATTTTCCGTTGTTCAGGATGCGGAATTTTTCATCGAAACACCAGGCAATCCTAATGTAATTGCTACCCATACAACATGGAATAATAATAATAAGGCCAAGATCATCTATGGAGATTTAACCATCAATCCCAATATCACACTGGATATCCAGGCGGGAACTAAAGTTTACTTTCACAAAAACAGCGGTATGAAGGTGTCATCTGGTGCAACCTTAAACATCAACGGAGCTTTTGATAATGAAGTGATCCTGCGTGGAGACAGAAATGACCCATATTATGATACAATTCCCAAGAACTGGAATTCTATCCGAATGGAACCCAATTCTATCCTCAATATGAATTTTGCAAGACTTTTCGGAGGAATAAGAGGACTGGATATGAAACAAAATACGGCAAATATCAAAAACTCATTCATCCATACTTTCTTTGAATATGGTATTTATGCAGTGGGTTCAACGGTTACGGCTAATAATTTAGTGATGAACAACTGTGGAGAATCGTGTATCGGGATTTTCAGAGGTGGAAATCACAGCTATACCCATGCTACAATTGCGAATTATTCTAAAACAATGGGATCTTTTAACAGGAATGGAATTATGGCAGCCAATGAATGGAAAAATGCCGCAGGAACTACAGAACAGGGAGCGCTTCAACGACTTGATATAAAAAACAGTATCGTCTTTTCAGACAGGGATAATTCGGTTAATTTTGAGCAGACACCGGGACAGCAGTTTGAATTCCTTATTCAAAACTCCCTCATCAAATATTCAGGAGTACCCGAAGCCGGATTTAATTTTGACACCAGTCCTAATGTAATACAAAGTATTAAAAATCAGGATCCTCAGTTCCTCAATTATTTTGCAGCGAAGATGAACCTACGGGTAAAAACAACATCTCCCGCAAGAGGAAAAGGCAACGTCACTGTAGCCGGAACTGTACCTTTTGATATTGTGAATGTGTCAAGAACAACTAACCCTACCCTTGGAGCCTATCAATAATGGAAATCACAAAGTTGCAGGAACAGGTTGACGAATGGATAAAAACCATAGGAGTCCGCTATTTTAATGAACTGACCAATATGGCTATGCTGACCGAAGAAGTAGGTGAAGTAGCCCGCATCATCGCCAGAAGATATGGTGAACAAAGCGAAAAGGAAAGCGATAAAAACAAAGATCTCGGTGAAGAGCTGGCAGATGTACTGTTTGTTACCTTATGTTTAGCCAATCAGACCGGAGTGAACTTACAGGAAGCTTTCGACAAGAAAATGAAAATCAAAACAGACCGTGATAAAGAACGGCATCAGAACAACGAGAAGTTGAAATAATAAATAGATATGAGATGTCAGATATCAGACTTTAAAACAATCTGATATCTGACGCCTGTTATCTAAATATCTTTTAAATTGCAGAAATAATGAAGTTAGAAAAATCAAAATTAGCATCAGATAAAACAGTTCAGATCAGCGGTTCGAAAAGTATTTCGAATCGTTTGTTGATTTTAGAAAGTTTATTCAAGAATATACAGATCGGGAATCTGTCTAATTCCCAGGACACCCAGCTGCTGAAAAAAGCACTGTCTGAAAATACAGAAACCGTAGACATCCACCACGCAGGAACAGCCATGCGTTTCCTTACTTCTTATTATTCTATCTTTGAAGGGAAAACCACTGTTCTTACAGGATCCAAAAGGATGAAGGAAAGACCCATTAAAAATCTAGTCAACGCATTAAAAGACCTGGGTGTTGAAATTGAATATCTGGAAAATGAAGGCTTCCCACCGCTAAAGATCACAGGAAAGAAAATCACTCAAAAACAGGTCAATGTTCCGGCCAATATATCCAGTCAGTTCATTACTTCCTTGCTTCTGATTGCCGGGAAACTTGAAAACGGACTGGAGATTAACCTGGTGGGTGAAGTTACTTCGAGATCCTATATAGAAATGACGCTGGATATCCTGACAAGATTCGGAATAAAAAACAGCTTTGAAGGAAACACCATTAAAGTGGAGCCGTTTGATGTGAATGGCAAATTGTCCGCCACAAGTTACGAAGTGGAAAGTGACTGGAGCTCGGCTTCGTACTTCTACTCGATCTGTGCACTGGGAAGAAAAACCATCCATCTGAAAAGCTTTTACAAAGAATCCACCCAGGGAGATTCTGCCATTGCCAAGATCTATAAAGACTTTTTCGGTATTGATACGATTTTTACTGAAGACGAACATAAGATTACCCTTCAGCCGGAACCTGATTTTATTTTCCCGGAAAAAATCGTCCTGGATATGAATAACTGCCCGGATATTGCCCAGACACTTTGTGTAACAGCAGCAGCCTTAAAAACTCCTTTTGAAATTTCCGGATTGGGCACTTTAAGAGTAAAAGAGACCGACAGGCTGCAAGCTTTATATAATGAACTGAAAAAACTGGGCACTGAAACAGAAATTACAGACCTTACCATCAAATCTGTGAGTTTCGGGGAACCGGAAGAAAATATTTCTATTGCCACTTACCAGGATCATAGAATGGCGATGAGTTTTGCTCCTTTCTGCCTTATTAAAGAACTTACTATTGAAGAGGAGGATGTCGTGGAAAAGTCTTATCCGATGTTCTGGAAAGACCTGAATGACATAATGATTAAAGGATAGTAAGCTTTGAAAAATTCTAATATGATAAAAAAGCATGTATTCTTTTTTTCTCTGTTGATCCCTATGTTTTCATGGGCACAGTATCTGTTGCCTAATGAGGAGACTATTTTTTCATTTCAGACGAAAAATGGTAAGACCATGTCTTTGGTTAAAGATAAAAAGAACAGTTACATTCAATATCGGTTTGGAAGTAAAGACCGTGTAGAAATGGAATTTCCAGCCACAAGAACCAAAGAAAGCTGGAAGCAGTTTACATACAGCTCTTACCATAGAGGTGGCGGAAAACAAAATGCAGGCATGGACCTCAGCTATCTGACATTTACCAAAAACAACTACAAATATCAACTGTTCAGAACCTACACTGCAGAAGATGAATCGTTTTCTACCGGCATTACTGTCACTGACAGCAAAGGAAAAGAAACTGATATTACAGGAGTGTATAAAACCATCAAAGGCTGCATGTGTAATCTGGAAAAGACAGATGTTAAGAAAGAGGATTTTGGTTCATAATTTAATCCTGTTAAAATGAAACAACTTTTTTCTCTTGCTGCGTCTTTATTAATTGTAGAATTGTATGCCCAGAACCTGAAAGATTTTACAGCACCGAAAGGTTATCAAAAAATTGCCGAAGCCAAAGGAGATCTGGACAAAGACGGACAAGATGAAACGGTAATTATTTTCAATACCTATAAAAAAATTAATACGGATGACCACGATGATTTCCTGAGAACATTCTTTATTCTAAAAAATATAGACGGAAAACTTAAGATCTGGAAACAAAACAATACGGTTCTTTTTTCCAGCGGAATGGGGTTTTATTCAGAAGATAATACGCCACCGGAACTATCTATTAAAAATAACACGCTCTCTATTACCCAAATATTCAATACCAATTCGAGACATACACAGACTTATCAACATACTTTCAGATTTCAGAATGGTGATTTCTACCTCATTGGTTCTCATGACAGATTTGAAGACACCTGTGAGTTCAATTACCTGACAGAGATCAATTTTTCAACAGGGAAAGTAATTACAGATGAAGAATATTCCTCCTGTGATGATGAAGAAAAGGATATTCCGAAAGATGTTCACAAAGAATTTGTCCATCCATTTAAAACTTTGATCAAAATGAACAATTTCAGGATTGGGGAAAACAAATTTAAAGTAGCCGGCTTAAAAAAAGAATTGAATTACTGAAAATCAACCAGATAAATAAGCAGAATTTTTATTCTGCTTATTTCTTTTTTACGTTGTCCACATACTTATCCACAGAGTTATCCACATTTATAAATACCTTTTCACTTACCTATTCAGAAAAATAAGATGATAGCTGATGATTTTGTTTCTGAACAATTATACCGTAATAAATAATAGAGTTCCTGTTTCTTTTTTTACATTTGCTGAAAATACGGTTTGTGCTGAGACACAGCAGCCGGAAGAAAAACAAAAGTCTAAAATTATAAACAATCCAATGACTATTATCATCACTGGAACCTCATCAGGAATAGGTTTTGTACTGGCCGAATATTTCGGAAAAAAAGGCCATAAAGTATACGGTTTAAGCCGGAAACATACGGAAAGTCAGTATTTCAGGTCTATTCCGACAGATGTTACCGATAATACGGCCGTTCAGAATGCTATTGCTGAAGTTTTAAAAACAGAATCAAAGATCGATATACTGATCAACAATGCAGGAATGGGAATGGTAGGGGCTGTGGAAGATTCTACTAAGGAAGACATTTTAAAACTGTTCAACCTGAATCTTGTAGGAGCTGTCCAGATGATGAGTGCCGTTCTTCCGACAATGCGTGAAAATAAGTTCGGAAAAATCATCAATATTTCAAGTATAGGAAGTGAAATGGGACTTCCGTTCCGGGGCTTTTATTCTGCCTCCAAATCAGCTTTGGATAAGGTAACTGAAGCCATGAGGTATGAGGTGTATCCATGGAACATCGATGTATGCTCACTTCATCTTGGCGATATCAAAACAAATATCGCAGAGAACAGAGTAAAAACACAGGTTTCCGAACCGTACAAAAGCATATTTGATAAAGTTTATACCTTGATGAACTCGCATGTAGGAGACGGAACCGAACCTCTTGAAGTGGCAGCTTATGTCGAAAAGCTTTTGGATAAAAATAAATGGAAAGCTCATTATTATTTTGGTAAATTCGGACAAAAGATTGGTGTTCCGCTGAAATGGATTCTTCCTCAGGGAACCTATGAAAATCTGATGAAAAAATATAATAAACTGGATTAATTTCAGTTATTAAAAAATTATTGAAACTGCTTTTAAACCGTTAAGATATATTGAGTTATTAAGAACTATAAGCATGCTCTGTTAATGGTTTATATAAATTGAACATTGAAGTTATTTCTAAAAATATTTTTTATCCTGTTCTGCGTTTTTGTACAAGCGCAGAAGAAGCAGTATTGGCTTATTGATACAGAAACCAATATCAGAAAAAAGGTAAATGATTCTGTTTCAGCAGTGAAATTTCTGGATTCCCTATCCCAAAGCAATTACTTCTTCACTAAGCTGAAAGAGGTGAAAGTGAAAGGTGACAGTACAGAAATTTTCTATGATAAAGGAAAAAATTTTAATGAAACCTATGTAGACCTTTCTGATTCTGTTGCCTTGAAATTAAAGATCCAGAAGGATTTTTTTACTAAAAATTTAGATTCAACCAAGAAAAGCATCAACAAAAGATATATTGATGACGGATATTCTTTCAGCCGTCTTAAATCTAAATATAAAGGCCAGAAAAACGGTTATCCTGTCATAGAACTGGATATTAACAAAAATGATAAGCGGAAGATTGACAATTTTGTAGTCAAAGGTTACGAAAGGGTTCCTAAAAGGTTTATGAAAAACCTGGAAAAAGAATTCAAAGGAAAGACATATGATGACAAAAATCTTCTGGCCATCAGCAAAAATTTTCAGAGCCATGCTTTTGTAACCCTTGAACGGCCTCCCCAAACCTTATTCACTAAAGACTCCACAAGCATTTACCTGTTTATGGAAAAGAAAAAGACCAATACGTTTGATGGGGTGATCGGTTTCGGGAACGATAAAACAGAAAAATTCACATTGAACGGAACCCTGAACGTCAACTTCAGGAATATGTTCAACGGCTTTGAAACTGTCAATCTTTACTGGCAGAGAAACCCGGATAAAGGGCAGACTTTTGATCTTCAGACTGACATTCCTTATCTTCTAAAATCTAATGTAGGGATGAACCTGAAAGTCAATATTTTCAGACAGGATTCTACTTTTGCGAATGTAAAATTCCTTCCTGCTTTCTATTATCATATCAATAACCGCAACAAGATCGGACTCAGAGGCACCCTGGAATCCTCCAGTATCATAGACACTTTATATGTTCAGGGTAAGGATTATAATAAAAAAGGGCTCGGAATCTGGTTTGAAATGACAGAACCTACAGATATTGATCTTTTCCTTTACAAGACAAGGATCAATGCCGGCTATGATTACCTGACAACGACCTATACCAAAGATAATATTAAGGCTAACCAGAATCAGTTTTATTTCTTCGGCGAACATAATTATCATATTTCCGGAAACCATTTTCTCAATATAAAGGCAGAAGGTGCCATGATGGATTCCAAGGTTGAATTCTCTGCCAATGAACTGTATCGTTTCGGGGGCTGGAATTCTATGCGCGGGTTCAATGAGAAATCCCTTGCCGCTGACTTCTATTATTACGCAGGCCTGGAATACCGGTACCTCATTGGAAGTCAGGCATTCTTTGATTTCTTTGGGCAGTACGGACAGCTTAACAACAAATCCTTAAATGTTAAACCTAAACTTTACAGTGTAGGGCTTGGATTCAACTTCTTTATCCCGATCGGATTGATGAGTTTCCAGCTTTCAAACGGTAATGAGTTTGGAAATCCGTTTAAGTTTAACGATATTAAAATCCATTGGGGGATCCTGAGTAGATTTTAAAAAGATCTTCATTCTTATTTATCCACAATCTTCGGCAAATCAATTTTTAATTGATTACTGGTCTGCATTCTTAAATAAAGCATCACAAAACTCGAACTTTGCGTTAAATCATATGTTTTTTTTAATGCAAAGTTTAAAGAAGTGTGTTCTATTTCTAGATAAGCAAAGAAGTGGGGTTGCATCACTGAATAAGCATTCGTTTTCAGTTAGTAAGAAATTTTGATGAAAATGCAATGATTTTTAAAGGCATAATATATAGTATAATAAAAGGAAATATTAAAGTATAACATCCTTTTCAGTTTTATTATTATGTTAAATATTCCTGTTAAAAAATATTAAAATAGTATTTTTATTTTAATACCACATTAAAATACTGGTAACACTGCACCGCTAAATTTGTCCTCAAAAAAAATGAAGAAGACTTTAGCTACTTTTGCTGTTTTTTTACTCCCCCTTTACCTTACTGCCCAAGAAATTAACATTTCCGGAAATGTAAAATCCGAAAACGGTTCCAGTGTTTCCGGAGTAAGCATTACCGACAAAAACACCGGGAAAACGACGGTGACGGATGAAAGCGGTAATTTTACAATCTCTGCCAATCCTAAAGACGTCCTTGAATTTTATGCTCCTGATTTTTCAATGTATACTGTGGAGGTTTCTTCCAAAAGACAGTATGCTGTTGTTTTGAAAAAAGCGGATGAGAAACAAATTGAAGGTATCGTTATTACCGCCTTAGGAATTGCCAAAAAGAAAGAAAAGATAGGCTATGCCACCCAGGAAGTCGGCACCAAACAGTTTGAAACCATTACCACTCCGAGTATAGGAAATTTATTCTCAGGACAGGTGGCCGGCCTTAATGTATCCAACCCTACAGGAATGCAGCAGGCTCCGCAATTTACGTTGAGAGGAAACTCCAATCTGGTTTTCGTGATCGATGGGGTAATTGTTGAGAGAGAAGTTTTTCAGAACCTGGATCCCAACAATATTGAAAACATCAATGTTCTGAAAGGAGCAACCGCTTCTGCACTGTATGGTTCAAGAGGAAGATATGGAGCTGTTTTAATCACCACTAAAAGTGCCAGGAAAAAAGGTTTTTCTGTAGAATTTTCACAAAATACGATGGTGACGGCAGGATTTACCAATCTTCCGAAAACCCAAAACGAGTACGGAAACGGATCACATGGAAAATATGAATTCTGGGACGGAGCTGACGGTGGTGTGAATGATGGTGACATGATCTGGGGTCCGAAATTTGTTCCCGGACTGAAAATTGCGCAGTGGAACAGCCCGATCAGAGATAAGATGACAGGACAGGTGATTCCGTGGTACGGTGCGGTAGCAGGAACTCAGTACAATGACAAATCAAGATATGAAAGAGTGCCTATCGATTGGAAGTATCATGATAACTTAGATACCTTTTTAAAGCCTGCGGTGATCAATAATAACAGTTTTGCAGTAAGCTATAGAAACAATAAAGATATCTACAGGCTATCCGGAAATTTTATGAATTATGACGACAGAATTCCCGGTTCCTATCTTCAGCGCTATGGTGTGAACTTTTCTTCTGAAAATCATTTGGGAGAAAAATTAACCTTCGATACCAAATTCAATTTCAACCAAACATTCACGCCCAATATTCCCAACTACGATTATAACCCAAGCGGGCACATGTACACCATCCTGATCTGGATGGGAGCGGATGTAGACGGAAGAGACCTTAAAAACCACATGTGGATCCCGGGGAAAGAAGGTACTGCACAGGCTAACTGGAATTATGCATGGTACAATAATCCATGGTTCGGAGCCGAATATTACAAGAATAAAAACAGGACCAACATCATTAATGCACAGACCGGTCTGGAATATAAAGCCACTGAAGATTTCTCAGTAAAAGGGAAAATATCCATTGTTGAAAATCACAACAAACAGGAAATATTAAGTCCTTATTCTTACTTCAACTACAGTGCTCCAAGAAGTGGAGGTTATCTCCTTAATGATTCCAAAACATGGAATATGAACTCCGATATCTTAGCCACCTACAAGAAAAAGATATCAGATAACTTCGATTTTACAATCAATGCCGGAGGATCAACATTCTATTATAAGAACGATATCGACAATGCTTCAACAGACGGGCTGAAAATTCCGGAACTGTATACCCTGGAAAACTCTACCGGAGCTATAAAGTATTATGATTATCTTAAGGAAAAGCTGATCTACAGTGCCTATTCAACGATTGATATTGGATTGTACAATGCTTTTTTCATCAATGTTTCAGGACGTAATGACTGGTCCTCTACCCTTCCGAAAGCCAACAGATCTTATTTTTATCCTTCTGCATCGGTAAGTGCGGTTATTTCGAACCTTGTTAAAATGCCGGAAGCTGTTAATCTTTTAAAACTTTCAGCTTCGTGGGCCAAGGTAGCTTATGATTTCCAGCCCTATTCGATAAGGAATTATTATCTGAATAATAAAGGAGCCACCTTTAACGGAAATCCGATGTTCAACTATCCAACCATACTCAATGTGGAAAATTCTTTAAAGCCGGAGCAGACCAAATCTTATGAATTGGGCTTAAGCGCAGGCTTATTCAAGAACAGAGTTACTTTAGATGTTACTTATTTCAGTACATTGGATTATAACAATATCCTGGAATTCCCGGCTGCTCCATCATCAGGTTTTACTTCTCAATATGTAAACGGAAACGAGTATACAACAAAAGGTTTAGAGATCTCTTTAGGCCTGGTTCCTGTAAAAACAGCCAATTTTACCTGGAGATCTTTAATCAACTGGAGTACGTATGAACAGAAGCTTACTTCTATTTATGGCGATATGCCGAACTACAACAATATCCAGCTTGGCGAAAGAATGGACAGCTACTACGATTATACCTGGAAGAAATCCCCGGACGGAAAAGTAATTCTGAATGCTGCCACAGGAATGCCTACAAGAGCGGATACCCAAAATAACCTGGGCCACTTCAACCCGGATTGGACTTTTGGTTTCAATAATACTTTTAAATATAAAAAGTTATCCCTGAATATCGGAATTGACGGAAGCATAGGGGGTGTCATGAGATCCCAGGTCGTAGAAAAAATGTGGTGGGGCGGAAAACATCCGAACTCAACAGCTTACAGAGACCTTGAATATGCCAATCCGGGAACGTATTATTTTGTACCGGACGGTGTTAATTATAATGCGGCTACCGGAACCTATACCCCACACACAAAGCCGATCAGCTTTCAGGACTGGGCACAGAATTATCCTTATCAGGCAAGGGTAACAGAGGATGAAAGTGAATTGTTTGCAAATGTTTTCGACAGAACTTTTATCAAACTGAGATCTGTAGTCCTGGAATATGATTTTTCTTATCTCCTTAATCCAAAAGGAATGATCAAAAATTTCACAGCCAATATTTCAGCTTACAATCTGGCCATGTGGAAAAAGTCTAAGAATCTTTATTCCGACCCGGATTACCAGCTCAAGAAAGATAACAATGATATCCAGGATCCTTCCAGCAGATGGTTAGGCATCGGGTTTAATCTTAAATTTTAATTAAAAAGTATCCTGAACAATGAAAAAGACTATCAATTTTATAGCGAAACCGCAAAATAATACAATGATCAAATGGCTAAAGTCGGCAGCTTTTGCAGGACTGCTGATTCTCACTTCATGCGAGACCGATCTTGACAAAATCAACGAAAACCCTAATGATCAGGCCAGTGTAGATCCTAAAGTTCTCCTGACGTATGTTTCAAAAGATGCTTTCCAGATCAACGGCGACAATATGTATGCCTCAAGAATGATGATCGGTACAGACGGAGAAAACACTTATCAGTACATGAAATGGAACGACGCCTCTTTCGAAGTATACACCAAAGGGCTTCTGAACACAGTAAAAATGATGCAGGAAGCTGAGAAAATTAATAATAAGAACTACACTGCTATTGGTAAATTCTACAGAGCCTATTATTTTTTTAATTTAAGTTTAAAATTCGGAAGTATCCCATACACAGAAGCTGCCAAAGGTGAATCCGGAATTACCCAGCCGAAATACGACAGCCAGGAAACAGTAATGGCCGGCATTTTATCAGAACTGAAAGAAGCCAATGATCTCATCAATACCAATGATAAAATTGAAGGCGATATTATCTATAACGGTGATGCTTCAAAATGGAAAAAGCTGATCAACTCTTTCCGATTGAAGATCTTAATAACCATGTCTAAAAAATCTACCCTGGGAAGCTATAATGTAGCCACTGAATTTGCGTCTATTGCAGGAAGCCAGGCATTAATGACATCTATTTCAGATAATGGAGAGCTTAAATTTGCTGATGTGGCAGACAGCAGATATACTATGTTCAATAACAGTGGTTACGGATCAAGTTTATACATGGCTGATTATTTTATTAACCTTTTTAAGGCCAGACAAGACCCACGTCTGTTCACTTTTGCAGCTCAAACTACAGGCGCGAAAGAGGCAGGAAAACCCGTGACAGATTTTACAGGATACAATGGAGGTAACCCAACGTCTTCCTATTCTGACAATGCAGCACTGATTACAGCAAAAAATATCTCTAAGGTAAATGACCGTTTTTATAAAGATCCTACCAATGAGCCTTCTTCTGTTTTAAGTTATTCCGAACTGGAATTTATCCTTGCTGAAGCAGCAGCCAGAGGATGGATCCCGGGACCGGCAAAAACACATTATGACAATGCCATAAAAGCGAGCTTTAGTTTTTATCAGACTTATGTAAAAAATCCGGGACAATATTTCTCAGGCTTTAATGTGAATCAGTATCTGGCAACCCCATTAGTCGTTTACAATGAGGCTGATCCTCTTCAAACCTCTTTGGAAAAGATCATGACTCAAAAATATATGACGATGTTCCATCAGAGCCAATGGACCTCTTATTATGATTATTTAAGAACAGGCTATCCAAATTACCCTCTGCAGACAGGAGTTTCTGCGCCATTCAGATTCAGGTATCCGCAAGCCGAGTACAGCTATAACAGCACCAATTTAAAAGCCGCACTGGCTTCCCAGTACGGAGGAAATGATAATATCAATTCTAAACCATGGTGGCTGCAGTAAGAACTTAATATTTATATAAAAAACAGATAAACCGCAGGAAAATCCAATAACTTGCGGTTTATTTCTTATTTTGATTGAACATGAACAGAAGAGAATTTTTAGAAAAGTCAAGCCTTTTGCTGGCCGGGCTGGGAACTTCAAGCGTTCTTCACCCTGCTATTTTAAAAGCACTGGCCATTGAACCGGCAGCACTGTCTACTTTTTATGATGCGGAACATGTAGTGATCCTGATGCAGGAAAACCGTTCTTTTGACCATGCTTTCGGAGCATTGAAAGGAGTAAGGGGCTTCCTTGACAAAAGAGCTTTCATTAAAGAGGATGGACATTCCGTTTTTTTTCAAAAGGATGATGCAGGAAAATATGCTGCTCCTGCAAGATTAGATCTCAGAAATACTAAATCTACGTGGATGAGCTCTCTGCCCCATTCCTGGTCGGATCAGCAGAAAGCATTAAACAAAAGAAAATACGACAAGTGGCTGCAGTTTAAAGCCTCCGGAAATAAAGACTACAAAAGTATTCCGCTTACTTTGGGCTATTATAATCGGGAAGATCTTCCATTTTATTATCAGCTGGCAGATGCATTCACCATATTTGATCAATATTTTTGCTCTTCACTTACAGGAACCACTCCGAACAGACTTTTTCACTGGTCCGGTACTCTCAGGGAGCAACAGAACGGTAAAGTAAAAGCAAATGTCTACAATGAAAACATTGATTATGATAAAGCCAGACAGGCACGCTGGAAAAGCTTTCCTGAATTATTGGAGGAACAGAATGTTTCGTGGAAAATCTACCAGAACGAGATCAGTCTTCCCAAAGGAATGTCCGGAGAACAGGAAGCGTGGCTGAGTAATTTCACCGATAATCCCATTGAATGGTTTTCAAAATTCAATGTCAAGTTTTCAAAAGGTTATCATCAGAATATTCCTAAAATTATTGCTTACCTGAAAGAGGAAACCGGAAAAAAACCGGATCAGAAGAAAAAACTGGAAGCAATGATTGCTGAGCTTGAAGAAGACCAGATCAAATATGCTCCCGAAAATTATTCCAAACTTTCACAGCAGGAAAAAAACCTTCACGAAAAAGCCTTTACAACTAATAGTAATAATCCTGACTATTGGAACTTAGAAATCGGAAGTGACGAAAACGGAGAAAGGCTGGTCGTTCCAAAAGGAGATGTACTGTTCCAGTTCCGAAAAGATGTGGAAGAGAAAAAACTTCCGCTGGTTTCATGGCTGGTGGCTCCTGAACATTTTTCTGACCATCCGGGATCACCGTGGTATGGTGCCTGGTATATTTCAGAAGTTTTAAATATTCTTACCAAAGATCCTGAAACCTGGAAAAAAACCATTTTCATGATCAATTATGATGAAAACGACGGCTATTTTGACCACGTTCTTCCATTTGCCCCACCACTCAACCCGAGCCAACCGGTTGATATGAATGGTAAAGAAGGGGTGGAATATGTGGATAAATCCCAGGAATACATGTCTGTTCTTCCATTGAAAGACCATGAAAGAATAGAAGGCACTGTTGGTTTAGGCTACAGGGTTCCGATGATCATTGCATCACCCTGGACGAAAGGCGGCTTTGTCAATTCTGAGGTTTCCGATCATACTTCCGTTCTGCAGTTTCTGGAGAAATTTATTCAGAAAAAATACCGGAAAGATGTTAAAGTTGACACTATCAGCGACTGGAGAAGGGCGATTTGCGGCGATCTGACTTCTGCCTTTAATTCTTCCAACACACAGGCTCCACAGATGGATTATCTGGATCAAAAAGATTATGCAAAGACCATCAATGCTGCCAAAAGCAAGCCTGTTCCGGATCTTAAATGGTATAAAGAAAATGAAATCAGCGACAGTCTTCTTGAAATTCAGGAAAGGGGGATCAAACCTTCCCATCCGCTTCCTTATCATTACCATGTCAATCTGGAAAACAGCAAGATCAAAATGACCAATTTAAAAGAAGCCGGAGTTCCTTTGTTAGTTTATGACAGAATGCAATTGAATAGCAATAATTACCACTTCTCTTATGCCCTTTATTCTAGACAGGAGCTGTCACATACTGTAAATTCCGGAAAATATGATTATGAAGTTTTCGGGCCCAATGGTTTTTTCCGGAAATTCAGCGGAAATAATCCTGACATAGAAGTACAGCTGATTGATAACGGTTTGAAGAATCAGGCAGAATTGGTTTTCAGAAAGAAAAAGGCAAACGTATCTGTTGTTTTGGAAGATCTGTATGAAAAGAAGAAAAAAACAATCGCCTTACATCAAACAGAAGAAAAAATAACAGTTGATCTCAATAAAAATAAAGGCTGGTATGATCTAAAAGTAATATTTGACGATCATATCTGGCATTTTGCCGGAAGAACGGAAACCGGAAAAGTTTCCATTTCAGATCCTCACTGGGCATAACCAAAAAATGATAAGAAGTAAAGCCTTGCACAAATTGTGTAAGGCTTTTGTTATGATTACAATCATAGATTAAGATGCTGGTTTTATATAATTTACATGTAATTATTTTGATGAATAATAGAATATTGTAATGAAATAGTTAATAATATTTAAACAAGATAATTTTATTGATATTATTGACTGATTTTGATTAAATTCACCTAACTAATTAACAGCGTCATGAAAAAATCAACATTAAGCCTTGCAGTATGTTTTATTACTGCTGCAATTTCCGGCAACTTACAAGCGCAGGATACCAATACTGACAATCACACCATCACAATTTCTATTCCTGAAGTTGCATTGGTAGATATTGAGCCAGCTGCAACGAAGAACATTACATTGGGATTTACAGCTCCAACAGAAGCAGGTAATCCTATTACTCCGACTACTTCCAATAACACCCTTTGGCTGAATTATTCATCTATCAAATCTGTGGCAGACCCTACACGTAATGTATCTGTGAAGGTAAATGCTCTTATTCCCGGAATTGACATCAATGTAACTGCAGCAGCGGCTACAGGTAGTGGTGGAGGTACATTAGGCACACCAGCAGCTCAGCTTACACTGAGTGCAGCAGACCAAACTATTATTTCAGGGATTGGAAGTGCTTACACAGGAAACGGGGCCAATAATGGCCACAACCTTACGTATGCCCTAGCTGCAGGAAGCGGACCTGGAGGAGTAGCGGTATATGCAGATCTGCAGGCAACAGCTAGTACTGTGGCTACGGTAACTTATACGATCGCAGATAACTAATATCATTTCAATTTAAGATAAAACAAGAAGAAGTCGTTTATCAGCTTCTTCTCGGTTTTATATGGTCAACGATTAAATTCTAAACTTTTACATGATTATGATAAAGCGTATTTTTTTTCTGATGTTCCTGATGCTGCAATTTAGCTTTCTACATGCGGGTATCGTGGTCCTGAACGGTCTTACCCATACTTACAAAGTGGAAAACGGAAAAGTATATAAAGGAAAAATTGGGATTGAAAATACAGGAAGCACTCCGCAAAATGTAAAATTATTCTTACAGGATTTCACCTATAAGGCTGACGGATCTATACATTATACCGAAATACGTACTAATAACAGAAGTAATGGCGACTGGATAAAGCTTAATACCAATCTGATCACTCTGAAGGCTAAGGAAAAAACCGAAGTATTTTATGAAATTACCGTTCCCAACCAGCCTGCCGATCCCGGAAGCTATTGGAGCGTTATTATTGTAGAACCTGTAGAAGAGATTAAGCCCAGCAATGATAAAGCAGGAGTAAATATTACTTCTGTGATACGCTACGCTATCCAGGTGATCACTGACTATGAATCTGAAAAAGCAAAACCTGACCTTAAATTTGAAAGTGTAAAAGTAGAGAAAGAAGACGGAAGACAAACCGCAAAAATTGCCATAGCTAATAACGGCGATCTCTATTGTAAATCCTCTGTAGCCATTGAAATCTACAACCGTAAAACCGGAGAACGATTGGGAAGCTACTCGAGCATTGCAATGGGATTGTTACCCCATACCTCCAAATCATTCCATATTGATATCAGTCAAGTTCCGGCAGATCAATACAAAGCAGTCCTGATTGCCACCGATGAAGAAGAGAATGCATTTGCTCTCAATGTGGAATTAGAAGTTAAGAATGATTAAAACCTGGATTTTATATATCGTCCTACTATCACTATTCCCGGCACATATTTTTTCTCAGCAGCTGCCCAATGCATTGGTCAGTAAAAAAGATAGCCTAATGCCGGGCATGTCTACTTCTATTTCCTTTGCCTTAGAAAAAACGTCAGCTGAAAACAAGATATATGATATTACTGCTACTGCTTCAAGTCCTTTCCTCACCCCTATTTTAGAAAAAGCGGAACTCAAAATACCAGCCAACGAAAAAACAGTTTATATTGTTCCTATCCGAATTGCAGCGGAAGCAGCACAAGGCATATATTCGGTTATTCTACACGGAAGAGATCAATATGACGGAACGGTTTTTACCAAAATCTCCCAGGTTCATATTTCCGGAAACAGAAAGCTTAGTCTGACTTCATTAAATTCGCCGGAGTTCATCAGAGCCGGTGAAACAATCCGGGCATCCTTTCTTTTAAAAAACAACGGAAATATAACTGAACGACTCATTCTGGAAAGTAAAAATGCCGTAGTTGACCATGATGCATCTATAACTTTAGCCCCGAACGAATCAAAAATAATTAATATCTATAAAATCACGAATGCAGAACTTGGTCAAAATGAATTTCAGAATCTCAACCTTTCCGTTTACTCTCCGGACAATCTTAAAGAAAATCAGACAGCCTATGTCAGCGTAAAAGTGATATCGGTAAAACCTGTAGAAGACGATATTTACCACAGGCTTCCTGTTTCCGCTTCCTTATCATTTATCGGGATGAAAAATATGGGCATTTACAATGACGGATTTCAAGGTGAAATATATGGAAAGGGAAGTCTGGACAAAGAAAATAAAAACCAGATCGAATTTCGCGCTGTATCTCACAATCCTGTAGAATTTAATTCTTTTACTCAGTATGAAGAATATTTTGTTAATTACAAAAGAAATAACTTCTTTGTTCATCTGGGTGATAAAATGTATTCAGCTTCTTTTTTAACTGAATTTGCAAGATACGGCCGTGGAGCAGAAATTCGTTATGATTTAAAAAAAATCAGCTTTGGTGGCTTTTATAATCATCCCAGGTTTTTTCGGGATATTAAGGATGAGTTCAATATTTACTCGACCTTTAAAATCCACAAGGAGTCTGAAATCACTGCAGGATATCTTTACAAAATTCCGCGGAAGGGAGAAATTAATTTCGGAAATATCAGACTGAATTCTGAAACTCATCTTCCCTACACTGCAGGGAAATTCAAAATTTCAAAAAATATAAGTTTTTCCGGAGAGGCTGCATACAGCAAAAATGAACAATTAGAAGGAACAGCATATATGGCTCAGGCTCAGGCTTCTTTTGAAAAGCTTAACGGCAATGTAATGTACATGCGGACCAGTCCTGAATTTGCAGGCTACTTTACCAACACCAGCACGTTTAACGGAAACCTGCAGTATAATGTTTCTAAGAAAATTAATGTATTCGCCAATTATGTACAGGATGCCAAAAATTTTCAACGGGATACTTTATTTCTTGCAGCGCCATACAGAAGCTTTCTTCAGTATGGGATACAGTACAAATATCTTCCAACCGGTCTGGTAACGTTTTATAACGGGTTTCAAAAGTATCAGGACCGTCTGGAGCCTAAACAGTTTGATTATTATGAACAATATTTTAAAGTAAGTATTGATCAAAAGGTAGGAATGTTTCAGGTAAACCTTCAGGGACAGCTTGGAAAGACCAATAATTACCTGAGTGGATTTAATGGAAATTCCAGTTTCTATACTACCAATATATCCTTTGAAAAGTTTAGAACTTCCTTCAATCTCTATGCAAGCTATGCCATTACTTCAAGATATCAGTTGCAGAATCAGAAGCAGATTTATTATGGGGCCAGAATCTTCAGCAGGTTTACTGATAAGACCAGTTTAAGTCTTTTTTACCAGAATAACTATATGCCGGAAGAATATTTCAGGGACAGGAATCTTTTTGAAGTATTATTTCATCAGCAGGTTTTTCCTGGCAGCGATATTGATCTTTCGGGCAGGTATTCATTACAGCGCGGTGAGCTGGGTAATAAGGATTTTGTATTTTCTTTACGCTATACTCTGCGCCTTAATGTACCGGTAGAAAAAACTGCCGAGTATACTTCTTTGGCAGGAAACATCAGTAACCTGGGGGTGAAAAAGACAGAAGGAATCAAATTAATGCTTGGAAGCCATTTATCCATTACAGACAAAGAAGGGAATTATCTTTTTAAAAATATTGTTCCTGGAGATTATTTTCTTGAAATAGACCGTTCTACAACAGAAATTAATGATATCCCAGATATTTCTTTGCCTGCATCATTGCATCTCATTAATAAAGAGAATTCTTTCAATTTCGGACTCACTACTGCATCTACTATTAAAGGGATTATCCTACTTTCTGAAGATGATGAAAAAAATAAATACAGCTTTGTACAGCTTCAGTCTAAAACAGAAAAAAAGAAGAGACAAAGCATCATTATTGAAGTATCAGATGGTGAGCAGACTTACCGCAAAATAGCATTTATTGGAGAAACATTTGATTTTACTTATCTGCGGCCAGGTGAATGGAAAGTGAAACTTTACAGAAACGGTTTGGACAAACGGTATAAAATAGCTGCTGACTCATTTCAATGCAGTCTTAAGCCGTCACAAACACAGAATATAGCTATTCATATCGTCAAGCAGCAAAGTGAAATTAAATATCAACAGGAAACAATTAAGGTGGGCTACAATGAAATAAAAAAGAAAAAATGAAATTAAAAGAACCTATAATATATCTGACTTTCTTTATGATCCCCTGCGCAATATTTTCTCAGAGCACTATCGCTGTGACACTTCCTCTTGTGACCTTAATGGATATAGAACCTGCCGGAACATTTACTCTGAATTTTACGGCACCTACTGAGGCTGGCCAGGCTTTAACGGTCCCCCCAGCCAATACTACCAAATGGGTTAATTATACTTCAGCTATTGCATCGGGAGGACTTACGAGAAGAATTACAGCCTCTATAAATCAGTTAATCCCCGGAGTCAGCATAAGAATACAGGCAGCTGCAGCTTCTGGTGCCGGTGGCGGAGTATTAGGGACATCATCCGGGCTAGTTACCCTTTCTACAACTGCTACAAATATCATTACAGGAATAGGTGGTGCATTTACCGGAACCGGAGCTAATAATGGCCACAGATTAACAATCAGTCTTGCTGTAAGCACTTATGCTAATCTTTCTGCCCATACCAATACACCTATTGTTATAACTTATACTATCACGGAATAAAATGAAAAAAGGAATCAACCCTATTGCTATTATAGCTCATCGCAAAATATTTTCTATAAAGTATTATATCTGCTTTACTTTCTTTTTCATATTCTGTTCTTACAGTAAAGCACAATCTGTAACAGTTCCTGTTACCAACTGGAATGCTACCATTCCCGCAATTACAGAAGCGGGAAGTGACTATAGCGGGACTTATAGCAGCCCGACGAACCAGGCTAGCATTAATGTTGGTTTACCGGCATTACTTGGAAGTGTCAAAGTATATGTACATTATGAAGGTAACCCTACCTGGAACAGTTCTTTGGTTTTATCTGCAAAAAGAACAAGCAATGGATCCACACTTTGTGTAGGATGTGCTATATCGGGTGGAACTAATTATATTACCGTTCCTCTTACTGCTGTTGAATTATTCAGAATATCCACTATTTTATCGGTTACATCTTATACTGGTATTAATATACAATACCAGGTAAGCGGTGTATCTGTAACGCTTCCTGCAGCAACTTATAACAGTAGAATAGTTTTTACCGTAAGTAATTAATGAGTGATAAGTTATTAATGATGAATTCCCTAAGATATAGAACAAAAAAAAGTCTCATACAAACTGTGTTGTATGAGACTTTTAATAAAAACTGGCGGCGGCCTACTCTCCCGCTTTCGCA
>NZ_JBAOJR010000002.1:645274-868760 GCF_037083525.1 Chryseobacterium sp. CCNWLW53 | reverse complement strand
GAATTTTTCTGGTTAGATAACTTAACGGAGGAAAACCTGATTTCCAAAAGTATCGCAGACGTTCTCTGCGACAAAGCGCCAAGAAGAAATAATAGGATATTCAATGATAATCATTCATTATATAATGCTCAATTAAAAGAATAATTTTCTTTTTTTATGTTTGAAATAAATTTTTATTTACTGTAAATAGTAGTTAATATTTAAATACTATTCCTAATTTAGTACATTGAAATTTGAATTTATAATAACATTAGGTATGAAAAAATTAATCTTACTAGGGTCATTATCGGTTTTTTTTATGAATTGTAATAAAAAAACAGAAACACCGGCTCCAAAAACTGAAACTGATACAGCAGCTGTCATTGAGCCTGTAGTAGACACACTTGGGCCAAAATCATTCTGCTATATTGGTGTTACAGGAAAAGACAGTGTTTTTGCCTCTATTGATGATAACCTGGGAACCATTACCGGAAAATTAGCTTATAAAAACAATGAAAAAGACAGCTCTAAAGGAGATATAACCGGCTTTAAATCAGGAGACACCCTGAGATTAACTTATGAATTTCAGTCTGAAGGAACAAAAAGCAAAAGAGATATCTTCTTTATTCAGAAAGACAATACTTTAACAGAGGGAATTGGTGATCATAAAGAGGAAGACGGACAGTCTAAGTACGCTGATGAAAAAAAGATCAGCTATAAGGACGGGCAAAAACTGGAAGCTGCAGACTGCAAAGTGGTTGTAAAAG
Organism: Chryseobacterium sp. CCNWLW53; assembly: GCF_037083525.1. Lineage (NCBI taxonomy): Bacteria > Pseudomonadati > Bacteroidota > Flavobacteriia > Flavobacteriales > Weeksellaceae > Chryseobacterium > Chryseobacterium sp. CCNWLW53. The sequence goes on along the minus strand of NZ_JBAOJR010000002.1, from coordinate 868,014 downwards.
CTTTAAAATAATATAAAAATTAATTATACTACATTATTGAAAAAGGTGGCCTTGAAATTCTCAGCCACCTTTTTTATTAAAGCTCTTTCCGGATGATCTCTATAAAACGTTCTACCGCTTCATCCCCTGTATTCCAGGAAGTAATAAGGCGAATGGCAGAAGAATTTTCATCCATCTTTTTCCAGACAAAAAATTCAAAATGTTCTGACAGGATTTTAATAAGATCATTATTCATAACAGGAAATATTTGATTTGTATAAGTATCGGCAAGAAACTCTACTCCTCTTTCTTTCAGGGCATTTTTAATCTTCATTGCCTGCTGGTTGGCATGTTTTGCCAGATCAAAATACAGATCATCTTTCATCAGTTCCATAAACTGAATTCCAAGAAGGCGTCCTTTGGCAAGTAATGCTCCTTTCTGCTTGATATTAAATGCAAAATCCGGTTGTAAAACCTGATTATTAATGACAATAGCCTCTCCTATCAATGCTCCGTTCTTTGTTCCGCCCAGGTAAAAAATATCCGTCAGTTCCGCTACTCTTTCCAGCGTAAGATCACTGATTTCAGAAGTAAGACCATGCCCCAGCCTGGCCCCATCCATAAACAGATACAGCCCGTTCTGGCGGCAAAAATCAGAAAGCTCTTCCAGCTCATCAGCCATATAAATTGTTCCCAGCTCCGTAGAATTTGATATATACACCAATTTTGGCATGACCTGATGCGGAATATTGCTGTGGCTTTCCAGTACCGGAACAATGTCTGAAGGCTTAAGTTTACCGTCTGCAGTTTCAATGCTTAAAACTTTGTGACCTGTAGCTTCAATAGCTCCTGTTTCATTATTCAGAATATGGCCCGGTGCTGCAGATATTACACATTGATATGGCCTCAGAACCGAAGAAATCACAATCAGATTGGCCTGTGTCCCTCCGGAGACCAGATAAACTTCTGAATCCGGCTTATTAATTTTTTCTTTGATCAGTTTTTTTGCCTGCAGAGAATATTCATCTTCACCGTATCCGGCCTGCTGCTCAAAGTTAGATTTTAAAAGTGCTTGTAGAATATTCGGGTGACATCCCTCGGAATAATCGTTTTTAAAAGAAAATTTCATAGGGTAAAATTAAAAAAAGTTAAAATAACAAGGCCCGATTTTACATAATATTTTGTTAGATTTGTATTGAAAATCATCTAACATTTTGAGAACAACATTAACAGAAGAAAATTATCTGAAGGCTTTGTTTCATCTAGTTGACAATGAGGGGAAAGTGACAATCAATGAGCTCAGCAAATTTTTAAACGTAAAAATGCCGAGCGTCAATAACATGATGAAGAAGTTTGCCGACAAAAAATGGGTTGTCTATGAAACATACAAGCCCCTGCTAGTGACAGAAAACGGAAAACGTGAAGCTGCACTGGTAGTACGCAAACACAGGCTTACCGAAATGTTCCTGGTAAAAAAGATGAACTTTGGCTGGGAAAATGTTCACGAGATCGCAGAACAGCTGGAACATGTCCATTCACAGATTTTTTTCGATAAAATGGACGAAATCCTGGATCATCCTAAATTTGATCCCCACGGAGAGCCTATTCCTGATAAAGACGGAAATATTATTGCACAGGATCTGCAAAAACTGAGTGCTTGTAAAGTTGGAGAAACGGTAATATTTGCTTCGGTTACACTTTCAGATGATGGCTTTTTAAGCTATTTAAATGAAAGAAAACTGCTTCTGAACACTAAGATCAAAATCGTTAAAATTGAGGATTTTGATAAATCAATGACCATAGAGATTGGAAATTCTAAAGAAATACTCAGCAGAAAAGCCTCAGAAATAATACTGGTGAAGAAATAGGATATGATGGTGGCTTCGGGATCCTCAGCCACCAGGTCCTAATATTCCAACATTTTTATCACACTTTCAATTTCATCAACAGTATTAAAGTAATGCGGCGACAGACGAATAGCCCTATCCAGGTTTTTCAATGTAAAATCAATGAGTGCATTGCTTTTATTACTTACTGAAAAATACACATTGTTCTCTTTCAGTATTTTATAAATATTTTCAATATTACCATCTGGGGCACAGAAAGTAACAATACTGCATAAGTTGTTGCCCTGATCCAATATTGTGAAACCCTTATTATGAAGCCCGGCCCTTAAACTTTCCGCCAGTTTTCTATTGTAGTTTTCGATATTCTGCAGACCAATTCCGTTTGCATATTTTAAAGCTTCTGTAAATCCTAAAAGCGAACTGATGGAAGTTTCCCAGTGTTCAAATCTTTTTGCAGTTTTAAGCAGTTTATAATCATCGAATTCTGTCCATTCTGCACCTGCCATGTCCAAAAATACCGGAGCCATATTCCTTTCTAAAACCCTGTCCGAAACATATAAAAATCCTGTTCCTCTAGGCCCTCGCATGAATTTCCTGCCTGTTGTAGTCAGGAAATCACACCCTATTTTTTCAACATTCACAACCAGCTGGCCAATGGACTGGCAGGCATCAACAAGGTACAATACATCATACTGGCGACAGATTTTACCTACTCCTTCCACATTCTGGATCAATCCGGAATTGGTCGGAATATGGGTGACCGCAACGAGTTTCGGATGGTATTTTTTGATTAGATGTTCAAGGTCTTCCAGATCCAGCTCATGGTCGGAAAGATTTTTCATCCTAATCAGCTTAACTCCCCGTTTTTTCTGCAGTGAAAAGAAAGCCATCTGATTCGAGATATAATCGTCATTGGTTGTAATAATACAATCCCCATCCTGAAATTCAATGCTGGACAGGGCTTTAGCGTAAGCATCGGTAGAACTGACCGTGAAAGCAATATTATCGGGTTGAGTATTGATGAGCCTGGCTGCTTCTGTATAGAACAGGCCGAGCCTACCCGTAGTCCTTTCTGCTGCACCATAAGCGCCATGCTGCTGTTCCAAAAAAATATAATCAGTCATTGTTTTAACTACAATTTCCGTCATCAATGATCCTCCGGCACTGTTTAAAAATATTTTATCTGCACAGCCAGCCGTGTCTTTTCTTATGGTATTTAGATCCATGTTCTATTTTATTTGGAAAATCTTTATTACCTATGTGAACTGATAACTTGTCGATTACATTCTACATCTTTTGATATTTTAAGCATAAAAAATCCCGAAAATTTCAGTCCGGGATTTATATTTTTAGTCATTTTATTAATCTAAAACACTCCAGCCTCTTTTTGGGTTGGTATTGGAAGAAACTTCCTGTTCGTTAACGATGATGTTTTCTTTTCTCTGACCGATATAGTCAAGCTCGCTTAATTTAGAGAAAATAATTTCCAGGCTGCGTAGCATCTGCTGAATATACAATAATGGCTCTCCGCAATTATGATGGTCATAATTAGTTTCTGCTACAATAGAAAGCTGATTCAATAAGGTATGCGGAGCAATTTCACTCCACTCCAGGCTATAGTTAAGCATTTCTTCCAGCTCTGCAGGAACAAGAAGCTGAGTTGAATTGTAAAGATGAAGGGCTAATTTTGCAAATGCTTCGATCAAAAATACAGGCGGCTGCCACGGAATAATGTTTCTGAACTGGAAATACATATCCCCAAAGGTATTCACCATGGTTGTACACAAAAATTTAACGTTCTGTGCCAATGCTGTATTTTGGTTTTTGTGAGATGCTTTCTGAATAATCTTAAAGGCATACTGCTGCAGGTTTCCTATTGATTTTGCATAGCTGCTGTAGTAATCTATCAACGCAGGATGGCTCTGGATAGAGGTACACGGCGGAATAAAATTAGAATCTACCTGTGCGATATTGGCTCTTAAATCTACTTTTCCGATAATAAGGTAATTTCCTCCGGAATAGCTGCTGTTCAGTGAAGTAACTGGAAGAAGCTCGATGTGATGATTCGGCTGTGCGTTTGGATGACGGGGCGGAATTTCCTCCGGGTCAATATCCCCAAAAGGTACCTTATCAAAAGGATTTACAGAAATCAGGATATAATAATCACCATCTGCCTGCTCCTCGCTCATAGATTTTGCCAGTGACTTCACGCTTACTCTCCTGTCGCTCAAATCGATGCGATAACCCGCCATAGTAACGGCGCTGCATCTTTTGATCACAAGTTGCACGTCATTGGTAGCAGTATTATGAACATCAAATATTGTTTTGTCCGTAAATTCATTAGAAATAGGCAAAAGTCCATAATTATATGTGTTGATTCCCAGTGAGCTGGAATCTCTTATCGTGTCAATTAAAAAATTATCCTGATCATTAAGGTGTCTCTGGGAAACTTTCATCCCGTCTACCCAATTGATCGCAAAATGCTTAATAGGCTGTATCATAGTTAATACTTTTTAAATTTTCTGTGATTATGATTTTTTCAATACTCCTTCTTCCTCATGCTGAATCACTCTTTTGCAGATTACCACTTCATTTTCTGAAATGCTATTCGTAGAGATATCCTGGTCGAAATCAATATATTTTCTAAAGCTGAAAAACGATTTTTTGGTGTAAAAAATCCAGTAATAAGGCTCTTTTTCTGTATCTGAAAGATGAATAATAGAATTGGGATTTTTATGATTATAGTCGTCCACTACCCTGTAGAACCAGTCTCCGAAAGTAACTCCGGTCGGAAGGGTTTTGGCTTTGATCCTAAATCTGTTTGCATCTTCAAGATTTTTGCTCAATTCAACATTTAATACCATTAATCGGTCAAAATCTGCCCCTTCAAAGTCCGGAAGTTTTTGGTCAGGAGAATATCTCCAGGTTTTATAGATATCAAAAGGAATGCTTATAAACTGTACGTAGCAGTAATAAAATACCATTGGAACAACAAAGATCAGCATACTTGTGGCAGCCATTACAGCATAGCCTGCGCCCTTACTTATCCAGTTAAAGATCAATGTAAATAAATATCCTCCGAAAGCAATACACGTTAATGAAAGTATGGATTCAAACAAAATGCTCATTCCTACAGAGTCAATATGCTTTCTGAAATACCTGTGCAGTAAATTAACATGAATAATACCAAAAATAAGATAAATAACCTGTGCAATAAGGTACCAGTAAGGATTAAAGAGGTTTTTTGCAAAACCAAAAAAGCCTGGTAATGCAAGACATAAACCGCACAGAAGGACATATATAATAATTACTTTAATTTTGATCGCAGGTTTGTTTCTTCTGATAATCCCAAGAATGACCATCAAAATCACTGCGATTAAAGGCATTAAAATATACCTTAAAAAAATACCTTTTACTGATGAAATTTCCATTAGTTTCTTTTCAAATTTATACTTTGTTGGTAGTTGTAAATATAATAATTATTTTAGAGAAATGTAGAGTATCCGAGACGGCTGGCATTTCTTTCATCGTCCTCAAGACTAAATGAATATTCCTCTTTTTCGGTAATAAAATTTTCCTCCACGTCTACCGTTACCGGAAGAAAATAATCATATAAAGCCTGCAGAATATTTCTGAACGGGCTTCCGGAAATATACTTTTTCACTTCTGTATAAGGAATCGGGCCTATGTTCACTACCCAGTTCCGCTGTCCGTCCATATGTCTTCCGCTGGGAATATAGGTAACCCCCAGTTTTGAGTTTCCTAACAGCATGGAATCGTCATTTCTTTCTATCCTGTCAATAATATTCGGGGCAAAAGTAACCTCCACCGGTACCTGAAGGAAAGCGGTAATACATCTTTCAAACCATTTTTTATCCCCTCTGATCTGGTGAAAGAAAGGTAAAATATAAATAAAAATATAGGCATTCTGCTTATCAAGCAATTTTATAAGAGGCCAGAGCTCGCTTACTGTGTCCAAAAGGGTATCGGTACTGCTTGAAATATCAAATTCAGATTCCTTAAGCAGAGAACTAATTTCCGTAAAAAAGACTTCAAGCTCGAAAGGACGGAAAAATTTCCTCGCATCCTCCTCCACTTTTTTCTGCTTCCGAATTTCACGCACCACAGAATCTACATTCTTTCTAGAAGCTCCCAGAGACGGCGGATGAAACAGCCCTTCCGGAAGATAGTCATAAATACCCTCTCTATAGGTTTCTATGGTGAACACTTCCTCATCAAATCCCAAATAGCTGCTTGAAATACTTTTGATATCCTTAAGGTAAGCCCTGTCATTGATCCCGATTCGTTCTATAAATATATTGCTTACTGCCCGCTGATACTTCAAAAGATTTACCGCTACGGCTTCAGCTTTGAAGTCGGTCTGCAACTTATTGTAATACATGTCTACAATATTATTCTCATGCATAGTGTTTCCTGTGATTATGACTTGTAAAGATAATATATCTCATAAGTTTGAAAAAATAATTTGGCAATAATTTTATTTTAAAAATACTAATTTATTGGCACTAAAAGGAATATTCCATGACAAATTCCGTAAAAATACGGTAATAACGGCTCATTCATGTTTGAGATCGCAGGTTTAAAGTTAAATTGATCAGCTGATAGGCAGACTTTTACACCTGTTTTTTCTGTATTTTTAATATTATTTAGAATTTTGTCCCCCATTTATTTATTTAGATTAATTTTTATTAACATTTTTTGAAACAAGAAAATGATGATAATTGATACAGGTTCGGAAACCGGGACGTATCTTTGCAGCTTGTAAAATGTTATTTATAATGAAAAGTATTTATTCTAAAATTCTGATTTTAGCATTCATTTCATCTTCACTTTATTCTTACGCATGGGGGCTTACAGGGCACCGCGTCATTGCAGAGATCGCAGAAAACCATCTGTCGGGTAAGGCAAGAAGAGAAATAAGAAAAATAATGGGTAAAGAACGTCTTGCCTATTGGGCAAACTGGCCGGACTTCATTAAATCTGATACTACAGGAGTCTGGAAACAGGCTTCATCATGGCATTACGTAAATATTGATCCTCAGTCAGATTTTAAAGCTTTTGGCCAAAACCTGAAAATGCAGGCAGGTCCAAGCCTTTATACTCAGATAAACACTTTATCCAGCCAGATTAAAGATGAAAAAACCTCAGAAAAGGACAGAAAAATTGCCCTGATCTTCCTTATTCATATTATGGGAGACCTTTCCCAGCCTCTTCACGTAGGAAGAGCCGAGGACCTTGGAGGAAACAAAATTAATGTAACCTATTTCGGAGACAAAACCAATCTTCATTCTGTATGGGATGGAAAACTGGTAGATTCACAGAAATACAGCTATACGGAATATGCCAATCTTTTAGACATCAAATCTAAAGAAGAAGTCAAGCAGATTCAGGCCGGAACCGTAGAAGACTGGCTGTATGATTCTCATAAAATAGCGAACAAAATCTACGCACAAACTCCAAACGATTCAAAATTATCGTACGACTATCAGTATAAATTCAATGATACGCTTGAAAGACAGCTTCTTTACGGAGGTCTTAGACTGGCCAAACTGTTGAATGATTTGTTTTAATGGTTTGAGTTTCCAGTTGCTGGTTGCTGATTAATAATTCAAATCATAAAAGGATTTTTAATTTTTTATGATTTATTCTTCAATATAAAAGCGGGATTTCGGTCTCGCTTTTTTATTAAGCCTGAGATTTAGGCTAAGATTAAAAAACTACCATTCAATCTTTATACCTGCATACCCCCGTCTGGTATCTGACATCTCTCATCCTGATTCATGGCTCTTGGTTCTTGGTTCTTTACCTTCAATCCTGACCTTCCATTACTATATTTAAAAAATAATTAAAACTGGTGTAACCTTTTTATCACTTCATACGTATAATATATAGTAACTCTTTTTTGAGGATAAAAATAGATGAGACAATTAAAAATCACTAAGCAGGTAACCAACAGGGAAACTGCTTCATTAGACAAGTATTTGCAGGAAATTGGTAAAGTGGAACTGATCACTGCGGACGAAGAAGTAGAACTGGCACAAAAAATACGTGCAGGCGACAGAGCAGCACTTGAGAAATTAATCAAAGCCAACCTTCGTTTCGTAGTTTCTGTATCTAAACAATACCAAAACCAAGGTCTTTCTTTACCCGATTTGATTAATGAAGGTAACCTGGGACTGATGAAAGCAGCAAAAAGGTACGATGAAACTAGAGGTTTCAAATTTATCTCTTATGCGGTTTGGTGGATTCGTCAGTCAATTTTACAGGCTCTGGCTGAACAGTCAAGAATTGTAAGGCTTCCGCTGAATAAAATCGGCTCCATCAACAAAATTAATAAGGCATACGCTCACCTTGAACAGGAAAATGAAAGACCACCTTCTCCGGAAGAATTGGCTGAAGTTCTTGACATGAGCGAGGAAGATATTAAAGAATCTATGAAAAACTCCGGAAGACACCTGTCCATGGATGCACCTTTAGTAGAAGGTGAAGATTCTAATCTTTATGATGTATTGCGTTCAGGAGAATCTCCAAGTCCAGACAAAGATCTGATGCTTGAGTCTCTTCAGATTGAAATCGAAAGAGCATTGAATACTTTGACGCCTCGAGAGGCTGATTTAGTAAGATTGTATTTCGGACTGAACGGGAAACACCCGATGACTTTAGAGGAAATCGGTGAAACTTTCGATCTTACAAGAGAGAGAGTTCGTCAGATTAAAGAAAAAGCAATTAAGAGACTAAAACATAATACCAGAAGTAAGATCCTTAAATCTTATTTAGGTAAATAATTTTTAGCGTAAAAAACAAGTAGCGGAGTCTGTTTTCAGGCTCCGTTTTTTATTTTTGTATTATGAATACAGATGTTTGCTTTTTGATCGGAGGAATTATTTTATTCTTTATCTTAATTAATGTCCTACTCTATTTTTATCATAAAATAGGCATGCACTTTTTTTCAGGATATAAAAGGCAGAAACTATACTTCAATCAAAAATATTGAAACAAATATTAAAAGCTATTCAAAAATAGGGGCAAAACTTACCTACTATAAAGCAGAAATCGTTTTTTTAGATCATGAGATCTTTATTATACCTTTTAATAAACCCATTTTACAATTAATCCATAGTCCTGAAAATTTTCCTTACGTTTCTCTACGATTTAATACTTCTTTTAAGGAAATACGAAATGATATACTGGAAATAAAAGGAGATACGGGCCTGGGAAATTTTAAAATTACTTTGAATTTTAAACACAAAAACTTTGATTTACATTCAGTTGTATAAAGAATGTAACAATCTTTAAAGTATGTTCAACTAATAAGAGATAAAACCAAATCTAAAAACTATGAAAAAAATACTTTTCGCCTCTGCTTTAGGCCTATCACTGCTTTCTTGTAAAGAAAATAAGTCCAGAAATGCTCCAGCTGTAGAAAATGCCGTTGACAATGCAGAATCATCTGTTTCCGGTTCATTAAAGAGCTATCGTAAAGGAAATATGGTTGACCAGATTTATCATGAACTGATCAAAAACGATCAAAGCCTGAAAACCCTGGATAACAGGATTATAGAAATAAATGAAGAAAGCAGTAAAGTTCTGGCCGTTTATGGTGAGACCCTCCAAAAATCCGAGTCTTTTTATGCTGATGCCTATTATCAAGCCGGTACCATTGAAGATTCCCTTTTAAAACAACAGCTTGAAAAAGAAATCAAAATAAGCTCCGACAATTACAACCAGAAAATAAGCAAAGTAAAAGAGTTGATCAACAAAGTGAATACAAACAATGATCACATCACCAATCTGTACACTGCGTTCAAAATCAGGAAAGCGCTTCTCGAAATTGAAAAATATCAAAATGCTCACCCGATGAAAACGGACAACCTGGAAAGCTTCATTAAGAAACAGGATCAATTACTGAGTGAGCTGAAAAATATAAAGTAATGGATTATAACCACCAAATTGCTAGATACGAAAGAAGTAACAGGTTCAATAGTTTCATAAAAAAGGCTGTCCGAAAAATGGGCAGCTTTTTTGTTGGCAATTTTCTCAAAAATATTATTTTTTTTCTTTATTCAATTTCTGATATTGTTTGAAATAGTTCGTGAATGATTCACTTTCCTTAGGATTTGACTTCTGCCAGGCCTTTAATGCCTCGTTCTGCTCTCTATAGTTAAGGAATGTTTGAGTATCTATGATCATATTTCCCTGTGTCTTTATTTCCTGCAGCACATCAGTTCTTATTTCCTGTTTCGTCCGGACACTCTCCTTATACCATTTCACTCCTGAAAGAGCACTGAAAATTCCAAGTCCCCATCCAGATAAAATAACAAATAGGGAAACATATAAAAGAGGCTTGTAATGGTTGAAATAATCTTTGTACGTTTCAAGCTGCCGAAGATCCTCCGGAGAAATTCCAACCTTTACATTTCCAACTTTTTCCTTAAGCTCTTTCAGATTTTGTTCTACGAAATATTCTGTTCGTTTTAGCTTTTCATCCATAATGGATACTCCGGAGCTCAGACTTTGAAATTCTTTGTACAAAGATTCCGTTTTGATCTTGAGTTGTTTCATTAGCTCCATAGAGTTGAGCCCTTCCGTACCAAAGTTTTGATTTTCTTCCATAATTGATTTTATATACTTAGGATAGAACTATGAAACCTCTGTAAAGCTTTTTTACAGCATCCGTTTCAGTAGCACTGGATTTTATGCAATTATTTTGATAAAATTTTAATCAAATTCTTATAAATAGTAAAATTAAATAATATAGCTGAAAATAAATATCACAAACAATTGAATACTATTAAAATAAAACTCATTGACAATTCAAAATTCAAATATAGCCGTTATCAATCACTAAAATATGGATTTTTTACGTTTAGTCTATAAATTAGATATAATAAATCACTTTAACATGAACATCAGTTAATATAGATCTATATATTAAATAGATTTAATAAAAAATCAATAATAAAGATATATTAAAATCTATTTGATACTTTTTATTTAAAATCGCTAATCCTGACAAAAACAAAATAAAATATCCTGGTCTTATATGAAAGTACCGAAAAAACTTAATGCCGTCAGAAGAAAATTCATGCACAGCATTACAAAAAATATAGGCAAATCAAGCTCTTCTACCGTAAATGCCCAAAACACAACGATAAAAAGAATATTAATCTCCCGTCCAAATCACAGACTAGGAAACCTTTTATTGCTTACACCCATTGTTCAGGAGGTTACCAATTCGTTTCCGAATGCCAGGATTGATCTGTTTGTAAAAGGAGGCATCTCTCCCACTGTTTTCAAAAACTATGGGAGTGTTGATCAGATTATCCAGCTTCCCAAAAAGCCCTTTAAGAATTTGTTTAAATATGTAAATGGCTGGTTTACTCTGCGTTGTAAAAAATACGATCTGGTGGTTAATTCTACAAACGGTTCGTCATCAGGAAAGCTATCCACCAGGCTGGCCAATGCCAAATACAAATTCTATAGCGAATGGGATGAGGAACTTCATCTGAAACATCCTGATTATGAGCACTCAGCGAAAAATGTGATATATAATCTGAGGAAATTCCTGACGCAATTGGGATTTAAAGAAAACACTAGCAAAATACCCTATTTAAATATAAAATTAGATCAGGATGAAATAGAGGATGGTAAAAAAAAGCTATTTCAAATCTTCAATAACAACAACAAAACAATCTGCCTGTTTACCAATGCTACAGGCGATAAATGCTATTCTGAAAACTGGTGGGGCTCTTTTTATGATCATCTGCAATCTGAATTTCCTGACTATAACTTTGTAGAGCTTCTGCCCGTAGAAAATATTTCCAAATTAAATTTTAAAATACCTACTTTCTACAGTACCGACATCCGGGAAATGGGCGGATTTATTGCCAATACCTGCATTTTTATCGCTGCTGATAACGGAGTGATGCATTTAGCAAGCGCATCAGGAACGCCAACGCTAGGTTTATTTTCCGTCACCAATGAAAATATGTACAAGCCTTACAATGATAAAAGCTTTAGCGTAGATACCAACCAGCTCAATGAAAATGAAATATCAGATCTGATAAAAAAAGCACTTCAATGATGACTATAGACCAATATAGAGCCGCATGAACTTAATGAAATTTGAATATATTAATACTGCCCAAATGTTACTATGAACCTTATCGTTGCAACAGATTACGCCCATTACGCAGCTGATGTGCTCCGTATTATAAAGAATTTTCAAAATGAAGGGAACTTAATAGGGCCCGGAACCAGAAATATTGTAAAGTGGATCATTATCAACAATATGACACTTAATTTTAAATCATTTAAACAGCATAATATAATTAACAGGCATGTTTACAAATTTTACCGGAAATCCAAAGCAAAACGCTCTTTCGAGTATGCCCATTTGCTGATCTCTAAAAATTTCTATACTCCGAAACCTATTGCATATGTGGAATTTCACGACTGCATTGGGTTAACAAACAGTTACTATATAAGCGAGCAGCTGGAAGACGGGTTTACATTGGAGGATGTATTTCTCAACAAAAGTTCCTTTGAAGACTGGCAGGAAATTGTTAAAGGATATACTTTATTAATCTATCAGTTACATGACCAGGGAATTGAATTCATTGACAACTCTCCCGGTAATTTTTTAATAAAGAAAATCGACAATGAATACCGCTTTTTTCTAGTAGACTTAAACAGAATGAATTTTCACGACAGATTTGAAATTCCTGACAGGTTCAAAAATTTTTCGCGGTTAACCAATGATCCGGAAATCCTGCAAATCATATGTAAGGAGTACTCACTGTTATCGGGAATATCGCAGGAACAATGTCTGGAACAAATTATTAAAGCTACAAACAGGCAAAAGACTAAGCGTAAAATAAAAAAAGTGTTGAAGTTTTATAAATATTTTCTAAAATAGTACTGCTTATAGAATTCTGGATAAAAACAAAAGGTTGCCAAAAAATGGCAACCTTCTTATTAATAGGTGAAAGTAAGTCCTGCTCCCCAACCCATTTCATTATCATAATTTCCTGAAACGGATAGCCATTTCTGTAAAATATATCTCAAACCGGTTGAGAATTCTCCGTCTGAGTTCAGAGAAAAATTTCCTCTTATTCTTCTGGAAATCGGAATATCTTCCCTGCTTAGTTCCAGCAATACTTTTCCGTTCTGGTCTACACTTGCATCTGCTGTAATCAGCATGGGTAAAAGATACTGTACCCCAACCATGAAAGCATATTTGTCTTTTGAAGCTTTCTGCTGTCCAAACCAGGTTTTCTTACCATGGAATTCCATGCCCATATCTTCGGCCATCTGTCTTTCCATGATCTCATGATTTTTTTGAATCCTGAAACCGGCATATGGAAGGGCCCATTGGAATTTCCCAAGGAATCTTCCGACTTTTATACTTCCTTCAAAATGATCAAAATCCCAGTTGGAATGAAACTCGTTCAGGTTGGCCCATCTCGGTCCGAACATAGTCATCGTTTCTGCATGTATTTTATTGCTTGCTATATCCAGCATAGCCATGGAACTGATCATTTTATTGTCTTTCAGAAAGTTTTTCCAGGCCAGTTTTCTGTCCGGTAACTGTGGATTGGGTTTTGAATTTTCATAGCTGAATATTCTTCCCATTCCGGCCATCATATGGTATAAAATATGGCAGTGGAAAAACCAGTCACCATCCTGATTCGCAGCAAACTCAATTGTATTGGTTTCCATTGGCATGATATCCACTACGTTTTTCAGCGGGGAATATTCTCCTTTTGAATTGATCAGTCTGAAATCGTGTCCGTGAAGGTGCATCGGGTGACGCATCATCGAATTGTTGTACATGGTAATTCTCAGAATTTCCCCTTTTTTTACAAGAATTTTATCTGTTTCCGTTACTGTTTTGTTATCCAGTGTCCACAGGTATTGATTCATGTTTCCTTCCAGGGTAAACTTTAGCTCTCTTACATTTTCATCAGGGAGAATAGTCTTTTCGGGAGATTTTAAAAGATTGTATGACAGCCTTTTGATCGATTTTTCTTCCTTCATATCCATTCCCGAATGTTGGGAATGATCTTCCTGCCTGCCTTGATCATCTTCTTTGGTTTTGACTCCCATCATTTCATTCATGTGCTTCATTGTCATTTTCCTTTGGCTTTCAGGAAGTTCGGGATACATCACTTCATTCATGTCCATCATCTGGTTGCCCATCGTCATATTCATTGGTTTCATATTCCCACTCATTTCCATCATTCCGTTCATCATTTTCATTCCTTCAAAAAGCATCAGCCTCGGCAGATTAGGCGCTTCTACTTTTTCACCGGAACCCAGCCACAGTGAAGCGTGTCCTACCCTGTCTTCCGATGTGGAACGGAATTCAAAACTTTTATTCTCAGGAATGGTTACCTCAATATCATAAGTTTCGGAAACCCCGACGATGAGACGGTCAACTTCTACCGGAACTACATCATTTCCGTCATTTCCTATTACTTTTATTTTTCCGCCACCGTAATTCAGCCAGAAATAGGTGGATGATCCGCCATTGGCAATTCTTAATCTCACTTTATCGCCGGCTTTCAGATTGGAATAATCAGAGCTTGGAAGTCCGTTGATCAGGAATTTATCGTAATAAACGTCACTCACATCCATAGCCTCCATTCTTTTCCATTCATTCAGGGCTTTTGTTCCAAAATTGCCGGATTTAATGGCTTCCCAATAACTCTGTACTGCATTTTTCTTAATCGCATACCAGTCTGTGTTGGCCATATGAAGTCTTCTTGCGATTTGCATCGGGTCTTCATCGCTCCAGTCTCCTAATAATACTGGTATTTCAGCATTATACAATGGTTTCGGATCTCCTTCTCTTTTATTAAATACCAGAATTCCGTTCATTCCGATCTGCTCCTGCAGTGCCTCATGGGAATGGTACCAATAGGTTCCGTTTTGGGATATTCTGAATTTATATAAATGAGTTTCCCCGGGTGTTACAGGTTTTGTGGTAAGGTATGGAACCCCATCCTGCTCATTGGGAAGGATCACACCATGCCAGTGAAGTCCTGTATTTTCTTTGAGCATATTGTGAAGATAGATCTCAGCTGTATCCCCTTCCGTAAAATATAAGGTGGGAGCCTGCAGTTTTCCGTTGATCGCAATCGCTCTTCGGTTTTTTCCTGTAAAATTGACAACCGTATCTTTTACATACAGATCATATCTCACTGTTTTTCCACCAAAAGTTACTTTTCCGTTTTCCGAGTTTCTTTTGAATACAGATTGATCTGTTTTCGTCTCTTCCACAACAGCATGCTGATGGTTCTCTTTTTCTACCAGTTCCATTCCGCATTTTGGACACTTTCCCGGTTTGTCTGAAGTAACTTCAGGATGCATGGGACAAGTGTAGACAGCAGCATGCTGAGATTTTGATTGAGACTTAGAAGCTTTAGGCTGAGGATTAAGTTTTGTTTCAGGTCTATCTTTTCTGACTTCCTGAACCTTTGGCTTTGCAATAACCTTTACCTTAGCCTTAGGCTGAATTTTAGTTTTATCCTTATGGGTCTTAATTTCTGCAGGCTTTTGTACTGCTTTCTTTTCGGGCTGTGGCGTAGCTTTCGGTTTTACCACAACGGTTTTCTTCACCAGCGTCATTTTGCACTTCGGACAATCTCCGGGTTTGGAAGATACTACCTCAGGATGCATGGGACAGGTATAATAGGTTTTCGTTGTTTGCGCGAAAGTAAAAACAGAGAACAAAAGCACCAGAAATATGATTAGCTTTTTCATAATATTCCGAACTTTAAAAAAGATGCATAAATTAAAGTAAAATATAACTTAAGATATACAACCTATTGTTTTAGAATTAAATACAATAATTATTTTATTTCTGACTTTACACTTCCGCAAGAAAGCATAGATTTTCCGTAGTAAGGATTAACGATTTGTTTTTCATCGCTTAACCAACTGGAATCAGCCATTGGGCAATATTGTACGTAAACCGGTTTTTCTGAAAGCTTAAATTCTTTTGTTAAAGCAATCATATTCTCAGAAAGGTTGGAAAAGGTTTCTCTCTGCGCTGTAATATTTCGGGCATCAGAGATTACTGTGGCATCTTTTCTTAAAATATTAAGGTTACCTTCAGAAACCATTTTATAATCAACTGCTGAGGCTGTTTTGATAAATTCTGCCGCTGCTTTTGAGGTTTTATCCGCATCGTCGGAAGCCAAAGCTGATTTAATGGCAATATAACTCTGATACAGTTTTGTAACCTGAGCGTCTTTTTTAGACTGTGCAGAAAGTGAAATGATTGAGAATAAAGATAATGCTGCTGTAATGATATACTTTTTCATTGTTTTAAATTTTAGAATTAATTTTTAATAAAGAATAATTGAAACGCATGATGCGTTGAGCCGTGTTGTCTACGAAGGAATGATCATCTGATTCATACCAGACAACAGACGGATCTTAAATTCTAAAATTACAATGATTGATATAGATAGGAACAGGCCTGTATTCAGGTGGCCCGTTGATTCTTATCTGGGTAAATTTTGTAGTCGAAAAAGATTTGTCAACAAAGAAAAACTGGTGTTGTGGTAAATCCGGAACAATCTGACTTAAAAAATTAATCATCAGCAGATCAGATTTCTGAGAATCATCTACTTTTACGACCTTAATTTCAGTTTTACAGCATCCTTTTTTTTCTTTGACACCACATTTGCCACAAATATCTGAGGTTTTCTGGCTTACAGAAACAAATTCCTCCATACAGAAATGTACGCTGAAAGCTGCTCCGGAAAAGAATCCAAAGTAGAAAATCGAAAACAATATGGCAAGAATCTTTTTCATTGATAAGACAAAGGTAAAAATATCCCGGACACCACTGTTATAAAATTCTGTATACTTGTTATAAAATTCTGCTTAATAAAAAAGCTTCTGAATATTCAGAAGCCTTTTTTATTTTTTACTCTCACTGATTTTACAGATTGATCAGATTTTAATTGTTTAGCAAATTCTAATTTCTAAAATCTAACTTCTAACCTCTATTCTACAGTTTGAATTCAAGTTTTACATTAAAGAAACGTCCTGTAAGACGTACCGGGACTGGATACATTACACTTGAATTATAATCTGTGATCCATTGATTGGCAACGGTATTATTAATGTTAAATGCATTGAAAACCTGAACCCCTAAGGTTAATTCTTCAAAATTACCCCAGAAACCGGAACGTTTTTTCTTGTCTTTGGAATCAATGAATACTTTTGAAAGTCCTAAATCCACTCTTTTATAAGCAGGTAATGTTTTCTGGTACTGGTAAGGATCGGTAAAAACAGGTGCGCCGTTCGGAAGTCCCATAGCATATACCAAGGTAAGGTTGACACGCATCGATGGAAATTTAGGCATATAATCCTGATAGAACATCGCAAATCTGAATCTCTGATCGGTAGGTCTCGGAATATTTCCTCTTCCGTCAATATTTTCGTATACCCTAGCATAACTTGCAGATAGCCACGAATCTACACCCGGAACAAATTCCCCGAATAACCTGGTATCAATTCCATAGGCATATCCTGAAGCATTATTTTTTCCTGAATAGCGGATTCTTACATTATCCATATAATAAGGAATCAGATCATCCATTTTCTTATAATAGGCTTCTGTAGTCAGCTTAAATGGTCTGTCATACATGTAGAACTCATAGTCGTTGGCAAGAATTAACTGTATGGAACGCTGAGATTTTATGTCGGAATTGAAATTTCCGTCAAGATCTTTGATCTCTTTGTAGAAAGGAGCCTGGTAATAGATCCCTCCGGAAAGTTTGAAAAGCATATCCGTATCCCAGTCAGGCTTTATCGCAAACTGAAATCTTGGTGAAAAGATCGTTTCTTTATTGAAGCTCCAGTTTGAAACTCTGGCTCCGGCATTAAGGAATACTTTGCTGGCTCCCCAGTAAAATTTCTGGGAATACTGTGCATAAGCAGACAGTCTTGAAGGTTCTATTTTATTTTTCCCTGCAATCTGGTAAAACAGCTCCAGATCTCCCGATTCTCCTGTCCGGGGATCATCAATAGGACGCGGAATACTGTATCCTGCATTGTCTACCAACTTCCATTCGTTGGTATTGTCATTCAGGTTTTCTTTTTCGTATTTAAATCCGACTTCAATGTCGGTATTAATATTCGGAGAAAATTTTGCTCTGAACTGTGTTCCGTAAGTTCTTACAAACAGGTCATTCCTCGCATGTTCTATCTGCCCGCCACCATCAAAAGAAGGGTTGGGTGCTCCTGTCACAATATCAAAAGTCTGGATCTCATAGCTTGAAGCAATAGAATAATATTCTTTTTCTCTGTTCTGATACGCAAAACTGTCCAATGTAAATTTCCATTGGTCCGAAGGCTTATAGTTCAGGGAAAAAGTTCCCATCATATTTTTGTACATATCCTGCTCCCTTCCACCATAACCAATGTTTACCGTAATTGGCTGCTGAAGGCTTCCAAAAGTGACGCTCTTGGCTTTTGGAACCATTTCATAATCATTCTTAGAGTAATACCCAATGAATGACATGGAGAATTTATCGTTGAGATGATAGTTGATATAAGACTGGAAATCCCAATAGGTAGGGTTAAAATCCGTATCCTCATTCAGGGTATTCAGGACAAGGTTAGTATTTCTGTATCTTCCTGAAAATAAAGCAGTCAGTTTTTTATTCTTAGAAGCCAAACCGGCTGTTAATCTTCCGCCAATCAAACTTGCTTCTCCTGAAAGTTCAAATTTTTCAGGTTCGCGGTAGTAAATATTCAGTGCTGAAGACATTTTATCGCCGTATTTCGGCTCGAATCCTCCGGCAGAGAAATTGACCGTCGAAACCATATCAGGATTGATGATACTCATCCCTTCCTGCTGTGAATTTCTGATCAGAAAAGGTCTGTAGATCTCAATATCATTGATGTAGATAAGGTTTTCATCATAGTTTCCGCCACGTACCATATATTGGGAAGACAATTCGGTATTAGAGTTTACGGAAGGAAGGGTTTTAAGAAGACCTTCAATTCCTCCCCCTATGGTAGCGATTCCTTTTGCATCTTTTGCGGAGATTTTTACATTGGTAATGTCATTTGTTTTCCCGATCACTTTTTTCTGGAAAACGACTTCCTCAATATCGGTTACTCTATCCGCAGTATCTTTTTTTCTGTTTTGAGAGAAAATAAGCACGGGAACCATAAGGCTTAGTGGTAAAACTAGTTTTTTCAAAAGAAATATTTTAAGAATTTCTAAAAATAGGGATTTTTTAACAATTACAAAATCGATTCTCTAATTCTTGTTAATTTCTGTAACAAATCTTCCAATAAATCTAATCTTAACATGTTGGCTCCGTCTGACAAAGCGGTTTCCGGTGTAGGATGGGTCTCAATAAAGATTCCGTCTGCTCCTACAGCAATCCCTGCTTTGGCTACCGTTTCTATAAGATCGGGTCTTCCACCTGTAACTCCGGAACTCTGGTTAGGCTGTTGCAATGAATGGGTAACGTCCAGGATAACCGGTGCATACTGTCTCATGGTAGGAATACCTCTGTAATCTACAATCAGGTCCGTATATCCGAAGGAATTTCCTCTTTCAATAATAGCCACTTTCTGGTTATTGGAGTCTGTAATTTTCTGAACAGCAAATTTCATAGATTCAGGAGAAAGGAACTGCCCTTTTTTCAGGGTCACACATTTTCCGGTTTCTGCCGCAGCCACTAAAAGGTCGGTCTGGCGTACTAAAAATGCAGGAATCTGGAGTACATCAACGTACTGTGCAGCCAGCGCAGCATGCTCATTTTCATGAATATCTGTTGTAGTAGGAATATTAAAGGTCTCTCCTACTTTTCTAAGAATTTCCAGAGATTTTTCTTCACCAATAGTTGTGAAAGAATCTACACGGCTTCTATTTGCTTTTTTAAAGCTACCTTTAAAAATATACGGGATATTGTATTTGTCTGTTAAGCTTATTACTTTTTCTGCTATTCTCAATGCCATATCTTCGCCTTCAATGATGCATGGACCGGCAATAAGGAAAAAGTTTTTTGAATCTTTGTGATGAATATTATCTAAATACTGGATCATTTTTATGTAAATTAAAAAGTTCAGTAAAAATACTTATAAAGTTTCAGAATCGGAAATTATTTGAAAGCTTTAACCATTCCTAGAATTAGGACGAAATTTTAATTATTCATCTACTTGAAATTGTCCTGCTTATGTTTTATTATTTTATAACTTTATACTATGAAACCGAGAGAAACTTTGGAAGAATTTTATATTCTGCACGGAAAAGAACATGATCAGGATGCTCACTGCAATGTATACCGCAGAGAGGATTTTGAATGCAGCAAGAACTTAAAACCTGTTTACCGCAGAGATTTTTATAAAGTATCCATGATGTGCAAAGGAACAGGCATATTAAGTTATGCTGATAAATTCATCAAAATTGATAAGCCTTCGATTGTATTTCTCAACCCGTTGGTCCCTTATTCCTGGGAGCCTACCTCTTCAGTACAGACCGGCTATTTCTGTCTTTTTACAGAAGAATTTGTAAGCTCTGAACTTAAAAATGAGAGTCTGTCTCAATCGGTTTTATTTAAAGCAGGAGGAGATCATGTGTTTTTTCCTGATGAAGCCAGCATACAACTGTTGAAAAATGTATATGAAAACATGCTGAATGAGGCTCAGTCGAATTATGATAATAAGTACAGCCTCCTCAGAAATTACATACAGATCATTATGCATGAGGCAATGAAGATACACCCACCTCAAACGTATGCTCAACATTCGAATGCTTCCGAACGCATCAGTATGTTATTTTTAGAACTTCTGGACCATCAGTTCCCGGTTAGTTTGGATAATGTCATGCTACTAAAAAATGCAAATGAATTTGCTACCCAGCTGAACATACATACTAACCATCTGAATAAAGCACTTAAAGAAGCAACAGGTAAAACTACCTCAGAATGGATTGCCGGACGGATCATGAAGGAAGCAAAATCTTTACTCCAGTTCAGCAATTGGAGTGTCAATGAAATTGCTTATTGCCTGGGGTTTGAGCATTCTTCCAATTTTATTATTTCCTTCAAGAAAAAGACGGGAGATTCTCCTAATCAGTTCAGAAAAAGAATCCTTTCCAAATCATAACCTTTGATTTGTTCTGCATAACTATTTTATTCCAGTACCGCCGAACTTTGTGTCATCTAAATAACAAATTATGACACATCCAACTTTTCAAGGAAAAACAGCACTCATTACGGGAGGTACTACAGGCATTGGGCTGGCTGCTGCGGAATTATTTTTAAAAAATGGTGCACAGGTCGTTATTGTCGGCCGTAGAGAGGAACAGGGAAATGCGGCTATAGAAAAACTGCGCTCAATAGATCACAAAATACATTTTGTACAGACAGATGTTTCAAAGAGCGATCAGGTTCAGCATCTGATTAATGAAACCGTCAGACATTTCGGAAAATTGGATGTAGCATTCAATAATGCCGGAATTGAGGGGCAGTTTTCAACGATTGACAATACCTCTGAAGAGGAATATGACAGGGTTATGAACATCAATACAAAAGGCGTATGGCTGGCCTGCAAATATGAAATTGAACAGTTTAAAAAGCAGGGAACCGGCGGAACAATTGTCAATACTTCTTCATGGCTGGCCAGAGGAGCATCTTCCGGTTCAGCCATTTATTCAGCAAGTAAAGCTGCAATAGATGAGCTAACAAAAGCCCTGACCATTGAAACGGCATCTGAAGGTATACGGATCAACAGTATCCAGCCGGGATATATCCGTACTCCCATGTTTGACAGATTTTTTCCGGGAGACAATGCTGACGAAGCAATAGAACCATTTAAAAAGCATGCTCCGATAGGACGTTTTGCAGCTCCTGAAGAAGTGGCGGAACTGGTTTTGTGGCTCAGCAGCCCTGCAGCTTCTTTTATAATGGGCGAAAGTATTCTGGTAGACGGAGGTTTAGCCATTGGAGGACAACGATAAAAATGAAAAATATCTTTTATTTCATTTTATGGGCAGCAAGTAATCACTTCAATGCCCAGCAGACGGATCACAGCAATTCTTTACTCAAAAATCCAGCAACAGATCACACAATGGAATCATTAAAACACAATCACCTGTACCAGTATGGGATTGCAGAGGCATTTATAGGCGGGCTTTACAAGGGAACACTTTCTCTGGAAGATTTGAAATCAAAAGGTGATTTTGGATTGGGAGCACCTGATATGCTGGACGGAGAGCTTACGATATTGGATGGAAAAGTATATCAAACGAAGGCTACAGGCCTGACTATTACACCCGGCGACCAGTTTAAAACATCTTTGATTTTTGTTACTTTCTTCAAACCGGATCATATTTTCACCATTAAAAATAAAGTAGATTATCAATCGGCTTTACGGGAAATAAGTAATATTCTTTCACATAAAAATTCAATGTTTGCCGTAAAAATAACGGGGAAATTTACCCATGTGAAAACCAGAGCTTTCCCTCCTGTGGAAAAAGAACCGTTTCCTGCTTTAACTTCTATTGCTGATAAACAAAAAATATTTGACTTTTCGGATACCGAAGGTACTCTGGTTGGTTTTTATCTTCCTGAATATTTAAACGGGATCAACGTCAAAGGTTTTCATTTCCATTTTATCTCATCAGATGGAAAGCAGGGCGGCCATGTCCTGGATTT
The DNA here is from genome assembly GCF_037083525.1 of Chryseobacterium sp. CCNWLW53. Lineage (NCBI taxonomy): Bacteria > Pseudomonadati > Bacteroidota > Flavobacteriia > Flavobacteriales > Weeksellaceae > Chryseobacterium > Chryseobacterium sp. CCNWLW53. The sequence goes on along the minus strand of NZ_JBAOJR010000002.1, from coordinate 845,471 downwards.
TGAAGGTAAGAATTTAAAAGCAGCAGTAGCCGTATTGAAAAGTTTCAACCTTGAAACTTCTGACAATAAGGATTTCCAAAATTTTCAGTTTCAACAGAAAAATAATGAATCTTTAGAACGTTTGGAGCAGAGAAGATAATCCGGCTCCATTCAAATACTTTTTAAATCTTAAAAGCAGGTTTCATTAAGATAATATGGAGCCTGTTATTTTTATACTCCCATTTTTTTCAAAATCTTTTCGAAAGTATTAATGTTGCGGCTGGTGAATTGATCTTTAAGGCTTTTCTTTCCCAGAATTTTACCAAAAGAAGAATCTAAAGTATTTCCTTTCGGGACCTGCCAGTAAAATATTTCTCCAACAATCTCCGCTTTCTCGTTTTCAGTTTTGGAAGCAGCTTCGAATTCTGTCATCAAAACATTTTCTATTCCCGGATTTCCTACAAAAGCATAGATATGCAGATCATCCTTTTTCTCAAAAGGAATGCTGTTCCAGAAAACCTGTGTTTCTTCCTGCGATTTTATGAATAAGAAAGCGTCGTAAGAAAAACGATCAGACATTGCTTTTTCTAAAATTTTCTTTAAATCTTCTGTGTTTTTATCAGAAGTGAATACAATATTTCCCGAGGCTAATATTGAACTTACATCCAACATTCCGGCGTCTTTAAAAACCTGGCATACATCAGCCATTTTCATATTGGTTCCTTTTACGTTGACACCACGGAGAAAAGCACAGTATTTCATATTTTTAGGAATTAGATAAGTATTAGGTTGCAGGGTTTTAAGGTATAAGAGTTTGTACTTCTTCCCTCTTTTCCATCAATCTTTAAATTATTCAATCTTTTAATCATTCTTAATATATAAATTATAATCCGTTCCGGATGGCTTAAGATGATAAATCTTTTCCAGGATAGGATTATCGCTTTTCAGATTGTCTTTTATCCTGAATTCTTTCATTAGCTTATAATGTGTCTGGTAGTACACAGCATCATTTCCTTTAAATAAGTTCTTGTAGGAAAGAAGATATTTTGGTTTCCTGCTTTTTACGGTATTGATCCAGTAATGGGCTTTGTCTTTTTTTATTTCCGTCTGGATCTGCTTGTCTACCAATCCTACTTCATCAATCGTTTTTAATCCTGAAAAATAAGGTACATAGCCCGCAGGTTCCAAAAGTATCCACTGGCTTTTATCTTTCTCGAAAGTATCCAAAAACAGTCCTATCTCTCTGCGGTAATTCCACTCTCCATGTCCTGTGGCAATGGCATGCATAGTTTGGAAAGCCAGCATTGGAACTATATAAAATACTACTAATAAGGATAGCCATACATTTCTCCTCTCTTTCTGCTCCAAAACAAAAATAAGAATGGGAACAAAAAGCAACAGCTGTGGCACCCAATAGTACCAGTCAAATAAGCTTTTTTGGGAGATAAAAATAATTTGCTTTACCCAACCGAAAATAAAAATCATCCATAAGAAATAATTCCTCTTTTCTCTCTGTCTTACAAGATAAATAAAGCACAGCAACTCAAAGATTAGTATAATGATGGTTACCGGATTGAAGTTTCCGGGAAGTTTTAGCATTCCCCAGAAATTGCCGAAGCTTACCAGAAAGTAATTGAGGTTTTGTGCAAAAGTAAAATCATGTTCATAAAGAAGTTTTTTGGCCACAATGGTATTATTAACCAGCTCTCCAAAATACAGCCAGTTAAAAGACAATACAGATAAAACACCTAACATTCCTCCAAAGACATATTGCCATCTGATTTTTCTGTTCCAAAAAATATCGACAAGAAATACAATTCCAAGAAAAATAACCGTATCAATCCTTGTAAACATAATCAAAACCGGCAAAAGAATCAGTGCCCATCTTTTGTTTTTACTGAAACCGTAATACAGAAGCGCCATTTCCAGAAAGAAAAGTATCCCGTATTCCATTCCAAGAATAGAAATTTTAATGGAAGGCGGCAATATTCCGATTAAAAATATAAAAATAGCTTTATGCCACGCATTCTTAAGGGTCAGATGCGCAAGAAGCAATGTTCCTATGGTAAAAAGTATGGAATTGAAGGTCAACAGGGGTTCAATAAAATATTCTTTTCCTAAGATCAGATTGAATATATAAGACACAAAAACATACAGATGTGTGGTAGAAGCTGAAATTTTGGTCTCTCCGTTGAAACCTATTACACCATAATCTAACAGGTTTTGGGCTACCCTCCAGGTAATGAATGCATCTTCCTGAATATAGTGAGTCAATAAAAAAAGAAGTTTAAAAACAACCGTAAAAATCACGGCATAGATTGGGAGTCTATTATTTTGAGCCATCACGCATTTTTAATATCACAAATATAATCTTAAATTTATGAATCCAATGACAAAAAAAAACGGAACTAAAAGTCCCGTTTTTTAAAATATTTTATTAATATTTTTTTATTGTGTTGCTTTAATAATTGCTGTAGTGATCTGCTCCTCTTTTTCTTTTGAATAGGTAGAATCAAAAGGTTCCATCACATCGAACAAATACTGGTAAAAAGGTGAAATCTTCTGGATATTTTCAGATTCTTTCCTTGCCTTTTCTTTACCCATCTGCTGAAGATCTTTGAGGAAAGTGTTGAACTTCTTATCAATCGGTTCTATAGATTTTACCAGGTAAGCATATGCCTTTTCATCCTGTCCCAATTTCTTATAAGCATCTGTAACAGCAGCTACCACAAGAGAATATTCCATTGGTTTGGATCTCATCTGTCTTCTTGCAAAATTTTGATCAGCCGGTGAAAGACTCAGATAGTAATCGTACTCTTCAAAAATACCTTTTTTCAGGATTTCTGCCAGCTGCAGACCTTTTTTCTCCTGTCCTGCAATGATATATCCGGTGACCATAGAGCTTAATGAACGTGGATCATTAAATTTCTCAGCAGGAATTTCTTTTGAGGCAAGGTCTAATAATTCTATAGCTTTAGCTTTCTGTCCTTTTAACGCCAATGCTGAAGCTGCTCTGCTTGCTGACATTCTGTAGCTCATAATGTTCGAAGTAGCAGTTTCATCAAAATGAGTATTCAGGTCTTTAAAATTCCCCCATCTGAAGTTCTTCACAACATTATATAAAGAATTAGTATCCACTCTTCCCATATCTCCATCTGCGTTCTCCTTGGTATGGATAGGAACTAATCTATAGCTGAATCCATCAAACTGAAGGTATTCATTCAGGTAGAAAATATTTTCACTGTCATAAATTCCTCCTGATGAGAAGCTAATAGGACGCTTCCAGTCGAAATTGGCCAGCATATCCAGCATGATCAGGTTATTTTTATATAGCGTGTTTCCTTTGTAGGTAATCATGATCTGGTTCACTACATCCGGAAGATCCGCCTGGGTGATAATTCCTGCTTTTAATGCATTTTCTTTGTTAACCGGAAGAATGAACTTGTTTACCGGAAGAATATTATATTTCTCAAACTTTTCTTCCCCGAAGTACATTTTTAAAAGCTCATCTTTTTCGGGAGATTTGAATTTGATAAAGTCAACAGCCTCTTTCAATGTCAGTGAATCCTGTGTAAGGTATTTTCTGAAAGCTCCGAATTGTGTATCAGGGACACCCTGTTCTTTCAGCATAGAGAAAACTCCTTCCCAGTCTTCTTTCTTCATCATGTAGATCTGGTCGTTTACACCGTCTCTGTAGTCCTCGTGAGTCAGTTCACTTGGAATTCCTGCTGCATTATATGTTTTTCTCTTTACCTGATCTAGGTTCCACGGAGTTGAAGCAAGGGTAAAGTTAACCACCTTCACATCATCTCTGAATCTTTCCGTTTCCTGGATAGCCCATACCGGGTACGTGTCATTATCTCCATAAACGAATAAAATATCGTTTTTAGGAAGTGATTTTAATACTGAATAGGCATAATCATAAGCGGTATATCTGTTGCTTCTGTCGTGTACATTATAGTTCTGGAAACCCATCATAAAAGGGACACCCAATAAAACTACTCCTAAAGCGATGTTTGCTCCGTTTGATTTTATCTTAGACTGGATAAACCATAAGATAGCTCCGGCTCCAAGGCCAATCCATATTGCAAATGCATAAAAGGACCCCACCATCGCATAATCTCTTTCTCTCGGTTCGAAAGGTTTCACGCCTGTGTAGAAAATAATTCCGACACTTGTTAAAATAAATAATGAAAGCAGTGCATAGAATCTTCCAAAGTCCCTGTTAAGCTGGAAAAAGAAACCGATCAACCCTAAGATTAAGGGTAAAAAGAAGAATTTAACCGTACTTTCATTCTTGAATTTTGCAGGCATTTTATCCTGGTTTCCAAGCAGTGCATTATCGATGAAAGGAATTCCGGAGATCCAGTTTCCTTTAGTGTTTTCCATATTTCCTTCAAGATCATTTTGTCTTCCCACGAAGTTCCACATCAGGTATCTTACAAAATAATACCCATTCTGGAATGTAATGAAATAGTCCATATTCTGAGCCAGTGAAGGCTTCTGAACATTGATCAGGTTGTAAGGTTTCACTTTCAGGTAATCAGCTGCCGTAATGGATTTGTCTTCATATTTTGCTCTCAGTTCATCAAAGATCTGTTTTGCCTCAGGATTGTCTGCTACATCTTCATTGGCATAATTGAAGGTAAAGTCAGGAGCTCCGTACATAGAAATGTAGTTTGCCATTACGTCTTTATCTTCATTAAACATTCTTGGCATTAAGCTGATCTGAGACTGGCTGAATGTATAATTGAACCGGTCCCCGGTTTTTCTGTAAGTTCCGGTTTTTTCATCTTTTTCATAGATTTCTCCGGTTTTCTTCGTTTTGAAGCTTCCGTCTTCATTTTTCTCAATTCCGTTAGCATCAAGGAAAGCGGTATAGTTTTGACCGTAGATAGTCGGCCAATCACCGTACTGCTCCCTGTTATAATAGTCCAGCATACCAATGGCAGTATCAGGATCATTAAGGTTCATCGGTGGATTCGCATTCGCTCTGATAGGAATAACCATCCAGCATGAGAATCCAATGATCATATAAACCACTGACAATGCAGCCGTCTGATATATATTTTTCTTTGCTCTTCTGGCATATTTAATCAGGAGATAAGATATTACAACCATCAGAATAAATGCTACTATCGTTCCTGAATGGAAAGGAAGTCCAAGCCCGTTCACAAAGAATATTTCCAGTCTTCCGAACATCGTCATGATCAATGGGAAGATAATTTTGAAAACAATGATCAGGATTCCCAGTGTGATTGCGTTGGCCCAGATAAAGTTTTTCCAAGTAAATTTATAATTTCTTGCATAGTATACCAGACATACCGCCGGAACTGCAAGCATCCCCATCATATGAACCCCTACTGAAAGTCCTAATACAAAGAAAATAAGGATGATCCATCTTTCACTGTCTTTCGCCAGGTATTCATTTTCCCATTTGGTAATGAGCCAAACGAGTAAAGCAATAAACATAGAAGCCATAGAATATACCTCTCCTTCTACAGCAGAAAACCAGAAAGTATCTGAAAAAGTAAAGCATAATGCTCCTACAGCTCCTGCAAAAAGGATGGAGATTTCCTGGTGTTTTGTAATTTCATCAAAATCCTTGTTCAGCAGCCGTCTTACAAAATGGGTAATCGTCCAGAATAAAAATAAAATCGTCAGCGCACTAAACAATGCAGACATCGCATTAATTACGATAGAATAATTTTCACCTTTCCCTAAAGCAAAAATGGCTGCCACGGCACCCACAATCTGGAATAAAGCGGCTCCGGGAGCATGCGTTACTTCAAGTTTTACAGCTGAGGAAATATACTCGCCGCAGTCCCAGAAACTGAAATTGGGTTCTATGGTCGACAAGTACGTGAAAAATGCAATGACGAAAATCACCCATCCTAAAACGGTGTTCCATTGCCTAAAAGTCCAATTTTTCATAGTATTAAATCAATTACGCGAAAATAAGGCTTTTATACCATTCTGTGGTGTTTTTAACAAAATTTAAAAATTTTGGCGTAGTATTTGCGATTGTACTTCAGCTAAGATTGCAAATCAAAAAATAAATTTTGCTGAATCGCTGGCTTGAAATCAAACAAAAGTTTAGTAATTATTTATTTTTTTGTATTTTTGCGGTCAGATTTTTATTGAAAATAACAAATAATGAGTAATGTTTACGATAATATTCTTGGCCTAATAGGAAATACTCCTATGGTGAAGCTTAATACTGTTACAAAAGATATTCCTGCAACCGTTTATGCCAAGTTAGAATCATATAATCCTGGACATTCCACAAAAGATAGAATAGCACTTCATATTATAGAAAATGCTGAACAAAAAGGTTTATTAAAGGAAGATTCTGTAGTTGTAGAAACTACTTCAGGAAACACCGGATTTTCTATAGCGATGGTCTGTATTATTAAAGGATATAAATGTATTCTGGCGGTAAGCGACAAAACGAAGCCCGAAAAGATTGCCTATTTGAAAGCATTAGGGGCTACGGTATACATTTGTCCTGCCAACGTGGCTGCAGATGATCCCAGATCTTATTATGAAGTAGCTAAAAGAATAGCTTCAGAAACGCCAAATTCAGTTTACATCAATCAATATTTTAATGAATTGAATATTGATGCACACTACCAGACTACCGGTCCTGAAATTTGGGAGCAGACAGAAGGTAAGGTTACCCACCTCTTCGCCTGCACTGGAACGGGTGGAACATTGTCCGGTTCGGGTAAATTTTTAAAAGAAAAAAATCCGGATATCAAGATTATTGGTGTGGATGCTGATGGTTCTATCCTGAAGAGCTACCACGAAACAGGAGAAATCCATAAAGAAGATGTTCATCCTTATCAGATTGAAGGAATGGGGAAAAACTTGATCCCTGCTGCCCTGCTTTTTGATAAAGTAGATGAGTTTGTAAGGGTAAATGATGAAATGTCTGCCTACAGAACCCGAGAAATAGCCCTTAAAGAAGCTATTATGGGAGGATATACCACGGGAGCCGTAACCCAGGCGCTGATTCAGTATGCACAGTCTCACGAGCTTACCAAAGATGATATTATTGTCCTGATCTACCCTGATCACGGATCAAGGTATATTACTAAGGTATACAGTGACAAATGGATGGCCGAACAAGGTTTTGTAAATAACTGTGTACACAATTACGATGAAGTTTTCAAGACAGAATTCATTAAATAGATTTAAATAAACCACGATACAAATCAAGCCTTTTGTGTTTTACAGGAAAGGCTTTTTTACTTAAAATTACGATACAAAATGTTGGATATTTTTGAAAGAATAAAAGAAAATCCAGGACCTCTTGGACAGTTTGCAGATTACGGAGAAGGGTATTTCATTTTCCCGAGATTAGAAGGACCTATCGGCCCAAGAATGCAGTTTCAGGGAAAAGAAGTGATTTTCTGGAGTGCTAATGACTATTTAGGATTATGCAACCACCCCGAAGTGCTGGAAGCTGACGCTAAAGCCGCTGCAGAATATGGGATGTTCTATCCTATGGGAGCCAGGGCAATGTCCGGTGAAACAGAACAACACCTTCAGCTGGAAAGAGAACTGGCAGATTTTGTACAGAAAGAATCAGCATATTTATTGAATTTCGGCTACCAGGGAATGGTTTCTACTATAGATGCTTTAGTGAGCAGAAACGATGTGATCGTATATGATGTAGATTCGCATGCCTGTATTGTAGACGGTGTAAGACTTCACTCCGGAAAAAGATTTACCTACAGACATAATGATATTGAAAGTCTTGAAAAAAACCTTCAAAGAGCAACCAAAGTAGCGGAAGAAACCGGAGGTGGTATTCTTGTGATTACGGAAGGTGTTTTCGGAATGAGAGGTCAGCAGGGAAAACTTAAAGAGATCTGCGATCTTAAATCTAAATACAGCTTCAGACTTTTAGTAGATGACGCACACGGATTCGGGACTCTTGGAAAAACAGGAGCCGGAGCTGGTGAAGAGCAGGGATGCCAGGATCAGATTGATGTATACTTCTCTACTTTTGCTAAATCTATGGCTGGTTTCGGAGCTTTCCTTGCGGGAAATAAAGAAATCATCAGATACTTGAAATTCAACTTAAGATCTCAGATTTTTGCTAAATCTCTTACAATGCCAATGGTAATCGGAGGTTTAAAAAGACTGGAACTTTTAAGAACCAGACCGGAAATTAAAGCCAAGCTTTGGGAAAATGTAAATAAATTACAAAGCGGACTTAAAGAAAAAGGATTCAATATTGGAGATACAAACACCTGCGTAACACCAGTAATGATGCAGGGAACTCCGGTGGAAGCCACACTTCTTGTAAAAGATTTAAGAGAAAATTACAGGATTTTCACCTCTGTAGTGGTTTACCCGGTTATTCCGAAGGGAATGATCCTGTTGAGATTAATTCCTACCGCTTCCCATACGGATGCAGAAATTAATGAAACATTAGCTGCGTTTGAAGCCATTCATGATAAATTAGTAAGTGGTTACTATAAAGAGCAAGAACAAAAACTTCTGCAGGAGCAGGGTTTAAGTTTTAAGGCGATTTAATGAAAAGATAAAAACCACTGAAAATTTCAGTGGTTTTTTTATTACATATTCATCCTATCAAATTTGTGATTAAAAATGAAGTTCAAGGGTTATTTGTTAGGCATACTGTCGTCCGTCTCATTCGGGCTGATCCCTATTTTCATCCTGCCGCTGAAGCAGGCCCATTTCTCTATGGATATTACGCTGTTCTATAGATTTTTGTTTTCTGCCTCAATGGTTGGCGGATATCTGCTGTATTCCGGAGAAAGCTTCAGGATCAATAAAAAAGAAGCTCTTATCCTTGCTGTTCTGGGAGTCTGCTATGCCCTTTCTTCAGAATTTTTGTTCATTGGGTATGATTTTCTTACCCCGGGGATTGCCTCTACCGTCCTTTTTATTTATCCGGTTATTGTAGCTTTGATCATGTTTTTCTTTTATAGGGAAAAACTCACAAAACTTTCTATAATCTCTCTGTTTTTAGCTTTTGCAGGGGTTATTGTTTTATGCTTAAAAGAAAATGGTCTGGAGATTAATTTTGCAGGTCTTGGAATTGTGATGCTGAGCTCATTATTTTATGCACTTTATATGGTGATCGTTAATAAATCTGATCTTAAAGTATCAGGATTCAAGCTCTCATTCTACTCCATGCTTTGTACTTCAGCATTTTTTATGGTAAAAGCTTCTGCTGAAGGTGAATCTTTTGCCATCCCTTCCGTATCCATCTTTTTAAATTTTATTGTTTTTGCTTTTCTCACCACCGTTATTTCAAGTCTGTGTTTGGTGTATGCTATAAAATATATCGGGTCCACGCCAACTGCTATTTTAGGAGCATTGGAACCTGTGGTTGCAGTGATGGTAAGTGTCTTCATGTTTCATGAAAAATTTACGGTAAATCTTCTCATCGGTATTACGCTTATCCTTTTAGGAGTAACCTTTAATGTTATTGCAGACAACAGAAAGTCGAAGCTTACTCAGCTCACATAAAGTGACTGGCTGACAATTAACTGTTCTATAACAATTTTTTATATTATATTTACTCAACAAACTGATGAGCAAATACAATATGCGAATTATTCCGAAGATCGTTTTTTCTCTTATTACAAGAATATTTTTATGTACAGCTTTGTTGTTTTCGGAACCTGTATCATGGCAGTTTAGATTTCTATGCGTGATCATTTTTTGTATTCCCTGGATAAGATTTTTCATGAATGATTTTGACAGGAAAAATATTGATCTGTATCTTAGGTATAAGCTTCTGTTTCTTACCACCCCTGTTTTATATGCCCTTATCCTTTGGAAATTTTTTGAATGGTATCATTTCAGTTTAATTACCCAGTTAATTTTATTCCTTTTACCGGTAATAGTAAGTTTTTTTATTAAAACGAAAAGTAAAGATATTTCAGGCAACACTCAGAACATCCTACAGACAATGAGTTACTATTGTATTCCGTTCTTTTTAGCGGTCAATATATCTTTTGATTTTTCCAAACCATCATCGAAAGAATATTTTATTACCGATAAAGCCAGTCCTATAGAAGAAAAATGGGATTCAGAAGGTTACTATAAAATTACGAACTATCAGTTTAAGGTTATTCCAAAAGAAAAAATGAATACTATTGAAGTTAAGAAATATAACATTCCTGCCAAATATAAAAACAATTATGAATATTTGAATTCATATTATTTAAAAGAATCTCCAAAATCTCTTACCATATATGTAAACCGCAAAACGTATCATAAATTTGGAAAAGGAAATTATCTTGATATTGAAACCTACTCCGGATTATTTGGGATAGAATGTACCTATTATCATTGGAAACTTAAGCACTAATCACTAAGCTTTATAAAGAATTAAAAAATACTTTTAAACTTTCCTGCTTAGCTTTTTCATTTTAGATGAATTTAAAATAACTTTGCAAAAATTTCCTGTTTGAAAGATCTTCTTCTCATTACTCCGCCTTTTACCCAGCTCAATACTCCTTATCCGGCAACAGCTTATATAAAAGGCTTTCTGAATACCAAAAATATTTCCAGCTACCAAGCCGATCTGGGACTTGATGTTATTTTGGAGTTATTTTCGAAAAACGGACTTGAGAAAATTTTCAGCACAAAAATCAATCATCAGGAACTCTCAGAAAATTCACAACGGATTTATGCATTACGGGAAGAGTATTTAAGAACAATAGATCAGGTGATTCCTTTTTTACAGGGAAAAACCCCTACGCTGGCCAGACAGATCTGTAGCATGAATTTTCTGCCGGAAGCCTCCCGTTTCAACCAGCTGGATGATATGGATTTTGCATTTGGTAATATGGGGCTTCAGGATAAGGCGAAGCACCTGGCTACCCTATATTTAGAAGATCTTTCTGATTATATTATTGAAAATATTGATTCGGATTTCGGATTCAGCAGATATGCAGAACGTCTCGGAAAAAGTGCCAATTCTTTTGATGAGCTGTATTCAAAACTGTCAAATAATCCAACCTTTATTGACAGCTTTACCCTTAAAATTCTTCAGGAAAAATTAGAATTAGTTCAACCAAAATTGGTATGCTTTTCAATCCCGTTTCCAGGAAATCTGTATGCCGGATTCAAATGTGCCCAGTTCATTAAAAAAAACTATCCCCACATTAAAACTGCGATGGGTGGCGGTTTCCCCAATACCGAATTGCGGGAAGTAAAAGATCAGAGAGTTTTTGAATTTTTTGATTTTATCACTCTTGATGATGGTGAGCTTCCTCTCGAGCTTCTTTACAACAACTTGCATATTTCAGAAGAAATCGCAGAGTACAAGAGAACATTTTTAATTGAAAATCAAGAGGTTACTTATAAAAATAATTCTAAAAGACACGATTATAAGCAGGCAGATATCGGTACACCAGATTATACAGACTTAAAATTAGACCAGTATATTTCAGTGATTGAAATTGCCAACCCAATGCACAGTTTATGGAGTGACGGAAGATGGAACAAACTGACCATGGCCCACGGATGCTACTGGGGAAAATGTACATTCTGCGATATTTCTCTGGACTATATCAAAATCTACGAGCCTATTTCTGCTAAAATTTTAGTGGACAGAATGGAGGAGCTCATTAAAACAACAGGTGAAACGGGATTCCATTTTGTGGATGAAGCTGCACCACCGGCATTGATGCGGGAAGTTGCATTGGAAATTCTTCGCAGAAATCTTGTGGTTACCTGGTGGACCAATATCCGGTTTGAGAAAAGTTTCACCCGTGATTTATGTTATCTGTTAAAACTTTCGGGATGCGTTGCCGTTTCCGGAGGGCTGGAAGTGGCCAGCGACCGGTTGCTACAATTGATAGATAAAGGTATTTCTGTAGAGCAAGTTGCAAAGGTAACAAGAAATTTCACGGAAGCCGGAATCATGATTCACGCTTATCTGATGTATGGCTACCCTACTCAGACTGTCCAGGAAACAGTAGACTCTTTGGAAATGGTAAGGCAGATGTTTGAGATGGGAATTCTCCAAAGTGCTTTCTGGCATCAGTTTGCTATGACAGCGCATTCACCTGTCGGAATAAATCCTGAGGAATTTGGAGTGACTCCTCTGAAGCAGAAAATTCTGTTTGCCAACAATGATATTGATTTTAAGGATAAAACCGGAATCGATCACAGCCAGTTCAGCTTTGGATTGAAAAAATCTCTTTTTAATTATATGCACGGAATCAATTTTGAATTTCCGCTTCAAGAATGGTTTGATTTTAAAATTCCTAAAACAACAGTTCATCCTGATTATATTCATGACTGCCTTCTGGATGATACCCAATTCGGCTTTAAAGGCAACTCTAAGGTTGTTTTCCTGACTAAAAACGTAATCGCTGAGAATCGCATAAAAAATAAAAAGAAATACTCCGGTGCATATACGCTTCTTACATTCCATTTAAAAACCAACATTGTAAAGATAGATCTGGAGCAGGATAAAGCAGAATGGCTGATGAAAGTGCTGGAAGAAAATTCTATAGAAAACCCTAAAAAAGTTACAGCTCAACAGCTTAAGAATCAGTTTGAAGAAAATTTTGAAGATTTTGAATTATTCTGGTTTTCAAAACCAATTCAGCAGCTTAAAGATAATGGTGTGATTTTGAGTTTATAAATATTCATTAGAAAGCCTTATTTGTCAAAAAATAACAAATAAGGCATAAGATATAATAAATATTTGTGCTTAATTGGTAGAACGTACCTGCTCTATTCTAAGAAAGGCTTTTGTTGTCGTACAAGTACCTCCAGGACAATTTGTTGCATTTGCAGGCCCAAAATTTGCAGCTCCCATCATAAATGTTAAAATATACATAGTTTGATCTGATGCACTAGTAGTTGTCCAGGTATATCGTCTGTATTCCGGAGAACCAAAATAAATATCCGGATCTCCCCATGCATCAGTAATAGCTCCTCCCATACTTGTACCACTTCCTCCTCCGTTTCCATACCAAACACCTTGCGCCGGAAATGTCATCCCATTATTACCATATACAATCTGGCCATTTGTTACATATTCAGTTGCACCATTCCACATAATAGTTGGAGTACCGGTGTTACTTCTTATCTGTAAATCTGCTAGATCAAATCCGTTATTGGGAGGAGTATTAGAAACGACCACTCTTACCGAAAATTTTCCATCAGGGGAAGTCAGAATTCTATCATAACCTGTTGAAGGATCGTTGGTTAATTTTAGTGGTCCTATAGTTGCTGCAATTTTTATTTCTGCAATATCTTGTCCTCCTACTGTAGCATTGCAACTTCCCGTATAAAATGGTACTGTGGTGCTGTTAATAGGTATTGTAGTAGTTGTAGGAGAAGTAATGGTAGGCGTTCCTGATACAATAAATATGAGTTCTCCAGCTCCGATTGCTAATTTTCCTGCCTGTAATTGAAAACTTAATCCATTTACTGTAACAGGACTACCTCCAGGATAGGCTCCTCCATTTCCTCCAACATATGAAACCTTCAAAATACCCGTGAAAGGGACTCCTGTCGTATACATTGATGGACTTAATATTGCAGTTGTACAGTCTATATTGGAAACAGAGGGAGCTACAGAAGTAGAATTATCTATAATTCTCCACTCTGATCCATTCCAAAAATAATATCCTTTAGAAAGAGTGGTTCCGCTATTGTAAACCAATAAACCAGCAGCTTGTCCCAATGCTCCATCCAGATCCATCGTTGATGAAGTAAGATTAATTCTTGGTGCTAAAAATCCTTTATTGGATGAGACTACATCTAATACAGAAGAAGCGTCTGGACTTACAGTATTTATTCCTACATGTTGTGCAGAAATTAAAGAAACCGTAAAAATGGCAGTTGAAATAAATATTTTTCTCATTGTAAATTTGTATTATTTATTAAGTTAAAAATTATAGAATTACATTATGACTGATATTTTAGCTTTTGTTTTGTAAAACTATAGTAAAGTTTGGAATAAAAATGCTCATCTATAAGCGTAATACAGGTAATCATTTAACACTTATATTCCTATAAATCAACCTGATAAAAAATACATTTAAGTAATACTGAATAAATGAATAAAATAAATCCTATTTTAGTGTTTTAAAATGAGTTAAATACTGTTAATTTGTATTAAAATAGAAATAACTATGATCAAGTCTGATATATATAAAAAATCCGTAATAAATTTTATATATTCATACATTATAATTGGATTTGGTCTTCTTAGTTTATTTTGGCATATAAAATTGGAATATTATATACTAATTTTCTCACTTTTATCAATTATAGTAAATATTGTAATTTTAATATTCATATATAATCTTGAGTATAATATAATCCGATTATTCATAAAACCTTACTTGATATTATCTTCTATAGCGATATATTTTATTTTAATTTTATTTTGGAATCATAGTCCACTATCACTTATATGGTATCTTATTTTTCCAGTGGCAGTGTACCATTTCTACTCCATACGTACTGTTTTGTATTGGACTGTTTATATTGCGTTTCTAATTCTCCTTACGTTCTTTGGAAATTATTGTTTTGATGTTCCTAAACTGGCTATTTCAAAAAATAACCTATTCATTATTAATGTTTTTACATTACTGTCAGTAATTTATTTTATCTCGTTTTTCTTATACTATAAGCATAAAATTACATTTCATGATATTTCTGAAAATAAAGAAACAGATCATATTATAACTGAAAATGAACTAATTGTATCTAGGATTTCCAATTCTGAGGCTACTTATAAAAAAATTTATGATGATATTATTACTCTGTTTGAAAACGATAAAATATATTTAGATACAAACTTTAATATTTCTACACTTGCTGAGATTTTAAATACAAATGTTTCCTATGTTTCACGTACTATTAATTCTACAGCGGGTTCTAATTTCAATACTTTTTTAAATACTTATCGTATTCAATATATCAAAAAGTTGATGCACGATGATGATTATGACCGTTATAAACTAACCTACCTATATACTCAGGCAGGTTTTAAAAATCAATCGACGTTTAATAAAGTTTTTAAAGATTTAGAGGGAGTTACTCCTACAGAATATATTCAAAAGTTAAAAGAAAATATATAATAAAAACTCGCGAAAAATTAATTTTCGCGAGTTTTATATATTCATTTAAGATTAATAAAAAGAGTCTTTATTTCTCAGCTCCTTCCTTCTTAACCTGCCCTACAACTACTTTTTCCTGAATTTTAATAAAACTAGGATCCATAATAGCCAACCTTTCCGCAATTGCTTTATAAGTAGGAAATTTTAACAGAGAAGCCCTGCCGGACATTTCCCTGTAGATGGTAAAAATTTTTCCGTTAGCTGTTTTGATCTGCTTTGTTGTGGTAATATATTTTCCAATATATTTACTTTTAGCATCATATACCTCAATATCTATGAAGGTTTTATCGGTAATGGTATCTTCAGAACCAAAACTTACCGGAAGATTGGTAAAATATCCGACAGGAATGCCGTTGCTAATGATCTCTCCTACTTTATTAACTTCAATGTTGAGCTTATCAATTTTACTTCTGGTAGTATAGGCATCTTTGGTTTTGGTATCCAGCTTTCTTTTAGGAATATTTTTAAATATATCATCCAGGTTTTTAATATTGATTCCTTTATTATCAATAATCTTCAGACCTTTAATAGAAGTATAAACTGCTGATTTTTCCTCTCCGGAAAATGCTGACGGAGAAATATAGTCCATTTCTATTGTCTTATCCCTGTTGTAAACCCTGTTCAGTTTTATATAACTGTCTCTTACGGAATCCACTATACTTTTATCTACGAATTCTATGGTATACATCGGGGTCTCGTTCAGATCCATGAACGTATAGATACTGGATTTGTTGGAGATCTTGGCAACATGAACGCCATCAAGACTTATGATGCCTCTTTTGGTTTTGAAATTTTGGGCATTACACAAAATTGCCAGAACGGTAAAGAATATGATTGTACTTTTCTTCATAGAATCAGACTTTTACACAACATAAAAAAAGTGTAACCAAAGTTACACTTTCTTGAAAATATATTTAGCTTTTCATTTAATTATTCACAAAGGATGATTCCTTTATCATGATTAAATTCTACAACACCGCTTTTGATAGGGTAAGAAAAAACAGAATCTTTCTCATTTTCTTTAGTAAAGTTTTTAGCATAAGCTTCACCCACTGAAGATGTGAAAAGCTTTACTTTACCTCCGATCAAAGAAGAAACAATTGCTGCGTGATTTTTCATAATGTGGAATTCACCACTTTTTCCCGGCAACAATACAGAGTCTACTTCTCCTTCAAAAACTACGTATTCTGGTGTTAAAATTTTTATATTCATATTTCTTAGATTAAAGAGAAAAGAGAAAAGAAAAAAGAAAGAGACCATGTCTTTGTTCTTTTTTCTTTATTCTATTTATCTAGTTAAGCGTTTTCAGCTAACATTTTTTGTCCAGCCTCGATAGCTTCCTCGATGGTTCCTTTTAAGTTGAACGCAGCTTCCGGTAAATGGTCTAGTTCACCATCCATAATCATGTTGAATCCTTTGATGGTATCTTTGATATCTACCAATGATCCCGGAATACCTGTAAACTGTTCAGCTACGTGGAAAGGCTGAGATAAGAATCTCTGAACTTTTCTGGCACGGTAAACTACTGATTTATCTTCTTCAGAAAGTTCTTCCATACCAAGAATTGCGATAATATCCTGAAGCGCTTTGTATCTCTGAAGAATTTCTTTTACTCTCTGAGCACAGTCATAATGTTCATCACCGATAATTTCCGGAGCAAGGATTCTTGACGTAGAAGCCAATGGATCCACCGCAGGATAAATACCCAATGAAGCAATTTTTCTGTCTAGTACCGTAGTTGCATCCAAGTGAGCAAACGTAGTTGCAGGAGCCGGGTCAGTTAAGTCATCCGCAGGTACGTAAACTGCCTGTACTGAAGTAATTGAACCGTTTTTAGTAGAAGTAATTCTTTCCTGCATCGCTCCCATCTCAGAAGCAAGAGTCGGTTGGTAACCTACCGCTGACGGCATACGACCAAGAAGTGCAGATACCTCAGAACCAGCCTGTGTAAAACGGAAGATGTTATCTACGAAGAAAAGTACGTCTCTACCTTGTCCGCTTTCACCACCGTCTCTGTAGTACTCAGCCAATGTAAGACCAGAAAGTGCTACTCTGGCTCTTGCACCTGGCGGCTCGTTCATCTGTCCGAAAACGAATGCAGCTTTAGATTCTTTCATAGCTTCTAAGTCTACTTTAGAAAGATCCCAACCTCCGTTTTCCATAGAATGCATGAAATCATCACCATATTTAATAATTCCTGATTCAAGCATCTCTCTCAAAAGGTCATTTCCTTCTCTCGTTCTTTCACCTACTCCGGCAAAAACTGAAAGACCTCCGTGTCCTTTTGCAATATTGTTAATCAACTCCTGGATCAATACTGTTTTACCTACACCGGCACCACCAAACAATCCAATCTTACCCCCTTTTGCGTAAGGCTCAATAAGGTCGATTACTTTAATACCTGTAAATAAAACTTCTGCAGAAGTTGAAAGTTGATCAAATTTTGGAGCTGGTCTGTGAATTGGCAGACCACCTTCTTTAGAAATATTTTGAAGTCCGTCGATAGCATCCCCAACAACGTTGAATAGTCTTCCGTTCACAGCTTCACCAATTGGCATTGTAATAGGATTTCCGTATCCGATTACTTCCTGCCCTCTTTGAAGACCGTCTGTAGCATCCATTGCAATACATCTTACTGTATCTTCACCAATATGCTGCTCTACTTCTAAGACTACTTTTTCACCGTTTCCTTTTGTAATTTCTAACGCGTCATAAATACTTGGAATTGCTTCCACATCTGTGAAGACAACGTCGATTACCGGACCAATAATTTGAGAAATTTTACCTTTAATTTGGTTTGCCATTGCTAAATTTTTTCTTGGTGCAAATATAATGATTCTTCATAAACCTACAATTGGTAAAAAAAAGATTTTTATCATACTTTTTTGTTAATGTACCAATATAACAATTTACCAGTCTAGCAATTATTTCTCCGCAAAAAATATTGGTACATTGTTATATTGATACATTGTTACATTATGTATATATTTGCAGTCAAATTTTTTCCGTTTTGAAAGTTTTCAAGAATTTTAAAGATTATTCCTCCCAAAAGCCTTTAGCATTGTCTCTGGGAATGTTTGACGGAGTACATCTCGGGCACAAAAGTATTATCGATGAACTGATTAATGTGGGTACAGAGAATAATCTGGAGACAGCGATCCTTACTTTCTGGCCGCATCCGCGTTTTGTTTTTAACCCGAATGAAGATCTTAAGCTTCTGAATACGTTGGATGAAAAGAAACAGCTGATCGAAAAATACGGAATCAATCATTTGTTCCTGAAAGAATTTGATGAAGAATTCAGAAACCTTACAGGTGAAGAGTTTGTACGTCAGATCCTCATTGACAAACTGAATGTTAAATACCTTATTATTGGTTACGACCATTCATTCGGAAAAAATAAGAGCGGAAATTTCGAGCTTCTTCAAAAGCTTTCCAAAGAACTGGATTTTGTTGTTGAACAGATGGAAGCGATCAATCTCCACGAAAACAATATCAGCTCCACGAAAGTACGCAATGCTCTTCTGACAGGAAATATTAAAGAAGCCAATGAAATGCTTGGTTACTCCTACTCTGTTTCCGGAACCGTTGTTCATGGGAAAAAAATTGGAAGGACAATTGGCTATCCTACAGCTAACATTGATGCTGAATCTATTAAACTTCTGCCTAAAAAAGGAGCTTATATTGTAGAAACCGAAGTAAAAGGCCAGCAATATAAAGGAATGCTCAGCATTGGTACCAATCCTACTGTAAACGGAGAAAAATTAACCGTTGAAGTCTATATTCTTGATTTTGAAGGCGATATTTATGATGAAAAGATCACGGTAAGATTCAGGGATTTTCTTCATGACGAGATCAAATTCGAAGGCCTTGAAAAATTAATTGAGAGGTTGGATGAAGATAAAAGGCTGACCCGGGAGTTTCAATTCTAATTATTTATAATTTCTTCTTTTGCTTTTTTCGTTAATGAATTAAAAACCAATTCATAAGACTGATCTATTAACTTATAGATAAGATCTCTTTTCAAACCATCAACCATGACAGAATTCCAATGGGTTTTATTCATGTGAAATGCGCCTGTGATCTGCGGATGCTGTTCTCGGAGTTCTGCGCTCCACTCAGGGTCAGTTTTTACGTTGATGCTCAATGGCTGTCTTTCAAGTCCCATTAATAAAAACATTTTTGTCCCTACTTTCATCACAAGGGTTTCGTTATCAAAAGGAAAAGTTTCTGTAACTCCTTTTTTAGCCAGGCAGTAATCTAAAATTTCGTTGGCATCCATGGATTTTATAAATGATAAGTGATAATGATTATTGATATTAATTTCAAATGTAGTAAATTTAAGAAAGAAAATACCATCTATATAAATCACAAATATTATGAAAGCTTTGGTTATTGGCGCAACGGGCGCTACAGGAAAGGATCTGGTAAAACAGCTGCTCAGCGATAAAGAGTTTGAGGAAGTCGATATCTTTGTAAGAAAGCCTGTGGATATCCAGAATGACAAGCTGAAAGTTCATGTGGTTAATTTTGAAAAGCCGGAAGAATGGAAAGATAAAGTGAAGGGTGACATTGCATTCTCATGCTTAGGAACAACACTGAAAGATGCCGGAAGCAAAGAAGCCCAGAGAAAGGTAGATTTTGATTATCAGTATGAATTCGCCAAAGCAGCGAAGGAAAATGATGTGGAAGATTATATACTGGTTTCGGCATATGGAGCAAACCCCACATCTAAAATTTTCTATTCTAAAATGAAAGGTGAGCTGGAAGAGGCTGTGAAACAACTTCATTTTAATAAGATCACTATTTTTAAACCAGGAATGCTGGAAAGAAAAGATTCGGAAAGAACCGGAGAGGTTCTGGGTAGCAGAATTATAAAATTTGCCAATAAGCTGGGACTGCTGGAAAGTCAGAAACCTTTGCCTACTGATATTTTAGCAAAAGCTATGATTAATTCATCCAAAATAAAAAGTAATGGTTATTCCAGTATTAAACTTGGGAATATTTTCTGTTTTGCTGAGAAAAGCAACGACTAGAAGCAGACAACTTGAATTATAAGCGCTTCGACTCCGCTCAGCATGACATTTCTAATACTATCTGTATTTTTCTAAGCTGTCACACTGAGCGGAGCCGAAGTGTTGTTTTTATAATTTATCTTACTTCAAATGCTTCGTAATAGCATCGTCTGTAGGTTTTGTAGTACTTATGAAAGTATCGATCAGCTTTCCGTTTTCATCGAGCAGGAATTTCGTGAAATTCCAAAGGATGGTAGTGTTTTTTACCCCGTTTAAATCTTTTTCCGTTAAATATTTAAAGATAGGAGCTGTATCATCTCCTTTTACAGAAACTTTAGCCGCCAAAGGAAAAGTTACTCCATAATTTTTCTGGCAGAAAGCACCGATCTCAGTATTGGTTCCGGGCTCCTGACCTCCGAAGTTATTGGCAGGAAAACCTACAATAACCAGTTTGTCTTTATATTCTTCATACAGCTTTTCAAGATCTGCATATTGTGGAGTAAATCCACATTCTGATGCTGTATTGACAATAAGGATCTTTTTTCCTTTAAAGTCTGCAAAGTTAATCTCCTTACCATCAAGGCTTTCAACTTTAAAATCATATATTGTTTTTCCCATAAGTTCTTTGGTTTTAGATTGAGAAATTTCACTTTTCTGATTGGTACAGCTCTGTAAAAATGCTACAAAAGAAAGCAGCCATAAGAAAATCTTTTTCATTCTTATAATTTTAGTTGGCAGTTTTGCCGCGGTTATTTTCCAAAATATAATGCCGAATATTTTAAATAGGCATTATTTTCTTAATTAAAATTTAAATGTATTGGCAGGAAAAACTTTATTGACATCTATCCTGTTTAAGATCATAACGAAGTCTCCATCTTTTTTAGTACTTGAAGATTCAATTCTAAAAGGCATTGACAGATTTCCTACTTTCTTGTAATCGGCATATACCAACGTTTCATCTTTTTTGATTTCTTTTAAAAGCATATACGTTTTTACATCAAAGTAATAGATGTTCTTATTTACATTTTTGGTAAGCTCCACTTTGTGACAGTAGATCTCACCTACTTTTTCTTTTCCTGCATATTTAGCATCAAAACCTTTATTTTCCCAGTCAATGAAATCATTATCAAAGCTTTCAGGTATGTATTCAGGGTATACCTGAAGTTTGTTGGCTGCATAATTCATTGCGTATCCTCTAGTACCATCAAAACCTTCAATGGCTGTTTCCTTTCCACCGATACTGATCACCGTTTTGGTAAGATTGGGACGCTGCTGGTAAATTTTTATAGGGTATTCATCTTTGATCCCTAAAATCACTTTTCCCTGTAACAGTACTGAATTTAAAAGCTTCCAATTCGTTAATCCTCCGGACAGTTCAATATTTTTGTCTATAATTTCTTTTGCGGTCTGCGCAAAAGACAACTGCGAAAGTATCAGTACGAATACTAAAAGTAATTTCTTCATTAATCTTATTTATTTCAAATATAAGGGGAATTGCGCGAAAAAACAAAAGGTGATGAGCAATGCTTTCACCATCTATTCTCAAATTAATTTCCGTGCTTTTTCCAGATCTTCGGGAGTATCGATCCCCACTCCGATGAAATTGGTTTCTATTAACTTAATCTTCATCCCGTATTCCAGATAACGGATGCATTCTATTTTTTCTGATATTTCAAGTGGTTTCATTTCCAGTTTGGAGAACTGAAGTAAGGCATGTTTTCTGAAAGCATATACGCCAATATGCTTAAAATAGCTAATGTCATAAGAGATTTCCCTATGGAAAGGAATCACGGAACGGCTAAAATAAAGGGCAAAACCGTTGTTATCCGTAATAACTTTTACATTATTCGGGTTTTCAATTTCTTCTTTTTCTGTTAGTCTGATTTTTAATGAAGCCAGAGAAATTTCCTGGTTAGTATCATCCTTGAAAACGTCGATAAGCTGTCTTAACGGCTCTAATTTAAGGAAAGGCTCATCGCCCTGAACATTAATCACGATATCGCAGTCGATGTTCTGTACGGCCTCCGCAATACGGTCGCTCCCGGTTTCATGCTGTCCGGTCATAACGGCTTTTCCACCATTTTTCACAATTTCATCAAAAATAATTTCAGAATCCGTAGCTACAAATACTTCATCAAACAGTCCCGTCTCGGCAACATTCTGATAGGTAGTCGTGATCACTGTTTTTTCACCTAACATCTGCATCAGCTTTGCCGGAAAACGGCTTGCTTCGTAACGGGCAGGAATGACAGCTATGATTTTCATTTATTATAAATTATGAGTTATGAATGATTAATTGATATAATTTGCTAAAAAGATAATTCCTAATGTTGAATAACTCAACAACTTGGTTTCCAGGAACGGCCTTTTTGGAAGTTTCATTAATAAAAACTAAATTTTTTCCGTATTTCTTATCTTCAAAAAATCGCTTCGACTACGCTCAGCGTGACACTTAATAATAACTTATACCGTGCCGTGTTAAGTGTAGCCGAAGCATATATATTTTTCTTAATTATTTTAAAGCATTCAAAGCATTTTCAAGCTTTGGTAGCATTACTTTGATCTCGTCAACCGCTAAACCTCCCACAGAAGCACGGAACCAAGGCTCAGATTTTGCCTCTCCGAATGCTGAGAATGGTACAAGAGCAACTCCGGCATCATTAATTAAGTAGAATACAAGGTCAGACGAATTTTCAATAACAGATCCGTCCGGTTTTGTTTTTCCGATATAATCTAATCTGATGGTAAGGTACAGAGCTCCCATTGGTTCAATACTTTCCACTGCCAATCCTTTTCCTTTTAAGTCCTGTATTCCACCGTGAAGAACTTTTAAGCTTTCTTCCAGTTTTCCTTTAAAATCTTCTACGAAAACATTTACATTGTCAGGGTTTTCAAAGAATTTCGCGGTAGCTTCCTGTTCAGGCTTCGGTGCCCAGGCTCCAACGTGCGTTAACAGAGCTTTCATTTTATCTAAAATATGAGACGGACCGAATCCCCACCCTACACGTACTCCCGTTGCAGCAAGGCATTTGGAAATACCGTCGATATAAATGGTATATTCTTTCAATTCAGGGAAAAGAGAAACCGGATCTACGTGCTGTGCACCGAAAGTAAGATTAGAATAGATCTGATCATACATCAGGTATAATGGTTTTTCATCTTCCCCTCTTTTTCTGTTTTCTTCAAGAACCAATTCGCAGATAGCTGAAAGCTGCTCTTTTGTAAACATTGTTCCTGTAGGGTTCAGGGGTGAACACAGTGCCAAAAGAACTGCACCGCTTAAATGTGGTCTCAGATCATCTGCTGTAGGAAGGAAGTTGTTTTCAGGGGTAGTCTTAACTTCTACAGCCTCTGCAGAGGTAAGGTAAGCGTAATGGTTGTTGTTCCATGATGGTGTAGGATATACTACTTTATCACCTTCATCTACGATTGTTTTATACACCGCGTAGATCAACGGTCTTGATCCGGCAGTAATTAAAATATCGTTCGGTGAGTAATCCAGGTTCCATCTGTTTTTCAGGTCTTTGGAAACTTCTTTTCTTAAAGATAAAAGCCCGTTGGCCGGCGGATAATTTGTCAGATTATTCTGATATGCCTTCTGAATCTCTTCCTTCAGCAGTGCCGGGATAGGATAGAGATTAGAATTCAGGTCACCAATAGTAAGATTGGCAATTTCTGCTCCTTTTGCTTTTAAATCATTTACTTCATTACCAATTTTTACAATTTCAGAACCAATCAGGTTCGCCGCTAATTTTGAAACTTTCACTTTATTTTTATTTAAATTTACTAATAATCGTTTTCCACGTTCATTTTCTCACGAATCTGATCAACAGGTACCTGAGCATCAAAAAGAGCCAGAAATTCCTGAACCCTTTTTGCGGTATATGAATTAGGATATTTTTTTATAATCCTTTTATATTCATTCCTGTTTTCTTCGTATAATTTTCCGTCTGCTGTTTCATACGTTGGGGTATTGTCCATTCCGTACAGATAATCATGCAGGTAATTGTTGTAATCTTTTTTCACTGTTTTCAGGAGCTGGCTTTCGGGATATTTCTTCATAAAATTTTCCCAGAATATCAATCTTTCTCCCAGTTCTTTCCAACTAATGATCAATCCGGCATCCGCAGCATAGTTCTCTTTTGCTTCTATTGCCATCTGAGCAATATAAGAATTGTAGTCCGGGGTTACCTTATTTTTAAATATGGTAAAATAATGATCAGGCACAGACCAGATTTCGGTGTAACCTTCTCCTACTTCCCTGAACTCCAATCCTTCTTTCTTAAACTGAGCTGCGAGCTTCTTTATATTTTCCGGAAACTTGTAGCTGTCGCTGCCGGAATCATAATAATTGATATATTTATCCAGAATATCGGTATGCAGTCTGCTCAGGCCTTCAATATATTTATTCCTTACTTCAACGTAATCTTCGTACACCTTATTATTCTGCTCCGGACTTCCGGCTGCTATTTCTCTTTCTGTTTTAGATTGATAATACTGAAGCGCTTTTATATAATCCTCCGTTGTATTTTTTGGAGAATAGGCTGTATCAACTGGTTTAAAAAGATCTTCTTTTATTTCTGTTTTGGCAACTGAATCATTAACTGCTTTTACTTCTGTCGTTTTAGAAACCTCTTTTTTGCAGGAAAAAACAAGTACAGAAAGCATACAGACCGCAAAACTCTTTTTTATCATTCCTACAAATTTAGTCCAGCTTCAGATCTTTTCTTACGTCCTCTATTTTTGCTTCTAATGATTTTAATTTATCTTTAAAGTCAGCTTCAGAAGTAACCGTATCTTTTACAGAAATATAAAATTTAATTTTCGGTTCTGTTCCTGAAGGCCTTACGCAGACTTTAGTTCCGTCCTGAGTATAATAAATGAGTACATTCGATTTCGGAATATCATTCATTACTTTGGTTTCATTCTTTGAAACGGAGAAACTGGTCTGTTCTTTAAAATCCTTCACTTCTTCTACCAGTGATCCTGCCAATTCTTTCGGTGGGTTTTCGCGGAAGTTTTTCATCATGTTCTGAATTTCTTCAGCTCCTTCTTTTCCTTTTCTGACAATATTGACCAAGCCTTCATAATACATTCCAAGATCCTGATAAATCTCGATCATGTATTGGTACATTGTTTTCCCGTTAGCCTTACACCATGCTGCAATTTCGCAGGCTAAAACAATACTTCCACAGGAATCCTTATCGCGGACAAAATCTCCGGTCATAAAACCGAAACTTTCTTCACCACCGCAGATGAATTTCTCTCTTCCTTCTGCCTCACGGATCATTTTTCCGATCCATTTAAATCCTGTAAGTCCAACTTTACAGTCAACTCCGAATTTCTTTGCAATATCAAAGAAAATATCTGAAGTCACAATCGTAGAACCAATAAATTCCTTCCCTATAATCCTTCCCTGCTTTCTCCATTCATTTAAAATATAATAAGTAAGAATTGTATTCGTTTGATTACCATTCAGAAGCTGCATTTCGTCATCAAGGTTTCTTACGGCAATTCCTAATCTATCCCCATCCGGATCTGTTCCGATCACGATATCTGCATTGGTAATTCTTGCCAGATCCATAGCCATTTCAAGTGCTGCAGGTTCTTCTGGGTTCGGAGATTCTACCGTGGTAAAATTACCGCTCGGGATCATCTGTTCTTTTACAAGATCTATCTTTTTGAATCCTGCTTTTTCCAAAGCCTTTGGAACCGTAGTATAAGTTGTTCCGTGGATAGAGGTAAAAACAATATTTAAGTTCTCTTTTCCTACATTCTGATAGGTTGAATTTTCAATACAGGCATCAATATACACATCGTCCTGCTCTTCCCCGATCCATTCGATCAGGTCATCATTTCCGCTGAATTTAATTTCTTCGAATTTTACAGAATATACTTCATTGATAATTGCTTCATCATGTGGCGGAACAATCTGCGCCCCATCATTCCAATATACTTTATAACCATTGTATTCAGGCGGATTATGTGATGCGGTTAATACAATTCCCCCGTTACATTTTTTGTCTCTTACAGTGAAAGACAATTCCGGGGTTGGTCTGTGATCTTTGAAAAGAAGCACTTTAATTCCATTTGCGGTTAAAACATCGGCAACCAGTTTCCCGAATTCTTTTGAATTATGGCGTACATCGTAAGCAATGGCCACTTTAATTTCTTCTCCTTTAAACTGTTGAAGCATATAATTAGCCAGCCCCTGTGTAGCCTGACCTAAAGTATATTTATTCAAGCGATTGGTTCCTACTCCCATGACACCTCTCATGCCTCCTGTTCCGAATTCCAGTTCTCTGTAGAAAGAGTCCTCGAGATCCGGAGAATTGCTGTCAATTAAGGTTTGTACAGCATCTCTTGTTTCTTTATCGAATGTATCACTTAACCAAAGTTTCGCTTTTTCTAATGTTGTCATATGTGTATTTTGCTCTTTTATAGTTTTGTAAAGTTCCAGTTTTAAATTTAGCAGTTTTTCTAACCCTCCAAATTAATCCAATTTCTTATTTTCAACCTTGGTCGTCTTATCAATTTTGAATGCACGAATCGGGTTATTGTAGTAGATAAATTTTGCCGTGTTCTGAATATTTCCTTTTAAAGAATCTTTTACATTAACTTCTGCATAATTCCCATTTTTAGAATCGATATTCAGGTTCTCTATTTTCCAGTACGGCGCGATCAGACTTGCTGTGTCAGAGATCTTTATCACTGCATTTTTGGTAAGTCCCAAAAAGTTGGCGCGGCTTCTGTTCTGCATTTCTACTTCTGCTCTTCTCGTGTTCACTGAACCCATAAAAGTAGCATAATTTTTTAAATTAAGCCTAAAATTATCGGTCTTAATTTCACTTGAAATATTCATTTCTACAGAATCTGCCACTGAAACTTTTTCAAGGTTATATTTTGAATAGATGGTCACGTTATAAAAATCCACCCCTTTTGTTCCTCTATTTTCTTTGATAATAAGAGTCTTGTCTTTAACATCAACATCCAGATTACTGGCTACGTTTGGGTAAGTTTCGATCTCTACAAAATTTTTAGCCCCTCTGGCATAAAAGACACGAAATTTTCCTTCCAGGTCCAGGTTAACAAATTCTGAAACATCTACATCTTTCCTTTCAATATTTCCTTTCGGAGAAACTTTTCCACAGGAAACCGCCGCTACAAGTAAAAATGGGTATACTATTTTTTTCATATTCAAATTAAAGTATTCTATATAAAATCGCGATGATGACAAGGCTCTCTATTCCCATCAAAACATACAGTAATGATACTCTCCAAAGCAGACCAGGTTTTGAGTATGATTTTTTAAATGCATTCCAATACGTAACTGCCGGAAAGAGAATGAAAAGAATAAATGAAGCCTTCTCCAAAATACCGAAAATCTTCGCTGCGGGTTTCCACAGGCCTATAAGACTTACCGTATCATTAAACAAAAATATGATTAAAATTCCTAACAGGCTTACTGTTCCGATGATAAAATGCTCGGCAATATTCAATTTCATTCTTTTGAAAATGAAATAGGCATTGGTCCCGAGTATGGGAATGATGACAAAAAGGATTGTTTTGGAGTATCGGGAGAAAAATTCAAAGATTTTTGAGCTTTCTTTCTGAATTTCGTTCGGATTCAAATCCAAATAAAAATGCATGGTTAAGACATTGAATCCAAACAAAATAAGCAACAAAGAAAATAGATTATAGTACTTGATTCTTTTACCTGAAATATAATCCATTGCCATTCTGCCGGGTCTAAATAAAACATGCTTCAGGCTCCGGAAAAACCTTTCTTCTATATGCCAGATTGATCCTAAAATATCAGTTTTAATCAATGAACGAGGAGTTATTCTTGCTGTATCTGCCTTTTGCCCGCAATGAGAACAAAACTCATCGGAAATTTCATGACCACAATTCAGACAACTTTTTGGGTTCATTATAAAAATTCTTACATTTTATTTTTTTCTGTAAAACCAGGTTTTCGGATCCTTTCCTGCCGACAGCAATAAATAATTTTTGCTTAAGTAAGAAATATTCATTGCAACAGTATCCAGACCAGGATATTTCATCTTCAGTATTTTATTTTTTCTTTGATAACTTCCTTTTTCTTCCATTGAGGTAAAGGAATTGCCTTTATCAAAAGTCAAAGTTCCTGTTCCGTATCTGGAATTATTTTCTTTGGATTTTAAACTATCAATTTCAGTTACCACTCCATCATATAAATCTATGAATTCCCAGGAACCCAGAAGTTTTGATGATCCGCAGGAAGACAGTAAAAGAATAGAAAAACTTATTAAAATGAGTTTTACCGGCTTGTTTTGTGTTGCCAATTTTATAAATTACACACAAATATAAAGAAAAATAGCTTCGGAAATGGTTCTGCGATTGTGTTTTCTGCCAATATTTTATATTATCTGATTTGTTGAATTATATTGGCGTAATGGTTTGAGTTTTCGCAAGGGCGAGAGGGTTTTCACCTACTTTGTGCTGTCAAGGCACTAGGATTTATCTGCGATAAAATGGATTAATGCTCAAATAAACCCTGTTGAAAATCTTTGATTTCCTTGCGTCCTAACAATAAGTAATAATGTAAGGTCGCAAAGACATTTGTTCTTTCCAGTACAAAAAAAGACATAAAAATCCCCGGATAGTTTAGATCTTCCCGGGGATTTTATTAGTTTAATGATGGTGTATTTAACGTATTAAATCACTTCATCAATATTATAATTCTTATGTTCCCTGTTGGTTCTGATGATCATTTCTCCTAAGAATCCGGCTATGAAAAGCAGAGTTCCCATAATCATCATTGTCAGAGCAATATAAAACCACGGATTGTTTGTAATCAAATGTCCGTAAATTCCTCTTGCTACATCGATCAGTTTTGAAATTCCTAACCAAAGTGCCGAAAGAAATCCCACGATAAACATCACAGTTCCCACCGCCCCGAAGAAATGCATGGGTCTTCCTCCGAATCGACTTACAAACCAAAGGGTTACCAGATCCAGAAAACCTCTGATAAATCTTTCGGTTCCGAATTTTGAGGTTCCGTAAGGTCTTGCCTGATGCTGTACCTCTTTTTCCGTAATTCTTCTGAATCCCGCATTAGCAGCCAGTACAGGAATATACCGGTGCATATCTCCATATACATCAATTGATTTTACAACCTGCTTTTTATAGGCTTTCAGACCACAATTGAAATCATGAAGATAGACTCCCGACACTTTTCGTGCTGCTGCATTGAACAGTTTTGACGGAACATTTTTCGTCATTACGTTATCAAAGCGTTTCTTTTTCCAGCCTGAAACAATATCGTAATTATCTTCAGTGACCATTTTATAAAGTTCAGGAATTTCTTCGGGAAAATCCTGTAAATCAGCATCCATGGTAATCACCACTTCTCCGTTCGTTCTTTCAAAAGCAGCATGAAGAGCCTGAGATTTTCCATAATTCCTGGAAAACTTTATTGCATGGATCTGGGGATGCTGAACCTTCATATTTTCAATGATGCTCCACGACAGATCGGTACTTCCGTCATCTACAAACCAGATTTCGTAGGATAAGCTGTTGGAATAACAGACATTATCAATCCTTGAAAAAAGTTCTTCCAAAGAGTCCTCTTCGTTTAATAACGGAATAACTATAGATAAATTCATTTAATTTTAATAAAAATTATTCTTGATTTTCGGTTTCCTGATACACGGATCTCGTTCTGAAAAACGCTCCAAAAAACACTGACAAAACTACGTAAAATATAAGAATTGCTGCAAAATATCCTGAAAAATGACTGGCAGTAAGCATATCTTTTCCTTTAATGGCTTCCGGAGAAAAACTTGGCAGCCTTTCCTTGTACTTTTTGTCTAATTCATCAATGTCTTTTTGATGTTTCAGGATTTTTCTTGCAGACTGATACTCAGTATCCAATTCCGTTTTCTGTCTCTGCACATACTGGTAATTCAGCAGTTTTTTAGCATCAGTATCTACGAAATTAAGGAAAGCGTAAATGCTGAAAATAGAAAGAATTCCTCCGATAAACATCGGAATAAATGCTCTTGAGAACGCATCTTTAAAGCTTACGACCCTATTTTTGTTCCAGAAAGATTTTACGGACCAAAAAGCACCACCTGCATATAAAATAGGCAGAATAAATGCATTGATTTTCAGAGAGATGTCAAAATAATTGATACCTGAGAAAAAGTAATAGGCTACAAAAAAGATGATCATTGTAGCGATAAAAAGTATAATTCCTAATGTTGATGGACTTTTCGTCATGTTAGATTTTTTAGAAAAAGTTGAAAAATTATTGCCCTAAATTCCAGCCGTTTAGCTTTATTACTGCATTTTTTCGACTAATTTTCTTTAATAATATTTTGAAGTTTATAAATTATTCCTACCTTTGCAACGGCAAGTCCTAAACAACCAGCTCCTGAGAACCCTCCAGGGTGGGAACACAGCAAAGGTAATTGGTCGTAGCGGTGTGATTTAGGTAGCTTGCCATTTTTTTTGATTTAAGTTGAAGTAAGGTAATTGGAAGATTATCTTTTTTTGTTTCCATACTTTTCAGCATTTCCATTCTAATTTCCAGATTACCTTTCATTTTTATTTAAAATTCAAACTCCTCTCCCAGTTTAGGAAGAACAAGTTCTACATTTTTATCTGCAAAATGTTTCAATGCACTTTCATGGTTGATCTTAATGGCAGGGAATGTATCGAAATGGCATCCGATCACTTTTGGAGTTTTTAGTAATTCTGCTGCTGCAAAAGATGCTTTTCTTGGGCACATCGTGTAGTGGCTTCCGATGGGAAGGATAGACAGGTCAATATTCCCGAAAAGTCTTGGGAAAAGCTCCATATCAGCCATTACTCCGGTATCTCCGGCCAGATAAATGTTCTTACCTTCAGGAAGTCTGAAAATATATCCTACCGGAACGCCTCCATAGCTTCCATCCGGGAACGAACTTGTATGGTGAGCCGGTACCATGGAAATTTTAAGATCGTCGATTTTTGCCGATCCTCCTAAGTTCACATCGTCTTTGTTTTTTGCAGTTTTAAAATAAGCACAGACCTCAGGAACACCAATAACTGTTGCTTCCGGATGAAACTGTAACACTTCCTCTACATCAGCAATATGATCACCGTGAGCATGAGTCAATAAAATATAATCGATCTTCTGAGCCGATATATCAAAGCCGGATTCCGCTTTTTTGTAATTGTAAAAAGGATCGCTTAAAATTGTTTTGTCTTTGTATGTAAACAAAAAACAGTTTTGTCCTAAAAATTGTATTTTCATTTTAATGATTTATTAATTAATTTTTAAACATTCAAACACAAATAGCTCAAATATTTTTCACGAATAACACTATAAAATATTAGTGAAAATTTGTGCAAACATTGGTGTTATTTGTGTTTTATTTAAACGCAAAGAGTGCTAAGATTTTTAATAAACTAAATGTTTTTAAATTCGCAAAGGCGTTAACTCAGCGAAGGTTTTATGTCAGATTATTTCTGTGGAAATTTATCCTCAATCAATCTTAAATTAATTCCATGTTCTAAATAAGCTTTGCAACCATCGAGAACTGTCGTAAAACCGCCAGTATTATCATTAATTACTTTTAAAAGGTCTTCACCCGTCTGGCTGAACCCATAGCTTTTAATAACAACTAGAATTCCTTTCTCCATTTGTTTGAACTCATAATCTACATGTACTGACGGATCTCCCCACTCTGTTTTTATCAGCTGGTTTGGAATAATCTGGTGAACTTTTACTTCAGATTTTGCGCCATACATTTCCCACTCCCAGGTAATCGTTTTACCCTCCTCCAATTTTCCGGTAGATTTTGTAAACCAGAAATTGGTAGTCACTTCAGGATTGATAAATGCCTCAAAGACATCTTCAATCGGTTTTCTGATAAGCATTTGAGCTTCAACGTAGCTATTTGAACTCATAGTAATGGAAATTTATTTATTTAAAAAAATTAAGCCCAATTGCTGTAAGAACCGCCATGGTAAAGGTAAGGATACCCACCTGTTTCAAGAATGGATCCAAGTCTTTAGGCTCTTTTACAGACATGATTTTCCTTCTGAGCTTAGCAAATGGAATTAACAGGATCATTACAATGAAAACGTAATAGTTTTGAGACTGTATGAAACCATTTAATCCTAAAAATATAAGAATTAAGACCAAAGGAAGCTGTAACAGGACCATTTCGTAAATCATTGCATTTTTGAAACCTATCCTCAATGCAAAGCTGTTTTTCCCAGACAATCTGTCACTTTCTATATCTCTCATATTGTTAAGATTAAGAACAGCCATACTCATCATTCCTACTGCTGTTCCGGGTAATAGCATATCCCAGCTGAAAGTTTTTGTAAACAGAAAATAACTCCCGCAAACCGAAACTAAGCCAAAAAATACAAATACAAAAAGATCTCCCAATCCCATATATCCGTAAGGTTTTTTTCCAACTGTATAGCCAATTGCCGCCAGAATACAGGCTACTCCCAATCCTATGAAAATATAAAATTCATTCATATAATTGGGGATGAAAGCGATGTATAAGAGTGCAATTGTGGCAACAAAGGATAATGCAGAAAAAAGGATTACCGCATTTTTCATTTGCTTTGCCGTAATTTTTCCTGAAGCTACGGCTCTGGATTCTGCTTCATTTATTCTTTTGGCATCAGTTCCTTTTACGCCATCCCCATAATCATTGGCATAGTTTGATAAAATCTGGTATAAAAGGGTTACCAGAATCGCCAGAGCAAAAATTTTCCAGTCCCAGGTACCTCCTTCTCCGTAAAGTCTCCATTTTGCAATGAAAGCTCCCATTATAATTCCGCTTAAGGAAAGCGGTAAAGTTCTTAGCCTCGCGGCTTTTATCCAATCTGACATAAATATTTAGATGTTAGATAATAGAAGTTAGAAGTTAGATTTAAAAACCATATAAGTTTACTATCTAATTTCTAACCCCTAACTTCTTATTTTAAGATATCCATTGATTTTCTCCGAAGTCTGGCTTTCTTTTTTCAAGGAATGCATTTCTTCCTTCCTGCGCTTCTTCTGTCATATATGCCAAACGGGTCGCTTCTCCTGCAAACACCTGCTGGCCAACCATTCCATCATCTGTCAGGTTCATTGCGAATTTCAGCATTCTGATAGAAGTTGGTGATTTTGCTAATATTTCCTGTGCCCATTCATAGGCTGTATCTTCTAATTCGGCATGCGGGATAACGGCATTGACCATTCCCATTTCTAAAGCTTCCTGAGCAGAATAGTTTCTTCCTAAAAAGAATATTTCACGGGCTTTTTTCTGACCAACCATTTTCGCCAGGTAAGCGGATCCGTATCCACCATCAAAACTCGTCACATCAGCATCGGTCTGTTTGAAGATAGCATGTTCTTTACTTGCCAGAGTAAGATCGCATACCACATGAAGTGAATGCCCTCCTCCTACTGCCCATCCCGGAACAACAGCGATCACTACTTTCGGCATAAAACGGATCAGACGCTGAACTTCAAGAATATTCAATCGGTGTCTTCCGTCTTCGCCTACATATCCCTGATGTCCTCTTGCTTTCTGGTCGCCTCCACTACAGAAAGCCCAACCACCATCTTTGGCACTTGGACCTTCTCCTGAAAGCAGGACAACCCCTATTGAAGAGTCTTCATAAGCGTCATAGAAAGCGTCATACAGTTCTGAAGTGGTCTTGGGTCTGAAGGCATTTCTTACTTCCGGTCTGTTGAAAGCAATTCTTGCTACCCCATTACATTTTTTATAGGTAATATCTTCGTATTCTTTGGCGGTTTTCCACTCAATCATCTTATAAAAATTTTTCCCAAAGATACGGAATTACAGAGAATTTTCAGGGTGAAATTTAACGATAATTAAGGTGAAAATAAAAGCATATTTCAGATCAAAAAATAAAAAACCGGAACATTTCTGCTCCGGTTTCATTTATAATTTAACTAAGAATTATTATTTTGCTTTTGCTTTAAGCTCAGCTTCCTTAGCTTTCAGATCTTTAATTTTATCTGTATTTTTTGTTACGATATAGATCTCTTTTAATGCAGTAAGGGCATCAAGATTTTCCGGTGCTGCTTTGTACCATCCTTCAGCATATGGAAGTGCCTTAGTAAATCTTTCTCTTCTTGCATCGATTAGTTTAGTCGCTTCTTCAGGCTTATCTTTTCTTGTTGCGTTAATCTGCTCTACAATTTTGGAATCGTCTCCAATTATTGTATAAACAAGGTTCTGATAGGCATTATCAAAGTCAGGTTTAATCTCGATAGCTTTCTTGAATGATGCAAGTGCATCCTCCACTGTTGCAGGATTTTTAGACTGCATTACTCCAAGGTTATACCAGTTGGTAGCATCATTAGGATTTTTAGCCAGCTGCTCTTTAAGTGCTCCGATGAATTTTTCCGTATTTCCAGAATCATAATAAGCTGTAGCCTGAGCTTCTTTAAGTTTGGCATTATTTGGATATTTTGCCAAACCTTTTTCAATAATTGTCAATGCTTCATTAGGCTTCTTTGCGTTCATAAGCAAAGTCGTTAATGTTTCATACAGTTCCGGCTCAACACTTGGTGTTTGCTCTGTTTTGAAATCTGAATAATCAGGATTCTTTTTCATAAGCTCCCAAGTAGCTTTGTCTAAATTCACTACCTGACCAGACTTTTTCTCTTTCGCAGTATACGTTGTCTGAACTCCTGTAAAACCTGAATTGATAAGGTCTGTATATATTTTGATGGATTCGGTGCTGTTATTTGCCAAAGCATAGCTCAGACCTGCGTAATACATATATATCTTATCATCCTGGCCATTGGTTTTTAATAAGTTATAAACTTCTAAAAACTTAGGCGCGGCAACGGTATAATTTTTTGCATTATATGCATCCATTGCAGCTTTGTTCGCTTCCTGCAGCTTGGCATTTACATCGCCCTTCTGACCGAAAACGAAAGCAGAAGCTACGATTGCTATACCTAAAATGAGTTTCTTCATAATAACTATATTATATTAATTGTACGTTTTATTCTTCAGAATCAGAATTCTCATTTTCTCCGGCCGGGTTTTCTTTTTCAGCCTGTGGTTCTGTATTGTTTTCTTGGTTATCTGCTACAATTCCTGTCCCTTCTGCATTTTCTTCAGAGTCTTCTTCTGCTACCTCTTTATCCATTTCTACTTTTGCAATGGCTGCAATTTCGTCATTTTTCTTAAGGTTAATCATTTTTACTCCCTGGGTATTTCTTCCCATTACTCTCATTTCATCCATATTCATTCTGATGGCAACACCGGACTTATTGATGATCATCAATCCGTCTTCGTCTGTCACATTCTGAATAGCGATCAGATTTCCTGTTTTTTCGGTAATGTTCAGGGTAATAACTCCTTTTCCTCCTCTGTTGGTGATTCTGTAGTCTTCTACAGCAGTTCTTTTACCATATCCTTTTTCAGAAACCACAAGAACTGTCTCTTTTTCTACATCATTCACAACAATCATACCAATTGCCTCGTCATTATCGTCCATAGTGATACCACGTACCCCAATGGATCCTCTACCTACTTCTCTTACTTTTTCTTCAGGGAAACGGATACATTTACCATTTTTAGTTGCAATCATGATCTGAGAAGTACCATTGGTAAGGTATGCACCCAATAATTGGTCATTATCTCTGATTTCGATAGCATTAACCCCATTAACTCTTGGTCTTGAGTACGCTTCAAGAGAGGTTTTCTTAATGGTTCCATTCTTGGTCACCATCACTACACTCATTTGGTTTACGTATTCAGCGTCTTTCAGGTTATTGGTTCTGATGTAGGCTTTGATCTTGTCATCCTGCTCAATATTGATCAGGTTCTGTACTGCTCTTCCTTTGGATGTTTTTGACCCTTCAGGAATTTCAAATACTCTTAACCAGTAACATCTTCCTTTTTCTGTGAAAAACAGCATATACTGGTGGTTGGTCGCAGAAACAATATATTCAAGGAAATCTTCATCCCTTGTAGTTGCTGCTCTATTCCCTACACCACCTCTGCTCTGAATTTTGTATTCAGAAAGTGAGGTTCTCTTAACATATCCTGCGTGTGAAATGGTAAGAACTACGGCTTCATTCGGGATAATATCCTCAATAGACATTTCTCCTCCTGAATAGTCGATTGCAGTTCTTCTTTCGTCACCATATTTTTCTTTGATTTCAAGCAATTCTTCTTTGATGATCTCAAATCTTCTCGGTTCATTGGCTAAGATATCTTCCAGGTTCATGATCTCTTTCATGATCGTGTCATATTCATCACGGATCTTGTCAAGTTCCATTCCTGTAAGACGTGCTAATCTTAGATCAAGAATGGCCTGAGCCTGAATGTCAGAAAGTTCAAATGCTTCGATCAAGCCTTCTTTTGCTGCCTGAGGGTTAGCACTGTGACGGATAATAGAAATGGCTCTGTCTAAAGAATCCTGAGATCCTATCACTTTCATGAAACCTTCCAAGATGTGAGCTCTCTCTTTTGCTTTCTTAAGCTCGTACTGAGTTCTTCTCACAATCACTTCGTGTCTGTGCTCTACGAAATGGTGGATGATATCCTTTAAATTCAGCTGTTCCGGTCTTCCTTTAACCAGCGCAATATTATTAACGCTGAAAGAAGTCTGAAGTGCTGTATATTTATATAGTAAGTTTAGGACAACATTAGGAATAGCATCATTTTTCAGTTCGTAAACGACACGCAG
Organism: Chryseobacterium sp. CCNWLW53; assembly: GCF_037083525.1. NCBI lineage: Bacteria > Pseudomonadati > Bacteroidota > Flavobacteriia > Flavobacteriales > Weeksellaceae > Chryseobacterium > Chryseobacterium sp. CCNWLW53. Next base: position 808,622 of record NZ_JBAOJR010000002.1, on the reverse strand, counting down.
ACCATTTCTGTCCGATTCGTCTCTGATCTCATGAATTCCTACAATCTTGTCATCTTTTACGAGTTCCGCAGTTCTGGCGATCATATCAGCCTTGTTTACCTGGTATGGAACTTCAGTAACGATAATAGCATTTCTGTTTCCGATTTCTTCGAAATTCACTTTTGCTCTCAGCACTACTCTTCCTTTTCCTGTATGGAAGGCATCCCTTACTCCATCGTAACCATATATAATACCTCCTGTAGGGAAATCCGGCGCTGTAATATGGTGCATTAATTCATCGATAGTAATCTCTCGGTTATCGATATAAGCACAGATTGCATCAATAGATTCTGATAGGTTGTGCGGTGCCATATTGGTCGCCATACCTACTGCAATCCCGGAAGTACCATTGACTAAAAGGTTAGGAACTTTAGTAGGCAGCACGGTAGGCTCCTGCATACTGTCGTCAAAGTTATTCTGAAAATCAACAGTTTCTTTGTCCAGATCTGAAAGAATCTCATCAGAAATCTTTTTCAGTCTTGCTTCGGTGTATCGCATTGCCGCAGGCGGGTCTCCGTCCATTGAACCGAAGTTACCCTGCCCATCCACCTGGGGATAACGCAAGCTCCATTCCTGAGCCATTCTCACCATTGCATCATATACTGAAGAGTCTCCATGCGGGTGATATTTACCCAAAACATCCCCAACGATTCTTGCAGATTTTAAATATTTTCTATTAGAAAAAACCCCTAATCCATACATACCGTAAAGTACTCTTCTATGAACGGGTTTCAGGCCGTCTCTTACGTCCGGCAACGCTCTTGAAACGATAACCGACATCGAATAATCGATATAAGACGATTTCATTTCATCAACAATGTTGATAGGAATCAGTCTTTCTCCTTCTTTTTGCATAAACAAATTTATTATAATGACAGTCAGACCTTTAGCTGTGCGTCTGAAAATTATTTATTTCCAATTTTTATTAACGGGCTAATTTACGAAATTTTTACCGATTTTTGCACTAGAATTTATCCACAAAATCTTAAAAATTCATAAAATATGAGCTTATTGAGTATAACTTTCCACTGTACGAAAAACAATATCGAAGAATGGGAAAATTATATTGATGAAACACTGGTGCTGATGGCGGAAAACCTTATGGATGTCAATAAATATATTCTTTCTGAAGTACACAGTGATTATATTGAAGAGGGGAAGAATTATAACTTGCTTCTGATGTTTGACAATGATGATCTCAGAGAGGATTTTATCAAAAGTGAAATGCTCAACATTTCGGAAAGAATTGAGAAAAAATTCGGAACGGAAATAATGATCTTTAATACATTCCTGAATCCAAAAAAATCAAGATTTTAATACAAATCAAAAGCCCTGAAAAATCAGGGCTTTTTTATTTTTCTTAATCTCTGTGTCGTTTGTGTCCTTTGTTTTTATGATGATGACCTCTGTTGTCATAATCATAATAATACACTCGTTTTTTCACCTGTCCCGGAGCATAGTATCGTGCACTTCCTCCATACACTTTTTTAGCTTGTCCCGGCGGGAGTCTCCTTACATGATGATCATGCACCACACATGATGTCATCATAAACATAACGGTTAACACCCCTACAATTTTCATTAAACCTTTCATATTTTCCACTTTTTCAAATTTCAATAGGGAGATAACAAGGTTAGTGCCAAAGTACACCGGAGCATTTTTGAAAGGGAAGCTTACGGGGTTTGAAAGCCAATATTTTTAGAACAAAAGTGATTTATTTAATTAAAAATGAAAGATTTAAAGAATTGTCCGGTTCTCTTTTATTTATTCTATACTGTCACTTCGCTTTTCGAACAGTACGACATCTTTCCACTGTCCGTTTAGCTTTCCAATTTTTTTTCTGACTCCCACGGTTCTGAACCCGTTTTTTTGGTGAAATCTTATAGAAGCTTCGTTTTCGGGAAAGATGCTGGCCTGAAGAGTCCAGAAACCATGGCTTTCGCTGTCAAGAATCATCTTTTTCAGCAGAACTGATCCTAAGCCTTTTCCCTGATACGTGTTGTCAAAATAAATGCTCACTTCAGCTACTCCTTTATAACATTCTCTTTTGCTTACCGGCTTCAAAGCGCACCACCCTACTATTTCATTGTTTTCATTCTCAAGTACCCAACGGCAATCGTTGAAATATTCCATATTCCAGGCTTCGGCAGTAGGAACTTCTGTTTCAAAAGTGGATACCCCTCCGTCTAATCCCTGCTTATAAATTTCCAGCACTCTTTTTTCATCACCGGGAAGCATTTCTCTTAATTCGTAATTCATTCTATTTAATAGTATTTTCTTTTATTTTTTCTTTTGATTCTTGAATAGTGGGTCTGCTTTTCTTTCTCATCTTCTGAAATAACGCTTATATTACCATCAACTTCAAGAATAGAAAGCTTAACATCTCTTATTTTCTCCACGCCGTGTTCTCTTATGGCTTCTTCCAGCTCATCACGGGTGATCTTCACCCTGTTCAGAGCAGTCTGGTCTATTACCCCATCTCTGATCAGGATTACAGGGTCTTCTTCCATAAATGTTTCGAATTTCCGGTTGGAGAACATGAGCCGTTTTAGAATAAAGTTTGCCGCAAACAGAACGAGGGCTGCAATAAGACCACCCTGTAGAGAGGTATTCTGCCCCACCATTGCATTCTGAACCGCATTGGAAATAAGAAGGAGCAGAACCACATCTCCTGCATTAAGCTGGGAAAGCTGGTTTTTACCAAAGAGACGGATAGCGATCACCATAAAAAGGTAAACGCAAAGGGAACGTACTACAACATCAAGAATAGGATTCACAGATCATATTTAATAATCAAATGTATTAAATTTTATGATTGGCTGTTTAAATTATTTTTAGGCTTAAGAAACAAGCTGACAGAATAAAAGATGGCACATGATTTGACCATTGAATTTAAATTTTATTGATGAAAAAAATCTTTCTATGCTTAGGAATTTTTCTCTTTTTAGCAGCCTGCAAAAATAATGGATCCCGTGCAAATTCGGCCGAAGAAACCTCTGTTATACAAAAGGTCAACGAGCTTTACCGTTTATATGGAGGCTCAAATGATGCTCTTTATAATAAACCCTTCTCTGACAGCCTTTTTTCTCCGGAACTCAAAAGAACACTTGAAGAGGCTTTGAATGCTTCTAAAGCTGATATTGAAAAGGTAAAACACAGTGATCATCCGGATGAAAAACCATTATTGTTTGAAGGAGCTGTTTTTTCAAGCTTATATGAAGGATACAACAGTTACAAAATAAAATCCGTTGTTATCAACCCTTCGGGTACCTCAGCGGATGCGGCGGTTACTTTTGAATACATGATGTCTCAGCCTAAAGTTATATGGACCGACAAAGTACATTTGATAAAGTCCGGCCAGGAATGGAAGATTGATAACATCAGCTTTGACAGTATTGCAAATTCGAAAGATCTGAAATCAAGCCTGAAGAATTTTGCTCAAAGCGTGAAATAATCATTAAATCTGATCATAAAAAAAGCTGCTCTAAAGGCAGCTTGAATTTTTAAGGACATTGAGAAATATGGGCTTCACTACACACTGTTTTATTGAGTCTTTCACAAAATACACAATAAATTACAGGTGCACCCCCATACACTGATTTCAATTCATTCTTGTTAAGTTTCTTTAAATTTTTCATATTGTTTTAATTTGTTTGACAAATATAGAACGTTTTTCCTGAACATTTATTATGTTTTGCACTTAAAATCTTCATTATTTATAAAAATTTTAAGAAATTACAAACAATACTTTAATATCATATATCTTTATGGTGAAATATTATTTATAATATATTATGTATCTTTAAATAAACCAAAACAATAAAATAATATTAAAATGATCACACCAAAAGGAGCCCAGGTCGGGCAATTCGAACCAGCGAAAAAATCACTGATATCCAATGGCCTTCTTTCCGGGCAGGACGAGATGGCCAATTACAACAAGGGCGTATGCCACGATGTGGTAGCTTATGCCCTGTATATGAGAGGTGCAACCATATCTCCGGATGAACTTGTACAGTTCCGTGCACAGGGATGGCTCAATAAATTCAACTATCCTGCAGGCGATAAGTGGGATGGTTATGCTATAATTCCCAAAGGAAAAGCCATTGGTTTTTACAGACTAAGAGATAAAACGTGGTTCCATTCGGCTGTCACTACCGGAAACGGTGCGGAGATCAGATCCGTGAACGGATTTTCACTAGGTACGGCATGGTCTGTTCCTGTAGACATGAAATGGGTTCTGGGTAAAAAGAATGAAGACGGAACCTTCAACTACGACGGTACAAAAATAGAAGTTTATATATCCTCTCTATAATTGGTTTGATCAATCCATCTATCAAAGGAATTGTCAATGCTAAAACCTGTTAATATTGAAGAGCGAAAACCTGTATGGATCGCTCTATCTGATTTTTATCTGGATACAGAACTTCAGGATTTTAATTTTCAATATATTGTTAAAACAATTCTGGAAAGCCCGTATTCTTTTGACGATGTGAAAACCATTAATATATATGAAGTCTTTCCTGTTTTACAGCCCAATCTGTTACAGGCAGCAGGTGAATGGGCCGGATTTAATGAAAAATGGCTGCTGGAAGCCATTACAGATTACCTTAAAACAAAAACCGTTTCTGATAACGCAATGATCAGCACCAATTATAAAAAATATGCTTGGATGCAGGAAGACTATTGGCAGAAGCTTGAAAGCATTTACAACGAAATGCAGGAGAAATAAAAAAGCCACAACAAGTATTGTGGCTTTTTATATTCAATTTTAATTATTATTCTAATTCTCTTTTTAGAAACTTACCGGTCAAACTCTTCTTAGATTTCACAATCTCTTCAGGAGTTCCCTGAGCTACGATCTGGCCACCGTGTTTTCCTCCTTCCGGTCCTACATCGATAATATGGTCTGCCAATTTGATCACATCCATATTATGTTCGATGATGATGAATGAGTTTCCTAATTCTACCAGCTGGTTAATGGCATCCATCAGGATCTTTACATCTTCAAAGTGAAGCCCCGTCGTCGGCTCATCTAAAATATACAATGTATTTCCAGTCTGTCTTTTCGAAAGTTCTGTAGCCAACTTGATACGCTGTGCCTCTCCTCCTGAAAGTGTTGTCGACTGCTGTCCAAGCGTGATATAACCTAATCCTACATCCTGAAGGGTTTTTACTTTAGCAAAAATCTTAGGGATCGGCTGGAAGAAATCTACCGCTTCACCAATCGTCATATCCAGAACGTCGGAAATAGATTTTCCTTTGTAACGTACTTCCAGGGTTTCTCTGTTGAAACGTTTTCCATTACAGGTTTCACAATGTACGTATACATCGGGAAGAAAGTTCATTTCAATTACTTTCAGCCCACCACCCTGGCAGGTTTCGCATCTTCCGCCTTTTACATTGAATGAGAATCTTCCCGGCTTATAACCACGGATTTTACTCTCCGGAAGTTCAGCAAAAAGGTTTCTGATGTCTGTAAACATTCCTGTATAGGTTGCAGGGTTTGATCGCGGAGTTCTTCCGATCGGAGTCTGGTCTACGTCTACAATTTTATCAATATGATCAAGCCCTTCAATCTTTTTGTATGGAAGAGGCTCCTGAACGGCTCTGTAAAAATGTTTGTTCAGGATCGGATATAAGGTTCCGTTGATCAGGGAAGATTTTCCGCTACCTGAAATTCCTGTTACTACAACCAGTTTTCCTAACGGAATATCCAGGGTAACATTTTTAAGGTTATTTCCAGTAGCTCCTTTTAACAGTATATTTTTACCATTCCCAGCTCTTCTTTCCGCAGGAACTGCTATCTTTCTTTTTCCGTTGATATAATCTGCCGTAATGGTATCTGCTTTCAACAGGTCTTTCGGTTTTCCCTGCCAGAGTATTTCTCCACCAAATTTTCCGGCTCTCGGACCAATATCCAATACCTCATCGGCCTCCAGGATCATATCTTTATCATGCTCTACAACAATGACGGAGTTCCCAATATCTCTAAGGTTTTTCAATGAATTGATCAGTCTCTCATTATCTCTCTGGTGAAGCCCAATACTTGGTTCATCCAGAATATACAGAACATTCACAAGTTGTGACCCGATCTGCGTGGCAAGACGTATCCTCTGGGATTCTCCGCCTGAAAGGGTTTTAGAGCTTCTGCTTAAGCTCAGATAATCCAAACCTACATCCAGAAGGAACTGAAGTCTTGTTTCAATCTCTTTTAAGATTTCGTAGGCAATGATTTTATGTTTTTCTGAGAATTTATCTTTAACGTCGGATAGCCATTCTTTTAAATCGGATAAGCTTAAAGCATTTACCTCAGCGATATTTTTTCCGTCAATTTTAAAGCTTAAGCTTGCAGGCTGAAGACGGGTTCCGCCGCATTCCGGACAGGTTTCTTCAGTGGTAAAATGCCTTTCCAGCAATACTGCCTCGTAAGATTCTCTTTCTTCAATGATCTCTTCCATAAAAGTGATCAGACCATCGAAGCTTATTTTTATCTTTTTGGTAATCCCTGCGTATTTCAGATCTTTATTAAATTCCTTATGGCATCCGTTGTAGATATAGTCCAAAGCCTCGTCCGGAATATCCTTCATAGGTGTTGCCATGCCTAATCCGAAGATCTCAAGGATATTTTTGATCTGTGAGAGTATCCATTTGTTGGATTTAATATCTTCCAGCGGTAACAGTCCGCCCTGGTTAATGGAAAGCTTAGGGTTTTCAATAAAGTAATCTGTATTGATCTTTTTGATAGTCCCCAAACCTTTACATTCCGGACAGCTTCCTTTCGGAGAGTTAAAAGAGAATGTATTGGGTTCCGGAAGTGCCAGTGAATGTCCTGTTTCAGCATCCATCAGATTTTTCGAAAAATATTCTATATCTGTGCCTCCCAGTTTCTGGATTCCGATGATCCCTTCGCCCATCTCAATTGCGGTACGCAGGGATTTTTCCATTCTGGATTCGGAAGCATTTTCACCGATGATCCATCGGTCGATCACAATGTCTATATCGTGGGTTTTATAACGGTCCAGCTTCAGATCATATTCTATATCCTGCAGCTCACCGTCAATCCTTGCCTGACCGTAGCCTTTTTTTGCCATCTGTACAAAAAGCTCATGGTAATGGCCTTTTCTGGAACGTACTACAGGCGCAAGAAGCATTATTTTTTCGCCTTTATAATTTTCCTTGATTGTGTCCAAGATCTGGTCTTCCGTATAGCTTACCAACCTTTTTCCACTGGAAAGAGAGTATGCATCGGAAACTCTTGCATATAACAAGCGTAGATAATCATACAACTCAGTTACGGTTCCTACGGTAGACCTCGGATTTTTATTGGTGGTTTTCTGCTCGATGGCAATTACGGGAGAAAGACCTTCTATCTTATCTACATCCGGTCGTTCCAGACCGCCCAGAAACTGGCGCGCATATGCCGAAAATGTTTCGATATAACGACGTTGCCCTTCGGCAAAGATGGTATCAAAAGCCAAAGATGATTTCCCACTGCCGGAAAGCCCGGTAATTACTACCAGCTCGTTGCGAGGAATCTTTACATTAATATTTTTAAGATTGTGTTCACGTGCTCCGTAAACTTCTATATATTCTGTTGATTTACTCATAATTTGGGGTGATCCTGCCTGAAAATCACAATGTGCAAAATTACGGAATTTTATGGAATTGTATGAACCTGAAAGATTTTATTAAACTTTAATTTTAGTTAAATTTTTAAGGTTCTGAAATGATTAATTCTTCATGAATTTCGTTCATAAATTTTATTTATGCTCTGCGTGATACTGCTGATATTAACTATATTCCTATTCCCGCAAATAAAAAAGACTGATACATTGCATCAGTCTTCTGTTATAGGTTCATACCTTTTTTATTTCACAAATGAATTGTAGGAGTTCAGTACAGATTCATAGGAAGAATCGATCTGCTGGATATCGCTGTCTGAAATTTTTCCAGAGCCTTTAGCATCACGAATCAGTTTTCTGTAAGTATCCAAAAAGCTGGACGCACTTTTATTAAAGCTTTCAAACAATGTTTTTTTGTAAGAATACTGCGGATCTTTCACATTGAATTCTAATTTTGAATTGGCTTCTACTGCTTTGGCAAGCTCATCATATTTTTTCTGAGCTTCCGCTTCGTTGAATTTTCCTGAATACTGCTTATCCAGTACATCAATATTAGAGTCCAGGGAGTTCATTACGCTTTTGGAAGAGATGATATATTCTTTCATAGGATGGTCTTTCAGAACCACTTCTTCTGCCGCATCTGTTGCAGGTTTGATCTTCGCCACTACATTTTCTCCCGAGGTAAATAAAGCCTGGGCTTCGGTTTCAATATCCTTTGTTATGGCCTCTGCTTTTGCTCCTTTGTCATCTTTATAGTCTTCAGAATTCATATAGGATTTAAGCTCTTCGAACTTTTTCTCTATACTTTCCTTTTTAGCTTTATAGGTATTGAAATCGGCTTCTATTGCTGCCTTGTCTTTTCCAAAACCTGACGGTATTTCTTTGATCTTGCTGAATGAGTAATCCATAGAACCTATTACTGGCATTATCATGGCATTTCCGCCTTTTGCTTTCGCTACGGCTCCATCTGCGTATCTCAGAATACTTTCTATATGTTTGGATGTATTCTTATAAGAATCCAAAAAGTTGTTATTGAAATCGATGATAGCATTCGCTTCGTCAGCACCACCAAGGTTCAAAACGGATTTACCCAGTTTACTGACGTCTTTTTTACAGCTGATCACACTGACTGATGTGAAGGTCAGGGCCATAGCAAGGACAATAATCTTTCTCATATTTTATAGTTTAAGTTTAGTTATAATTTATATTTCGTCAAGATCAATATCTTCATTGCTTATTTTTACTACATATTCGATTCCGTCAATCGCTTTCGAAATGATTTGGTTTCTAAGGATATTGGCCATATTTTCCCAGTAGGCCCTTCCATAGAATGAATAATTCTGAGGAATGATTTCTATCTCAACGGTTCTTACAAAACCTTCTTTTGGGCGGTTGCTGATCATGGTTCCTCTTCTTACCCTTACTTCTTTTACCTCATCTTTCAGGACCATTCTGCAGTAGTTTTTAACATCTTCGAGAGAAATGATCTTGTCTCTTGTGGTTAGGGCATATCTGTAAGCCTGAATACTGTCTGTTCCTTTCTGTTCTTCAGAACCGCCTATAGTTTCTGTGAGGAGTACAACAGTCTGTGATTTTAATTGATTAGAAAGTTCTGTTCCGGGACGCATATGGTTGGCCAGTGTGCAGTGTGTCACCCAGAATGAGGCATATGTATGGTCTGTTTTTTCTACAGGCTCCATAATGACGTAATTCAGTTCCTGTCTGATATTTCTCTTCGCATTGTTCACTTTCTGAACCATCGTCTTCATTTTATCTGACATTTCACTTAGCACTCCTTTGACATTATCCCTGTTTAACAGTGAAAATGCAGCAATTTCATCTCTTGTCAGTTCCAGAACATTGGCGATCATATCTACGGCATTTCTATTGGTGAAACGCTCCATTCCGCCTTTTCTTACTGTATACAATCCTTTTTTAAGATCATCGGCAGGAGTAAAAGGAATCTCCGTATATTTTCTTCCGTCTCCATCCTGAACTTCATCCACATACAGGAAATGTTCGCCTTCGTCTGTAACGAGAGGAATATTGTTTCCCATGATATCCAGGCTGTATTCTGTCTTCTTCCAGCCTCTGTTGTAAATAGGGAAAGCATTCATTACAAATGAAAAATTATCTAAGATCTCCGCAGAAAACTGCGGCGGGAATTCAAAGGTAAGCCACAAATAGCGTTTGTCTCCGATCTGCTTTCTGATCTCTTCTTTTTCGTTGAGAAAGTCTAAATTTTGTGGCAATACGCCAGGCTCCGAAAAGAGGCTGCTTGAAAGTCCGGTGATCTCTATGAATTTATGACGGTAAATACTTTTGATATCTTCAATAACTTTATTCCGGATCGACTGTTCTCTGAACATCTGTTCGTATCCGTCCTGCTGGCTGTTCGTAAGATAACTCAATCCCTCTCTTACAAACAAAGGATTCCCATTACTGGTAACGGTAATATAAGGAAGCAGTTTGTAGACGAAATCTATATGCTCAAAAGCAGGATTGGAACAGAATACGCTGATGTATTTAGGGAAATTTTCAGTGGCATATCGGCTTACATCCACTCCTATTGTAATCTTTCTGTAGTCTTCAGGTTTTCCCTGAAATCTTGCTACCGGTATTTTATTCAGCCTGTCATCTACACTATAGCAGGTATTTCCTACAAACATTATTGCCGTCTGTATTTTATTAATTCTTACATTTCCTACGGGTGTAAAGGGAATATTAAGCTGTTTATCCGATTCTGATTTTACCGTTGATGTCATCTGCTTGCGGAAAAAGAATTCGGTATGTTCCAGTAGGACTTCCGAAGATTCGTAAGGCAACGTAAAGGCAACCGCATGGGCCGGAATCGGATGGGTATAAATGGAGGGTGTCAGAAGTTTTGCCAGTTTCTCAAGGATTCTTGCATTGACTGTCTGAATCTCGTTATTAGCCTTAAAAACTTCTGTACTGAATGCGTCTATCAGTAGTTTTACAAAAGGGTCCAGAGACTGCGGGCTTTTCAGTCCCCACACTTTGGTGGCGTTCTGAAGCATTCTTGCCTTTACAGATTCTTTGGAATATATATTTTGATCTAAGTTCATAATTTTTTCTTGCTGTTAAAAACAATTAGTCAATAGACATCGGGCTTAAAAATAATTCTGTAGAAAAACTGAAACGCTCTCCTGTTGCCTCCATTTTTGCATTGATGGCAATTCTTACTTTCTTTTTGATCTCTGTATGTTCTTTGGTATCGTAGCTGTGCTCTACAAATTGGATGTGGGCATCAATCTGCGGGTTCACGATGCGGGGCTCATATTCCTGAATCTGCCTTCTGAGGCTTTTAATGAAAACGCTCTCCCAAACGGCACTGGTGACTCCATTGTCGAATTCCAGATTCCATACGTCGTTTCCATAATTGTCATCATATCTGTTTTCGCCTTTTTTAGTGGTGATCAGCAACATGATATTGTGCGCAATGCTTTCGCCCATGTCGCAGATATCAATACTTCCTCCTTCAGTCATGAGTGTTGAAGGCACGAAAGGCATTCTGTAATTTGGTGTGTCCATAGTCAGCTTCTTATTTTACATAGTCTAGTTTTCTTAAAAAGAACTACCAAAATACACATTTTCATGAAATAAATATGAAAAGAAATCAAAAATCTCATTGAAAAAAGGGCTTCCAAACGAATTTGAGAGCCCTGATATATTATAGAAACGGTTGAATCTTAACCTATTGATCTGTCTGCTTTTTCCTGTTGATGAAATAATACACAGGAAGTCCCAGGAGCACCATTAAAAATCCGGGCCATGTATATTGCTGTTTGTAAATCAGGAGAAGTACACAAAACCCTGTTCCTATCAAGAGATAGATAATAGGCGTTACCGGGTAAAGCCATGTTTTATAAGGTCTTTCAAGGTCCGGCTTTTTGATTCTTAAATAAATAACTCCGAAAACCGTAATCATGTAGAACAGAACGATCACAAAGGAGATCATGTCCAGAAGATTACCATACTGTCCGCTAAGGCATAGCACCGAGGCCCATATTCCCTGCATCCATAAAGCATTTTCCGGAACTTCATTTTTATTATTTTTCTCTGCAGATTTAAAAAACATTCCGTCTTTTGCCATAGTTTGAAACACTCGGGCTCCAGCCAGAATCAGCCCGTTGTCGCACCCGAAGGTAGAAACCATTACAAGAACTGCTATAATGATGGTGCCTGCACTTCCGAAAATATTCTGTGAGGCTGCCACCGCAACCCTGTCATTGGCTGCAAAAGCAATACTGTCCCTGTCCAAAGCATTCAGGTATACATAATTGACTGCCAGATAAAGGATCATCACTGCAGAAGTTCCATAGATCATTGATTTGACAATATTTCTCTTAGGATTTTCAACTTCTCCGGAAACGAAAGTTACACTTTCCCAGGCTACCGAACTGAAAACAGATCCTACCATGGCTGCTGCGATGCCTCCGAGCAGGGTCATTCCACTAATTGGTTCCCAGCCTTCTTTTAGAAAATTACCGCTTATATCTTTTTTAAGGTTATTAAATGAATCAAAACCCAGGCTGAAATTTTCAGCTAAATGCGAAAAATCAACTAGAATAAATCCAACAGCAATTAAGCCCAGTAAAGCAATGATTTTTGAACCTGTAAATACATTCTGAAGCAACTTTCCGCTCTGTACACCTCTTGTATTAATATAAGTAAGTAAAAGGATAACGGCTATTGCCAGAATCTGTATCCATGTGATTTTGAATTCTCCACTCTGGAAAAGAGGAGCTGCATCATTCAGTGACGGAACCAGATAAGCGGTGAATTTACCGAAAGCCATTGCTACTGCGGCAATAGTTCCTGTCTGGATTACCGTAAACAGGCCCCAGCCGTACAGAAATCCCATCTTTTTCCCAAAGATCTCTTTGAGATAGGTATACTGCCCGCCAGCTTTTGGAAACAGCGCAGAAAGCTCTCCATAGCTGATTGCCGCTGCTACAGTCATCACTCCGGTAATGATCCAGACTACGATCAGCCAGAAACCGGATCCCAGGTTCCGCATCATATCGGCACTTACAATAAAAATTCCGCTTCCAATCATAGATCCCATTACCAGCATAATGGCGTCCCAAAGTTTCAGTTTTTTCTGCATAGTCAAGTATAGGCATCAAATATAAACAAATCTGAGATTGATTTTGATATTTGTTGAAAATTTACTGCATCACCTGCTTTTTATCAAGTTTTTATCGAATTGTTATTCAATTTTAATTAGTACTTTTGGAAAAAATATTAAAAATGAAATTCAAAGCTATATTATTTGCAGCAGCTGTAAGTATTTCTACTTTAGCTTTTGCACAGGAGACATCACAGAAAAAGTCTGGACCACCGGAAGGAAGTGCTATTGTAGGTGACGCATATGGAGCCGGAGTAACTTCAGAGTCTAAGGCCATCACAGTTGATAAACTGAGCAAAAAACTTAAGAAAGACAATAAAAAAGTTGAAAACGTAGCAGTTAAAGGAAAAGTAACTGATGTATGTGAGAAAAAAGGATGCTGGCTTACCATCCAGACTGAAGATAATTCTCAGTTTTTCGTAAAAATGAAAGATTATGCATTCTTTGTTCCAACAGCTTTAAAAGGTAAAAATGTTGTATTGGAGGGTACTGCAGAAAGAAAAGTAACTTCAGTAGACGAACAGAAACATTATGCTGAAGATGCTAAGAAACCTCAGGCTGAAATTGATGCCATCACGACTCCTAAAGAAGAGATCAGGTTCGTAGCCAATGGAATTAAAGTGGTAAACTAATCCTGTATATACTATCAAAAACGTCCTCAGGAAGTAATACCTTTTGAGGACGTTTTTATTTTATGAAAATCTTAAGCTTTTCTAATCTTCTATTGTAAATTCTACAGGCGCATCCAGTTTCGGATATTTGGTAGCAGATACAAATCTTTTCCCTGTACAGTCTATTTCCAGCCAGCCTTTTCTTTTTTTCACATCTCCCACTTCCATCACAAAAGGTACGAATGATATTTCATCCTTACCTTCTTCCATAATTTCGCGGTACTGAACTGCAACATCCAAAATGCATTCATGGTCTGTATTCAGCTTTACATTTCTGTAAATAATATCATAATGTGTTTCCTGGTTTTCGGGAATTTCAAGATATTTTTCCCACCCTTCTGTATCCGAATTCAGCTCACTGATTGCTTTTAAAGCATAATATAAAGCAACCGTATAGTATTTTCTGGTTCCTTTTCTTGTATAATCATCTACGAAATGTCCGCCCTCAAATAAAATAGTAGGCATTCCGGCCTTAATGAAGTTGTCGCCTGTAGAGGTAGGATAAAACTCATCAGAATATCTGCCGATCTGATTCGGAATTAATTCTTTTAAATGATCATACATTCTTCCAATTACAGCCATGCATTTCTTCCTGTTATCCGTTATCGTACGTTCTTCATTTTCAGAGGGAGCCAAAAAAGAAAGCGTTGCCGGATGTATTCCGTCTGTCGTAAAAATAGTCCTCTGTTCATGTAGGTTTAGTGCATAATCATATTTTTTTGAGGCCACTACTTTTTTAAGGAATTTAATTTCCGTACTCGATTCATTATGAAAATCTCTATTCAGGTCAATATCTGCAGCATTTAGTCTTGTCCATTTTTCTGAGCCATCAGGATTGAGCATAAAAATAAAATCCAGCCTGATTTTACTGAAAAGATCTTGCTTCATTTCGGAATTCTTATCCAAAGTTTCCAAAAGGTCAAGCATGGCATGACTGGCATTGGATTCATTTCCGTGCATCTGTGACCATGCAAGAACATTAATAGTTCCCGTTCCTAGGCTTAACTGATAAATAGGCTTGTCTAAATAGGATCTTCCAATCTCCTGAATATAATCGCTGAGATTGGCCTGTAAGTAAGAAAATAATTTTTCAGGAGAAATATAGCGGTTTGAGAAATTAGGATTCGGAGAATAGAGCTGTTCAAAATTCATTATAAATAATTTACAAGAGTCAAATTTAATGATTTTTAGGCAAAAAATATCAGTTAACATTTGTAACTTTATTAAACAATGACAACTGCCATTTTGTCTGTGGATAAGATTGTTAATTGAAAATATGATATTTATAGATATGTAAAACATTTAAATTCAGTAACTTATAAAGCTTACATCAATTACATTTAGAATCTTACTTTAAGTGAATAAAAGCCTATTAATCAGTAAATAGGTATAATATTGCTAAACAAGATTAATGTGGAAAACTTCGTTAATTAAATACATATACAAATGTAAATTGCTGTTTTTTTGTATTTATCCAAGAAATTCAATCTAAATTTAACTATCATATGACCTTCATTACTCTTATCAGAAAATAAGGATTTATTAGTAAACAAAGTTTTAATATATTTATCCATAAAATACTATTAATAAGTTACTTACGATTATAATTTACGTTTGTATACAGCAAATAAAGATCTTTTACTGCTTAAAATCTTTTATTTCTCAGTAAATATGCTATACTTCTGAATATATTTTAAAACACTACTAATCATTGATTTAGCATATAATTAATAGACAACCCCTGAATATTGGAGACCCAACAAAACAGAAGGTTTCAAAGTAATTAATCAAGGAAATTTATCAGCTTAAAATGGTGTTTACTTTGTTAAATAGAGTTATAGTGGAAAGAGAATTATTATAAACAGCTCTATTTAAGTTTATTATATCCATTTACATATGTATATTTATAAAATTAAACTTCGTTTACTTATGTAATTTGCATATGTGAATTTTATTATTTACATTTGTAACATAATTGACAACTTATTTTTATGAGTTTAAACGAAAGAATTTCAAAAGTTATTGAGTATTCCAACCTCAGCCCTTCCGAGTTTGCAGATGAGATTGATGTACAGCGTTCTTCCATTTCGCATATCACTTCCGGAAGAAACAAGCCGTCTCTGGAATTTATTATAAAGATAAAGTCAAGCTTCCCGGAAATCCTTTGGGACTGGCTGGTTACGGGTGAAGGTGAAATGCTGAAATCCGAATTACCGGAAGTAAAACCTGCTTCAGAAGAAAAACCGGAAGATGAAAAAGGGAAACCCACTCCGCTACCCGATCTGTTTACGATGATGAAGGATGATGAAGCTTTCGGAGCTGAAGAGGAATCTGATACTCTGAAAGAGAGCCCACGAGAATCGTTTATACCACCCCCATATAAGACTCAGGAAAATTTATCCAATTCTCAGCGATTAGAAAATACTAATGATAAAATATTAAGCCAAGTTATTGGTAATCAAGAAAATAAGATAAAAAGGATTGTACTCTTTTATGAAAACGGAAAATTTGAAAGTTTTGAGCCATAAAAAACCCGGTCAAAGAAAATGGCCGGGATAAAAAATAGTTGAAGAAGAAAACTAAAGCTTACTACTTTATTAGTTTTGTAATTTTTGTATGTCCCCCTTCATTCTTGATCTTCAGAATATAATTTCCTTTTGGCAAATCTGAAACACTATACTCTTCGGAACCTTTCAAGGTCCTTACTATTTTTCCGGAAACATCCATAATTTCCACACTGCTTATTCTGAGCCTTTCAGGATTATTGATTCTGAAATGGTCTTTTACCGGATTAGGATATACCTGGATCCTGTTGTCATACTGCATGGTTTCCTGTGTACCTAGCGTAGTCGCTGTAAATGTAATAACAAACGGCATATCTAAAGGGACATCAGGAGCTGAAGTAGGGTTTCCGGCATCAACTAGAGAAGTCCACGTTCCTAAAATGGCATCAAATTGTTTAGCATTAAAGGCAGGAAGTCCCCGGCTTCCAACAATTGTAACCGGTGGTAAAAAACCTGCATTAGCCATCACCACATTCTGCAGCTGGTACTTTATCCAGTATGTTCCGGCTCCCAGAGTAACAGGGGTATTGGCTGTTATTTTCCATATTTTTCTAGTGGTACCAGGAACTGCTGCTGCAGGTACGACAGTATTTCCAGTTCTGTACATGGTAGCATCTACTCCTGCAGAAAACCTGTTGGTAGTATCATCTCCAAATACACTTGTTGCCCCTGCTACGGAAGGGTCCGAATTGAATATGTTTACTCTTACTGTATTAAAAGGAGCCGTAGTTCCTGCATAATTCGTCTGATAGGCAAAAAAATCTATGGTTGTAATCTGCCACGAACTTCCGGCGGGAACAGTAAAATCATCAGCAAGAAAAAAACTCGCCGCAGCTGAACTGGATGTTCCGCCCAAACCAAGGCTGGTATTGGATTCTGTAGTATTTCCTGTATTATTCTGAAGTTCAGACCATGTGTATCCGGCAGGTGCTGCCGTTCCACTTTTAGAAGTAGCTCCGGTACTTAAACCTCCGTTATTATAGGTTTGTGCTATGCCAAAATTAGCCGCTATAAAGGCAGCAATAAGTAATGCTTTTTTCATAATATTAGTTTTTAATGGTTTCAATCAAATATAACCAATAACAATGAATAAAACAATATATATTAAATATTTATATTATATAATTAATAGATATGTAAATATTGTAAATTATAAACAATATCAAAATGATGGTACTTATAATAGATACAGTTCTTTTTCACATACATATAGCAAATTAAAAAGACCTGCAGTTTCTGCAGGTCTTTTTGTATATTTTATAAAATATTATTTCTTTCTTCTTTCCAATTCTTTCTTGATGAGACCTAGTTCTCTTCCGGTTTGTCCGGCTACAGAAGTGTTTTCTCTGGCTCTCCTTGTAAGATAAGGCACAACATCCTTTACTGGACCGTATGGAAGGTATTTAGCTACATTATAGCCTTTATCTGAAAGGTAGAAGGTAATATTATCGCTCATTCCGTAAAGCTGTCCAAAGTAGATGTGAGGATTTCCATTTTCAAGCGCCTTGGATTTCATTTTATCCATAACCAGTTCTGATGAGATCTCATTATGAGTTCCAAAGAATGCAGATACTTTATCCAGATGATTCATTACAAAATCAATTCCGGCATTATAATTCTTGTCCGAAGCCTCCTTATTAGGCTGTATAGGATCCGGATATCCTTTTTCTTCTGCTCTGGCTCTTTCCTTTTCCATATAGGCGCCACGCACAATCTTATATCCTATGAAATAGTTCTTTTCTCTGGCTTTCTGAAGATGAGCTTCCATATACTCCAGTCTTCCGGTTCTGTACATCTGGATGGTATTCCAAACAATTGGCTTTTCCCGGTTGTATTTCTCCATCATTTCTTCACAAAGTTGGTCTGCTGCATCCTGCATCCAGGTCTCTTCAGCATCTACCATTACTTTTTTGTCATGCTCATGGCAAAGACCGCATACCTCATCAAATCTTCTTACAACTCTTTTCCATTCCTCTTTCTGACTTGAAGTAAGTTCAGCTCCACTTCCTACCGCTTCATACAGGTCAATTCTTCCAAAAGCAGTCGGTTTGAATACAATAAAAGGAATAGCAGGATTTCCCACAGAAAATCTAATGATATCTTTGATCTCTTTACATACCGCATCAAAGGTTTCCTCATCCTCTTTACCTTCGATAGAGTAATCGAAAATACTTCCCACTCCTCTTTTGAAAAGCTGTTTTACCGCTTTCATACTTTCTTCACGGGTCTCACCACCACAGAACTGTTCAAACAAAGTACTTTTTACAATTCCGGTCACGAAAGGAAAATTATTGTGAACCGTAAAATTAAGAACAGAAGTTCCAAGACTGGTAAGAGCGGGCTGTTCAATCATTTTAAACATCCAGTACGCCTTTCTCAATTGTGCATCAGACTTGTCTGCAAATGCTACTTTAGTATCGTTAAAAATGGGCATTCCTTTTTATTAAATTTAGTTTTGCAAAGGTAATAATAACCTCAGTTTATTTAAAGAAAATTTTCTAGAATTTGCTTTCGATTCCGTTCAGGAGCATTGCCATAATTCCTACAAAAACCCAAAATCTTAATATATTGAGTGTGAAGAACTTACTCCTTCTGGTAGATTTAAGCAAAAGGTAAATACAGAAGATCATTACGAATAAGCCTCCGGTAAAGTAATATGCCATAAAACCTGATATCCCTGTTTTGGTGATTAGTTTCATGGAAACGGCCATTGTGGTAATCAACAGGGAAATGATTATGATCTGGGTATTTTTATTTTTAAAATAGTTGGGAATGGTTGTATATCCGAATGCTTTGTCTACACTTTTTGTAAGCATATCTTTCACAATATCGATACACAGAAGGATCAGAAAAAGGAAAATAGCCATCAGCAATACCTTTTTGGAAAAGGTTTCGTAATACACCATCATTCCGAAAAAAGGATAAAGGGTTAGGCTTACAAAAGTAAGATTGTTAATGATCAGTAACCGGCTTAACTTATGACTGTAAAACCACATGAAGAACTGGTATACAAGAAAAAAAACAAAAACCTTATGGGAAATCATCCATGCGACCCCAAGAGAAATCGCTGTCAGAGCAAGGTAAGCATACAAAAAATATTTCTGCTTGATAAAGCTTTGGATTCTGGTCCGGAACGGTTTTACCACATGGTCTTTTTCCAGGTCATAAAACTGATTGATGATTCCACCCGCCAGAATAGTTATAACGGTGCAGAAAATAATGCCATGTACCTTAAAATCGAAGACAAATTTACTGAACGTTTCATCCTGATTGAAGAGAAAAAAAGTAGATACATACAGGGCAAATGTATGGAGTGCCGCAACAAAAAAACGGGCACCTATCAGAAAACCCACGAATTGTGATAATCTGTAAAATATAGATTTAGAGATATAGTTTTTAGATTGGAAAGTTTCTTTTTCAGAATTCATTCCAACCTGTTTAAAATCTGTAAATCACTTCTTTTTGGAAGCCTTCAAGCATTTTTTCTGCTTTTGCATAGTCTTTAGTGAAACCCAGGATATATCCGCCACCGCCGCTTCCGCAAAGTTTCAGATAGTAGGCATTAGAGTCAAGCCCTTTTTTCCAGATGTTGAAAATACTTTCAGGAATCATCGGACGGAAATGTTCATATGCCCAATAGGAAAGCTTTTTCAGGTTTCTGAAGAAAGGATTCATGTCTTTTTTAAGGAAAGATTCAATGCATGCATTGTTGTAACGGATGAATTCTTCTTTCAATGTTTTTCGGAAACCTTCAGTTTTCATTTTTTCAAAGAAAATCTGTATCATAGGCCCTGTTTCTCCTGTAATACCGCTGTCGATAAGAAATATGGCTCCTTTTCCAGCTTCCCCTTCCGGGATGGAAACCCTATCGAGGTTTTCTTTATTCTCGATAAGGATCGGAAGGTTCATATAGCAGATCAGAGGGTCCATTCCTGAACTTTTACCATGGAAATAGCTTTCCATTTCTCCAAAAACGGTTTTTAATTTTTTCAGATTGTCTTTTGAGATTTGTTCAGGATCCAACTTATTGAGCGCATATTTTTCAAAAATAGCAGCTACCAAAGCTCCTGAACTTCCTACGCCGTATCCCTGGGGAATATTGGAATCGAAGAAAAGTCCGGATTCAATATCATTTTTAAAGCTTTCGATATCTAATTTAAAATCATCAGAAAGGTCAAGCGTTGCAAGGAAATCAGAGTATTTCTGCAGATGTTTGTTCGATTTAAGTTCAAATTCAGAACTCAAATCTGAGAATTTCAGGGTTCCTTTATAGAAACTGTAAGGTACTACAAGCCCCTGGGAGTCTTCAATCATCCCATATTCTCCAAAGAGAATTATTTTTGCATAAAATAGAGGGTTCGTCATTTTGACAATAAATCTTTTTGCAAAGTTAAAATTATTCCGCTGAATATAAGCAAAACTTAAGCCGAATTCCAATTTATTTAAGCAGAAAACGTTTTTCAGGCTTTTCTCACTACAAAGAGCGGAAAACCATTTTATCCGCAGACAGCAAAAAGCCTGAAAGATCAGGCTTTTATGATAGTTTAATTAATTTTTATTGATAGTTGATTATAAAGTATCTCTTTCTTTCCGCATATTAACTTTAAGAAACCGGATCAGAACAAGTCCTGCCGCGAAAAATAAAGTCATCGAAAGGGCTGCGATACGCATATTATTAAAATGTTCAATCAGTGTTGCAAAGATGAACGTTCCGATAATGATCGCAATTTTTTCCAATACATCATAGAAGCTGAAATATGTGGTATTTTCCATAGAGTCTTCAGGCAGAAGCTTTGAATAGGTTGATCTTGACATAGCCTGAAGTCCACCCATTACCAATCCTACTACTGCTGCCACTCCATAGAACTGATATTCTACCGTAGGATTTTCTTTGTTCAGGAAATAGGCCCAAAGACACGCAACAATCCAAAGTACGATAGCGATAGAAATCACGTTTCTGTTTCCTATTTTTCTTGATAACCTGGAGAATATAACTGCTCCGATAATCGCTTCGATTTGAATAACCAAAAGGGTTCCGATCAGTTTATCCTGAGCCAGGTTGATTTCACTTTTTCCAAATAACGTAGCCATCAGGAAAATAGTCTGCATTCCGACACTGTAAAAAAAGAAGCTGGAAAGAAAGAATTTTAGGTTTCTATCCTTAAACAATACTCCACCTACTTTGAAAAGCTCATGAAAACTTTCTTTGGCAATGTCTTTATAAAAGCTCATATTGTCTTTAAGAACCTCAAAGAAACCACCCTGTTCTTCATGTTTTTTAAAGATATTCTTATAATTTAAAAGAACAAGATCTTTAGGCAGTTTTTCTTTAACATCTCCAAACTGAGGAAGATGTTTGAAAGTATACTGGGAAAAACCAAACCACCATGCACCGGTCAACAGGAAGCTTATTCTTGTAAATAAAAGCTGCTGTGCCGCTCCTTTTGCAAAAACCTGAATAAGTACCAGACAGATCACCACAAGAACGACAGAGCCTATATATCCGTAAACATATCCTCTTGCAGACAGCGCATCCTGTTTATCCCGGGTTGCAATATCGGGCAAAAATGAATTATAAAATACCAAACTTCCCCAGAACCCGACACTCGCCGTAATACTGAATAGAAGGCCTAAAAATACATTATGCATTCCCGTAAACATAGCCAATCCCATACATGAAGTTGCGCCAAGATAACAGAAAAACTGAAGGAATGATTTTTTGTTTCCGATAGTATCCGCTAATGAGGATAGGAACGGAGAAAGCAGCACTACAATAAAAAACGATATGGTCAGTGAATATCCGTACACAGCATCCGGCTGGTATTCTTCTCCGAAAATCTTTATCATGTGCCTTACCGGAACATCAATCCATGATTTTGTTTCTTCCACATACTCCTTTTTCTCATAAGCAGTTGTCAGTATGGAATAGTAAATAGGAAAAATAGTAGAGGTAATAACCAATGAGTAAACAGAGTTCGCCCAGTCGTATACAGCCCAGGCTTTCATAATCCTTGGATTATTCTTTATGTTTTGAGGCTGTTGATTCTCAATTTCAGACATTTCAAATAAATATTAGTAGCACAAAAATAGAAAAACCATTAAGAAATCGATTAGAATTTAGAAAAATTATCGATTCCTTAATGGTAAAATATTCTTCGAGAGAATATTACATATTTTCAATCACGATAGCAGAAGCTCCTCCACCACCGTTACAGATAGCTGCAGCACCGTATTTTGCATTATTCTGCTTCAATACATTAATCAGTGTTACGATGATTCTGGATCCTGAACTTCCCAGCGGATGTCCAATGGCTACTGCTCCACCGTTTACGTTTACTTTGGACGCATCCAGACCTAGAATTTTGTTGTTGGCAAGCCCTACTACAGAGAATGCTTCATTAAATTCAAAGAAATCAATATCAGAAATTTCTAAACCTGCTTTTTTAAGAGCAATTGGTAAAGCCTTTGCAGGAGCAGTCGTGAAGTTTTCAGGCTCCTGAGCTGCATCAGCATAGGAAACGATTCGTGCTAGAGGCTTTAAGCCTAATTCTTCCATTTTTTCCTTAGAAACAAGGATTAAGGCAGAAGCACCATCATTTAATGTAGACGCATTGGCAGCGGTTACTGTTCCTTCTTCTTTCTTGAATACGGTAGGAAGCGTTGCAATTCTGTCAAAATTTACTGCTTTATACTCTTCATCTTCAGAAAAAATTACCGGATCTCCTTTTCTCTGAGGAATTTCAACAGGAACCACTTCTTCAGTAAATTTTCCTTCGCTCCATGCTTTTGCTGATCTTTTGTAAGATTCTATAGCAAAATTATCCTGATCTTCTCTTGAAATACTGTAATCTACAGCACATTTTTCTGCACAAACTCCCATATGCACTTTATTGTACACGTCTGTAAGGCCATCCAGCACCATTCCGTCCTGCATTTTGATATCGCCTAATTTAGTGGCAACTCTTGCATTATAGTAGTGTGGAACAAGCGACATATTCTCCATACCTCCGGCAACAATTACTTCTGCATCACCTGCCTTGATAGCCTGCGCTGCCATAGTTACTGCTTTCATTCCAGAAGCACATACTTTATTGACTGTAGTAGAAGGGGTCTCAACAGACAGCCCTGCACCCAAAGCCACCTGACGGGCCGGGGCCTGGCCTTCTCCTGCCTGCAGTACATTTCCCATATAGATCTCCTGAACATTCTTAGGATCAAGACCGATTTTATTTAATGCTCCTTTTACAGCAGCAGATCCCAACTTTGTAGCAGGAACGGTTGAAAGGCTTCCCATAAAACTCCCGATAGGTGTTCTTACTGCGGAAACGATGAATACTTCTTTCATGTGTATTATATTTACTTTTTTTAACAAATGCTGCCTTCCGACTGCATTATACTATTCTATTTTTTTGCTTTTATATAAATAACCTCATATTGGCTATTTTCAATTTTGGAATGTATTTTCAGGGCGTTATCCTGAGTTTCTACAATTTTATTGCTGAAAACATCTCCTATACGGATACGGCCATCATTGACTGTCTTATCCAGCACGATCGCTTTATAATTGCAGTCGTCCACAAAAACCAGAGAGGATTTTATGTAGTCTTTACCATTATTGAAATATTCGGTCTGAATATTATCTTTAATGGTCATATACCAGATTCCCGCGGGATAATTCGGGCGAAGGAATTTCCCTTCTCTTATATTTTTACATTTAGCCGGCTGATCCGGTTTGTCAAATGCTGTCTTTTGAGACTTAGCCTGAGAAAATATCAACATCAATAAAGCTGCTGATCCTAATTTTAAATGCTTCATATTTGTGTCCGTTGATTTATTTTTTTATTTCCTGCAGCGAAAACCATAAGGAAAGCGCCTAAAAATTCTATAACCCAGCCCCATCTCAGCTTTACAACTCCTGCAAAAGCTTCTCTCCATGATTTGAACGGCAGAAAGCTGAAGTATTCCAGAGACTGCATCTTTACGGCAACGAGTGTAAATGCAAATAACAGAATCAGCAACACTCCAAAGAACCTTACTACTTTCACACTGTTATTGACAATACCAAAAACTGCACATGCGGCAAAGATCCAGCATGCAATAGCCAGATAATGATCCAGTTTCCAGTAATTCCAGTTTCCAATAATGGGAACATGAACAAGAGGAAGAAAACTACCCGCCACCACTAATAATAATCCTAATAACTGAATATTTTTCATATTTACTAAAGTGCCAAAATACAAAAAAAAACACACTTTTAAACAGTGTGTTTTAAAAACGGATGATTCCTTTACAAACATTTGTTAGCCTCAATAAAAATTAATTAAAATTAAATTATTTTCAATAAATATTCGATTTTATTGCTGAATTAGAAAATGATATTTACGAATTCTATGCCGAGCTGAACTCCATATTTATTCTTCAGAATAGCCCTGTCATTGAATACGGGTGTAAAATCTTTCTGAACAAATACTTTAAGACCTCCATAACTGATCCCGAATTTTCCACCGACGATAAAATCGTTCACTCCATGCATTATTCTTTCTCTTTCTACAATCCTTCTGGAGTTTTCATTTGAATATTTTATGTAGTTCACACTTCCTACTTTCACACCGCCATAAATCCCCATTACCAGGCTCAGTTGTCTTTTTTTGTTATCAAGATACTGAACCCCGTCATATTCTGTATATTTTGGATTCAATACAAATCTTAAATCTACAGGAATGTATAGGTATGTAATGTTGAATTGGGTTTTCTTTAAATTCCCCCTGTCAAAATCATCTACGAACAAAGCGTTGTCTTCCTGCTTAAAAACTTTTCCGTATTTGGGAACATACTGGTCGAATCTGACTCCTAAACCAACCCGGTAAAATACAGGACTTTTAAAGCCTCCGATCTGGTCCTCATATCTGATTGCCATCTCTGAAGAGTTGATGATGGTGTTCCTGGTATCAGAATCTTTATTGTAAAAGTTAAAAGGTTCATTTTTTGAGGTCAGGCCTGCTCCCATTATACTGCCGGATAATTCTACCGTCTGTAAGGACTGTTTTGGATTTTTTGTCCCCTTTTGCCCCAATTTCATATTAAGACCATTAAATCCCAGCCACATTTCGTTTTTATTTGTACTGTCCCGATCCATAAAAACAGCATTTCTAACCATTTCTGTTGTCGCAGCCTGCAGTTCGCTTTGCTGGGCATCTACTTTTTCATTAATCGTTTGTTGATATTTTGAAGCAATTTCGGAGCGTTTTTTCTGCTTTTCCTCCGTTGTGATTTTATTATCTTTAAAATCTTTATCAACGATGTCCAGCTCTGCATTCATTTTGGATTTCTCTGAAACCACAATGCTGTCAATTTTTTTCGAATAGAGTTTAATCTGCAGATTCATATCCGGTTTTTCCTGAGCCGCACTGTATGTAAAAGCCATTACAGCAGCCATAAAGATCAACTTTGTTCTCATATTTATTTTATTAATTTTAAACAATATTTTAGCTCTGTCCCTGTTTCAGGCCAGTATTATTTGGATTTTATAAAAAATTCAGTTTTATTTGGATTCCAGATAGACCGTTACTCCCAAAACGGTTACATTGCCTACATTCGGAACAATATTATCAAATTTGAAAGCTCCTAATTTACGTTCATCCTTACTGGCTTTTTTCCGGGCTTTATCAAATTCTCTGCCCAAAAGAAGTTCATCAGGATTGATATAGTTTGATTTTGATTTCTTCACTTCTGCAAGTAAAGGAGGATTTGGCATCACAGTATTCTCCGCTTTTTCATTGTTAATGATATTATTTTCCGGTTGAATAACTATATTTTGCCCTTCTTTATGTTCGGCAATCTGAGTATCGTTCGATCTTCTTTCTCTTTTTGGAATTAATGCATGATCAGAACTAAATTTTTCCAGATTTTTGTTTACAATTTTTACTGTATTCTCCCGGATAGGCTCATTCGAAATAAGTCTTTGATCTTCCAAGCCTGCATTTATAGGATTTACTGTCTTTTTAAGAGTTTTTTTAACAATATAATCTGTTTGTTTACTCTCAAATTTTGTTTTATAATTGTTATAATAAATAAATGTTCCTGCAGAAATAAAGAGCAATACAGCAGCAGCATACTTCCACCACTTAAAAGACCGGTTTAACGGCATATCAGGTGTATTATCCAACTTCTGGTCTAATTTATCCCAAAGATCTTCAGAAGGCTTAATTTCGAGTCTTTCGTAGTCAGACTTTAACTGTTTCAGTATCTCTTTTTTCATTTTCTTCTGCTTTTAAAAATTCTGTAAGCCATTTTTTGGCTTTGCTTAGCTGGCTTTTACTTGTTCCCTCTGAAATATTCAGCATTTTTGCGATTTCCTGATGTTTTTTTTCTTCAAAAACATATAGATTGAAGATCAGCCTATACCCTGCCGGCATCTTTAAAAATATTTCTTCAATATTGATTTCTTCCAGCCGTTCATTTATATCTTCATCAGAATACTCGTCTGCAATTTCTATATCGGCATAAAGAATATTCCTGTTCTTCCTGACAAAACTGATAGAATCATTGACAACAATTTTTCTCAGCCAAAATGGAAAGCTTTTCCAGTCTCTGCATTCGTCTAGCTTGGTAAAGCATTTCATAAACGCGCTGATCAGGATATCTTCTGCATCATGAAGATTATTCGTATAAGAATTTGATATGGCAAGCATTTTAGCCGAAAACATTTCGTAAAGAGCCTTTTGGGCCATCCGGTCCTGCTTTTTAGCCAGTAAAAAATTCTTTTCGAGGTTCTCCATGTATCGGTTTTCTAACTATAAGACGGAATTTATTCTAAAAGGTTGCCTGAAAATAAAAAAAATTGCACTTTCTTTCAAAAAGTGCAATTTAATATTTTAATAATCAGATCAGTAGAATTAGTGTTTTACTGAAGAAACTTCTTCCGGATTGTGTTTATGTCTGAATAAAACAGCAAAGAAAATGGCCAGGATCAATGCATAAATTGCAAATGAGAGCCATATATTCTGCCAGTCTTTTACCATGACCACAGATGAAAGCGTTCCGTCAGCATTCACTGCTGAATTGAAGCTGTTTTTAAGGATTTCCAGGAAAGTAGGATTATCAGCTGTTGTGTCAAGATAAGCAGATAAATCCGAAGCATTCGTAAATTTGTGCGTGAAAAATTTATCGATAGCCCAACCTGCAATATAGCTTCCGAAAAGAGCACCAAAACCATTGGTCATCATCATAAATAATCCCTGAGCAGATGATCTTATCTTTTTATCAGTCGTTGTTTCTACGAAAAGAGAACCGGAAATATTAAAGAAGTCAAATGCCATTCCGTATACGATGCATGAAAAAATGATCAGTGAAAGCCCAAATCCATCAGGAACCCCATAAGCAAAGAATCCGAATCTAAGCACCCAGGCCAACATAGACATCAACATTACTTTTTTAATTCCAAATTTTCTTAGAAAGAATGGGATTGCCAAAATAAATAGTGTTTCCGAGACCTGCGAAATCGACATGATAATCGTAGACCTCTGTACTACAAATGAGTCTGCATATTTGGGGAAGTGTGAAAATTCACTTAAGAATACATCTCCGTAAGCATTAGTCAGCTGAAGTGCTGCTCCCAAAAGCATTGAAAACAAAAAGAACAAGGCCATTTTATAGCTTCCGAAAAGCTTAAATGCATTAAGGCCTAATTGTTCAGATAATGGAGCATTTTTATCAATCAGCTTCTGAGGCGGACATTTTGGTAAAGTCAGAGCATAGATTCCCAGAAATATCGCAATAGCCCCGCCAATATAAAACTGTCCTTCTGTAGCCTTGTTTCCTGTAAGATTGGTAATCCACATCGCTACAATAAACCCGATAGTTCCCCACACCCGGATAGGCGGAAAATCTCTCACGACATCCAGATTACTGTTTTTCAGGATCGTGTAAGAAATAGAGTTTGCCAGGGCAATGGTAGGCATATAAAAGCACATCGCCAGAAGCATTAGCCAAAAGAAAGAATTAGGATCTGCGGAATGAGGCAATACAAAAAGGATAACCCCATAAAGGATATGCAGTACAGAAAATATACGTTCTGCATTCACCCAGCGGTCGGCAATAATCCCGGTAATGGTCGGCATAAAAATAGAAGCTATTCCCATGGTTCCGAAAACGGCCCCAAACTGGGTTCCGTCCCAGTGTTTTGTACCGAACCAAAAATTAGCCATCGTAATCAGCCATGCTCCCCAAACAAAAAACTGAAGAAAGCTGAGGATGGTAAGTCGTAATTTTAAATTCATAGTTTAGTATAAGTGTTCTTTTAATCAATTCTCTTTTTCCTCCTTTTAATTTCTTCCTGAATTTCCAGAGCGGTATCAAAATCTTCTTCCTTTACGGCTTCATCCAGTAATTTTTGCAGCTCTTCCATAGATACTGCTTTTAAATTATCTTCAGACTGCTCGGTTTCGGAGAACGGCTGTTCTTCTTTTGAAACATCTTCCAGCTCAAGAAGAATTCCCGCTTCATTAAGTACCTGCTGAGTGGTAAAGATAGGCGCATCAAATCTTACTGCCATTGCTACCGCATCAGAAGTTCTTGCATCCAGGATCAGCTCTTCATTATTAGCTTTATTTTTGAAATTAATATTAGAAAAAAATACGCCGTCTACGATCTGGTAAATAATCACTGAAACCAATTCATAATGGGCAGAAACTATAAATTTTGTGAATAAATCATGGGTAAGCGGACGGGGCGGATGGATGTCTTTTTCCAGTCCCAGCGAAATAGACTGAGCCTCGAAATTTCCTATAACAACAGGTAATTTTATATGTGATTCTTCATGTTCCAATAACAAAGCGTAAGCCCCCGATTGGGTCTGGCTGTACGATATTCCGCGAATAATTAGCTGCTTATAATCCATAGCTACAAATATAAATTAATTTTTTATTGTAGGTTTCACTTTTAGACAAAAATAAAAGCCCGGAAGCCGAGCTTTTATGCTATTGTTGATAAGTGTCAAAAGTCAATAGTGAATTTTGCTTCGCAAGTGAATTAATTTATCTGAAAAATTGACAAGCGTAGCGTATTGACTATTAACCATTCACTATTCTATCCTTTAATTGCTTTAATTTTCTCTGTTAATGCAGGAATAATCTGGAATGCATCTCCTACTACTCCATAATCCGCAGACTTAAAGAATGGTGCTTCAGCATCATTATTAATAACTACGATGGTTTTAGAAGAGTTTACCCCGGCTAAGTGCTGAATAGCTCCGGAAATACCTACTGCAATATAAAGATTAGGTGAAATTGCTTTTCCTGTCTGTCCTACGTGCTCTGTGTGAGGTCTCCATCCGATATCAGAAACCGGCTTGGAACATGCAGTAGCAGCCCCAAGAACATTAGCAAGATCTTCAATCATTCCCCAGTTTTCAGGACCTTTCATTCCTCTTCCTGCAGAAACTACCACCTCTGCTTCTTTAAGGTCTAATTTCCCTGAGCTCTGCTCGTGAGAGATCACTTTAGTATCTTCATTAGCTACTGATAGATTTTTAACTTCTTCTGATCCTGATACAGCGCTTTCTTTTACACCGAAAGCATTTTGAGAAACTGTGATGATCACCCCATTTCCTTCAGCTTTTGCATGCATAAACCCTTTTCCTGAAAAAGCTTTTCTTTTTACCTGGAACGGAGAAAGGCTTTCAGGAGCTTCCAGTACATTGGTAATCAAAGAATAGTTCTTCATTACTGCAAGCATAGGAGCGATAGAAGAAGCATCTGTAGTGTGAGGGAAAACGATAGTGTTTCCGTCTGCCACTTCACTTACAGCCTGAGCGAATGCCTTTGCTGAAAAGCTTTTAAGACCTTCATCTTTTACATTGATAACGTTTGATGCTCCATATTTGTACAATAAATCTGAAGAATCTGTTGGGTTTACAGAGATTGCCGTAACGGTATCTCCCGCCTGGTCTGCAACTGCTTTAGCATAAGAAACGGCTTCAAAAGCTGCTTTTTTGTAAACTCCATTTATATTTTCTGCGTATACGAATACTGCCATTTTTTTTAAATTTAAAGATTAAAAAATTTAAGGATAAAAGATTGGAAATCAGATCAGGGCTCAACATATGTCCCTGTTTCAGCTTCTTTCTTTTAAATTTTTAGATTACTTTAGCTTCTTCGTGAAGTAATCTTACCAATTCATCCAAATTGTCAGGAGAAACCATTTTTACAGCAGCTCTTGGCGGCACGCTGTCATAAGTTACTCCCTGAACTTTCACCTCAGAAGAAGCCGGCTCTACTACCTGTAAAGGCTTCGTTCTTGCAGACATGATCCCTCTCATATTCGGGATGATAAGATCTTTTTCATCTACCAATCCTTTTTGTCCTGCGATTACAGCAGGTAATTTTACTGATATCGTTTCTTTTCCGCCTTCAATTTCTCTTACAGCTGTAGCTTCGCTTCCGTTTATATCTAAACCTACAGATGCATTGACGAAAGGCTGATTTAACAGCTGAGCGACCATTCCTGGTACTGAACCTCCGTTGTAATCGATAGATTCTTTTCCGCAAAGGATAAGGTCATATCCTCCGTTCTGAGCTACGGCAGCGATTTCTTTCGCTGTAGAATAGCTGTCTTTAGGATCAAGGTTTACTCTCACGGCATCATTGGCACCAATAGCTAATGCTTTTCTGATCACTGGTTCTGTAGCAGCATCTCCTACGTTGATCACTGTTACAGTTGCACCCTGAGATTCCTGAAGTTTAACTGCTTTTGTCAACGCAAATTCATCTAAAGGATTGATTACCCACTGAATTCCATTTTTGTCGAAGGCAGATTTATCTGCCGTAAAGTTAATCTTGGAAGTAGTATCCGGAACACTACTGATACAAACTAATATTTTCATGTGTACTATTTTATTTTTTCCCTTTTAGGCATAAAAAACCTTAGTGTTTTATGCTGAGATTTTGTTACATTTTACGTTGCTAATATAATTAAAAAATATATTATGCATGCATAATACTTATTTTTTTACTATTCAATACATTAAATGCATTTACTAGGCTGGTTTTGTTGCCCTAAACTCTATTTTGCTAGGCAAAACACGTGGATTCATTTTTAAAATATCCAGGACCAGATTCCCCATATCTTCGGGCTGGATCTTCCAGCTGTCTTTTTCTGAGGGAACATTTCCGTTAAAATTGGTAGCTACCGATCCCGGCATAATAACCGTCGATTTGATATTGTATTTTCTCAGATCAATCATTGCCGCCTGAGTAAATCCTACGACTCCAAATTTAGATGCATTGTAACCTGTTCCGTTTTCAAAGAAATTGGCACCTGCCAGACTCGAAATCGTGATATAATAGCCTTGCGTCTTTTTTAATTCTTTCACAGAAGCTTTTAATGTGTAGAATACGCCTGTCAGATTGGTTTCTATCATATCATTCCACTCTTCGGCAGTCAGTTCATCTACAGGTTTGAATATTCCCAATCCTGCATTGGCAATTACAAAATCCAGCCTTCCGAATGTCTCAGTAATATATTTTACAGCCTCTTCTTCACTTTCAAGGCTTCTTACATCTGAAACAATCCCCAAAACATTCTTTGAATATTTCTTAAGTTCTTCTTCAGCTTTTTCAACATCATCTCTTTTACGTCCTGAAAATGCTACTGAAAAACCGTTTTCCAATAATATTTTCGCTATTCCGAAACCTATTCCTTTGGTTCCTCCAGTTATATAAGCTACTTTATTTTCTGACATATTATTAATTTTAATGCTCTAAAATAACAAAAACGCTTCAATTGAAGCGTTTTATATAGACTAAGATTTGTCAGGTATTTCTATAATTAATCTATAACAAAATAATTTATCTGAAAAATAATGAAAACTAATTTCATACAAAACTCAACCTATTTTTTTATAAATTTCTCAGAGAAATTACCATTTTCAGTTCTAATATTGATGAGATAAGTGCCAGCAGGAAAACTTCTAACATCAATTTTATCATTTTCTACCATCGACTGAACCTTTTTGCCAGCCGCCTCATAGATTTCAATGTTTTTTATCTTAGAAGAAGCATTTATTTTAATAAAATCTGAAGCAGGATTAGGATATACAATTACCTTATTCTTATTTACAGTACTATTTGCTACAGATAATAATGCCTGGTTATATACTTTAACATTATCAATATAGGCTGTTCCGTCTGCATTATCGTGTACGAAACGCAACTGGTTTATATCCATTGATTCTACTGCAATACCGGAATAGATCAAAATCCCGTTCAGATAGTATTTAACATCTGCAGCGGTTCCTACAACTGCAATATGGTACCAGGAATTCGGCTGCCACGTTCCCAATGCAGTGTCCATTACAGGATTTCCTGATAGTGTTTTCAGAACTTTAATTCCACCGGAATTATCAAAATCGAGTCTGACAATATATTTTTCGTCAGCGCTGCTTACTCCCTGAAAGCTAAAAATCGATCCATTAAGCTGGGACATATTGATATCGAAAGAAACCGTAAAACCGTTGTAGGGAAGCAATACAGGAAGATTATCAAATGCGCCGATGATAGGAATGGATTGGGTTCCATAAGTGTTTTCTTTTACAATCTTCAGAGAATTAATTCCGTCTGATGCATTATCCATAGAAATGATCTGGTTAAGCACGTTCGGGGGCATATCACCGGTTGGCGTGCTGATCCAGGTCCCCTGACCATGGATATTCCCGGTATAAAATCCATCTGAATATTCAAACGAAATGATCTGCTGCGCAAAGGAAAACACTGAAAACAAGCAGAATGCGACAGAGTAGTTTTTTTTCATAGTAATTATTTTAGGTTGAACTAAAAATAATCACATACATTAACTAAAAAAATATCATTTGATAGGGATATTACCATAAAAAAACGTAAAGCGCTCCGATTTTGGAACGCTTTACTGAATATGATTATAAAATATTTAATTATTTTGAATAGTTCTCGAAGAACAGCGGAATACTTTCAATTCCTTTATAGAAATTAAACAGCCCGTAATGTTCATTCGGTGAGTGAATTGCATCTGAATCCAGCCCAAAACCCATTAGCACAGACTTAGCGCCCAATACCTTTTCAAACATCGCCGTGATCGGGATACTGCCTCCACTTCTGTAAGGAAGAACTTCTTTACCAAATGCAGTTTCCATAGCCTTCTTAGCCGCTAAAAACTCTTTAGTATCACTTGGTAAAACATATGGCATTCCTCCGTGGTGAGGTGTTACTTTTACTTTAACATTCTCAGGAGCAATTTTTTCAAAATATTTTGTGAATTTTTCCGTGATCTCTTCAGGAGTCTGATAAGGAACCAGACGCATTGAGATTTTAGCAGAAGCTTTGGAAGGAATTACTGTTTTAGCTCCTTCTCCTGTATATCCTCCCCAAATACCATTACAGTCTAAAGTAGGACGGATAGAGGTTCTTTCAAGCGTTGTATAGCTTTTTTCACCTTCCACTCCATTGAGTCCGATAGATTTCTTGAATTCTTCCGGATTGTCTTTCAATTTCTTCATATCTGCTCTTTCAGCATCTGATACGGTTTCTACATTATCATAAAATCCGTCTATGGTAATATGTCCGTCTTCGTCGATCAGTTTAGCAATCATTCTGGAAAGTACGTGAATCGGATTAGGAACGGCTCCTCCATACAATCCTGAATGAAGATCTCTGTTCGGTCCTTCTATTTCAACTTCTACATAGCTTAAGCCTCTTAAGCCAGTTGTAACAGTTGGCTGTTCGTTGCTGTAAATATGAGTGTCGGAAATTAAAATACAGTCGCAAGATAACTTTTCTTTGTTTTCGTTAACGAAATCTCCCAAGCTTACGGATCCTACTTCTTCCTCACCTTCCAAAATAAATTTAACATTACAAGGAAGAGAGTTTGTCTTCATCATCGCTTCAAAAGCCTTTAAATGCATAAAAAACTGTCCTTTATCATCCGCAGAACCTCTTGCAAAAATGGCTCCGTCAGGATGAAGTTCTGTTTTTTCAATATAAGGTTCAAAAGGTGGTTTTGTCCAAAGCTCCAAGGGATCTGCCGGCTGAACATCATAATGTCCGTATACCAATACTGTTGGCAAATTTTTATCTAAAAGTTTTTCTCCAAAAACAATAGGATATCCTTTGGTTTTACATACTTCTACATTGTCAGCCCCTGCATTTTTAAGATATTCTGCAACAACATCCGCACATTTCAAGACGTCATTTTTATAAGCCGGATCTGCAGAAATAGAAGGAATTCTCAATAACTCAAATAATTCATCCACGAAACGCTGTTTGTTTTCATTGATGTAATTTAATGTCTCTTGCATTTTAAAAATTTGTTTCGTTAAAAATAAAAAAAATGCCCTGCTTGAGCAAGACATTCATATACTTTATTGTATTTAAATTATTTTGTAAATCTTACAGACATTTTTCTGTCAGACGCTCTTTCTGCATCAGATGCTTTTGCATCCACTTTTGCAAACTGGCTTCCATATCCTTCTGCTGAGACAATCTGTCCTCCGGCACCTAAAGCGGTAAGCTGAGCTTTAATGAAATTGGCTCTGTCCTGAGATAATTTCACATTTTTAGGTTCATCTCCGGTTTTATCAGTATAACCGCCAATTTTAATTTTTGCATCCGGGTAAGCTTTCAAAATTTTAGCAAGATTACTCAACTG
Organism: Chryseobacterium sp. CCNWLW53; assembly: GCF_037083525.1. Classification (NCBI taxonomy): domain Bacteria; kingdom Pseudomonadati; phylum Bacteroidota; class Flavobacteriia; order Flavobacteriales; family Weeksellaceae; genus Chryseobacterium; species Chryseobacterium sp. CCNWLW53. Next base: position 773,895 of record NZ_JBAOJR010000002.1, on the reverse strand, counting down.
CTCCTGAGAACCAGCTTCCAACTGATTGGCAGAACCCATTTTGAAGTTAACATTATCAAAGTCATACCATACATTTTTCAATCCATCTTCTGTAGCAGAAGCATATTGTCCGGATTTCAGGTATTTTACAATGCTGTCTTCCATTCCGTTAGCAAAACCTTTCAGAGCAACCCCATTTAAATCAATAGAAACCTGAGATCTCTTCTCAGCATGTTCAGAACCATGTCCTGCAGCAGCTTCATGACCGTGTGCTTCACCTCCACCCTGTGCATCATCGGAATATCTTTCTACTCCTTCTTCCAGTTTCAGAGTATTCTTGTTTCCTCCTGCCTGGATCTTTTTACAGCTTACGGCTACTGTTGCAACAGCTAAACATATAATGAATTTTTTCATATGTAAAATTTATTTTTTAAATGTCATATGGAATCGCATTATTTTAGCCGGTTATCATATTTTAACAGCAAGCGATTTCATGCTTAAATTTTTGATTGCCCAAAAGTAAGAAATCCTGCTTTTTTCGGCAACATTTTTATACTGATTTTAAAATAATTTTCCCTTTTTTGGATTGTGTAAAAATAAGGTAGCCTTCGCCACCGTCTTTTATTCCATATTTCTTTTTGATATCTTCAGGTTTTAAAGGATAATTCTTTGAAATGATATTAAACTGCTCTTTCTTTTTAATCTGCTTAGATTCAACAGATTCCATTTCTAAAACTCTACCGGGAAAATCATTAATTTTCTGATATGAAGTATAGAGATGGGTATTGGGATGAAGTTTTTTAAGCCCGAATCTTTCTGAGACCAGATTAAAAACTCCGGCTTTTAAAATACTGTTATTAGGAATATAGATGAACTTTTCAGGCTCGGAATACACAGGTTGAGCATTGTCCTCTTCTCCAAATACGAACTTAAAATCAGGTTCCCCGCTTTCCAGGTTGATACAATTTACTGTAATGCCATTTCTTTTTTCATTGGATAAAAAAACAACGGCTTCTTTTACATCATTTTTCAGGGCTATTATTTCTATCCTGAAAATATCTGGCAATACCGAAATCAGATATTTTAAATCGATTAACGGTGAAAGTTTTATAATCACCTGATCTGCAGTCGCAAGAAGAACGTCTTTAATCTGCAGGATATCCGGCGAAAGATCTTCAAGCAGAAATACTTTATTTTTATTGTGGTCTCTTCTTGCAGGATCTAAATAAATAACATCAAAATATTCTTTATTCGTACTCAGAAAGTCTTCCAGATTTTGATTGATAAAAGATGCTTTTCTGCCTAAAATTCCCCAATTATGTTCTACTATATTCAGTAATTCGAGATTTTTTTCCACGAGAGTCACCTCATTGAAATTCCCAGAAAGATAATAGGCATCGATTCCAAAACCGCTGGTCAGGTCCACGAATCTATTCCCTTTAAGGATCTGCGACTTGTAAAGTGCCGTTGTTTCCGAAGAAGCCTGCTCTAAATTAAGTTGCGGCGGAAAAATAATTCCTTCTTTCAGCAGAAACGGAAATTTCTTCTGTGCCGTCTGTTTTCCTTTGATCTGCTGGACAATTTCCAGCATGGAAACATTTGGAAACGGGGATTTTTTTAACAGAAGAGAATGCAGGTCTGTATTCAGATTTGCATTGATATAGTTTTGAATTTCTTTGTTTAATAATTTGTTTTCCACAGATTTCCTGGAATTTTCAAATTTTATAAATGAATAATATAAATGATTATAAAATACTTCGACTCCGCTCAGAGTGACGTTCTACAACTGATCATTATATTTTTCAAGGCAATACCTAGATTTTATCTTTTATAAAAAATATAATCTGTCAGTAACGGATCAATACCGCTTTGTTTTAGAAGGGAATTGATCTGGCCCCGATGATAGGTTGAATGGTTCACGGCATGAAACAGCATTTCAAAAATACTATTTTCAAATTTTATTCCTCTTGAATTTTGGTATTCCACTCTTTGATCCATATCGGATTTTTGAATGATATCAATACTTTTCAGAAAATTCTGCTGATTAATTTCATCAAGAGACTCAAAAGGGTTGACCTGCCAGACTTCAAATGAGTTTTCGCCCAATATCCGTGAATTCCAGATCTGCTGGGCATTCAATATATGATTGATCAGATTGATTGTTTTTTCATCAACTTTCGATCTATTCTCTGAAATATATTTAATCATTTCTTTGTTGAAATGATGGGTGTATTCAAAAAGGTCAATCAGTTTTTCTTTCATTACTTTTAGTTTGACTCTTTATGCATTATAATTGTATTGCGGGATAATGGATCTAAAATTTTAGGATCTTCATTATCAAAATCTATAAAAAATAAAAATTCCTTTTCATTAGTAAATTCAATAAGTCCCTTTAAAAATTGAACTTCTTCCAACTGTCCTTCCTGATTATTATAAGAAGCAATCAGTTTAAACCTGTAAGGTTTTGCAGAAAAATCAACATCATATTGAACATAACCTTTTTTACCCTGATTAGGGCCGTCCGGAATTGTATAATCTCCGCCATCGATTACCATTCCACTGTATTCAACATACGTAAAACCATCCGGAAAAAAAGTAAAAGATCCCTTATTATTTTTATCATCTGTTCCCGTCCATTTTCCATATAAATCTTTTACAGATTGTGAAAAACATGTTCCAAAAAACATTAGAAGAAGAAATATCCAGCTTTTTCTCATGATAATCCTAATGTTATTCAAACATTTCAGCCCAACGTACAGCTCTAATCTCTTTTTCGCTGTAAAGATCTTCAATGGACCTTTTAACGTCTAATTTGGGGTATAAATTCACTCCTATCAGCTTTATTTTACCTTCTTCCACCCATCTTTGCTCTTCAACAGCATGATCGTAGATCTTTTTCTGAATGATTCCCTGTTTCAAAAGTTCCAGATACCCTCCTGCCTCTTCTATTTCAACAAATAATGCCCAGGATTTTTCTGCCATCTGACGGGTAATATCTTCAACGTAATAACTTCCGTTCGATGCATCCTCAAATACATTAATGATGCTTTCATAAGCGAGAACAATCTGCTGCTTAAAGGAAATCTCTTCGGAATTATCAGTGCTTCTGTTTACAAGATAATTATTGCTGAACACCGCATCTGCTCCTGCAATCATTGCGGATGCCAGTTCTAGTGTCGAACGGATCAGATTATTTTCACTGTCTGCAACAGCCTTATTCCTTAAAGATGTCTCTGCAAAAATATATGGCGTTTCATTTAAACCATATTCTTTGGAAAGTTGGTTAAAAACTATTTTAAAAGCTCTCAGCTTAGCCATCTCAAAGAAATAATTCCCACCCACTGCTATTCTGAAAATCAGTTTGTTCAAAATTTCAGAGCCATACACTTCAGCAAGTTCCTTGGTTTTCGCCAGCGCAATTCCCAACTGCTGGTAAATGGCAGCTCCGGCATTCTGATGAAGCGAAATATCAACACAGATGTTTCTTCTGAAGTCTTTTGATAAAAGTTCTTTAGTCAGCTGGTCATCAATGATGCCTTCATTTTCTTTAAAAACATCAATCAGTGAAAAATACTGGTCTTCTTCTTTCGGGCTGATATGACCGGCAAGGTCTTTATTATTGACAAAAATTGTTTTTTGCTCAAGGTTTTCTACGTTGTGGTCTAAGACAAATGCAAATACATCTTCTTCCAGGCTTTCGTGATATCTTGCTACGAGATGGGTATTTTCCTCAACTTTTGGCAGGTTTGCCAATGGTTGCTGAACTTCACTGTAAAAAGGTTTTACATCAATTCCTTCCAGATTTTCCTTATTTAAGATGGAATAAATGTCTTCTGTTTTAAGCTGTTTTTTTACTAAATTTTCCCAGTTTGGAAGTATATCTGCTGACATTGGCTGTTTATTATGGGTGAATGGTGAATTTTGCTTTGCAGGCAATGGTAAAATTATTAAAATTGACTATTAACCATTGATAATTCACGATTACGTTTATCATTTTTATGTGAATGGTGAATTTTGCGTCGCAAGTCAATGGTGAGTCATGAAAATTGACTATTGACCATTCACAGCAAAGCTAATTGACTTTCACATTTCAAATTTCTTATTTTTTAGCACTATTTGTGCTGTCTACTACCAAAATGAAGATCTCTTCATCCGGTTTTTTCATAAAATAATTTTCTCTTGCGTATTTTTCTTTTTCCGACTTATTGTTCATCAGCTTTTTATAAAAAGTATCATTTTTTTCGTACTCTTTTTTATAGTATTCAAGCTGGTCTTCATATCGGCTGATCTCACCGTTCAGTTCATTAATAACAAGGAAAGAGGTTTTATCAAAGAAAATCATCCAGACCAAAAACATACAGATTGTAATGGTATATTTATTCAGAACATATTTCTGGATCATTTTAAATGTTTCAGATTTCGGCTGAATGTCTTTAATAAGTTTGTTTTCTTCCATTTTAATGTTTTCTCAACGAATTTTTAATAACAGTAGTTAAAAAATCAATCGCTACGGAATTCTGTCTCATATTCGGAATGATCAGATCTGCGTCATTCTTGGATGGCTCAATGAATTCCTGATGCATTGGCTTCAAAGTGGTCTGATAACGGTGAAGGACTTCACTCAGATCTCTTCCTCTTTCCTGAGTATCCCGCCTGATTCTTCTGATCAGTCTTTCGTCTGAATCTGCATGAACAAATACTTTTAAATCAAATTCTTTCAGCAGTTCTTTGTTCGTCAATACCAGAATACCTTCTACTACCAATACATTTTTAGGTTCTACAGTGACGTGGTCGCCAGTTCGGGAATGGGTTACAAAGCTGTAAATGGGCTGTTCTATAGACTCATTGTTTTTTAAAGCTTTTACGTGTTTTATCATTAAATCGAAATCTATAGACTTTGGATGGTCATAATTAAGCGCCTCTCTCTCGGTCAGTGTCAGATTCGGGTTATCGTGATAATAATTATCCTGAGAAAGGATATTCATTCCTTCAATATCAAGCTGTTGCAGTATCTTATCAACAACTGTAGTTTTGCCGGATCCTGTTCCTCCAGCAATTCCTATTACAAGCATTCTTTTTTGTTTCTTTATAGTTGGTACAAATATACTATTTTAGATGAATGCAAGTAAAACAATCCCGCAGAATTTGGTATAACAAAAAATCCGATGTCTGGACACCGGATTTAAAGTTTTTATTTTTTAATGAATTTTGCAGATAAATTAATTTCTTTTACGGTCAGGATATAATTTCCGGACGGAAGGTTTGAAACATCAATTCTGTTGCTGTTATTCTTTATCGTTGTTTCCATTACTTTTCGGCCTTCCATGTTATAAATTTCGGCTTTTTCTTCTTTGTTCCCTTTCAACAAAACGATAAGAACATCAGAAACCGGGTTTGGATATACTGAAACTGGGTTTTCTTTAACTGTTTCTTTGGTACCCAGTGTACAGCTATATTCCGGAAGAACATAGCCTGCAGCTGTAAATTCCTCTGTCATAGCGGTGATATCATTACAATTGAACCCGAACTGTCCCAGCATATCAATACTGGCCTGTCTTACGGCAATGGCCGCATTTTGCTGGTTTGTTGTTGAAGTTGTTAAATTCAGTCCTTCTAAAAACGCTCTGTCCGTTTTCTCTTTTCCTATTCTGTTATAAATTCTCATCAGTGCCGCAGACCAAATCTGTGCTTTATCATAATAGGATCCGGATCCCGGATATGTCATTGTAGTATTGGTTATTCTGCCATCCCAGAAAGAATTATGACCGTCCCAGCTGAACATCCAGTTGTATTCCGGAGCAGATGTAGACCATTGATTTAAGCTTCTGCTGTAAGACTGTGCCCAGTAATCGCCGCATCCTTCGCTCAGACCGTCTGCATTGGAAATTCCTCCTGCCAGCCAGTGATGAATTCCGTGTCCCAATTCATGTAAAATTACATCAGCATCTTCAGCATCGTCTACACCGCCTTCACCAAATCCAAGTGACTCACTTCCTGTCAGATAATGAGAGTTATCCTGACCACTAAAACCATGCGGATCAAATCTTAATACCCCATTGTTTTGTGAAGGTTTGCAGACAATTCCTAAAGTTACATTGATGTATCTTAAACTATTATCAAGGTGCCAGTAAGCATTCACTGCTTCAAATCCATCATCACTTCTGTTAAACAAAAACTGATTGGTAGACTGTGTAAAAATTCCTTTTGCAGGTGCCTCTATCTCCTTAATTTCTGCATACGTTCCCTTTAAGGTATAAATTCCGCCTGTAAAATCAATTTCAGGAATTGTCACTAAAGTTCTTGCAGCATCCAGACTGGCGTTGGTAGCGTCGTTATTATCTACAAAATCACCTGCATAAGCTGATCCTGTTTTAGATAAAGGATCCGGTTGAAAAATGTAGGCACTTCCAGTTACCAAAGCCTTCTTTGATGTTACTTTTTTATCTTTTTTCTTATGAAGTGAATCATTTTTATCATGATGTTTTACAGAAATGTCTTTCATGCTGATCACATCACCTGTTTTTGCATCCACAATGGTTTCCCAGCTGCCGGGATTATCAAAAGAGCTGATCAGTACCCTGTAAACCAGTTTTGTTTCTCCTGAATCTGTAATGTAGATAAACAGCTTATTTTCTTCATAGGTAATCTCTCCTTTTGACCGGGAAGCTCTATGGGCTTTTTTAAGCGCTTCTGAAGCAGACACAGAGGGAACCGTATCAGTTTCTTTCAGGTTTTTCTTCAAACTTTCTGTCCCTGTATAACTTATTTTACCGGATTTGTTGAAATGGACCACAATTTCAGACTGAAAAACAGGAACGTCTTTTATCATCTGCTGAAATCGCAGGGTTTCTCCTGTATTGCTTTTGCGTACTGAGCTTAATGTGAGTCCGCTGAATCCCGGAATTCCTAAATTTCTTGAGTTTTCTTTGATCCAGTTTTTAGCCGGAGCTTCAAAAGATGATTCCTGAGCATGTAATGCGGAACAGCATAATATACTCCCAAGAACCAGCGAAGTAATTTTTTGTTTCATTTATTTATATTTAGAGTGTGTCTTAATTGCTAATATAAATAAATATGACGAAATTTTTCACCAATAAGTGTATATTCTCTAAAAAAACATGCTTTTAATAAGAAACACTGCCAATTGGCAGTGTTTTGTTTATACTATTTCGCTTGTTAATTCTCTCGAAAGCAGTTTCTCATGCATGGGCTTAAGGAGATCCATAGAACCTGTTTTTACTGTGCATTTGCCTTTGTAATGGACGAGCATTGTACATTGCTCCGCCTGTTCCAGGGTATGCTTGCAAATCTCTATCAGACAGTCTATCACATAATCAAATGTGTGAATATCATCATTATGGAGAACTAGTTTATATACTTCATCTGTGTCATCCAAAACCAATACTTCTTCTTCATATTGACGTTTTGGATCTTCGTAATCTTTTATGCTGTTATAAAAAATCATTTCTACCTTTTTAAACTTCCCCTATTTTATCGGCCAGGTCATTAAGTACATTCGGGCCTTCGTATACTAATTCTACGAGCTCTACACTCTTATTATTCATTTTCAGAATCTTGAAATGATAATTTTCCAAATCAAATTCGTCGTTTTCCTCCGGAATATCTTCCAGTTCATGCAGAATGAATCCTGCGAGTGAGTTGTATTCGCTTTCTTCAGAAAGAGGTAATTTTTTAGGCAGATATTCGTTGATTTCATCCAGTGGCTGCGTAGCCTGAACCCAATAAATATTATCTCCTATTTTATCTACCAGCTTATCTTCATCATCTTCTTCATCCTGAATTTCTCCTACAAGCTCTTCCAGAATATCTTCCAGGGTAATAATACCTTCTGTTCCTCCAAATTCATCAATAACTATTGCAAGGTGCTGTTTTTTCTGCTGGAAGATTTTCAGGAGGTCCGAGATCTTTTTGCTGCCCACAACAAAGAATGCATCACGCATAAGATCTTTAAGGTCCTCATGGTTAAGGTCTCCTTTTCTCTTTACAAATTCCCTGATAATCTCTTTGGTATAGAAAATCCCAATCACATTATCTATGGAATCAAGATACACGGGAATACGCGAATAGCCACTATCCATAATCTTGTTGATAATTTCATTGATATCTTCTTCAAAGTCAATAGACGTGATATTCTGTCTTGGAACCATGATCTGCTTGGCGGAATGATCTGTAAAATCAAATGCATTTTTAATGATCTCATAATTCTCTTCTTCAATCTCGCCACTATCAGCACTCTGCTTTACCAGAAGCTGAAGTTCTTCGGTGGAATGAATTTCCTGTTCGGAAGCCGGATGTATCTTAATTAATCTTAGAAATGTATTCGACATCAGGTTCATCAACCAGATAAATGGTTTGAAAACCGTGTAAAAAACTCTTAATGGAACTGCTGTAGCCATTGTAGTCGCTTCCGACTTTCTAATTGCAATAGATTTCGGGATAAGCTCACCAAATACAATATGCATCACAGTAATTAATACGAAACTTGTCACCACTGAAATTGTGGTAATTGTTGTCTGGGTAAGCTCCACATTCAAAGAGTGGAAAATACTTTCAACTACGTGGTGCAGGGCACTTTCACCTACCCAACCCAACGCAAGAGATGCCAGGGTAATACCAAGCTGTGTAGCAGACAGGTATTCATCAAGGTGCTTGATAATATGCTCCGCCTGTTTTGCCATAGAGTTACCTTCGGCTGCTTTTAACTGGATCTGTGAATAACGAACCTTAACAATTGAGAATTCTGCGGCTACGAAAAAGCCATTTAGTAAAACAAGAAATAAGGCTAGCAAAAGCCTGACTATATCCGAGTCCATTTAGAAGTTGTATAATATTTTAGTTTACAAAGATAGATAAAATATAAATAACAAAAAAAGCATCGATAATATCGATGCTTTAATATTATGTTAAAATAATTCTTTACGAATTTTTCAAAGCTTCTGCTCCGGAAACGATCTCTAAGATTTCGTTTGTAATGGCAGCCTGTCTTGCTTTGTTGTAGAAAATGACAAGATCATTTTTAAGTTCCTGCGCATTATCTGTAGCTTTGTGCATTGCTGTCATTCTCGCGCCATGCTCAGAGGCAACTGAATCTAAAACTGCTTTGAAAACCTGGGTTTTGATCGCTTTAGGGATCAAATTATCAAGAATTTCATTTCTGTTCGGCTCAAAGATATAATCTGTTTCCACCTGAGTTTCTTCAGCTTTTTCAGCCATAGAAATCGGAAGAAGCTGTTCAGTAGTTACTTCCTGAGTAGCAGCATTAACAAATTTGTTGTAGATTAAATAAACTTCGTCAAATTTACCTTCTTTAAAGCTGTTCATTACTCCTTCAGTAACATGAGATACTGTATCAAAGTTTAAGTTGTCAAAAACAGCACTTTCATTAGAGTATACCGTACGGGTTCTTCTTACCGCATCAAAAGCTTTTTTACCGATGGTAAGCACTTCAACTTCGTATTGAGACTTATCTCTAAACTGGATGTTAAGCTCTTTTACGATAGATGAATTGAAAGCTCCTGCAAGACCTCTGTTTGAAGTAACAGCGATGAAAAGAATCCTCTTCACTTCTCTTTTTTGAGCATAGATAGAAACCTGATCGGGATCAGAGCTAGAATTTACATTCTGGATGATTTCCTGCAGTTTTTCAGAATAAGGTCTTAGCATTACGATGGCATCCTGTGCTTTTTTAAGCTTCGCAGCGGAAACCATTTTCATAGCACGTGTAATCTGCATCGTAGATGAAATTGACGTAATTCTACCTCGTATTTCTTTTAAGTTTGCCATTAATTTGGGTTCAAAGTTTATGGTCTAAAGTTTAAGGTTTAAAACGGATTCTAAACCTTAAACAATGAAGATTTTAGTTATATTTAGAAGCTAAATCGTTAGCCGCCTGCTTAAGAACGTTGGTAATATCGTTGTCGATTTTACCTGCTTTAATAGCCGCCATTGTGTCAGGGTGCTTAGATCTTAGGAATTCGATATATTCAATCTGGAATTCTTTTACTTTTTTGATCGGAACGTTTCTCAATAAGTTCTCAGTTCCAGCGTAGATCATAGCCACCTGGCTGTCTACAGGAAGTGGAGAGTTTACCGGCTGCTTAAGGATCTCAACGTTTCTTTCTCCTTTAGAGATTACCGCTAAAGTAGAAGCATCAAGGTCAGAACCGAACTTAGCGAACGCTTCCAATTCTTTATATTGAGCCTGGTCTAATTTAAGAGTACCAGATACTTTTTTCATTGATTTGATCTGAGCATTACCTCCTACTCTGGATACAGAAATCCCTACGTTGATCGCAGGACGAACCCCTGAGTTGAATAGATCAGACTCCAAGAAGATCTGTCCGTCTGTAATAGAGATTACGTTAGTCGGAATATATGCAGAAACGTCACCAGCCTGAGTTTCGATAATTGGAAGTGCAGTTAATGAACCGCCACCTTTTACGATTGGTCTTAATGAATCTGGCAAATCGTTCATCTGGCTCGCGATTTTGTCGTCAGCAATAACTTTCGCTGCTCTTTCCAATAGTCTTGAGTGAAGATAGAAAACGTCTCCAGGATAAGCTTCACGGCCCGGTGGTCTTCTCAATAGTAGAGAAAGCTCACGATACGCAACCGCTTGCTTGGATAGATCATCATAAACGATCAATGCTGGTCTACCAGTGTCTCTGAAGAACTCACCGATAGATGCTCCAGCCATAGCAGAATATACCTGCATTGGAACCGGATCGGATGCGTTAGCCGCAACAATTACAGTATATGCTAAAGCTCCTTTGTCAGAAAGGGTTTTAACGATTTGCGCTACAGTAGAAGCTTTCTGACCAATAGCAACATATATACAATATACAGGCTTACCTGCATCAAAGAACTCTTTCTGGTTGATGATCGTATCGATCGCAACGGTAGTTTTACCGGTCTGTCTGTCACCAATAATAAGCTCTCTCTGACCTCTTCCTACAGGGATCATAGAGTCAATCGCAACGATACCTGTCTGTAAAGGCTCAGTTACCGGCTGTCTGAAGATAACCCCAGGCGCTTTTCTTTCCAATGGCATTTCGTATAAATCCCCAGTAATAGGACCTTTACCATCGATAGGGTTACCAAGAGTATCTACTACTCTTCCTAACATACCTTCTCCTACTTTGATAGAAGAGATTCTGTTTGTTCTTCTTACTGTATCTCCTTCTTTTACTAATTTACTTTCCCCAAGTAGAGCAACACCCACGTTGTCTTCTTCAAGGTTAAGTACAATACCTTCTACATCACTAGAAAATTTCACCAACTCTCCGTATTGTACGTTTTCTAACCCGTATACACGAGCAATACCATCACCGATGGTTAAAACTGTACCTACTTCCTCAACGTTGGATTGAGTATCGAAGTTGGCCAATTGCTGTTTTAAGATCGCAGATACTTCTGCCGGATTTATTTCTGCCATTGTATGGTTGTTTTTTCTTTAATTTAATTGAAAATCTTTTTTAACCTGGTTAAGTTTTGTCTTTACAGATGCATCGATCTGCTGATCACCTACTCTTAAAATGTAGCCTCCTAAAATATCTGGCTTCACATTTAAATTCAGATCAAAGTTTGAATCTGATTTTACTAGATTGGTAGATCTTAGAATCTGATCAAGGTTCTCTTTAGAAAGCTGAGTCGCTGTAGTAAGAGTTATTCTCTGTACTCCATTGATATCCTCTACTTTATTGATGAACTCCTGAGCGATATTTTTCAGTTGGTTCTCACGTCCGTGCTTGATCACTAATCTGATCAGGTTCTGTGAAGAAACTGAAAAATCTTTAAAGATCTGGTCTGCTACCTCTATTTTCTTTTTTGCATCAATGTAAGGTGTAAGGAAGAATTTATTCAAATCTGCAGATTGAGACATGATCTTCTTTACATCTTTCATTTCAGAAAATACAGCAGCTGTCTGACCTGTTTCATTGGTGAAATCAAGCAGTCCCTGTGCGTATCTTTTAGCTACTTTAGATGTAAGCATTCTTAGTTAAGGTTAGATTTGTTTAAATAATTTTGAACTAATTCGTTTTGAGCTTCGTTGTTATCCAACTTCTGCTTAAGGATAGATTCAGCAATGTTTACAGATAAAGCACCGATTTGAGTTTTGATGTCTGCCATAGCAGCATTTTTCTCAGCATTGATTGTCTGTTTAGCTGCTTCAATCATTTTATCTCCTTCATTTTTAGCAGCATCTTTAGCTTCACCTACGATTCTATCTTTAATTTCTCTGGCTTCTTTAAGGATAGCATCTCTTTCGATTTTAGCTTCACGAATAATTCTTTCGTTATCTTCTTTTAAAGTCTCCATCTCTTTTCTTGCTAATTTAGCTTGATTAAGAGCATCAACAATAGAAGTTTCTCTGTCATTGATTGATTTTAAAATAGGTTTCCAAGCAAATTTGCCTAACAAAAATAATAATGCTAGAAAAATAACAGACTGGATAATAAATAATCCTGATGAAAACTGGTGAATTAATTCCATTATATAAATGTATAAATAATTATTACTTTTTTTAAATTAACATTGCTGCAGCCAACCGCTGCAACAATGTTTTTTTGTTGGGCTTATGATGCAAATAACGCAGCAAATGCAACACCTTCAACTAGTGCAGCTGCAATAAGCATAGCAGTTTGGATTTTTCCAGATTGCTCAGGCTGTCTAGCGATAGCTTCAAGAGCAGCAGCTCCGATTTTACCAAGACCGATACCTACACCAAGTACGATAAGACCGCCACCAATAATTCTAGGGATTTCCATAATAAATATAATTTAAAAAATTGTTTTTAATATTTTAAGCTTCAAACTTGTTCTTTATTAATGAGCAGCGTGATGTTCGTGCTCGTGCTCTTCTACAGCCATTCCGATAAACAGGGCAGAAAGCATGGTAAAGATATAAGCCTGAAGGAATGCCACTAATACTTCAAGTATATAAATTACTAAAGTTAAGAATGGGAATGCTACTCCGGCAATCCAGTTTTTGAAAATATAAATTGAACCAATTAGCGTCATTACAACGATGTGTCCGGCCGTCATGTTGGCAAAAAGACGAATCATCAATGCAAATGGCTTAGTAAGTGTTCCTAATAATTCGATCGGCAACATAATGAATTTCATTGGAACTGGAACTCCTGGCATCCAGAAGATATGTTTCCAATAATCTTTATTAGCAGAGAATGTAGTAATTAAATAAGTAAGGATCGCAAGGAAGAATGTCATGGTAATATTACCTGTAACATTAATTCCGAAAGGCATTAAACCTAAAACATTTAAAAGTAAAATAAAGAAGAATACAGTTAATAAGTATCCCATAAATCTTTTATACTTATGTCCGATGTTCGGAATAGCAATCTCGTCTCTTACAAAAATAATCAAAGGCTCTAAAAATCTTGCAGCTCCTGTAGGGACAACAGATTTCTTATATGACCTTGCCATTCCTGTAAACAGTACAAACATTAAAAGCGAAACTAAGAAAATGATAAGTACACTTTTAGTAATTGAAAGATCTAAAGGCTTTTCGTTTGTAGGATGACCATCTTTATCTAAAGTTAAAGTTCCTGCAGCATCAGTCTTGTAGATTTTTTCGTGGTGCAATTTATAATAAGAACCATCTACTTCAGTTGTTTCACCATGCATGAAACCTTCTTTACTGTTGCTCATGAAAGCGTGAAAACCATTATCATAAAAAATAACAGGAAGAGGAAAACCAATGTGGTGCCCATCTTTATCCACCATCAATGTAAAGTCGTGAGCATCCAACAAGTGATGAGTGATGAACTCCTTGTTTTCTTTAGTTGCTTTGTCTTTCTCGGAAAGCTCTTGAGCAGGAGCCGCCCCGGCAGTGGCCTCACCGTGCTGTGCAGACACTAAGTTTAATACAAAAATACTGTAGAATAAAACTGCGAATTTCTTAAACATTGATAGGTTTTTTTCGTTGTGCAAAAATATAATATTTTTTCTATTTTCAATAAATAATTTTACTGTTTTTTGTCATGATTAATCAGCTTAATTGCATAGTATGTAAGCAATGTCGTCAGGACGAAATATGGTAATATAAAATGAAATTTATAGCCCGGAATCACTTCAAAGTTTAATTTCTTACGAATTAAATACATTAAACCAAACTTTAATAAGATAAGACCAATTACTGACATTCCTAAAAACTGTGGTACAGTTCTATTAATTAAAATAACCAAAGTGATCATCATCATAAACATGACACTTAAAAAAAGATAAAACTTAACAATAATAATCTCATCTAAGTGAAAAACAAATTTCCAAAGGGAAAAATGGATCAGAAATGTTAAAAAGAATAATACCGTAACCAGGATATTAGGATTTACTTTCATTATAAAAACTTATTTTCAACCTTGTCAATGCTAAGGTTTATTTTAACTGATCACAAAAATAGACTTTTTCTATCGAATTTCACATGAATTGATTTTTATCATTTTTTCTATATATATAATATTACGTATCGTAAGACTTTGGATATGCTTAAAAATTCCTTATTTTTGCAAACCTATAATTTACAATACATATGTTTAATAGTTTACAGGATAAATTAGACAAGGCTCTACATAATATTTCCGGACGCGGGAAAATCACAGAAATCAACGTGGCGGAAACCGTAAAGGAGATCCGTAGAGCGCTGGTAGATGCCGATGTTAACTATAAAGTTGCAAAAGATCTTACCAAAAGAGTTCAGGATAAAGCTTTAGGACAGAACGTTCTTACTTCCCTTACACCGGGACAGCTGATGACAAAGATCGTCCATGACGAGCTGGTAGATCTGATGGGAGGTTCTCAGGAAGGAATCAATCTTTCAGGAAAACCTACCGTAATTCTTATTGCAGGTCTTCAGGGTTCGGGTAAGACTACTTTCTCCGGAAAACTGGCCAATTACTTAAAAACAAAAAGAACTAAGAAACCTTTATTGGTTGCCTGTGACGTTTACCGTCCTGCGGCAATTGACCAGCTTAAAGTATTGGGTGGTCAGATCGGGGTTCCGGTATTTACAGAAGAAGGTTCTACCAATCCATCTACCATTGCTGAAAATGCAATTAATTTTGCTAAAGCAAACGGTCATGATGTAGTGATCGTCGATACCGCAGGACGTCTTGCGATTGACGAGCAGATGATGAACGAGATCAAATCTGTACATTATTTCATCAAGCCTCAGGAAACCTTATTCGTAGTAGATTCCATGACCGGTCAGGATGCTGTAAATACAGCAAAGGCATTCAACGATGCCCTGAACTTTGACGGTGTTGTTCTAACGAAATTAGATGGTGATACGAGAGGTGGTGCTGCTTTAACGATCCGTTCTGTAGTTGAAAAACCAATCAAATTCATCTCTACCGGTGAGAAAATGGAAGCTTTAGATCTTTTCTATCCGGAAAGAATGGCAGACAGGATCTTAGGAATGGGAGATGTAGTTTCCTTAGTAGAAAGGGCCCAGGAACAGTTTGATGAGGAAGAGGCTAAAAAGCTTCACAAAAAGATCGCTAAAAACGAATTCGGATTTGATGATTTCCTTAAACAGATCAACCAGATCAAAAAGATGGGTAATATGAAAGACCTTATGGGAATGATTCCGGGGGTTGGAAAGGCAATCAAAGATGTTGAGATCAGTGACGATGCTTTTAAACACATTGAAGCAATCATCTACTCTATGACACCTGACGAAAGAAGAAGACCTTCTATCATTAATACCCAGAGAAAACAGAGAATTGCAAAAGGTGCAGGAAGAAAGATTGAAGATGTGAATCAACTGATGAAGCAGTTCGAACAGATGGGCAAAATGATGAAGATGATGCAGGGACCTCAGGGAAAACAGATGATGCAGATGATGAGCAAAATGCCAAATATGCCAGGCATGGGCGGAATGATGGGGAAATAAAAACAACAAAGCCTAAACAAAAAGTCATAAAAAAACTCTCAGAAATTCTGAGAGTTTTTTATTTTTATTTGAATTTATATCCTATTCCGATCTGGAAGAAATTCATTTTCAGCTTTTCATCGTTTACTGGATCTTTGATCATATTGGTCAGTCCGAAACTGTAACGGGCATCTACAAATAATCCTTTGTATACGTTATAATCAGCCCCTAAAACCAAACCGAATTCAGCAGACTTAAGGTTATCATCAAAGTTCTTTTCCAGGAATTGTTCACCTTCATTTACAGCCTGTGGATTTGCCATTCCTCCTGATACGTCAATATTTACTTTCGTGTTGGTTCTGAAGCTTACAAAAGGTCCTGCGTATACTCCAAGTTCAGGGGTAGCATAATATCTTGCAGTTACAGGAACTACAATTCTGTTGAAATTGAATTTTTCCGTAACAGTAATTCCCATTGTTGAAACTTCAACTTTCCCACCCAGGTTTGCATACTGAACTTCTCCCTGCACAGCAAATTTATTATTGAATTTATGCTCTACCAAAGCGCCTACATAAAAGCCTGATTTAGATTTCAAGCCTCCACTTACGCCTTCAAATGCATCAAGATCGTCATTTGAATTCAGTTTTGATAATGCATACCCTGCTTTTACACCGAATTTTGTCTGCGCATTCATTCCTGCACAAAAAGCAAGAGCTGATGCCAATAAGATTTTTTTCATGGTTATTTTATTTTAAAAAAGTTTTTAAAGATAAAAAAGCCCTAAAATAATTAGGGCTTCTATTTTTACAAATGCTTTGTTAATTACTTAGCAAATACATATTTAACTCCGAAAGTTACAGAAGATAAATTCAAACCGAACTTATAGTTGTTTACGCTCTTAGCACCATCAACGTCTAATTTAGAAGTGTTGTATCCAAATTCACCGATAGTAGCTTCAATGCTCCAGTTTTTGTTTAAGAAATAATCTAAACCTGGCTTAACGTTAACACCGATTGAAGTATAGTTAGCTTTGTCAGAAGTAGACGCAGTGTTCGTAGTTGATCCTATTGTAGTAGTTGTTGTAGCTTCGTCTTTAAATTGTCCGAATTCCATTGGAACTTCTAATTGACCGAAGATATATAATTTGTCAGCTAAAGTCCAATATTTTCTTACGAAAGGAGCAACAACAAATGCAGATTGAGTACCTTTAGTTTCAGAAACAAAGCTACCACCTGCAATTGATCCAGTTGTAGTTTTAGTAACTTTATCACTTGCATAACCTACTCCTAAACCTACAGCAAGGTTAGTCCCTACAAAGTATCCTGCAGTTGGAACGATTCTGAAGCTTTCTACTTTAGTATCATTGTTGTTGTTTTCTTCCTGAGAATAACCAACTTGTCCTGAAATATATGCAGTTCCTTTTGCAATTTGAGCATTAGATAAACCGAAAAGTGCAACAGCACCCGCTAATAATAATTTTTTCATTTTAAAAAATTTTAATACTTTCTGAGGGCAAATTTACAGTGGCTCTCGCTAATATTAAAATTTGTTAACGTGATTAATATCATCGATAAACATTGGTGTTTTCCGAAAATAAAGCATATTCATTACAGGATTTTGATTTTTTCACAATATTTAGAATAAAAAAATTACAATTTTTCAATAACAGCGAAAAATACTTAGTTTATTTAATTTTACCATTTTCTTTAAATTATGTTTTTTTTCCATAAACATCATGAATAATAAGATTATAAACCGTTAATATTTAACATATTAGTCTTAATATTAAGCAAATATTTATACCTATAGACAATTTTTCTTCTTTATTAAGTATACATTGTAAAAAAGAAACTCCGGCCTTTAACAGCCGGAGTTCTGAATTATTTTCTACTTTTTCTTATTTGATGAAGAAGTTGTATCCAATATTAATGGCACCTACGTTCCAGTTGGCTGTATACCATCCGTAGTCACGCTTGTTGCTGATTGTCTGGTATCCTAAATAAAGTTCACCTGTAGACATCTGGTATCCAAATT
Source organism: Chryseobacterium sp. CCNWLW53 (assembly GCF_037083525.1). Lineage (NCBI taxonomy): Bacteria > Pseudomonadati > Bacteroidota > Flavobacteriia > Flavobacteriales > Weeksellaceae > Chryseobacterium > Chryseobacterium sp. CCNWLW53. Next base: position 755,973 of record NZ_JBAOJR010000002.1, on the reverse strand, counting down.
TAGGCTGAGCATAGAAACCACCATCTACTCCATCTTTTGTAGAAATTCCGTATCCAAGATCCAATCCTACAAAGATAGGAGCTCCTGAGAATTTATATTTACCGGAAACTGCTACAGGAATAAATCCGAAATCATCAAAGTTATCTTTTCCAAAGAAATGTGAATACCCTGTGGTAACTCCAAGATCAAGTCCTTTTGTAATGTTCCACATATAGGCAGCATCCACTCCTAATGTAAATGAAGAAGCATCACCAGCATCACCTACCGGAACACCGATGTGACCTCCCAGTTTAAAACCTTCCTGCGCCTGTGCAGCACCGCCTAGCAGTGCAAAAGCACCTAGTAAAAATAGTTTTTTCATTTTTTAAATAGTTTGATTGATGTTGCAAAATTACTAAATATTTTTATTATTAACATAAAATTAACGGGAGACGTCTCTTAGAAACAAAAGAAGCGGGCCTAAATTGGCCCGCTTCATATTTTTAACAAGTTCTTAAAAATTAGTTTCCTCCGAATTTGAACCCAACACCTACCTGGAAGAAGCTGTTAGTCAGTTTTCCATCTCCGGAATCCTTAGCTAAGTTAGAAACTCCCATGTTGTATCTGGCGTCAAAAAACAAACCATTTTCCAAAGCATACTCAGCACCCAGGAAAGGAGCAATATTCAAAGTGTTAACCTGGTCTTTAATGTCTCTCTCATCGTCTGCAGAGATTTCGAATCCTGGAATCATTCCCAAACCAAGATCTGCTACAGTTTTTGTTTTTGCAGAAATGATAAGTCCGAAACTTGCTCCGGCAGAAACTGATAAACCTTCAGTAATGAAGTATTTAGCAGAAACAGGAATCAAAATAGTCCCGAAAGTGGTCTTGTTCTTAATGTTAAAGAATGTACCTGCTTCATCCTCATCTTCCACTCTTTCAGTAATTTTACCTCCTAGTGGCGAGTATAAAACTTCACCCTGAAGAGCAAATTTATCACTTAGTTTATGCTCTACCAAAACACCTGCATAGAAAGTGTGTGAAGGATCTGTATTTTCAGAATTCCCGTCGTCTTTAAATTTTAAAGTTGAAAGTGAGTAACCGGCTTTAGCCCCGAATCTTGTTTCTTGAGCGCTTAGATTAGCGCTAACTACAGCCGCCGCTGCAATAAGTAAAAATTTTCTCATGATTATTTTTTAGTATTCGGTCACAAAACTAAGTTTTTTTTTTAGAACACCAAATAGTGAGTAAAAATATTATCACAAACAATTAATACTAAATGTAAAAACATTCGGTTCAAGCAGTTCCAATTAATCCTTCAGTCTCTTGTCCTCTTCGTTGTATGCCAGGATGATCTTTTTCACAACAGGATGTCTTACAACATCTTCTTCAGTAAGGTGTACAAAACCGATTTCTTTAACATCTCTAAGAATTCTCATAGCTTCTTTCAATCCGGATTGTTGTTTCGGCGGCAGATCGATCTGGGTTGGATCTCCTGTGATGATGAATTTAGCATTCATCCCCATTCTTGTCAGAAACATTTTCATTTGGGCATGAGTTGTATTCTGTGCTTCATCAAGAATTACAAAGGCATCATCCAGCGTACGCCCTCGCATAAAAGCCAACGGAGCGACTTCAATCACTTTCTTCTCCATAAACCCTTCCAGTTTTTCATGAGGGATCATATCTCTAAGCGCATCATATAAAGGCTGCAAATACGGATCCAGCTTTTCTTTAAGATCTCCGGGTAAAAATCCAAGGCTCTCTCCTGCTTCTACCGCAGGTCTCGTCAGGATAATTCTTTTCACCTCTTTATCTCTCAAAGCTCTCGCTGCCAAAGCCACACTGGTATACGTTTTTCCGGTTCCCGCAGGTCCTATCGCAAAAACCATATCTTTTTTCTCGGTTTCTTTTACCAGTTTCTTAAGATTGGTAGTTTTAGCTTTAATGATCTTACCGTTGACCCCCTTTACAATAATATCCTGGTCGAAAATCAGTTGTTTTTCATTCTCGTCCTTAATATTCAGGACATTCTCAACGTCTTTTAAAGCGATAGAATTGTTTTCAGAGATAAATTTTACAAGATTATCCAGTTTCTGTCTGAGTATATCTAATGCTTCCTGATTACCCATTGCAAAGACAAAATGGTCTCTTCCGGTAATCTTAAGGGTAGGAAAGCTTGATTTTAATAAGTTGAAATATTGGTTATTAACGCCATAGAAGGTCTTTACATCGATGTCTTCTAAATCATATGTTAATTCAAACATGCAGTATTTTATTTTTATTAGATTTTAAAATTAAAGCTTTTTTTCAAATTTATATCAATTCTTTTCTACAATCTTTTGGGGCTTTCTTTTTATTTTAAATAACTTTGCAGGAAACACTATTTATTCTATCAACGATCCATGTCAATTATTACCCTTACTTCGGATTTCGGAAATTTAGATTACAGAGTTGCCGCTGTGAAAGGCAAAATTCTGTCTTTAAATTCTAAGGTTAATATTGTTGATATAACCCACGAAATTCAAGCTTTCAACCTGATACAGACATCATATATTGTACGCAACGCCTATAAATATTTCCCTAAGGGGACAATTCACATTCTTTCTGTAGACAGTTTTTACAACAGATCCAGAAAAAACATTCTTTATAAGGCAGACGGCTCCTACTTTTTAGCAGCAGACAACGGACTTTTAAGCCTTGTCTTTTTTGATATAAAACCGGAAGCGATATACGAAATCACTTTGAACAACCGCTTCGATGATGTGGTAAACTTTACTTCCACCGATGTTTTTGTGCCTGCAGCAGTACATCTTGCGAATGGCGGACTTCCAGAAGTAATTGGCCGGAAAATAGATTCGGCAAAGGAACTTCTTTTTCCGAAACCTGTCTTCAATGAATCTGAAAAAATGATCATTGGAGAAGTAACCTATATTGATAATTTCGGAAATATAATCTCAAATATCAGTAAAGATTTTTTTGAAAACACAGGCAAAGGAAATGAAGGCTTTACTATAAAATTCAGAAATTTAACACTTTCAAGGGTATATTCCAGCCATACGGAAGTGGTTTCCGACTGGGAAAGGGAAACAGAATTCCACGGACAGTCGGCAGCGATCTTCAATGATAGTCAGCTTTTGGAGCTCACCATCTATAAAGGGAGTAAAAAAAACGGGGCTAAAAGCCTGTTTGGGCTCAATGTAGGCGAGAATATCTACGTTGAATTTGTCTAAGATTATATATTCCATAAAAAAACCGATTTTTTTTATATATTTGTCAAAATCTAAAAATTAAAAATGGCAGAATACAAATTATTGCTTCCTTCCATGGGAGAAGGTGTTATGGAAGCGACAATTATCACTTGGTTATTCAATGAAGGTGATAATGTAAAAGAGGATGATTCCGTAGTTGAAATTGCAACAGATAAGGTAGATTCAGACGTTCCGACACCGGTTTCGGGGAAAATTGTAAAAATCCTGAAACAAAAGGACGAGGTTGCTAAAGTTGGTGAGGCCATTGCCATTTTAGAAATTGAAGGAGAAGGCGGAAATACAGCTTCAGAAGAAGTACAAACAGAAACTCCGGCAGCCGCTCCGGATACAGAAACTTTAAAAGCTATTGAAGAGCCGTTACAGGCTGCAGCTTCCAATGTAGAGTTTTCAGGAGACCTTTACCTGTCACCATTGGTAAAATCAATTGCACAGCAGGAAAACATTTCTGAATCTGAGCTTAAAACGATTAAAGGAAGTGGTTTAGAAGGAAGAATCACAAAAGAAGATATATTAGCATACGTTTCCAACAGAGGAAACCAGCCGGCTCAGCAGGCTGTTTCTGCACAACCAACAACTCCGGCAGCGCCAAAAGTTCCGGCTTCAGCACCGGTTTCTACGGTTCCTGTAGCAGCAGGTGACGAGATCATTCCAATGGACAGAATGAGAAAGATCATTGCTGAAAACATGGTAAAAGCAAAACAGATTGCTCCACATGTTACTTCTTTCATCGAAACAGACGTTACCAACGTTGTAAAGTGGAGAAACAAGCATAAAGATATTTTCGAAAAACGTGAAGGAGAAAAACTGACTTTCATGCCAATTTTCGTGAAAGCTGTAGTGAAAGCTATCCAGGATTTCCCAATGATCAATGTTTCTATTAACGGTGAAAATATCATTAAAAAGAAAAATATCAATATCGGTATGGCTACAGCTCTGCCGGACGGAAACCTTATCGTTCCTGTAATTAAAAACGCTGATCAGTTATCGCTTTCAGGCTTAGCAAAAGCGATCAACGATTTGGCGTACAGAGCGAGAAACAAAAAACTAAGACCGGAAGATACTCAGGGAGCAACGTATACCATTTCTAACGTGGGAAGTTTCGGAAACCTTATGGGAACTCCTATTATTCCTCAGCCTCAGGTCGCTATCTTAGCTATTGGTGCTATCGTTAAAAAGCCTGCAGTTCTTGAAACTAAAGACGGTGATGTAATTGCCATCCGTCAGCTGATGTTTATGTCTCACTCTTATGACCACAGAGTGGTAGACGGATCTTTAGGAGGGATGATGCTGAAGCATGTTCATGATTATCTTCAGAACTGGGATCTGAATACAGAAATTTAATACCTGATAACTGATAAGGGACTCATTATTTAAAGGTCATGCGGAACTTATCAAACATCTTACCATACAAAACCTCCGAAAAATCCGGAGGTTTTTTTACTATTAAAAGATTATCTGTACATTTGAGTTAAATACGAAACTAACCATAAAACACAATAATCTTAATAAAACATCACAACCCCATCTTAAATATGAAAGAAGTAACTTTAATTGCAATTATTTCATTATGCATCATCATTGCCACTTATTTTGTTGAATTTATCATAGGATTTTTCAACATTAATGATATCATGTACGTATACCGTGTTTGTGGCGTAATAAGCCTTCTGGGCTATGTCGGCATCTTACCTTTCTTTATTAAGCTCTATCAAAAACAGCGATAATGGATAATGAGCTAAGAGAACTTTTTGAGATCAAAGAAGATGATCATACAATATTTGTTTCAGAAAAGAAGCCAAATACTGCAAAGCATATTCTTATTCGTCTTGCCATATTTATAGCCGGAACTATAGGTTTTACAGCTGTGATATTTAATGCTAACGGCTGGGACGTTTTAGGTTACCTGATAATTATGTTTGCTTTTCATGCTATCTGGTTTTTTTGTATTCTTATTGAAGCACTCATCCTGCACATCAATAATAAATACATCCTCAGGAATGCCAATCTGAAATTTTCGGCTGTTGTACTGATTCTTTATTGTGTAGCCTATATTGCTATTTTCAATCCACAGTATTAATCATTGCTTTTATCAATACAATATAAAAGCTTCCTTTTGGGAAGCCCCTATATGTATTTATCTCAAATCCGTGGGAACTTTTTTAATAGGATTTTTTAATACCATCTAATTTCCCTATTTTTCGGTTTAATAAAATGTCCCAGTCCACAAATGCTGAAAATTTTCTCTCTCATCCGAACAGGCCTTAAAAAGTCTTTTGACAATATCCGCAACGAGCAGCTGAAAAACAATCTGCTGCAGGCCATTCCCTTCTGGATCGGTTCAGTGATCACCGGCTTTTTTGCGGTGATGTATGCTAAGATATTTGCATGGGGAGAACATCTGTTGCATTTCATGATGAACTGGCATTCGTGGATGATCTTTATTATTGCTCCCATTGGTTTTGTCCTTTCATGGTGGCTGGTGAAAGAATTTGCTCCCAACGCCAAAGGCAGCGGTATTCCGCAGGTGATGGCCGCTGTAGAACTTGCCAATCCGAAGGAACATACCAAAATCAGGAGCCTTTTAAGTCTTAAAATCATCGTTTTTAAAATTATTTCATCTGTCATTCTGGTAATCGGAGGTGGTGCTGTAGGGCGTGAAGGACCTACCATCCAAATTGCCGGTTCTGTATTCAGAAAGGTCAATGAATACCTTCCGCACTGGTGGCCGAAAATCTCAAAGAAGAACATGATCATGACCGGTGCAGCGGCAGGACTTGCAGCAGCATTTAATACGCCTTTAGGAGGAATTGTATTTGCCGTAGAAGAACTTTCCAAAACACATATCAATTACTTCAAAACTGCTTTATTTACGGCAGTGATTATTGCGGGCTTAACAGCCCAGACTTTAGCGGGATCCTATTTATATTTAGGCTATCCTAAAACCAATGATGTATCTCTGATGGTTATGTTTCCGATTATCCTTGTCGCAGGAACTTCCGGAATCCTGGCCAGCCAGCTTTCCGTAATGATGCTTAAGATGAGTGACTGGAAAAAAAGAAAACTTAAAACAGATAAAGCCAATATTATTTTTCTGGTGCTTTGCGCACTGTTTATTGCTTCCATAGCATATTTTATCAACCGCGAGATTCTTGGATCCGGAAAAGAAATCATGGAACGTGTGCTTTTTACTAGCGACAAACATGAAGAATGGTATGTCCCAATCTTAAGAATGCTTGGCCCTGCCCTGTCTTTTACCTCAGGTGGTGCAGGAGGAATTTTCGCCCCGGCCCTGAGTGCGGGTGCCAGTATAGGATCTGTAATCTCCGGGGCCATTCATTTGACGCCCAACGAAACCAATGTAGTAATCCTCGCAGGAATGGTAGCTTTTCTTACCGGAATTACAAGAGCTCCCTTTACTTCCGCTATTATCGTACTTGAAATGACGGACAGACATTCCCTGATCTTCCACCTGATGCTGGCAGGAATGGTCTCTTCCATTGTTTCTATTTTAGTAAGCAGACATTCTCTGTATGATGTGATCAAGGTAAATTTTCTGACGGAAATCAGAGAGAAAGATTAATAGAATCATTATATTTATTAGCGATTCCTGTTATTTTTTGGTTTGAAGTTAGCAAAGGAATTAAAAAAAAACAGAGTATCAAATTTCTCACTGTCAATTTTAAACTAAAAAACAGCAACCTGTAACTGTCAACTATTTCGCACAACTGTTGTATATTACAAATATATTTTCTAATTTTGCACCTCGAAATAATTAACAAATTCATTTAACATTATGAACAATTACGAAACTGTTTTCATTTTAACTCCCGTTCTATCTGATGCTCAGGTAGAGGAAGCAGTGAAAAAATTTGAAGATCTTTTAAAAGAAAAGAACTGTGAAATCGTTGCCAAAGAAAACTGGGGATTAAAAAAACTAGCTTATCCAATTCAATTGAAAAAGAATGGATTCTACACTTTAATCGAGTTTAAAGGTGAAGGTACTGTAGTTGCTGATTTAGAATTAGCATTCAAACGTGACGAAAGAGTAATCCGTTACCTGACTACAAAACTTGACAAGCACGCTGTTGAGTACGCTGTAACTAGAAGAACTAAAATCAAAGCGGCTAGAGCTTAATTATTAACCCTATTTTAAAAAAAGACAAGACATGGCAATAGACGAAATGGCTAAACAAGCCTCAGCTGGAGGAGAATCTGAAGTAAAATTCCTTACTCCACTTGATATCAATACAAAATCTGAAAAGAAATATTGTAGATTCAAAAAATACGGAATTAAGCACGTTGATTACAAAGATGCTGATTTCTTATTACAGTTTGTAAACGAGCAAGGTAAAATCTTACCAAGAAGATACACTGGAACTTCTTTAAAATACCAAAGAAAAGTTTCTGCTGCTATCAAAAGAGCAAGACACCTTTCTTTACTACCTTACGTAGCTGACTTATTGAAATAAGACAAAAAATAAATAAGAGAAGAGGACAACCTCTTCTTTTGTTGCTGAATAAATAATTTAATTCTAACTTGATTTTAGATAAGAGATCTAAGATTTCAGATAAACAGACATTGTCTTCCATCTAATTTCTAATTTCCAGCATCTAAATTCTAAAAAAAGGACAACAACAATGGATATCATCCTAAAAAAAGACGTAGAAAACTTAGGACTTGAGTTTGATACAGTAAGCGTAAAGCCTGGTTATGCAAGAAACTTCTTACTTCCTCAAGGAATTGCACTTTTAGCAACTCCTAAAAACAAAGCAGCTCTTGAAGCTACTTTAGAAGCTAGAAAAGAAGAAGAAGCTAAATTAATCGCTGCTGCTAACGCTGTAGTAGATCAGTTAAAGAAAACTTCTGTTACTATTCCTGCAAAAGTAGGTTCTGGCGACAAGTTATTCGGATCTATCAACAATGCAGATCTTTCTGCTGCTCTTGCTAAAGCTGGAGTTTCTGTAGAGAAGAAATACATCAAAATCCCAGGGAACACTATTAAAAGAACTGGTAAAGTTACTGCAAACATCAGACTACACAGAAATGTTGAGTACAACTTTGAATTCGACATCGTATCTGACGCTCCGGTAGAAGCTCCTAAACCAGCTGCTCCTAAAGCTAAAGTAGTAGAAGAAACTCCTTCTGAAGAAGCTTAAGATTCTAAAGAGATTTTCTCAAATATATAAACCACTTCCTTTGAAGTGGTTTTTTTTGTATTTGTTGTATTAATATCTTTTTAACTACCCCGTCTTTTTGCGTTGCAAAAATCCACCCCTTCAAGGAAGGAGAATTAGGGTCAGGAAAAGCTTGAGGTAAATATTTATTTCTTTTCCCATTGAATTCCTCAACGCTACTCTATATCACAAATCACGGAACCTCCAAAAAACTCTCAAACTCTCCTACTCTCCACAACCTACTTATCTCCTTTCAGTTTCTGCTGATATTCTGTAGGCGGTACCCCAATTACTTTTTTAAAGATATTACTGAATGAAGAAAGGCTGTTATAGCCTACCATCATCGCTATTTCGTACATATTGTATTTGCCTTCCAACATTAATTCCAGTGAACGGGTGATTCTCAGCGCCCGTAAAAAACGGACGTAATTCATGCCTAAAATCTCTTTAAACTTCCGAGAGAGAGTTCTGGTGCTCATTCCGAATTCTTTCGCCGTAGATTCAATGGTAAGAGGTTTTTCAAGGTTAGCATGGATGTATTTGGCAATCTTCAGAAGGGTTTCATCTTTTGGAAAAGGATGCTGAACCGGAAAAGCCAGCTTTTTATCTCTTTTTTCGGGAAGAATTCCTTTTAAGGCTTTAAGGAAATAATATTTAGCACCATCATTTTTTGTGATTTTCCCATCCCAGTCTTTGGTATACAAGATCATTTCCCTGAGCAAGTGACTGACCGAATAGATATTAATTTCATCAAAGAAGCCACTTTCATTCTCCTCTTTTTTAAAATAAAAATTGTATAAATCTACTTTTGGGCTGGTTGAGAAAATATAATGCGGAGTTCCTGCCGGGATCCACATAAAGCATCTTGCCGGAAGATACCAATGTTTAAGATCCGTAAAAACATGAACGATTCCGCCTTCTGCATATACCAACTGGGCAGAACTGTGATGATGAATATCTGTGGTAACATCTCCTGTAAGCACATTATACACATAAAATTCTGCATCATCATCTTCTACCGCTTTAAAATGGCTGTCATTCATACAATAAAGGTATAAAGAAAATTTTAAATTGGCGTAAATGAGCAAATCTTTTTCTGCTTTCACAAATCAGGTCCCATACTTCGCATCGTAACTTTGCAACATCAAAATCATTTTAGCAAAAATCCTTTAATTAAATTATGAATATGATATTTAACGCATGTAAATATCAGTGCATGACGTTGTGCTTACTGCTTACAGGCAGTTTTTTACACTCACAAATGATCGATTATCAGCATATCAGCCTTCAACAGGCTATTGAGACCGGTTTGAAAAACAACAAAAATATACAGATAAGCCACTTAAAAAAGGAAATGTCTGTCACCAGGGAAAAGGATCTTGCCATGGAAAAACTTCCGGATATAGAATTTCACACCAGCTATAGTCAGGTAACTAATCTTTTCCAGCATCAAAACGGCATTTTCAATAAAGCCACGAAATATGATGTTATTAACGGGATGTATGATTTTACGCTTTCGGCATCAATACCTGTGTATATGGGTGGGAAAATCAGGAATTCAGAGAAAAAAGCTTCTATTGATACCGAAATTTCAGCCTTGCAAACCCATCAGGATGAAAGGCAGCTTAAAATGGAGATCATTACTGCTTTTCTTCAGATCCATCATTTAAAGGAACAGCAAAATCTTATCAATGATAAAATGAAAGAGGATTCTGTAAATATAAAACAGGTAAAAGCTTTAAAAGCCAATGGAGTTGTTACGGTAAATGAAGTTCTGAGAACAGCTTTACAGCTTTCCAACCATACTATGAGCTGGACAGAACTGGACAACGATATACAAATTGCTGAACACAAGCTTAAAACCATCCTTTCTCTTCCTGAAAACCAGGAAATGCATGTAGATACGGAGGATCTTATCTCCGACAGAGCTACGATTCCCTATATTGATGAACTGACAGAAACTGCTTTAAGTAAGAACGAATCCGTAGAAATGACCCACAAAAATCTTTCGTTAAAAGAACTGGATCAAAAAATTATAAAAGCAAATTATTTACCCAAAATTATGGCAGGAGGAGAATACTTTATCAAATATCCCAATATGATGTTTTTCCCTCCTGAGCCCTACGCCTACCGTTTGGGAATGCTTGGAGTGAATCTTACTTATCCCATCGAAAATCTGTATAAAAACAAATACAAGATGCAGGAAGCCCGGGAAAATATTGATCTGGCAAAGCTCCAGATTGAAGAGAATGATGAAAAGGTAAGACATACCGTTTATGAAGCTTATAAAAAATTCGAAGAAACCGATCAGAAAGTGAAGATTGCTGAAGAAGCCATTGGCCAGGCCAAAGAAAACTACCGTATTGTAAAGACAAAATATGCGAATAAACTAAGCCTGATCACAGAACTCATCGATGCAGATAATGCTTATCTGGAAGCTGAATCCAATCTTATCTCCGTAAAAATTAACCGACAACTAAAATATTATCAACTCCAGTACACGATTGGAAACTTATAAAAACTATGGCAAAGAAACAACTGACACAAAAGGAAAAAAGAATCAACAAGTCAATTACACTTCTGGCCTGGATCCTGATCATCAGCGGCATCACAGGCATGGTAAGTTTCTATCTCTTCTCAAGAAAAAACGTCACCACAAACGATGCTCAGATCGAACAGTATATTACCCCTGTTTCCAGTAAGGTTTCAGGATTCATTAAAAGCATACGTTTTGAAGAAAACCAGTTCGTGCACAAAGGAGATACCTTGATTGTTATCGATAACAGGGAATTTGTCAACCAGGTAAAAATGGCTGAGGCCAGCCTTCATGCCAATGCAGAAAACATCACAACCATTGAAAGTGGGGTTAATACAAAGAAAATTGATTCAAAGATTATTGATGCCAAAATAGCTTCAGCAAAAATTGATATATGGAGAACGGAACAGGATTTTAAGAGGTATAAGAACCTGGTTTCTGAAGACGCCGCTACCGAACAGCAGTTTGAGAATATAAAAGCCTCTTACGAGCAGGCCAAAGCCAATCTTTTAGCCTTAGAACAACAGAAAAATTCAGTAAAAGCTGGTGCTAATGAACAGCAGACCAAAGTTGCCCCGGTAAAAAGCCAGATCCAGCAGAGTTCCGCAAATCTTAATAATGCCAGACTTTTTCTTTCATATACTGTGATCACCGCTCCGTACGATGGCTGGGTAGGCAAAAAAACAATCCAGGAAGGACAGCTGATCAAAGAAGGCCAGGCTCTGGTACAAATGGTAAGCAAAGAAAAATGGATCATTGCCAATTATAAGGAGACCCAACTCGGCCAGATTGATACAAAACAGGAAGTAACAATTACTGCAGATGCCTATCCTGAAATTGAGTTTAAAGGAAAAGTAGTTTCCGTATCGCCAGCATCAGGCTCACAGTTTTCTCTGGTAAAGCCTGATAATGCTACGGGAAACTTTGTCAAAATCGAACAGAGATTTCCGGTAAAAATCATTCTCAATACCAATCAAAATAACGAAAAACTGCTTTCCGGAATGAATGTCCTGGTGAGCGCGAAGAAGATATAAAGTTTTTGTGTGGGAGGGTTTTAAGCTTTTAGAATTTTAGAGTGAAAGATAGTAAACAAATCCAATTTCTACATCAATAACAGCCAGATTAGATTTTTTTAGCGGAAAGACGGGACTGCAGCGACAGGCTTTTGGTTATTCTTTAGCGTTTGTCATCTTACCTTTTACTTTTACATTCTGCTCTTTGTCTTTCCGCATTTTATTTCGATGAAAAAGTGAAAAAATATCTATGCCTTCGTATTAAATTAATAATCACCAATTATCGCATTTACACATCTTATGCAGCATAATACAGTTTATCACAAATGGGTCCCGCAATGGCTGAAGCTGCCGCTTCTGGTGTTGGCTCTATTTCCCCACCTGATGTTGTTGTCGCTTTTGCATTCCAATAGCGCCTTCACTTCTTCTTTTATGGATGTAGATTCAGATGACATCCAGTATTTATTGATTCTAATGTATGGAACCTTTGTGGTCACTCTTTTGGTTTTACAGAGGTTTATGGCTTATTTCAGCGTTAAATATTATGTTTTGCTGATGTCTTCCATTTCTGTGATCATTCTTTATGCCCTCTCGGTTACCAACAATTACCAGGTCATCCTGGTCATAAGATTTCTGGAAGGCATTTTCGGGCTGCTGGAAGGCGCTATTTTTCTCCCACTGATCATTGCTGAATTGAAAACCAAACACGCTAAGGTAATAGCCTATCTTTTCATGTATACCATCATGCTCACAGGAGGAACAGTCACTACATCACTACTTAAATCAAGCATTGAAAATTATGATTTCCGGCATATGATCTTGATGATGGTTTATTTTCATGTTTTTGTCCTGGTTATCGGAATCGCTCTTTTCAATACCAACCGGTTTTTTCCTAAAATGCCGCTTTATCAACTGGACATCACAAGTTGGTTCCTGTTGTGGGCCTGTCTTCAGTCAGGAGGGTATGCCATCATTTACGGAAAAAGACTGATGTGGTTTGAGTCTGATACCATTATCATGTGTCTTTTTATATTTCTTCTTTCAGGAGGATTGTTTATGCTGAAGCAAAGGAATTCCAAAAGACCGATCTTTCATTTTGAAGTATTCAGCTCAAAGAATGTGATTGCCGGGATGATCCTTTTTTTTATTTTTTATCTGATCCGTTCCGGCCTGAACAATGTTTACAGCATTATGGCAACGGTCTGGAAATGGCCATGGGACTATATTGTCAACATTCAATACTGGAATGTGGCAGGGACGTTTATTGGTATTTTTTTATCGGGGATCTGCCTGATGCGTGGCATTTCTTCAAGGATTGTTTTTTTTACCGGATTTTTGCTGCTGGCAGTAGACTGTGCATGGTTTACGTATACATTTTATCCGGACACTACCCTTTCTACAATCTGCCCGCCTTTACTTCTGCAGGGAATTGCTCAGGGCTTACTGTTTACGCCCCTTGTTTTCTTTCTTATTTCCGGAACGCCGGAAGAATATCTCTCCAATGCAACAGCTTTAGGAACTACAACCCGTTTCTGGACCACTGCTATCGGCTATGCTTTAATGCAGAACCTGATGCTTTTTTTAACCTTAAAGCATTCTGATACTTTAAGCTTTAATCTTACAGATACCAATCCGGTTTTTTACAGTCAATGGAACCAGATATTCGGAGCTCAACTCTCTAAACTGCCCGTGAATGAGTCTTTATCAGTGACTGCCGGAGCCTTTAAAGCAAAAATAACAGCCCAGTCGATCCTCCTTTCCAATATGGAAATTTTCACAGGACTGTTCTGGCTGGCATTGATCACGGCGTTTGCTTTACTGCTTTACCACCCTATGAAAATTGCGGTGAGAAATATTATGTGATTTTAGGCCGAAAATTTGCTGTACTTTCCGAAATTTGAATTGTAATGGGAATTCAGGAAATCGTAGATCATCAGAAAGCTTTTTTCAAGACACAGCAAACGAAGAATATCAAGTTCAGAAAAATGTATCTTGAAAAGCTCCGTGATATTATTATAAAGAATGAAGAGCTTTTGTATGAAGCTGTTTACAAAGATTTCGGCAAATCAAAGTTTGATACTTTTACCACAGAGATTTCCTTTGTTTTGAATGATATTAAGTATTATCTGAAGAATTTAAATGCACTTTCAAAACCTAAAAGAGTCAGGACCAACCTGGCCAATCAACTTGGAAAAAGTAAAATTTATCCAGAACCTCTAGGAAATGTTCTTGTTATAGGTGCATGGAATTATCCTTATCAATTGTCGCTTTCCCCTGTAATTGCTGCGCTGGCAGCAGGAAACTGTTGCGTTTTAAAACCAAGTGAAATTGCAGAAAACACAATGAAGGCAATGGCAAAAATCATCAATGAAAATTTCCCTCCCGAATATCTGTATGTGTATGAAGGCGGTATTGGTGAAACCACAGAGCTTTTAAAGTTAAAATTCGACAAAATATTCTTTACCGGAAGCACTAAGGTTGGAAAGATCATTTATCAGGCTGCTGCAGAACATTTAACGCCTGTTGTGCTTGAATTGGGCGGAAAATCGCCCGCTATTGTAACCAAAGATGCAGATCTTGAGGTAGCTGCCAAAAGAATTATATGGGGGAAATTCCTCAATGCCGGACAAACCTGTGTAGCACCGGATTATCTGCTGGTCGAAGAACCTATCCATGAACAGTTTTTGGAAACACTGAGAAAGTATATTATGGAATTTAAGTACGGATCGGACTCTGAACATTATACAAGAATTATCAATCAAAGAAACTTCCAACGTTTGGTAAAGCTAATCGATAAAGAGAAAATTTACTTTGGTGGAAATTTCGATGAAAAGAACCTATTTATAGAGCCTACCCTTCTGAATAATGTAAGCTGGGAAGATGATGTTATGCAGGAAGAAATTTTCGGCCCAATACTTCCTGTTATTAGCTTTACCAATTTTAATTTGGTTCTTACTACCATCCTGGAGTTTGAAAAACCGCTGGCCGCTTATCTTTTTACCCGGAATTCTGAAGAAAAAGAAGCGTTCACCACGAAATTGTCGTTTGGTGGAGGATGCATTAATGATGTGATCATGCATTTAGGAAATGACCGTCTTCCTTTTGGAGGGGTTGGAAACTCAGGTATTGGAAGTTATCATGGAGTATATGGTTTTGAGGCATTTTCTCATCAGAAATCCATTCTTGAAAAAGCAACCTGGGGCGAGCCTGATATAAAATATCCGCCTTATTCAGATAAAAAATTAAGCTGGATCAGGAAACTGCTGTAAATAAAAAAACCGGGAAGAATTTCCCGGTTATATTTTTTATGACTTTGGAGCCCACTGGTCAAAGAACTCTTTTACTTTTTCTTTGCTGTATCCTTTTCCTTCTTCAAGAACAGAACTGTCTTTTAAAACATGAATCATTTTTCCGTTTTTATCCAAAACTATGAAAAAAGGATAGCCAAGCTTTTCTTTAATGTCCACATATTTAGCAAAAATTTTTTCATTTTTATTTTCCGGGGAATAATTCAAATGATAATACAGATAGTTTTTATCTACAGTTTCCTTCAACTCAGGAGTGTTTTGAACAAAATTATTAAAGCGCAGGCACCAGATACACCAGTTTCCTCCGGCCTGAATCACAATATTCTTACCTTCTTTTTTAGCCTGAGCTACTAGCTTGTTAATATCAGCTTCAGCATTAGCTTTAGGATCATAAGGTTTGGGAAGTTTTGCTTTTTCTTCTGCTGCTTTCTTCTTCGCATCCAGCTCTGCATGATCAGGTTTTACCAGAAGGGCATTATCCTGCTTTCTTGCTTCCGGTACATTTTTGGTTTCCTGAGAAAAAGCAAGTATGCTTAGTCCAAGAAAAGCTATGATCGACAATTTTTTCATAACATAAAAATAAAAAAAATAATACTTATTGCAAGCAAAAATAGAACCATAATTTTATTATCACTAGATTTGCATGTTTTATGAATTTCCTAATCAAAATATTATATCTCATTTCTAAACTTCCGCTTAAAGTATTGTATATTTTTTCGGACGTTATGTTTTTCTTAAATTATTATCTGGTAGGCTATCGCAAGAAGGTAATTACGCAGAATCTCCAAAACTCTTTTCCTGAGAAGTCTGAGGAAGAAATAAGAATTATAAGAAAGAAATTTTATCTTAATTTTTCAGATTATCTTGTAGAAACCATTAAATCTTTCAGTATTTCTGAAACGGAATCCCGGGTAAGAATGCAGCACATCAATCAGGAAGCATTCCATGAAGCTAAAGCAGAAGGAAAAAATGTGATCATGCTTGCCGGACACGTTTTTAACTGGGAATGGATGAATGCTTTCGCAAGAATTATTCCGCAGAAACATTGCCATCCGGTATACAGAAAAGTAAACAGTGATTTCTGGGAGAACCAGATGAAAAAAGTTAGGAATAAGTTTGGGAATGAAGCTCTGGAAGCCAATGAAGTGATCTTGAATATCTTCAGGTCTAAAAATGATGGTGAATCGGCTTATATGTTTGTAGCGGATCAGACCCCGCATGTTGCCCACGTCAATTACGGATTAGAGTTCCTGCACCAGAGAACCCCTGCATTTATAGGATACGATAAGCTGGCTACCAGAATGGACCTTGCCTTCATTTACTGTGAAATGAAGAAAGTAAAACGGGGATACTACCAGGTAAACTACCACAGGATCTATCCTGACGGTGAAAAGTTTACGGAACATGAAGTGGTAAGAAAATTTCATAAGCTTCTGGAAAACACTTTACATAAGCACCCGGACAATTATCTCTGGTCACACAGAAAATGGAAGTACCAGGATTCTATTAAATCGTTTGATGCTGAAAAAATATAATCCTGATGCCTAAAAATTTAGCAGTTGTTATTTTAAACTGGAACGGTAAAAACTGGCTTGAAAAATTTCTTCCCAGTGTTGTTGGTTTTTCCCAGGATGCAGATATTTATGTGATAGACAACCTTTCTACCGATGATTCTATAGAATTTGTACAGACTCATTTTCCTATCGTAAAAATCGTTAAAAACAATCAGAATTATGGTTTTGCAGGGGGGTATAATGAAGGTTTAAAGGAAATAAAAAACGAATATTATTGCCTTCTCAATTCTGATGTGGAGGTTACCGAAAACTGGATCAATCCTGCCTTGAATCTGCTTGAAAAAGATCCTTCTATCTCGGCCGTACAGCCTAAAATTTTATCTTTCAACAATAAAAAGCAGTTTGAATTTGCCGGTGCTGCCGGAGGTCTTATTGACAATCTGGGCTACCCCTACTGCCGGGGACGTATATTTGACGACCTTGAAGAGGATAACGGCCAGTATGATGATGAAACAGAGATATTCTGGGCTTCAGGATGTTGCTTTTTTGTTCGTTCAAAAGATTTTTGGGAGCAAAATGGTTTCGATGAAAGGTTTTTTGCTCATCAGGAAGAGATTGATCTTTGCTGGAGACTGATTAATTCCGGGAAGAAGATCTTTTATACGGGAAAATCAAAAGTATACCATGTAGGGGGCGGAACCCTGAATAAGCAAAGTGCACAAAAGACTTATTTAAACATCAGAAACAATCTTTCTATGATGTTGAAAAATCTACCATTTCCTAAACTGATAGGGCTCATATTTTTCAGGCTGTGCTTAGACGGAATTGCAGGAATTTATTTCGGACTCAAGAATGGATTTCCACACCTTTGGGCTGTGGTAAGGGCTCATTTCGGATTTTATGGGCAACTTCCAGGAACATGGAAACTTCGTCAAAGGCATCAGAAAAATACATTCTACCAGTCGAAGTGGCTGATCTTCAGACATTTTTTAGGTGGAAGGAAGTAGGGATTAGGGATTAGAGAAATAAAGTACAATATCTGACGCTTAAAGGAGTATAGTATTTTACAGGAAAAATTCTTAACTTCAAAAACTTTAACCCTTGAATGTTAAATAAAACCAGCATCTAACCAATCAGCAACACATAATTCTTAACTCATCACTCAAAAAAATGGATTTCTGCGCAATAGATTTTGAAACAGCCACTCACGAAAAAAGTTCAGCGTGTGAAATGGGCATATGTGTTGTTCAGAATTCCAAAATCGTAGAAACGAAAACCTGGCTGATCAAACCGCCCAGTTTCCCTTATTTCAGCAGATTTAATATTGGTGTTCACGGGATAACTCCGGAAGACGTGCAGGATGCTCCTACTTTTGATGAGATCTGGTATGAAGCTGAAGAAATGATGTATGGCACCCTGATGATCGCGCATAATGCAAGCTTTGATGCAGGGGTTTTAAGGGGCTGTTTTGAGCATTACGGCATGTTTACCCCAAAACTGAATTACCTTTGCAGCATTCAGCTGGCTAAAAAATCATGGAATTATCTTCCGAAATACGGTCTGAAACATCTGGCGGAACATCATCAGATCAACCTTAACCATCACCGGGCCGGGGACGATGCAGAAGCCTGTGCAAAAATTGCCCTGCTGGCTTTTGAAAAATTAATTATTACTGAAAATGAAGAAATACACGAGTCTTTTCTAAAGTATATTAAAAAATTATAACTTAAAAAGCCTCTACTACCGACTGCTATTCACAATCATTATTTTATTTCCTACACCATCTCAAAAGGAATACTCCTAATTGCTTAACACTTCAGAGAGCAGGTTGAATTTTGGAATCTCAATTTCAAAAGTTTCCTGGGTATCCATGTTTTTAACAAGGTATTTTCCGCTCATATTTCCTACTCCGGACCGAAGCATCACATTGGAGAAATAAGCAAAATTTTCGCTTACAGGAATCTCTGGTGTCAATCCTATTACACCATCTCCTGTAATCTCAGTGTATCCAAAGCCTACATCGAAGATCAGCCATTTTCTTTTCAGTACTTTAATCGGAAAGCTGCCGTCATTTTCTATCGTAATATTATACTTGAAGACGTAACGGTTTTCAGATGGATAACTGTTTTTACTATCATATTCAGGTATTACTGAAACTTTGATATTGGAAGTCATTTTTGAGAACATCATCTTAGTATTTCTTTAACAGATACAAAAATCTCGCCTTTTTAGGGCGAGATTGTGTTAATATTAAAATTTCTTAAAATTTATAATCCAAGACCTTTTCTTTCGTCACCTCCCATTAGTATTTCAACAGGGTTGTCGATACCTTCTTTTACCGCTACAAGGAATCCTACAGATTCTTTTCCGTCGATAATTCTGTGGTCATAAGACATTGCCACATACATCATTGGTCTGATCACTACCTGTCCGTCAACCGCTACCGGTCTTTGGATAATGTTGTGCATTCCAAGGATAGCAGACTGCGGAGGGTTGATGATTGGTGTAGACATCATAGATCCGAAAGTACCACCGTTTGTAATAGTGAATGTACCTCCAGTCATTTCATCAACTGTAATTTTACCGTCTCTTACTTTAGTTGCAAGATCTTTGATATTGGCTTCAACTCCAGCGAAAGACATGTTTTCGGCGTTTCTCAATACCGGAACCATTAATCCTTTAGGACCTGAAACCGCGATTGAGATATCGCAGAAATCATAGTTGATCTTGTAATCTCCGTCGATAGATGCATTTACATCCGGATACATCTGTAATGCTCTTGTCACCGCTTTTGTAAAGAAAGACATAAAGCCTAGTCCTACTCCATGTTTCTGAGCAAATTCTTCTTTATATAGTTTTCTTAGTCTGAAGATTTCAGACATGTCAACTTCATTGAAAGTTGTCAACATGGCTGTTTCGTTCTTTACAGAAACTAATCTTGAAGCGATTTTTCTTCTTAGAACTGAAAGTTTAGTCGTCGTTGTAGTACGAGCTCCTGTTGCCGTAGAAGGGCTTCCTCCTAAAGCAGGAACAGCAGCTAATTCTGCATCAGTCTTAGTGATTCTTCCGTCTCTTCCGCTTCCTGAAACCTGTCCAGCCTCAATACCTTTCTCATCAAGAATCTTTTTAGCTGCAGGAGACGGAGCTCCTGTTGCATACGTTTGTGGAGCCGGTGCCGGAGCAGCTGGTTTTGGAGCTTCCTGTTTAGCTGGTTCAGCAGCTTTTGGAGCTTCTTCCTGTTTTGGAGCTTCTGCAGCCGGTGCGCTTGCGCCTTCAGGTTTTGCAGCATCCATATCAATTAAACAAACTACCTGGCCAACCTGTACTACATCACCCTCTTCTGCTTTTAACGTGATTACACCGCTTTGTTCTGCAGGCAATTCAAGAGTTGCTTTATCTGAGTCTACTTCTGCGATTGGCTGATCTTTTTCTACATAATCACCATCTTTCACAAGCCAAGTTGCAATTTCAACTTCTGTAATGGATTCTCCCGGTGAAGGAACTTTCATTTCTAAAACTGACATATTGAGTATTTTTTATTTTTTTAATTGGGTATTATTCTTAATTACGCTGTAACGGGTCTTTTTGCTGGAGCATCATCTCTGTCGAAAACTCTGTTGATCACTGCATTCTGGTTTTTCTCAAACATTTTGTGGCTTCCCGGAGCTGGAGCACCGCTTGGTACCGGAGCTACTACCTGGATTCCTGTGTCTCTGAAGTTTCTCAGGATATAAGACCACGCTCCCATGTTTTCTGGTTCTTCCTGAGCCCAAACCAATTGTGTTCTGTTACTATACTTGCTGAAGATCGTTTCTAATGCATCTGCCTGAAGCGGATACAGCTGCTCCAATCTTACCAGTGCAATATTTTCACAGTTAAGCTCTTCTTTCTTCGCTAATAATTCGAAGTATAATTTACCTGAACACAATACTAATTTTTCTACTTTTTTAGGGTCTGCTGTAGGATCGTCCAAAATCGGCTGGAATGAACCGTTTGCAAAATCTTCCAGTGGAGAAACCACTTTCGGATGTCTCAACAGAGATTTAGGGCTCATTACGATCAACGGCTTTCTGAATGTCCATTTAAGCTGTCTTCTTAATAAGTGGAAGTAGTTAGCAGGTGAAGTGATATTGGCTACCACCATATTTTCGTTCGCACAAAGCGTTAAGAATCTTTCTAATCTTGCTGAAGAGTGTTCTGCACCCTGACCTTCTGAACCGTGAGGTAGTAACATTACCAATCCGTCCTGAATCTTCCATTTTTCCTCTGCAGCAGCCAGATACTGGTCAACGATGATCTGAGCACCGTTCACAAAGTCTCCGAACTGAGCTTCCCAGATCGTCAGTGTATTAGGAGAAGCCATTGCATATCCGTAGTCGAAACCTAAGACTCCGTATTCTGAAAGGTGAGAGTTGAATACATCAAATCTGCTTTCTGATACATGTCTTAATGGGATATATTCTTCTTCTGTATCTTCAGTTTTCACCACCGCATGTCTGTGGGAGAATGTTCCTCTCTCTACATCTTCTCCGGAAATTCTCACATTATGCCCTTCCACAAGAAGTGTTGCATAGGCCAACCATTCTCCAAGAGCCCAGTCTAATGAATTTCCTTCGATAGCCTTAACACGGTTATCAAACAGTCTTGTAATTTTATTGATGAACTTTTTATCAGCAGGAAGAGATGACATTTTAATCGCCAGCTCTTTAAGTTTAGCCAGGTCATATTTTGTATCTACAGGAATCTGAACTGCCCCTCTTTTTCCGATTGGATAATTGGTCCAGTCTTCTGCCATGAAAAGATCCATTGCATTTTTTTCGATCTCTTTGGAAGCATCAAAGTCTTTATCTAAAAGTGCTTTGAAATCTGATTCCATTTTTGCAATAAGATCATTGGATGTAATGCTGTCCTTAAGTAATTTATCTTTATAAATTTCTCTTGGATTAGGATGTTTAGAAATTAGTTTATACAAATTAGGCTGTGTGAATCTAGGTTCATCACCTTCATTGTGTCCATATTTTCTGTATCCTAATAAATCGATATAAACGTCTTTACCAAATTTCGCTCTAAAATCTGCTGCAAAATGCATGGCATGAACTACCGCTTCAGCATCATCTGCATTAACGTGCATTACAGGTGATTCTGTTACTTTTGCAATGTCTGTACAGTATGTTGAAGATCTGGCATCAGCATAGTTTGTGGTAAATGACACCTGATTGTTGACAACGATATGAACAGTTCCTCCTGTTCTGTACCCTTCTAAGGTCATCATCTGAGCTACTTCATATGCAATTCCCTGTCCTGCAATAGCACCGTCACCGTGGATCACGATAGGAAGAATTTTGGAACCGTCTCCTTTGTATTTGTCATCTATTTTCGCACGGCAGATTCCTTCTACAAGAGCAGCTACGGTTTCAAGGTGAGACGGGTTCGGGGTAAGGTTGATGGCCACTTCTTCTCCGGAAGCGGTTTTCACTTTTTTAGATGATCCTAAGTGATACTTAACGTCCCCTGAGAATACATCCTCTTCAAATTCTTTTCCTTCAAATTCTGAGAAGATTTGCTTATAAGATTTTCCGAAAATGTTTGATAAAACATTCAGTCTTCCTCTGTGGGCCATTCCTAATACCACTTCATCCACTCCAAGTTGAGAAGATCGTGAGATCAGCTGATCCAATGCGGGAATTAATGTTTCGCCTCCTTCCAGAGAGAATCTTTTCTGTCCTACAAATTTTGTGTGAAGATAGTTTTCAAAAGCTACTGCCTGATTCAATTTTAATAAAATCTCAGTTTTCTCATTGGCAGAAAGGCTTGGGTGGTTTTCGTTCACCTGAAGCCACTTCTTAATGAAATCTTTTTCTTCAACATTGTTGATATACGTATACTCTACCCCGATAGAATCGCAGTAGATATTTTCCAAATGCTTGATCAGGTCCTGTAATGTAGCAGGCTCTTTCATTCCTGTTTCAACAGCACAGTTGAATTTTGTGTTTAAATCCTCCTTGCTCAAACCGAAGTTCTCGATGTCTAAAGTAGGCGTATAATGTCTTCTTTCTCTGACAGGATTTGTTTTTGTGAACAGGTGCCCTCTTGTTCTGTAAGCCTCGATAAGGTTTACTACCTTGAACTCTTTTTTGATGTGCTCAGGAACTTCTCCGCCGGCTACTGCCTGAGAGATCTGCTGTACTGCCGGAGCAGCATTGGCCGGAGCCTGGATATATTGGATGTTATCGTCATCTCCATAGTTCTCCAAAGCAAAATCAAAGCCTTGAAAAAAGGCTTTCCATGATGGCTCTAAAGAATCCGGGAATTTTAAGTACTGTTGGTATAAATCCTCAATTAACTGAGAATGAGCTGCGTTTAGGAATGAAAATCTGTCCATTATTACAGTTTATCTATTATTAAAATTTATTTGTAGAATTAATCTTCAAATTTAATAAAAAAAACCGAGTTAAGACAGCCTGAAACCGTTAAAAAAAATTAAGAAAAAAATAATCGAAAAAAAATCACTTAAACACTGATAATGAGAGCTTAATATTCACCTCCTGCCCTTCAATCGGACGTTCAATAAAGGTCTGCCGGATATCTCCGAAGCGCATCTCGTCTTTTTTAGCCTTCTGAATCAGCTGCTGAACCGCCCGTATTCTGCCCTCGTAGCTTCCTTTGTAGTACATCACATAATTTTGAGAAGGATTTACAGTCCGGAAATTGAAATTATTATCCGGAACTCCTATCTTTTTGGAAAGAGGAATTCCCAGGAAATAAGAAACTTCTTTGTCTTTGTAATTATCGGCATCGGTAATCAGTACCGGGAAGCCAAATTCATCGTCTTTTTTACCGAGATCCATTGTGACATAGTTATACACTTTGCTGTAATTCATAACGATGTTTTTATACAGTGCTTCTTTCTTATTGGATGCACTTACATTGATGCCCAGCAACAGCTTATCTTCCTCGTTTTCCACCATGAGACTGTCATACTTGATGGAAGCCATCTGATTGTCTTTTTCCACTTTATTGCCCAAAACATTTTTCAGATTGACCATGCTTTTATTAATATTTTCGGCAAACCGGTCTTCTGTCCAAAAATTTTCCACTCTTCTGAATACGGAAAGTTTAGGTGTATGCACATACCAAGTAATCTTTGTTTTGTCCGCAGAAACAGGCTTGAACTGAACATCCACTACCGTTGGGCTTTCATTCCTGTCTTCAAAAAGCTGGTATCTCAAGCTTTTAGCAGGATTTTCATACCGGATGAACATTTCTCCGTCCGTATCATTTTTCGGATCTACATAGCTTATTGCACTTCCCTGACCTTCATAAGGGGTATAATAATCGATATCAATTGATGGTGAACTTGTAAAAAAATTGTTCCAGCGGGTAAAATGCTGGAGATTATTAAACTGGGAAAAGACTTTATCTATGGGATAATCGACTTCTTTTTCTATCTTAAAATCCTTGTTTTCGTCCACGAAAAAATACATGGAAGCAGCATAGGCTCCTACCACAAGAACAAGAATTACGGCTATTATTTTAAAAAAACGCATCACGCAAAAGTAAGACAAATAAAAAAAGTAACCAACATCTCAGTTATTTTGAAAAATTCATTTCTAAAATAAGCCACATTACAAAAGTGAATTATTCAATTTTTATTTTTGAAAAAACTGCATTATAATTGGAAATTTCAATTATTAATTTATTATTTTATAAAAATAACTCCACTTTTAAATATCGAAATAACGGTATATTTTTTGATGCGTGAAAAAGCCTAAAATTAAATATTTTTCTATGAAGAAGTTATTTGTATTTCCTTTGATTTTACTTTTTTCAACGGGTTTTTCTCAGTATTCAATTTCAGAAATTCCTGAAGACGGCTATCTTAATAAAAGAAGCTTATATATACAGAAAGAGGAGACCCAATAATGTCTCCTCTTTTATGTATAGCTAGTCAACTAACCATATCTTTCATTATCCGATATGGGTTCCCGAAGGAAGAACAGCTCCTTTTTTCACCACTACAATTCCATCCTGTACGGAATGGGTTCCGTAATCGCCATCCGGAATATGCTTTCCGCCGATAATTTTTACATTGTCGCCGATATAGCAGTTTTTATCAAGAATAGCCATTTCAATATAGCAGTATTTTCCTATTCCCATGTTCGGGTACCCGTTTCTGTCATTAAGCACAATTTCGGTAGTATTCTGGTAGAAATCAGCTCCCATTACGTAAGAATTGACAATCGTACTTCCTTTATCTATTCTGGTCCTGTTCCCAATCACTGAATTCTCAATCTTATCGGCCATGATGATGCATCCATCCCCGAAAACAGCTTTGCTTACGTATGAACCGTTAATTTTGGACGGCGGAAGCATCCTTGCTCTTGTATAAATGGGTGAAGAGGAAAAAAGATTAAACTGCGGAAAGTCCTGACACAGATCCAGGTTGGCTTCGTAGAAAGATTCTATGGTTCCGATGTCTGTCCAGTAGCCTTCATACTGGTAGCTCAGTGTTTTGTATTTTCCGATAGAATTTGGAATAATATCTTTCCCGAAATCATCCCCGGCTCCATCTTCAAACATTTTTTTCAGTATGGTTCTCGTGAAGATATAAATTCCCATCGAGGCCAGATATTCTTTTCCCTTACGCTTGTTTTCTTCTGAAACTTCAGATTTTAAGCCATCCAGAATATCATATTCCGGTTTTTCATAGAAAGATGTAATGTTTCCGTCGTCGTCAGACTTTAAAATTCCGAATCCTCTGGCGTCTTTTGCCACCACGGGAATAGTAGCAATCGTCACATCACCTCCGTTTTTAATGTGAAAATCGAGCATTTCCCTGAAATCCATCTGATAAAGCTGGTCACCGGAAAGGATAAGAATATAGTCGTAATCATATTTTTCCAGATGCTTCATCGACTGGCGGACCGCATCTGCTGTTCCCTGGTACCAGCTGTCGTTTTCCACGTTCTGCTCAGCAGCAAGAATATCTACAAATCCTTTGCTGAAAATGTCAAAGTGATAAGAATTCTTGATATGTGAATTTAAGGAAGCTGAATTGAACTGCGTTAAAACCAGGATCTTATTGAGTCCCGAATTCAGACAGTTGGAAATAGGAATATCTACCAGCCTGTATTTTCCTGCAATAGGAACTGCCGGTTTGGATCTTGAATATGTTAACGGGAATAATCTTGTCCCTCTGCCGCCTCCCAAAACAATGGAGATTACATTTCGTTTCATAGGTATCTTGCGTTTTATTGAATTAAATTTACTGTTCTATTCTTAGTGTTTACTGCTAATCTAAAGCACTCTTTATTTTCATATTTGAGTTCATTATTATACACAATGACCCTAAATTCGCCTTCATTATTAAGTTCAAATACTTCTTTGTCTACGTTATAGACCTCAATGTAATGCTTTTTAAGCTCTTTCCTGAACAATTTACTCGTGATCAGAACATCCATGACATCTACATTCTTCATGGTGAAATCCTGCATATCTTTATCATATGCTGCATGCCAGTCTTTACCATACTTTCTTTCTATTGCAGCATAGGTCCTTTTGTTAATGGCATTTACGGCTCTTTCTTCTTCAGGGCTTATCATACAGCCTGATACAGCATAATGCTTAATTTTCCATTTTTCAGATATTCCATCCATAGTCTCCTGTGCTCCCATTTCAGGCAGTCCGTATCCATAAATCCAATAATATCCGCCATGATAACTTCCTTCATCTTCTTTACATGAAGAAAGCAGGATCATGATGACAAAAAGAAAACCGGAAACTTTCATCACATCAGTTATTATATAAAGCTATATATTTTTCCGCAGATTTCTCCCATGCAAAATCAAATTTCATGTTGGCATGGATAAGATCTTCCATAATTCCTTTTTGGTTATAAATTCCCAATGCCCTGTTCATGGCATGTACTATATCGTCTACTCCCGGATAGGTAAAATTTAATCCCGCTCCTCCGGTTGAAATGTCTTCCACTGTATCTCTGAGGCCTCCGGTATATCTTACAACGGGAACTGTTCCGTACCTCATAGAATACATCTGGTTTAGCCCACATGGCTCCACGCGCGACGGCATCAGCAGAAAGTCCGCGGATGCATAAATCTTATGGGAAAGGTATTCTTTATACCCCAGATCCAGCGCAAAATTGGTATATGTGTATGCATATTCTTTAAGCTTGTTTTCAATATAAGCATTTCCAGAGCCCAGGATCATAATATTCAGTGCACCATAACTCTGCTTAATGCTTTTCCAGACTACATCCGGCAGGAAATCTGCTCCTTTTTCGGTAGCAAATCTTCCTATAAAGGCAAACAGAGGAAGTTCCGGCTTCAAACCATATTCTTTGCAAAGCTTTTCTTTATTTTTCTTCTTTTGGGCTACCGCATTTTTAATATTAAAATTAAAATCCAGCATCGGATCGGTTTCAGGGTCCCATACTTCCGTATCAATCCCGTTGATGATTCCGTATGCTTTTCCGAACTCCTGGCGCACCAGGCTTTCCAGTCCGCGGAAACTGATAAACAGTTCTTCAAGATAACCTTCAGAAACAGTTGTAAAAGCATCTGCACATTTGATCATGCTTGCCAGCGGGTTGATGAGTCCGTTCCAGTCCATTAACCCCCATTTGTAGGAATCAAAATGAGGCATATAATTCGCCATATTCCAGCTCATCATTCCCTGGTACTCTCCATTGTGGATGGTGCCGATAGTTTTTACCCCTTTTAAAAATTCAAATTCAGGACAGTGCTGCGTCATAAAAGGGACTAACCCTGTATGATAATCGTGGCAATGCAATACATCCGGACGGATCTTCATAGCACTCAGCCAATGAAGTACCCCATGCTGAAAGGCTAAAAACTGGAAACTTTCATCCTGATATCCGTAAGGGCTTTCCCTATCTAAAAGTCCGGGAATTTTCACCATATACAATTCAAATCCTAAAGCATCTGTTTTCTCCTTCATGACCTGAACCTGAAGCATATTTTCTCCCTGATGAATAAAGCCATCAAAAACTATGTCAAACTCATGATCATGAACAAAAGATTTATTATACCAGGGCATAACAACCTTGGCTTCTATTCCCTTTATTTTGTTCTGATATTTCGGCAGCGCTCCCACAACATCTGCAAGACCACCTACTTTTGCTACCGGATAACATTCTGTACTTAAATGATATATTACCATAATTTCACTGTCATTTATATTTCATCAAACCCTATTGTAGTCCTCAGCATCTAATGATTATTTCTTGTGTTGTTTTATTCTCTGTAATTTATATTTTTTATCTTTTTTCTGTCTTAAAACAATTCCTGCCATTGGTGGAAGTTTTACCGTGACAGATTTTGGATGCCTCATCCATTCTTCCTGCTTTTCACCCAGAATATCAGCATCTACACCGCTTCCGCCATATTTCTGGTCATCAGAGTTGAAAATAACCTCCCAATGAGTCCCTACATTAACTCCGATGGTATATTCTAAAACCTGTGGAACCATGTTGAGAACGACCATCAATACATCATCCCTTCTTTTGCCTTTTCTAAGATACACATAGACTGAATTCTCGAGATCATCCGCTTCCACCCACTCAAATCCGTTTTTATCAAATTGATTTTCATAAAAAGCAGTTTCGTTCCTATATAAATGATTTAGATCTTTGACTAAACTTTGCATTCCTTTATGAACCGGATACTGCAGCAGATGCCAATCAAGGCTTCTGGTAAAATTCCATTCACCGGTCTGGGCAAATTCGTCCCCCATAAAAAGAAGCTTGGCTCCCGGATGAGTGTACATGTAGACATATAGGGTGCGGAGATTGGCAAATTTCTGCCATTCATCACCCGGCATTTTATAGATCAGGCTCGCTTTTCCGTGTACCACTTCATCATGCGACAGCGGCATCATATAATTTTCGTTATACATATACACGGATGCAAAAGTGATTTTATGATGGTGGTATTTCCTGTTTTCCGGAGCTTCTTTAAAATAATCCAGCGTATCATGCATCCATCCCATCATCCATTTCATTCCGAAGCCTACCCCGCCATCATGAACAGGTTTTGTAAGCATAGGGAAATCCGAACTTTCCTCAGCTATCGTAACAATACTGTCTCCAAATTCTTTATAAACAGCCGTATTGAATTCCTGCAAAAAAGCTTTGGCTTCAAGATTTACATTTCCCCCTTCAATATTAGGCTCCCATTCTCCTTCGTTCCTTGAATAATCAAGATGAAGCATAGATGTGACTGCATCTACACGAAGTCCGTCTGCATGATAGCGTTCCAGCCAGAACATCGCATTCGAGATCAGGAAAGATTTCACTTCATTTCTGCCGTAATTGAAAATATAAGACTTCCAGTCAGGATGAAACCCTTTTCTGGGATCTTCATGTTCATAAAGGTAAGAGCCATCAAAACGGTGCAACCCGTTGGCATCTCCCGGAAAATGAGACGGTACCCAATCCAAAATAACCCCAATATCATTTTTGTGAAGCTCATTGATCATAAACATCAGATCCTGCGGCGAACCGAAACGTGAGGTCGCTGCATAAAAGCCGGTAATCTGATACCCCCAGCTTGGATCATACGGATATTCCATGACAGGCATGAATTCTACATGCGTAAAGCCCATCTCCTTTACATAAGGAACTAATTTCTCAGCAATATCACGGTAATTCAAATATTTATCCGGAGCATCACCTTGTCTTACCCAGGAACCTAAATGCAGCTCATACACAGATAGCGGCGCATTCAGACTGTTGCTTTTCCAGCGCTTTTCCATCCATTCCTCATCACTCCATTCGTACCAGGTTGTAGAAACCAGCGAGGCTGCCTGCAGATTTTGCTCCCAACTTAAAGCAAAAGGATCACTTTTCTCCAGAATTTCACCTCTGGCAGTTTCTACAGCATATTTATATAATGTCCCCCAGGTAAGTCCGGAGATAAATCCTTCCCAGATTCCCGATCCGTCCCACCGCGGAAACAGAATATGATCTTTATGATTCCAGTTGTTGAAATTCCCTATAACGGAAACTTTTTTTGCATTAGGAGCCCAAACCGAGAAATAGACACCTTTTACACCCTCTTTTTCAACAGAATGTGCTCCAAATTTCCCATACAGCTTATAATGCCTGCCTTCTTTGAAAAGGTAGATATCATGATCTGTGAACAGCGTATAGGTTTTAACAGAATTCATCAAGATATAGTTATACTTTATTTTTCTTTGAAACTACGAAAATTCCCCACAATAACGATTAATAATTAATCAAATAATTATTATGTTAATTTCCCGATTTTGGGCACAAATATCAAATATATTATTTTTTATATTTATCTTTTTATGATTTTAAAACAATCTTTTTTATAAATTTAGCTTCAAAATTATATTAAACACATAGGATGAGGTTTGAACTTTATACTGAAGAAAGCGACGACAGAACGGTATACATCACCGGAAATTTCAACAATTGGAACCCAAGAGACTACAATTATCAGCTTAAACAGCTGGATCCGCACAATTATTTTATAGAGATTGACAACGAAATACTTCCGAATACCGTAGAATATAAATTCACAAAAGGAGGCTGGGAAAATGTGGAGCTCGATAAATACGGAAACATCACTCCAAACCGGAAAGCTGAAAAAACATCCGGGAAAACATCTGATATTATAGAAAAATGGAGGCTCAACTGGGGACCTTTTAAAAAGGAGTTTTTCCCGATTGCAGAAGTTATTTCGGAAGAATTCTACATTCCACAACTAGAACGGTACCGGAAAATCTGGGCGGTATTGCCTTACGACTATTATGTATCCGATAAAAGTTATCCCGTGCTTTATCTTCAGGATGCCCAAAATCTTTTCAACGAAGGAAGTGGGTACGGAAACTGGGAAATTGATAAAAAGCTGTCTATTTTAGCGGAATATGGACGTGGTGATGTTATTATCATTGCAATAGAACACGGCAGTGAAGAACGTATCAAGGAATATATCTTTGACAATGACAATATTGCGAACGGCTCGGAAGGAAAAAAATACATCCGTTTCATTACAGATACTTTAAAGCCTTTTGTGGATGAACACTACCGCACGAAAAAAGACCGTGACAATACAGGAATCGGGGGCAGCTCATTGGGCGCGCTGATCAGTATTTACAGCGGATTTCTTTATCCTGAGGTTTATTCTAAACTGTTGATCTTCTCCCCTTCACTTTGGGTGGAACCTAACAATAATTTTCCGATGATGAGCTTCAGGGTTCCTTTTAAAACCAAAATATACCTGTATGGAGGTGGTCAGGAAGGTTCCAAAATGGTAAAAAGAATCCATGTTTTTGAAGAATATTTAAAGCGTTGGGAAAAGAAGAATCTTTTTGACTTTGAATTCAGGACCAGCATCAATCCGGAAGGAACCCACAGTGAATTTTACTGGTCCCAGGAGTTTCCCAGAGCCATTGAGTGGCTGTTCTATGATAACACGGAAAATCCGGTAGAAGTAAAACCACAACAACAGAGCATTAAAAATTAAGCTTATGAAACTGATCAACAAAAAAAATAAAAAATACACACAGGTTTTTCACCTTTTTACAGAAGAAGAATGGAAAAAATCCAGCAAAAATTACAATAAAAACATCTCTTCTTTTTTCTCCGGAAAGAAATATGAGGTTTTCATTCATACTGATGAGGAAAGGATCATGTATCTGATCGGTTTGGGCAAATCCACGCTGCAGAATTTTGAGGTTCAGCAGGTAGCCGTTAAATTCTCACAAACACAAAAAGACAAGCTTCAGGCTGTCCCTAGTCTCGTTTTAGCAGATTTTCTGAATGAGAAACAGTTCGAAGAGTTCGTAAAAGGTTTACTTTTTGGAACATACAGCTATCCTTTTGATAAAAAGCATGCTTTCTGGAATCCAAGATTTGAGATCCATTTTGAAAATTTAAGCCAGAAAAAACTAGATACAATCAGCTCAAAAGCCGAAGCGCTAGCCAACGGACAAACAACCTGTCAGGAATGGTTGAATAAGCCGGCCAATCTTAAGAAACCTGATATATTAAGTCTGTTTCTGAAAAATATGGCCAAGAAATATGATTTAAAATATACTGTATTCAATAGAAAAAAATGCGAAGAATTAGGCCTGGGCGCTTATCTGTCGGTTAACCAGGGAAGTGCTTATGATGCCGCTTTCACCATTATCGAATATAAAACTACCGTTAAAAATGCCAAAACATTTGGTTTAGTCGGGAAATGTGTCCTTTTTGATACAGGAGGTATTTCTCTGAAGAACCCGGACAATATGCATTACATGAAATCTGATATGGGAGGTGCCACGGCAGTTATCGGAACCCTGATCTATGCAGCAGAAATGAAGCTTCCGGTGAATATTGTTGCCGTACTTCCTATCACGGATAATGCCATTTCTGAAAAGGCTTTTCTTCCAAGCGACGTTATTACGGCCTACAACGGAAAAACAATTGAAGTACTTAATACGGATGCAGAAGGCAGGATGATTCTCGCTGACGGACTTTCTTATCTTGCCAGAAACTATAAAACGGATTTTCTGATTGACCTTGCTACCTTAACAGGAAGCTCTGTAAGAATGTTCGGCGATACCTGCGGAGCCATGTTCTCCAATCATGATGAGCTGAAAATCCTTCTGGTAAAAACCGGAGACAATACCAACCAAAGAGTATGGAATCTTCCTTTATGGGATGTATGGAAAGATGATATACAGTCTGACGTTGCAGATCTGAAAAACATCTCTATGAAACCTATCGGTGATTGCATCATAGCCGCTAAATTTCTGGAGCAGTTTATTGAAAACCATCCTAAATGGGCACATCTGGATATTGCAGGAGTTGCTTTCGGAAGTACGGGATATTCAAAAGAAAAAGCAGCAACCGGCTTTGGAGTACAGCTGCTGGCCGATTTAATTGAAAATTATCACTAAAAATTAGTTTTTTTCAAAATTTCTCTGTATACTTGAGTATGTATTTTCAAAAACGCAGTTTATTGTGATTTTTAACATTAATTAATCAATAAAAAATTGCTTTTATTTTTGATAATTTACTAAAAACTAAAAAACATTATATGGAGGAGAAAACAATAGTATGTATTTCGTGCTATTACAAGGGCTATGACTTCATGGACGAAATGAAGAAGCTCGGTAATAAAATTATCTTGATAACATCAGAAGGCCTTAAAGAAAAAAACTGGCCATGGCATGCTATTGATGAGGTATTTTATATGTCTGAATTAAAACCTTCTGTCTGGAATCTGGATCATCTGGTCCAGGGATTTTCACATCTCATGAAAACCAGGAAAGTAGATGCTGTAGTGGCCCTCGATGATTATGATGTGGAGAAGGCTGCATTGATCAGAGAAACATTCCGTATTCCGGGAATGGGACAGACTACACACCGCTATTTTAGGGACAAGCTGGCTATGCGCCAGAAAGCGAAAGATTCGGGTATCAATGTTCCGGAGTTTACAGCTGTTTTTAACAATGACGAAGTAAACAGCTTTGTAGAGAAAGTCCCGGCTCCCTGGGTATTAAAACCCCGCTCAGAAGCATCAGCATCAGGGATTAAAAAATTTTCGTCCAAAGATGAGCTCTGGAACGAACTGAATGCCCTTGGTGAAGAGCGACATCTGTTTCTGCTGGAAAGTTTTAAACCCGGAGATGTCTATCATGTGGACAGTCTGACTTTTAATAAAGAAATTGTATTTACATCTGCTTCCAAATACCTTGCACCACCTATGCAGGTTTCTCATGAAGGTGGTGTATTCAGATCCAAAACCCTGGGAAGATATTCTGATGAATTTAAAGCCCTTGAAGAAGTCAATGCCAAAGTTCTTTCCAGTTTCGGATTAATGAACGGAGCTACCCATACTGAATTTATCCGTGGAAAAGCCGATGGAAAATGGTATTTCCTTGAAACATCCTCCAGAGTTGGAGGCGCACACATTCCTGATCTTGTTGAAGCCTCCAGTAATATTAATATCTGGCGAGAATGGGCCAAGATTGAAGATGCCCTTCTGCGTGGAAAAAGCTATCAGGCTTCGAAACCTACAGGTTACTATTCAGGTCTCATTATTGCCCTGATCAAAGATAAAGAGCCTGATTACAGTGTTTTCAGCAGCGAGGAAGCTGTGAAGTTCCTTCCGATCGATCATCATGTAGGAATTGTTTACAAATCCAGCGATCCGGACATTATACAGCAAAGACTAGACAGTGCTGCCGAAAAAATCCAGGCGGAAATGCTGAATATTCTGCCGCCCAAAAGTAAACTGACAAGCTAAACACAATATATAATAAAAGAAACTGATCAATGCCGCATATAGAACATACAGATTATTATTCAAACATATTAGGAACAAGTCTTAAAGTGGAGGTTACAGGACATTACGGATATCCCATCGTTATGTTTCCAACTTCCCAGGGACAATACACCCAAAATCACGACTTTCATCTCAACGGAAGTATCAATTGGTTTATAGAACAGGGAAAAGTAAAGCTTTATAATATCCAGACGATTGACAGCTGGAGCTTTTATGATGAAAAAATTTCGCCTCAGAAAAGGATAAAGAATTATGAGCTGTATGTACAGTTTCTGATTCAGGAATTTATCCCCTATATCCAGAAAATTCATAAAACACACCGTGTTGCTGTGGCAGGAGCAAGTTTCGGAGGTTATCATGCCGCTAATTTTGCTTTCAGGTTTCCGGACGTGGTTTCCCATCTGTTCTGTCTTTCCGGAGCATTCAGCATCAGGAATTTCATGGACGGATATTCAGATGAACTCGTATATTTTAACTGCCCGAGAGAATTTGTAAAGAATGACGAGGCATGGAAATACAAACATATGCACATTGTACTGAGCACTTCTGACCAGGACATCTGCAGGGATAAAAATATTGAAATGGCAGAGATCTTAAGCTCGAAGGGGATCGATTTCTGGTACGATGAGAGAAAATGGATCAATCACGACTGGCCGTTATGGAGGATGGTATTTCCTACTTTTATAGGGACTTTTTTCTCATGAAACCGTACATTTAATAAGATAAAATAATAAAACATATACCAATTTAAAAACAGAAATTATGGCAAAAAAAGTGGGAATTCTATTCGGTATGGAAGACACATTTCCTTGGGCGTTTATCGACAAAGTGAATGAGCTGGGCGGCGGAGAAATCATTGCTGAAGCAGTAAATATCGATAAACTTGAGCAGGGAGCTGATTACGGCTATGCAGTCATTATCGACAGAATTTCGCAGGATGTTCCTTTTTACAGGGCTTATTTGAAAAATGCAGCACTTAACGGAACTTATGTAATCAATAATCCATTCTGGTGGAGCGCCGACGAAAAGTTCTTCAATAATGCGCTGATGACAAAACTTGGAATTCCGCTTCCTAAAACAGTACTCCTTCCTTCGCACGAAAGACCTACAGATACTTCGGAAACATCATTCAGAAACCTGAAATTTCCTCACGACTGGGAATATATTTTCAATTATGTAGGGTTTCCTGCCTATATGAAACCTCATGACGGCGGCGGATGGAAAAGTGTATACAGGGTAGAAAATCCTGAAGATCTATGGGAAAAATTAAGCGAAACAGAACAGCTTGTGATGATGGTACAGGAAGAAATTGTTTTCGATGATTATTACAGGGTTTACTGTCTGGGCAAAAAATATGTTCATATTATGCCTTACGAACCACGTAATCCACATCACTTAAGATATGCCACGACACATCAGACCAAAGGAGAGGAACTTGAAAAACTGTTAAAAACAATTCATGATTACACTATTACCATGAATGAAGCTCTAGGCTACGACTTCAATACGGTAGAGTTTGCCATCAGAGACGGAATTCCATATGCGATAGATTTCTGTAATCCGGCTCCTGATGCAGATAAAAACTCGGTAGGTGAAGAAAACTTTGCATGGATTGTAGAGCATTCTGCTAAACTGGCCATTGAAAAAGCAAAAGAATATGTTCCTGGAAAACCTAACATCTCTTGGGGTACGTTTGTAAAAGACTCCGTAAAATAAACATTAAAAAAATAAAAAAACACGAAAAAAAAATGCATCAGTTTACTATAGGAATCGAGGAAGAATATCAGATCATTGATGTTGAGAGCAGAGACTTAATATCTCATGTTTCAAAGATCATTGAAGGGGGCAAAGCTGTTTTAAGTGAAAATCTAAAACATGAAATGCATGAATCAATGATCGAAATGGAAACCGGAATCTGCCAGAATATCAAGGAAGCCAGAACGGAGCTGACTAACCTGAGAAGACATTTAATCAATACAGCTCATGAACAGGGACTTCGGGTTTCCGGAGGTGGAACCCATCCTTTTTCTAACTGGGAACATAACACCATCACCAACGGTGAGCGGTATAACAAGATCGTGGATGATATGGGAGATGTTGCCCGCGGAAATTTAATTTTCGGGCTCCATGTCCATATTGGGATCCCTAACCGTGAAGAAGGGGTAAGGATTCAGAATGTGATGCGTTATTTTCTTCCACACGTCTATGCACTTTCTACCAACTCACCTTTCTGGATCGGAAGAAATACAGGATTCAAGTCTTACAGACAGGAAATTTTTGTAAAATTCCCAAGAACCGGTATTCCCAGCTACTTCAATTCACTGGCTGAATTTGACAGCTATGTAGAACTTCTTGTAAAAACCGGAACTATAGATAATGCCAAGAAAATCTGGTGGGACCTGCGTGTCCACCCATTCTACCCTACCATTGAGTTCAGAATCTGTGACATGCCTTTAAGGATAGAGGAAACAGTTTGTATGGCTGCCATTATGCAAAGTTTAGTAGCAAAAATCTATAAACTTCACCAGCAAAATTTAAGTTTCAGAAGCTACAGAAGATTATTGCTAAACGAAAACAAATGGAGAGCATCTAAAAGCGGTATTGAAGCCCATCTGATTGATTTCGGAAAAGAAGAATCCGTTCCTTATCCACATCTGCTGAAAGAACTCCTGGAATTCATTGATGATGTAGTAGATGACCTGGACTGCAGAAAAGAGGTTGAATATGCCTGGACCATCCTGGAAAACGGAACAGGAGCCGACAGACAGCTTAAAGTATTTAATGAAACCGGAGATCTTACCAAAGTAGTAGATTATATGATCTCTGAAACGGAGTATGGCATAACACATGGCGAAACGGCTTCGTAATATTTTTGGTAACTTTGCAAAAAATATGAAGTAGTATGAAAGATATTCGAATCGCTCTGGTTGATATGAACAACAACCATGTCAATCAAGGCTTTAGAAATATTAAAGAGATTTCAGAAGCATTCCAACAAAGTTCTGAAGAAAATGTGACGATTAAAACATTTGATGTAAGGTTTAAGAATGAAATGCCCAACATTGAAGATTTTGACATCTTTATTTCTTCTGGCGGACCTGGAAATCCACACAGAGAAGGTTTGGAATGGGAGGACAAGTATGCCGCTTTTCTGGATGATATTTTAAAGCATAATAAACATAATGAAGATAAAAAATATCTGTTCCTGATCTGCCATTCATTCCAATTGGCAAGTATTCACTGGAAGCTGGGAAATATCTGCAAAAGAAAATCTTATTCTTTCGGGGTAATGCCGGTTCATAAAACAGACGAAGGCAAGCAGGAGTTTTTGTTCAAAAATCTCCAGGATCCTTTTTATGCTGTAGATTCCAGAGCGTACCAGTTTATTGAGCCGGATATGGACCGTTTTGATGAGTTGGGAATGAAAATCACGGCTATCGAGAAATTCAGACCACATATTAACCTGGAAAGAGCTATAATGGCTGTACGTTTTTCAGATGAAATATTCGGAACACAGTTTCATCCGGAAGCTGATCCCAAAGGCATGATAGAAAATCTGAAAGACGAAAAGAATAAAACAGCAATGATTGAGAACTTCGGCATGGAGAAATACCTTGAAACTGTAGACAGAATAGATGATGAAGACAAGATTATCCTTACCAGAAGCCAAATCCTTCCGAGATTCCTTCAGTCTGCAAAAAAAAACATTTTAAAGGAAAGTGAAGCTTTGGCTTAAGCTTATATAATAGATGCTTCGACTTTGCTCAGCATGGCAATGCTGAACAAATAACAGTCAGTATTAGAGATGTTATGCTGAGCGAAGTCGAAGCATTATTAATAAGATATGGCAATAACCATAACAGATTAAATCGGACAGAAATGTTCGATTTTTTAAAATAAAAACCACAAAGAAAAAATATGATCCCAAAATACAGAAAACAGTTTAACCAGGAATTTTCGCAGGAAAAATATGATCAGCTTAAAGAAAGCCTTGCCCAGAAAGGAAATATTGCACCGGCATTCAGAATTTCAGAAAGCCCGCTCTTTCTTACTACTGAGTTTAAAAACAAACTTCTTGACGCAAGCGAAAGTATTATTGACCAGATAAAAGCACTTCCTGCCGAAGTACTTTACAAGGCTGTTCCGGATAACTGCAGAGTGCCGAATGACACACTTCAGCCTCACTTTTTTACCATTGATTTTGGGATCTGCCGAAGCGAAAACGGACAAATTGAACCTCAACTCATAGAACTGCAGGCATTTCCTTCTTTATATGCTTTTCAAAAAGTATTTGAGGACACATTTTGCGAGGTTTACCCATTTCTTTCTGAGATCAGAAATACAATGCCGCATTCTGAGTTCAAAAGTCATTTAAAAGAGCTGATTATAGGTGATGAGGACCCTGAAAATGTTATTCTCCTTGAAATATTTCCAGAGAAACAGAAAACAGCCATTGATTTTGCTCTAACAGAACAATTATTGG
Source organism: Chryseobacterium sp. CCNWLW53 (assembly GCF_037083525.1). Classification (NCBI taxonomy): domain Bacteria; kingdom Pseudomonadati; phylum Bacteroidota; class Flavobacteriia; order Flavobacteriales; family Weeksellaceae; genus Chryseobacterium; species Chryseobacterium sp. CCNWLW53. The sequence continues at coordinate 717,351 of NZ_JBAOJR010000002.1, read as the reverse complement.
GAATAAAAACAGTTTGCCTGACTAAAGTAAAAAAAGAAGGCAGAAAGCTGTTTTATGAAAACAACGGAAAAACTGTTGAGATCAAAAGGATCTATAACCGTGTCATTTTTGATGAACTGGATAGAATTCCGGATCTGAAAACCGGGTTCGATTTCCGTGATGATATTGATGTTAAATGGATCACACACCCTAACTGGTTCTTTAAGATTTCAAAGTTTCTTCTTCCGATTCTAAAGCATCAATTCGTTCCGAAGAGCTATTTTCTTCACGAATTCCCCGAATCCGAAAGTCTGGATAATTTTGTATTGAAACCCTTATTTTCATTTGCAGGAAGCGGAGTGAATTTAAATCCTACGAAAGAAATTACTGAGGCTATTGAGGATAAGGAAAATTATATCTTACAAAGAAAAGTAACTTATGAACCAATTTTTGAAGATATCAACGGAGAGTTTTCAAAAGCTGAAATCAGATTGCTTTACATCTGGCACGAAAATGACGAACGTCCTATTCTCCTGGAAAACTTGGGAAGAATGACTAAAGCTGCGATGGTAAATGTGGATTTTAACAAGAAGGATGCCATATGGATCGGAAGTTCTAATGCATTTTTTGGAGAGGAGTAATTGACAAATCAAAAAACAGGATAGTAAACAAAACCCAATTAATACAACAAATCCTTCTGCCTTCAGGAGGATTTGCTATTTTTGCAATGCTTAGTCTCTATGTTAGCTTACAGAAAAGCTTATGGAGCAATAAAAAATGATATTCATGAATCTTAAAAATGTCGATGAACTGATTTTTCAGCCGCTTGGACTGAAACTTTTAAATGTAGAAGAAGATATAGAAACCCAAGAGTATTCAGGTTGCAGTTTAGGCCTAAACCAACTGAATATTAAATTCCGTACAGCAAAGATAACACCAACTAAAACAGGCCAGTTTGTGACTATCTGGAAACGTAATGAAAAGGGAGAAACAGCTCCGTTTGATTCCAATGATCTGTTTGATTTTTATTTAATTTCAGCTTCCACGGACAATGATAAAGGAATTTTCATATTTCCTAAAGAAGTTCTGATAGAAAAAGGAATTTTGTCCCATGATCAAAAGATTGGTAAAAGAGGAATCAGAGTATATCCAAACTGGGATCCCACGGAAAATAAGCAGGCAAAAGCGACTCAAAAATGGCAGGTAGAATATTTTCTTGATCTTTCACAGGATACGGAATCGTATCTTAAAAAAGCGAAACTACTATTTGATTTGAAATTTTAGAGTTGCAAAAAAGCTTTATCAGCGGGTTCGCCGCCTCGTTTACATTCCTTAAAGTACAACCTGCTTTTCATAAAGCTTTGTGTTAAAGAAACCTTTTGCAGATTAAACAGATTCTGCAGATCTAGTTTGCTGAATAGGATGAAAAAAGTAAATGAAAATTTGTTTAAAATAAAAAACGGCTGAAAATTCAGCCGTTTTTGTATAAATCATTTATTTTATGAATTTTTATCGTCTTCCATAAGCTCGCGTGCCTGGTAATCCTGTACCAGATCGATTGCATTGGAAATAACGTCACTTAAAGCAGTGATAAAGGTTCCTTCTTCAGCCATTCCCATGGCATGTTTTAAAGCTTCAATTTCTTTAGGTATAATCTCATAGCTCACATCTCTTCCGGCTTCATTAATACCATCGATGATCAATCCGTTGATTTCTTCTTCCGTTCTTCCTCTCAGGTGTTTTTCGTTTCTGATGATGATATAATCAAACATCCTTCCGGCAATTTTTCCGCATTCTCTGATATCACCATCCCGTCTGTCTCCTACTCCTGAAATAATGCCTATTTTCTTGGTAGATTCTACATTTTTAAGGTAATCTTCTATTGCCTGGTAGCCTGAAGGATTATGTGCAAAATCAATAAGAACCTTAAAATTCTTAAATTTAAAAATATTCAGTCTTCCCGGTGTAAGCTGCGCACTCGGAATAAAAGTTCTTAAGGAATTGGAAATGTCTTCGATTCCGAAACCGTAGAGATAGCTTGCCAAACTAGCAGCTAAAACATTTTCGATCATAAATCTGGCCTTTCCTTCCATGGTGATCGGGAAATCTTTAGCCTTTCCTATTCTAATCTTCCAGTCGCCTTTTTTAATCGTCACGAAACCTTCTTCATAAATGCAGGTAATTTTCCCTTCTTTGGCAAATTTTACGATATGGGGATTACTTTCATCCATACTGAATATCGCGACATTGCTGTCCAGATCATTAATGATCTTCATGGAATATTCATTATCAGCATTCAGGACGCTCCAGCCATTTTTCTTTACACTGTCCAGAACAACTCTTTTTACTTTCGTCAGGTCTTTTAGATTGTGAATATCATTCATTCCTAAATGATCCTCTTCGATATTCGTCAAAACCCCGATATCACATTGTGAAAATCCTAAGCCTGAACGCAGGATTCCGCCTCTTGCTGTTTCCAGAACAGCAAATTCTACCGTAGGATCTTTCAGAACAAACTCAGCAGAAAGCGGTCCTGTAGTATCTCCTTTGGAAAGCATTGTATTTTGTATGTAAATCCCGTCAGAAGTAGTAAAGCCTACTCTGTAACCATTGCTTTTTACAATATGGGAAATCAGTCTTGTTGTTGTTGTTTTTCCATTGGTTCCTGTCACGGCGATAATGGGAATGGTGAACGGCTTCCCCGGAGGATACAACATATCAACTACCGGAGCAGCTACATTTCTCGGTAAACCTTCGCTTGGCGCCAGGTGCATTCTGAATCCGGGAGCAGCATTTACTTCAATAATGGCTGCGCCGCTTTCTTTAAGAGGCTGAGTCAGGTTTTCTGCCATAATATCGATGCCGCAGACGTCCAGACCTATAATTTTGGAAACTCTTTCAGCCATGGTGATATTCTCCGGATGCACCATATCAGTAACATCTATGGAAGTGCCCCCTGTAGAAAGATTAGCCGTTGATTTCAAATAAACCACTTCTCCCTTCTGAGGGACAGTTTCAAGGGTGTACTGAAGCTTTTCAAGAAGTTCCAATGTATCTTTGTCTACTTCTATTTCGGTAAGCACATTTTCATGGCCATAACCTCTTCTCGGATCTCTGTTTTCTTTATCGATCAGTTCCTGAAGATTCAGTTCCCCATCACCTACTACATGGGCGGGAACTCTCCTTGCTGCCGCAACCATTTTATTGTTAATCACCAGAACCCTGAAATCATATCCTGTAATATATTTTTCTACAATGACTTTTCTGGAATATTTCTGGGCATGTTCCAATCCTATTTTTGCAGCTTCCCAATCGTTTACATTAATAGAAGAACCCTTTCCGTGATTTCCATCCAATGGTTTTAGTACAATGGGATAGCCTATTCTTTTTATAACGCTGTCCAGACCTTCTTCATCCATCACCAGATCTCCGATAGGAACAGGTATAGCAGCATCATGGAGCATTTTTTTTGTCAGTTCTTTATTACATGCAATATCTACCGCAATTGAGCTTGTTTTTCCTGTAATGGTAGCCTGGAAACGCTGTTGGTTTACCCCATATCCAAGCTGCACCAAAGAATTTGTTCCCAATCTTATCCATGGAATTTTTCTGGAAACAGCCTCTTCCACGATACTTCCCGTAGAAGGCCCCAGGCGGACACGTTCTCTGATCTCCTTCAATTTCTGTATACAGGCATTAATATCGTATTCTTTATTATCTATTAAAGCCTGGGCTATATTTACAGCTTCTTCAGCAGCATAAATGCCTGCATTTTCTTCAATATAATTAAAAACAACATTGTATATTCCCGGTGATTTTGTTTCGCGGGTTCTTCCGAAGCCTACATCCATACCTGCCAGCGTCTGTATTTCCAACGCTATGTGTTCTATGACATGCCCCATCCAGGTTCCCGTTTCTATTCTGTGAAAGAATCCACCTTCTACTCCTTCTGAACACCTGTGGGTAAACAGAGAAGGGATCAGCTTTTCAATTCTTTCTCTGAAACCGTCGATTTTATTGGTAGGATAATTCTCCATTTCTTCAAGATCCAACCTCATCTGTATCAGCTTCTTTCTTCTGATACTCCAGATGTTTGGGCCTCGCAGTGCCTGTATCTTCTCAATTTTCATAATCTATTTGCATTTTATCAGTTAACAATAACTCCTTCAAAAATCAAAGATAATGTAAAACCCTAAACCAAACTATACCACATTTAAAGATTCCCAAAAAAAAATTAAAAAAAATTAACAATTCTAAAACATTAAAAATCATTAAAATGTGGCATGAATTTCGCCAAATGTTAATTATTTTTTAAATTTGCACACTATGATGAGACCCGTTGGAAAATTAATTATTATCGGAGGAGCTGTAAACAAAGGAAGCTTTGCAGAAACCGATTTCGACCAGAACATTGAAAAAAACCTTAACTTTTTTGAAAGAGGAATCTTAAGAAAGATCATTAACGAATCTAAGCTTAAGGAAAATTCTGTCATCGAAATTGTAACCACAGCCTCCCAGATCCCTCAAATTGTAGGCACGGAATACAAAAAAGCTTTTGAATTTCTTGGCGCCAAAAATGTAAATATTCTCGATATCCACAACCGTGAAGAGGCCAATTCTGATGCTATGGCAGCCAGAGCTAATGCAGCAGATGTTGTGATGTTCACCGGAGGAGATCAGCTTAGACTGACTTCTATTCTTGGTGGAACAAGATTTCACGATACTATATTACTGAAATACCAGGAACAGGATTTTATCTATTCAGGGACTTCTGCCGGTGCGGCGGCGGCTTCTGAAAATATGATCTACCAGGGAAGCAGCTCTGAATCTCTTTTAAAGGGAGAAATTAAAACAACGCAGGGGCTGGGTCTTATAGATAATGTAATTATTGATACACACTTCGTACAGCGTGGCAGAATCGGACGTCTTTTTCAGGCTGTAGTCAACAATCCGAGAACATTGGGAATAGGACTGGGTGAAGACACCGGACTTTTTATCCATAATGATATTATGACAGCTGTAGGTTCAGGGCTGGTGATCCTGGTAGATGGAAGATTTATTAAGGATACCAACCTTACGAATATCAACCTGGGTGAACCTATTTCAATCGATAATCTTACGGTACATGTTATGTCTATGAATGATCATTACGACCTTACCACAAAGAAACTTACGATCGAAAATTCACAGTTCAACCCTATCCCGCAGGATAAATAAAAGTTAACGGTCAATGGTGAATAGTGAATTTCACCGGTTAAAATTTTATCGTTATCTTTAAAATTGACCATTGACTTTTCACAATTGGCAAATACAATCTTATGAAAATCATTATCCACGGCGGTTTTTTCTCTGAAAGCGATCAAAGTCATGAAGTAAAGACGGCAAAACAAAATTCTTTAAAACAGATTGTCCAAAAGGCTTTTGAATATCTTCAGACGCATTCTGCTTTTGATACGGCAGCTTATGCCGTTTCTCTTCTGGAAGATGATCCATTGTACAATGCAGGCATCGGCTCTCAGATACAAAGTGACGGTGTAATCCGTATGAGCGCAGCAATTATGGATGGAGAAACGCAGAAGTTAAGCGGTGTAATCAATCTTCAGGATGTAAAGAATCCGATTTTCGTCGCAAAAGAGCTAATCAAAGAGGATGACAGGGTTCTGGGTGGTAATGGTGCTAAGATTTATGCCTCTGAACATGGTTTCGAGAATTTCTCAACGGAGATTCCCCAAAGAAGAAGTGAATATGAAGCTAAACTTAATAATGGCGGTAAAGGAACGGTAGGCTGTGTTGTTCTTGATAAAGACGGAAAGTTGGCAGTAGCAACCTCTACAGGCGGGAAAGGCTTTGAGATTCCTGGAAGGATTTCAGATTCGGCGACGGTGGCTGGAAATTATGCCAATTCAGTTTGTGCAGTAAGCTGCACGGGCGTAGGAGAAGATATTGTAAGCAATGCCACTGCTGCAAAGATTGTAACGAGAACTACTGACGGAATGAGTCTGGAACAGGCTTTTAATAAGACATTTGAGGAACTTCAGACCATAGATGGCTTTGCAGGGGCTATCGCTATTGATAAAGACGGAAATATCTACCATCAGGATTCTTATCCTACGATGGTCTTTGCAAGTTTTGACGGAGAAGATTTTCAGGTCTTTCAATAATTTTAACATTTTTTTATTATCCTATTTAATTTTTTGGCACGTATTTTACATGTTTACTAGTAACAAGTTTTAATATAAATCATTAAAAATAAAAATCATGGGAAATAAAACAAAAGGGCTATTGGCCTTACTAGGGGTAGGTGCTTTAGCATATTGGAAATACAAGAACTCTACACCTGAAGAAAAGCAGGCTGTAAAAGATAAAATCAATACTGCAAAAGACAACCTGAACAAATGGGGAAATGACGTGAAGAACAAAGCCAATGATGTTGCATCCCAAGTTCAGAATAAAGTAGACGAAGCTAAAACAAAAGCTGAAGATTCTTTAAGCTAAAAACAGATTAGTTTTTTTAACATTCATATATGAAAAGTCATCGTAATCTCAGGATTATGATGACTTTTTATTTTAAATGATACTGTAAAATTAATTTTTATATCCTTTCAAAGCATAAACCAACGGCAATTTATTATCAAACTTTGAAATCCGCCATTTCCCTTTTTCAAATTCTTCCACATGGTTGAAACACGGATAAGGTGACCAGTCAAATTCCTGGAATTTTTCCAGTTGTATATCATGATTTATCAGATTCTGCAGCACTTCAGCTAAAGAATGGTTCCACATCACATACTGCTGAACAATATCTGCAGATTGATCAGCATAGGTTCCTTCGTAGGTTTCTACAATAGGTTTTTCATTAAAATAATTGTAGGCAACTTTCGTAAAATCATCATCAAACATCCAGACGGCAGGATGAAATTCCGCCATTATAAATTTTCCACATGGTTTTAAATAATGGCTGATGACCTCTGCCCATTTATCGAGGTCAGGAAGCCAGCCTATTACTCCGTAACTTGTATAGACGATATCAAATTTCTGATCAAGAATCTCCGGAAGGCTGTATACATCCGAACAGATAAATTCTGTATTGGTACCACATTGCTGTGCAAGCTCTTTTCCTGCTTCAATAGCTTTATCAGACAGGTCTATACCAATAACCTGAGCTCCCATTCTTGACAAGGAAATAGAATCCTGTCCGAAATGACATTGAAGATGCAGAATATTTTTACCTTTTATATCTCCTAGAAGCTCCAGCTCTATCGGATTGAGTGAGTTTCTTCCTTTCAGGAATTCATCTACAAAATAGAAATCCGATTTCAGGTGAGGATCTACTTTGGCATTCCATGAGTTTTTATTGATTTCCAGGTAATTTTCCATGGTGTTTGCTTAATGCTAATTTAGAAAATGTTTTGAGATTATTTTACTTAATACTTATGTACAAACAATCAAATTCCGGGAATAACAATGGATGTATAAGAACTGTAAAGCTCCCACCCCATTGTTTCATAAAGTGATTTTCCCTGCTCTGTTGCTACTAAAAAATTGTTATGAATACCATTTGATACTGCAATTTTCTCGAGTTCATGCATTAGAAAAGTAGCGAGTCCCTTTCTTTGATGGTTTTCTGCTGTTAGAATTCTGTCATAAACTGCCAGATCATCTGCAAGCACAATTCTGCCTATGCAAGCCAACTCCCCATTTTCATCAATAATCTTAACCGCTGTTGTGGAATTGTAGTTTTCATATTCAAGCCGATAGCTTTCGCCCAGGCTTTTCCGTGAAATATTCATCGGACTGGAACAGAACATCATGTATCCGGGAGGCTGAATTATCCATTTTTCTGATACCCTATTTTTTACCTCATCCGGAGAGGCGCAAACCTTGAGGTAAATCCAGGGTTCATCAATCTGTTTTGAGAGTTCAATGAAATCATCATTGATCTCAGGAAAAACATATCTTATTTTCTGCTTTTCTTCTCCTACTTCTACTTTAAAACCGGATTTGTATCTTACCGGAAGAGGAAGTTTTCTGGACAATGACCATGCCCTCAACCATTTCTCTATAATATTATAAGGCACGATGTCCATCATGGTTTGCTCGTTATATTTACAAAGGCTGGTTCAGCAGTTTCTTTTTCTGTTCTGCAAATTCTTCTTCACTTAACACTCCACTTTCTCTGAGTCTCCCCAACTGTTCCAATTGATCTAAAACTGATGGTTCTGATTTACTTTGAAAATATTCTTTAGGACGGGCCATAAAGTCCCTTACTTTTTCACAAAATAATTCTGCATAATATTTTCCAACATTATCAATTTCAAGAACATTATCCGAAATATGAATATCTATGGAAGCCAGCATTAAGGATTTCTCGTATTGTATAGAACTTACTTTATCGTAAGAAAAATCTTCTACCTTCAGCCCATACATGAATTCTTTATCCACAAAAATAAGTCTTCTTTCCGTTGCTACTAAGATGATATGATGATTAGTCAGTTTATTTCTTCCTTCAATTAAATACACAATTCTTTCATTCTCCGAAAGGACATCCGGTAACGCATGAATTTCTTTTCTGGCAAAAATAGTGGGATTGATATCTAATATTTCCAGTTCATCTTTTATTTCGTCAAGTCTTGATTTTTCACTCATTATTAGCTTTTATAAATGGTAGATATTACAAATTTAATTTTTTTCTAAAATAGGGAAAGACATAAGTCTATTATTTTAAAAATAAAATTTAACAGTCATTCTTACAAAAGCATAACTCGCACAAGTATTAATACCAGTAAATGCAAAAGCATTATCGATTGATAATGCTTTTTAATTTTATATTTTCCAGAATATTACCCTAAAAACTCTTCCAAAGAAACTGTTTTCTGTTCTCCAGCTCCCAGATCCTTAAAAGTAACTGTTCCGTTTTTAATTTCTTCTTCTCCTAAAAAAACAAGGTTTTTAATTCCTTTCTTTTCAGCGTAGGTAAACTGTTTGTTAAGCTTTGCATTTTCAGGGTACAGCTCAGCAGAAATTCCTTTTTCTCTTAGCTGCATAATCAGTTTTAAAGCTTCTACCGTTTCTTCTCCTCCGAAGTTAGCAAAAAGGTATTCTACTTTCATTGAAGCTTCTTCAGGGAAAAGATTAAGCTCTTCCATCACCAGATAAACCCTGTCCAAACCAAACGAGATCCCGATTCCCGGAATATTTTTAACTCCGAAAACCTCTGTAAGGTTGTCATATCTACCACCACCACCGATGGATCCCATTGCCACCTCATCCGCTTTCACTTCAAAAATAGCCCCGGTATAATAATCTAAACCTCTGGCCAGCGTAATATTGAATACCAGATTCTGCATATCTACACCAAGGTTCAGAGATTGAGAAAGGACAAATTCAAGTTCTTCCACTCCTTTAAGTCCAATTTCACTGTCAGCAAATTTTTCTTTTAACTGAAGAAGATTTTCCAGCGCATCATCGGACTGATTAAATAAGAACTCCAATTTATCAATAGATTCCTGAGAAATTTCTCTTTCCAGTAATTCTTTAACAACTCCTTCTTTTCCTATTTTGTCCAGTTTGTCAAGAGCTACAGTAAATTCAATCAGTTTATCAGTAATACCTGCATATTCTGCCAGACCGGAAAGGATCTTTCTGTTGTTCATATGGATGGTAACAGGAATTTTCAGATCGGAGAATGATTTCAGATATAGCAGAACCAAATCCACTTCCTGTAATAAGCTTTCGCTTCCTACCACATCTGCATCACATTGGTAAAATTCTCTGAATCTACCCTTTTGTGGACGGTCTGCTCTCCATACCGGCTGAATTTGGTAACGTTTGTAAGGAAATGTCAGCTTACCATGATTCATCGCCACGAATCTTGCAAAAGGTACGGTAAGGTCATAGCGGAGCGCTTTATCTGAAATTTGAGAAATAAGTTTCTGATGATTTTTATTATCCCAGTCTTCCTGATTCACTTTTGAAGCGTATTCCCCTGAGTTCAAAATTTTAAAGATCAATCGGTCACCTTCTTCTCCGTACTTTCCTGTCAAAGTAGAAAGATTTTCAAAGCTTGGGGTTTCTAGTGGCTGAAAACCGAACAATTCAAAATTATTCTGTAAAATATTAATAATATATTTTCTTCTTGAAACTTCCTGTGCTGTAAAATCTCTCGTTCCTTTTGCTAAACTTGGCTTCATTTGCTGTATGTCATTTTGATAGATGCAAAAATAAGGAATTGAAAGGACTTTTCCGAAAGATAAAAAAGCTGAGGGAGATTTCTCCCTCAGCTCCTGATACATCATCATTAAGAAGTTCAAAAATCAGACACTTTCAAGAATCTCTAAAATCTCTTCACCATAGTTTTCAATCTTATGTTTTCCGAAACCTTTGATCTCAAGCAGCTCTTCTTTTTTAGCAGGTTTATACTTAGCCACAGACATCAGTTCTTTATTGCTCGCGATAAAATAAGTGGGGAGATTCTGTTCTTTCGCCTTCTCAGATCTCCAGTATTTCAGGGCATCTAAAATTTTCTCTTCATCGGAGTTTAAAGTATCATTATCTGCAGAGTACTTTACTGCCTTTGGTTCCTTCACTGTATTTTTGGCTGTTTTCAGCTCTTCAAAATACAGGATTACGGACCAATAACATTCATCGTTTACAAAAGCGGTTTCCACTTTTATAATTTCGTTCACGTCAAGAAAATCATCAAGCATTTTTTGATCTCTATGAAGAAATTCCTTGGAAAGTCTGATTTTAAAAACTTTTACATTCATCATTTGTGTTTTTAAAATTATTTACCTCCTAAAAGCAGGATCTCATCGATTCTGATCTCGGTTATATAACGCTTAACGCCGTCTTTGTCATCATACGATCTGTAGGTAAGTTTTCCTTCAATTGCAATTTCTTTTCCTTTGGGTACATACTTCTGAAGGATTTCAGCTGTCTTTCCAAAAGCAATCAGATTATGCCATTGTGTTTCTTCCACTTTTTCGCCTTTTGCATTCGTGTAATGATCGCTGGTGGCTAGCGACACGCTTGCTTTTACATTTCCGCTTTCGAAGTTTACTGTTTCAACTTCTTTACCTGTGTAACCAATTAATGTTACTTTGTTTCTTAGTGACATAACTTTAAAATTTTTAAGATTAATAATTCAGATAAGAGACGTTCACTGTCTTTCTCAAATCTCTGTTGCAAAGATTGTTACACCAAAGCATCTTAGTCGGTTATAAACTATTTAAATTCATTTGTATTCGTTTGTTGTCGAGTATTTCCGTATCTTTGATCAAATCAAGCTATGAAAAAGGACATCACTATTTTTGAGTTTCCTTTAAATCTTGGGCTCACTAAAAAGGAGCATGAGATAGAAACGGGAGTAAGAAAACTTCCTGCATGGCTCAGGAAATTTGGTTTTCATAAAGGAATAAATCCCATATACTGGATCCTGATTATGATACAGAAGGGCTTTATACCCAACCTTTCATTGAAAATTTAATTCAAATTATAAATAAACCGACTGAAAAAAATTAAATATGAAAAAGATTACCAGAATATGGCATGGAGTTGTCAATGCTGAGAAGGCGGATGAATACCTTAAATACGTTGAAGAAACAGGTATTTTACAATATAAAAATACCCCAGGAAATCTATCTACAAAAATACTGAGAAAAAAAGATCAGGAAATTTGTCATTTTTTTACTGTTACCGAATGGGACTCTTATGAAAGTATCAGGAAATTTGCAGGAGATGATTATGAAAAGGCAAAATATTATCCTGAAGACAAAAGATTTTTAGTGGAATTTGAGGAAAATGTCAATCATTATGAAACTTTTGAATACTAATTAATAGAAAGAAATTGTGAAGAAAACAATAAAAAGAACGTTCAGGGTTTCGAAATATGTGATTTACCGAGAAACACTGGTTGATTATAAAGAGCATTTCTGGTCTTTTTTAGGAGCATTTGTCGGGATCGGAATTATTGCATTTATTCAGTCCCATACTTTGGCTGCCACTGAGAACATCTTCCTCATCGGTTCCTTTGGTGCATCAAGTGTTCTGATCTATGGGGCCATTCAGAGTCCTCTTGCCCAGCCCAGAAATTTAGTGGGTGGACATGTTATTTCAGCGCTTGTGGGAGTTACGGTTTATAAAATCGTTCCTGATATCATATGGCTTGTTGCACCTCTGGCTGTAGCTTTTTCTATTGTCTTGATGCAGTATACAAAAACCCTTCATCCGCCCGGAGGAGCAACAGCACTGATTGCAGTGAGTTCTACAGGAAAAATTCCGGACCTTGGATATTGGTATGTACTTTCTCCGGTTTTATCAGGCTGCATCATTCTTTTACTCGCAGCTCTTTTATTCAACAATATAACTCCGAACAGAAGCTATCCTTCTCATACAAGTTTTAAACGGTTATTAAGAAAAAAACATGAACATTCACACAAAATGAAAAAATAAAAGCATGAACTGTCTCGAATGTGGCGAAAAAATTATCGGGAGGTCTGATAAGAAATTCTGTAATGATGCCTGCCGGAATGCCTACAATAATAAGCAGAACAAAGATTCTACCAATCTGATGCGGAATGTGAACAACAAACTCCGCAGAAATTACCGTATCCTTATGGAACTGAATACAGATGGCAAAGCGAAAATTGCAAAATCAAGGATGGATGGCTTAGGTTTTGATTTCGATTATTTCACAAATCTGAAAGTTTATAAAAATGGCTCTGAATACAGGTTTATTTATGACTACGGCTATAAGCTTCTGGAAGATGATTTTGTACTCATTGTAAAGAATCAGACATAATTCCCTACTTACCCTAAATATTCAATTATGAAAGAAATTGTTCTTATCACCGGTGCCGGCGGAATGATCGCACAGAAACTCTCAAAAAAAATAGAAAACGAATACACCGTGCGATTTCTGACGCGAAAGAAAAAGCAGGAGAATGAATTTGAATGGGATATTAAAAACGGAACAATGGATGAATCTGCTCTTGAAAATGTTTCCCACATTATTCATCTGGCTGGCGCCAATATTTCAGAAAAACGATGGACCAAGGAAAGAAAGCGTGAACTGATATCCAGCCGTGTAGATTCTGCAGGACTTCTTTTAAAAACTGTAAAAAAGAAAAAAATACAGCTTAAATCTTTTATTTCCGCTTCTGGAATCAATTATTACGGAACGGTAACAACAGAAAAAGTTTATACTGAAAAAGATCCTCCCGGAAATGACTTTCTGAGTGAGGTTGTGGTTTTGTGGGAAAGATCGGCAGATGATTTCAAAGAACAAAACATGGCAGAAAGGGTTGTGAAAATACGGACAGCCGTTGTTCTTTCTAAAGACGATGGGGCACTGAAGAAAATGGTTCCCACTATAAAATACGGCATCGGGTCTGCTTTAGGAAATGGAAAACAATACATGCCGTGGATTCATATTGACGATATTTGCTCTATTTATCTGACAACCCTGAAAAACTCTGATATGGATGGGGCTTACAACGCAGTTTCTCCTCAGCATACTACCAATGAGAATTTAACGGAAAAAATAGCTGAAGTCCTGAAAAAACCTTTATTTATGCCTAATGTACCTGCATTTGTTTTAAAACTAATGTTTGGAGAGCTGGCAGATGCTTTACTGGAAGGCTCACGGGCTTCTTCACAAAAAATACAGGATACAGGATTCCAATTTAAATTCCCTGATCTGAAGGGAGCTCTGGAAAATCTTCTGAAAGAGAAGTAATTTAGAAACAAAAAAAGTATTATATACATATCCTAGTGAAGTCACACTCAGACTTTCAAATTTTCCAGAACCTTATTAAGCAAAGCTGTTAATGTTTCTAATTCTGTTTTATCTAAGATAGCAGAAGCCTGATCGGCTACTGTTTTTCGGAAATCTTCAGAATTATTGATCAGAAACTTACCTTTTTCTGTTGCTGAAAGATTAAATATTCTTCTGTCGGAAATACTTTGTTTCTGTTCAACCAGCTCATTACTGATCAGGAATTTGATCTGTTTTGATATGGCTGCCTGGCTGACCTTAAATGCTACAGCAATCTGTTTTCCGGTAACCTGATCCTTCCGGTATATATATTCTATAATATTGTAATGCGTTGCAGTAACACCGCTGATGTTCCCCTTGTTCATATTAGCCAATATAAAACACTGAAGATCAGTAAACGTATTAAAAAATTGATTCTTTTCTATTTCCATAAAAATACTTAACTTAGTTAACTATTAACAAAGTTAATGAATTATTATGAAAGAAATCATCATCACTCACGCAAGACAGAATAATCTGAAAAATATTTCATTACGCATTCCAAAAAATAAAATAACGGTCTTCACAGGAGTTTCAGGATCCGGAAAATCATCGTTGGTATTTGAAACGATAGGTGCCGAAGCCCAACGCCAGATTAATGAGACCCAAAACAGTTTCATAAGAAACCGCTTACAGTATTTTGGAGTTCCGAATGTTGAAAAAATCGAAAACCTTAATGTCCCTTTTATCATCAATCAAAAAAGGCTGGGAGGAAATGCACGCTCAACAGTGGGAACAGCAACCGATATTTATGCCTCCCTCCGGCTACTTTTTTCCAGGATAGGTAAACCATTTGTGGGATATTCCAATGTGTTTTCTTTCAACAATCCTCAGGGGATGTGTCCTGAATGTGAAGGCCTAGGATATGTGCAGACCGTGAATACGGAAACTCTTTTTGACAGAAACAAATCACTGAATGAAGGCGCGATACGGTTTCCCACATTTCAGCCCGGAGGCTGGCGGCTGACACGTTATATTTATTCCGGGTATTTTGACAATGACAAAAAGCTTAAAGACTTCACAGAAAAAGAATGGGAAATGTTGTTGAATGCCAAAGAACATATTCCCAAAAATCCGACCAAAGAATGGGGAAAAACAGTCCGGTATAAAGGCGTAATTCCCAGAATTGAAAGTTCATTTCTGAAAAAGGATTCTAAAGAGAATATTACGCGAAAAGATACTTTAAAAAAAATCATAATTACTAAACCATGTCCGCTTTGCGAGGGGAAACGGCTCAATTCAAAAGTTCTGTCCTGTAAGATTGAAGATAAAAGCATTGCAGACTGTACCTCACTCTCCATTGATGAACTTCTCCTTTTTATTCAGAGCTTGTCATCTGAAATATATTCTTCTATAATTAATGAGTTGATAAAAAAGCTTCAGAACCTAATTGATATAGGTTTGCAGTATCTGACCCTGGACAGACAAACTGACACGCTATCAGGAGGGGAATCCCAACGGATAAAAATGGTAAAGCAGCTGGGAAACAGCCTTGTGGATCTGCTGTATATTTTTGATGAACCCAGTATCGGCCTCCATCCTAAAGATATTGACCATATTGTAGATATCATCAAAAAAATAAGGGATAAAGGCAATACCGTCTTAATTGTTGAACATGACCCGGATCTCATCAAAATAGCCGATCTTATTGTGGATATGGGACCTGATTCGGGGAAAAACGGCGGTGAAATTATGTATCAGGGAACTTTTAATCATTTAAAAAATGCAAAAGGTAAAACAGCCGATTATTTTAACAAAGCCCGTACTTATAATAACGTCCCTAGATCAGCAAAAGGCTATCTTGAAATTAAAAATGCTCATCTTCATAACTTAAAAAATGTGAGTGTAAAAATACCTACAGGCATCATGAATGTTGTAACCGGTGTGGCAGGATCAGGGAAAAGCACTTTGATCAATAAAGTTTTACCCTTATCCTATCCGGTAACCGTAGTAGATCAATCTGTTTTTACAGCCAGTATCCGTTCAAATCTGTTAACGTATCTCAATCTGTCAAATACTGTCAGAAAACTTTTCTCCAATGCCAATAATGTTTCTGAAAAGCTTTTCAGCCGCAACGGTGAAGGCGCCTGTTCCAATTGCAGGGGATTGGGCGTGGAAAAAATAGACCTTGCTTTTATGGATGATATTGAACAGCCCTGTGAAGTCTGTCACGGATCAGGGTATAAACCTGAAGTTTTACAATATCTATACAGGGGTAAAAATATCGCTGATATCATGAATATGACCGTTCTGGAAGCCCTGCAGTTTTTTCCCGGACCCGGATTTGAGCATGAACTCAGTCTAATGATTAAATTAGGACTGGATTATCTGACTCTGGGGCAGCGGCTGGACAGCTTCTCCGGAGGTGAAAGACAGCGTTTAAAACTGACCAAAGAGCTGAACCGTACAGATAAGATTATTGTTTTGGATGAGCCCAGCACAGGCCTTCATCCTATTGATAATGAAAAGCTGCTTTCTTTCTTTGATGAACTGATACATAATGGGAATACCTTAATCGTTATTGAACATAACCTGGACATCATCGCTCAGGCAGACTGGATTATTGATATCGGTCCTGGAGCCGGAAAACTGGGCGGCAGTATTGTATTTGAAGGAACCGTGAAAGACCTCTTATCAGCACAGCATTCTGCAACTTCCGTATATTTAAAGAAGCACCTTCGAGGTCAATAGAAGCTGAAATGGCTGCTTACTGTTTATTTTGCGATAAAGATTCTCTGATTTTAAGGGAAATTTAAGGGCTTGTTGAAAAAGAAATATTAATTTAGCATTTATATATAAGGCCTATCAGACCCACATCATTAAATATAATAGAGAAGATATTCCCATGCAGAATCCTAACATTACTATTCTTAAAACAGAAATTTTATCAGACAACTGGTATACACTTAATAAAGTCACTTACAACATTATAAAAAAGGACGGAACCACAGAAACCCATAGCAGAGAAGCTTACGACAGAGGAAACGGAGCGGTTATCCTCCTTTATAATAAGATTTCAGGTACTGTGATCTTAACCAGGCAGTTCAGGCTTCCTACTTTCATCAATGGAAATGCCACAGGAATGCTTATTGAAGCCTGCGCCGGCCTTTTGGACAATGATAACCCCGAAGACTGTATAAAAAGAGAAACGGAAGAGGAAACCGGTTATAAAATTTCTAAGGTGGAAAAAGTGTTCGAAGCCTATATGTCTCCTGGCTCCGTAACGGAAATCCTGTATTTCTTTATCGCTGAATATTCTTCTGAAATGAAGATCGCAAACGGTGGAGGACTCGAAGAAGAGGGAGAGCATATTGAAGTTTTAGAACTTCCTTTTAATGATGCCCTTACCATGATAGACAGCGGAGAAATCATGGATGCAAAAACCATCATGCTTCTGCAGCATTTACGCATCAAAAGTATTGTATAGAAATAACAAACGGTGTGAAACATGCTTCTAGCCGCCTATTGCTAAAACTATTTTAAAAGGATGACAATTAGGATCATCAGGATATTTGCTGCCGTAGCCATCTTTATTTTCAGTATTCTGATGCTGAAAACGATCTCCCAATATACAGGTTTTGATAAAAATGTGGGTTTTCTCATGTTTAAACAGAAAGTGGTCAGTAATCCCTATTGGATAACATTTTTTTACATTCACATTTTTTCAGTCACGCTTTGTTTATTGGCTGGACTCACTCAGTTTTCAAACCGGTTTTTAAGTGAAAACACAGCACTTCACAGATGGATAGGAAAGATTTATGTTTACAATATTCTGATCATCAATGTTCCGGCATGTTTTGTATTGGGATTATTTTCAAATGGTGGAATCATCGGGATTACAGGGTTTATGCTTCAGGATATTCTCTGGGCTTATTTTACGATTGCTGCCGTTCTCTTCATTAAAAAAGGGAATATTGCAGGGCACAAAAAATATATGATCCTAAGCTATGCAGTTACCACCACAGCTATCACTTTCAGGATTATAAAGAATCTGTTCTATCAGGAAAATCTGCATGATTATGAGCTGTTTTATGGACTGAATGTCTGGGTTTCCCTGATTCTCAATCTTGCAGCAGCTTATTTTATTATCAGAAGCCAAGCATTATCTCTCAAAACTTACGTTCATCGTCAAAATAATAAATGAGATAAACAGCAACAATGCATAGGACACAATGAAGATCAAACCATTCAAGACTATTCTGTGCTGAGATTTTGATGTCCAACGGTTAAAAAACCGCATCACCAGATAAGATAATCCAGCCAGGATCAGTAAAGTAAAAATAAAAAAAACAAAGCCCGAGTCCATAGATATTAATTTATGTCAAAACTATTATTTTAAAATTAAAAAACATAATAAAATCTCTAGATTAAACTCAGGTTCAGAATATTTCCGAATAAAGCTTATAACAAAATATATGAAAAAATTACTTTTTACACTTTCATTGGCTCTTTCTGCAGCAGTCTTCGGACAGAAAACAAGCAGTAAGAACAACAATCTGGTACTCTACCCTTACCAGACTTTCAACTGCGATAATAAAGGATATTTTGATCCTGGAAAATATAAAAAAGAGGAAATAGACGGGATTTATAAGCTCCTATATCAATTCAACAGTGGTTTGTTCGACAATCATGCGGTCTTTAAACTTTCGGATCTTGAAGATATCCGAAAAAATAAAAACATTTATCTGCAACAATTGGAAAAACAGTATCAGGAAAAGAAAAGCCAGCTGTATAACCTTAAAGTTATTAATCTTCCCGACTGGAAAAAGCTTCACCAGGAAACCATTCAGACTTTTGAAAATGAATATCAACTGAAAAAAGAAGAGCTTATCGCCTACTCTGATCCTGCATCACTTAAAAATAGCAAATATTACAATACCTGCAAACAATATATTGATGCTGTTTCTTCTCCGGACAAACAGAAAATGTACACCGTTTGGAAAAACTTTGTTGAAACCAAAAGCAAAGATAATGCTGATCCACAATCTGTAATAGATAGGTTCAAGGCTCAATTCAACGATCCGAAGAAAGATGATTATGCACTGATTCAATTAATTGGTTTCGGCTTCTACAACTGTGCCAACGGCAGTTTCAGACCAGATCCTAATGATGAGGGAGCGCTCTATGAAAAGTTTGATAAGATCTTTACCAAGCTGAAACAGGACTGTGATGAGCCATAATTTTATTTAAAGATTGAAAAATTTAATGATTTAAAAATCAGTCAGCATTCGTTTTCGGGTGCTTTTTTTTGTTTCCGTAAGAAATTTCTCTTATTGAGCCTGAAAAAAATGATTCGCTTTTATTTCAGACAGCTGTACTGATGTGGAAGGAATTCCAAATTTTAACAGCCTGTCAATAATATGTTCAAGGTGGGCACTGTCTTTTAACACACATTCAGCAATGAGACAGTATTCTCCTGTGATTCTTTTACAGCTGATGATCTCGGGGAAGTGTTTCAGGTGGTCAATAAATATTTTAAACTCATCATTTTTAAACTTCAGATGAATAATGACTCTCAGGCTATATCCGAGACGGCCATAATCAATATCTGCTGTAAAACTTTTGATAACACCGGTATCGGTAAGGTTCTGTACTCTCTCTTTTGTAGCAGACTGAGAAAGGGAGATGTTACGCCCTATTTCAGCATAACTTAACCTGGAATTTTCAGTCAGTAACCGTAAGATTTTATAATCAAAATCGTCTAAAACTATTTTCATTGTATTTTTAGATTAAATCAGTAGAAATAATCAAAATTATAAAATTTAACCATTAAATCCATTTTATAACTACATGAATTTGACAGAAATTTGACATAAAAAAATATGACAACAATTGAATTTTCAGACAATGGAAATACACCATTTGAAAAACTTATTGGCCATAACCCTGAAATACTATACCACTGGAACAGACTTGAAGAGACTTTCTTTAAAAATACAAGTTTAGACTCTGATTTACTGGAACAGATCCGAAGAACACTTGCATTTGGCAATGGCTGTGAATACTGCATGGTAAAAGGCGGAAGACCCGATTTCAGCCAGTCAGATCTTAAAATTTCCGTAACTGTAAGCTTCGCAGAGCTATTCTCTAAAGATCACCGTTCCATACTCAAGAGCCATTTCAGCATGTTGAGAGAATTCTTTTCCGAAAAAGAAATTTCGGAGCTCTGCACCTTTATCAGTTTTATCAGTGCTTCCCAAAAACTGGGGAAAATATTTAATCTGACTGAAGAATATCAACAAAATGCAGTAGTGAGAATGGAGCAGTTAATTTTATTTAAAGATTGAAAAATGTAATGATTTAAAAAATTATAATGGCAGTATCCTATGGGTGCTGCTTTTATTTTTAAATACTTACTCCGTGAATATTTTTAACCTCGGCCATCACAAAAGTGCTGTGTGCACTTCCTATAGAATCTAATGAACCCAGCGTATTGAACACAAAGTCCTGGTAATGTTTCATATCTCTTACCTGAACTTTCAGGAGAAAATCGAAATCTCCTGAAATATTATAGCATTCAGCAATTTCATCAATCTGTAAGATATCTTCAACAAACTGATTTCCTACAGAACGGTCATGGATTTTAAGTTTAATCTGGCAAAAAACAGTAAACCCGCGGTTCAGCTTTTCTGCTTCCAGTACAGCTGCATAATGCTTGATATATCCTTCCTGCTCAAGTCTTTTCATCCGTTCGAAAACAGGTGAAGGTGAAAGATTGACTTCTTTTGCAATCTCTTTTACAGTCAATTTAGCATTCTTTTGCAGGATTCTGAGCAATTGAAGATCCCTTTCGTCAAGTCTTTCCACAGAATAATATTCTTTTTGAGGTTTATGTTTTTCAAATTTACAGAATTTTTAACTTTAAAATAAGACCAAAACAAAATAATATTCCTAATTTTTACAAATTAACCAATCAATTCACTTTAATCAATACCTTTGACATAGATTTTGTTCTTTAACATACTTCATCAAACAGAATAGGTTTTACATAACGTAGATTAATAGGGAATCGTGTGAGAATCACGAGCTGTCGCGCAACTGTAAGTAACACGACAAAGGTTTTTATCCAAGTATATCCACTGCCAGAAGCGGGAAGGATGATAAAAACTGTTACAAGTCAGGAGACCTGCCTATTCTGAATTGACAATGCTTTCGCGGTCTGAAGCTTCAGCTCATATAGATGATACTTTGAACGTCCCTGCATTACCGGGAAATTACGTCCTCACTGTATCCATTTATATCCTAAAATTCTTTCCAAACAGCATTGCGGAGCATCTAAAAGAGCCTTTAAAATCCTAATTGTCTAATTAAAAGTTTAAAAACATGCAAACGCACATTCTTGGCAGCCCGCGTATTGGCCGCCACAGAGAACTCAAAAAAGCCTGCGAACAGTATTGGTCAGGCAAAACATCATTAAACGAATTACTGGAAACCGGGAAAACCATTAGCCGGCAGAACTGGAAAATGCAGCAGGAAGCAGGAATTGACCTTATTCCCTGCAATGACTTTTCTTATTATGATCAGGTTTTGGACATGACTCTAGCTGTGGGAGCAATTCCCGAACGCTATAAAGAAATTGCCTCAAGAGCATCCAATTCTGAGCTTGATCTATATTTTGGCATGGCAAGAGGCTACCAGAAAGACGGCCTCGACATTACCGCCATGGAAATGACAAAATGGTTTGATACCAATTACCATTATATCGTTCCTGAATTTCAGAAGAACCAGCAGTTCGGATTATTTTCCAAAAAGATCATCAGTGAATTCATCAGCGCAAAAGAAGCCGGAATAAATGCCAAGCCTGTGATCTTAGGCCCTCTTACCTATCTTCTTCTGGGAAAAGAGAAAGAAGACGGGTTTGATAAACTGGACCTCATAGAAAATCTGCTTCCGGTATATATCGAAATTTTAAAAGAACTGGAAAACCATGGTGCCACATGGATTCAGCTTGATGAACCTTTTTTAGGTCTGGATCTTACTGAAAAAGCAAGAGAAATCTACCCATCTGTTTATGCTGAAATCAGAAAACAGTTCCCGAATCTTACATTTATTCTTGCTACTTATTTTGAAGGTTTAAAAGACAACCTTTCATTAGCAGCTTCACTTCCTGTAGATGTCCTGCATATCGATCTGGTACGATGTCCTGAACAGCTGGATGAAGTTTTACGTACCATTCCTCAAACATTGAGTCTATCCTTAGGTATTGTAGATGGACGGAACATCTGGAAAAATAATTTTGAAAGATCTTTAGGCTTTATAGAAAAAGCGGTCAGCACCATTGGTTCAGACAGGGTTTTTATTGCCCCTTCATGTTCTCTGCTTCACTCTCCTTTTGATCTTGAATTGGAGACGAATGAAGAAACATTATCTCCTGAAATTAAGCAATGGATGGCTTTTGCCAAACAAAAAGTTGATGAAATTGTTACCTTGAAAAAGCTTGCTTCCGGAAAGGCAGATTACCAGGCTCTGCAACAGTATGCCGAAAATAAAAAAGCAATTGACACCCGTAAAATCTCAGCTTTGATCCACAATCAGGAAGTAAAAGACCGTACGGATGTAACAACTGAAGATGATGCAAAGAGAAACAGCCCGTTCAGCATAAGGAAAGAAGAGCAGCAAAAAGTTCTACAGCTTCCCTTATTTCCTACGACAACGATTGGCTCTTTTCCTCAAACTAAGGAAGTAAGGACATGGAGATCAAAATTTAAAAAAGGGGAACTGACCGCTGAACAATATGATGATCTTCTTAAAAAAGAGACAGAAAGAACCATCCGCTGGCAGGAAGAGATAGGTATTGATGTGCTGGTTCACGGAGAATTTGAGCGAAATGATATGGTAGAATATTTCGGGGAACAGCTTTCCGGATTTGCTTTTACTCAAAACGGATGGGTTCAAAGCTACGGCAGCCGATGCGTAAAACCTCCGGTGATTTATGGTGACGTTCACCGTCCGCATCCAATGACGGTTTACTGGTCCCAATATGCCCAATCTTTAACTCAAAAATGGGTAAAAGGAATGTTGACCGGCCCCGTAACGATTCTTCAATGGTCTTTTGTACGTGATGACCAGCCTCGTTCTCTTACCTGTAAACAGATTGCACTGGCAATCCGTGATGAGGTGAATGATCTGGAAAAAGCAGGGATCAGAATCATACAGATTGATGAACCGGCTATCAGAGAAGGGCTTCCGCTCAGGAGATCCGATTGGCAGCAATATCTTGAATGGGCTGTAGAAGCCTTCAGGATTTCATCTTCCGGTGTGGAGAATGCAACACAGATTCATACGCATATGTGCTATTCTGAATTTAATGATATCATCGAGAATATTGCCGATATGGATGCCGATGTGATTACGATAGAATGCTCCAGAAGCCAGATGGAACTGTTGAATGCTTTCGCAGATTTCAAATATCCGAATGAGATTGGTCCGGGGGTTTACGATATTCATTCACCCAGGGTTCCGTCAAAAGAAGAAATGGTTGAATTGCTGAAAAAAGCGCAAGCCGTTATTCCAGCACAGCAGCTTTGGGTAAACCCTGACTGTGGTTTGAAAACCCGCCATTGGGATGAAACAGAAAAGGCGTTGATTGCCATGGTGGAAGCTTCAAAAGAAGCAGCAGAAACTTTTGATAAAGAAGGAAATTTAGTTAAATAATAGGATTTGTGCAGGAGTTTTTAAGCTCCTGCTTTTTTTTGTTTTGCTCAAAAAAATTATAGCATCTTTATGACTACTTTTCCTTTTGCACGGCCACTTTCTACATATTTCACTGCTTCATTTGTATTTTCGAACGAAAAAACTTTGTCGATGACAGGTTTTATTTTTCCTGCTTCTATCAATTTTGTAATTTCTGCTAATTGCTTTCCATCAGCTTTCATGAAAAGAAAAGAATAATTAATATTTTGCTTATCCGCCTTTTTTCTGATTTTACGGCTCAACAATTTTGTCACCAATTTTATATACCAAGGCAGGTTAAGTTCATCTGCAAATGCAGGTGTTGGCGGACCGGAAATTGAAATAATTTTTCCTTTTGATTTCAGGATATTGAATGATTTTTCCAGGGTTTTGCTGTCCTGGCTATTCAGCACTGCATCATAATCCATCAGAATATCTTCAAAATTTTGTGTTTTATAATCGATTAGTACATCTGCACCAAGGCTCTTCAAAAGTTCGAAGCTTTTTTCACTGGCAGTAGTAGCAACCGTTGCCCCTAGATATTTTGCCAGCTGTATAGCAAAAGTCCCTACACCACCGGATCCGGCCTGAATAAAAACTTTCTGACCGGCCTGAACATTAGATTTCTCAATCAAAGCCTGCCAAGCCGTTAAACCCACCAAAGGAATTGAGGCCGCCTCTTCCATTGTCAGGTTTTTAGGTTTTAAAGCCACATCCTTTTCATTAATAGAAATAAATTCTGTAAAAGTCCCTATATGAAAATCTGCTACCCTTGCATAAATCTCATCCCCTACTTTAAAGCTTTTTACTTTTGAACCTACTTTTGTGATGACTCCTGCCACATCATGACCTAAAATCAACGGCATTTTATAAGGTAAAATGAGTTTAAATTCACCGCTTTTTATTTTAGAATCCAGGAGATTGACACTTGCTGCATAAATCTGAACTAAAACCTCATTTTCTTTGACAACGGGTTCAGGCAGATCGATAAGTTGAAGCGCACTGTCTTTTTTATAACGATTGATACCGTATGATTTCATAATTTGAGCTTATTTATGGTTTAAGGTATTGTTCTGATCTCTTAGGGTTTACTAAACCAAATGTGAATTTAGGAAAAAATCTGTGCAGAAAATAAACCAGTTTTGTATCACCTATCCGAATTGTATATTGATCTTTCTGTAATCCTAAAATCAAACCTTTTACGAGTTCTTCCGGTGTCATTTTCTTATCTTTCCTTGCGGCAGTCATTTCCGTATCCACAACCGGAGGAAGTAATTCAAATATCCTGATTTTGCTATCGATAATCCGTAAATGTTCTCTGAGTGATTGGGTGTAAAATGCCAGCGCCGTTTTAGAAGCCGAATAGGTAGCTTCAAGAAATGACGGTACATAGCTCAGGATGGAAGTGGTATTGATAATAGCACTTTCTTTTCTTGATTTCAGCATCTCCAGAAAAAGATTATTTAAACGTATTACCCCTAAATAATTAACTTCCATTTCGTATACAGCATTTTCGATATGTTTTTCGGTGGGAATTCCCAAATTGATGGGCGCCGCACCAACGCCGGCATTGTTGTACAAAATATCAATCCCACCCATTTCTGAAACTTTATCAAAAAGTAGTTTAGCATCTTCAGCAACAGATACATCACTTTGGATGGCAATGAGATTTGGAAACTGTTTTTTTGCAGCATCAAGTTTATCCTTACTTCTGCCTGTAATAATAACCTTCGCACCTATTTTTAAAAACTGCTTCGCTGCTTCCAGCCCTATTCCTGAAGCTCCTCCTGTTATCAGAATTGTTTTTCCTTTTAATTCCATGATACTCTATTTAAAATGAAACCCCTCTTTTTGTCAGACGATCTGCTCTTCTTATTATCAGAAGATTGTTTCGATCTAAATGGATATTACTATAAGAGTTAAAAAGAGTATTTTTCATTGTATTGTAAAATTAATTTGTTAAATTCGCTTGCATTTTACAAGTACAAATTTATACAATAACTTTTAAAATGCAAGTTATTTTTTTTTAATTATTAAATTTATTTTATGTCAATTTCAAAAAAGAGATCAGATTGTCCTATCAGCTGCTCACTGGATATCTGGGGAGATAAATGGTCACTGCTTATTATAAGAGACTTGATGTATGCCAAACAGTGCACTTATGGAGATTTCTTAAAATCCGAAGAAAAAATAGCAACCAATATTCTGGCTTCCCGCCTTCTCATGCTGGAAGAAAACAAGCTCATCATCAAACTGGACCATCCGGAAAGTAAGGCTAAAGTGTTATACAAACTCACCCAAAAAGGTATTGATCTACTCCCTGTCCTGATTGAAGTTAATCTATGGGCCGAAAAATATTCTGACATTCCGGAAGACCAGAAAATGATGTTAAAAGAAGTAAAAAAGGATAAAGAAGCTTTTATAAATAAACATATTAAGGGGCTGAGTGGACTATAAGCTTCGGAGGATTTCATGTACAACTTGAGGCTCCTGTGCTGATCACGTTGGCGGATGATCTAAGAATTGCCTGTTAATATAGCGGACGAGAAACTGAAGAATCATTAACTATAAATCTACTATTCTTAAATCCCAACTTTCTTTCTAATAAATAATCGCATTAAACGCAATTAATTGATAATATTCATAGCATTTGCTATTAATTAAAAAAAAATTTAGTTTAGACAAAAAAATGAATGACTAAATATTTTAATCAAATTTGCGAATTTCGTCAAAAAAATCCTATAATCAAAGGTTCTGCTATTAGAACTGACAATCCGATTCTACATGATGTTAAAATTGCTCTTAGTAATTTAAAAGATGAACTGCATAAAAGGTATAAAAAATTTGAAGGTATTGATTTTACAGTAGAAATATCTAAGGGAGCTGCTAATTTTCCAAATATAACTCATGTTTGCATTCTTCCTCCAGGGCAAAAAGTATCGGACGGAATATATGTTGCGATTTGCTTTGATAAACTAGGGAAAGGAGCTGTAGTTGGTTGTGCAGAATCAAAAACTAATTCTAGAAGTTTAAATATTGTGGTTAGAAAAAAAGGAAAATATATTCCGATTTTAGACATTGACGGAGGAAGTGAAAAAACCAAATATAATAATGTGTATGAAAATCCAAAAGATTTTTATTACAAGTTAGAAAACGAAGTCGAATTAGAAAATCATATTAAAACATCATTGAGTCTATGTCTATATAATCTAAAATTGACAAAACACTCACAACATCTTCAAATTAAAAATTATTTGAACTCTACAATTAATGAAAATGAAATAGAATATTTTAATTTAAATAATATTCAAGACGACAGAAAAAAAATTGCTATTCAAATTCATGCGAGGAGAGGTCAAAAACTGTTTAGGAAAAAACTTATTGATACTTATAATAAAAAATGTGCCGTAACAAATTGTGAAATTGTAGAAATGTTAGAAGCAGCGCATATATATTCTTTTAGAGGCTCCGATACTGATAAAATACCTAATGGGCTTTTATTACGCTCAGATATTCATACGTTATTTGATTTGGGACTAATTAGTATTAATCCTAATAATTATCTTATTCAAGTTAGCAACAAAATAATTAACGATGAATATTATGCTAAATTACATGGAGTAAAAATTAATTTGCCTAAGAGAAGTGAAGATTATCCAAATCAAGATTCCCTTAAACACCATTTTGAAAATGTTTTTGATATATAAAACGGCCACAAGATTATACCGATAGTATAATATTTATTTTAGTTCTTTATGTAATTTATTCCAACCGATTGCCTTCAAAACAAATTACTAATCAAAAACTTACAGTTTCTCAATTAAAAACCTTAATTTTGCACCCCGAAATAAGGATTCTACAGTTATGAAAAAATTAGGCGAATACAGAAAGCTTCTTGAAGTTGATAAAACCGTTACTTTAAAGGAATTAAAGACCATTTACAGGAATACAATGAAAGATACGCATCCTGATAAATTTGCCAATGACGAAGCCGGAAAGTTGGAAGCAGAGGAAAAAAGCAAGTCTATCATTGAAGCCTATCACTTTCTGGTGAGCATCAACCCGGAAACACAGGAAAAATATAAGGAAGAATATACTGAAACGATTACAAAATCCAATATTCAGGATTTTTACCTTGAAAAAGCAGTT
The DNA here is from genome assembly GCF_037083525.1 of Chryseobacterium sp. CCNWLW53. Classification (NCBI taxonomy): domain Bacteria; kingdom Pseudomonadati; phylum Bacteroidota; class Flavobacteriia; order Flavobacteriales; family Weeksellaceae; genus Chryseobacterium; species Chryseobacterium sp. CCNWLW53. Next base: position 689,738 of record NZ_JBAOJR010000002.1, on the reverse strand, counting down.
TTGAAAGTTCAACACCTGAATGGAAACATGTATGAATACCTTGGAGTTCCGAAAAATACATATATTAAAATGGTGAATTCCGATTCTCCAAGCCGTTTTGCAAGAAGACATATCTACGGTAGTTTTATCTACAGAAAGGCTGGCGAAGCTATGGCAGATTAATTTTCTGTATAACAATAAATAAGCGAAGGCTTTCAGTTCATTCTGGAAGCCTTTTTTTATGATTAAAGAAATTAAACGATCATCTTTTTGAAATGTATACTTTCAGGATTTTTTTGACGCAAAGGATTAATTATTATACTTCATAAGAAGGATGCAAAGAAGGAATCAATCAAAGATTGATTTGATTAAGGAAACGTAAAGCGCATCAGAAATCTAATGCGCTTTAATTAATTGAGATCCGGACTCCCGAAAAGATACTTTCAGTTTTATAGTGTGACCACTATTTTACCTACTACCCTTTTTGTTTCCATTTCCAGATGGGCTTTAGCCATTTCCTCAAAAGAAAAAGTTCGATGGATATGAGGAATCAGGGATTTATTCTCAAGTAAGCCAGCAATGGACTGAATCGTTTCTTTTTTGGAGGCCACCATCATGAATTCAAGATTAATATCCTGTTTTTCCGCTTTATCCTGAGTTTTTTGAGGAATTTCAGGCGAAGGCAATGTTACAATAATTCCTCCGGAACGCACCACATCAATTGATTTCAACAGGGTTTCTCCCTGAATGGTATCGATAACAATATCTATATCATTAGCAATATCGAGGCTGTCTTTTTGGGTATAATCAATATGCTCATCCGCACCCATTGACAGAACAAATTCCTTATTATTTGCGGAGGAAGTTCCTATCACATAAGCTCCAAAATATTTAGCGATCTGTACTGCAAAATGGCCAACTCCTCCTGACGCAGCATGGATCAGAACCCTGTCGTTTTTCTTAATTTTAGCAACATCCACCAAGGCCTGGTAAGCTGTTACCGCTGCTAAAGTAGCTGCTGCAGCCTCTTCAAATGTATGATTGTCAGGAATCAGGGCCAGATGACTTTCAGGAGCAGCCACATATTCTGCATAGGCTTTTCCGTTCCCGAAAAAGTTTACCATTCCGAAAACTCTGTCCCCAATTTTAAAATCGGTTATATTTTCTCCTATCTCACTCACTTCACCTGCAATATCCCAGCCTAAGACCACCGGTCTTATATCACCATATATCCAACTGAGAACACCATCATATGCTCTGGCATTTACATCAACCGGGTTGATTCCTATTGCTTTTACTTTTACTAATACTTCGTTACTTTTTATTTGGGGTTTTTCTGTATCAGTCAGCTGAAGCTTATCAACACCTCCTGCTTCATTTAAAATAATTGTTTTCATTATATTTTTACTTTAAGGTCAAAACAAAAGTAAATTAATGCTATATTACAGGCAAGTATGCACTTTTTTGTACTCTACAAACCAAAAGTATACTATTGCTGATTATCAATATATTAATTTTAATAAAAATCATGAAAAAATATTTAATCGACGAGCCTTCCTGTCCTGTAGATTATGCATTTAGAAGAATTGGCGGAAAATATAAAGGAAGAATCTTATGGTATCTGCACGTAAAAGCTATTATGCGTTACGGCGAATTGCGGAAAACGCTCTCAGATATTACCCCGAAAATGCTTACCCAGACTTTGCGTGAACTGGAGGATGACAGCCTTATCAACAGGAAAGTATATCACGAAGTTCCGCCAAAAGTAGAATATTCTTTAACAGAAGTTGGCCAGCAGCTCATCCCTTTCATTGACTATTTAAGAATCTGGGGAAATGAGCAAATAGAAAAACACAAAGCTAAACAGATAATTTAATATAAGGTAATTGTCCTAAAATTAAAAAGCGCCTCAGAGATCTGAGGCGCTTTTCGGTTAATTAAGGCTAATATCTTAGTCTATGTGTTTAGGAGTATATCCGTCTTCACTTAGTTCTTTGTGTACATAGTCAGCTTTCATTTCAGCTTCGTAGTCTACTTTTTCATGTTTACCCATTCTTCTGAGAATTGAATCAAATAATGAATATACTACCGGTACAATGATCAGCGTCAGGAATAATGATGATGTCAAACCACCGATAATAACCCAGGCTAATCCGTTGTTCATCTCTGCTCCTGCTCCTTTTGCAATTGCAATCGGGATCATCCCGAAGATCATCGCAATCGTTGTCATCAGGATCGGACGAAGACGTGCGTGGTTCGCCTGAATCAGTGCATCATGCGTATTCGCACCTGCTGCTTTTCTCATATTCGCAAAGTCGACAATCATAATCGCGTTCTTCGCTACCAAACCAATCAACATGATCATCCCCAGCATCGTAAAGATGTTTAATGAATTTCCGGTGATGGCAAGAATAACCATTACCCCGATCAATGCCAGCGGAATGGAGAATAATACCACGAACGGATATACAAATGAATCATACAATGAAACCATTACCAGGTATACCAATACGATAGCCGCCATCAATGCAATTCCTAGGGTACCGAAACCTTCGGTCTGGTTTTCCATATCACCACTCCAGATATAGCTTACGCCTGCCGGTTTGGTTTTTTCGTTATCCATAAACTGAGCGGCCCATTCGTTGGCAACATCTCCTACAGGACGACCTACTACTTTAGATTTTACCTTTACAGAAGGCGATTTATCCCTACGTTCCAATAAACTCGGTCCTGAACCCATTTTTACGTCAGCAAACTGACTCAATCTGATCTGCTCTCCCTGAGGGTTTGTAAACATCAGGTTTCTTACATCATCAATGGATTGTCTGTTGGCATCACCAAAACGGATGTTGATGTCATATTCATATTCTCCGGCTCTGAATTTTCCGTCTGTATTTCCACTGAATGCAGTCTGCATCGTTTGTCCTACGCTGGAAAGATTTAAGCCTAAAGATGACATTTTATCTCTGTCGATATTCACCTGAACTTCCGGATTTCCAGAGTCAGTTGATAATTCTGCATCTACAGAACCAGGAACTTTTTTAAGCAATTCAAGAATTCTGTTCGCTTCCTTATTGGCTGTTTCGTTATCCTGAGCCGTTACCACCATTTCAATAGGTGCATTATCTGCTCCCATTAATCCGATCGGTGCCGTTTTAAATTCAACTCCTGTGAATTTTTCTTCCAGCGCTCTCTTGATTTTTGCAGACTTGATATCTGTGCTTTCATTACGCTCAGATTTATCTACAAGAATCACCTGAATTTCTGACTGATACAAGGTAGCCTGCGCTCCACCAAATCCTGATGACTGCTGACCAACTGTGGTGATCATATCTACAACATCTTTATCATTTCTAAGGTACCTTTCAACCGCTAACGTAATCTGATTGGTTTTTTCTACGGAAGCATCTTTTGGTAATTCCATCTGAACAAGGAACTGTCCTCTGTCCATTTTAGGGAAAAATTCACCCCCGATAAACCCAAATGCTACCAACATGAATGAAGAAATCAAGATAATGAACGTTACGATCACGGTCATGATTCTTCTTAATGAAGATTTCAGCACCCACTCCAAAATTCCTGTGATCCAGTGCGTGAATTTTTCCAATTGCTTTTCAAACCAAAGGATAAATTTCTCAAAAGGATTTTTACCCGTTAAATGTACCAACTTACCATATCTTGAAGATAACCAAGGAATGATAGTGAATGAAGCTAATAATGAGAATAATGTTGCAATAACCACGGTGACACAGAACTGCGCCAGGATATCAGATACCAGCCCCGAACTCATCGCGATTGGCAAGAATACCACTACAATTACCAGGGTAATAGCCGTTACGGTAAATCCAATTTCTGAAGCACCATCATACGCTGCACGGATTCTGCTTTTACCCATCTCCATGTGACGGTAAACGTTCTCCAAAACTACAATCGCATCATCCACAAGAATACCAACCACCAATGAAAGTCCTAGTAAACTCATCAGGTTTAAGGTATATCCCATCAGATACATCCCGATTACCGTTGCAATCAATGACATCGGGATAGAAACCATTACAATGAATGCATTCCTGATGTTATGAAGGAACAATAACATAACTACTGCTACCAGGATAATTGCTAGGAATAAATCGAAAATTACGTGGTCTGCAGCTTCAAGTGTAAAGTCTGTGGTATCATCTACAATATTGATTTTAATTGCCTGGGTTTTATAGTTGTTCTGAACATCAGCAATTGTTTTCTGAATAGCTTCTGAAACGGAGACCGCATTGGCATCAGACTGTTTTTTAACCTGAAGTAAAATCGTTGAATTCTGATTGTATCTTGCCACTTTCTCCACATCTTTTTGAGTATCGAAAACGGTTGCAATATCTGACAAACGAACCTGAGCTCCATCTTTATTGGAAACCACAAGGTTATTCATCTCATCTACACTTTTATACTTCCCGGAAAGTCTGATCGTAGATCTTGACGTTCTGGTCTTCAAAGCCCCCGTCGGGAAATCCAGGTTGGATGAAAGAATGGCCTGCTGGACATCTGCAATGGCAATACCATAACCCTGCATTTTCTTTTCATCTAAGTTGACCTGAATCTCTCTCTCCTGGCCTCCTACAAGATCAACCTGAGCCACACCATTTACACGGGAAAAAATAGGCTCTATTTTTTTATCTAAAAGGTCATAAAGATCTTTATTATTAAGCTTGTCACTGGAAATACTCAAAGTCATGATCGGAAGATCATCCAGTGAGAATTTTTGCAAAGAAGGTGGATCTGCATCGTCCGGAAGGTCTGCCAGAATAGCATTTACCTTTCTCTGTGCATCATTCAAAGCATAGTTTACATCGGCACCGGTATTCAGCTGAACCATAATAACCGATAAACTTTCGTAAGATGAAGATTCAACTTTTTTTACGTTTTCCAGGGAACCCACAGCATCTTCAATTTTTCGGGTTACCGAAGTTTCCACCTCAGCAGGCGAAGCTCCCGGATATACCGTAGAAATGGTTACCATATTGGTTTCAAACTTTGGAATCAACTCGTACCCCATCATGGAGTAACTTAATAAACCACCCAGTGTAAGTATCGTAAACAATACGATAACAAGGGACGGCCTTTTAATGGATATTTCTGCTAACTTCATCTTCTGTTACTTTACGATATTGATTTTTGAACCGTTATCAAGGTTGATTTGTCCGCTGGTAACTACCTGTTCACCACCATTCAGTCCGCTTAAGATCTGAACTTTGTCACCGTATACTTTTCCGGTTTGTACTTTGATCAGTTTAGCCGTTCCGTTACTTACGATAAATAATTGTCCTGAACTTACTCCGTTCACAAAAGCTTCTGCAGGAACGGTCAGCATATTCTGGGTTTCAGCACCATGATTGGTTTTGAACAAAGCTGTTGCATACATACCCGCTTTCAGGTTTCCTCTGTTCTGAACTTCAATTTCAACAGGGAAATTTAAAGAAGCATCACTTTTAGGAGCAATGAAGGTAATTCTTCCGCTGAAAGATTCTCCAGGTAAAACATTTACATTAATTGGAACTTCCTGGCCCAACTGAATTCTTCCAACCTGGCTTTCATCCACCAATACAGAAAGTTTCAAGCTGTTGATATTAACAATTTCAAACATGGAAGTTCCCACGGAAACCACTGTTCCCGGCTCTACCATCTTTTTATTGATTGTTCCGCTGATCCCTGCACGAATACTGGTATCATTTACTCTTACTCCCTGAGCTCTTACGGCTGCCTGTGCATTTTTCAGCTGCAGCCTTGAGTTATCAACCTGCTGTTTGGTAACACCTCCGGTTTTGAAAGCATTTTCGTAACGTTGGTTATCAATAATCGCATTTTGCAAATTATTTTGAGCCTGAGAAACATCCACTTCGATTGCGTCTTTTTTGATCACAGCCAAAGTCTGTCCTGCAGAAACTCTTGATCCTTCTTTTACCAGAACGCTTACAATACGTCCGGCGATTTCGGAAGACTGATTCATTTCCTGCTTTGGAATGAAAGTTCCGTTGGCAGTATAGTCTGTGTCAATATTTTCTCTTGCAACAGTGACAACATTTACGTTGATTTTATCCACCTGTTTAGCAACTTCTTTTACTTCTGTTTCCTGTTTCTTCTTATTATCAGCGATTTTATATGCGGCTAAACCAATAAGTACTGCTGCGACGATGATATATATTAAGGTTTTTTTCATAGTTTATTACGGGTTTTGTAGTGTGTTTAATTCTCCTTTAGCCTTGATTAATTTTATTTCCGCCTGTTTGTAATCTAATAAAGCATTTGCATAGTTCTGTTTCGCCTGGGTAAGAGCATTTTCAGCATCTAAAACCTCTGTAAGCGTTGCCAGACCATACTGATAGTTGGCCTGAGTATTTTTCTGAACTCTTTCTGCCAATCCTACATTATCTTTCATACTCTCAATATTGATTAATGCATTTTCCATATTGGTAATTGCATTTTTATAATCTAAACTTAAGCTCAGCTGGGTATTTTGGATATCTAAATCTAAATCCTGGATATCAATTTCTGCCTGATTGATTTTAGCTTTGGTAGCTCCCCCGGTGAAAATAGGAATGTTCACATTCAAACCTATCGCTGAATAATCGCTCCAAAGAACTCCGTTGTTAATCCCATTGGTAAGAGGGAATTTTCTACCTTGTCCTCCCCAGCCGTAATTGGCAACCAGATTCACTGTCGGGTATAAATAAGCTTCCGTAGCTTTTTTGTTAAACTGCAGAAGTTCTCTGTTTTTGTTTAAGACTTTGATTTCTGTACGGTCGTCCAGGTTTACATTGCTTGCTATCAATTCAGGTCTTGGCTCGATTGTTTTCTCTTCAAGCTCGATATCCGTAGAAATCGGAATTCCCATATAAAACTTCAAAGCATTTTTTGAAAGTTCAACGGAATTGATTAGCTGCTGCTTATTTGAACCGATATTTGTCAACTGAACATTGGTACGATCTAAATCGATGGCTTTTGCTAAACCATTATCAACCAGGCTCTTGATTACATTTCTCGTTTTTTCCGTATTGGCGTAGCTGGCTTCAACCGTTTTAAGATTCTCTTCCTGAACAAAAACCTGATAATAAGCTGTTGCTACATTTTCAATAATTTGTTCGTTCGTTAACTGAGCATTTAAAACATAGAATTCTCTGGTAGATTTTGCCGCTTTAAGACCGGTAAAAACTCTTTGATCAAATACTGCCTGCTGAAGCTGTACAGAAGCCGTTGAGCTCCATGGCTGTCCCAGCTGTGCTCTGATTCTCTCACCGCCAAATTCAAGCAAAGATTCCTGAATAACCGGATTGTAAGTTAGCCCTGCAGTAGCACTTATCTGCGGTAAAGCTCCAGCTCTGGCCTCATCAATTTTATATTCAGCTTTTTTGATCTGTAATGCCGCTTTTTTGGCTTCTGCCTTATTTTGCAGTGCCTGCTTGATGGCTTCCTGTAAAGAAACCTGCTGCTGGGCAGATACGGATGAAAAGCCGAAAATCATAAATGCTGCAGCTATCCCAATTTTTAGCTTTTTAGCAGTTATACGTTTTCTTTTCATAATTTTATACTTCGTTTATTTTTTTAATGTAATTTTTCTCGTCAATGTTTTTATTTCTAAAGGACGAATCATTTCTTAAAATACTTTAACATTTTTTTAATTTTTGAAAAGCATGTTGATAATGATCTCTTTTCTTTCGGAAATGATTTTATCATATTCTTCATCGCTAATCATCAGATTCTCCATAAATAAAGGTCTTATAGCACTTGGAAATACAAGTAATGAAACCATATTCAGAATAAACTGAACGGGAGCCATTTTTTCAATATTTCCCAGTTCCATCTCTTTTTCGATGTCTTTATAAAGAGTTTCCAGTACATCTTCTTCTATCTCTCTCTGATGGCAGTTCCCTTTATTAATCTGTGAAACAATATAAGTTTCCAGATATGGATATTGAAGACTGGTGGCAAGGCTTCCTTCTATAAACTTGCTGATCTTCACTTTAAAAGGAAGATCTGCATTTTGAATAATCTTTGATTTTTCCTGTTCCACCCGTTGGGCTTCATCAAAAATAATCTGAATCAGATTATCCCTTGATCGGAAATAATAATTAATCAATGTTCTGTTCACTCCGGCTGCATCTGCAATCTCCTGGGTAGTAGCATCAAACTTCCCTTTCACAAAGAATAAATTCTTCGCTGTCTCTTTTATTAATTCCTGTGTTTGGTCTTTTTTTGCTTGATTTGACATTATTGTTAAACAATTTTGTGCAAATGTAAATCAAATTTTATTTTTGACAAAATTGTTAAACAAAATAATTAAACAAATTTGTTATGATTTACATCATGTTTTGGGAATAAGCGTAAATCAATATAAGATCATGATTCGGAAAGAAATGCCTAACAATTTTGTTTATGGCAAAGGCAAAACAAATAAGTTTTGGAGAAGTATAATAAGAAAAAGGGCATTCATTGAGCAAAGGAATACACTAACTTGTCTGTGGGAAACAATTAAAATCAGGGTGGAAGAACTTATAGTTGTAGCTTCTGGCAAAGAACAAGATGCCAAAACAAAACGGGCAGAAAATTCTGCCCGTTTTTTATTTTACAATAATTTTATTTTATCTTCTGAAATATCGACGATCTTATCTTTATACAGTCCGCCGAGTGCTTTTTTAAAGTTCTTTTTACTCATCTGAAGCTCATCTTTGATCTCTTCAGGAGAAGACTTGTCTGACAGATAGAGAAGTCCGTAGTTTTCTTCCAGTTTGTCAAGAATCTTTTGCTTGAATTCATCTATATTTTCGAAACCTTCCGGCTGTAGGGAAACATCAATTTTACCGTCTTCACGGATAGCTTTGATATAACCGCTTTCTTCCGATAAAGGATACAGCTTTTTGAATACATCTGATGCATAAACAAGTCCAATATATTTTTTATTGATCACCACATTCCAGCCCAGCTCACTTTCATTCATCATCAACAGGTCTACCTTATCTCCTTTTTGGAAAGGAAGGTCCTGGTACTGTGGATTTCTTTTGAATTTTGTAGTTCCGGTAATCAGATCAAGGTCTTCATCCACATATAAATAAACCAAGTATCTTTTTCCTTCAATAATTTTGGATTTCTGCTGTTTGTAAGGAATAAAAAGGTCTTTTATAATCCCCCAATCCATAAAGGCTCCACTCGGAAGGCTCTGTACACAGCTCATTACCGCATACTCTCCTACTTCAGCCAATGGAATTTCAGTGGTTGCCTTTAATTTTCCGTCGTCCTGATAGACAAAAACTTCAACCTCATCATCAATTTCCTTATCATCGCTGGTGAAAACTTTGGGCAAAAAAGCTTTTTCGCCTGCTTCATCCGTTAAGATCCATCCTGAGTAGTTTTTATCTGAAATTTTTAAAGTCTGGGTTTTTCCGAGTTGCATTGAATAATAGAATTAGCCACAAAGGTACGGAAAATTGAAGATTTCAAACTATGTATCCTGTTTTCCTGTTTTATCCTGCTATCGAAATACAATTTTCAGTCCACAAAAAAAGAGAAGCAAATGCTTCTCTTTAATTTTAAATATTTGAATTTTAAATCTTTCAATCAAAAATTACATATGAATTGGTCTCTTCCCTGTTGCATCCAATGCCGCTTCTTTAATAGCTTCTGCATAGGTTGGGTGGGCGTGAGAGCTTCTTGCAATATCTTCAGCACTTGCACGGAATTCCATAGCAATTACTCCTTCTGCGATAAGGTCGGCAGCTCTGGCTCCGATGATATGCATTCCTAAAACTTCGTCCGTTTTTTCGTCTGCAATAATCTTTACAAGACCATCAACATCACCACTTGCACGGCTTCTACCTAACGCTCTCATTGGGAAAGAACCTACTTTGTAAGCTACTCCTTCTTCTTTCAGCTGCTCTTCAGTTTTACCAACTCCGGCAACTTCAGGCCATGTGTACACAACACCAGGAATAAGGTTATAGTTGATGTGAGGTTTCTGACCTGCAAGGATTTCAGCTACCAAAACTCCTTCTTCTTCCGCTTTGTGAGCAAGCATTGCTCCTTTGATCACGTCACCGATCGCATAGATGTTGGCAACGTTAGTCTGTAAGTGGTCGTTTGTTTTTACTCTTCCTCTTTCATCAAGTTCCACACCTGCTTTTTCAAGAGCAAGACCGTCTGTATAAGGTCTTCTACCCACAGATACCAAACAGTAATCTCCTTCTACGGTTACTTCTTCTCCTTTTTTATCTTTAGCTGTGATCTTTACAGTATCTCCGTTTCTTTCAACAGCAGAAACAGCCGTAGAAAGCATAAACTTCATTCCCTGTTTCTTAAGAACTTTAGTCAGTTCCTTGCTTAGAGCTCCATCCATTCCCGGAATGATCTTATCCATGAATTCCACAACAGTTACCTGAGCGCCTAATCTTAAGTATACAGAACCTAATTCAAGACCGATAACTCCTCCACCGATTACTACCAGGTGCTTAGGAATTTCTTTAAGGTTTAATGCTTCTGTAGAGGTAATCACTCTTTCTTTATCCAGAGTAATGAAAGGTAAAGAAGACGGCTTGGAACCGGTTGCAATGATGGTATATTTGGATTCGATGGTTTCAGAAGAACCGTCGTTTTTCGTTACTTTGATCTGAGTGGCAGATTCAAAACTTCCCAATCCTTCAAAAACGGTGATTTTGTTTTTGCTCATCAGGTAGTTGATTCCATCTGTATTCTGTTTCACCACTTCGTTCTTACGCTCGATCATTCTTGCAATATCAGCCTGCGGCTCATTGATAATGATTCCGTGGCCTGCGAAGTTGTGCTTCGCGTTCTCGAAATGTTCAGAGCTGTCTAAAAGCGCTTTTGACGGAATACATCCAACGTTAAGACAAGTTCCGCCTAAAGTTGAATATTTTTCAATAATTGCTGTTTTGAAACCTAACTGTGCCGCACGGATAGCAGCTACATAACCTCCAGGACCGGAACCTATTACGGTAACATCGAATTGACTCATGTTATTGTATGAATTTGTTTATTATTATCTTTCTTAATTCTCACAAATTTACATATAAATTACCAAGCACCAAAGTGAGTTTTATCAATTTTAAGATTGACAATTCAGATGGTTGATTTGCGGAACTTCTATTTCAATAATTTTATATTTTCTTCATTTCCTTCTTTCAGATAGATTGCTGTAAAAACAAGAGGTTTTTCTGCTGATGCATTATCAAAGTGAAGGATCTTTACATTTTTAGGTTCATAGAAAGCGTCTCCTTCATGAAGAATTATTTTTGGCTGACCTTCTATCTGAAAAACCGCTTCTCCGGATTTTATTATGCCTACTACCGGGCAGGGATGCAGGTGCTTTGGAACTTCCAATCCCGGCACTAGCGTTATTTCCTGAATTTCCGTAGTCTTAACTTTCTGGTTAATGGCAGTTTTCAATAATTCTTTTCTGGAGATGGTCTTCTGCTGAGCCAGCATCACAACAGAATTCAGTATCAAAATAACAAATATAAATGGCTTTATGAAATTTCCCATTTTATTTATTCTTAAATTATATGCTAATTCTTTCAAGACTTATGAATCAATCCACATTCAGCTTTCCTTGGCCAAAAGTTCCGGCACTTTCAAAAAACGAACCTCCATACACGTACCATTCAAGATTTTCCAAATAGTCAACTGCATTTTCAGGGGTTATTTGTGTGCGGTCTTTTTTCGAAACAATTCCTTTGTACCATCTTCCTGATTTAGAATAATGTTCAAATTCAACAAAATAATGAATCCATATTCTTTGACAAAGTTTGCACTGCTGAATTGTTACTTCTGCATATCTTCCGTTGGTATGGTCTATGCCTAATTGAGAACTTCTGTATTCAGTATAGTCCGAAGTCGGTTTTTCACAAGCACATCCAATTTTGGGAATTTTATTCATTGATGAATATTGATTTTAAATAAAATTAATGAAGATCAAATGTAAAAAATATGGGTCTATAACGCAAATTCAGCCATTATTTTTTCATCAGATCCAACAACACCTTCTCATATTTATCCAGAATAATATCCTTCGAAAATCTTGACCTTATCGAGTTTTTTATTCCATCACGATTATAATTTCCCTGCAGAACTTTCATTATTTTTTGGGAGAAATCTTCGTAATTTTCAATATTTGAAACTTCTCCGTTCACCTGGTGCTGGATGATCTCATTAATGCCTCCCGGACAGTTATTGGCCAAAGAATAAGTTCCGCAGGCACCTGCCTCCAAAAGAACATTCGGGAAACCTTCGTACCTAGAAGAGAGAATGAAGAGATCTGCATATTTTAGATACTGGTAAGGATTATCCTGTCTGCCATGGAAAATAACATTTTTCAGTCCTAGAAAATCTTTCATCTGAAGCAGTACATCCTTATCCTTGCCGTCACCCAGAATATGAAGCATAATATTTTCGTTTTTAAGTCTTGAAAATACTTTTAGCAAATTGTCAAAACCTTTCCTCGCCGATAGATTTCCTATGGCCACTACATTTTTATAATTGTATTTAAAACTATCCGGCTTGACAGAAACGCCCAGTTTTTCATTGATAAAGTCAAAATCAACTGGGTTGTTTATTTTTACAATTTTCTTTTTCTTAATATTAAAGTTATCTACAAGGTCATGCATCATATCATCACTTTGGGCAATGATCCTCTGATAGTTATTGTAAAAGTTGTAGAAGAATTTGATTTCTTTCCGGGTTACATGCTGTGTTACCACATTCGTTTCCCTGGCAATAAATTTCGTCCTTGGGAAGAGTTTAATGAATAAGGCCAGATAAGCATTTACTTCGCCAAAACCTGAAAACACAATATCCGGTTTTCTGCGGTAAATTTCGCCTAAAATAGGCTTTAGGGAATGCCTGATCCTTTCGGTGTTGATGTCAATGATTTCAACATCTTTTTTCAGAAAATTAAGATATCCGCCCTGTTTGCGAAGCAAAAGGATTTTGGGTTCAAACCGGTCTCTGGAAAGATGATTGGCGATAGTGGTAACAATTCTTTCTGCACCACCGGTTTCCAGATCCGGCAGAATAAATATGACAGATATTTTTTTCATCAGTTAAAGTTAGTAAAAAGTTTTATTAAGTTTCAAATATTGATATCCGGAACATTTCAATAAAAGTTAATAAACACAAGTTATTATCTAAAAAAAGCCCTTCCAAAGAAGAGCTTAGATATTAAATATATTGGATTTTTTAATTCGCTACATCGCTGATAAATTTTATCCTCAACATTCTTACTTCTTCATCAGAAAGTTCATCTCCGAACTCATCGAGAAGCACTTTCATGCTGTCGCTTTCAGATTCAGTCATGAATTCCATGAAGCCATCTACGATATCTTCATCAAAATTATCTTCAATATAATAGTCAATATTCAGTTTTGTCCCCTGATAGACAATACTTTCCATTTCTTTTAAAAGTTCATTCATGGAAAGGTTCTTCGCCCTTGCAATATCTTCAAGGTCAATTTTTTTATCGGTACTCTGGATAATAAAAACTTTATGGCTGGATTTATTAGCCACCTGTTTCAATACCATATCCTGGGTACGTTCGATATTATTTTCTTCTACGTAAGCTTTAATAAAGTCTGCGAATTCTTTACCATATTTTTTTGCCTTTCCTTCTCCTACCCCGTAAATCTTGGCAATTTCTTCCAATGAAATAGGATACTGAACGGTCATATCCTCCAGACTTGGATCCATGAAAACCGTGTAAGGTGGAATTCCATGTTTTTTGGCTACTTTTTTTCTAAGATCTTTTAACTGGCTGAAGAGATTCTGATCCAGACCTGTACTGGCCTGCATTTGTACCTGTTCATTCTCTGCCTTGGTTTGGGAAAGATCAAACTCTCTGTCTTCCGCAATTAAGAATGGTTCTTTAGATTGTTTTTCTAAGAAGTTTCTTGCCTTATCAGACATTTTCAAAACGCCGTAGGTTTCAATATCTTTCTGCAGAAATCCCTGAACCGTTGCCTGTCTCAAAATAGTTTTCCAGTAGTTATCTTTTTCATCTTTTCCGAAACCGAAATGAGAAGTCTGTTCTAATTTATATGATTTTGTAACTGCATTTTCTTTTCCAACAATTACCGAGATCAGATCCTTAGACTTGAACTTTTCACCGGTATCTTTAATAAGTGTCAGAACTTTTTTAAGGTCCGATGTTGCTTCTTTTAATTTTGGAGGGTTAGAGGAATTGTCACACATATTGGCTCCATCCCCTTTCACCGGATCAAAATTTTCTCCGAAATAATAGAGAATATACTGCCTTCTGCTCATTGAAGTTTCAGCGTAGCCCACCACTTCATTTAAAAGCTGTAACCCGATTTCTCTTTCGGAAACTGGTTTTTGTGCAAGGAATTTTTCCAGTTTCTCAATATCCTTAGGATCATAAAATGCAAGGCAATGACCTTCGCCACCGTCTCTTCCTGCTCTTCCTGTTTCCTGATAATAGCTTTCCAAAGATTTAGGAAAATCATAATGGATTACAAAACGTACATCCGGCTTGTCGATTCCCATTCCGAAGGCTATTGTAGCGACAATAACATCTACTTCCTCCATCAGAAATTTATCCTGATTAGCCACTCTCACTTTCTGGTCAAGACCTGCGTGGTACGGAAGCGCATTGATCCCGTTTACCTGCAGCAGCTGGGCAAACTCTTCCACTTTTCTTCTGCTTAAACAGTAAACAATCCCCGACTTTCCTTTATGCTGATTGATAAATCGTACGATTTCTTTGTCTACATTGACTTTCGGACGTACTTCGTAATAGAGGTTCGGACGGTTGAAACTTTCTTTAAAAACTAATGCATCGCTCATTCCTAAAGTTTTCTGGATGTCATCCTGAACTTTTGGTGTTGCAGTAGCTGTCAAAGCGATCACCGGAACCTCAGCAATCCTGTCAATAATCGATTTCAGGTTCCTGTATTCCGGCCGGAAATCATGGCCCCATTCTGAAATACAGTGTGCTTCATCAATAGCTACAAAAGAAATCTTAACTTCTTTAAGGAAATCCAGATAATCGTCTTTGATTAACGATTCCGGAGCTACATACAAAAGCTTGGTTTTGCCACTCCTGATGTCATCAAAAACCTGTTTTGTCTGTGTCTTATTTAATGATGAATTTAAAACGTGCGCTACCCCGTCATCAGATGAAAGGCCGTTTACCGCATCTACCTGATTCTTCATTAACGCTATTAAGGGCGAAACTACTATTGCCGTACCTTCTGAAATAAGTGCCGGAAGCTGGTAACATAATGATTTACCTCCTCCTGTCGGCATTAAGACAAATATATCCTTCCCACTAAGTAGGTTTTCTATAATTTGTTCCTGCTGGCCTTTAAATGTAGAAAACCCGAAATACTTTTTCAATTCGCCTGATAAATTGGCTTTTTTTGCGTTCATCTAATTTTCTATTGCTAAATTTGCATCCAACCCAAAGTTATAAAAATTCTGCTTAAAATAAAAGCGAACGAATTTATAAAAAATAAAACTTATATTAAATATTCTTTTTTAAATATAACGTTTTTTAATGGATTTTTTGTATACCTTAAAATTATAAAATGGAAAGAGCCGACCTTATTTCAATTGCAAAGAGCACTTTAGAGATAGAAATTTCAGAACTTGAAAAATTAAAGAACAGGATAGGTGAAGATTTTGCCAGAGCAGTGGAAATTATTCATTCGGCAAAAGGGAAATTAATTGTTGTGGGAATCGGGAAATCTGCCCATGTAGGTAATAAAATTGTTGCTACTTTAAATTCTACGGGTACACCGTCGCAATTTCTTCATGCTTCTGAAGCGATCCATGGAGATCTTGGTGTAATCCAGAAGCAGGATGTGGTTTTATGCATCTCAAATTCCGGAAATTCACCTGAAATAGCTAATCTTGTTCCTTATTTAAGAGATTATTCTTCTGCCCTGATCGGGATGACAGGGAATAAAAACAGTAAACTCGCCGAATTCTCCGAAATTGTTCTGGATACTCACGTAGATGTGGAAGCCTGTCCTAATAAACTGGCCCCGACCAGCTCTACCACCATCCAGATGGCACTTGGAGATGCTATGGCTGTTGCTTTAATGGAGCTGAATGATTTCAGAGAGAACGATTTTGCTAAATTTCATCCGGGAGGAAGCTTAGGAAAGAATCTGGTTTCAAAAGTAGATCAGTTCTTATCCCCTCAAAAGCCGCAGGTTGAGGAAAATGCACCGGTAAGGGACGTCATTATTTCAATCAGTGCATCAAGCCACGGGATTACAGTAGTGACACAGGACGAAAAAATAATTGGCGTGATCACCGACGGGGACTTGAGAAGAATGCTGATGAAAGGTGATGATATTACCAAAATTCAGGCAAAAAACATCATGTCTGCCCATCCTAAAACCATTGAAAGAGATACTCTGGCCAAGGAAGCTATGAAAATCCTGAAAGAAAATAATATCGGCCAGCTTATCGTTACAGAAAATGGAAAATATTTCGGGATCATTGATCTTCATACATTGCTTGATGAAGGAATTAATTGATTCTATTTAAAATCATTTTATTAATCACAATAAATCAGCAGACGGTATCTACAAAATACCGTCTGCTTTTTTCTGAAAACCAAACATACAAGTATTTCCCTATAAACTTAGACAAAATCACATTCAATAATTCTAAATACTGATTATTATTTCATAATTTCGCAGACTTAAACGGCTTACCTTTTACGGGTTGGCTATTTTAGAGAGACTTAGTATATGGACGAAAAAAAAGAAATGTCCTTTTTGGGACATATTGGAGAATTAAGAGGTCACCTTGTCCGCTCAATTATTGCTATTATAATTGTTGCTGTGGCTGTAGGATTCAATATCAACTGGATCATGGACCATATCTTTTTTGGTCCGACCAGAAATGATTTTCCAACTTTCAGGGTAGTCAATCATTTTTCAAGAATGCTTTTAGGTGAAGACAGTATTCATCTTCCGAAAGATTTTCCGGTTCGTGTACAGCGGCTTTATCAGCAGTTCAATGTGATGATGGCTGTTTCTGTTTTCGGAGGTCTGGTAGGGGCTTTTCCTTATATCGTATGGGAGTTATGGAGGTTTATAGGCCCTGCCCTTCATCCTAAGGAAAGAAAGAACTCTATCTTTATTATCAATGCAGTATGGATCCTGTTTATGACAGGAGTTTTATGCGGTTATTTTTTAATCCTTCCATTCGCTGTAAATTTCGGGGTTATCTTTAAGATTTCCGATATTATCATTCCATTGTATGACTTAAGTGATTATACCACATTATTTTTACAGGTAATTTTAGGTATGGGAGTTATTTTCCTATTCCCTATTCTTATCTATTTCCTGACAAGCATAGGAATTCTGACCCCAATGTTTATGAAAACTTATCGCCGCCATGCTATTGTTCTGATCATGGTCGTTGCTGCGATTATTACGCCGGCAGATGTTTTAAGTATGCTGATGGCTGCTTTTCCACTGCTTATACTATATGAATTCAGTATCGTAATGTGTTCCTTCACTTACAAAAAAGTACAGAAAAATGCAGCAAATCTTCCGGCAGTGCAGGAATAATACGGATTAGATACTTATTGCAAAATCATTGATAAAACTTTATTGTTATTATACCTGAGCCCGGTTTTAGCCGGGCTTTTTTTATGCCGCTATTCTATTCTTCATACAGCCCATTTTATATTTTTTCTCTTATGCATTCCATTATGCCATTAATTTTTCTATTTTTGATAGAATTTAATTTGATTTTAAATGAAAAAGCTGACGTATACACTTTTATTTGCTTCGGGACTTGTTTTTGGGCAATTCTTTGAAAAAGATAAGGTTTTCACAAAACAAGATACACTGAAAGGTTCTGATACCCAGTTCAGGAATTTCTGGGATGTCAAAAAATATGATCTTTCTGTAGAGCCGGATTTTGCACAGAAAAGTATTAAGGGATATAATAAAATCAGCTTTGAGATCACCAAAGACATTACCGACCCTGTTTTCCAGATCGATTTGCAGAAGCCGATGAAGGCAGATAAAGTGGAAGGTAATTTCCCGATTGCCAACTATAAGCAGGATGGAGATTTTATTTTCATCACAGCCAAAAAGAAATTCAAAAAGGGTGAAAAATATACGATTGATGTAACCTATTCCGGAAAACCAACGATTGCAAAAAATGCACCCTGGGACGGAGGCTGGGTTTTCGCTAAAGACGAGAAAGGAAATCCGTGGATGAGTGTAGCCGATGAAGGAATCGGAGCTTCCATATGGCTTCCGACAAAAGATATCTGGAGTGATGAACCGGAAAATGGTATTGTTATGAAGATCATTACTCCCAATGATCTTGTAGGTGTAGGAAACGGAAGACTGACCAGTAAAAAAACGGAAGGTAACAAAACAGCTTATACCTGGGAAGTAAAGAATCCGATCAATGCTTATTCTATCATTCCGAATATTGGCAAATATGTCAATTTTAAAGATACATTTAATGGAGAGAAAGGAAAGCTCGACCTGGATTACTGGGTACTGGATTACAATCTTGAAAAAGCAAAAAAACAGTTCCAGCAGGTAAAACCAATGCTTTCTGCATTTGAATACTGGTTTGGGCCGTATCCTTTTTATGAAGATTCTTACAAGCTGGTTGATTCTCCCTATCTGGGTATGGAGCACCAGAGCAATGTAGCTTATGGGAATGATTACCAAAACGGTTACCGAGGCAGAGACCTTTCCGGAACAGGCGTAGGTCTTAAATGGGATTATATCATCATTCATGAAAGCGGCCACGAATGGTTTGCCAATAATATTACGGCAAAAGATCAGGCGGATATGTGGATCCATGAAAGTTTCACCATGTATTCTGAGGTTCTTTTCGTGGAAAAATATATGGATAAAAAATCGGCGGACATATATGCTGTAGGCATCCGTAACAATATCGATAATGATATTCCGATTATTGGAAAGTATGGCGTGAGAAATGAAGGCAGCGGTGATATGTATCCGAAAGGGGCCAATATGCTTCATACCATACGGCAGATGATCAATAATGATGAAAAATTCAGACAGATCCTGAGAGGCCTGGGTAAAGATTTCTACCATCAGACTGTTACCACAAAACAGATCGAAGATTATATGTCATCTAGATCAGGAATTGATCTGTCGAGTATCTTTAATCAATATTTAAGAACAATAAAAATCCCTAATCTTGAATATTCTCAAAACGGAGACTCCTTAAAGTTCCGGTACACAGATGGGGTTAAGGATCTTAAACTTCCCATAATCATTAACGGTGACCAGACCATCAATCCTACCGAAAACTGGCAGACTGTAAAACTTAAAAAGGCTACACCGGTAGAATTTAACAAGAACTATTATATCCATTATAACCAGGTTCAGTAAATAAAAAAAATCAAAAAAGGCAAATCGTTACAGTACAGGTTTGTCTTTTTTAATTTCAGCTATGAAGCTTTTCTTCGGATCATAAGATCAGTAAGGTTCTTTTAAAATTTTAAGAAAAGTTTAATACTGAACACCGTAACAAAATGATCAAATAAACTACTATTTAACTATAAAGATTTAAACCTAATGAGAAAAACAGCAATCAGTCTGGGTCTTTTCGCCGCTTTTTTGGCTAATGCCCAATCTATAAAAACAACGATTGATCTTGTGAATGTAAAAGACGACAAGGTAGCCGTTACCATGGAGTTTCCGAAAATGAAATCCGGAGATATCAAGTTCCATTTCCCGAAAACCGTTCCCGGTACGTATTCTGTAGATGATTACGGCAGATTTGTGGAAGGGATCAAGTTTTATGATAACAAAGGAAAAGAATTAACCTACACAAAAGTTAATGACAATACATACTCATTAAAAAATGCTAAAGATCTTAGCAAGGTAACCTATCTGGTAAATGACAGCTTTGATGATGAAATGGACAATTCAAAACATAAAGCTGTATTTTCCCCATCAGGAACCGATATCGAGGAAGGCAAGATATACATGATCAATACCCATGGCTTCATTGGGTATATCGACAATATGCAGGATGTTCCGTACCAGCTTATCGTTCAGAAACCTGCGGGCTTCTATGGAACAACAGCTTTAGTGGATCAGGATAAGTCTGATGCTACAGATACGTTTACACTGGCCAATTATGCTAAAGTGACGGATTCTCCGCTGATGTACACGAAACCTGATTATATTACCTTCAATGCAGGAGGTATGGATCTGGTGCTGGGCGTTTATTCACCAACCGGAAAGTATAAAGCAGCAGACTTTAAAGATAATCTTGAAAAAATGGTACTGGCTCAGAAGAAATTCCTGGGGGATATGAATACCAATAAAAAATATGCGATCATGCTTTATCTTTCGGGGGGCGAGGGACCGCAGATCAAAGGTTTCGGGGCATTGGAGCACCATGAATCCACCAGTGTTGTGCTTCCTGAGATGATGCCTAAAGAAGCAATCGATAAAACAATTACCGATGTCGTTTCCCACGAGTTTTTCCATACCGTAAATCCTTTGAAAACACATTCTGAAGAGATCCATTATTTTGATTATGCAGATCCCAAAATGTCTCAGCACTTATGGATGTATGAAGGCGGAACGGAATATTTTGCCAATCTTTTCCAGATTCAGGAAGGTCTGATCAATAAGGATGAATTTCTTCATAGAATCAATGAGAAGATCACCAATTCAAAGAATTATGATGATACAATGCCGTTTACGGTCATGAGTAAAAATGTTCTGAAGGATGAATACAAAGATCAGTACAGAAACGTTTATGAAAAAGGAACATTGCTGACTATGTGTCTGGATATTGAGCTGAGAAAACTGTCTAACGGAGAGATGGGCTATCGTGATATGATCAGAAAGCTGTCCCAAAGATTTGGGGAAAACAAACCTTTCAAAGACGACAAGCTGATTGATGAATTGGTAACAGTAACCGGTTATCCGCAGGTAAAGGATTTCTACAATAAATATATCGCAGGAAACCAGCCGACACCTTATGCCGAATATCTGAATATGGTAGGCATAGAAGCAAAAAAGAAGGACACACCTCCCCTTTTCTGGTTCATTAAAGACCCGAATCAGACAGGCTATAATGATAAAAATAACACTTTTGTATTTGATGAAAGTTCTGCACTATCTCCTTTTGCAAAGAGCGTAGGATTTAAGATCACTGACGAAATTGTTGCTCTGGATGGAAAAACAATTGATATTCAGAAGGTGCAGGAGTTTATAGGATATACCAAAACAATTAAGGAAGGACAGGATGTTACTGTTACTATTCTCAGAAAAAATGGTGATAAAACCGATAAGATGGATCTTAAAGGAAAAGCTATTTTAGACAAAATGACGATTGAAAGTCTACAGTATAAAGCCAACCCAACTCCGGCAGAACTAAAGCTGCAAACTCAGTGGCTGACAGGAAAGAAATAATACAGTAAGAAATTAATGGTTATAAAAAAAGCGGAGAAAATTTCTCCGCTTTTTTAGTATTTCTTATTTACCGCCTTGCTTTTCTAACAGTTCCAGCGTATGCTTCACATGGTCGTTGCCTTTCCATTCATCATGGCCAGGAATAACCTTAGCACCGGAAGGATATTTAGTCTGCAGGTTTTTCATCGTCAATGGCCATTGCTCTACATTGGCTTCTCCAGTGTAGCCAAGATCAACGGCAGAGCTGCTTTTTACCAGGCAGCCTCCATCCAGAACATTATATTTTGGAAACCAAACCACTACATTATCTGCTGTGTGGCCTTCACCCAGAAAGTCTACAATAAATTCTTCTCCTCCTATTTTATATTTCTTTCCTACTTTTATTAAATTATTTGAAGTTGCTTTTCCTTCTTTTTTCAATAATTCGTTGGTTTTAGCAGTAGCATAAGTTTTGATTCCTTTATTATTGTAAAAGCTAAGGTCTCCAGCCCTGTCAGCATGTGAATGTGTGGCAAATACAGCAATCACCGGTAAATTATGTCTCTTTTTTATAGTATCCATAAGGCTCTGGTACTGGGTTTTCTGCCACGGAACATCAAACAGAACGACTCCTTTTTTGGTGATCAGATAAAGAGCGTTGGTTGAATATTCTTTACCTCCAAAAACCCCGAATGTCTTATACAGATAGAGCTTTGAGCTAAGAGGCGGTTCAATAACAAAATCGCGTACCTGTGCATAAAAAAAATTAGTCAGGAATAAAAACAACACTGCAAAAGCCTTAACACTTTTCTTCATAATTTTTTATAGTATTTAATTATTAATCAAAATATAGATTGGGGTGAATAATTGGAATCAATTTGTACCCTGAAGAACTACAAATTTATTTATTATTTATTGAAACCGGTTCACATCGGAAGGGTTTAACTTTTTTTAATTAAAAGAACAATGTCTTGTATTTAAAAACAAAGCATTTTACCCCCTCTCTCTCGGACTCCTTCTGAAAGCTTTTGTTGTTTAGGAGATTCTCAGAGCGTTAGTTTACCTTTTGAGACGGCATCTCTAATGTCAGATTCTGAATGATCACCATTATGATTGGCTGTCATTTAGATGCTCACAAAACATTTAAGTAAATGGACGTAACATCATTTAATTTCCCAAAATAAATATTTTGTAAACAAAATAGCTAGTTCGTTCTAAGACTACTTCTACGTCCTCTAGCCGACACTACATATTCCATCCTATTTCCTTGGTCCCTTGTAAACATATACATAGACCGGTCATCTACATAATTCATAAAGTTCATTGTCATTGCTACTCTTCTAGCCCCCCCACATAATGTATAAAAAGGAAAATTAGGGTTTCCATAAATAGCATTCTTTTGCTGAGGTGTGTCATTGATGTTATCTGTTCCACACGCAGTATCTCCCCAAATATGTTTCAAACCTAGATAGTGTCCAACCTCATGAACGGCTGTTCTACCAAGTCCATACATAGCATTTTTGTTAGTTACACCAAAATTTACAGCACGAATCACAACACCATCATACCATCTTCCATGCTCAAAAGGCAAAGATGAATACCCTGTAGAATTTTGATCTAAATTATCAACAACCCAAATATTCAAATATTTGTTGGGGTTTGTAGCCGCTATTCCATATTGTTTCGTTTTCATTAAATCCTTATCTGCCTGCCAGATTTGCGCTGGCACTTTTCTTCTCTTAAAATCTACTACAGTAAATCTAATTTTAATATTTCCAGCTTTCACAGGCTTGAATAAATTAGGAATCTTTCCAATATCAAAATTTGTTGAGGCAAATGTATTATTTAGTACTTCCTCTTGAGACAATATTCTATCAATACTAACATTATTGACAGGATTACTATATACAACATTTACTATTACAGGAATTACTACCGTTTCATTATTTATTAACTTACCACTTTCTAAATTTTTCTCTATTAATTCTTCTTCATGGAGATCTTTAGTATACATATTCTTCAATTCAGGAGACGACCTCAATCTCTGTTCTAGTGCCTCAGAACTTGAGCATTTCCTTTCTAAATTGAAAGAGCTGATTTCAATTTGAGACATATCTGTCTGCTCTTCATTTCTACAAGAAGAAAGAATAGAAAGAATAAATAATAAAAATAAATTTCTTTTTTTCATTTGTTTTTAATTGATGTTATTAATTGATTTTTTATTAAATTTCAAATATTACACAAAGCATTATTTAATAAGTGCGAACTTGCAACTATTTTTGGGACAAAATTTAAATACTTGTAAAAGCTACTGTAAATGACACAGAAAATGGTAAAAGAAATTTTGAGTTAACCGCAACTCGGAAATTTAAACGAATTCACGAACTATCTCAAGCTTTCTTCAGACCATACAGAGTTATCGTACCAATCAATATTGTTGCCTTTTTCTTGGTAGCTTACAACTAAACCAGGAATGTCTTCTTCCATTTGATAACGGTATTTCTACTAAGTTTAAAATGAACTGCTAACTGGCTATTATTCAAATTGCATTTTTTTTGGTAATCTAAAATATAGACAATTGTAGATTTATTAAAAGAGTGATGTCTTGCATTTGCAAGCAAAACACTTTTACTTTTTTCACCAAAAATTCGTTGATTAATATCTAAAACATCCAACTCAGAAAATTTATCTTTACTTAGTATTTTCTTACACTCATCTAATTTGTGAGGATATTTATAAGTGATGATATCTGAATATATTTTATGATAGTTTGGTTTATCCATAATTTGTATTTTTAAAAATTTATTGTTTTTTTAATATATTATAAATCTTCATCTAATTAAAAATTAATAAGAAATCCTAAATTAAGATAACAACTACTTTTTCATTTTCAAAAATTAAAATCAAACTGGTATTGTAATTCAGATATTTTTAATGTTATATTTCCATATTTCTTTGTCATAATCTGTATTTACCACCCCCATCCTACCTTGTACCTATATATTGATTCATTTTTTGTACTTATTTATCCATTTATATAAGGTAGTTTTTGGTATTCTGTAATCTTCCATAATCTGAAGTTTTGTTTTTACTCCTGTATTAATTAATTCTAGTATGAAATCAATCACCTCTTTAGTATAAATGTTCTTTCTAAATCGCGGAAGTGTAGGCTTTTTATTGTTTAAAGAATGTTCGGTCTTCTGGATTGCAGACGGTGGAGCATACAGAATAAGATGTTGGCAAAAAAGTCTAAAGAAATCATATTCCAATAGTTTACTCCATTTCAGTAAGAGTTCTGTATCCATGCTTTTTTGCTGATACATTTCTTCAATTTCCTTCTCTGTGCATTTAAAAAAATTACAGATGCGGGATATTTCTATCCCGCTTTCTGTAACAGCTTTGTTGATTAGAGTGCCAATATGGATATGCTTAAAATTCATAATACACTATACAAGTTAATTTAGTTAGAGGGTAAATAGGTTACCATAATACTGGAACCAGGTGCTGTTTGATATGTTTGGCTACCATTTCTTATACATCTGGTGCTTACAGAAAATATCTCCCCATTTTGTAAACGTTTTGTTCTTGTAAATCCATTAGTTCCTGTATTATCAGCCCATCTGTCACCAACTTTTTGTACAGCCCCTCCACTTGGGATATCTAATTTCATTGAGCATCCTCTGGTTACGTCCCCACCAGGACCATCAGCAGGAGGAATATTGCTGTAATACGCCCATACTTCAATGGTATAAATACCATCTTTTTCCGCTCTAAAAGTATTTCCATTTATTCTTGTTACATAGATAGAATTGATTCGGGTATAATCATTTATTACCAAGGGCCTAGCCACATTGTCAGCATATCGTGTTACAGTTGAGTTAGATTGTGCATAAAGACCAAATGCAGGTAAATCTATATCTACTTTCTTTAGATTCCCGTTGCCATCTATAGCAACGTAGCGGTCCGGGACATTCAGGTTGCCATTAGGAACATTGCGTAATCTCGCATTGCCATCTACATCTAACTTCTGGCTGGGTGTAATATTCCCAACCCCTAAATTTCCATCTTTATTCAAAATAAGTTCAGTACTTGTTTCTCCGCCTACAGAAAACCGCAATTCTGAGGCTGTAGTAGTTCCGTTTCCTTGGTAGGCAGCACGAATACTGGCTAAATATGTATTAACACCTCCCACTTTACCACTGAAATTCAATTTACCTATATATTGGCCAGCAGGAATATTAGTTCCGTTATTATCTCTGTGAAGGAATATTTCGGAAGCATTGGCACTGGTAGATCTGAAACCTATTATTGGATCAGGTCCATCGAAATTTAGAATCTTACCATTTAATCCAACAGTTCGATTGCTGTTTAAAGTCCCATTGGCATTGTAAATATTGGTGTTATTATCTGGACCTATCGCTGTTTTTAAATCAGCTAAGCTCAATCTTTTTCCTACTCCAAATTCACCTAATAACATAAATCTGTCAGTAGCTGCAATGGAAGATGTTTCTGTAACTCCTCTAAATCTTACATTACCGTTCACATCTAGCTCTTCTGTAGGTGAAGATGTTTTTATACCTATCCTCGTATTTGCAAATAATCTTTGATTGTCAAGCGACAGTTGATTGTTACTTTCTCCGTTCACAGAAAAACGTAATTCTGAATCTTGTGTTGTTCCATTTCCTTGATATACCGAACTAATACCGGCCAAATATCTATTGACACCTTCCACTTTACCACTGAAGTTCAGTTTACCTATATATTGTCCAGCTGGAATGTTAGTTCCGTTATTATCTCTGTGAAGGAATATTTCAGAAGCATTGGCACTGGTAGATCTGAAACCTATTATTGGATCGGGTCCTTCGAAATTTAAAATTTTACCACCTAATCCAACTGTTCTGTTGCTGTTTAAAGTCCCATTGGCATTGTAAATGCTGGTATCAGAAGTATTGCCTGGATTTTCTCCAAGAGGTTTCCAAGTACCACCATTAATGGTTTTAGATTTGTTATCATAATACCAAAAGCCGGCAGTAAGCGTACCTTGAGTAGCTCCTACTCCTGCTGTATCACCAACTTTGGTGTTGTATACCACGAAACCGTCATAGAATGTAGGGTAGGAATTGGGAATCCCCACAGGACTACCGCCAAAGGCAGTAAATGTACTAAGATCTGTTCTGGGGTAGAGCAATCCTTTCCCTACATTGGAGGTAGCATTGTTGTTAACGGCGGATGAGGCATCTATAAATGCAGAGCTATTAATAGAGGAACTATTAGCATCTCTATTCGTAAACCGAACTTGTGCTGTAGCTGTATGAAACGTGAATAGTGCGGCCCCTATGGACACACGAAAGATTATATTTTTCATCATTTGAAATAATTTAATTAATAATTTGTGAGTTTTATATTTAAAGAATACTCCTTAGGCTTTGCCTTGGGAGGAAGTGAGAGAAGTTTGAAAAAATGGATAGTTCTCATAAAACTAATAATAAACTCTCTTCCGTTGAATACTTCGGGGCTCAGTCCCGGGGATTATTCTTAAAAAGCAGACTGGTTTGACCATCCACCTATAGGCCCTAAATACATTATAGTATATCCAGCTCCTGCAGTTATATGTTGTGTAGCAGTTTCTTTTACAGCTACTTGAGGTGTTAAAACCATTCTAGTTCCTTGGTTTGAGATGTAATATTTTTTTCCTATAGGTGCTCCAGCTGGAAAGTTTAGAGTAACATCAACGGCGGTAGGTTTCATTAAAATAATATCATCAGTAAGAAGGGCATTATAGCTAGCATCTAAGATATAATTGCCATTATTAGCAACAACCAAAGGAGCGCTACCTCCAATGGTAGCCCATTTTGCTGGCATACCCGGTCCTTGTGAAGTAATTACATCTCCAGCATTACCAGCATTACCATCGGAGGTAGCGGTTCCACCTAAACGGATTTCCGGATCTATCTGTATGGCAGTCCCTGCTGCTACATGGAGTTTTGCCCTTGGCTGGGTAGTACCTATTCCTAATTGTCCTGAAGTGGTCACTGCGATATCATTGGCTTGTTGTGTCGCAGTTGGAACTCCTGTAGTGTTGTTGTCTTTACCCCCATCAATATTGAAAACTCCTTGGGGGTTGGCAGTGTTGATACCCACTTGAGAAAAAGCCACTGCTGAAACCAACAGGGCAACTAATGTTAATACATTTTTTTTCATTGTATTTTTGATTTTAAGTTAGTAAACGTTGTGTACTTTTTTAATTTTCATATACTGTCACATAGTTCAGTTTTCATTGTATATAAATTCTACTTCCAAAATGTTTGAAACAATTGTTTCTTTTAAGATGTAAACAGAATCTATATTCCCTGTTGTGTAAGTAAAAGGGTTTGTATACAAGTGTATACTATCTGATAAAAAAAATTCGTATTCTTCTTCAATTTGAATTTGAGTAGATAGAAAAACAAAAGAAAAGACACAAAAACATGAACAGTAATTGTTTACTATTCTGAGGAAAGATATTCCCTGTTTTTATGCCTTTTTTTCTCATCATTTGTTTTTTTTAAAATTGTAGGGCAAATATCCCTTCATGATATTAGATTACAAAAAATAGACATGTTACAAAGTTATTACATTTTATAACACGCTTATATACAACACATTAAAACCATTCCATTACACAAATGTTACATGAATATTACCAAAAAAATTATACCTTTGTGTTTCACAAATGTTAGCCTAATCAAATATTTTCAATTTATGAAGTCTATTTTTATGTTTTTTTTCCTTTTCTCGTTTATGGGGTATTCTCAGAGTAAAGAAGTAAAAAAAATAGATTCTTTACTTCAATTGTCTTCAGAGTATAAGTTTAAAGATATGCTCAAAGTTCTTTCTTATACTAGACAAGCTGTCAGTATTGCTGAAAAAATAAACAACAATGAGCTTATTTATAAATGCTACCTTGAAATAGCTGATAATCTTTACACTTTAAACTTAAATGATAAAAGCTTGCAGTATGCTTCAAAAGCCGATAAAATATTGCCTAAGAAAAGTAAAGTGCAACAAGCTAGACTAAATGAAATCAAAATAATAAACTTTGCTGCATTAGGATTGGAAGAACTTGAATTGGAAACAGCTAATAAAAATTTATCAATCCTTTTAACTGAAAACTCAAACAAATCAAAAGAAATAAAAGCTAGGACATTTGCGTATTTAGCAAACTATTATGAACGTAAAGAAGATTACGAAAAAGCCAATCAATTTATAGATAAAACAATTAAGTTAAATAACGAAATCTCTGATCCCAAACCTATAGATACTTATATCCAGAAAGCTGATATATTAATGAAAACCCAACAATGGGATTCTTCATTCATTTATCTACAGAAAGCTTTTGATGAACATAAAAGCAAAAAAAATCAATCTAGTCAATACAATCTTCTATGGGCTTTAGGAGACTATTACTATCTATCAGGAAAATATTTAAAGGCTTTGGATAGCTATAGAAAATCCTTGGAAGATATGAATAAGTTTAAAGTAGTTGATATTGAATGTGCAATGTCAATAAAAGAAAATATCTACCGTATTTACGAAGCCTTAGGCGATGAGAAAAACAGGGAAAAATATTATACTGAATATCAAAAAGATTACGCTCAATATAATAAGGTAAACAATAAGGGGCTTTTAAAAGCAGTTGATTTAATATTGGATGAAAAAAAAGGAGAAGATAGAATTGCAAAAGAAAGGGCTATAAAAGTTGCTTTCATTGCTAGTGGAACTTTTCTCATTCTTCTTATTTTTCTGATCTACTTTTATTCCAGAAACAAAAAGATGAAGAAAAAGAAGTTAAAGCTTGTCCTTCAAAAAGATATTTTAATTAAGGAAAAGCAAAGATTAGAATCGGAAAAAATAAGTATTAGCAAAAAGGCCAACGAAAATCAATTCAATGAATTATTTTCTCTAGCTAAAAATAACAGCCCTGAATTTTTAATATTATTTGAAGAACTCTATCCCAATTTTGTGAAAAACTTAAAAAAAATAAATCCAAAAATCCGCAATTCGGAACTCTACTTCTGTGCACTTGCATTTCTTAATTTTTCCACGAAAGAAATCTCTCATTTTACTTTTGTTTCTGTTGCAGCAGTACAATTAAGAAAATACAGAATCCGAAAAAAATATAACATTTCATCAGAAGAAAACTTTAATATATGGATGAAAGCCTTAAATGATTAACCTTAATGTTGGAATGCCTGAACAATACATTTATTGTTTTGTAATTACTAAGTATTCAACTATCTTGTTGTAATAAATTTTTTAGCGAATCCATGTCTTCATTTTAATACTATAAAACCATTGAACATTCGTTCTATTCTGTTTTGGAAAAAGAAAAAGGTTGAAAGTTCGAAAATAAAGACTGTTGCTAAAACTGCCATTTTTAGCAATAAAGTTTATGATTTACGCTTTCCTGATTGTTATTCTGAATGTAGTTCCCTTTCCTACTTCAGTTTGGGAAATTTTAATATCACCTTTATGATATTCGTGAATAACTCTTCTCGCCAGTGAAAGTCCCAGCCCCCAACCTCTTTTTTTAGTGGAATAACCCGGTTTAAAAGCATTTCTTGCCTGTTGTTTTGTCATTCCGCTTCCGGAATCTTTAACCTCGATCAGGATATTTTTATTTCTTTCAAAAACGTACATCTCCAATGTGCCTTCTCCTTTCATAGCATCTACTGCATTTTTCACCAGATTTTCGATGACCCAGCTCATCAGGATCTTATTGTGGGGAATAAGAATAGTATAGGTCGGAAGATGCAGGCTAAAATTTATTTTCTTAGAGATCCTTGTTTTTAGGTAATTATAATTCTCCACAATCGTCTCATTGAAATTCATATCATTCAGCTCAGGAACGGATCCTATTTTAGAAAAACGCTCGGAAATAGTCCTCAGCCTTTCAATATCTTTCTCAATTTCGTATACCCCTTCAGACTCCGGATTATCCAGCTTCATAATTTCCATCCAACCAATCATAGATGATAAAGGGGTTCCGATCTGATGGGCAGTTTCTTTGGCCAGTCCGGCCCAGAGATACCCTTCATCTGTTTTCTTAATCGTTCGTAGGAACCAGAATGAAAACAGAAAATAGCATAAAATAAAAAAGCCCAGTATAAAAGGAGAATATCTTAAATCATTAAGCAACCGTGAGTTATCATAATAAACAAACTGATTATTTCCGTCAGGTATTTTTATTTCAATAGGCGGATAGCTTTTTGCCATTTTTTTGGCCAGAAGAGTTATCTGAACCGGGTCATTCTCTATTTCCTGCGGAATATTTTTATGAACCATAGGCCGGTCATCCCTATCCAGCACAATCATTGGAATCGTGTTATTAGAACTGTATATTTTGAGAATCAGCTCCTGAACTTCCAGGCTGGGAGTTACTTCCTGCTGGAATTTCAGCGCACTTACCAGGATATCTACACGCTTGATTTCCTCTTTCCTGAGAAAATTAATAAGAACTGTTGAGGCCACCACGATAGTGACAACTACTAAAGTCATCAGTAAAAATATAATCCAGTTATTCAGTCTGGTAAGTATGGATTTCCTCAAGCTGTTTTTATTTTAAGACATTCAGAATTTTTTGCAGTTCTGTATTTCCACTTCCCTGATAGTTATTAATAATGATTGAAAATACATATTTTTTTCCGTCTTTGGCTGTATGATATCCTGCAAAAGATTTGGTATCCCTCATTGTTCCGCTTTTCATCTTCATTCCATTATCCTGAACAGGAAAGCCATCATAATAAGCATCAAACCAGCTCTGTTTCTTTGCATATAGCAAGGCCTGAACTTCAGCTTTGGCGGCAACATAATTTTGCGGGGAAAGTCCGCTTCCATCGGCAAAATTGATCATATTCGGATTGATTCCTTTAGATTTCCAGAATTCTTTTAAATAAGCAACCCCGTTCTTAAAACTGGAATTGCCGTTCTTTTCTTTTCCTAAAGTTTTAATTAAAGCTTCCCCGTAAAGATTGATACTTTTTCGGAGAAACCAATAGACTATTTTATCCAAAGTTGGAGATGCATAGGTAAGAATTATATTCTTCGGAGCTCCCGGTATTGCTTTCCCTTCCAGTTCGAGCTCTGAACTGGTGGTTATTTTTCCCGAGAGTTCAATGCCTGACTCTTTAAGCCATTGCTGTACTTCTGTTCCAAGCTGCATCGGCGGATTGGGAACAGCACCCGAAACCGTGACTGTTTTCCCTGCTGGCAGCGTACCATTGATTAAGGCTACATCAGAATGTGGTGCAGTAAAGATAAGACTCTGATCAGAGCTGCCTCCTGCCTTCAGATCATTGAGCCATTTTACATGTTCAAGTGGATAGGAAAAGCCTTTAAACTCTGTCCCGTTAATATTGATATCAAACTGGTTTTCTCTCCAGTTTATTCCCCAAACTCCGGCTCCGTAATAGTTGCCGAGGTCATCCCAGGGCCATCCGCCTGGAATCGTCTGATGGTCAAAATAAGAATCATCAATCACCAGATTACCGGAGATCTTTGCAATTCCTGAGCTTTTAAAGGCATCAATGAGCTTCTTTTTAAAGTTTTCAGGTTTGTAGGCATCATACCGCCAGCTCCCCAAAGTAGGGTCGCCATTGGAACTGATCACAAAATCCCCGTTCAGAATTCCTGCAGATACATTTCCGGAATAACCGGCTGTTGTTTTATAGGTATAATTTTTTCCCAATGTTTCAAGAGCTGCACCGGCAGTGAAAATTTTCTGCGTAGAAGCTGTTGACAGGCCTTTACTACCCTGATATTCGTAAATGAATGTCCCGTTTTCATCGGTAACATAAAATGATAAACCGGATGACACTGCTCCCGAAGAATCCATAAGATCTTTGGTGGCTTTATCCAGCTTCTGCGCAATATTCTGGGCAGACAGTACCTGAACCGACAGTATAAGAACTGCAAGTGTTTTCTTCATTGCAAGGCTTTTATAAATCTAAACTTATAGTAGACTGCACAAAGCACCTACTATTCAATTCCTGATCAAATATAATAAAAATAACAGCTAGTTTTCATGGCTTAAAGGATACTGCCCGCCTCTATTTCATAAGGTTCTTTGCCTTTTTCAAAGATCCTTGTCATTTCACTGCCCTCTACTGTAATCTTATCTCCGGTTCTTCTGATCCAGTTTCCTTCACGAAGTCCGATTACTTTTGTATCATTTTGGGTAAGGAATTCTCTGATCCTGGTTTCTCTTGTTTCCCCGTTATGCTTTAAATCGGGATTTGGGTCCAGATAATGCGGATTGAGGTTGAACGGAACAAGACCCATACAGTCGAAACTTGGCGGATAAACAATAGGCATGTCATTCGTGGTTTTCATATTCTGACCTCCGATATTGCTCCCGGCACTGCAGCCCAGATAGGCTTTTCCTGATTCAACATTTTTCTTCAGAACAGACATCAGGCCTTCTTCATGCAGTGTTTTTACCAGTAAGAAGGTATTTCCTCCGCCTGTAAAATATCCCTGTGCATTATTCAACGCTTCTGCTTTATTTTCAAATTCGTGAAGACCTTTTACTTTAATGTTGATGGTTTCAAAGAAAGAACGTGCCTTTGCTGTATAATCATCATGGGAAATTCCGCCGGGTCTGGCAAAAGGAACAAAAATGATTTCATCAACTCCTTTATATAATTTAATTAATTCTTCTCTTAAGTATTCTAAATATTCTCCTCCAAAAAGTGTGGAAGTGGATGCTAATATGATATTCATACAGGGAAATTATATTGATTATTAAAAAAATTGTTGAGTTACAAAGATAACTCAATCCCTGACGAATCAAAAATTAAGCTAAAAAAAACATTTTATCCGTTAATATTCTCTAAAAAAACTTAAAGGCTCTAAAATTTAAGTTTTTGTGGAATTATTATTGAATTTTAAAGAATAGAATTTTAAAAATGTAAGATTATGAAAATGGCTAAAATTAATATTAAAAATTTGTTTTTAGGTTTAATAATTGCAGGAAGTGCAAGTCTTGTCAATGCGCAAACTACTAAAGTGGATAGTGCAAATAACACATCGAATACAGCTGCTACAGCTCAGGCAGGAAGCAATTCCACTATCGATGGTCTTAAGAAACAAATTGAAACCAATCCAAAGGATACAGAAGCTCTCTCAAAATTAGCTACAGCTTATCAGGAGGCTTCAGACTGGACCAATGCAGTTGAAACATGGAAAAAAATATCTGTTTTGTTACCGGACTGGGCCCCGTCTTATTACAGCCAGGCTTATGCCTATCAGTCTGCTAAAGATGATGCCAATGCCAAAATTGCTTATGAAAAGTATATTGCCACTGTAAAACCTGCTGAAATAGAGCAAAATAAGAAAAACCTGGCTTATGCTTATTTTTATCTTGCTTTTACAGAACAGAAAAGTGACCCTAACAAAGCAAAAGAACATATTGCTAAGTCTATAGAATATGATCCTACCAATCAGGACGCTGTAAAGCTTAGCAAAGTTTTAAATTCATAATAAAAAAATAAAATCCGGAAAATTTTCCGGATTTTATTTTTCCTATTGGTCTTATGATCTCAAAAGGTTTATTTTCAATCAATTTTTTTACCGAAGAAATCCGTTTCCCCATGGAGATGCCTGATGATCTTTTCAATATTCCTTTCGATACTAGCATCAGTTTTCAGATTATTGATATACCGGATCAGTTCGTTTCTTCTTGATGGGATCAGGCTTTCAAAATTACGGGTTGCTACAGCACTTCCTTTAATGGCTGCATCCAGTTTAGGATGAATAGAAACGGTTCGGTCTGAATCATCAAATTCAATAGAAACTTCAATCATTTCACCTATTCTTTTGGGAGAATTTTTAAGCATTAAAAGATTCACATATAGCCTCCATTCCCCTAGATATCTCATCAGGTTCTGTCTAAATTCTTTTCCGTTTATCGTTCCTTTCACAGGAATAGGGCTTTTATCCTTTCCTGCTGCCCTGAAAATTTCAGTTAAGACCTCTTCAGGAACAAAAACAAAAGGATTGATACCGATAATTTCGAGTACGGCTGTAAAACTGCTGTTTTTCATGTTTAACAAAGATAATATTTTATATGAAATGAGTTGTGGGATATGTGATACGAGGTCCTGAGATTCAGTTAGAGTTTATAAATTATAAGTTACAAACATTCTTCAGCTCTTCTACCCTAACTTCTAACTTCTACCAAAATTAAAATTTTCCACTCACAAAGGGAATCATTATCTTTGCATGAATAAATCTAAACGAACGAAATGAAATTTTTTATTGACACAGCCAATTTAGAGCAGATCAAAGAAGCAAGAGACCTTGGAATTTTAGATGGGGTAACGACCAATCCTTCATTAATGGCCAAAGAAGGAATCCAGGGGAATGAAGCGATCAAAAATCATTACAAAACGATCTGTGAACTTGTAGACGGAGATATTTCTGCTGAAGTATTATCTACTACGTATGAAGAAATGATCAAGGAAGGTGATGAGTTGGCCGCTATCCACCCGAATATTGTGGTAAAGATCCCAATGATCAAAGACGGAATCAAAGCTTTAAAATATTTTTCCGATAAAGGAATCAAGACAAACTGTACGCTTATTTTCTCTGCGGGACAGGCTCTTTTAGCCGCTAAAGCAGGGGCTACTTATGTTTCTCCTTTCCTTGGAAGATTAGATGATATCTCAACGGACGGATTAAACCTTATCCAGGAAATCAGATTAATTTTTGATAACTATATGTATGACACTGAAATTCTGGCAGCATCTATCCGTCACTCTATGCATATCATCGACTGTGCTAAAATCGGAGCAGATGTGATCACGTCTCCACTTCCTCCAATCTTGAGCTTGTTGAAGCATCCTTTAACAGACAGCGGATTGGCTCAGTTTGTAGCAGATTCTCAAAAATTAGCTTAATAATTGGCAACAATTTTCAGATATAAAATCCCGAAACTTTCGTTCCGGGATTTTCTTTTATTTCAACAGATCAAGTTCCAGAATATTATTTTCCTTTTTAATTTGATTAATCAATTGCGTTTCTCTATCATTTCTCTTCGCATTAGAAGTTTTTACCAATTTTCCCGAATCATCAATTTCCAAAACATCACGGCTTTGTGCCTGCATCAGCTTTTCACTTTTCATTGGATCTTTACAGTAGTCTTTAAAAGCTTGTTTATATTTTGTTTCATTCAATTTAATAAGGGGGTCAAGACCATGCTTATTCTCTCTGGAACTCTTCCATTCATCTCCTTCCGGAAGCTTTTTAATTCCTTTTAGTTCGAATGAATGCGTCTGACTGGAATCCTCTAACTTTACAATTAATCCGGGAAGCCCATAGAATTTATAGGGTCCGTCCTGAATGAGTACCTCTGTGGTAAACCATGCAATCCATTTTCTGCCAACAAATTCGCAAACAGCTTTCTGAACAGCCAGTTCTCCGATCTTTGCTTTGTCAGGAAGAATTTTCCATTCTTGCTTTCTTCCCTCCTCTACCATATACATATCAATACCCAGAGAATTGAAAAAATTTACCGAATAATCAGGATATGACTTTTCAACACTATAACGAATTTTACCTTTGAACTTAATTTTTGAAAAATCCATTTCTATTCCACGCTTAACATGTATATCCATAGCAGCTGCCCAGATAGAATCTGATTCAGATACATCTTTACTGTAAAACTTAGATCCTTTCGGAATAACATCCAGAAACATTATTTCAGTCTCCTGGACATCTTTTGCTGTAGAATCAATGCTAAACTTATACTCATAAATGAATCTTTGATTCTGAGCACCGACTGAAAGGGTTAATAGGAGAATGAATAAGGTGATTACTTTTTTCATGATAATGATTAATATGATTTTAAATTTTCTTCAACATTTTTAATAACCTTACATGGATTTCCCACAGCAACCGCATAATCAGGAATATTTTTGGTCACAACACTTCCCGCACCTATTACTGCATTATTTCCGATAGAAACTCCGGGCAGAACCACGACGTTTCCTCCCAGCCACACATTATCTCCTACGGTAATCGGATGGGCATATTCCAGGCCTTCATTTCGCTGTTTTGCATCCAGCGGGTGTCCTGCGGTGTAGAAGCTGCAATTCGGGCCGATAAAAACATTGTTCCCGAACTTCACCTTTGCACAGTC
Source organism: Chryseobacterium sp. CCNWLW53 (assembly GCF_037083525.1). Classification (NCBI taxonomy): domain Bacteria; kingdom Pseudomonadati; phylum Bacteroidota; class Flavobacteriia; order Flavobacteriales; family Weeksellaceae; genus Chryseobacterium; species Chryseobacterium sp. CCNWLW53. Next base: position 653,141 of record NZ_JBAOJR010000002.1, on the reverse strand, counting down.
CAGAATAGTCAGATTATGGTTGGCGTAAAAATTCTCTCCCACTTCAATATTATAGCCGTAATCGCACCAGAAATTGGGTTCAATACAAATATGTTCTTTTGTACTTCCTAGAATTCTTTTGATCTGTTCGTTTCTGTTCCGGGTGTTGGAATTTTTCAGCTGGTTATACTCCAGGCACAGGTCTTTGCATGTCATACGTTCACTGATCAGCTGTTCGTCATAATTGGCATTATATAGAAGTCCGGCCTCGCATTTTTCCTTTTCTGTCATAGTATTTAGATTCAAGGTTTAAGGTTTAAGGTTTAAAGATACGGACAATAACAAAAAAACAGAATAGTCATTAATAACTATCCTGTTCTCTATTAAAAAATTATGTAGATTACTTCACCAGATCAGGTTCGATCGGGTTGTTATTTTTCTGAAGTGTTTCTTTAGTTCTTTTTTCCATTTCCTTGAAAACCTGGTTTGGGTCTGACAACTCTTTTCCATCCGGGGTTTTCATTTTAAATGCCACTTTTGCATTTGAGTCACCCCCACTTCTCATCAACATTTCTCTCATATTCTTGGTGGGATCATTTACATAGGCTTTCCATACTTTTTTGTACTGTTCTTTTGTGATTTCCAGTTCTTTTCCACCCATTCCCAATATTCTGACATTACCAGGCAGTTGGGTTTCCTTTTCCTCTGCAGGATCCTGTATTGTTTTATTTCCTGCCAGTGTCATGATGTGTGAACCTGTTGCATCTTCCATCTTTACGATAAGACCCGGAAGACCGTAGAATTTATAAGGCCCGTCCTGAAAAGGAATATCTGATGAAAACCATGCGGTCCATTCTCTTCCGCCATAGCTTGTAACAGCTTTCTGAGTATTGTATTCCCCAATTTTTTGTTTATCCGGAAGAATTTTCCATTCTGGCTTTTTATCTTCCAATATCTTATATTTGTCCGTACTGACCGTTGTGAAAAGATAAGTTTTGAAATCGGGGTAGCTTTTTGTTACTTTATAAGATACCTGACCGGGCTTTTCTCTTCTGTTGATGCTAATATTACCGCTGCCTGAGCTTATCTGTTTCTGGACCTCTGCCGCAGAAGTAGAATCTGAAACAAATTTGTCGTGGCTGTAATAGGACGATCCGGTTTTACTGATATCCAGAAGCATCATTTCCTTTTTCACATCTTCTTTATTATTGGAATCGGGAATAAATTTGTATTCATAAAAAAACCTGTTGGTCTGGGCCTGGGATAGTATGCCCAGAAGTAAAAAAAATAAAATTTTAGTTTTCATCATACATTTGAATTTAATAATAAAAAAGCTCTGCCAATATAGCATTGACAAAGCTAATGGTACTTATTTCTTTGTCTGAATTCTTATTTCGCCACGTCTAATATTCGCTCCGTTTTCTTTATTAATGGTAATACTTGCGATATTTTCAGGTTTTATTGCATCCATTTCACTTTTGGTGATCTCTCTCCCATCCAGGAAAATCTTAGTATCATCCAAGCCATTCACCCTGAACTTTTTCACGCCATTCATGGCAATCATTCCGTTGGCATCTTTCTTAATGTAATCTGCTTCCAGCTCCATAGTTCTGTTTACTGAACCTGGCTTATCAGTATTCGTACTTTTATAAAAATAGACATTTCCTTTGGCTCCTTCCGAAATTCTTTTTAATGCCTCCAATCGGACTTTTTCACCTGCTTTTCTTGCTTTTTCTCCTTCAAGCCTTGCTCTTTCACCGGCTATTCTGATCTGCTCTCCAGCTATTCTGACTGCTTCACCCTGTATTCTTCCCATCTCTCCGGCTTTCATCCCCTCAATTCTGGCTTTCTCTCCCATTTCTCTGGCCTTTTCACTTAACTTCATGGCTTCAATTCTCGCTTTTTCTGCTCTTTTGCTGGCCGCTTTTCTTTCTCTGATGGCTTTCCTTGATACCTTTGTATCCCCTGAGTCCCAATTCTGAAACTTCATGACTCTTACTCTCGGAGCATTCGGAGCTGAAGGGGGTACCGGAACATCCGGAAAGTCGATATCCAGATCAGAAAGATCAGGCATTTCCACACCAAGATCTTCAAGAGCTTTAGTCCTGTTTTTCCATTCATCAGATTTGAAGAAATCATTTATTCTTTTTGATTCTGTACCAGGAATGGTAAAAGCCATTTTAAAATCATCAGAATTGGTAATTCTACCTATTTCTCCTGAAAGTTCACCAATCTCATCCACCTTCTGCTGAAATTCTTTACTTTCCGGCTTCAGATTTTTTAAAGCTTTACTTTTTTCTTCTATTTTCTTTCCGAGTTCTGCTATTTCTTTCTTACTTGAAGATTCTTTGAAGAATTTCGGACTTATAATTTCTCTTTTTTCAGTTTGCTGTGGGGTAATGGTATCTCTTTTAATCTGAGAAACTGCTTCCTTAATCGCTATATTCGTTTCTTTAATCTCTTTGTTCTTGGCATTTACCATATAGGCAAAAGCTACTGAAAATAAAACCGGTAATGCAAAAATTCTACGCGCATATCCGAATTTGGTTTTTGGTTTTTGTAACATTTTGAGTCGTTTTTTTAGATTTGAACTTAGAAACGGACTGGCAGCAGGCAACTGTGTTCCGGAAAAGTGGCTTGCTAAAAGCATCTGCGCAAATGCTTTGGTATCCGATTGTTTTACGGCCTTTTTATCGGCCAGGTATTCGTGGATCAGACTGATCTCTTTTTTAATGATATGAAAAAACGGATTGAACCAGAAAACAGAGGTAATAATCTCAATAAAGATTTTATCGAAGGAATGTTTCTGCTCAATATGAACCATTTCATGTTTTAAAATCTGTTCTCCTATATCGGAATCCAAGGTGATGGTATTTTTCCAGAAAAGATTTTTAAAATATGAAAACGGAGCTTCTGTCAGGTTTGTACGGTAAAAATTGATCCCGTCAAAACTTTCTTTTTGAAACTGATTTTTAAGCTTCTGGATCTTGAGGACCCCGAAAATTAACTTCCCTAAAAAATAGAGAGAAACCAGTCCCAAAGCTGAAAAAATAATTCTAAAATAAATGTGGCCATTGTCTATGTTTTTATCAGTATTAAAATTCTGTATTTTGTCAAGAAGCATATACATATCACTATTCACTTCTATTGTAAAGTCATCTACCCTGATCAGGGGCAGCAACAGGGATACGACCATTGCAAACAGGAGATAAAATCTGTTATAATGATGAAATGTCTTGTCTTTTAAAGACAACTGGTAATATAAAAACATTACACCGGAGCATACAATTACTTTTCCCAAGTATAAAAACACAGTTTCCATGATCAGTTAGTTTTTCTTTTTGAGTTCGTTCAGGAGCATTTCCAGGTCTTCCACGCTCATCTCATTCTTTTCTACAAGGAAGGAAACGGCGCTTTTATAAGAGCCTTTGAAATAATTTTTCACAAGACTTTTCATAGTTTTCCCGGAATACTGTTCTTTGGTAATTAACGGGAAATATTCATGCTGCCTGCCATATACATGATAATCTACAAATTCTTTGTCCTTCAGTACTTTTAAAATGGTAGAAACAGTATTGGTATGGGGCTTCGGTTCCGGAAAAAGATCCAGAATATCTTTCAGGAATCCTTTCTCGAGTTTCCATAAATACTGCATCACCTGTTCTTCTGCTTTTGTCAAATTCTGAATTTTCATATCCTTTTCATTTATCAATTAAGTGATAGATCTTTTTATAAATTCTATATCACTAAGAAATTAGTTATACAAATGTAGAAATAAAATTGAATCTAACAACTAATTTTCTAGTGATAAAAAACAAAACAATGTAATCGACTGATAATCAGCACGGTAATTTATATTAAAATATGTTAAATTTTTAATATACCTTATTTATTGCCTGTTTAATATGCATAAAAACTTAATATTAAGCCCCAAATTCTTAAAACTTGTTAATTTTTATTAAATAAAATTAAAATGTATTTGTTTAAAGTGAGAAAATATATTTATTTTAGTGCTTTAAAAATTTCTCATGAAAAGATATAACTTATTGATTGTACTATTACTGCTTATTTTTAATGTTACTACAGCTCAAAAGAAAAATTCTCCGGCTGCAGATCTCAGTATCTTAAAGGAAACCAAAACGAAGATCGAAAACACCGTTCCATTGGTAATCAAGCACCTGCAGGCTATTGCTGATAAGGAAGGGAATAACAATATCGTTACCAACGGAAAGACTGCTTTAGGAAAAGAATATGGTATTTTGGAATCCGAATGGTTCCTGTACAGAAATAATATGAAGAACTGTATTCTTAACAATTCATCCAAAAAAGCTAAAAAATGTATGGAATACCATACACAATACTTAAGAAATACATTCATCAACTACAACAATTATATCTCAAACCTTACAAGAAAGAACGGATACCTTGGTGTGGAAGGCGATACAAAATTCGATTTCAAGCCGGCAGAAATCAGTACAAAACTAAGTGAAGCCTATTTCGGTGCCAGTGATGCCGCAGGAAGAATGAAAGGTGGCCAGAAAAAAGAGTTTTTGGAACAGACCATGTCTGATGATAACAAGCTTACTCCTTACAGTCAATTGGCTCAGTAAATATTAACTAACAATAGTAAATCCTGCTTTTTGAAGCAGGATTTTTATTTTAATGCAATTCATTATTTTCGATCTTTCGTTGATAATCTTCACAAATTTTAAGTATTGTATTGGGATGTTCTTCAAATTTCCCCAGCCCGATAGAGTAATAATTTCTTCTGGACCTTTCAAAATCAAATGGCCCTCTTTCCTTATTCTTCATCTTAACCATAAGGCTGTACTTCGTTAAAGTAGTATAACCGCCACCTTCAGTCGGTTCCCTACGTTCGTAGGCATCAATCTGAAATCCTGTTATTTCTGTCCAGAGAATTTCATTATCAGGAGGTATGGAAAAACTTCCTTCAAAATGCATAATATCAACAAAATTTCGCCCGTAGCAAAGCCTTATCCCATCTTTGGATATCATTATTTTCTGCTTTACATCCCAAATATAGCCGGAAATAACCACTACAGGCAGAAACAGGGTTACTATGATTAAAAAAATGATAAATATTCTCCCTTCTTCTGCTAAAATCAGCCATTTGATAAGAAAAAATAGGGGGACTGCGCAGAATATGATGAGTATTATGGAATCAGTTACTATTGATTTTTTCTTTTCTGTAATAATAATGGTTTCCATAGGCCCGGAATTTATAATGAAATAATATAAAAATAAACTTTAGGTTTCACTGTACCAAGTTAATCTAAAAACAGTATACCTATTTAAAAATGATAAAAGAGAACTACAGATGCAGTTCTCTTTTTAGTTAGAATATGATATACATTAATCATTATTATATCCTAATGAAAAATTAAGGCCCGTTATTAAAAAAGATCTCCGCCGGAAGGCTGTTATGTATTAATCATAAAAACATTCAAAAAAAGTAGAAAATGAAGGCGGAGATCATTAAAAACATAAATAGACTCTTTAACCAGTTTTCTGGCTATTGAGCGATACAAAAGTAAGCTTCAGATCTGTTCCGGTAAAAAATATATTGTAGAATTAAATAAAACATTTTGTAGAAGTAATACTACTTTCGAGACAATAAAAGGAAAAGTCAAATTTTATTTAAACAATTCATTTGATTTATCCTGCCCATAAAAACAACATGTTTCGGATTTTATAAAAGCAATCAGCTTCAGAAATTTGCATTATAAATGTAAAATAATGAATAACATCATCCAGAAAATTGAAAATACAGACTGGCAAACGATCATTGAAAATATGCATCAAAATGGATATGCCATAATATCCGGTTTGCTATCAGACAATGAATGCGAAGCTTTAAAATCAGATTACGATAACCCGACTTTATATCGTAAAACAGTTGTAATGGCCCGTCACCGGTTTGGGCTGGGCGAATATAAATACTTCAATTATCCGCTGCCTGATCTTATTCAAGCCATAAGAACAAATATATATCCGCATCTTGTTCCTGTTGCTAATGCATGGTTTAAGGCATTGAAGATAGATATTGATTTTCCATTGGAACACACAACCTTACTGCAACAATGTTATGATAACGGCCAGCGGAAAGCGACTCCATTAATCTTAAAATACGGGAAAGGAGGTTTTAACACTCTACATCAGGACCTCTATGGAGATATATACTTTCCAATTCAGCTCGTTTTGATGTTGAGTGAACCTGAAAAAGATTTCACAGGCGGAGAGTTTGTACTTACCCAGCAGATTCCCAGAGCACAGTCCAAAGCCATAGTTATTAATCCAAAGAAAGGCGACATGCTGATTTTCACCACCCATTTTAAACCTGAAAAAGGAACTAAAGGATATTACAGAGTAAATATGAAGCATGGTGTAAGTGAGATAAAAGAAGGTAACCGCTGTACATTGGGAATTATTTTTCATGATGCCGTCAGTTAACAAATGAAACAGCATATTGAACTCTCACCCAATGTCTTAAAGAGCCAGATCAGAAGCGGGGAAATTAAATTCGGAGGGAACCGCAAACTAAAAATTTACGGGCTACTCCACTGCTCCTCTGGTAAAAGGATGAAACAGGAAAACAGGGTCTTTTTTAAATCTGAAAAAGAAGCATTAGAAAATAATTACCGGCCGTGTGGACACTGCATGAAGGAAAAATACAAACAATGGAAAATAAAGGAAAATTGCCTGCATCCATAAAAAATATATAGAAATTCGGGAATCCTGTAATGATACGTCACATTTTTTTAATACCATTGTATTATTAGAATGTACAGTCATGAAAATTAAAACATTTGGATTTCTCGTTTTAGGTTTTATTTCAATGTATGGCCAAACAGCTGTGATTGAAGTGAATTATGAGACTAAAATCATTCAGGACAGCATCAATAAAAGCCAGATTAATATTTATTCCTCCACTTTATTGTGCAATAATCTGGAATCGTCCTATTACAGCCGGGAAGCTAAAGCCTTTTACAACAGAAATTCTAATGAAACCAAAACTACAGGTACAATCAATACAAATTACGGAGCCATTCCCAAATATCCCAAGTCGGTAAGCAGTGTTTACAAGAACAGAAAAAATTTAATAGTATCCATGCCTGTTGGCAGATATATTTTCACTTACGAGGAACCTCTGCTGAAATGGGAAATACTGAATGATAAAAAAGAAATAAAAGGTTTTAAAAGCCAGCTCGCAAAAGCCACAACTGATACCGGCGATACTTTTTTTGCCTGGTTTACGGACGAAATAGCAATTCCTGACGGACCTTTCAGATTCAAAGGCTTATCCGGTCTGGTACTGGAAGTATACAATAAAAATAGAACCATTGAAATTTACGCCACGGATATTAAGAAATCTGAAGAAATAATAGAACCCTTACATTATATAACCAATGTCAAGACAAAATCTAAAAATCAATTCTTGGAAGCACGAAAAACCTATCAGGAAAACCCATCCATCTACAATGGAAATATGAGAATATTTGACGAAAACGGAAATGAAACCACTAAAAAGATGACCGATCGTATAAAAAGTCACACAACTTTCCTGGATTAAGTAAATTCAAAGAATGAAATCAGGCAAAATTAATTCTACTAAACACATACTTTATCCGGCAACTTAATCTGTGGCCATGCCACCATTTTTGCCTGTCTAAAATAAAGTCTCCTATTAAAAAATATACTTTTTCGAATCCTTTACTTTCAATAACGTCCGGATTATTTAATGAAGAATATAAAAACAAAAAAGAAGCAATAAGGTATTGCTTCTTTTGTCCTAGTAGCGGGAACCGGACTCGAACCGATGACCTTCGGGTTATGAGCCCGACGAGCTACCTACTGCTCCATCCCGCGG
>NZ_JBAOJR010000002.1:0-645174 GCF_037083525.1 Chryseobacterium sp. CCNWLW53 | reverse complement strand
TTAGTAGCGGGAACCGGACTCGAACCGATGACCTTCGGGTTATGAGCCCGACGAGCTACCTACTGCTCCATCCCGCGGTGTATCTTTAGAGTGCTTACCGAAAGCACTTAACTTAGTAGCGGGAACCGGACTCGAACCGATGACCTTCGGGTTATGAGCCCGACGAGCTACCTACTGCTCCATCCCGCGATATTGTGAGTGCAAAGATACGGCTATTTTTTGAAAATCCTAATTTTTCTTTTAAATAAAGGACTTTTATGAAAACTATTTTATTATTTGTATCTTTGTTTTATGGCAAAAATACTGAAAATTTACCCTGATAACCCTCAGGAAAATCTTGTGAATGAGGTTATTAAAACCTTACAAAACGGCGGGCTTATTATCTATCCTTCTGACACGATCTATGCTTTGGGATGTAATATTTTTGATATAAAAGCCATGGAAAAGCTGGCCCAGCTTAAAAAAGTCAAACTGGAAAAGTCTCAGTTCTCAATTATATGTAATGACCTGAGCCACCTTTCAGATTTTACAAGACCTATTGATACTTCAGTCTTCAGATTTCTGAAAAGCCACCTTCCAGGACCATTTACCTTTATCCTGGATGCCAACAAGAGCCTTCCTTTGGCCTATAAAAATCATAAAACCATTGGTATCCGCGTTCCCGATCATCCGATTCCACAGCTTATTGTGGAAAAATTGGGCCATCCAATTGCTTCAACGTCTATAAAAGATGACGACGAGATTATTGAATATTCCACAGATCCTGAGCTAATTGCAGAAAAGTATGACCATCTGGTGGATATTGTAATCGATTCCGGATATGGTGATAATATAGCCTCTACCATTGTGGATCTTACTTCGGGAGAACCGGAAATCATCCGCCAGGGAAAAGGAATCATTTAATCAGAAGCAGTCAACCGATCATTTGGATTATGAGTTTGTATGGTAAATACGCACTGGGAATTCTTTTTACCTTTGTGCTTCTTGCTGCAGTAATGCTTTATGCATTGCCGCTTATTTACTTAATTACAGGTATAAAAGGAATTACATCCGTTAATTTTTTTTATACAAGGATTGTTCTTTGGATGGTTCTTTTTTCTGTTTTTCTTTATAATTTTTTTGTAGAAAAAAATCCTTTCCTGCTACAGAAAGAAAAGAATTATACTGTGTCATTCTATACAAAGTCAGTAATCCGTTTATATTTTACCTGTCTTATAGGAACTTCCATTATTGGTATAATTATCCAGCTTTTGACTCAGGAAGGCATGAGCAGCAAAATGGTTCAGATCTCTTCTGCTTTTAAAAATAATTATCTGCTGATGATCTTTATATGCCTTACTGCCGGAGTGGTAGAAGAACTTCTTATGAGAGGATACATTCAGCCAAGAATTGAAAGAATATACAATAATCAATATTGTGGTATTTTCATTTCCGCCCTATTATTTGGAATTTTGCACAGCACTTATGGAACAATCGGACAGGTAGTCGTACCTTTCTTTATCGGAACCGTTTTTGCTATGTTTTATAAACAATATTCGAACATTAAAATTTTAATCATCTGTCATGTTATGTACGACTTTGTGTCTGTGATGATCATGAATTTAATTAATACTAAACATTTATCTGTACTCTAAACATTATGAAAATTATAACTTCTCCAGCGAAACTGATGAACGTTGAGAATTCAACTGACTTATTAAGATCAACCACTCCAAAATTCATCGAAGAAGCTGCATTCATCCAGTCTTATTTGAAGCACAAATCTCCGAAATATCTTTCGGAATTAATGGAAATATCACCTAAGCTGGCCGATGAGAACTGGGAAAGAAACCAGAAATGGAAGGCGAAGCCAACGGCAAAAGAATCTGCTCCTGCCCTATTTGCTTTTACAGGAGAGGTTTACAGAGGACTGGATGCAAAAACCCTGGACAAAAATGCTGTTGACTATTTACAGAAGAATTACAGGATGCTTTCCGGATTATATGGTCTGCTGAAGCCTTCCGATAAAGTAATGCTATACAGGCTGGAAATGGGACGTCATTTTGAATTCGATCAATACAAAAACCTATATGAATTCTGGAGAGAAAAGATCACGGAACAGCTGAACTCCGAGATGAAAAAGGGTGAAATTCTTCTTCATCTGGCCAGCAATGAGTACGGGAAAGTGATTGACAGGAAAAAATTAAATCATAAGATCATCGATTTTGATTTCTATGAATTAAAAGACGAAAAACTGAAAACTATTGTTGTTTATACCAAGCATGCAAGAGGTCTTATGGTAAGGTTCTGTGCGGAAACTAACGCCAAAACCCTGGATGATGTAAAAGCATTCAACTATGAAGGCTATCTGATCGATGAGGAAAAATCTACGGACACTAAACTGGTTTTCACAAGATAAATGACAATATCAGCATTCAAAAAATATTTTAAAACTGAGCTTTCCGAACTTTATAACGATTCGGAAAGTGCTTTTTTATGCAGTGTTTTTATACAGAAAATTACAGGCTTTGACTCGTTTCAGCAAAGAAGACTTTCTCATCAAGAACTTCTTATTGATGATGAAAAAAAGCTTGTTCAGGCTATTTCTGATCTAAAAACCGGAAGACCCTATCAACAGATCCTTGGGGAAACAGAATTTTACGGAATGTTGTTTTTCGTGGATGAACATGTCCTTATTCCGCGTCCTGAAACGGAGGAGCTGCTTGAGATGGCAATTCATACCATTCAAAGTTCAGAATTAAATGTTCAGGGTTTAAAGATTCTGGATATCGGAACCGGAAGCGGTATAATTCCATTGGTTTTAAAAAAACATTTTCCCGGAGCGAAAATTACATCCATTGATTTATCGGAAAAAGCCTTGAAAACGGCTAAGCGAAATGCAGAACATCATCAGTTGGAAATCAACTTTATTCATGCAGATTATCTGAATTTTGAATTAACGGAAAGCTATGATATTATTATTTCCAATCCTCCTTATATAGGAATTGAAGAAGAAATTGAGATTGCAGATTCCGTAAAAGAGTCTGAGCCTAAAATGGCCCTGTTCTCTCCTGTTCAGGACGCCCTCATTTTTTACCGAAAAATTGCTGCAGATTCAAAGCAACATCTCAAAGATAACGGTCTTCTGTTTTTAGAAATCAATCAAAAACTGGGTCCGGAAACACTGGATTTATACACTGATTCTTTTGCTGAAGCTCAACTTATCAAGGATTTATCTGAAAATGACCGTTTAATTTTTGGACGGAAATAAATTAATAAAAACTATAAACTCAAATTCAATGAAAAGATCTCTTATCTTATTATCTTTTGCTTTCTTATCAAGCAAAATATATTCTCAAAACATTTTCCCAGTCAAATTAAATAACTGTAAAACTGAAAGGTTTTGCCTAGACTGTGGTGATGTCAAAGCCGGCTATGATGAAAAAGAATTTCAAATCATCAATAGCAGATTAAACTCTTCTTTTAACCTGAAAGGTGTCTCAGGTGGAATAAAGCTTCAGGTTCTGGTTGACTCCAAAGGAAAAGCATGTGTTTTAAGTCATACAGACCAGTCAAACAATATAATCACTCAAAAAATCATTGATGAGTTAAATAATTTTAAAAGCTGGAAACCCGCTATCACCAATGGTAATGTAGAAGAAAAAACCTCCATAACGCTCGCTTTTTTAATAAAAGACAATACGATCAAAGGTCAGGTAGAACGTGTAGATATGAATGCTTTTAAAAAGTCATTTGATGAGCCAAAAAAACCAGAAATATTTAATAAAAAATATAATTATAAAAACGAAAATCTAAATAATTATAAAATAACAGTCTGGAATTCCAAGAATTCTAATTTACCCAACAATATGACTGATCATATTGCTATAGATAGAAATGAATTAATCTGGCTGACTGTAGATGAGGGGCTGGTAAAATTTGATGGAAATACTTTTATTAATTCCGAACAAAACATTACAGATAAAGGAAAGTTCTTTGGCTATTATGAGTTGGAATCTGACAATAATAATATAAAATGGGTTCACGGGAAAGATAATATCTATAGTTTTAATGATAAAGAATGGACAAAATATGATCCAAAAGTTATAGGTATTGATGGAGCTTATGAAATCATCAATAATGCAAAAACCGGTGAAGTATTCTTTTGTTCAGATGAAGGATTAACGGTCTTTAAAGATGGTAAATGGTCAAATATCAACAAAGATAAGGTCAATGCATTACCTTCTAACAGAGTTTCATTTGCGAAGCGAGATTCTAAAAACAGGATTTGGATTGGAACTTTTAGTGGTTCAATAATGATTGATGAAAATGGCAAAGCCAATAGTTTTGAAAATTCGGACACAGTATTAAAAGGTAAATCCATAACATCCATGGATGAGGATGAAGAAGGTAATTTATATTTCACTTTGTATGAATTTAACAGGCCTGATAAACAAAAAATAAATAATAACGAAGGAATTGCAATCAGATATAATGACGGAACTATTAAACAATTTACAACCGAAAACTCAGGTTTACCTTTTAATCATGCCAACTGTATCCTATATGATAAACAAGAAAAAGTAGTATGGATTTCTACGGATAGAGCAGGTTTGGTGCGTTTTGACCTGAAAGGAAATTGGGAAAATTATCATAATGAAAATTCACAAATTCCAACATCCTATATTTCGTCTATGAAATTCGATAAAAATGGAAATCTATATCTTGCAACACGTCAAGGGCTGGTAAAAATCGAAAGAAAAAAATAAATGAAAATCATCTCACATCTTGTAAACGATATAAAAATTGCCGAAATTATTTCTGATCAGATAGTTATCCAGTCTGTTCAGGACGGACTGGACCTTTTCGGAGACCTATACTATCAGGGTTGCGATAAATTAATTATTTATGAGAAAAACCTCACTCCTGAATTCTTCGATCTGAAAACAAAAATAGCCGGAGATATCCTGCAAAAATTCTCTAATTACCGCATGAGCCTTGCCATTATAGGGGATTTTGAAAAGTATCAAAGCAAAAGCATCAGGGATTTCATTTTCGAAAGCAATAAAACAAAACATATTAATTTCACTGAAACACTTGAAAATGCTTTGGAAAGGCTGGGAAACTGACAATTATTAAAAAAAACATCCATCTGCTCTTTTATAAATCTAAAAACAACACGGATCTGTGGGAATATTTTAACGCAAAGGTTTACCATTGTTAGTGTTTATTAAAGAAAGCAAAGATGCAATCAACAAGTTGATCTGATGAAGCGGATGGATGAACAGGACTTATATATTCTAGTATTCTAGCTATTTATATCTGTGCGCCAATCTTAGCTTCCTCGCTTTTCTTTTTCAAAAAAGCAGATCGCATCTTCAACCGCCTTATCAACAGGTTGATACCGGATCCCCAATTCCTCTGAAGATTTCCGGTTGGAGTAATAATTATTGATCCTCAAAGCTTTCATATTAGGAGAACTCAGGCTGGTTTTTATTTTCAGTTTTCTCAGTATGTCTCCTATTATTCCGAGTATGGCAAGTCCTGAGTTTGGTATTGGGATCATAACGGGAGCCTGTCCTGTTATGGCATTTACTTTTCCAAAAAACTCTTTGTAAGTCAGGTTTTCATTGGCCAGCAGGTATTTTTCGCCATTTTTACCATTTTCAGTGGCTTTTATAATTCCTTCCGCCACGTCTTCGGCATGTACAAAGTTTTTTCCGCCTTTTGGATAGAAAACAAGCTTTTTTTTCCAGGCCCAAAAGATAATTTTCCCGGAACTCGGCTTGCGGTCGTAGGCCCCGATCATGAAGGTAGGGTTTACAATAACTACTTTTGTTTCCTTTCTCTGCTGCAAAAGGTAATTCTCCGTTTCCAGTTTGCTTTTGGCATAATAGGAACAGGTAAAAGGATACAGCTGAGGAGCTTCTTCATTTCCCCAGGGAGCAGAATTTCCATAGCCTAAAGTATTGGCCGTACTTACGAACAGGAATTTTTCTACTCCCACTGATACAGTTTGAGCAAACAGATGAACTACAGCATCATAATTCGTCTTTTTATAATCTTCATAACGCAACAGGTCCTGACTGGTTTCCGCCGCAATATGAATAACAGTACCCACATCCTGCAGATGCTCTGAAATATCCGAAAACAGGTCTCCTTCTATGAGCCTGAGATTTTCATTTTCTTCGCCCATCCAGCTGCTTTTCTTGCGCACCAGAGCAGTAACAGAATAATCATATTGTAATAATTTAATAATGGTATTAGTTCCCAGAAGCCCTGTGGCTCCGGTCACAAAAACTTTTTTCATGCTTCTATTTCTTTTTTAATGGCACTGGTCATCAGAGGCAGCTTAATCCATATAGGCAGGATCTTCATAATCAGCCAGCTTATGGGATTCACCATAATAACGGAATCTTTTTTGAAAAGTTGCCTGATGCAGTAAGCTGCCACTTTGTTCGGATCCAGGAGGGTAAGCTTTCCTAAAACACCTTGCTTTTCAATTCTTTTGCAGACATCGATATTGGTTTTCATCGCTCCGGGATTCACAACGCTTACAAAGACATTAGTGTCCTTCAGCTCTTCATGAAGTCCTCTTGAAAATGAATGGATAAAGGTTTTGGAAGCCGGATATACCGTTTTGAAACCTATGGGTGAAAAAGCAGCCATACTTGATACATTCAGAATATAGGCTTTAGGCTGTCTTAACAGATTAGGTAACAACTGATGAGTGATTAGTGAGGTTGCTGTTACATTCACCTGTAAAATGGTATTGATATAAGACGGCGAAGCATCTACAAATTTCTTCGTGCCTCCAAGCCCCGCATTATTGATCAGGATATGAATTTCAAAAGACCGGTTCAGCCATTCTGTAAGCTTCATGACATTTTCATTCACCGAAAGGTCTACTTCATAATACTCTGCCCTGATCCGATAGGTTTCTTCAAGCCGCCGAGACAATTCTTTTAAATGTTGCCCCGGAAGGCTTACCAAAATGACATTGATATTCTTACTGGCTAGGTTTTCTGCAAATGCTTTTCCAAGTCCCTGGCTCGCTCCCGTTACTACAGCATATGATTCTTTGGTATCCATAAAACAATTTTATGATACAAAGCTATCCGGAAAAGTATCTTTGAATGTTCAGGGTTATCTGAGTGAACCTATTTTTAAACTAAAAGCAAATCCATATAACACATTGAAAAACAATTAATTAATTAAAACAGAACGTTAAAACTTATAAACCTGAACCATTTTTATACTCGGAAGGAGTCTGATCCGTCAGCTTTTTAAAAGTGGTATTGAAAGAAGTTTTGGAATTGAATCCGGATTCGTAGGCGATCCCTAAAATTGACAATTTGCTCTGAGGGTCTTTGAGAAGTTTTTTGGCATACTCAATTCTGTATTCATTCACGTATTGAAAAAAGTTCTTCTTAAATCCGGTATTAATCACATAAGACAGATGGTGTGTAGAAATAGACAACAGTTCGGAAAGCCTGATCAGGTTCAGCTCACTGTCCAGATAGGGCTTTTGCTTATCCATGATTTCTTCCAGCTGACTTTTGATCTTCAGCAGTTCTTCATCGGGGAGCAGCTTTTTCTTTACTTCTTCTCTCTCGGGATCTTCATCAATAGAAATCAATTCATCACGCTGCTTTTCTTCCAGGGGATAAATTTCTTTCTGCTTTAAGGAATAATACCCTACAAAATAAATAACCAGCAGAAAAGCTCCGTTAATGAAAAAATTCAGGGCAGTGGAATCATAGGATAAATTATAAACTATGTAAGCAATATTAATAATGAAAATAATGACAGTAATATATTCGAGCCAGTTCAGGTTGATACCTTCTGTATTCGCAGAAAACTGCTGGATCCTTTTTTTGTGCTTTCGGATAGTGAAATATGAAAGACCGGTATAGAATAAGGCCTGTACAAGGATTAAGCCGATAAAAACAAAATTAAAAACTGTATGATCATCAAATCCACCAAAACGCTGTAACAGAATATTGATCCAAAAAATAACAGGCAGAATAAGGTATTTCAGGTCTGAAATTTTAAATTTAAATGCAGGATTGGTGTAAAATAACACACTGAAATAGAACATAATGGGCGTCAGAAACTGGATCATCTGAACGGAAATGATGGAATGTACCTCTACCGGAGCACTATTCACTAGGGTAAGAACCTCATCCAGCCAGAAACTTGACCATAAAAAAAGAAATATCCCAAACCAGAAGTTGGCCTTTCTGTTTACCCGTAACGGATTGGACAGTTTCAGTAAAGAAAGCAAGACCAGTGAACCATAGATTAATACAACGATGAAACGGTTTAATTCTGATGTGTTCATTGGTCCTGATATTTTGATTAAAGATAAATCTTTTTATCCTATTCTTTTCCTGACGAAAATTTCATAGCCCAGATAGATCAGCGGTAGTGACATGATTCCCAGATACAGAGCATTATGCATAGCAGCATCCGGAGCTACAGCCACTGCATAAACCAATCCGAAAAATGCGCCTCCAAGATGTGCCGCATGGCCGATATTATCATGCTGTCTAGGGTTCATCATCATATATACAGAATATCCGAAGTACAGCAGTCCGAAAATATAGCCTTTAACCGGAATCGGAATAAAAAAGATATAGATACCGATATCAGGCATCATAGCTATAGATGCAAATAATATCCCTGAAACACCTCCACTTGCACCTACCGCGGAATACCACGGCTGTTTCTGATAAATATAAAGCGAGAGAAAATTCCCCAGCAATATAGACCCCAGATATACAATTGTGAAACCGAGATTTCCGAAAGTCTGAATGATAATCGGTCCAAAGAAATACAGCGTCATCATATTAAATACCAGGTGCATGATATCAGCATGCAGAAACCCAGATGAAAGCAGACGGATGTATTCTTTTCTGCCCAGAATAGCTCCTACACTGAATTTATATTTCTCAGTGATCCCCGGATTGTTGAAGGCAACAAAACTGATAATGGCCGTAATTATAATAAATAAGATGAGAATATTCATAATTTTAATTCTTAATTTTCTGGTTCACCGCCTTCAAACAGATCCCCGATAACAGTCCGGTCATCATCTACAATACCGTCTCCTGTTTCCGGTTCCTCATAAACTTCAGGTTCTTCTTCTACAGGCTCAGGAATACTGATATTGATTGTTTTTACTTTAAATTTCGTAAACTGGTTTCCAATTGCCTTGATTCCTTTTACAGCAATGAACTCGTCAATAGATATGGTTTCCGGGTCACGGTCTTTGCCTTTATCTTTAGCAAAAATGATTTCTGCTGAGGCACCGTCTGCTACGATTACATTTTCAATAAATGATTTCGGGTGTTCAGAGGGCATAAAGGTCTGTATATTAGCTGTATTTTCCAGAAGAAATCTCTTGATAAAATACATTTCCTTTTCTCCGTCGTAGTAAATGCAAGTTACCGGCTGTTGCGGCTTCCATTTTTCCAGCACCAGATATTCATCATCGAAACGGTTTCCAAGGTCGAAAGACACCAGCTTTACCTCGCCATTGGTATTGATTGTCAGAATTTTATCATCTCCTTTAAAACTACCTAAAAGAGTTCCTCTCGCATCGGCATTCAGTCTTCTTACCGTATCATCAAACCAGATTTTTCTGGGAGCCAGTGTAGAAACGCCTTCTTCCTTCAAA
This sequence comes from Chryseobacterium sp. CCNWLW53, assembly GCF_037083525.1. Classification (NCBI taxonomy): domain Bacteria; kingdom Pseudomonadati; phylum Bacteroidota; class Flavobacteriia; order Flavobacteriales; family Weeksellaceae; genus Chryseobacterium; species Chryseobacterium sp. CCNWLW53. The sequence goes on along the minus strand of NZ_JBAOJR010000002.1, from coordinate 635,513 downwards.
TCCACCTTTTTCACAGAATATTTGGTCACCAGGTTTCCTTTAGAATCTCTTCCTTTGATAGCAAGTTCAGAGAAATCAATTTCCATTTTATTTTTCCTGATTCTTGGATTCGGTTTTAAAAGGACGGTTACTGTTTCCGCTTCCCCGTTAGGATTGGCCGAGAAATACAGGGTTTCGGAACCTTTTTTATCAGAAGCCAACGGATAATCCGTATTTCTTGTTACCGCTGTTACAGAAAAACGTTTCATATAGTATGGACCGTCTCTTCCCTCGCGGTAGATCATGTTGTAAACTGTTCTTTTATCATTCTTCTTCCATATGGCAACATGTAGGATATCTTTTCCGACGAATGTTTTGGCATCCACCTTTACGACCTTCATGGTTCCGTCTTTCCTGAATATGATGATATCATCAATATCCGAGCAGTCAAACAGATACTGGTCTTTTTTCAGTGATGTACCGATAAATCCTTCTTCAAAATTAGCATAGAACTTTTCATTGGCTACTGCTACTTTTGTGGCATCAATAGTATCAAAAATCCTAAGCTCTGTTTTTCTCTGCTTATCTTTTCCGTATTTTTTCTGAATATTTAAATAGTACTCAATGGCATAAGCAATCAGGTTGGCAAGATGATGTTTTACCTGTTCTATTTTGCCCTCTAAAGCAGCTATATTTTCTTTAAATTTATCTAAATCGAATCTTGAAATTCTCTTAATTCTGATCTCCGTCAGTTTTAAAATATCTTCCTCAGTTACCGCTCTTAAAAGGTGCTTTGTGTGAGGCTTTAATCCTTTATCAATGGTTGCAATAACATCTTCCCAGGTCTTTACCTCTTCAATATCATGATAAATCCTGTTTTCAATAAAGATTCTTTCCAGTGAAGAGAAATGCCAGCTTTCCTGAAGCTCGTGAAGTTCAATTTCAAGCTCTTTCTTAAGCAAAGAAACTGTATGTTCCGTATTCATTTTCAGGATATCGGAAACATTCATGAACATCGGTTTATCTCCTACGATTACGCACGCATTCGGAGAGATGGTTACCTGGCAGTCTGTAAATGCATAGAGCGCATCTATGGTTTTGTCCGGTGACACATCATTGTGAAGATGAACAAGGATCTCTACCGTATCAGAGGTATTATCTTCAATCTTTTTGATCTTGATCTTTCCTTTTTCATTGGCCTTCAGGATAGAGTCTATCAGGTCGCCTGTATTTTTTGAGAAAGGAAGTTCCGAAATTACCAGCGTATGCTTATCGGTCTGGGTAATTCTGGCTCTGGCTCTTACCTTACCGCCCCTGTGTCCGTCATTATATTCGGAAACATCAAGGTAACCGGCGGTCATAAAGTCAGGAAACAGTTCAAATTTCTTTCCTTTTAAATGAGCAACAGATGCATTGATAAGCTCATTGAAATTATGGGGAAGAATTTTTGTAGAAAGTCCTACCCCAATTCCTTCTACTCCTTGTGCAAGCAATAGGGGGAATTTTACGGGAAGATCAATAGGCTCATTATTTCTGCCGTCATAGGATTTTGCCCATTCTGTAGTCTTAGGGTTAAAGACCACTTCCAGTGCGAAAGGGGTCAGCCTGGCCTCGATATATCTTGCCGCTGCTGCTGAGTCTCCGGTATAGATATTCCCCCAGTTTCCCTGAGTATCTATCAGAAGTTCTTTCTGGCCAATCTGTACCATGGCATCCGTAATGGAAGCATCTCCGTGAGGATGGTATTTCATGGTATTTCCTACGATATTGGCTACTTTATTGTAACGGCCGTCCTCCAGTTCCCGCATAGAGTGCATGATCCTTCTCTGAACAGGCTTAAGCCCATCATAAACGGAAGGAATCGCTCTATCCAGAATTACATAGGAAGCATAGTCCAGAAACCAGTCTTTATAAAGTCCTGAGACTTTTTTCAAGCTCTCACCTTCGTGCGAGTTTTCTTCTGTCGTCATCTGTTTTTAATCGTTTTTCTCTTTATTAATTTGTACTACTTTATTCAGAGAGAGTTTTAAATCATTTACTTCTTTTCTACTCAAATAAGATATTTCATATTTGAGGATGGTAGAGCCATTGTTCTTGCTTGAGATGGTCACGTATAGTCTTTTAATAAAAAAAATACTGACGATCTCGTATGTTATCAATTTATATTTTGGAAATTCATCATGAAGAGGTCTGTCCAAAAAAGGAATGATGTTTCTGTTCTTAAAATTCAGTGCTTCTCCATCACTGTCATATTCAAATATTTGTCTGCCGTTCAGGTGAAAAATCACCATTAGTATGACTGGAACAATAAGAAGAATATAACTTTCTTTTCCTACAGCATGAAACCTGTATTCGTTTAACAAAAATGCTGCAATTCCAAATATGGCCATCATTATCAATAATGTATGTACAAAATTGTAAACCGAAGCTTTGTTGCGGTTGCTGAGTCTCATTTGTAATATTTGTGTTTATTGGTTTAATTTTTAGTTTGCTACTTCATCCAAGGTTTCTTTTTTATCAATATCCGGATCTTCCACTACAAGATTTTCAAGAATAAACACCTGCCTGTCCGGTGTATTTTTACCCATATAAAATTCAAGCAGCTGATCTATTGTCTGGTCTTTGCCTATTACTACAGGCTCCAGACGGATATCTTTTCCGATAAAATGTTTGAACTCATCGGGTGAAATCTCTCCAAGTCCTTTAAATCGGGTAATTTCAGGGTTTTTCCCAAGTTCGTTCAATGCTTTTATTCTTTCCATTTCGGTGTAGCAGTACCTTGTCTCTTTTTTATTTCTCACCCTGAACAATGGGGTCTGAAGAATATAAAGATGTCCATTTTTAATCAGATCAGGGAAAAACTGAAGGAAAAATGTAATCATCAGAAGACGGATATGCATACCATCCACATCGGCATCGGTAGATATAATTACCTGATTGTATCTCAGATCTTCGAGACTTTCTTCAATATTCAGAGCAGCCTGAAGAAGGTTAAACTCTTCATTCTCGTATACTACCTTTTTAGTCAGTCCGTAGCAGTTCAAAGGTTTTCCTTTCAGAGAGAAAACGGCCTGGGTCTCAACGTCTCTTGATTTGGTGATAGATCCGGATGCGGAATCTCCCTCGGTAATGAAAATCTGGGTCTCCCCTTTTCTTTCATTCTTCTGGTCGTTATAATGCTGTCTGCAGTCACGGAGCTTCTTATTGTGAAGGGATACTTTTTTGGCTCTTTCTCTTGCCAGCTTCTGGATCCCTGAAAGTTCTTTTCTTTCTCTTTCGGAAATAAGAATCTTTCTTTGGATCGCTTCGGCAATTTCAGGGTTTTTATGAAGGAAATTATCGAGTTTGCTCTTCAGAAAATCAATGATAAAAGTCCTTACGGTAGGTCCGTTGGGTCCCATATCACTGGATCCCAGCTTTGTTTTCGTCTGGGATTCGAATACAGGTTCTTCTACGTTGATAGAAATGGCTGCAATGATAGATTTTCTGATATCTGAAGCATCAAAGTTTTTATTGAAAAATTCACGGATCGTCTTTACATACGCTTCACGGAAAGCATTAAGGTGCGTTCCTCCCTGCGTGGTATTCTGTCCGTTCACGAAAGAAAAATAGGTTTCTGTCTGTGATTTGTCAGAATGCGTAATAGCCAGTTCTATATCGGTATCTTTCAGGTGAATGATGGAATACAGAATTTCGTTTTCCATCTCTTCTTCCAAAAGATCTTTAAGTCCGTTTTCAGAATAATAGGTCTCGCCGTTGAAAATAATCTTCAAACCGGGGTTCAGGTACGCATAGTTGCGCAGCATTTTTTCTATATATTCTTTCCTGTATTTGAAATGAAGGAAGATCTCACCATCAGGAATAAAGGATATTTCTGTTCCGTTTCGGTCCGAAGTATCTTTTTCTTCATGGTTTTCAGTAATCAGTCCCCTGGAAAATTCCGCCATCTTCATTTTTCCTTCACGGAAAGACCTTACGCGGAAATACTCTGAAAGGGCATTAACAGCTTTGGTACCCACCCCATTCAATCCTACAGATTTCTTGAAGGCTTTACTATCGTATTTTCCTCCTGTATTCATTTTGGAAACGGCATCTACGACCTTTCCCAGTGGGATTCCACGGCCAAAGTCACGGATGCTGACTTTACCGTCGTCCACTTTTATTTCAATTCTTTTCCCAGATTTCATTCTGAACTCATCAATAGAGTTGTCCAGAATTTCTTTGAGCAGAATGTAAATACCGTCGTCCGCAGAGGAGCCGTCTCCTAGCTTCCCGATGTACATTCCGGGGCGCAGACGGATGTGTTCCTGCCAGTCGAGGGTTCTGATATTATCTTCGGAGTAGATTGGATTTATTTCTTGTGACATATATGATTTCAGCAAACACACAAAAGTACGAAATTGTACAAAATTATACGAATTTTTCGATTCGTTTTTTTTCAGTATTTAACCTTAAATATTGTATTATTATTAATCAAATCATATATTTACCGTATTATTCAATATCTAGTGAAAAAAATTATACTTTTTCATCTATTCTCTTTTATATTATCATCATCATTATTATTTGCCCAGATTCCCGGAATGATCAATTATAATGATGGAGATGGTCTGAACAATTCGTATACCTACTCGCTCAGTCAGGATAAAACCGGGTTTTTATGGATAGGAAGTGATAACGGATTGTTCCGGTTTGACGGAAAGGAATTTAAACATTTTAACAATAAGCAGGGCTTAAAAAACATCGAAGCCCTGTCATGTATCCCTTTATCCAACGGGGAAATTTTTATTGCCCCTTTTCTGAATGATTTTGCTTATTTGAAAAACGGCAGAATTATCAACTCGGATTCTAACAGCGAATTACAAAAAATGCAGTTCACCGTTAATCCCGACTATTATGTTGATAGTGAATCTCTTTACCTGTTTTCTACCTATAATCCTGACAATATCTACGTATATGGGAATGAAAGGGTGAGCAGGATTCCTTTGGCAATCAAGAGCAGCCTGACAGCTCCTTATTATGCTTTCGGTCTGAATATCGCTGATCAAATGCTGTATCTGTTCAATCAGGAAAAAACGGAAAACATTCAGGCTTATAATATCATCACAAAAAAGAAAACAATCTGCAATATTTCTCTTAAGAAAAACACGGTCACATTAAGGAAGGGTGACATTTTTGTTTTCAGAAACAAAAGAACGGTAGAGGTTTACCAGCTTTACAACAAAATTTACTTCAAAAAACTTAAAAGCTATACCGCAAAGGAAAATATTCACCGGCTCGTCATAGATCGTAACTACCGGCTCTGGCTGTGTCCTGAAGAGGGCGGAGCTCTTTATTTCAAACAGCCTTTATTTGATAACAGCAGGCTTTCCGACCCTGTCAGAATGATGGAAAACTACATCCTCAACGATATTTTAGTGGATAAAGACAACAATACCTGGTTTTCTACTCGGAATAATGGCATCTTTTTCATTGCTGACCAGTTTTTTAAAAATTACGTTCATTTTCCGATCAAAAATAATTCATCCAATATAAAGGCCATTGCCAAAAACAGCCATGGTATTTTCCTGGGCTATAACGAAGCTAAAAGTGGCATTTACCATAATGGGCATGTAACGGATCTTGTTTTTGAAAAAAACATTAAAATAGAGCACAAATCTATATTTTCTGAGGGAAACACTGTGATATTCGGGCTTACAAGAAGCCTGTTTCAGTATGATATCCTGACGAGGGAAAAAAAAATTTTAAAGGATTATCTTTTAAAAAATATTGTGCCCTATACACCAGGATCTATTATATTATGCACATCAGACGGACTTGTTGCCTATAATTATAAAACAGGCAGTTATACTGAAATACTCAGCAAAGAAAGAATGTATACAGCTCTTCCCTATGCCAGGGATAGCTTGTTTGCCGGGAACTTTAAGGATCTTTATAAAGTGAATACTACTTCTAAAAAGAAAAAACTATTTCTCCAGGGATATTACTTTACAGATCTTAAAAAGTTCGGTGACAATCTATATATCGGAGCTACCAACGTTAACGGGATCATTATTTTTGATCATTCTAAAGTCCTCAGAAAGATTACGGAAAAAATTGGATTGATTACAGGCCAGATCAAAAAAATTGAAGTAGAAAACAACAATGTATTTTGGGCAAGTACTAATTATGGACTCAGCAGGATTGAGCTTAAAGGAACTGATATCAGTATCAATAACTTCACACAGACAGACGGCCTGCCATCAAATTCAGTATCCGGATGTATCATTTCCGGTGATACCATCTATGTGGGAACTTCAAAAGGACTGGGAATTCTTTCTGTTAAAAATCTAATGAGCCAGAAGAAATTTATCAACAAAAAAGTAATCATCAATTCCGTTATCATTGGTGGCAGGGAAATTTTTGATATCAGACAGCCATTAACGGGCCAGACTCCTGATAATGACGTTACCTTCAATGTAAGTTTTCCGGATTTTATTTCCCAGGGAAAGATAAGTTACCGGTACAAAATCGAGGGACTCAGCAATGGCTGGCAAACGGGCACTTCCCAGAAGATCATTTTTTCTTCTCTTCCTCCGGGTAATTATACATTTAAGATCTTGGGGATCGGATACAATGGAAAACAATCTTATGCCTCAACGAATCTGCAATTTGAGATTCTTCCGCAATTCTGGCAGACCTGGTGGTTCAAGCTGATGATCATCAGTCTGGGTGTTGCTGGCCTGTTTATCCTTATCACCTTTTATTTTCAGAAGAAAAGAAATAAAAAACTGGAAACGTTATACTATGAAAAAAAGATTGCTGAACTGGAACTGCAGGCGATAAAGGCCCAAATTAATCCTCATTTCATTTATAACTGCCTCAATTCTATCCAGTATCTTCTGTATAAAGAAGATTATAAAGAAACAGAAAATTATCTTGAGATATTTGCTCAAATGATCCGAAAGACCCTGCATTATTCAGAAAAAACCTTCATGTCTATCAAAGATGAAGCAGATTATCTTTCATTATATCTGAATATGGAAAAACTCAGGTTAAAAGATCTGTTCGACTATAAAATTACTTTATCTGAAAACATCAACGAAAGCTGGGTGCTTCCTTCCTTGCTGATTCAGCCTTTTGTGGAAAACGCCATAAAACACGGAATTGCAGGTTTAAAGGACAGAAAAGGAAATATACGGGTGTCTTTTGAGCATACCGGAACATCAATCTGTGTCACCATAGAAGATAATGGTACGGGCATTAACAGCAAAAGGAAAACCAGCCCTGATTCTTTCGGGGTAAGATTATCCCAAAAAAGGATTGAAACATTCAGGCAACTTTTTGAGACTCATATTATACTGGAAATTTATGATCTCTCCGAAAAAGAGCAAAGACCGGGAACGCAGATTAAACTTTATATAAAACCTTATGAAAACCAAAATACAGGCATGCATCATTGATGATGAACAGGACGGAAGAGATTATATCGCTCTTCTACTGAAGAATGAATTTCCTGAGATCCAGACGGTATTTCAGGCATCAAGCGTAGAGGAAGCTTATATTTATCTTACTAAAAATTCCCCGGATATTCTTTTTCTGGATGTGCAGCTGAAAGACGGTACTGCTTTTGACCTGCTTTCAAAGTTCAGAGAAATAGACTCCCGGATCATTTTCATTACCGCATTTGAAAATTTTGCCATTCAGGCTATTAAAAACGGTGCGGCAGATTATTTACTTAAACCCATTAAAAAAATAGACTTTATCATTGCTGTCAATAAAGTGCTGGAAACCATTAAAAAAAGTAAAAGCCAGCCGGGTATTTCTTCCAGCGAGAACAAGATCAGTCTTCCTACCCTTCAGGGCTTCAAATTGACCAATATCAGCGATATTATCCGTTGTGAGGCAGATTCCAGCTATACCACCTTTTATCTTACGGATAAAACGAAGGTCATTGTTTCCAAAACACTGCATGAATTTGAGGAACATCTTACAAAATATAATTTTTTCAGGATCCATCATAAACATCTGATTAATCTTTTTCACCTTAAAGAATACATTAAAGGGAAAGGCGGGCAGGTAGTGATGGCAGACCATTCTGTCCTGGATGTTTCTGTGCGTAAAAAGAATGATTTTTTAAACAAGATTGAGAATTTAGATTAAAAACTGCAGCCGGAATATATTTCCGTTTTGTTATCTGCCTTCCAGTTTTGCAATCATTTTTTTCAGCATTACCGGAACAATCAATTGGTGGAAAGGACGCACGGGAATGAAATACAGCATTCCCATCCGGTTGTGGTATTTCACGGTAGTTGAAATTGTTAAAAAACTATTTTCAGTACTGTGTTGTGTACTATCATAAAAAATTGAAACCCTGAAATCAAGGTGCTTATCATTCTCACCTATGATAATTTCGTGATCCGTCTTATCGAATATTTTGAAAATTCCTATCTGATCTCCCACTTCAAGTTTAAAATCATCAGGTGATAACGATTTACTCTTATCTGTTCCGGTTTTCAGTCCGAACATTTTAACAATGCTGTTTCTGAAAGCAAACATGTTCTTCCCCCACTGAGGTGTACTGGTGAAAAAAGCCCTGCATATTTCGTTCGTACTGATATTTCGTTTAGTATTCAATTCTCCTTTAAAACTGTCTGCATAATCAAAAAATTTTTCTTCTTTGAATAAAACAGATCCTTCCGGTATTGCAGTTTTTATAATTTTCATGGTATTAGAGTGGTTTTGGGCTCTGTTCTAACAAATATAACTGGCTTGCTGCAGAAAAGACCTGAGCAATCTCAGCTTTCCTTTTTTTAATTACAATTAATAGCAGCAAGGCTTCACTTATTAGAAAAATGTATTCACTTATTAATTCACATTAAAGAGATTTTAAAAACTATTTTAATTTTAACCTATATTCAAAATAACTATTAATCCTTAAAGTTTTTGTTGGTTTTTGATGTATAAAATCAATATAATATTATGGTAAGAATGTATTTTTTAACTATTTATCTTCTTTTAGGATGTCTTATGGTGAATGCCCAGGCACCATGTTCAGATTTTAATGACCCCAATAACCCTCCCGGACTTTGGACTCCTGCTCCTTATCCCAACGGAAATGTAGGCGTTTCTGCCGGTACCCCGAATACGCTGGATGGTTCTCAGTATATTATTCTTGATGATAAATCAGGCGGATCATGGTATATCAACCCTTCTGATTTTAAAAATCTAGGGCAAAGATTTTTAGGCCAGTGTCTTTATTTTGATTTCTATCTTGAAAAAGATGGCGGCTATGGTGCTCCTATTCATCCTACCATCTACATCATGTCCGGCAATCAGTATATCACTTTTGTAGCCAATGTCACCGTAACTCCGGGAAGCGGATGGGTTCGTGTGCGTGCACCGATCGCTAATGGTACAGGAACTACCCTTCCAAGCAATTCGGATGGAACATGGACGTTAGGCTCAGCAGTAACGACTGCTGATTTTAATAACATTATGAATAACTCCACAGCTGTTATGATATCTCCGGATTATACCTCAAGCCCAAGCGAAAGAGTATGGTACGATAATATCTGTGTGAAATCATGTGACGGATGTACTGCGGATTTTAAACTTGACACTTCATTCAGCACCGTAACCAATACGGCTACCGCTAACTTAACCCTTACGAATCCTGTTCTGGTTTCTACGCCTAACAATCCGGGAAGTACTTATACCGTGGCATGGGGTGACGGAACTTCTTCACCTTACATTATATCTACTCTAAGCCATACGTATACTACTCCCGGAACGTATACGATCTGCGTTACTGAAAAGAAAGATAAAATGATCATATGTACAAGATGTTTTACATTCTGCTACTCAAAAAGAGACACTGTACCAACAAAAGAAGGCGGAGCAATTGCATTGAAATCTCCACTTTCCGATCTTGAGAGCATTGCTAAAACAGAACTTCAGGCAGAGGAACAAAAAGGAATTATCATGGTTCCCAATCCCGCTAAAAGCCATGTGGACCTACAGACCAACCTTCCTAAAAGAGAACTGGTATCGGTAAGACTGATGGATTTTTCAGGGAAAGTATTGCTTGAAAAATCTGAAATCCTCAACAGCGGTCCCCAGACCCTTACCCTGAATACGGAGAAGCTGGTACAGGGTGCTTACATCGTTGAAGTGAAATCTGAACATATCACAAGTTCACAGAAACTGCTGATTTCAAAATAAAGTCTTATAAAATAATATAACTTCAAAGACTGTCCATGCATGGGACAGTCTTTTTTATGGAATTTCTGCTTCTGATTACAAAAAATGAATTAAATTCGAAGTAAGTAAAAAATCCTTTAATGATACAACTTCCATTATCCAAGCTTTCCAATGTAGGAACTACCATTTTCAGCCAAATGACACAGCTCGCAAACGAAAACGAGGCGATCAACCTTTCACAGGGGTTTCCGGATTTTATGCTGGATCCTGAGCTGCTGGATCATGTAGATTATTTCATTAAAAAAGGGTTTAACCAATATGCTCCAATGGGTGGAATGATTACTTTAAAGGAAGAAATTGCCAGGAAAATTGAAAACAGCCATCAGGCTATATACCATCCAGACTCGGAGATTACAGTAACTGCGGGGGGAACTCAGGCTATTTTCACTGCAGTAGCCACTTTTGTTAAAAAAGATGATGAAGTGATCATTTTTGAACCGGCCTACGATTGCTATGAACCTACTGTAGAACTGTTCGGCGGAGTTGTAAAACGATTTGAAATGAAAGCCCCGGATTATGCAATCGACTGGACAGCAGTACGAAACCTGGTCAGCGATAAAACCAAAATGATCATCCTGAACAATCCCAATAATCCGTCGGGGAAGATTTTAACAGCGCAGGATATTCAGGAACTGATTGCCATTGTAAAAGGAACTTCCATCCTTATTTTAAGTGATGAAGTCTATGAAAATATTGTTTTTGACGGAAAACAGCATCTGAGCCTCGCCAAATATCCGGAACTAAAGGAAAGAACTCTTCTGGTAGCTTCATTTGGAAAGCTGTTTCATGTTACGGGATGGAAAATCGGTTATTGTGCTGCTCCAAAAGCGCTGACAGATGAATTCAGAAAAATCCACCAGTTCAATGTCTTCTCTGTTAACACTCCTATTCAGTTGGCGCTGGCAGCTTACATGAAAAATGAAGGTCATTACAATAATTTGGGGCAGTTCTTTCAGGAAAAAAGAGACTTTTTAAGAAAAGGACTGGCCGGAACTTCTTTTGAATTGCTGGATTGTGAAGGAACTTATTTCCAGGCATTGAAGTATGATAAAATATCGGATAAAAATGATTTTGATTTCGCGAGCGAGCTTACTATCACTCATAAAGTGGCAAGTGTTCCTTTTTCGTCATTCTATAAAAATAAAAGGAATGACCACGTGATCCGGTTATGTTTCGCAAAAAAGCAGGAAACATTAGAAAAAGCCATAGAAAATCTTTCCAGGCTTTAAATCTTTATATAAGCGGAGAAAGTAGCCTGGCCAGATGTTCAAAGAATACTTTGGTTTTTGGTCTTTTCCTCCATGATTCGAGAGAGATTTCCTCACAGTCATTCATGTCTTCATGAAAAAGGTTCTGAAGCTTATCATTGATTTCTTCATTAAAAACCAATGCATTGACCTCAAAATTCAGTTCCTGGCTTCTTACATCCATATTGGCTGTCCCCACGGAAGAAAAGTTATCATCAACGATCATTGTTTTAGCATGGATAAAGCCTTTTTTGTAAAAGAAAATCCTCACATTATTTTCCAGAAGCTCTTCGTAATAAGAATATGCCGCAGCATTCACAACCATGGAATCCCCGGATTTAGGAACCATGAGCCTTACATCAACTCCGGAAAGAGCTGCCTGTTTGATGGCATTTAATACAGTTTCTACCGGAATAAAGTATGGAGTAACAATATATATTCTTTTTCTGGCAGAAAGTACCGCAGAAGCTGTACTGAGCATGATGGAAGGCTTGGTATCCGGACCGCTGGCCGCCGTCTGAATAAGCGAATTTCCTTCTTCTTTGTTCTTATAATCAAAATAAAGCTTAGAGATTTCAGGTATCTTTTCTGTTGCAAAGATCCAGTTGCTGAGGAATAAAAACTGAAAGTAGAAAGCAGCCTCTCCTTTTATATAAAGGTGAACATCTCTCCAGTATTGTATGGGATTAGGATTAATATATTTATCGGAAACATTGATTCCGCCTGTAAAAACTTCTGCGCCATCTACAATAATGATCTTTCTGTGGTCCCTGTAATTGACCCTGTTGGCCAGCAGCCTGAATGTAATTTTATTAACAGGAGATAGCTGAACGCCTCCTTCCTTTAGTCTTCTCAAAAGCTTACGACCTATTTTCCCGCTCCCCATATCATCATAGAGAAAACGGACGATAACACCCTCTTCTGCCTTTTTGATCAGCAGATCGGCAAGCCTGTTCCCTATTCCGTCATTATCATAGATATAATATTCCAGATGAATATGATGGACCGCCTTTTCAATGACCTTAAAAACTTTTTCAAATTTACCTTCCCCATTGATCAGTATTTCCGCATGGTTTCCCGGTGAAAGCGGAGAATAGGAAGCATTATAAAGATAATTGACTGTTGTTAAAAACTGTCCTATTTCTTCGGTATGATTTTTTAATGTTTTATAATGTGTTTTCCGGATATAAGCACTTACACCCTGATAGATCTGTTCGTTCCGTGCAATTTTAAAACTATAGAACTTATTTTTCCGGTAATTGACTCCAAATACAAAGTAGATAATAATTCCTATAACCGGAAGAAAGATGATCAGCATAAGATAAGCCAGGGTTTTGCCCGTATTCTTAGTATCCATAATAATTTTACCGGCCAGAAAAATAATCCCAACAAGATAAAGAACTTCAAGTCCTACAAGAATATATGGGAATTGATCAAAAAACTCTTTTATCATACCTTGAACTTTGCAGATACTAAAGGTAGGTAAAAAGGCAAATAGATAAAAGATAAAAGAACGGGATCGGTAATCTGTGTATCCTGTTTACAAAAAAATAAACCAGCTCATTTTCAGATCTGGTTTTATTTTTTAATTTAAAGAATACCTTGCAATGATATTTTATAAAAACATTCCGCCGGAAGCTTCTATTCTCTGTCCGTTGATCCAGCCTGCATCTTCGGTGCACAAGAATGCCACTACCCCTCCGATGTCATCCGGAAGTCCGGCTCTTCCCAATGCAGTAATACTAGAAATCATTGAATTTACATGCTGATCGTCTCTTGTTCTTCCGCCTCCAAAGTCTGTTTCAATAGCTCCCGGCGCTATAACGTTCGCTTTGATTTTACGGGATCCCAGTTCTTTTGCCATATATTTTGTCAGCATTTCTACACCAGCCTTCATAGAACCGTAAACAGAAGACCCTGGCAAAGCAAATCTTGCCAGTCCTGATGAAATATTAATAATTCCGCCCCCGTCATTAACAAAAGGAAGCATTTTCTGAGTCAGAAAGAAAACTCCTTTAAAATGAACATTTACGATGTCGTCAAGCTGTTCTTCCGTAGTTTCCGTGATGGGAGCGTATAAAGCTGTTCCCGCATTATTGATCAGAAAATCGATATTTGGGCTGCCTGTTTCAGTTTTCAGATGATCTGTAATGTTTTTCACAAATGCATCAAAGCTTTTTACATCTCTGGTATCCAGCTGATAAGCCACAGCATTTTGTCCCAATGCTTTTATTTCTTTAACCACAGCTTCAGCTTCCTCACTGCTATTTTTATAAGTAATAATAACATCTAAGCCTTTTTGGGCAATCTTAAGAGCGGCATTTTTTCCAAGGCCACGGCTTCCGCCCGTGATTAATGCGATTTTTGTTTTTGTATTCATCGTTTTATATTATTTATTTTATTATTTAATGATACAAAGTTGGAAAATTCTGCGGAAGAAACGTTTGCCTGAATCAATCTGAAATTTGCAAAATTCAAATCATGTGCGAAACTGCATTGGGGTAAATGAAGTCTTTCTTTTGAAAAAGTTGGAAAAATGGGCTATTTCCTCAAAACCCAGCGCATAAGAAATCTCAGAAACATTCCATTTGGTTTGTCTTAAAAGAATTTTAGCTTCCTGAATCATACGGTCGGCAATAAATTCGGTGGTTGTTTTTCCAGTGCTTTCTTTTAATTTTTTATTTAAGTAATTCACATGAACCGCTAGTCTGTCAGCATAGTCTTTTGCTGTTTTAAGCTGTAATCTTTGGTCTGAAGATTCTATCGGAAACTGTCTTTCCAGAAGTTCTATAAATAACGACACTACACGTAATGAGGCATCATTTGAAGCAGAAAGCTTTGCAGCAGGCTGCAGCTTTTGTCCGTAATGAATCAGCTCCAGTACATAATTCCTGATGAGGTCATATTTGAAAATATAATCGGAAACTATTTCCTGTTTTATTTTTGTGAACAGAATTTCTATTTCGTCTGCCAGATCATCATCAATCTCGAACAACGGAATATTCCCCGGCTGAAAAATCGGCAGGTCTTCCAATGAAAACCGGGATTGCGCTTTGATGAAGAAATCTTCTGTAAATACACAGAAGCTTCCCGACTGGTCAGGATCTTCCGGAATCCAGTGATACGGAACTTTAGGAGTAGCAAATAATAAAGCATTCTTTTTGATAGCTATGATTTTGTCTGCATATTCTGCCCTATTCTGTCCTCTGATCAGGCTTATTTTGTAATATTTTCTTCTGTTGTAAGGCATTTCCGAAGTAGTTCGCGCTCTTTCGATAGTCTGCCTGATATCGAATACATTGAAATGTCCTATATCTTTATGAAGTCCTTTCGGAAAAATACTTTCAAGATCTTTTCCCAGTTTGGCGGCCATCTCTTTATAGAAATCTTCAAGGGATGAATGAGTGATCTTTTCCATAACTGACTTTTTGTAAAATTCAAATATACAAAGTTAACATGATTTGAAAAATGAAAAAAAAAATACTTTTTTCTTCATGAAGTGATATACATATACATATTTTTCTTACCTTAGTTTTCAAACTAACTCACTAAAAATCAAAACAATGAAAAATCAAGATTTACAGAAAGGAAAAAAACTGAACAAAAAGCAATTAAGAAGCATTACCGGCGGATTAATGGACTGCATTGATCCTATGACCGGAGCCTGCAGTAAAATATCAATAGGCTGTGCACAGCTGCAATGCAGACCCGGAATAGAGCCTTAAGGAATTTAAAAAGCTACTCTGCATAAGGGTGGCTTTTTTATTACTGGGAAAAAGAAAAAATGCTCCAGAGATAATCCCTGAAGCATTTTCAATTATAACTAACTTTAATATATTCTTATACGTTGAATCTAAAGTGCATGATGTCGCCATCCTGAACGATATATTCTTTACCTTCTACAGCAAGTTTTCCGGCTTCTTTAATTTTCACCTCTGAACCATAAGTGATATAATCATTATACTTGATTACTTCTGCACGGATAAAACCTTTTTCGAAGTCTGTGTGGATCACTCCGGCAGCCTGTGGAGCTGTCCATCCCTGTCCTATTGTCCATGCTCTTACTTCTTTTACACCCGCTGTAAAATAGGTCTGAAGTTTTAATAAATCGTAAGCTTTTCTGATCAGACGGTTTACTCCAGGCTCTTCAAGTCCTAATTCTTCAAGGAAGATCTCTCTTTCTTCAAATGTTTCCAGTTCATTGATATCTGCTTCAATCTGTGCTGCTAAAACAACGGTCTCTGCACCCTCGTTTTTAGCCATCGCATCAATCTTTTCTATCCATTCGTTACCGTTTTTGATAGAATTTTCGTCTACGTTGCACACATATAACACAGGCTTTTTGGTTAAAAGCTGGATATCATCGATGATTGGCTGCGTCAAATCATTGACCGGAAACTCTCTTGCATTTTTCCCGTCCTCGATGAATTTTTCCAGGTTTTGAAGTGTTTCATAAACAAGGATATCATCTTTTTTTCCGGATTTGATAAACTTTTTAGCTTTTTCAACAGCTTTTCCAACTGTTTCAAGGTCTTTAAGCTGTAATTCGATGTCGATAATTTCTTTATCTCTCATTGGGTCTACAGAACCTTCAACGTGGATAATGTTACCATTATCAAAGCATCTTAAAACATGAATAATGGCTTCACACTCGCGGATATTGGCAAGAAACTGGTTTCCCAGCCCTTCTCCTTTGCTCGCTCCTTTTACAAGCCCTGCAATGTCAACAATTTCAACTACAGCCGGCAATACTCTTTCTGGATTAACTATTTTTTCAAGTTCAAAAAGCCTTTGATCCGGTACAGATACCGTACCAAGGTTCGGTTCTATCGTACAGAAAGGATAGTTCGCAGATTGAGCTTTAGCGTTGCTTAAGCAGTTAAAGAGAGTTGATTTGCCTACATTCGGAAGGCCTACAATTCCACATTTCATATTGTAAAATTCAAAGTTTAATATTCAATAAGTTCAGGCTGGAAGTCTGATGTTTAAATTCATATTCCGACCACCCAACTTTCAGCCTGCAAAGATAGTGATTTTAAAGGGAGTTTCATAATAAAAAAATCTGCCAGGATTTAGGCAGATTTTTAATAATTTTTGTCAATTAATTGTTTTTTATGGATTGTTTCCCGTGGCTTCCTGAGCCAGAGGGACATCATTCGGTGTCTCCTGCAATGTTTTATCTAAAGTAAATAAAGACTCATCGGTAGCGCGGTCACCGCCTGCAATTTTCAATTTATCTATCAGGTTGGCAGCCAATGTTTCTTCTTCTATCTGTTCCTGTACAAACCATTGCATAAAATTCCATGTAGCCCAGTCTTTTTCTTCCAATGCGAGATCTACAATTCTGTAAATTGCTGTAGTATTGTCTACTTCATGTTTAAAGACTCCGTCAAAACAGGCTGTTAAAGATTCCGGATCGGCAGGCGGAGCCGGAATAGCGTCTACTTTTGGTTTCCCGCCTCTGTTCAGCACATATTCCATAAACTTGATAGAATGATTTCTTTCTTCCTGCGCATGTCTGTAAAGGAAATTGGCAATTCCCTGATATCCTTTATCATCTGCCCAGATCCCGTAAGACAGAAAAACGTGTGATGCATGAATTTCTTTGTTCATCTGATCACTCAATGCCTTTTCAATGGTCGGGGAAAGTCTGTTGGTATTCATAATGATATATTTTTGGTGATTATGGAAATATTAATGCAAAAATGGTTCCGTCCAGAGTTTATTTTTAACCATTTACTTTAAATTTCATTTACATAGAACTGATCTCCATTCATTTAAGCTAATAATTTATAGTTATTCTAAAATAAAAACCAGTTCTTTTCTGAACTGGTTTTCTTTATTTTCTTCACATTAGCCTTTTATTTAATTTTCCTTGCCATATAGTCGCTTTCATTTCCAAGCCTGTCTACCGCTTTTATGGCCACTGCATTTAGTTTTCTGCCGCCTTTAGATTTTGGTATATCCCTCGAAAGAGTGTCCAATGTAAGGATTTCTGTTTCCCAAATTCCGTTGTACTGAGTGAAAAGTATCCATTGGAAGACATTTCCTATACTTTTGCTACTCCAATTCGTTTGTACAAAACTTCCGTTATCCACTGTAAATAATGTTGGAGTCTGTAATGGAACTGCCTTTATCCATGGTGTTTTCGGAACTAATGCTTTTTCGCTGTATGGTCCGTTTTTCAGAGTAGGAAGCATGTCTGTATTTTTTGTTAATCCAGCGATGCTCCAATGAATTTCTCCGGCATCGTTCTTTAAAATCTGTCTTGAGATTTCAATCTGATTCTTAATTTCCGCAGGGCGGTCGGATACTTTGATCTCAACAGTATTAAGACCCGGCCAAAGATGGCGGTTCATTGTATTCTCGGATTTCCACCAGTCTAATAATGCTTCAAAGCCCTGACCTTTGGCATCGATCGGCCAGTACAGCTGCGGAGAGAAATAATCTACCCAGCCTTTATTCAGCCATAATTTGGCATCAGCATATAATTCGTCATATTGAGAAGAACCCACAATTCCTGCAGGATATCCGGGTTTCCAGATTCCAAACGGACTGATCCCGAATCTTACATAATCTTTCTCTGCATGAATCTCTTTGTAAATTCTCTCTACAAATTTATTGACATTATCCCTTCTCCAGTCTGCTCTGGATAAAGTTCCCCCGTTTCTCTGGTACTCATTCCACGATGCATTATCTGGAAAGTCCGCACCCCTGTTATAGGTGGCGTAAGGATAGAAATAATCATCAAAATGGATGGCATCAATGTCATATCTTTTCACAATATCTTTTACAACATTGGAAACGTGTCCCTGTGTTTTGGGATTGGCAGGATCGAACCAATACATTCCATTCTTTAGTCTTACCACAATATCAGAAAGCTTATTCACCATAGACAGGCTGTTTACAGCACCTCCGTTCGAATGGTGGGCACGGTAAGGATTTAGCCAGACATGCAGTTCCAAGCCTCTTTTATGTGCCTCCTCAATCCAGAACTGAAGGGGATCATAATTGGGATAAGGAGCCACTCCTGTTTCTCCGGTCAGAAAGTATGACCATGGCTCTATACTACTTGTATACAACGCATCGGCAGAAGGTCTGATCTGGAAGATTGCTGCATTGAAATTGTTATCTTTCAGCATATCGAGCATGCTTATAGCTTCTGCTTTCTGCTGATCAACCGTTAAATTATTCCTTGAGGGCCAGTTGATATTGGCTACACTTGCGATCCAGGCTCCGCGGAATTCTCTTTTAACCTCCGGAAGAACGGTTCTGAAATTCTCATCAGACGGAGGTACTGTTGTTACAGGTTTTACTCCCGCAACCGGATCTTTAGGCTTTATGGTATTGTTGTTAGGCTTTGCTGTATTTTTTGTTGGTGCTTCTTTTATTGTATTGTTCTGGACGGAGCAACTGGTATATGACGCAAAAATTCCGGCTAAAACAGTAAGCTTTATGATATTCATTCTCATCGTTTGCAAACTACTTTAAATTTATTTCTTCTAAGAGATTATTATGCCAAAATAAACATTTTAAGACATAGTGTAATAAAAAAGCCCCGAAAAATTCGAGGCTTTTCTAGTATATATAAGAATTTCTTATGCTTTCGCTGATCTGTCCATTCTTTTTCTTTCTTCTTCGGAAAGGATTTTCTTTCTCATTCTGATGAAGTTTGGAGTTACCTCAATCGCTTCATCACCCTGGATGTATTCCATACATTCTTCCAGTGAAAATAAGATTTTCGGTGCAACACCAGTATCTTTATCTTTTCCAGAAGCTCTCATATTGTTCAGCTGTTTTGCTTCTACAATGTTTACTACCAAATCTCCAGGCTTGTTTTGTTCACCGATGATCATACCTGCATAGATTTCCTCACCCGGATCCACGAAGAACTTACCTCTGTCCTGTAATTTAGCGATAGAATATTCTGTAGCAGGACCTTGAGTTTTGCTGATCAGTACTCCATTGTTTCTTCCAGGAATAGCACCTTTGAAAGGCTTATATTCTGTGAAACGGTGCGCCATAATAGCTTCACCAGCAGTAGCAGTCAACATCTGAGAACGCAATCCGATCAAACCTCTTGAAGGAATTTCGAATTCCATATGCTGCATTTCTCCTTTAGTTTCCATAATGTGAAGGTCACCTTTTCTCTGAGTAGCCAAGTCGATTACTCTTGAAGCAAATTCTTCCGGAACATCAACTACCAAAGATTCGTAAGGCTCACATTTTTCTCCATCGATTTCTCTAAGGATAACCTGTGGCTGACCAATCGTCATTTCGTAACCTTCTCTTCTCATTGTTTCAATTAAAACTGACAAGTGAAGAATACCTCTACCAAATACCAAGAAAGTGTTTGCATCATCAGTTTGTTCAACTCTTAATGCTAAGTTTTTCTCTAATTCTTTTGTTAATCTTTCTTTCAGGTGGTTAGAAGTTACATACTTACCATCTTTACCAAAGAAAGGTGAGTTGTTGATAGAGAACGTCATGTTCAATGTAGGCTCATCAATTGCAGTTCTTGGCAATGGTTCCGGATTTTCAAGATCTACGAATGAATCACCGATCTGGAAAGCATCAAAACCTACAACAGCACAAATATCTCCTGCTTTTACTTCTGAAACTTTTTTCTTTCCTAATCCTTCAAAAACATAAAGTTCTTTTACTTTTCCTTTTAAAACTTTACCGTCTGCCTGAGCAAGTCCGATCCACTGAGATTCTTTGATCTCACCTCTGATCACTTTCCCGATTGCAATTCTTCCTAAGAAAGAAGAAAAGTCAAGAGAAACGATCTGCATCTGTAAGTTTCCTTCCTCTACTTTAGGTTCAGGAACATATTGCAGGATACCATCCAATAATGGGAAAATATCTTCTGTCTGTTCTAATGAAGTGTTGAACCAACCTTGTTTGGAAGAACCGTAGAATGTTGGGAAATCAAGCTGTTCTTCAGTAGCCTCAAGGTTGAAGAATAAATCAAATACCTGGTCATGAACTTCTTCAGGACGACAGTTTGGCTTATCTACTTTATTGATAACAACTAAAGGTCTAAGTCCTAATTCCAATGCTTTCTGAAGTACGAATCTTGTTTGAGGCATCGGC
Source organism: Chryseobacterium sp. CCNWLW53 (assembly GCF_037083525.1). Classification (NCBI taxonomy): domain Bacteria; kingdom Pseudomonadati; phylum Bacteroidota; class Flavobacteriia; order Flavobacteriales; family Weeksellaceae; genus Chryseobacterium; species Chryseobacterium sp. CCNWLW53. Next base: position 614,949 of record NZ_JBAOJR010000002.1, on the reverse strand, counting down.
CCTTCAAAGGCATCCACCAACAAAATAACTCCATCCGCCATTTTTAAAACTCTCTCTACTTCCCCACCGAAATCGGCGTGACCGGGAGTATCGATTACGTTAATTTTAACGTCTTTATAAGTAACAGAAATATTTTTAGATAGAATGGTAATACCTCTTTCTCTTTCAAGGTCGTTATTATCCATTATTAATTCTCCACTTTCCTGATTTTCTCTGAAAATGTTTGTAGCATGAATAATCTTGTCAACCAAAGTCGTCTTCCCGTGGTCAACGTGTGCGATAATCGCAATATTTCTAATGTTTTGCATGAATGATTTTTACGGGTGCAAAAATAGTGTTTTTTAATGAATAATGAGCAAGAATATAGATTAATTAACAAATTCATAATGAGAAATCTATGCAAGATCTTTTAAAAAATCGGGTAAAATAATATACGTCAAGTTCTGTCGCAGGCTGCATTTATCTTTGCTTCAGTAGATTTCCTGCAGGAAACACAATTTATTAACATCAAAAAACAAAAAAATGGCAACAATTGAATTAAATGATCCATTTACAGGTGAATGGACAGTTTTTGAAGAAGCTGTACATAAGTACTATGATGACGATAACGACCCGAATACTCCACTTCCTGAGATTACCACGGATGATTGCGATGGGATTATCTACAAAAAAATTGATAATAAGTATTACAGAAGAGTGTTGGTTGATGACACGGTAAATGTAAAGTGGTTTGGAGCTAAGGGCGATGGTGAAACAGATGACACAGAAGCGATAAAAAAAGCCATTAAATCTTCCCATTCGGTAAGATTCGACCGTGGTCAATATATCATCAATTCTACGATCGATATTCCAATGGAATTTTCAGGACTCAGCATTTCAGGAAGCGGCAGTGACATATGGGATAAAAACAGCACCATTCTTACAACGAAAACTTCAAATACGCTTTTTAAAGGTGTGGCAGGGCTAAATACTTTCAAAATTTCAAATCTTATTTTTGACGGAAAACATAATGCTAATGCTACTACATCAGGAACTATTGCCATGGATTTTACTGATGGCGGAGGATTAATTCTGGACAGAGTTGTGGTAAAAAATTTCTCTGAATATGGTTTATATTCTGAAAAAGGTATGTTAAGAATAGAAAACTGTTATTTCCGGGATAATAAAATTGGTGCTCAAATATATTCGGACAGTAGTATTTCCAATTCTGAATTCGCTGCCGGAGATATTCCTTTAAGACTGGTTGCCGGAGGTAACAGATTAGTCAATGTATGGTGTAATTCCGGAAAGATCTCATGCCTGGATATCGAACCTTTGAATACCAATACAGGTCATCAAAACACGTCTATCACTAATTTATATATTGGTGAAGTGGACAGCGGCCAAACCGAAGCATATGCTATTCGAATCAGGGGTAATGATGTTAAAAGAGTTCAACAGGTTCAGATCAGCAATTCATTCTTCGTTCATGCTGCCGGTGACTCAATAAACGGACTCGTGTATGTAGACAAAGCTGACGAAATTATTCTGAATGGTATCAATGTTTTAGGCAAAGGCCTGTATTCAACGGCAAATGATTATACCAGTCATTTTGTTAAAGGGATTAATTCCAATAGAATTACAGTTGCCTCAAGTGTAATTAATGGCATCAATAAAAATGTTATATATCAAGGGAGTAATTGCTATGATTGGGAAATATTTAACAATACCTTCAATAACTGTGGCGATCATATTGCCGTTAATGATGAGGGAGCAAATATTTACGTAGCTGAAACAATGGGAAGAACATCTGTGATCGGCAACAAGTTTTTAGTGGCAAGTGGAAGCTCTGTTCCATACGCTGCATATGTTTCCAGTATTGAAAGCTTAAACTGGGATAGCAATTTCATTTCTTATCCTAACGTCATCATTGTAAAAGACCCTACTTATACCAGCTCGCCTGAAAACAACTTTTCCGGTTCTTTTTATAGAAATGGAAATGATTTTAAAACAATAAACAAAGCAGCTTTGACAGCCAGTTCTTTTGATCATGGATTTGTACGTCCAAACAAAAACTTAAAGCATGCACAATTCTTTTACGATAATAATTACAGAAAGCCAATTTGGTACGATGGTCTGGATTCGACGTGGAAAGACAGCACAGGAACGGTAATATAAATCAAAATAATAAAATACTTCAGGAACACATGATCTTTGTAAAGTATCATATTTACGTAGCAACCTATTTGGTGATATCTTTGGTAAAAACCTGTCAGCAAAAGACGTTGGGAATTCGCAGGCAACCTCTATTGAAAACGAAAATGGATTCCTAGTGATTAAAATAACAGGATTTAACGAACCCAATCTTGGCTATATTATTCAGGGTAACGTACAACTTATTGTTTAATACAAAGCACCTCAATCGAGGTGTTTTGTAATTTATCACCTCAGGCTCTACTGTTCATATTTTACATCAGATAGGATTTTGGATCTGACCAGTATTCCAAAGCCAGTAAATAAGCCCGGCCTGAACCAAAACCACAAGTGCAAATTTCAATAAAAAAGACTTTTTCGAAATTTTATGTCTGAAAATAAGCATCCCTAAAACCGATCCTAAAGTTCCTCCTACAAAAGTCACTCCCAACAGTGTGCTCTCCGGAATTCTTCTTTTATGTTTGATTGAAAGCCTTTTGTCCCAGCCGAAAATAATGAAAGTAAAAAGATTTATTACCAACAGAATGTATATCATAATCATAGGGCAAAAGTAGTGAATTAAGCGGTGGCTTCCAGTAACATCATTCACCATAAAAAAAGCTGCCTTCCTAAGAAAGCAGCCCTGAGTATTTGTATCTAACAAATTATTTTTTAGCTTTTACATCAACAGCGATTTCGATGTCTTTGCTGATCATCCATTCTGCCGGATCTGCTTCTGAAGTACCGAATTTAATTCCCCAATCTGCTCTGTTTACTGTAAATTTAGCCTGAACAGAAGCTGAACCTTCAGCAACATCTACTTTAGCAGGGAAAGTTACGTTCATTGTTTTTCCAGATAAAGTAAGGTTTCCGCTTACTGTTTTGTTTGCTCCTGCAACAGCATCTTTAGGTGCTTCTTTCAGATCTGTAACACTTGTAATTTTGAAATCTGAAGTAGGATTCTTTGCTGTATCAAAGAAATCAGGGTTTTTCAAGTGAGCTTCAAGATCTCCCGGTTTTTTATCTTTTTCTGTTACTGAAGCAGGATCTACTTTAATAGAGTTCATATCGATCACGAAGTTTCCAGCAGTCAGTTGACCTCCTTCAACGCTTAAATCTCCTGATTTTACGTTAAGTGTTCCCCAACGAGGAGCCATACCTCCTTTGTGGAAAGCTTTCCAGTTTACCACAGAAGTAGCAACATCAACTGCTAAAACTTCACCTTTACTTTCTGCTACTTTCTGCTCTGTCGCAGTTGCTGCAGTATCTGCCGATTTTTCTTTTGTACACGATGCTGCAAGTAATCCTATTCCTACCAATGCAATTACACTAAGTTTTTTCATATTGTTTATTTGTTTAAAAATTTAATTAAATCTTAAATTTCAATTTTTCAAAAATAGAAAAACCATATCAATTATTATCTTAACATACATCAAGAAATTAAAAATTTCAGATTTTACTATTCACAGCTAGCATATGAAGGTGAAACAACCGATTCAGGATTTTAAAATTCATTAACTTTGTACAGGTAAAACTCTCATGATAACTCACAAAGAGATTACAATTTTGAGCCGTTTCAGGTTTGTCAGTGAACTATATCGAAAGAGTTGATAGAGAAATTACTCATCATTAAATCAATCAAAAAATATGAATCAACAGTTATTTGAAAAAGTAGATCAGTACATCGGTAATTTGTTTGCTCCGGAAGACAGTGTTCTTCAGGAAACTATTCAGTCTTTGGATGATGCTTCTATCCCCCAAATCAGTGTGACGCCCAGTCAGGGCAAGTTTTTGCAGTTGATGCTGCTTAGCTGTAAAGCCAAACGAGTTCTGGAATTGGGTACTTTAGGAGCCTACAGCACAATCTGGATGGCCAGGGCAATTCCTGCAGATGGTAAAATAATTACGGTAGAATTTGATCCTCATCATGCCCGTGTTGCCAGCCAGAATATTGCAAAAGCCGGGTATTCAGATAAAATAGATCTGCGAACCGGCAAAGCGATGGATATATTAAATGAACTTATTTCCAAAGGCGAAGAAGCTTTTGATTTTATTTTCATTGATGCTGACAAACCTCCCTATACCGAATATTTTGAATTAGCGTTGCAGCTTTCACATCCGGGAACGATTATTATTTGTGACAATGTCATCCGGGAAGGCAAAGTCCTGGATGAAAATACCACCGATGAAAAAGTGAAAGGAGTGCAGCGGCTTAATCAAATGCTGGCCAACAACCCAAAAGTTACCGCTACTATTATGCAAACCGTTGGTGCAAAAGAATATGACGGGATGGCAATCGCTATTGTCAATTAAATTTCGGCCAGTTCATTTTCTTTAACGAAGAATAAACATTTAAGGTGGGGCAACTCGCCTTTTTTTCATTCTAAAGCCTTATTTTAGCCTTCCGAAAACAAAATAATGACGACCGTAACATTTATACAGCAACAGCTTAATATATCCGAAAAAAGCATCAACAATACCCTACAATTACTGGCCGAAGACTGCACAATTCCATTCATTTCCCGCTACAGAAAGGATAAAACCGGGAACCTGGATGAAGTTCAGATCGAACAGATCTCAAAGATCAGCAAACAGTTTGAAGAAATTGTAAAGCGAAAAGAAAGCATTTTAAAATCAATTGAAGAGCAGAATGCCCTGACAGCAGAATTGAAACAGAGAATTGAGGAAAGCTTCGATATTCTGGAGCTGGAAGATTTGTATTTGCCCTTCAAAAAGCGCAGAAAAACAAAAGCAGATACTGCCAAGGAGAAAGGACTTGAGCCTTTAGCCAAAATTATTATGAGTCAGAAAAGTAATGACCTGCAGTTTCTTGCCTCTAAATACCTGAACACTGAGGTTCCATCGGAAGAAGAAGCGCTTCAGGGCGCAAGGGATATCATGGCGGAATGGATCAATGAAAATATGTATGTCCGTAAAAACCTTCGCCGCCTGTTCCAGCGCAAAGCAATGATTACTTCTAAAGTGGTGAAGGCTAAAAAAGATGAAGAGGATGCACAGAAATTCTCACAGTATTTTGAATGGGAAGAAAATCTTAACAGAACACCTTCTCACAGGCTTTTGGCAATGCTCAGAGCTGAAGCTGAAGGTTTTGTAAAACTTAATACAGGTATTGATAAAGAAGAGGCCATTGATTTTATCGAAAAAGCCATCATCAAATCCAATAATGAAAGTTCAGATCAGATTGTCCTGGCTATTAAAGACAGCTACAAAAGACTTTTAGAGCCTGCCATTTCTAACGAAGCTTTACAGGAGGCTAAAGAAAAGGCAGACAAAAAAGCGATTGAAATATTTTCTGAAAACCTGAGCCAGCTTCTTCTTGCCCCTCCTTTAGGCGAAAAAAGAATTTTAGCCATTGATCCCGGATACAAAAGCGGCTGTAAAGTAGTCTGCATTGATGAAAAAGGAGATCTTCTCCATAATGAAACCCTCTACCCTCACGCCCCACAGAATGAAAGCGGAATGGCCATGAAAAAGATCCGTTCTATGGTGAATGCCTACAATATTGAAGCAATCTCCATCGGAAACGGGACAGCAAGCCGTGAAACTGAGTTTTTCATTAAGAAAATTGCTTTTGATAAGCCCCTGCAGGTTTTTGTGGTTTCGGAAGCAGGAGCATCAGTATATTCTGCAAGTAAAATTGCAAGGGATGAGTTTCCTTCTTATGATGTAACGGTGCGTGGAGCAGTTTCCATCGGGAGAAGGCTGGCCGACCCGCTCGCGGAACTGGTGAAAATTGATGCCAAATCCATCGGCGTGGGGCAATACCAGCATGATGTAGACCAGACTCAATTGAAAAACGAACTTGATCTGACAGTTATGAAGTGTGTAAACTCTGTGGGAATCAACCTGAATACTGCAAGCAAATCACTTTTAAGCTATGTTTCGGGGATCGGTGAGAAAATGGCGGAGAACATTGTTAATTACCGAACTGAGAACGGCGCTTTTGAGGACAGAAAACAGCTTAAAAAAGTTCCGAGGCTTGGGGAAAAAGCGTACCAGCAGGCTGCAGCTTTTGTAAGAATTGCCAATGCCAAAAATCCGCTCGACAATTCTGCCGTACATCCTGAAGCTTATGGAATTGTAGAAAAAATGGCTAAGGACCTTGGCATTAAAACCAACGAACTGATTGCCAGCAAAGAAAAAACAGCTTTGGTAAAGCCTGAAGATTATGTGACAGAAGAAATAGGAATTTTAGGGATCAAGGATATTTTGAAAGAGCTTGAAAAACCTGGATTAGATCCCAGAAAAGCAGCTAAAGTATTTGAATTTGATCCTAATGTAAAAAGTATCCGGGATTTAAAGCCTGGTATGATTCTCCCCGGAATTGTCAATAATATTACAGCTTTCGGGTGTTTTGTAGATATGGGGATCAAGGAAAGCGGACTTGTCCATATTTCCCAGCTGAAAGACGGGTTTGTTTCTGATGTAAATGAAGTGGTGAAACTTCACCAGCATGTACGCGTAAGAGTGACAGAAGTGGATGAAGCGAGAAAAAGAGTGCAGCTGAGCATGATTTTATAGTTATCTGTAAATCTCAATAGTATAATCAAACAAAGTAATCATACATTGAACTATAAAAATTTAATTTTCGACCTGGACGGGACCCTTTGGGATTCCAGGGCCACAATTATCAAAATCTGGAATGAGGTATTAAATAAGCACCGGTTAATCAAAAAAGATTTAAAACCTGAAGATATGAATCAATATATGGGTTTGCTGGCCGATCATATTTTAAAAGATATGGTTCCCGGAATTTCCGATCAGCTGGTTCATGAGGTCCTTTCGGAAATCGTACAGGAAGAAAATAAGATTCTTCACCAATATGGAGGCATACTTTATGACGGTGTAGAAAAAACGTTGAAAAGCCTGACAAAGAACCACAGTCTTTTTATTGTCAGCAATTGCCAGGACGGATATATAGAATCGTTTTTAGCCTATAACAAATTCAGTGATCTGTTCGCCGACTTTGAATCTTATGGCCGTACAAAGAAGCCAAAAGCTGAAAACATTAAGCTGATTATGGAAAGAAATGATTTGAACCCTGAAAACACAATTTATATTGGTGATACGCAGACCGATTACAATTCTGCAAAAGTGAATCATCTTCCGTTTATTTTCTGTGGATATGGCTTTGGAAAGCTGGATATCTCTGAATATCAGCCTTCAATTTCAAAATTCCCGGATATAGAACTTTATCTTAGTTAAAATATTCAATCCTAAGAATTATAAACTTTGGACAAGAAACAAATAAAAATCATTAAAATATCTGAGCTTAAGGATAAAAGAATTATTCGCAGGGCAACCCGTCAATTTGATCAAATGGGTTATAGAATTTACAAATCTTTTGAATATGATTTTCCTTACGACCCCACCTATAAAGGCAACGAAAGTGAAAGACTATTTGCAAAACTTATCGATATATTGCCATTCTTTCTTACTTTTCTGTTTTTGTTTAAGAAAACACCTGTGATCAGTTTCCTGTACTCAATTCCCTGTGTTATTATTTGGGGAGCTTTGTGTGAAGTATTTTGGGGAACTACCTTCGGTAAAAGCATATTTAAAATAAAGGTGCTTGATGATTTTGGAAATTATCCTGGTCTAATATTATCATTAAAAAGAAATTTTCTGTGTCTTACAAATCTTTGGCCGGTATTTACAGACTACATCCCTCCAACAACCCATACATGGGAAAAGGAAACTACGCTGATGAATTTCAGCATGCATATGAATAACACAATCTGTAAAACTTATATTGTTAAGAAAAGTAAAATTGAAGAAATAAAAAAATTACTTTATCAGGAAAAAACAAAGGCTGCACAATAATCTGTACAGCCTTTACTCTTTAAGCTTGAAGACACATATTAATGTAATCTGACATCTGATATCTTTACTTAAAATCTTTAGAATTCCTTCTTGGCTCCTTTACTTCCGGCCATTTTACCGTTTCTCCTTTATCATCCTGAGGCAATACTCTTTTTTCCCTGCTCGTAAATTCAGGATCTTCCGATGCCATATAAGCCAATGCAGCCGTTAAAACCACATTATTTTTAACCTCATCAAAAACGATCTTGTCGTAGGTATCCTTCGTCGTGTGCCATGTGTAGCCGAAATATCCCCAGTTCAGAGAGCTTAAGGAAAAGCCCGGTACGCCTGCCGCTACAAATGATGCATGGTCAGAGCCGCCTCCGCCAGGCATTCCCGGGAAATCGGTTTTAATATGATCTCTCACGGTTTTAGGAACTCCGGTTAACCATTTCCCGATATAGCTATAAGAATCTACAAATCCCTGCCCGCTGATATTAATTACACGTCCGGTTCCGTTATCCTGATTGAATACTGCCTGTGTTCCCTTTATAATCTGCGGGTTGTCTGCTACAAAGCCTCTCGAACCGTTAAGTCCCTGCTCTTCACTTCCCCAAAGCCCAACAATAATAGTTCTTTTATTATTGGGGTAATATTTTTTTAGTATTCTCATGGTCTCAAGCATGGTAAGTGTACCCGTCCCATTATCAGTTGCTCCCTGAGCCCCATCCCAAGAATCAAGGTGGGCAGAAAGGATCACATATTCCTCAGGTTTTTCTTTTCCTTTAATGACGCCGATCGTATTAAAGTTTTTCGCCTCAGGAAGAATCCTGGACTGGGCCTCTACCCTGATCTTAGGTTTCGCCCCTTTTTCTGCCATTCTGTAAAGCATTCCGTAATCTTCCACATCAATGTCTATCATTGGGATTTTTGACGTTTTCGCTCCGAAAATCCTGTTCGCTCCCATAATCCCTGTCCAGTTGGAAATAGCAATTCCTGCTGCCCCTGCTTTTTCCAAAGCTTCCGGAAGTGTATTATTGTCATAGCCAATGTTTTTCACATAATCACGGAAGTCTTTTCCGGCCTGTTCTTTTTCTGCTTTCAGTTTTTCATACAGTTCCGGTGTGGCAAATTCTTTGATCTGCTCGTCTGAACGTCCGATCTTCTGATACTGTGCCATAAGCACTATTTTTCCCTTTGCAGAAGGAAGCCATGCATCGAATTCCGCTTTGGAGGAAACTTTTGGAAGCACCACCACCTCAGCTTCTACTGCTTTTTTAGTTGCAGGGCTCCACGCAAGCTGTGTTGCAGCCAATGATTTTACACGGGGGTATACCATATCTACGTGGGTAATACCACGCTGCCATCCTTTCCATGTTCCGAATTGCTGAAGGCTGGATTCTATTCCCCAGGAACGGAGTTTAGCCGCAGACCATTCATTGGCAGCCAGCATTTCAGGAGTTCCTACAAGACGCGGTCCTATACCGTCCAGAAGCTCATAAGCCATGTTTTCCAGCTGGGAATTATTATTGATTTCATCTACAAAGCTTTTCACAACAGGATCAAGCCTTTCTTTCGGATCTACTTTCACCTGAGCCCATGAGAACTGGGCGACCAGCATAACCGCTGGTACAGCAAAAAATTTATTTATCTTCATAACCTATATTGAATGCTTAAAGATAGCAGAATTTGCTTGAATACAGAAAAAAGTGCAGAAATAAAAGGATTAACTTACGAATTTTCCGGGCTGGCAGTTTTGATCAAAGCCTAAATTTGATTGGTTAAATTAAGGCAAAAAAAACCGGCTCAGTGAGCCGGCTTGGGAACGAATTATTTTTTAGCTTCTTCTACAGAAACTTTTCTGAATTCTTTGAACAGTTTGCTAAGTTCTAAAGCTGATTTACGAGCTCTTGTACCTGCAGCTTTGTTTCCTTTTTCTGCTTGTTGGTTAGCCTCAGTTGCGAACGCTTCGAATTCAGCGTTGATTTTTTCAATTAGTTCTTTCATTATTTTTAAAATTTAGGGTGCAAATATAGGTTTTATGGTAATTCCAGCCTAACTCAGGCAAAAAAAGTTTGGCTTAAAATGCATTTTTTTTCTGCTTTTCTTCTATCAATCTGATTTTCTTTGCATTTATAATAAAAAATAACGGCTTTTATTAAGCGAATTAGGACTTCTAGAGCATTATTTGAATATTTTTCCATCCTTTTATCTGGCCTATTTATTCTTATTCCAAAGTTTTAGGTGCTCTCGAATTCCGGAAAACAGATATTCGTTACGTTGCACTGCGAAAATATATTAACCAAAATAACTGTTCCTGATAAATTAACAGGAATTGTATCCCTTTTGAATGCAATAATCTTCTAATTTTGAATAAAAAAGATTCATGAATATAATTTCAAAATTTACAGTGGGTTCTGAAGAAGGAATTTCTGATCTTATAACCATTATCGATTCTTCGGTTTACACCTTGCATAAAGAACTTATTCCTGAAGAAGATATCAAAAAATACATCGCCGGCAATATTGATCCCAGAAAAATGATCAATGACCTGAATGACCTTTCCAACCAGCTTATTATAACGTATGCAGATGATCAGCCTGCCGGTTACAGCATTCTTAAAAGCGGTTCCGGCCATCCTGCCCTGCCGGAAGGGAAAAAGGCTACAGAGATCAGCTTTGTGATCCTTTCGGAATTTGATTCACCGGAAACCAGACAGTCACTCTGGAAAAAATGCAGATCTGCAGCCAGTTTCACCGATATATTATGGCTCAATATGATGATTCATGACCCACTTTTAGAGTTTTTTAAAGAAGCAGGTTTCACCATTATTGCTGATGCTACAGCCGGACCTTTTCAACTGCCGTCGCATCTATTAAAACTGGACATCAAATAATTTCCCAGACTTGTGCCATTTAAAAATAATCTTACTTGATCATACTCCTTTAAAATAATATTAAATTAATATTGCTTTTCGTATCTTTGATTTTTATAATTTCTATATTATGAGTGATCAGCTGGAAACTATTGAAGATTATTACAGACGCGTCCGAAAGAATCAGGTAAAAATGTTTGATTCTGATGATTTTGAAACAGGAAAGTCGCATTTCAATGTTTCTATGCGGAGGTATTGCAGCTTTAAAAGTCCGTATAACCGCCGTGATTATTATAAGATAAGCTTTATTCTGGGAAAAGGCACATTTCAATATGGATCTCATGAATTGTATATTGACCGACCTGCCCTCTTTTTTCCTTCGCCTAATATTCCGTATTCATGGGAATGCGACGGTGATCTTCAGGAAGGGTATTTTTGCCTGTTCAATCAGGAATTTTTCAGTGGAAATACTGAATTCAATCTGTTTAAGAAGACTTCTCTGTTTAAAGAATGGAGCAAGCCAATTGTTTTTTTAACGGATGAACAGACCCAGCTGGCTACCCTTTATTTTGAGCAGATGTATAAGCTGAATAATTCAGCATATCCTTTCCGGTGCAGCAGTATTAAAAGCCACCTTGCCTCTGTGATGCACCTCGCTTTGGAGAACCGTGTGGATGATATCAATCCCAGTGAGCTTCCGGCTAATATCCGTTTATACCGCCTATTTGATGAGCTTCTTAATAAGCAGTTTCCATTGGATTCCCCGGCATATCCGCTGGCTCTGAAAACCGCTTCTGACTTTGCAGATCAGCTTAATGTACACGTTAATCATTTGAATTCATCGGTAAAATCTGTCACTCAGCTTACCACGACTCAAATTATTAAAGATAGGGTATTTGAAGAGTCCAAAAACCTGTTAAAATACACCAACTGGGATATTGCTGAAATAGGATATACCCTGGGATTTGAACAACCTTCCCATTTCAATAATTTCTTTAAAAAACATGCAGAGGTTTCACCCTTAAAATTTAAAAATGCATTTTAAATCTTTGATTTTTGTAATTTTTACTTTGTCTTTTAAAATTGAATTTCTGTATTCCCGGCTTATTTTTGCATAGTAAAATAACGAATGAATATGTTGTTGAAAGAAGCATCTGAAAAAAGAATCAGATTAATAACCATTATGGCTTTTGTGTCGATCCCGCTTTCCGGGTTTGTCACTGATATTTATTTACCATCATTCCCATCGATGGCAAAGGAGATGCAGGTCTCTGAAAAGGATATCCAGATCACTTTAACGTCTTACCTGCTGAGCTACGGGATTTCACAGCTTTTTGTAGGGGGAATCCTGGACAGTATCGGGCGCTACCGTCCTAAACTGGTCGCATTATTCCTATTGATCATCAGCAGTATCCTAATTACAATGACCGACAGTATTCTGCTGATCTGTCTGCTCCGTATTTTGCAAGGGGCAGCCGTTTCCGTACTGGTTGTTGCTACACGGGCTATTTTTGTGGATCTCTATGATTCTGAAAAAGTAAAGCATTATCTGAGCTATTTCACGATCGTCTGGTCGTGCGGGCCTATTCTGGCTCCTTTTCTGGGCGGTTATCTGGAAAAACTGTTTAACTGGCACGCCAATTTTCATTTCCTGGCTTTCTATGCGGGAATGCTGTTTTTATTTGAATGGTTTTTCAGTGGTGAAAGCTTACCGGAGAAAAAGAAACTTAATCTTTCCGAAAACATCAGCCTGTATAAAATGATGCTAAAAAACAGGATCTTTATGCTGGGAATTTTCATTTTAGGACTAAGCTATTCTATTGTAATGCTTTTCAATATTACGGGTCCTTTTATCATTGAAAATACCTTCCATTTTACTCCAGTGGTTATCGGGTACTGTACCCTGATTTTAGGATTTTCATGGATGATTGGTGGTTTTATAGGAAAACGGAGACTTAAACTTGATTTTAAGGAAAGAATTTTACAGCCTATCATTTTACAGCTGATTCTGATTACCGGACTAATTGCGACCAGCTTCTATGCGGAAAGCCTTTTCATTATGATTCCTTTTGCATTTTTTATTCATATCTGTTCCGGGATTTTGTTTACGTCATTTTTTACAACCAGTATGCTTTATTTTCCTAAAAATGCGGGAACAGCAGGTGGACTGATGGGCGGACTAGTGTACGTGATTACTTCTATTACAAGTTTTATTATTTCGGTCAGTGGAACTGTCACGGAACAGGATGGTCTTGCCTGGCGTTATCTGGCGATTGCCATTATACTTTTGGGAATTATCCTGGTCATGCACCAAGCCGTCAAAAAAGAACAAGCAGAGAATTAATCTCTGCTTTTTTATTTTTTCAATTAAATATTATAAAAATGGCTTATTCCCAGATCTATAAGCATTCTTACTTTTTAATGAAAGCAACGGCATCTACTTCTATCATCATATCATCCAGTGCCAGTCTGGGAACCGGAATTAAAGTACTTGCCGGGAACTTTTTATTTTTCCATATTTTCTGCATTTCCTCTGTCCATATTTTAAGTTTCTCCTGATCATGATCAACAATTAAAACCGTAATTTTAAGAACGTCATTAACTCCTAACTGATAATCGGCAAGTACGGTTTCCAAGTTTTCCAGAGAAAACTTGACCTGAGTCCTAAAATCTTTAGAAAGATGATGTTCCAAGCCTTCTCCTCCACTTTGTCCGGATATAAATACATATTTCCCCTCAACTTCATTCGTTGTAGCATGAGAAAAAGCAAATGGCGCCGGATCAAAAAGACCTTTCGGATTTTTGTGGACGACAGCAGCCAAATTAGTTGCTTTTTTTGGTTTATGGTGATTTGTATTTTGTGAGAAAGCCAAAAATCCTACACAGAGAGTGGATAAATTCAATACTAAACTTTTCATGATATCTATTATTTGTTCTAAAATATTGAAGCAAATTTAGATTTCAATATTTTTAGAAAAATAAACATATGTTGACGTTTTTAGCTTTTATAGACGGTATATTTACCAGTTTTTTTGGGTAATAATAGCAATACATGATCTGGCATATATAGTGGGTACACTTCATAAATAAGAAGAGCAGTTTAAAGTAAAAAGCACAAATGCAATTGATTTTCTTATCTTAACTAAATATTACAGATTCTCATAAGTCTGATCTATTAAAAAAGATACCGCTTTTTTGATTTTATCACGGCCGTCATCAGTATTAAGATCTATACCGCAAAACACACTGCCATTTACGGATGCATACATGTTCAGGTAATAAAGTCCTGAAACTAAAATGGCCGCTATTGCACGGAAATCCTGCGAACGTTCTCCGAAATGAGGATCGATAACTAACTTAAAAAGAGTTTCCCCGTTTTCTTCCTGCATATTGGTCAGCTTTGTCAGGGATTTCCGGGATTCAGACAAGCGCCACAATAAAAGTTTCTGCAGCTCCTTGTTGCTGCGCACATAGTCAAATTGCTGCAGTAACATTGCCTCAGTAAATGCTTTTCCTCCGTCTTTTGGATCGGGCATCATTGTATCGGTGGTTACATTACTCCAATAATCTTGAGACCGGATATATTCATCCATCAAACCATCCATACCGCCAAAATAGGTGTAGATCATTTTTTTATCTACTCCGGCTGTAATTGCGATATCATTTATCTTTAATGCCGCATATCCTTTCGTTTTCAATATCTTTCCAACGGCATCCAAAAATTTCTTTTTACTTCGTTCCTTGTTCCGGACACTGCCTGCTGCTGATTTTCTTTCCATAGCTAAACATTAGATTATACAAGTTTAAGAAAATTTTAATTATTTTAGACACTGAATAGTGTCTTGTTTTGTATATTTGCACAAACTAAACCATTCTATATATATTTAACACAATTTAGGTTGAAACAACTAAAAAAAATTCATAGCGCACCATGGTATATTTTAAGGCAAAACAGCTTTCAGATGATCCTATCGCAAAATGAGTCAGTTTATTTCCTCAGTTTAGGAATGCATCAAAAACAATGAGGGTGAAATGATGAAGACCGTTACTGGGGCATTAAAAATTATGATTTCGAATCTAAACAACTAAGGTAAAAACACTAAATGTGGACAGCATCATTTAACTTCTAATGATGCTGTTTTTGATTTTAAAAAGTAGTCAACATTTAATCTGACAGTTACAATTAAACTGAATAAATTAAAAAATTGTAAACCAATAAATACCTACTGACACCTACTTGTCACAGCTCCATTCTATTTTTGTAGCCTAATTAAAAATCTTCAACAATGAATTTAGTATCAATACGTATTATCACGGCTAATATTGAAAATTTAGTACCATTTTATGAACAAATAACAGGAATACAGGCCATACAGTATACTCCCGATTTTGCTGAACTGAAAACAGCAACAGCAACCATTGCTATCGGAAGCGTGCGAACACTGCAGTTTTTTGGTGGAGAAGGTTTGATACAAGCTGCTGAAAACCGTTCTGCAATCATAGAATTTTTAGTTGATGATGTAGAGAAAGAATTTGAACGCTTACAAAATTTTCTATCTTCTTCTATTATACAGGAGCCAACCACGATGCCGTGGGGGAACAAATCATTATTGTTCAGAGATCCTGATGGCAATCTGGTGAATTTCTTTACCCCTTTAACAAAGGAGTCAATAAAAAAATTTATAGCTAAAGGATAAAAATAAAAAGTGATCATTTAAAAATGATCACTTTTTAATTATACTAGGCCTGCCGGAGGTGCCAACTTAATGGAAAGTATACTTTATATAAATAATTTGGTGTTAATTTTTATCTGTCAGCCTCCAAAACACAGACCTGGATTACCGCATTACCGAATATTCTTTCTTATTTGAAAGCACATCCAGCATTACTTTTGCAATTCTGGCTCTTTCATCTTCCGAAAGATTAGATCCTGAAGGCAAGCATAAGCTATTTCCGAACAGATTCTCTGCAACTTTTCCTCCGTAATAGGGTGCATCTTTAAATATAGGCTGCAGATGCATCGGTTTCCAGATTGGACGGGACTCGATGTCATCCTTCAGAAATGCCAGTCGTAAATCTTCGTGGTTTTTTGATGTTTTTGTTTTTGCACCCTCAACTGTAATAACGGATAACCAGTGATTGCTGTAAAAATCTGAATCAGGTTCTGAAAATATTTTTACTCCTTCTATATTTTCACAGAGTTCTGAATAAAAGCTATGCATTCTTCTACGGCCTTCTACCCTCTCATCCAGCACTTCCATTTGTCCTCTTCCGATTCCCGCACTGATATTGCTCATTCTATAATTATATCCAATTTGAGAATGCTGATAATGTGGGGCATTATCCCTTGCCTGTGTAGAAAGGAATACCGCTTTATCTTTGTCTTCCTGGGAATGGCATACCAATGCGCCTCCTCCGGAAGTCGTAATAATTTTGTTTCCGTTGAATGACAGGATACCGAAACGGCCAAAAGTTCCGCAGGCTTTTCCTTTATATCTGGAGCCTAATGATTCAGCGGCATCTTCAATTAAAGGAATGTCATACTCTGCAGCAATGGATAAAATCTCATCCATTTTTGCCGGCATTCCGTAAAGGTGAACGACAATAATTGCTTTGGGCTTTTTGCCTTTTGAAATTCTGTCTTCTATAGCTTCTTTTAAAGCGACCGGACACATATTCCAGGTATCTTTTTCGGAATCTATGAATACGGGAACAGCTCCCAGATAGACAATAGGATTAGCAGAGGCAGAAAATGTCATAGACTGACAGATAACCTCGTCTCCATGAGTGACATCGCACTCAATTAATGCCAGGTGTAAAGCAGCAGTTCCTGCAGAAAGTGCAGCTACTTTTACATCTTCATTTAAGAATAACTCCAAATCTTGTTCAAAACCATCAACATTCGGCCCTAAGGGTGCTACCCAATTTGCGGCGAATGCTTCTTTAATGTATTTTAATTCGTTTCCACCCAAATGGGGAGAGGACAACCATACTTTTGATTTCATATTTTACTATTCTAAATTTTACTAAATATTTAAACTTCTACTTTTTATTACTTTACCCGGATTACCTACTACTGTAGCGCCATCCGGTACATCGCTAATAATGACAGCTCCGGCACCAATAGTGCACCATTTGCCAATTTCTATTCCCTGTATCACGCTGGCTCCGATTCCAATATGGGTTCCTTCCCCTACATATACGTTTCCTGCCAGTGCGACATTTGGAGATATATGGACAAAATCTTCGATAACACAATCGTGATCAATAGAAGCATTGGTATTGATAATACAGTGTTTCCCTATCCTTACTGCTGCATTTATAGTCACACCAGGCATAACGATAGTTCCTTCTTCGATTTTTAATCTTTTAGATAGTATTGCTTTGGGATGAAGGAGGGTAACATAATTGAAATGCTCACCCCGATTAACTACTCTTTTCCGTAACCTGTTGTTTCCTATAGAAATAAGCACTTCTATATCATAGGGCGGAGCTTCGTGAATAACAGTATAATTCAACACTCTCTCCTTCGACGGATTTTCGTCGATATAGGCTTCAATATTATAACCGCATTCTTCGGCGATTTCGGCCACTACTTTACCATGACCACTTGCTCCGTATAAATACATATTCTGTCTACATTTAATTTAAATTAATTATTTCCTGTAAAAGCCTCTACCGTGGCCTGATCAGCCTGGTTTATGCCTTCCTTTTTTATTACTTTTTTTAAAGTAAGGAACATCACTTTGCAATCTGTTGCAAATGATACATTCTCTATGTACCAAATATCTAATTCAAATTTCATCGTCCAGGAAATGGCATTTCTCCCATTTACCTGCGCCCAGCCTGTAATGCCAGGGCGTATATTGTGTCTTCGTTTTTGAGATTCATTATATAAAGAAAGGTAATGCGGCAACAGAGGTCTGGGACCTATAATCGCCATGTCTCCTTTCAATACATTAATTAACTGTGGAAGCTCATCCAGGGAAGTCTGACGTATAAAACTTCCAACCCTTGTTAAGCGTTCCGAATCGGGCAGGTAATTACCTTGTCCGTCTTTTTTATCATTCATTGTCTTAAACTTGATGATATTAAATATCTTCTCATTTAACCCAGGCCGTGCCTGCAAAAAGAATGGTTTGCCCTGATTTGCGAAATACAGCAAGACCGTGACAATAATGAAAACAGGTGACAACAAGATCAGCCCTATTAACGCAATCAGAAAATCTATAACCCGTTTTAAAAAAAACTTATACACGGTAATCTTTTTCTTTAATTAGTTTTTTGTATTCACTCAATAAAGCGTTCCAGATAACAGACTGCTCATAACGAGATTCGATCATCGGCCGGGCATTCATTTTTAATTTCTGATAATAATCTGTGTCCAATTTCATTTTTCTCATTGCTTCACTAAGCTTTTCACTGTTTTTGACCGGAACTATTGCTCCATTTTGGTCTTCTATAATAATTTCGTTGCATCCGTTGATATCAGAAACAATGCTTGGTAATCCCATTGCTCCCGCCTGCATCACTACATTTGGAAACCCTTCCCGGTAGCTTGGAAAGGCCAATGCATCGGAAATAGCAAAATAAGGACGTACATCTTTCTGAAAACCTACCGATATGATATCCGGGTTATTTTCAATTTCTCTTAATGTATCCGGATGCAGAGGATCCAGCTCCTGTTCCAGTGGGCCAACCAGTAATAATTTGGACTGGCGCTGTGAATTTTCTTTCTTGTTTATGTGAGAAAAGGCTTTGACCAATTCGTTAATTCCTTTATCCCCTACCAAACGTCCTACAAAGACAAACACAAAATGTGCATCTTCTATATTCAATTCTTTTTTTAAAAGATCTTTCTGTGCTTGTGTCACCTGGTCAGTCGAAAAATAAGAAGTATCAATTCCATTGGACGACCCATTTCCAATTACTTTTATTTTGCTTTTATGAGTATAATTATTCTGCAGGATGTATTCATATAGCCCTTTTGAGTTTGGATATACCTTTGTTGCAGATGCATATGTTAATTTCTCTACGAAGTTTAGAATTTCACGTTTCATACCTGTTACTTCCATCAATGGCAAACCTGCTATGGTATGTAATCGGTGAGGAACTCCAGCCAGCTTTGCTGCCAACATACCTACTATACCGGCTTTAGGTGTGTGCGTGTGTACGATTTGTGGCTTTTCTTTTCTTAAAAGCTTATAAGTACTCCATAAAGATTTAATATCTTTAACTGGAGTAATCTGACGAGACATATCAATAGCAATGACTTGTATTTCCTCATCATTTTTCACCTCATCCAATTCTTTTCCAGGCGAAGAAACTCCTATTACTTCAAAATGTTCTGACATAAATCGATGCTGCCCCTTTAATAATATTTTTAAAGAAAGCGGAATTGTTGTTATGCGAATTAGTTTAGTTTTCAAATCTTTAAATATTTAGTTCTATCATCTTCTACTCCTTCGTAACTAACCCCTTATATTTTAAGGCGTTTTATTACCGAGTTTTTAATGCATATCTATTATGCTTTGAATGAGTTTTAAAATCTAACCTCATTTCACATGAAATTTGGTTCTGAAATCAATACTGCTTTCAAACTAAATAATTTCCGTTCTGTCTTTGTGTATTTTTTATAGAGGCTATTTATGCTATCTAATTGACCTGGAAACAAGTACAATAATCCGTACTTCTATTAAGTCTATATATCATAACGCTCTCCAGATAATCATTTGCAGAAATATCTTAATGATTCTTTAATTCTACTCTGATTTTGTTTTATAGCTGCACCCATTAATATGTGAACTTGCTACTGTCTTTAACATGTTTTAAAAGCGATTCTGTAGAACTATCAATTTTGTTATTGATATTAAATTTATAGTTGTTCATTTGAATCATAGGATATAATCCAAACTGTTCTCTTTTTTCAAAAGGTTTTGCAACATTACGAGTAACAAACTTATCCACTTTAAAATAACCTTTCATCTCTTTAATATCTGGTTTGTTTTTATATCCTGCAATATAAATTCCTGTATTGGAGTTTTCAACGGAAATATTGCTGCAGGAAATTGTAACCGATTTTGACATAGTTCGATTACCATATTGTCCTAAATGCAAATCTATACCTACATTGGCGTTATTTATTTTTACATTATCAATATTGATATTTTCCAAATCATTAGAGCTGTCATCAGGTTCAATATCAATACCAGCCATAGGATTTGTTCCATCAATGTTTGCAATTAACAAATTTTTTATAAATACATCTTTACCTCCAGCAATTGTTATTCCATTTCTTCTAACATTGTTTATAATCCCACCCATAATGTTAATTTTTTCCGTTTCTAATAATTTTTCTTTGGTAATACCTGATCTTATATTCCTCATAGTTTTGACCAATACAATCCCATCACCCCAGCAATCTGATATATTGACATTAAAAATATCAATATTTCTTGAGCCCCTTATATCAATACCGAATCCCCATTCACCTTTAGAATCCAAATGTTTTTCACGATCACCTATTAATGTAGGGTTGTAAATTTTAACATTTTCGATACCATGTAAGCTAATGATCTGGTATCTTACATTGGCTGTTGGTTTTAATATTAAGGAAGAGTTTTTCTGAAAATAGATCTGTGAATTGGATTGTGCAAAAATTCCACTAGTCATTAATGGGAAGTTTGGCATGATGACTTTATTATTGGCATCAATAGCTTTTTGAATATAAGTTGTATAATCAACAGTTCCGTCTTTCACATAACCCTTTGGAAGTACTGTTTCAACTTTGAAAAAATCATCCGTTTGAACAGCAATATTCTGAGTTACTATTAATGATTTATCAATGAATACCTTATCTCTTCGTTGAGAGCAACAAATGATTGAAAAGGTTAACAAACTCAATATTAAAAATGATTTTATAATTTTCATAACAAATCTTTTATATTATTTTTCACAATTCTATATTTACCGCTACCTTCAACAGGAATTTCATTAACATAATGTAAATGTATTTTCATAGCATTCCCCACTCTGTCTTTCCAATTTCCTATAAATACTTTTTCAATTTGTTTTGAATAGATTTCTTTATCAATAACGACATATAAATCCAACTCTTCCAATTTGTTCTGTACAGCTTGAAATCTAATAATTCCCTTTGTATCTTTTAAGGTATTGGAAACATTTCCCAAATTGATTTTTCCGTTTTCAACGGAATAGATAAAGTCATCAATTCTCCCTAAAATTTCTTTTACCAGAGGATTGTTATTTCCACAGCTGCATTTTTTATCCGCATCTTCAAGGGTTATTGAATCCCCGATATCATATCTTACCAATGGAGTAGCAGACGTTGTAAATGAAGTGACCACCAGCCTTCCGGACTGCGCAGGCTGATTATTTTCATCTAAAACTTCAAAAACCCCAGTCTGCAATTCTAAATGAAGATTTCCTTTTACGCACTCAATGATAAAAGGAGCGCCTTCAGAGGAAGCATATTGATTGTAAAGTTTTGTTTTAAAAAATTTCTCAATATAGTATCTTGTTTCATCGGTAATGGTTTCTGCCGTTGGGAAAACCGCTTTCACGGCATTTTCCGGAAAGTCGTATCCGTTAGCTATGCCATATTTGGCAATTTCCAGGATGGTAGAGGGAAATCCCACAAAATATTCCGGTGTGAAACGGATAAGATCTTCCACATAATATTTAAGATAATCATCCTTGATATGGAATGTGGAATAGTAACGGACATGATGTACAAAATCTGTCTTCCAGAATATTTTCTTTTTAACATCGCTATCCGTCAATAAATTTTTACCGGAGAACCAGGCCGTCTTTTTGCCCAGTTCGTACCCGAATCTGGATCTGAAATCATCTAAAAATGCAAATCTCTCCTGACTGTCTCTGAAAAAGAACTTCACTTCCAGGGATTTTCCTGTAGTCCCTCCTGTTTTGGATTTTTCTAATTTTTCTGAAGTTTTTACCGTAATGGCATCAATATTATTACGGAGCACTTCTTTATTAACGATGGGCAGGCTGGAAATATTTTCTATTAATTCAGCATGCTCGATATTTCCGATCGTTTTTTTATAATAATCCGAGTTTTGGGTTACAAATTCTATGAATTGTGCATACCTGTTTTTCTGATATGCTTTTAATTCTTCTAATGATAAATGGCGGTTTTGTTTTTTCTCTTTCCTGAAATTCTGGTATTCGCCGCCATATCTTCTTTTGTAGGCCTGCCTGTTATAGGCATAGACCAAACAGTTCTGAAGAAAACCGGGTAATATTTTATATACTTTCTCTTTCATTAAAAGCCTTGTTTAATCATTAATTTAGTAAAGTTTCCAAAATCCATATTCTTCAATAATGAAGCATATTTTCTATAGAGTAAATTTTTTAAATATTTTTTCTCGTCTATAGATTTTACTGTAGAAAAGTCCAGATGATAGATGATGGATCTTGTTACATCTGACTTTCCTCCGCTATTGTTTTCTGCCTCCTGCAGGTATAATTCCGTCACTGCAGGGGAATAGGCTATTCCAAATTCTCTGGCCAGTCTCGCCCACAGATCCATATCTTCTCCTCTGGATAAGCGTTCATCGAATGAGTTGACTTTTAATAAAGCTTTTTTACTCACACATACACAGGAGGTATGGATTACTCCTTTTTTAAGAACTATTTTGAAATAGTCTTTGACCAATCCTTCTTTAAGCTCATCCTGTTTTCTATTATCAACAATGTTTCCTGTACCATATTTTCTTGCAAAATTGGTCACAAAAACATCTGCATGGTCCTTATATCTTGTAATCAGCTTACTAATTTCTTCCAAATGATTGGGCAGCCATTCGTCATCAGCATCCAGAAACGCAATGTATTCATACCGGGATTTTTCAATTCCGGCATTACGGGCTGAAGAAACACCTCCATTTTCTTTATTAAACAGCTTCACTCTTGGATCATCTATTTCACTCACGATGTCCGGACCTTTATCTTTGCTGCCATCATTAACAATAATGATTTCAAAATGCTGATACGTCTGATTCAGCACTTTAAGGATGGTTTCCTTAATATATTTTTCTTTGTTGTACAAAGGGATTACTACTGATATCATTATTTTAAATTAAATATTAAAAACAAGAAGAAACAAATAAAGAATACTCCCAATAAATTGATAAATCCTATTTTTCTGTTGGTCTGCGTGTATGGATACATCAGAAAAGGAATGAAGATCCATGACAGGAAACCAAAACGGTCACTGAATGCTGCGGAGAACATCAGAAAGAAAAAAGCCGATGTAAGCATATACGTTACATAAAACCTTTTATACTTTAACTTCTCCTCTATATTTTCAATATTTTTAAGGGTATAATACCCAATCACCGCAAATATGGTATTGAATACAAAAAAGTTCAGTCTGAACCCTGTTTTGTACGCTACTTTAGCCCCTTTTGCATAATACTGATCCAATCTTTCCTCTACCAGAATATTCAGTACCGGGATCTTCCCTAAAAGATCATTAAGATTAAAATTCACCAATGACAGTATGGTAGCCACAATGTAAATGGAAAATATAACCTTGAGGTTATTGATCTTGGTAGACATTAAGAAAACCACAATAGGGATGATAATGGAAGCATGGTTAAAAAATGCAATGATGAAAAACACAATGGCTAACCACTTTTTCTTATCAAAATAGGTTACGGCCAGAAAAAAGAAAGAGAAAGCAATCCCCTGTCTTGTCGTGTTGATCCCCATTGTTTTAAAGAAGAACATACTGACCACAATAAAGAAAATTAGAAATCTGTTTTTCTGGGTCAAATTTCTTATCCCTACAATAATTGGCGTTACGTATAATATGGCATTTAATGTAAAAAATGCTTTATAATTGTCACTCAGCTTACGGGCCAGCATGGAAACAAAGTAAATTCCTATATCCTTGAGTTCACTTAAAGATCTTACCACTTTAGCTCCGGTGAAATAGATCAGTGATCTTTCTGAATCCGAGCCTACTTTCTTATCCCGGAATCCGATCAGTAATATCATAACCAATGCAAAAAATATTAATAAAAAATTCTGAATTTCATCAGAGTTTTTTCTTCTGTAGATATATTCATTAATCAAAATGACAGCAAAAAGTGCTACACTTAAATAAACAAGTGTAAATCTTAAATTAAATGCATTTATAATGGCGTCCATTTCTCTGTTTCTACAATTTCTGCATGATACGGTCTAATTCCAGATCATAATTATAACTGTTATAAAATGATTTGGCATTCCTGGAATATTCCGTATAATTTTCCAATATGCTGTGCAGGGTTTTAGCGACCAGATCTTCTTTCTGAAAATCAATGCACTCTCCCATTCTGCCAGCTGCAACCGTATTTATAAGCCCCGGAATATCATTCCCGATCATTGGCATAGAAAAATTAGAAAACTCCCATAATTTGTTCGGTGCACAAAATATATTGTTCAAAGAGGAGTGATCATACGTTAATATACCAATATCCGCATGGCTGGTTACATGCAGATGATAAGGAGGCGCTACAAACGGAATATGGATGATGGAAGGACAGATGGTTTTGAGTTTTTTCAAATAGTCTGTTTCCTTACCCATAATGATCAGTGCAAAATCTTCTGACTGATTGATGTAGCGGCAAATTCCTTCGAGTTCTCTTTCAGGAAAAATAACTCCCTGATAAATAATTTTCTTTTTATCTTTTACAGGTTCTAACAGCTTTGACAGTTCATCCGTCAAAGGAAGATTTCTTTCAGACAACTCCGAATACGGTTTATTCAGAATAACTTCCGGTGTTTTGGCCAGCTTCCACCAAACCCGAAGTATATTCGCTCTGTCCAAATTGGAACAGATGACGAGCTTTGCATTTTTAGCAAATTTTTCAAGGCCTTTGATGTACCTTGGCGCGTAATCAAACAGCTCGTATAGATTAAGCACATAGTTCAGGGACAACAATTTATTCCCCAAAGCCAGGGTGGTATCTGCGGCCGGAATCCAGATCAGTTTATCCTGATATCTATTCTCATTAATAATTTTCCAGAAAGTCTTTCTGATCTTAAACCAGTATAAAAACTTGTTGGATGAAGGTTTTATATCCGTTAAATGAACTTTGTCGCAAAGACTGTTCAGCTCGTCGATCAGGTTTCCTTTTTCAAAGCCTAATACCAGATGAATTTTATAACCGTTTTTATTCAGATACTTTATAAAAGCCAATAAAGGAGGGTAATCTGAAACGCAGGTTTTATGAACTATTACAATTTCTTTATTCTCCATTAAATCTGCTGTTATATTTTTTTACAAATTGGTTCAACATCTCATCTGCTTTTGATCTGAGCTCTGAAATGTATTTCTGATGATCTTTTTCCAGATCTGACTGTACTAAATCATTAAGCTTCGGAATATCAAAATCATTATTCCATAAGGCAAATGACGGAATCTGCTGGGTAAGAATCCTTAATTTAGGCTCTATTTCTACGCAGATCACTTTCTTCCCTAACAAGCCGGCAATGATGGCTCCATGATAACGCGCCGTAATGAATGTGGAAAATGAATTTAAAATTTCTATAAAATCATTGATTTCCATGGTTTCCGGATTCCAGACTATACTTTTGTAATCCTGTATCCTTTTCATCCATTTCGGATCTTTATCTTTTGCAAATACTATAAACGTAACATCAAGTTGCGGATTGGAATTGACAAAACTGATCAGCTGTTCCTGATAATCCGCCGCACTGTTCTTCCACTCCCAGTCTCTCACGATAATTCCTATTTTGTTGGAATCTTCAATCTGTGGGACGTTTTGAATATATTTATTAAAACCGGAGGAAAATACCACATCAGCTCCTAAGAATGATTGGATATTCCAGTCGTTGCAATAATCATAAGAAACCTGATCTCTTACTCCTGTAAAAAGGGAATCTTTCAACTGATTCTTTGCAAATTCTATAGCCTGCATGTTATTGTTAAACGGCCCTAATCCGAAGCCCAAAAAAGCTTTTTCAGAATGGGTTACCGCTTCATTTCTCGGTCCAAGCTTCTGCAATACTTTTTTTAGTATTTTAACCGGACTTTTGGATATATTATTCTTTAGTTTGGTTTTAAGTGTAGATTTTTCTATAAAAGAAAAAAACTGCGTTCCTCCACCATAGACCAAAAGATCATCTTTCTGATTATTATTGTATGAAGAATCACATAAAAATTTAGAGACATAGCTATTTTCAGCTCCTATAAAATTCAGGGAACTGTTTTTGATATTGGCTTTGATGAAATCCTCAAACACGATCATCAACAAATCATCGCCAAAATTACTGTCACCATATGCTCCTTTTATTGATATATTCATTATATTTCCGGCTTGATATTTTTTAATAATTTATTTTTCAAATAAATTGCATCTTCAGATTTTAATCTGTAATAATGTTCTGCATCTCTTGATTTAATGACCTGGCAAGGATTTCCCACGACAATGGAAAGCGGCGGTATTTTTCCTGAAACCACACATCCGGCACCTATGATGCATCCTTCTCCAATCTGGCTTCCGGGTGTAATGATTACATTTCCCCCGATCCATACATTTTCGTCAATTTTTACTTTTTTGAATTCAAAAGTTTCATCATAAGGAATAAATTTTGAATCCCTGAACTTATGATTAGCCGAATGAACGGTTAAATTCGGGCCAATGATGACTCCGTTACTGATTTCAACTTCTCCAAGTCCGTTGATATCGGCATTGGGACCAATATATACGTAGGAACCAATGGAAATCCTGTCAGGATACAGCAGCCTTATATTGGGATTTATATCATTAAGCTCACCAAAATGTTTTAATCTTTTTTTGGTTTTATTAAACTTGATCTGATCGAGAATTCTATTTAATTTTCCAATTAAAAACATGATATCGCTTTTTTGATTAATAAAATACTTAAGTAAGTAACCACCGGTAAAAAGATGATGATAAAAAATTTGATATTAAAAATCTCTTTTTTATATATATCAATATACCGTAACAGTAAAACCACCAGAAATCCTAATAAAAATGAAATTGATATTCCCTGCAGGCCTATATACTGTATCAAAACAATACTTAATGCTATGGATACAACAGCGCCCAGCAAGGTCGTCAATGTGATTTTTAATGTATTCTTTTCTTTCTGATATTTTAATCCCAAAAAACCAGCAATGGCATTAAATCCTACCCCCAGATACAAATAGGGCATATATTCCCAGGTTTCGAAATACTCTTTGGAGACCAGTATTTTGGTCATCAAAGGGGATAAAATACCCAGCGTAAAGGCCAGGGCCAATTCAAACATGATAAACTTTCCCAGTAATCTATTAAAGGTCAGGTTATCTTCTTCTTTTAAGATCCTATCCTGTAACGGCAGCAGCAAAACAGAATTGATCACCAGAAGCAATGCAGGAAAACGGCTTGCTACCGCATATAATCCATTTCCTTCGGGCCCCATATAATGCAGGATAATAAATTTACTGGCAGATGATATGGCCCACCAGCTCATTAAATTGGGAATCAAAGGCAAAGAATAGGATGCCATAGATTTTATAAGCTCAGGATCCCAATATTTAAATTTGAAATACTGAAGTATTTTCACCTTATACAAAATCAGAATACATGCTACCGTGTACGCTGCAATATTGGCAATAAAGACTCCTTCAACATTTAATTTTAAAACATAAATGAAAACGACATTAAAAACTACAATCAAAAAAGTAGTCAGAATCCCGTTGATCGCAAACTGCTTCGTATTTCCCTGTCCTCTTAAAATGCTCTGCAATAAAGGCAGTAAGCAATTCAGGAAAATTAATACGATAAAATATCCCTCATACTGAAAGCTGTTAAAAAACACATAAATGGAAAAACCAATACAAAAAATAAGATACCCTATACATAGTG
Organism: Chryseobacterium sp. CCNWLW53; assembly: GCF_037083525.1. NCBI lineage: Bacteria > Pseudomonadati > Bacteroidota > Flavobacteriia > Flavobacteriales > Weeksellaceae > Chryseobacterium > Chryseobacterium sp. CCNWLW53. Next base: position 587,154 of record NZ_JBAOJR010000002.1, on the reverse strand, counting down.
TGATAATAGAATTGGTCATAATTTTTGCCTTCTGGTCTTCACTGATGTATTCTTTATCAATTAACCATCTGTACGTAGCATCAGAAATCTGTAATGAAACCAGTGGCGCAAAAAGACTTATTGTGGTAAGCAGTAAGTCATATTCTCCCAATTCTTTTTTAGTGAGAAAATAGGTGTAAAAAGGGACTAATAAAAATGAAAGAATCTTTGATCCAAAGCTTCCTATGGAATACGTCAAAGTTTCTTTAAACATCTTCTTTTTTAGCAGAGAAGATATATTCATTTATTTACTTTTTATAAAATTTACGATACGTTCACATGCCGTTCCATCGCCATAAGGATTATGCAATTCCCTCATGGATTGGTAACGTACGGTATCATTTAACAAACTCTGCGCTTCTGAAACAATTTTATTTTTATCTGTACCTACCAGAATTACCGTTCCGGCATTCACTGCTTCAGGTCTTTCCGTAGTATCTCTCATTACCAATACCGGTTTCCCAAGACTTGGAGCTTCCTCCTGTATCCCTCCGGAATCGGTGATGATGATATACGACTGATTCATTAACCATACAAAGGCAGGGTATGCTAAAGGCTCAATCAATACTATATTATTAACCTCAGATAAAATTTCATACACAGGTCCTTTTACATTGGGATTCAGGTGCACAGGGTAAATAACCTGAACATCAGGATTTGTAACGGCAATTTCTTTTAATGCTTCACAAATATTGATAAATCCCTGTCCATGATTTTCCCTTCTGTGTCCTGTAACCAGTACAATTTTTCTGGATACATCTATGATGGACCTCAGTGTTTCTATTTCTTTATTATCTATATGCTCCACTTTCTCTGAGCTGTAGAATAATGCGTCTATCACAGTATTACCTGTGACCAATATATTCTCTTCTTTAGTGTTTTCTGCCAATAAATTAAGCTTCGACTGTTCTGTCGGGGCAAAATGATAATCGGCAATACGTCCCGCTACCTGGCGGTTCATTTCTTCAGGGAATGGAGATCTCTTGTCATGGGTTCTCAATCCTGCTTCTACATGGCATACTTTAGCCCCGGAATAGAAACTGGCTATACTGGTCGCCATGGTTGTGGTTGTATCCCCGTGCACATATACATAATCCGGATTAAAATCTTCTAAAACAGATTTCAGCCCGGTGATAATATCAGCGGTCAGATGATACAAATTCTGGCCAGGCTTCATCAAATTTAAATCGTAGTCCGGCTTGATATCAAAAAAACTTAAAACCTGATCTAACATCTCTCTGTGTTGAGCTGTAACACAAACTTTAGTGTCGAATGATTCTTCTTTTTGGAATTCCTTTACCAATGGAGCCATTTTTATGGCTTCTGGCCTAGTTCCAAAAACAATTAGATGTTTTTTCTTCATAATTTTAAGTAAGCAAATATTTATAATTTAGCATCGCACTCTTTCAGGATTCCTTTTACATCATAAATGATCCCTTCTTCCTTCAGATAGTGATTCAGGTTGATATCCATAAATTCCTTGTGTGCAACAGTAAGAATAATTGCATCAAATTTTTCATCCGGAATCTCATTGATCACATCCAGGTTGTATTCATGTTTTACTTCTTCAGGCTTAGCCCAAGGATCAAAAGTAGTAACGTGTAAAGCATAATCTTCCAGCCCGTGGATCACATCTACCGCTTTGGTATTACGTACATCCGGACAGTTCTCTTTAAAAGTTATTCCTAAGTTTAGAACTCTGGCACCATTAATCGTAATCTTCTTTTTAATCATCGTTTTCACGAGCTGGGAAGCCACATACTGCCCCATAGAATCGTTAAGACGGCGTCCTGCCAGGATAATTTCCGGGTGATAACCGTTCTCCTGAGCCTTCTGAGCAAGATAATAAGGATCTACACCAATACAGTGTCCGCCTACCAATCCCGGTTTGAACGGTAAAAAGTTCCACTTGGTGCCTGCAGCCTCAAGCACTGCATGGGTATCTATTTCTAAAAGGTTGAAAATTTTTGCCAACTCATTGACAAAAGCGATATTGATATCTCTCTGTGAGTTTTCAATTACTTTGGCAGCTTCTGCAATCTTAATAGTCGGAGCTAAATGAGTTCCGGCAATAATCACAGATTTATATAAAGCGTCTACTGTTTTTCCAATTTCCGGTGTAGAACCTGAAGTCACTTTCAGAATCTTCTCCACGGTATGTTCTTTATCTCCAGGATTAATACGCTCCGGAGAATATCCTGCAAAGAAGTCCTGATTAAACTTCAATCTTGAAACTTTTTCCAGAACAGGGATACATTCTTCCTCGGTAGCGCCCGGATATACAGTAGATTCATAAATTACAATATCTCCTTTTGACAATACTTTAGCCACCGTTTCCGATGATTTATATAACGGCGTAAGGTCGGGGCGGTTATGCTTATCAACCGGCGTTGGAACCGTAATAATATAGATGTTTGCATCCTGGATATCGTTGATATCAGCAGAGCAGTACAATCCATTTTCATTGGAATGGTGAAAAGGGCTTTCCTGTTTTAATATAGCTTTCAATACTTCGTTTTCCACTTCTAAAGTATTGTCTACACCGGTATTCAATTCCTCAATCCTTTTCTGATTGATATCAAAACCTACAACCGGATACTTGGTTGCAAATAATCGTGCTAAAGGCAGACCTACGTATCCTAATCCGATAACGGCAATTTTATATTGTTTTTCCACAAAGACTCGATTTAAACTTGTTTATTTTAAATTTTCCCAATACCAGCTGATAGCTTCTTTTAATCCTTTTTCTATCGTATGAGTAGGCTGGTATCCTAATAATTTTCCTGCTTTTTCAACAGACGCCAGTGAATGCGGGATATCCCCCACACGGTTCGGGCCATAAATGACATTCACATCGGCAATTTGTTCATCGAATTCGCTTAAATATTTTTTAAGGTATCCAATCAGATCATTCAGTGTTGTACGATCCCCGACTGCTGTATTGTAAACTGTGTTCACTGCTTCAGGATTCTCGGTAAGCATGGCCAGCTCATTCATCTGAATGACATTATCGATATAAGTAAAATCACGTGAATAATCGCCAGTTCCGTTAATGGTTGGAGATTCGTGATTGATTAACTGCTTTACAAACAAAGGAATCACAGCAGCGTATGCCCCGTTCGGATCCTGCCTGCGTCCAAATACATTGAAATACCTCAAACCGATGCACTGCATTCCGTATGTTTTTCCAAACACGTCTGCATACAGCTCATTGACATATTTGGTAATGGCGTATGGCGATAACGGTTTCCCGATCACATCCTCCACTTTAGGTAATGATGCAGAGTCACCATAGGTAGATGATGAAGCAGCATATACAAAACGTTTTACCTTGGCATCACGGGCAGCAATCAGCATATTTAAAAATCCTGAAACATTCACATCGTTACTTGTAATAGGATCTTTAATTGATCTCGGAACAGAACCTAATGCAGCCTGGTGAAGTATATAATCTACATTTTCTACTGCTTTTTGGCAAACTTTCAAATCACGGATATCCCCTTCAATCAGTTTATAATTTGGGTTGTTAAGGAAAGGCTCGATGTTGTGACGGTGTCCTGTTGCAAAATTATCTAAGCAAACGACATAATAGCCTTTATTTAAAAAATATTCCGTTAAGTTGGAACCTATAAAACCCGCTCCTCCTGTAATTAAAATTTTATGCATTTCTATGATTTAAAAATTTTCTTCCACCAGCTATTTTTATCCTTGGTCTGACTGTAGCCATAGCCATAGCTGTAGTTATATCCATAACCTCCTGCCCGTCTGGAAACATCGTTAACGACAAAAGATACATTCGTCAATTTAGAGTCTCTTACAAGGTCGTTAGCAAAATCTATCAATATATTTTTTGATACTCCGGATCTTACGACATACAATGTTGCATCTGCTGTATCTGCAATACTCAGTGTATCCGAAACCAGCATAAGTGGTGCGGAGTCTATAATAATATAAGCATACTCAGAAGACATCTGCTCAATAAGTTTCTGATATCTTCCATTAGAAAGCAGCTCCTGAGGATTGGGAGGAATTGAACCCGCATAAATAACATCACATGAAGGATTCGTAGTTGATGTGTGGACTAGATCCTCTACATTTACCGAATCATCATATAAAAATTCTGTAAGTCCTTTTCTTTTGGTAGGTTCATTATCATACCGCTGGATCTGAGGATTACGGATATCCGAACCAATCAGAAGAGCCCTTCCGTTTTTATTGGCTATGGTAAGGGCAAGATTAACAGAGACCAGGGTTTTACCCTCACCTTTTACCGAAGAGGTTACCATAATCACTTTGGCAGAATCTTTTGTAGGCAAAACAAATTTAAGATTGGAAACAAGAACCCTGAATGCTTCAGCCAACTCCGAAAAATCGTTTTTTTGCACCAAATGGTTTTCATTATCTTTAAGTGACGGTATATCAACCAGTACCCCTAATGAAGAACGTGCTTTAATATCTTCTCTGCTGTAAATTTTATCATCCAGCATGAATAGCACATAGAAAATCGCAAAAGGGATTAATATCCCTAGGAAAAAAGCTCCCAGAAAAATAATATCTTTTTTAGGTGACACCGGAATATCTTCCGTAAAAGCAGGATTCACAATTTTGGCTTTCGGTACATCTACCGACAAATTAATTGCGTTTTCCTCTCTTTTCTGCAAGAGAAACAAAAAGAGCTGCTCTTTAAGATTTTGCTGACGTTCTATACCTCTGTAAACTTTAGACTGTCCCGGAACCTTTTCTATGACTTTATTACTACTTGTAATTTGGTTTTGAAGTTGAGCAATACCCGTCTGTACTGTTTGTTTCTGTTCATTGATGTTATCTCGAATGATGTTCTTCAGAGAAGCAATTTCCCTGTTCATTTCAATAACAGCAGGGTTTTCATTGGTTGCTTGCTTGAGGGTTTTATTTCTGCTGATCAGAAGTAAATTATATTGAGAAATAGATTGTTCCAGAGAAGGATTAAGCCCCAAATTAGAAGGCATGAGCTGACTGTTTCCTTTTTGGGCTTCCGTAGCAAGAGAGTTTAGAAGATCAAGCTGGGCTTGCTGCTGAAGAAGAGCTTTAGTATTTTCACTTGTATTCTGTAGAGCCAATTCTGCCTGCGCCTGCAGATCCACAATACGGTTACGGTTCTGGAAGTCTTCCTTCTGATTTTCTACTCCGGAAAGATCCTTCGTAATCACCTCCAGTCTTTTATCGATAAATTCCTGCGTATTCTGTGCCTGCAGATTCTTATCTCTCTGCCCATCAAGGTTATACTGTTTAGTCACTTCATTAAGAATAGCCTCCGATTTTTCAGGAAGAGATGCTATAAGACTGATTTCCATCAACATCGCTTTTTCATCCGGTAAACTAACCTGTATTGTTTTTTCAAGTTTTTTTACTTTTTCAACGGGATTCCAAAAAATGATTTTATATTCTGATTTAGGCATAAGAGCAGAATTTCTTTGCAATACTACTGTTCCAAAATCAAGCTTTACAGGAATATTAAATTTCCCTGTTGTATTTCCTTTTTGTCCATCCTGAAGGGTAAATTCATCACCCTTTATCTTTGTTATAGTATATTGTGAGGAAACAAATTTCTTTTTATTATAAGCTAATATTTTCGCTGTAATAGGTGCGCCTGCAAACAGTTGCCAATCTTTAAATTCTCCGGCATTAAAATATTCTACATTCAGATTAAGGTTTTTCACTACCTGCATGAGTATAGGCCGAGAATTGACTACGGCCGCTTCACTTTTCAGTTCATCAGCATTACCCAAACCTATACCCAGATTATCCAAATCTGCCAAAGCTGAAGAAAGATCACTTGTTTTTTTATCAAATTTAAGGGTAGTCTTTGATTGATACTGAGGAACACTGTATCTAAGATAAATATAAGCTCCTATTATAAAAACAAACATAGATGCTATAAACCATGGCCATTTATAAAGATATTTAGAAATCGTTTTTCTTAAATCCAACTTCTCTTCTTTTGCCTGAAATTCTGTCTGCTGCATATTTATTATCTTGTTAAAGCAACAATAAGGGTACCTGCCGTTAATAATGCACCAATAATCTGGAATGTAAGAGCTCTATTCGGGTTTGTGTTGGCCATAACCTGCTTATTTTTATCCGGCTGCACATATAATATATCGTTTTGTTTCATATAATAATAAGGTGAACTGACTATATCAGATCTTGTCAAATCAACGTTAACAATTTGGTCTACTCCATCATCTCCTGTACGGATAAGTTTCACATTTGTACGATCGCCATAATCAGTCATATCACCTGCTAGACCCAATGCCTGGAAAATATTTACCTTTTGGGAAACACTTTGTTTTTGACCTGGCTCCTTTACTTCACCCAAAATACTTACATTAAAATTTTTCAGAGTAATGGATACCATAGGATCTGTAAGATACTTCTTCAAACGGGATTCAAGGTCCTGTTTCAGTTGTATCTGGGTCATTCCTTTAGCATATACATTTCCTATTACAGGGAAATAGATAAATCCTTCATCATTTACTAAATACTCGCTTGGCTGTACATACTGACTGTTTCCTGCGCCGGAATCACTTCCTACTTTATTGGCTGTATTAAGATTGAAAGGCTTCACAGCAATTTCGTCCAGTGCAGAAACAAGGATCATGAGAACATCCCCCTCCTGAATATGCAGTCCTTGAAATTTTGCCTTACTAACCTCTTCTTCCATATTCTGTTTTGATATATATACCATGTTTTGCTTGGGCTTACATGAAAGTAAAGTAACCGATAACAGTATTATATATGTAATAATAGTTTTCTTCATATGTTATTTAAGTCTATTCGAATTAATACTTATTTTATTAAAGATACATACAACAAAAGATAGAACTAAGTATATTTTACATTAAATATAAATTCACTTATGTATGAAATGGATTCAAATAAAAATATCTTAATTTTAAAAGTCAATTCATTGTGTAGCAATTTTCATTCCGATTGGAAATAAAACAGTAAAAATATTTGATTATTTTTCACTTATCAACACCATAATTCAAACTATGTTACTGATAGACTTCACGTTCCGGTGTTTTATCTAAAATTTCAAATTCCGAATTATTACTTATAAATTCCGGTACAATTATTTTCAGAATCTGAACGACCTGCAAACTCTCTTTTTTTATGGCCGAACGCATAATCTGCCTGCACAGAAGTTCTATATCTTCAAATTCCATCAGCGGGTCTCTTGAAATCATGATTTTCTCATGATGGGTAGGAATAGTCGTAGAATTATCTGTTAGAAGCTCTTCGTACAGCTTTTCGCCAGGTCTTAACCCTATAAAATCAATTTTAATATCAACATCCGGCGTATATCCGGATAACTTTATCATCCTTTTAGCCAGATCCAGAATTTTAATAGGCTTACCCATATCAAAAACATAAATTTCGCCTCCGTTGCCCATTGTCCCTGCCTGAAGTACCAGTTCGCATGCTTCAGGAATGGTCATAAAATAACGGATAATATCGGGATGGGTAATGGTAACCGGACCTCCTTTTTCAATCTGTTTCCTGAAATGTGGTATTACAGAACCGTTAGATCCCAGCACATTCCCAAAACGGGTTGTAATAAATTTTGTTGTATTATCAGGAGAGTTTTGTAAAGACTGCACAAAAAGTTCGGCAGCTCTTTTAGAGGCTCCCATTACATTGGTTGGGTTCACAGCCTTATCGGTAGATACCATCACAAACCGGCCAACATGATATTGCCTGGATAATAAAGCTAAGTTTCTGGTACCCCCGATATTTACAAAAATAGCTTCATGCGGATTGTCTTCTATTAATGGAACATGCTTGTAGGCTGCTGCATGATATACTATTGAAAAATGGTAATCTTCAAATAATTTTTCAAGCCTGTAGTAATTCGAAATATCCGCCAGCACAAATTTGAAATTCTGGTTCGGAAATCTTTCCAGCAACTCAAGCTTCAGTTCATGTAAAGGGGATTCAGCCTGATCTACAACCACAATAAGTGATGAATCCAACTGAGCAACCTGCCTCACAATTTCACTTCCAATAGACCCGGCACCTCCGGTCACCAGGATACTTTTATTAAAATGACGGCTTTTTACTTCTTCACTTTCAATTTTTATCGGGCTGCGGTCCAGTAAATCTTCAATCTGAAGGGGACTGAAACCTCCTACAATACCATCTTCCTTTATTTTGTTGAGACACGGTGCTTTCAACACTTTCAATCCTTTATCCAGTGCAAGTGTCATCCACTCTTCCATTTCTGCCTTCTCCATCGTTCCCCGGATTAAAACCGCATCAAATTGGTTAGTCAGACTATGACTTTTAAGAAGTTCTTTTTTATTATAAATCTTATACCCCAGTAACATTGCCTTTTTGGAATCTGATCTGGCGCTAAAAAAGCCTTCCAGCTGATAAGCGTGCCCCGGATTATGAATAATTGCATTGGCCAATGAGACAGATTCGCCCCCCACTCCTACAACAGCAACTCTTATTTTGGATGGGATACTCTTATACTTATGATCCATAACCATGCTAAAAAGCTGTTTGGTAAGCATCCTGAAAAAGAACATGAGAAGAGTGGAAATGAAAAAGAATAAAAAAAGTGCCGGATATAAATAAAGCGGCCTTCCCAACACCATATCTGATATAAAATTCAGGCCCAGCAATACTATAAAGGTACTGCCCGAAGACCACAGAATTTTAAAAAAATCAAAAAAAGTAGAATATCTTATTATTCCTGCATATGTTTTGAAGAGGAGCATACATAAAATATTAACCCCAATAATCGTTAAAATTTTTTCATTGAGATATTCAACAAAATAAATTTTTACGTGCAGTTTTTTTAATAACAGATAGATCGTTAAGACAGAAAAGGAAACTATTGAAATATCAATAAAAAAAACTAACCACCTAGGTACGTACCTTAACTCTTTGATTTTAAAAACATTCCCCATACTACAGATAAACCTAAAAATATTTATATTTTTTATTTAATTCAACATTTGGTGGTTTTTAATTTTAAACAAATATAATTAATTATTAATACAGTATTTAGCATCATATGTTAATTTAACATATTATATATTGAAATTATTACCTATTTTAACCATACAGAACACACAAGACTCATATCTCATTGCAACACAGTATTTTTCAAATTTCAAGCCGATATGTTAAAAAATCATAATGTTAAAAAAATGAAATTTCTTCATGTTTATTTTTAATAATAAATGGCGCATTATCATTTTTCACCAGGCAATTCTTATAATCTGTGAAATAAAAAAAGCAAAGCTTACGGCTTTGCTTGAAAAAAAATGATTTAAAAATTATTTCAGATACTTTTCAAAAAAACTTTCTAGTTTATCAAATGGAATTACATCAACTTTATCATAAAGATCAACATGAACTGCACCAGGAATTATCATCAGTTCTTTGGGTTCGGAGGCCATTTTGTAAATATCTTCACTGAAATATCTCGAATGTGCTTTCTCACCAACAATTAAAAGCACAGGTCTTGGAGAAATTTCTTTTACATAGGTAAGTATCGGCATATTCATAAACGATAAAGGGTTGGTCAAAAGCCAGGCTCCGTTTGAATTAAGTGAATTGGTGTGAAAACCACGGGAAGTCCTGTAATAATCGAAATAATCTTTTACAAATTGTGGTTCGTCGCTTTTTAGACTTTCGGGAAGGTTTCTTTTGCCTTTGGTTGGGTTTCCATTTTCAGCATCTTTCCAACGCTGTTGCCCCAGGTCATCCAATATTTTTGTGAGCTGTTCCAAACTTATCACATCGTTATATCCTTTTGACATCAATCTGGTCATATCATACAGGCTGGTAGTAGCGACCGCTTTCACTCTTTTATCAACTGCAGTTGCATTCAATGCAAAGCCTCCAAAACCACAAATTCCAATGATGCCTATCCTGTTTCTATCCACATTTTTCTGAAGTCCTAAAAAATCGACAGCAGCACTGAAATCTTCGGTATTAATTTCCGGTGATGCGAGGTTTCGAGGTTCTCCACCGCTGTCACCGGTATACGAAGGATCAAACGCGATGACAGCAAAGCCCCTTTCTGCCATTTGGTTTGCATATAAACCGGATGATTGTTCTTTTACTGCTCCGAATGGTCCGCTAATCGCTAATGCTGCTAATTTCTGACTTTTAACATTTTTCGGAAGATAAAAATCTCCTGATAATGTTATACCGTAACGGTTTTTGAAAGTCACCGCTGTTCTTACTACGTTTTCGCTCAGTTGAAAAGTATAGTGTTCTGCCGTATCCATTTTTGAGGTATTTAAATTTTTGTTTTGGGCAAATATCTGCCCTGTAAAAAAGAGCATCACTGCCAGTGTTATTATTTTTTTCATTACAGTATTTATTTAGTTAATTGATTTTTCCTGAAATAAGCAACTGCGAGAACCACTGACCTTTTGTTCCCGTTCAGGTAAGGAGGACTGTTCATTTCAATCACTTAATTTATAATACAAAATTAAATCAGATAAATATGCAACTTGTTACAAATAGTACAGTAATAATGTCAAATATTACGTATTTTAGCATTTTATCGACAGAAAGTAAATGGAAACACCGGCTCAACCAAAAGTTTTATTATTGAAAGCCACCGGAGACATCGAATTTCCGGAAGATTTCCAGTTACACTATCATACGCACATCTATTGCCAGCGTGGAAATGCAAGCTTTATTTTTAATGGAAAGCCTGTTCAATGTAAGCAAGACGAATTTATTTTCTGGCTTGCTGACAGTAAGATTTCAGATTTATCTTTTTCTAAAAACTTTACTGCAACAGTACTGTTTATTGATAATTATTTATTAACAGACAATTTTCCCAGCCTGAACATCAGCATCGACGCCATTGTGCATCATAGAGTTGATCCACTATTACGTCCAGATAAAAAAAACAAAAAAAGAATTCTGAAAAATTTTCAATCATTGTACATTAAGTCGCTTGAAACAGCCAATCGCTTTTATGACGAAATTCTAAAACTTCAAATGCAGCTTTTCCTGCTGGAAATGTGGGATATTTTTATTGACCAGCTTGAAAGGCGAAGCCGCAGTTTGGAAAGCGGAACATTATACGAGCGATTTATTAAACTCGTAGAAGTACACTGTATGAAACACCGCGAAGTGCAATTTTATAGCAGTCTGCTTAATATAACCCCAAAATATCTAAACCAGATTTGCAAAACCAATACCGGCATCACTACATCGGAGTGGATACAACGTTATACGAAAGACCGACTTATTTTCCTACTGGGTAACAAAACCCTGAATATTTCTGAAATTGCTGACCAAATGGGATTTTCCAGCCATTCATTTTTTACGAGATATGTGAAAAATATGTTGGGAATCAGCCCTAGCGAATTTAGAAACCGGCTATAATATGTATGTTATTTGAGCACTCACCGCAATCTCTTTTCCGTGAAATTAATTTCTAAGATACGAAGAAGACTGGTACTGCTTTTAGAGACATCTACCTATTATCTGCCGGGCAGAAAAAGGATTAGAAGCAACCGGAAAACTGTTAAATAAACAAAAGAAGGCCTGTTTCAGACCTTCTTTCTTAGTTTCATGACAATTGGAATTTATCTTAAGATATTTCAATCAATCGCGGTGGCTTCTGTTTGGCATCTTCTTTCTTCGGAATGGTCAGCAAAAGCAATCCATTTTCATATTTTGCATTGATATTATCCTGATCGACAACATCTTTTGGAAGTTCCAGGCTTCTTTGGAACGATTGATAGCTGAACTCCCTTCGGGTAAAATTGTCCTGCTCCCTTTCGCTGCTATCCTGTTTAGAGGACGAAATAGTCAGAAGGTTTCCGTCAAGTTTCACTTCAAAATCTTTCTTGTTCATACCCGGCGCAGCAATCTGCACCTCATAAGCATCTTCATTTTCTCTGATATTAACCGAAGGAACCGTTGTACTGGTCGATGAATAATTGTTGTTTCCCCAGTTAAAAAGTTCACGATTAAAAAAATCATCGAAAAGACCTGGAAAGGCTAAATAGCCATTCGGGTTTCTTTTAATAAGACTCATAATAATCTTTTTAAATTAAGTTAAACAATCATTTTATACATAAATCAGCTGGCCAGCTGTACGTTATGAAAACATCAAAAAAAATACCATGTTGAAAAGTGTGTTTTTTTTGCAGAAAAACTGACAAAATTTCACTTTTTACTTCAAAAATTATTTCTGCAGGGAACCATAGTAATCCACTCCGAATAATGTATTATGATCTCACTCATAGACGTATTGATGAGTAATATATAATTTTGAATAATTAAAGCATTTAATAACACTAACCATCATTATAATATAACTTATGAAAAATTTATTCTTATCAATCATGGCCATAAGCTTCCTTGTAGCTTGTAAAAAAAATAACGAAAAAAATACCGTTTCTACTGATTCAGCCAATACCCAAAATGTTTATTCCGAGACTGATACAGGTGCCTCATCGCCCCGCATCTCCGCAGATAGCACGTCAGGTCGGGACAGTATCAATACAAAGACTCATATAGGCGGCAGAAAAACAAGCAATAATAATACAGGCAACGCCACTGGTAATATTAATGCAGCAGTATCAGACAGCGCACGTCCCAGCAGGTAAATTAAACAACTTTTATCGGGTTCCTACGGCCTAATTCCATATAAGATTTACGTATTAGTTTTAGACAAGACCTAATGATTTAATCGAACTATCCCTTGACGCAAAATATTGCTTCAATAGTTTATTTTATGGTTCTAAATTGAAGATCTTATTTTAAATAACTGAGCTTTAATCACTTGTCTCTACATCAATTGGTACCTGTTGTCAAAAGATAATTTTATCTTACAATGATTTTGGAATTAAACTTTTGCAGGCTTCATAAATTGTAAAAAAATCAGTATTTTCGCAGTCGGAAATCATACGTGATAAGTCTTTTTGAATTTATTCACTGCTGATGAACATGGCTGCATAGTTTAATGGATAGAACTTCGGATTTCGGCTCCGACAGTGAGGGTTCGAATCCTTCTGCGGTCACTTGATAAAAGAGAATTTGTATATTATTAAAAATTAAATAATTACACTTTCTCTTTTTTTTGTTTTGAACTTCCAACGGTTACGGACAAAAAATAAAGCATTATAGCCATAAAAACAAACCCCTTACATTTGGAATGTAAAGGGTTTTATTGTCTTGAAAATTTCTTTAGGCTTAAAAGGTAATCTTCACTCCTCCCAGAATCTGTGCACCTAAGACTTTATAGCCTTTGTAGGTCTGGTAATTGGAGTTTAGAAGATTGTTTCCGATGGCAAAAACACTGAAGTTTTTATGAAATTTGTACTCTGCAGAAAGGTTTAAATCTGCATAGCCTCCTACTTTATCATCTCTGTTTTCCGTAGACTGGTAAACCATATCCGGGTTTGCCACTCCTTCAAGAGCAAAAGAATTAGTTGTTCTGTCGCTGGCAAAGATTCCTTTGAATCCTAACAGTAACTTTTTATCCAACATGGTATATTTTGCTCCGATGCTGGCGTTCACTAAAGGAACGTTGTAAATATCCTCGTAATTCTTCAGATCATATTTGGTAAATCTTACTTCCCCATCTAAAATCAGGTTCTCAAGCGGGAAATACTGTACACTTCCTTTGATATCACTTACATTTCCGTCGTCATAAACTGCAGAGAACGTATTGGCAAAATTATAAGCAGAACGATTCAAAGTATAGACATTGTCGAAAAGGTTGTTTCCCTGGAAAAACATAATATCTTTCATCTTTCCATAACCGGCAGAGAAGTCATATTTGAATGTTTCATCGATGTCTCCTCTCAGTCCTACATAAAAATGATATTTCGTCTCTGTTGGCTTTAAAAACTGGTCAGAAACAATAAATGGATTTGCCTGTAAAAGATCTCCAAAAGTATTAAGCTTTAAGCCTCCGTCTACCCCGCCATAAAATTTGAATTCTTTAGCGGCAGCAACCTGAAACTCGGCCTGTGGAAACCAGTATGTTTTATTATTTTTGACTTCACCACCAAGCACATCGTTTGAGTTCTTGGAATTTAAGAAAGAAAATGTAGATCCCAGCATTAAATAAGAGTCTCCTTTTCTGAATGTCACTTTAGGATCTAAAGTTGTATTAAAGAAATTGGATGAATTTTTGTCTACGATGGCAAATTCTGTTTTCACAGCCTCCAGTCCTACTCCTAAGTCCGCATTTAAATTGATTCCTGATTTTCCGATCTCAACAGCATGCTTGGAAAGATTTGCCAAAATGGAAACCTGGTTTTCCTGTGCATCAAAATGATCTTTCAGGAAAGATGATTTTACCCTTACATCATTTAGAATTTCGTTGGAATAAAAATCGTAATATCCGTTCACTTTAAACTGGCTTACTCTCTGCTTCAAATCAACATCTGCAGCCGGCTCCAAAGCATAGATCCCGTAATATCTGTTATTATCCAATCCATACTGGGCATTCAGGTTGAATTTTCCTTTTTCGCCATATGAATTCAGGTAAGCTCCGATCGCTGTAGAACTCTGTTTGGAGTCCCAGGCATATTCTTTTTTCAGACCTAAAGTAGAAAGGAAATGGAAATCTGCCCCTACTTCCAGCTTATTATCAAGCGTCTTGGAAATATTGGCATCTGCAAGAATCTTCCCGAAGTTACCCATTCCGAACTGTACATAATTATTCTGAGCCGTCCCTTCGAATTTCGGAGTCACATCCTGTCCCTGAATGGTAGAAGTTTTGAAATCTGAAACCGCAGGCACATCTGTAATGGTATATTTTACAGGGTTCTGAGATTTCTCTTCCGGCGGATAATTCTTGATCGTTTCCACAGAGGTCTTCTTCTTCTCGATCTTTTTCACCTCCGGTTCCCGCTTCTTATTAAGAATCAGTTTCTCCTCCTTGATCTGGGAAAACGCAAACTGCGAAAACCCTAAAAATAATATGGATAATAATTGAATTTTTCTGTTCATTGTTCAATATTTGTATTAATGTATAATGTCGGATGTATAATGTATTTACTGGACTTTGTACATTTTTACATTATACTTTATACACTTTACTTTTTAATCTGCTTTTTAACCTCTTTTGCTTCTGCCACGACCTCCGGGAAATCTTTATAGTTCTCAATGATCTGATCGCATGTATAGCTCGCCTGATAATTATCTTTCAGCCCAACGTAGTTCTTAGCCATCAGTACCAAAGCTTTTGCTCCCCAATAGTCTTCGGATGCATAATTATTGGCCAGCTTAAAGATGGTCTCGTTTGAAGATTTGAATGCTTTTCCTTTATTCTGATAGTACGCTTTTGCATACAATGCTTCAGCCGCTACCGAGGTATTGGATGATTTTTCAAGAGTACTATAAGCTGACTGTGCATCTTTATCTTTTCCTGAATTCATTAAGCTTCTCGCTTTGATTACTTTCGCAGTTTCAATAACTGCAGCAGAGTTTTTCGTATTGGCAATCACTGCATCTGCCAGTTTTTCAGCCTGAGAGAAGTTTTTCTCATCCGCGTACATCTTCATGAGCTCTACATTCGCATAGTTCTTAATGCTGATATCTGAAGAGTTTTTGAGATTCTCAAGGTATTTTTTGGCTTCTGCCGTGTTCCCCTGAGCGATGGAGATCTGTGCCAGACGGGTCTGTGCATCATCCTGGTAATCATTCTGAACCGATGCCACTTCCTGAAGAACAAGAAGCGCTTTAGTAGAATTATTGGTTTGATAATAGCTTTCACCCAGCTCGTATTTAGCCTGGTAAAGGCCTTCCCCGGTAGGATTCTGCGTTAAATATTTTTCGTAGTAAGAAATAGCATTTTTGTAATCCTTCTTAGTGAAATACTGTTTTCCGGTAGACAAATTAATTTCATCTATCTCAGAAGCATCTACATTCACGCCGATACTTTTTGCAAAGCTTTCATATCCTGAAACGTCTCCGTTTTTCGTGAAAACAGGTTTTGCTGTCTGAACAATCTTCTCGGCATACGCTGTATTTTTGTACTGCTCTCCTAAAGATTTAAGCTCAGAAAGCGCTTTATCATTTTGGTTCTGGTCAATATAGTTCTGCGCTCTGTAAATAGAGGCGTTTGCAATAAGGTCTTTATCCGAAGATGTTTTGATCACTTTGGCAAAAGCATCATTGGAGTTGGCAAAATCATCCTGGGCAGCATAAGCCGTTCCCATTTCATACTGAGCATCATCATAATATTCAGAATCCGGATATTTGGATAAAAGATTCTTTAAATTGGTGATTTTTGCCTGTGTGTCCCCTTTAAATCCTAAAGCCATTGCTTTTTGATATAAAGTATAGTCCGTAGCATCTTCATTCTTATCGTAAATCGCAATTGCCTCGTTCAGGTCATTGTTCGCATAATGAATATCTGCCAGGCGGAGCTCCGCATCATTTTTAAATTCAGGTTTCGGATTGCTCAGATACTGCTTGAAATAAGTCTGCGCCTGGTCGAATTTTTTAGCTTTGAAATAGGCATAGCCTAAATCATAAGGCAGCTGCTGCTTTTCAGGGAAGTTTTCGGTCAGGAGTTTCTCATAGCGGGTAATGGCGGACGGATAATTCCCTTTCTGGTAATACACCTGTCCTAACCAATATAATGCTCTGTTGTAAAATTCTTTATTGATATTAAACCCTAAGCTCCTCAGGAAATATTTTTCGGCATCATCATAATTTCCTTTGTTGAATTCTTCCGTCCCCAACAAATAGGAAACCTCCTGATCTACTTTATTGATTTCCGGAGTAGAATCCTGAAGTCTGTCAATTGCATTCAGGGTTTCTTTATAGTTTCCGGAATATAAATAGGATTTCACAAGAAGCGATCTCATTTCAGGAGCATTCGCATCATTCTGATTGTTGTTGATATAATTTTGGATTACAGCAGAAGGACTTTCAAACGGGTTCCCGATATCGTAGCTTAGTTTTGCGTACTGTTCGTGAGCTAATTTCTTCACCTTGGCATCGTAATCCATCTGGTAAGAAGAACGGAAGGCCGAAAGGGCTTCCTGCTTTTTATCAACTGCCAGATAAGCATTTCCTAACTGATAGTAAGCATTCTGTGCAAGCGCCGAATTGCTGTTGATAAGCTGGTTGTAATACGAAACCGCTTCATCATATTTTTTAAGCTGAGCGGCTACAAATCCCATTTCGTAAAGGTCATTTTCAGAAGGATTCTGCTGTACGCTCAAATAATCTTTAAGATGCGGATATGCCGAAGTGTAGTCATTTTTCATGAAATAACTTTCCCCGATGATCTTATGAACCTCAGCTTTGTAAGATTCAGAAATGTCCTCGTTCAGGAGGGCGGTTCCTTCGGTAATTGCCTGGTCATAATTCTTATCATTATAATACATCTGTACATAATAAGGACGCACCAGTTTAGAAAACTTAGGCTGGTCTTTTACAGAATCAAAGTATTGAAACGCTTTATCGCTCTGTCTGTTGGAATAATACAGGTGACCCAGCATATAAGCAATATCTCCTTTTTGGGATTCATCAGCTGTTTTATAGGCTTCCTCCAGAGCATCTGTAGCCCCTTTGGTATCGCCCATCATGAATTTAGCATAGCCCAGCTTCAGAATATACTGTGTATTCTCTTCTTTTGAAAGTTGGTACTGATTTACTTTTTTCAGGGTCTCTAACGCTTTTTCAAAATCTTTTTTAGCCAGATAATAATCGGCCAGCGGTAAATTAGCCTGAGCAAAATAGGCTGAATTAGGATATTCTTTCATGAAGGCCGTTAACCCTTCCTCCGCATGGTTTTTCTGCAGAATCACCCCGATCACGTTATCAAAAAACTGCGCTGCTTCCTTTCTCGATTTGGACAAATTCTGATTATAGAAGTATTGTCTGGCATATTCGAACTGGGAAGCATTGTATATTTTGGTCTGATAAAGATTTTCTGCGAGGTTGAATCTGTAATTGTCTTTCTGTGTAAAGTACTGTGACTGTTGCGCTTCGGAAGTTCCGAAATAAAGCACGGCAGCTGAGAGAAGGATTTTTTTTGAATTCATTCTTTTTCTGAATAAAAAGATTAGTCTATATAAGTTAACGAAAATATTAAAAACTTATTGTTTAAGCAAGTTTTAAAAGGTTTAATAATCCAAAATATCTATTGAATGCATTTCACTATTTGATGATAAAAAATGATTACTTTAGTATCATAAAAGTTAAATAGATATCAATATAGAATTATCATAAAATATTTTGATTTAATCCTCATTCTACAGCAGCTAAAAACATACCATATTATGAAAATTAAGATACTTTTAGCATTAATATTTGTCAATCTGATGCATGCTCAGAAGTTTTACTTCCCCAAAACGGCAGTTACAGACTCCGTGGTTCTGGAAAAACAAATGCCCCAGCTAGCATCAAAACTGATCACTCAGGCTCCAATGCTGAAGCTAAAAAAAACCAATAGACTTGCTTATTTGGATAACCTGCTACGCCTGCAGATGGTCGCCAAAGACTATAAAACATCTGTCACAACATTAGCAGATTACCGTAAGGAATTTGCAGATCATAATATGGCAGGAAATAAATTCATTGCCTACGAATTTTACAGCCTGGCAAAACTGATTGAGGAGAAGAAAAAAATAAGTTTTCCTGATGCGCTTCAAAAAGCGTTCAATAAAAAGTATGAAGGCCTTCCTGATCAACTGATCACTAAAGTGGGTATTGCTGTTGATGGAGATGTTCCTGCTTCCAGGAAATTATTAAAAGAAGCGTTGAACAAGCAGAAAGATAAGGATAGCATAGATTATACCTCGGCTCTGGCGTTATGTAAAAGCTATTTAAACTATAAGACTTTTTCCAGCACCAAGCCTCAGATTGTACAGTTAGTGAAGTTAAAAGACCAGGAAAAATTCATTACCGAAACAAAGGATCTGAAAACCAAAAACGGAAATACCCTGACGATCACTATTGTCAGAAAAAAGGAAAACCCGGCTCCACTTCCTGTTATTCTTACCAATAATATCTATGCCGGACCTTTTGATTCATATTTTGGAAAAAGAGCTGCCGTTTACAATTATGTAGGAGCTGTTATAAATACCCGTGGCAAAAGAAACAGCAATGATGAAAACAATCCTTTTGAGCATGAATCACAGGACATTTATGAAGTTATAGATTGGGTAAGCAAACAACCCTGGAGCAATGGTAAAGTCGGAATGATCGGCGGAAGTTACTTAGGTTTCAGCCAGTGGGCAGCGGTGAAGAAATTGCACCCTGCCTTAAAAACAATTGTCCCACAGGTCGCTGTAGGAATTGGAATAGACTACCCTGCCCAAAACAATATATTCATGAGCTATATGCTACAGTGGATTAATTATGTGACCAACAATAAACTTACTGACGAAGCGGATTTTAATAATTTTACAAAATGGGATTCTATCAATACGGCATGGTACAAAAGCGGAAGATCGTTCAGAGCTTTGGATACTATCAGTGGTAAGCCTAACAGGATATTTCAAAGATGGCTGGATCACCCGGGTTACGATCAATATTGGCAGAAAATGGTTCCTTATAAGGAAGATTTTGCAAATATCAATATTCCTATCTTAACGACTACAGGATATTATGATGATGATCAAATTGGTGCAATGTCCTACTTTAAGGCCCATCATCAATATAATAAGAATGCCAATCATTATCTGGTTATGGGCCCATATGATCATGGCGGTGCACAAAGTTTTGGATTTACTTTCGTTAATGGCAGACCAATAGATCCTGCAGCCAGAATAAGCATTGACGACCTGGCTTTTTCATGGTTTGATTATATTCTGAAAAACGGCAAAAAACCAGCTCTTCTAAAAGACAGAATCAACTTTCAGGTAATGAATACCAATACATGGAAACATACTCCTACTCTTGAAAAAATGCACACTTCAACACTTAAGTTTTATCTTCAGGACCGTAAAGGCAGTTCATCTGTTTTTAATCCGCCGGCAGAGAAAAGCTTCACTAAACAGACCGTTGATTTTAAAAACCGGGATCAAAAAGATACTTATCATCCAGTAAGTAAAACAGACAGTATAAAAACCACAAATTCGATGTATTTTGAAAGCGAAGTGTTGGACAAAGATCTTATTATCAGTGGAAACCCGGCCGGATTCTTTAATGTTTCCATTAACAAAAAAGACTTTGATACGGATACATATCTGTACCAGATACAGCCGGATGGCAAAGCTTTCCTGTTATCAACCCATATTGTAAGAGCGAGCTATGCAAAAAACAATGCTTTACGCCAGCTACTTGAACCCGGTAGAATAGAACAGATCCCTATAAAAAATTCAATATTCATCAGCAAAAAAATAGAAAAAGGAAGCAGACTTGCCCTATTGGTTGGCGTCAATAAAAGCCCAAGCTGGCAGATCAATTATGGAACGGGCAAAGATGTAAGCGATGAAACGATAAAAGATTCCGGTGAGCCACTGGAAATAAAATGGTACAACGACAGCTATGTGGAAATACCTATTTATCAAGAATAAAGGCCATTAACGCTTATAGTCTCAGTCTTTTTAACGAAATATTATGATTACAGCCAGCACCAAAATAAAAAATCATTACATTTGCTTTTTTTCAAACTCAAATAAATATTGAATGAATCAACTTTTTAGAAGGAAAAACTATTCAGAAACAGATACTTCTACAAGCCTTTTAAGGGTTTTAGGTGTTTGGGATATTGTTTTTTTTGGTATTGCGGCCATTATTGGAGCAGGAAGTTTCAGCAGTTTAGGTGAAGCGGTTTTCAGAGGCGGCCCCGGAGTGATTCTATTGTATTTGATTTGTGGTTTTGCCTGTGGTTTTACGGCATTATGCTACGCTGAATTTGCGAGCAGAATTCCTACGGCCGGTTCTGCCTATACGTATGCTTATGCCAGTTTCGGAGAACTGATCGCATGGGTGATAGGATGGGCCCTGATCATGGAGTATTCTTTTGGTAATATTTATGTGGCTTTTTCATGGTCCGACTATTTCACCAGCTTCCTGGAACGTCTGGGAATGCATATTCCCGATTATCTTACCTGCAGCTATACGGAAGCAAGAAAAGCTTTTCAGAACGGTTCTGAGAATAAAGAGCTTTTAAGCGCATGGAAATCTGCCCCATTGATCGGCAGTTTGAAATTCATCGTTGATGTGCCTGCATTAGTGATCAACGGTCTCATTACGTGGCTTTGTTATGTTGGGGTGAAAGAAAGTAAAAACTTCAATAATTCTTTAGTCATTTTAAAACTGGCGGTCATTGTTTTAGTGATCCTGGTAGGTTTTGCTTATATCAATACGGATAACTGGACGCCGGTAAATCCGGAAACACAGGTCGCTTCTTTCATGCCAAATGGTTTTGCGGGGGTGATGAGTGCTGTATCAGGAGTTTTCTTTGCCTACATAGGTTTTGATGCATTAAGTGTGCTTTCCGAAGAAACCAAAGATCCTCAGAAGACCCTTCCGAAAGGAATGATCATCTCTCTTGTACTTTGTACGGTAATTTATATTGCTCTAACACTGGTTTTAACAGGAATGGTGGATTACAGGAAATTTGACGGTATTGGAGATCCGCTTTCATTCATATTCGAAAAATCGAACGCCAATGTGGCTTGGATGGAACTTGTGGTTTCCTTCGTAGCTATTGTTGCCATTACCACTGTATTATTGGTGTTCCAGATGGGGCAGCCGAGGATCTGGTATGCGATGAGCCGCGACGGGCTGATGCCTGAAAAATTCAAAACTGTACACCCAAAGTATAAAACACCTTCATTTGCAACTATTGTTACGGGTATTGCGGTAGGGGTTCCTATTCTTTTTACAGATAAAACATTCATCCTCGATTTCACAAGTATCGGAACGATCTTCGCTTTCGTACTGGTATGCGCCGGAGTTTTAATGCTTCCTGCAAAACAGAAGATCAAAGGCAGATTCCACCTTCCTTATATTAACGGTAAATTCATATTCCCGGTTATTTTTATCGGTGGGTTAATAGGTTTCTATTTCTGGCAACCGGAATTCTTTAGCAACCTGATGGACTGGAGCAATCCTAAAGAAGGTGAATTCAAAGCTTCTATCTTTGTTTTCATTCTGATCAACCTGGTACTGTGTATCTTTACCTTTATCAAGAACTTCTCTTTAATTCCGTTAATTGGTTTAAGCTCCTGTTTATACCTCCTTACCGGAATGAGCCATGAGAACTGGTTTTGGTTTGGACTCTGGTTCGCTTTAGGTCTGGTGATCTATTTCTGCTACGGTTATAAAAACAGTAAGCTCAGAAAAGAAGCAGCGTAAAAAAACAATATAAAAGACATATAATAAAAGGCAAATTCGCAGATCAGCAAATTTGCCTTTTATTTTTTCATCAAATCGGCAGAATTATTGCATAGATTTTATCTGAAACTATAACTAATATTGCCATGTCAGGAAGAATAAAAACTTACGGGGAATTTTATCAGTTCTATCTTACCGAGCACAGTAAAACAGGAACAAGGATCTTTCATTTCATTGGAACACTTCTGGTATTTCTTGTGATCTGGTATGTCATCAGTTCAGGAAAGGAGCGGTTTCTATGGTATATTCCGATCTTTGGTTATGGCTTTGCCTGGTTCAGTCACGCAGTCATAGAAAAAAATAAACCTGCTACTTTCAAATATCCGCTCTGGTCATTGATCTCTGATTTCAGGTTGTTTTTCGAGCTATTAATAGGTAAACAGAAATTCAGAGGGATAGCTCCTGTACCAAAGGAAACAGAGGATTCCGGGAATTTGTAGGGGTCTTTATTTTTAATAACAAAAGTCACCGCCTGAATCTAATACTTAGGGTTAGTTAAATTACCTTTAAGTTTTAAAAAATGTCCTGTTTTTTAGCGTTGAGTTAATATTGTTTTTCCAGAATATCATAATGAACGGTATTCATTATTTTCTCTGCTAAAGCATCTCCATCCACCTTGATATGTTCCGGTCTGTATGTTGAAAATGTAACCGTTTCGTCTTTATTAAATGTAACAGTTACTTCTTCAAGAATCTGACCTTCAACATAGAATTGAAGCCTGTCATCCACTATCTTCCAAAACGAAAGCCTGGGTTCAGAAGGCATACAATCTCCCGAGCTTCCTTCTACATAATTATAAATGGCAAAACCGTCTTCTCTTATGGAATAGTTTCTCATCAGGCGGCAATTGTCAAAATCCTTAATTACTTTTTCCTTATTTTCATAAAAGCCGGATTCTTTCAGTTTCCAGAATCCTGTGATATCCTCTTTCTTTAATTGTTGGGCGCTGAGAAAGGAACTGACCGTTAAAAACAGTATTCCTATGTATATTTTATTCATTATTAATACAATTGTACTTCTTTTATTTGAGACATTTTGAGAGAGAAAGTTTTTTATTTTCGGCGGCCTCCGGCCGCCGAAAATAAAAAATCAATCTTAAATATAAACTTTAAGTATAAAAATTTAAAATACTAAATATCAATCTATTTAAACTTTTTCTTAAAGTTAAACTTGATCATATTCATCAGGCCAGGTTCGATAATGTCAATTCCTAATCCAAAATTACTGTCTGCTATTGTATGATGATCTTCACGGAATTTTTCAAACTGATCCTGCGGAATTTCAAGATTCACCAGAGGATTGTATTCTATAAAAACCGTAGCCCCATTTTTAGTAATTTTCTTTCGGCTTTTGTATTCAAAATAAGGATTGCTTATCGTACTTTCCTGGACGGTATATTTTTCCTGGGTATCAATCTTTTGATCTGTATTCAGACTTATCTCATACTTTTCACTATCAAAGTTATGCCAGAAAGGAAGATCTTTATGTATAAAATCCCTTGCGCTTGTTTTAATGACATTACGATCAAAATACATTAAGAACCGGTTTTTCTGGGGATCTGTGTAATATGGATTTTCTACTGTCGCGGTATACTGGATCTTGAATTCATTCAGTTTTTTATCATCGCTCACAATATCAATGGTGGCATCTTTAAAAATATCTCTAATATCTGTTCCGTTTCTGTCGCCAGAGTAATTAAGACCATAAAACAGAAAACTGTTCCAGCTGTCTACGATTTCCCTTTTGTTGGTAGTCTTGAAATACCTTCTCATCGCATTGGCTCGGTTTCCTTTATATGTTGTGGTCAATTTCAGACGACCCGTTGTATTCTGAGCGTTAAACTCAACTTTTTCATCAATACAGTAATACGGAAATTTATATGATTTTCTTTCCTGAAGTACCTGATCCGGTTTCACTTCGAGATAATGCATAAAGTAGATAAAGCCACGGTTTTCTATCAGTCCGAATTCATCACGAACCGTAGCATCCACAAAATATTCCTGGCCTTTATAGTCAATCTTTACCACCACATGATTAAAGCTAAGCAGTGAAGGCAGATAATATTTAATATAATAGTCGGTATGAAAATTCACAAGGACTACCGAAGAATCAACGCCGATATAATTTAAAATAACCTTCAGTAAAACACATTTCGCTTTACAGTCGCCCTGCTTATTCTCGTACGTGACAGAGGGTTCCTGAGGCTTATGCCCATTCATCTCATCGGCATTGAAAATATAATAAATATGATTCTGGACGTATTCTATGGCAAACTGCAGCTTTTCATCCAGGCTAGCAATCGCATCCAGCTTCTCAGCAAGATGGGGCGCAAAATCCTTTAAGGAATAGGTGCTGAACATTTCTTCATAAATCGGAGCAATATAATTGGACAACTCTTTCCAGCTGTTTTCGGTTGCAAAATCTATAAACGGAAAAATTTCACGACTCGCATCTACTGAATTAGTGTAATTATCCTCTTCTATAACGAACCTCTCCCCTTTTTTCAGATAATGGATTTCCGGCTGCAAAACATTGCCTTGTTCATCTCTGAAAAAAGTCTTTTTATAAGCAATATTCTCTTCCCGGTCATTGATAAATGTAAACTTAAAGTTTCCGTATGCCCAGTAATTATCCGGACTTACCCAGACATATTTTGAAAATTCTTTTCTCAGAAAATCTCGTTCTGTAAATGCTTTAAACCGCGAATCTTCGAGAATCAGTACATCGTAAAGCCTCAGATCCTTAATGGTAATATTGATCTTTTTATTACTGCTTAAAACTCCGCCGCTGCTCTGGTTCTCGCTGTCCAATACTTTTATTTTGGTATCCGGAATCTTATCGATCAGTACGCCGTCTCTCAAAACACTGATCCTGTGAATACTGTAGACTTCATTTTCTTCCACAATAACCTCCGAAACAGAAGCCCGCTCCAGATTCACCGGCTCATTAAGGGTATAGGCCATACAGACATATTCGCTGTTTTCAGTATTGCTTGTATAATATTTTTTATCAAGAAAATAACAGTAATCTCTTCCTTCATCAATCTGTTTTCTGGAAAATTCAGAGTCTTTTATTTTATCAATCAGTTCATGATCTTCTATATTTCCAGCCCATGCTTCAGGTTTCTGAATTTTGTAGTTTTCAATGTGAATTGGATTATTCATAGTATATTCTGGTAATTGTCTTTGGTTAAATTTTTAGAAGTGCTCAAATTAAATAATTAAAAAATAAAAAACAATAGAAGAACTGCGTCAAAAACTTCGGCACAGTAATTGGAACCAAGATGTAAAATAAAGTTTTATGAAAATTATCGCAAACATTCTAAAAAGCGCTGTTCCTGCAGTAGCACTATTCGCAATGACACAATGTACCACGACAGCCAACACTGCCGGAGCAGATGAAAAAACTTTCATCGTAGGACCTGAAACTGCAGACTGTACAGGAGTAGCCCCAATGAAATGCCTGCAGGTAAAAGAAAAAGCATCGGAAAGCTGGACGAATTTCTATACAAATATTGAAGGATTTACTTATGAGCCGGGATACGAATACGTTTTGAGAGTAAAGACCGAGAAAATCGCCAATCCTCCAGCCGACGGATCTTCTATAAAATACACCCTGATCAAAGAGGTTTCCAAAACCAAGAAATAATACACAAAACTCCCGGAAAATTCCGGGAGTTTTTATTTTGAATGTTTATTGTTGCTCAGATTAAACTGTCATTCCTATATCAATCCCTTTGATCTTTCTGTAAAGATCGGTTGCAAAGTTATCGGTCATTCCTGAAACGAAATCTACCACACCAAGTACTTTCTGATAATCCGTTCCTTCTTCGTAAACGAATTGTCTCGGAAGCAGTTTCAATGCTTTTTTATCGTAAGATTTTCTTTCATCCTCAGGTTTCAGAATAGAGGGAATAAAATGATCCAGAAGTTCATACATTACATTGTAACCGGCATTTTCAATTTCTACTACGGCTTTATGATTGTAAATCTTTTCAATGGAGAACGCCTCGATGTCCTGCAGGGCGCGGTTCTCTGATTTATAAATATCCAGGAGCCCGTTATCCAGATTTCCCTGAAGGATGTTCTCGAAATTATGTTTGTAAATTTCAAGGGATTTATTGATCAGGGCATTAATCGTTTTTGCTCTCAGGTAAGAGATCTTTTCATTTTCATTGGAAATGGAAGCCAGCTTATTTTTCACCCTGTCCGTATCATTGCTTTCAGATTTGATCAGTTCAAAAAACAGATTCTCACAGTCTGCAGTGGATACAATTCCCAATCGGTGTGCATCTTCCATATCAATAATATTGTAACAGATATCATCTGCTGCTTCTACAAGCCATACGAAAGGATGTCTTTTGAATATATAAGGTTCTTCATTCTCCAAAATCAGATTCGTTGCTTTTGCTATTTCAAGGAAAATATCTTTCTCATTCTGGAAAAATCCGAATTTCTTTCTGTGAATGATCCCTTTTTTCCTGGCAACGGCTTCACACGGATATTTTGCAATACTCGCTAAAGTAGAAAAAGTAAGCTGGATTCCTCCATCATCTTTTCCCTGCTGACGTTGGGCCAGAACTCTTATAGCATTGGCATTTCCTTCAAAATTAACAAGATCTGCCCATTCTTTTTCATTAAATTTCAGCTTCAGATCCTTTTCATTCCTCTCAAAATAGCTCGCAATTGCATCTTCCCCGGAATGTCCGAAAGCCGGATTTCCGACATCATGACACAGACATGCCGCAGCAATTACATTTCCTAAATTATGAAGATAAAAATTTTTAGAATCTTCCGTAAGGTCATTTTTATAGGTTTCAAAGATAAATTCCCCGATAATGCTTCCTAAACTTCTGCCTACTGACGAAACTTCCAGTGAGTGTGTCAGCCTGTTATGCACAAAAACACTCCCGGGAAGAGGAAAAACCTGAGTCTTATTCTGCAGCCTTCTGAAAGCAGAAGAAAAGATAATTCTATCAAAATCTCTCTGAAAATCAGTTCTTGAAGCTTTAGTATGCGGATTGTTTCCTGTACGCTGATTCGTGAAAATCTGGTTTAAATTCATCATTTTTCAAAATTACTCCAAATTTTATTTTTACGGAATAGTATTTGAACTTTTGTTGAAAAGTAAAGCCATGCCTGAAGGACCATCCATTATTTTAATGAAAGAAAGCCTGCAGCCGTTTACCGGACATCAAGTAACGGAAGCTTCAGGCAATGCCAAATTCGAGAAAGAACCATTGATTGGCCAAACACTTCGCGAAATCCGCACATTCGGAAAACAGACATATCTTGTTTTAAACAATACAGCTATTCGAATTCATTTGCTGATGTTCGGATCATACAGTATGGATGAACAGACCAAACCGGATAAAAGCCTGCGCCTGTCAATTCATTTCAAAACCGGAAGCATCTATTTCTACACTTGTTCCGTCAAATCTGTAGAGTTAGAATTTTTATCCGGGATAGACTGGGAAGCCGACGTCATGAGTGATATATGGAACCCTGAAAAAGCAGAAAAGAAACTGAAATCCAAACCGGAAATGATGGTCTGTGATGCTCTGATGGATCAGGATATTTTTTCAGGTGTGGGAAATATTATCAAAAACGAGGTTCTGTTCATAATTGGCGTTCAGCCGGAAAGCAAAATAGGGAATCTGCCTGCAAAAAAACTTAAGGAACTTATCGCTGAAGCCCGAAATTACAGTTTTGAATTCCTGGAATGGAAGCGGGAATTTGTTTTAAAGAAACACTGGCTCGTCCATACCAAAACAACATGTCCGAAATGCGGGCAGAAACTCGTGAAGAAACAGACGGGACTGGGAAAAAGGCGAAGCTTCTACTGCGAAAAGGATCAGAAGCTCTATTAAAAAATTTACGGCAGCCTTCATTTCAAAAACCTATTTACAAAATCTATTTTCACCAGTGCTTTTTCCATTCACGGAAACGGCTGGAAACATCCTATATTTGGGTCTTCAATGAAAACTATGATTCATCAGTGACTGATGAGCAACAAATAACCAAATAACACTTACATTCTTACAAATGACAGATAATACATGGCTTGACAGATGGAATGACAGGTACAGCAGTGAAGAATTCGCTTACGGAACAGAGCCCAATAATTATTTAAAAGAACAGTTAGAAAAATTAGACCCCGGCACTATCCTGTTTCCCGCGGAAGGTGAAGGCCGGAATGCTGTTTTTACAGCAACAAAAGGATGGAAGGTTTCCGCTTTTGATATCAGCAACGAAGGTAAAAATAAAGCGATACGGCTTGCTGATAGTCAAAACGTAGTGATTGACTATCAGATTGGTGAGCTTGAGGCCCTGAACTTTCAGACGGACCAGTTTGATACCATTGCTCTTATTTATGCACACTTTCCGGCTGAAATCAAATCTTCCATTCATCAGATGCTGGACCGGTATCTGCGTAAAGGAGGAGTTATTATTTTTGAAGCATTCAGCAAAAATCACCTGGATTATGTAACCAAAAATGAGAAGGTTGGCGGCCCCAAAGATATTGGGTCGTTATTCTCAATGGATGAGATCAAAGCTGATTTTCCCAATTATGATATTATAGAGCTGGAAGAAAAAGAAATAGAACTCAGTGAAGGCTTATTTCATAACGGAACAGGTTCTGTGATCCGTTTTACAGGACGAAAGCGGTAATCTATCCCTCAGAATTCAGAAATCCACCGGCATATTTTGTGAAAAAATCGGATCTGTAGACTTCACCCAGGGGAATCTCAGATTCATCAATATAGATATTATGATTATCAAATGAATCAATAAAATCAAAATTGACTACATAAGATTTGCTTACGCGAAGAAAGGTTTCCCACGAAATTTTCTGGTGGATGGTTTTCAGGTTCATGGCTGTAATGAGTTTCTGCTGCCTGGTGTGGATGACAACATAGTCTTTCAAACCTTCTATAAATTTAATATCTGAAAAGCTGATCTTATAGAATCTCCGGTCTGCTTTGATGAATAAAAAATCTGCCGTATTGGACTCTACTGTATTTTTTACGGTGTCTTTGGATAAAAGCTCTGTGTAAAGAACAGCCTTTTCTATAGCCTTATCCAGTCTTTTGGCATCTATCGGCTTCAGCAGATAATCTACAGCTTCCAGTTCATAGCTTTTCAAGGCATACTGGGCATAGGCTGTGGTGAAAATAATCAGGGACTTTTTGGGAAGCATTTCAGCAAATTCCAACCCGGTTACCATTGGCATTTCGATATCCAGGAAGATAAGATCTACATCATTTGTTTTAAGGAAATCCAGAGCTGAAGGAGCATTTGAAAATTCTCCCAGGATTTCAGCTTTTGATGTTTCATTAATCAGCGAACGCATTTCTGTTCTTGCCAAAGGTTCGTCATCTACTATAATACAGTTCATACAGGAATTTTTAAGTTAACGGTGTATTCTTTTTCTCCGGAAATGATTTCCAGGCTGAAGGTGTTTCCGTAGAGGAGCTCGAGCCTTCTTTTAATATTGGCAAGTCCCAGACCGCTGTAATTTGTACTGGATATAGTCAGGCTTGGATTCATTGAATTGGTGCAGGTGAAATGGAGACTTCTGTTTTCAACACTTATATGTATTGTCACATACGATGTTTTACTGCTGATATCTACACTGTGCTTTACAGCATTTTCAACAAAAGTGGTAAATAAGTTGGGAGGAATAAAAGTACTTTTTAAAGTTCTGCCTTCTGTTTCTGCATTAATATCAAAGGAAAAATTTTCTCTTCTTATTTTTTCAAGATTAAGGAAATTGGACAGAAAATCTATTTCCGAAGTCAGGAGGGTTTTTTCTTCTCCATTTTCATACAACTGGTACCTTAAAAACTCTGAAAGTTTAACAATTACTGCGGATGCTTTTTCAGGATCTGTTCTGGTCAATGCTTTTACATTATTCAGCATATTAAAGAGAAAATGCGGGTTGATCTGGTTGCGGAGTTCATTCAGCTCCATCTGTAGGGTAAGATTGTTGAGCTCGGTTATTCTTTTGGTATCATTGATCCATTTCTGAAGCAGCTTCACTGTAGTTGTGGTCAAAATAATCGGGATGCACATTAATATCCCTTCATAGATGCTGCCTTTCTCCCCTTCCTTCTTAATATTTTCCACTCTGAAATCTTCAAAAAAAAATTTAAAACCATTGCCTATCATATTCAATCCGATCACTCCCATAAGCACCAGAAGAATCAGATAAGTAATATATTTTGTTTTAAAGAAAAATTTTGGCACCAGAACATAGATATTAATATATACCATTACAATCAGTATAGCATATACAAACAATAAAACATAATACTGATAAATTCCGGAATACCAATGCCAGAATCTTGCGCTGTACAGCAGGAAGAAAAAGAAAATAAGGAACAGCAGGTGCCTGCGGAACTTAAACCGGTCTTCAACCAGAAAGTCCATGACAAGTGTTTCCTTAAATTTTAGTGCGCTGTATTTCATAGTATTCTGCCGGGTTTAATACGGAACAAAAATAGAGAATAACGCAAGAAGTCTCTATAATATTATACAAACCCTGCATTTTTTTATACGAATTATAAAGTATAAGGATTTCGTATAAAATAGAAGCGGTTTGGTATAAAAAAAAATTCCTGCTCTATTATTCTGTCTTCCTTTGCCCTGAATTTTATGCTTATGGAATTAGCCGTTTTTCAGGAACTCACAGAAGAAATAACCTCAGAATGCTTTTATATGACAGAATCCCAGCAAGAAGAGAAGATCATACAGATGATCGACCTGCATCATTTCGCAGAATGCTATCATTCGGAAATCAGGATTTTAAACTACATTAAACATCCTATTAATACCGTAGAAGAAAATGGTATCAGAAAAGGAATTTTATTTTATAATCTTAAACATTCTGCCCCGTTCGACTGGAATGCCTTTGAGGAGTACAAAAGACGGAACCTGCTTAAAGAAGTCTGGTTTGTCTTCGTGGAGGAAGATGCTGTTTCCGATACGTTCCGTCATACTGATTTTATTATTGAGAATAGTCTAGAGATATTTTATGACAAAATATTCGTATTCCATTTTTTCCAATCTGTCATCCATACTTTAAAATAAACTATGAAAACACTGAGAAAAGTTTTTGTTCCACTTGCCATGCTTCCTTTAAAGAATATTGCTTCGGCCCAAAAAAGAGACAGCATTCCGCTGAAAGTAAGAGCATTTTTTGCTGATAAATTTCCACAGACCCGCGATCTTAATATTGATTATACCGTAACTACACCTTATCAATTCTCTTCGAAACTTCAGGGGGCGGATTTACCTGACAACAAGGTGAAAAGCTTCCAGCAGCTAAAAGCCAATGCCAATATTTATTTCATCAAAAAGAAAAACCTGCTGTTAAGTACTACCCTGAATTACCGTTATACAGCATTCAATATGGAAGCACCGGTTTTATCCGAAACAGATAAAAAGAATGATTATCATTATCATTCCGAAGCGGTCAACCTGAGTTATTTTACAAAATTATTCAATAAAACAGCAATATATACCGCCACTGCTTCAGTGGATGGAAGCGACCAGCATTTTGAAAGAATCAGAGGGATGCTGACTGCTTCTGTTGTTTTAAAAGCTACTCCAAAGACAAAAATGCTGGTGGGCCTGGCCGGGTTTATTGATCCCAGCGCGCAGATTCCTTTACTTCCGATATTTACTTATGAAAACAGATTCAACAACGGTTGGGTACTGGATATTCTTCTTCCTAAAAAGTTACTGATCAGAAAGGATATTTTTGCCAACGGCAGGATTTCCCTGGGAACAGAAATGGAGAATACATCATTTTATATTTACCGGAATACCAGAACTTATGAATTTCGGCAGCTGGAAATCAATTCCGGGGCTATTTATGAACATAATCTCGGCAGTAATTTTATAGGAACTTTAAAAACCGGGATCAGGGCAGTTCCGCAGGCAAGAGTGTTTGATAAGGAGGAATCTTTTAAAGATTATATTTTTGAAGCCAGCTACAAACCTTCATTCTATTTCAATATCGGGGTATCTTATAATCCGTTTGGAAAGCCGAGAGCAAAATAATTTCAAATTTCTGAAAACCATTCAAGAGTTCCTGGAAAAGCAAAACCAGAATTTTTGAATTGGTTTTAAACTAAACCCTTAAATGACTATGCTGAACTTTATCCTAAGCTCAGCTTTAAAACCCATTTTAAACCCATACTCAATTTAATGTCTGAAATCTTTAAATCTTAATTAAAAAATCAATGCGTTCCCATTTTTGAAAATACATTAATAACAATCACACCAATCACGATCAGTGCAATTCCTATGATAGCAGGCAGATCCGGCACCTGCTTAAAAGCAATAATACCAATGAGTGTAATAAAGACAATCCCCACTCCGGACCAAATTGCATAGGTTATTCCGACAGGGATCTGGCGTAGGGTCAGGCTCAGAAAATAAAATGCAGTAGCATATCCAATAACCGTAATTACAGAAGGCCAAAGCTTTGAAAACTCTTCAGATTTTTTAAGAAAAGTTGTTGCTATGATCTCAAATATGATCGCTAATGCAAGGAATATATAACTGCGTCCCATACAGGCTTGTTTTTTACAAAAATAAGGAAAAGCTGTTTCTTTACGTTGAAAACTGACCAATAAAATCAACATTATTGTTCCGTATTACTAATGTTATCTAACTTCTTCTATTTCATTTTTATTATATCCCTGGTTAATGAGTATGAAGGAAAAAATACTCTAAGAAAATACTTTTATTAATATCCCTTGCTGGTGAATATCCATCAGGGTGTTTATTATTAACAATTTACAAAAATAAAACTTATCCTCTTTAAAAATGTCTGACAGTAATTGTTTCAATCGGTCATTATTTCCAATACATGTGACAAAATTTACAAACGTCTGTCATAAAATTAGTCAGGCTTTAAAAATTTAAGCACAAAATTCACTCCTGAAAAATAAATTTTCTTAACATAATAATTCATCCATTCCCCAAAATCTGACGTTCAAAACCCAAATGAAAAGTGAATGCTATGCACAGCATTTTTAATTTTTTGTTTTATCAAGTCCAATATAGAAGCATTGAAACAGTTGCCAATTTTTTAATTTTTTACAGATAAGACAATAAATATAGTAATAATTTCATAAAAATATATTAATTTCTTATAAACAAAAAGCCTGTTAAAATTAACAATCATTACACTTAACATACTGATATACATCATAATTATTTGCTTTGGCACGTGATTTGAAAACTGTAATATTGCAATTATAAAATTGATAAAATAAAGTCAAATAATTAAATAAAACAAAAAATGATAACTTACATCGGTATCGCAACATGTGTAGTAGTATTTGCTTCTTACTTTATGACAGTAAAAAGAGAGGAAAGAAACTAAGTTCTATTTAAGGAAAGCCTATAGAACATCTATATTAATTGTATTGTTTATGTTTTTTAATCTGAATAGTCAGATTTGCTCTTTTACTCACTGGAGTAAAAGAGCCCAAAAAACATATCCCTTCAACTGAATTCATAGCAAATTTTATATATCCCAAATAGTCAAGCCGAACCAATAGTCCGGCTTTTCTTGTAACATCTGGCCAACAGGCTTTAGCCCGTTCCTATTCAATATTCTACTCTTCCCTGCTCTGGACTACCTGCTAATTCTGATTCAGACTTCACTCATCATTCCATAAAGCTTTATCTTTGTACAGATAAGAATTATTTTTAAATTATAACATGAATCTGTATAATCTCATCATTCAGGATAAAGAGGAGGTAACCCTCAATGACGTATTTCTCGGTAACGACAACAGAGCTCAGCTGGTACAGCTCATTAAAGAACATACTTATGTAAAAGAGCTGCAGGAATATGGTCTTCCGGTAAATAATAAAATCCTCCTGCAGGGGAATTCCGGATGCGGAAAAACCATGACTGCCAAGGCCGTTGCCAATGCTTTGGGTAAAAATATCCTGATTTTAAACCTGAGCAATATCGTTTCGTCCCGAATCGGGGAAACTTCCCAGAATATTAAAATGATCTTTGATAAAGCGGCGAGGGAAAGATCTGTCCTTTTTCTGGACGAACTGGACCAAATTGGGAAAGCAAGAGGGAGCGACGATAAGGATGTAGGCGAAATGAGAAGACTGGTGAACACGTTGATCCAGCTGATCGATTATTATCCTGAAAATGCTCTTTTAATCTGTGCTACAAATCACGCAGAAATCATTGATACTGCCTTACTGAGGCGCTTTCAGCTGAAAATCAGCTATGAAATGCCTTCCGCTGAATTTCTCGATACTTTTTATGATGATCTCCTGTCAAAATTCCCGGAAGACCTGAAAAATATACACCGTAAGTACAATATTTCTTTTGCTGAAGCGAAAGATCATGCTTTGACATCGGTAAAATCAGCTTTAATTAAAAAACTGGAAGCCAGAGAAATCACACAGCCATGAAAGAAGACATCCTCTACAATCTTAGGATCATCAATGAGAGAATAAAAAAAGCCTGTGAAAAAGCGGGCAGAAATAATGAAGAAAAACAGTAAGCTAACATAGTTTAGCAACCTTGGTTCAATTTCCACGGTAAATCATTACCACTCACCTATCTCTTCAAAATAACCTCCCGTAGCCGCTCTTCATGCTGATCTCCCCAATTTCCCAGTGCAGAAATAACAGGAATCAGTGTCTTTCCAAAGTCCGTAAGATAATACTCTACTTTGGGCGGAAGCTGGGCGTAAATGATTTTTGAAACCAGTTCGTGTTCTTCCAGTTCTTTCAGCTGAATATTCAGCACCCGCCTTGAAGCATCGGGAATTTTGCGTTGCAGTTCACTCGGGCGTTGATAACCTTCATTAATAAACCAAAGCAAACGGATCTTCCATTTTCCGTACAGCACTTCACCGATCAGGTCAAGGCCGCAATTTAAGTTCAAAGGAATTTTTCTTTCATACATACTGTAAATTTAGCCCAATGTTCTAAAATGTACAATAGGGGAAATTAATCCCCATGCAATTCGATTTTCCCTTATTGCCTGATATGAAGATACTTCGGAAATTTACGCTACCCTATGCCACTGCAAAGGCAGGCTTACTGAATTACAGCAAAAGTTCATCCAACGAAGTTACTCCAAAAGGAGTCCGGGTATTAACTGTTTCACCCGGCTGGATCATGACTACAGCTTCTACAAGAATGATGGAACGGATTGCTGAAAGTAACAAAAGTACCGTAGAACAGGCTGCACAGAGTGTAATGGATGCACTGGGAGGAATTCCTTACGGAAGACCGCAAAACCTGAAGAAGTAGTTGAACTCATAGGATTCCTGGTCTCACCAAGAGCTGGTTATCTCACAGGAACCGAATATATTATTGACGGAGGAACAACACCCACGATTTAAATCAATAGTATAATTATCCGCATTTCTCCCGTTTTATATTGATACAATACAATCTAATATTTACTATTTATCACATACAGAATTATTATCCAAATAGGTTAATTGGTATCTTTTTTGATCATAAAATCTTTAAAACCAAACAAATACACCTATATGATTAAAAAATTATTCTCGGGCTGTCTATTCATGACAGTAGTATTCTTGTCTTCGTGTGATAAAGATCATAGTACATCACAGGTAAACGATAGTGAAGCATCAATTAAAACAGTTTCAATGGTAACTTTTGGCACCATGGCTGTAGCACTTCTTGTAGCCTACAGCTCCCGAAGAAGGTAGCAGATAAATAATAAAAAAAGCACCCGTTTGAAAATCAAACGGGTGCTTTTATCTTTATTATAATAATTAATTACATATAAGCTTCAATCGGCTCACAAGTACATACTAAGTTTCTGTCTCCATAAGCTTCATCCACTCTGGATACGGAAGCAAAGAATTTGTGGTCTCTTACCCATTCCAGCGGATAAGCTGCCTTTTCTCTGCTGTATGGTTTATCCCAAGAATCTGAGATAACCAATTGTTCTGTATGAGGAGCATTTTTAAGCACGTTATTTGCCTGATCTGCTTCTCCGTTGGCAATCTCATCAATCTCTTTTTTGATTGAGATTAATGCCTCTGCAAAACGGTCGATTTCAGATTTGCTTTCAGATTCTGTAGGCTCTATCATTAATGTTCCTGCTACAGGGAAAGAAACGGTAGGTGCATGGAATCCATAATCCATCAGTCTCTTCGCCACATCAGCTACTTCAATTCCTAAAGATTTGAACTGACGAAAATCTACGATACATTCGTGAGCCACTCTTCCATTCTCGTTTGAATATAAGATTGGGAAATGCTCTGCTAATATCTCTTTCAGATAATTCGCATTCATGATGGCATGGCCTGTTGCTTTTTTCAGTCCATCCGTCCCTAACATCTTAATGTAAGAATAAGAAATGTTAAGAATAAGACCTGAACCGTAAGGTGCTGCAGAAATACCGTCGATCGCATCTTTAGAACCGATTTTGATATTGGCATTGGAAGGAAGGAAAGGAACCAGGTGCTTGGCCACACAGATCGGACCTACTCCAGGACCTCCGCCACCGTGAGGAATTGCGAAAGTTTTGTGTAAGTTCAGGTGACAAACATCTGCTCCAATGTTTCCAGGACTTGTGAATCCTACCTGAGCGTTCATATTGGCACCATCCATATATACCTGTCCGCCATGTTCGTGGATCAGGCTTGTAATTTCTTTAATATTGTCATCAAAGAATCCGTATGTTGACGGATAAGTGATCATTACACAAGATAAGTTCTCAGAATGCTGTTCTGTTTTAGCTTTTAAATCTTCAAAATCAATTTGTCCGCTTTCAAGATTTTTAACGACAACAATTTTCATTCCCGCCATTGCTGCAGAAGCCGGGTTTGTTCCGTGTGCAGACTGAGGGATCAGTACTACATTTCTGTGGCCTTCACCTCTTGAAATGTGATATTCTCTGATCACCATTAATCCCGCATACTCTCCCTGAGCTCCGGAGTTCGGCTGTAATGAAGTTCCTGCGAAACCAGTAATTTCAGCAAGATCTTTTTCAAGTTCTTTGATCATTTCCTGGTAACCTCCGGCCTGATCTACCGGTACAAACGGGTGAACACTTCCCCAATCTGCCCAGGAAAGCGGAAGCATCTGAGTTGCTGCGTTCAGTTTCATGGTACAAGATCCAAGAGAGATCATTGAATGCGTTAATGACAGGTCTTTTCTTTCAAGACGTTTGATGTAACGCATTAGTTCTGTTTCCGTATGATATTTATTGAATACCTGTTCTGTAAGAATTTCATCTTTTCTCAAAATTTCTTCAGGAATGCTGTATCCTTCTTTAATTTCTAATTTGAAAGTCTGCTTGTCTTTAAACTGAGCGAAAGAAGCCATCAGATAATTTAATTTCTCCAATGTTGTACTTTCATTGATCGCAATACTTACCACTCCTTCTGTGAAATAGTTCAGATTAAGTCTGTGATCAAGCATCATTCTCATTAACCTTCCTTTTTCATCTTCGCTCATTGTGATTTTCACAGTATCGAAGATTGGCTCTTCAACGGTTTGGTATCCTAACGCTTTAAGACCGTTCTTCAAAGCATTGGCTTTAAAGTGGATCTGATCAGCAATGTAGTTTAATCCTTTCGGACCGTGATAAACTGCATACATTCCTGCCATTACTGCAAGAAGTACCTGTGCTGTACAGATATTGGAAGTGGCTCTTTCTCTTTTGATGTGCTGCTCTCTGGTCTGAAGCGCCATTCTCAGTGCACGTTTTCCATACATATCCTGAGAAACCCCGATGATTCTTCCCGGAATATCTCTTTTATAATCTTCTCTGCAAGAGAAAAATGCTGCGTGAGGACCTCCGTACCCTAATGGAATACCAAATCTCTGTGAAGTTCCAACCGCACAGTCAGCTCCCATAGAAGCCGGTGACTTTAATTTAACCAAAGCCATCGGATCACAAGCTACCACTACCTGCAGATCTAATTTTTTATAGTCTACGATATCTTCTGTGTAATCCAGAACGATTCCGTTTTTACCAGGATACTGTAATAAAACACCATAATAAGTTTCATCAAACTGGTGAGTTTTATGATCACCTTCCACGATTTCGATGGCTAAACCTTCTGCTTTGGTTTTTAAAACAGAAACGGTTTGAGGTAAAACAAGATCGGAAACGAAGAATTTGTTGGCATTCGCTTTTTTCTGGTCCTTCGTTCTGTTGTTAAAGAACATGTGCATCGCCTCTGCAGCTGCTGTAGACTCATCTAAAAGAGAGGCATTAGCCAGTTCAAAGCCTGTAAGATCGCACACTACGGTCTGGAAATTCAGAAGCGCTTCCAGTCTTCCCTGGGCGATTTCCGCCTGATAAGGAGTATACGCCGTGTACCAGCTTGGGTTTTCAAAGATATTTCTCTGAATAGCTGATGGTAAAAGGGTATTGTGATATCCAAAACCAATGTAGCTCGTATAATCAGTATTCTTCGATGCCAAATCTTTCGAATGGTTCAGCATTTCGTATTCTGAAAGCGGTGCCGAGATCTCAAGATCTTTCTCTAAACGGATAGAAGAAGGAATGGTCTGAGAAATTAGTTCTTCAATACTTGAAACGCCCAATTTTTCCAACATCGCCTGTTTATCGGCTTCATTAAGGGAAATGTGACGGCTCACAAACTGTTCTGTATTCATTTTTATTTATTAGATTTTGTTCGTAAAAAAGATTCGTAAAATTACAATTTTTTAAACGATTGTACAAGAGTCTGAAATTGCCGAAACAATAGGGAAAATTCCGGATCAGTTAAAAAAAGAAACGATATAAAAACTATTTATTACATAAAATTTAAAAGCTCAACTTTTTAAGTTTCAATATAAGGTTTTGTTAAACTGACCGTGCAAAAAATAGATCAGTTTAAAACTTGTATTTAAATTTTATTCAGTCTAAATTTTAGTTTTTTGTTTAGACTGATTATTATTCTCAGG
Organism: Chryseobacterium sp. CCNWLW53; assembly: GCF_037083525.1. Taxonomy (NCBI): domain Bacteria; kingdom Pseudomonadati; phylum Bacteroidota; class Flavobacteriia; order Flavobacteriales; family Weeksellaceae; genus Chryseobacterium; species Chryseobacterium sp. CCNWLW53. The sequence goes on along the minus strand of NZ_JBAOJR010000002.1, from coordinate 547,807 downwards.
TAATTTTTTGGGCCTAAAAACTATGCTTTCATTCTAAAATCCGGTATTGGATACCTCATAAACACACTGATAAACAGGGATGATAAGATTTATAAAATTTTATTAATTATATTTATTCTAAATTAATATATTTGCAGTATGAATATGATTATCCCATTTAAAGTACCGCCTTTATCGCCAGTATACTCATTCAATAATGAAGACATGTTCTGTGAAAAGAAATCATGTTGTAAGAAATTTAAAAAGGGAAAAAGATGTAAAAAGTGCCCGGGAAGGAAAAAGATGGCTTAAACTAGCCAAAATTTCTGAACAGGAAATATATTGCTGCCGCCAAAATAAGAATTCCCCAGATCAGCATCATGATCTTTGGCTGGCCTGTTCTGTTGATTGGTGTTCTTGGCTGAGGCTTAAACATTTCTTCAACACTGTTTTTAAACTGAGCAGCATCATTCTCAAAGACTTCAGTAATCGTAATTCCCTGTACCGCAGTTTTGTGAAGCAAAGAATTTGTCGCATGAAGCAAAAGCTGGAATTTTCCGTCTTTAAATTCCGTAATCTTAAAAATCCGTTCTCCAAAAGGTTTTTCCAGGCCGAAAGGCAGTATTTTTACCACATCGGCATTATTCGTCTGCCAGTTAATGATAATCTCCTCCCCTTTTTTTGCATGAATTTTATTGGACGTAAAAGTTTTGATAGAAGGCGGAGTATTGTATCTGAAACTCTTCTGATGACTCTCTAAATTCTGATCATAGGTACGTCTCTTTCCTGAATCACTCAATATTTCATACGCTTCCTGAATTTCACGGAAACGCCCGGCAAAGAAATCATCATTATCATTCTTGTCCGGATGATATTTCAAAGATAATTTTCTATAAGCCTTTTTGATGTCTTCTTCTGAAGCATCCGGAGAAATTCCGAGAAAATAGTAGTAGTCTTTCATTGAGCTACACAAAAATAAGAATTTATTTTTTTCCTTATTGAAAATACAGAGGGCTATTTGATGAAAAATAATGATGTAAGGTCTCGTTTTGTTTCCATAATAAAATTTCGCAGTGTCATTGCGAGCGAAGCGAAGCAATCTCTTTTAATGCAAAGACCACAAAGATTTTTTGAACATTTGATGTTTTTAAGCTCGCAAAGGCGTCTCAATTAGCAAAAGATTCTAAATATGCTGTGCTTTTCTGGTGGCTGAAGCCCTTGAAGTCATCTGTATTTTGAGATTGCTTCGCTTCGCTCGCAATGACAATAAAAAATTCCGGCGCGGGAAGCAAAGCTTCCCGCGCCGGAATTAACAATTTCAATTTAGTTATGTACTGCTTAAGCTTCTGCAGTATTGTCCTTATGTCCTGTTTTGCAGCATCTTGAAGCGAATTCTTTTTTGAATTTCCCTTTCAGTTCCTGATACTGCTCTTCGTTCATTTCTCTGATCTTATCAGCCAAGCCGAAAGGCGATTTTTCTTTGATTCCGTATTCGCTGAAAATACCTTTTATAAATCTTTTTCTTTGTATTGCTTTTTTGGCAACTAATGCCACTCCTACAACGGCTAATGCTCCCAGAGCTCCTTTTAATGCTGAATTTTTCATTTTTTCAAAATTTTAAATTTTACTACTTCTTGTTTTTTATAGAGACGGATGAATTTCAATTTTACTTTACTACTTCTTAAATTTTAAATTATCCGTTATTTCTGTTGAAGAATCCTCCTGAACATCTGTTTTTCCATACTTCTTTAAATTTTTCCCGTTCTTCAGGAGATAGTCCAGCCATTTTCTCTCTCATTTTCCTTTCTTTAAAATCTCTCACTCCTTTTCCGAAATGAAATCCTCCAAAAAGAATCTTACTTAAGATAAGAATCCCCATTGCCTGCCAGAACGTAATGGATTTTACCCCCAGGATCTCAGGAAGCAGACAGTTCCAAAGCCACATCACAATAAATGTAACGGTAATTAAGATCAATGGCGGACATAAGAGTAAAAAAATCCAGCCTTTTTTGTGTTTATGATTCATAATTTTCTTCTTTACTAACTATTTAAATCTTCGTATAATTTTCTCAGTCTGTTTCTTAAATGCTTCACAGCATAGTTTTTCCTACTGATAATGGTTTTAATATTTTCGCCCTGTTCATCGGCTATCTGCTGGAGGGTTTTGTCGTTCAGTTCGTTTTCTACGTAAACCAACCGTTGTTTCTCGGGAAGCTCGTCCAATGCTTCGAAAAGCTTTTTCCAGATTTCGTCCTGGAACATTTTAACTTCGGGGCCTGCACTCTCGTCCAGCAATAAGATATCTTTGATAGAAAAACTTCCGTCTTCATCTTCATAGACAAAATCTTCAAGATTTTCAGTTTTCTTTTTGCGGTAACGGTCGGTGATTTTATTAGCAGTCACCCTATACAGCCAGCCGCCTACATTCACAATCTCGGAAAGATTGGTCAGACTGCTGAACTGAAACCACACTTCCTGCAGAATATCTTCTGCATCTTCTGTGTTTTTCACTTTCGGACGAATATAAGACATCAGTTTTCCTCCGTACTTTGAAACGGTTTGTGAGATGATGCTTGCTTTCTCCTCTTGTGGCATTGTTATTTCTTCGACAACCTCCATATTGCTATGACGATCTGCCTTTTGATTTTACTTTAATAAATTTAAAAAAAATTATTGACTGTTGGGATTTTGTTTCTGGATGCGGGTTTGTGAGTTTGGGGTAAGAGAGTTTTAGAGTAGAAGATGAAAGGAATATGATCCGCGATTTCAGTTGCGAGTTGATGGATTAAGACTTTTGAGTATTTGAATTGTAAATAATCACTCTTTAATCTTAACCTCAATCTCATATCTGACATCTAGCATCTTGACTCTTGACTCTTGGCTCTTGGCTCTTGGCTCTTGGCTCTTCTTGAGTCTATCTAAAAAAAAACGGAAAGTATTATACTCTCCGTCTCTATCATTATAAAAATGAAATTTTATTTCTTGTTGAAATTCTCTGCAAAGAAACCCAGCATATATTTATACAGCTCGAGTCTGTTTGGTTCTTTTCCAAATCCGTGCCCTTCATCATATTTTACCAGGTATGGAACTTCAAAGCCTTTTGCACGCATTGCTTTTACAATTTGGTCAGATTCATTGATGTTGACTCTTGGGTCATTGGCTCCCTGTACCACAAATAAAGGTTTTTTAATTTTATCGATCTGGAAAACCGGAGAAACTTCTTTGGCAATTTTTGCTTCTTCAGGGTTATCAAGATCATACCAGATCTGTTTTACCATTTCTTTGTAAGGTTTCCAGTATTCCGGGAAGGAGTCGAAGAAGGTAAAAATATTGGATACTCCTACGTAATCCACACCACAGGCATACAGGTCCGGAGTTTTGATAAGCCCCATCAGCGTAGCGTAACCACCATGACTTCCTCCGTAGATCGCAATCTTATCTTTATCTACCCAACCCTGCTCAATGACATAATTCACTCCATCCTCCACATCATCCATTGCCTTTCTTCCGATCTGCTTGTATCCTGCTTTCTGAAATTCTTTTCCGTAGCCTCCGGAAATTCTAAAGTTCACCTGGAGCGTTGCATATCCTCTGCTGGCAAAAAGCTGTGTTTCGGGGTTGAATCCCCATTCATCACGGATTCCCTGCGGACCGCCGTGAGGATTGACAATTAGAGGCACTTTTTTACCTTCAAGAGCAGCTTTTGGAAGGGTTATATATCCACGAATCGTTAATCCGTCCCTGCTTTTGAATTCGATAGGCCTCATTTCTGCCATATCTTCTTCTTTCAGCTGGGGCATCAGGTTATAAAGAAGATTTATCTTTTTACTTTTTGTATCGTATTCGTAATAGGCTCCATAGAATTTGTCGCTTCCTACATATACCAAAAGTTTATCATTATTATCATCTGAAGAAACGATAGAAAACTGTTTGTCTTTAAATTCAGATTTCAGCTTAGCATCAATTTCTTTATAAAACTGGCTTACCGGAACGGTTTCACTTTTGATCCCGTCATAGCTTACGTAATCGAGTTCATAATTCCTGTTTTTGCCGGCAACGCTTATGGAGCTTACATCAAAGACAGGATTGGAATATACTTCTCTGATCACTGCATTCTTCTTAAGGTCATACAGTACAATCCTGGACTTATCACTGTCCAGATTAGTCACAACATAAGCTTCATCCTTATTTTTGGAATTATCATTAAGTCCTATGATGCTGAAAGTATCCTTCCAGTCTGTGGATTTAAGCAGGTTAAATTTCCCAGTCTGCAAATCTTTATAGTAAGTCTTGGTCGTTAGCCCATTTTCAAGGACAGTATATCCTCTGAGGTTACCGTCTTTATCAAAAATATAATCATCAATAGGACTGTTGACATCTTTATTTTCATACAGCTGGGTCATTTCTCCCGTGTTGAAATTGATCTTATAGGGTTCAAAGATCTGTTTGTTGTTTTTATTCATAGTCACCACAACAAATTCCGTATCCTTTATCAGCTTAACAGTTCCCAGCGTAATCCCCTCGAAAGGAGTCAGGTCTTTAAGGTTTTTTCCGTCAATATCTGCTGCGTAAAGATGGATATTTTCATTCCCTCCTTTATCCTGGGTAAAGAAAAGGCGTTTTTTATCCAGCCAGCCATAGCTCTTGATAAGGTCATCTTTTTCAACAATCGCTTTAGTGATTTTGCCTGTTTTCAATTCTTTTACATAGACATGGTTCTTCTTGTCCTTATCTTTTTCTTTATAAGAGAGATACTGTCCATCCGGAGATATTTTAAACTGTGAAGCACTGGGTCTTGCAAAGTAATCTTCTACTTTATATTTGAAGTTTCCCTTATCATAAGAAATCAGTTTCTCAAGATTTGCTTTAGTAGATGGAAGCGTAGGATCGCCCGGCAGTTTTGCCGTTGAGGTCTGTGCATTAATCATAATTGCTGACAGTACGACTTGAGCCGCACCAAAAATTTTAGTATTAATATTCATAATTCATATTTTGGATGTTAAATTGCCTAGCCAGATCTTAAATTAATAAAAATCTTATATATAATATGACAGTATTACCCGCAAAATGTTACATACATTACGAAATTTTATGAAAAAAGATTTAAAAACAATAATAGTTCGCTTCTAATGTAGGTAAATTCCAAAATACCAGGTCCAAGCAATCAGGATAAGCTGCATTGGGATTCTTTGGGTGTAAAGGTATTTCATGCCCGGCCCGGTATAGTCCGCTTTGAAAATATTGATTTTTTTTCTTGAAGAATTGATATTAGCGATAAAAACCAAAATATAAAAGATAATCAGCAGTATAGCCGTTATTTCTCTTATTGAAGGAATCATCAGACCAATTCCCGCAGCAATTTCAAGGACTCCTGTAAAATACACCCAAAACATTTTACCGGAAACAAAATCGGGAATCATCATAGCCATTCCTTTCTGGAATTTAAAATGCGAAAATCCTGTGAAGAGAATAAATACAGCCATACCCAGATTCCCGGAGAATAAAAAATCCGGCTTTCCCTGAAATATATAAGTTCCTACCAAAGCAAGAATAAATGTTGCGAAAAGGATCGTTAATAATTTCATGTTTTTTTATTTTATTTACTGTACTAAAAGATAGAAGAAATTTTACAATACTGTACCGTCATGCATGAATAAAACCACATAGATGAAAACTATGTGGTTTTTCTTTTTATACCAGGAACAAATTATTTGTTTTCAGCAAGATTTTTTACAACTTCCAGCCCCTGCGTGAATCCTTTGTCCATATCATCTTTCCATTCTTTTTCAACCTGTACTTCAACATGAAGCTTCGTTTTCCCTTCCAGATCAATAAGAATGTATTTTTCAAAACAGCCGCTCCACTCCATTACTTCTTTGCTTTGGGTGTCTTCATTTCCTTCTTTATCTACCATTCCCAGATGTTTAAAAACAATCTGGTTAGGCTCATCCAGGCTATCAATGGTTGATACCATTCCTGCACCTTCTGCATTCACGAAGTAGGTTTTTCCGCCTACTTTCCAGTCAGATTTCATTTTGGATCCGGAACCGAAAAATTTTGTCCATTCGGTATAAGTATCCGGATTCCAAAGAACGTCCCAGACTTTCTGTGATGGAGCGTCGATTATAATTTCGTAGGATAAGGTTTCCATATTTTATATTTTTGTGGTTGATATTACAATTGATTTTCTGAAAGATTTTTCACAATTCCCAAAGCATTTGGAAATTTTTCTTCAAAAAAGCTTTTAAATTCCTCGGGTGTCTGAATTTCAATTTTCAGTATTGTCCCTGTTGGGGTTTCTTCTAAAATATAGCCTTCTGTGGCTTCACCCCAATCCTGTTCAGTTTCCACACCGCCATAAATTTCTCCAAGGTGCAGAAATTTCATTTCTTTATTGGGTATATTTTTTTCAACCCGGCTGAACATTCCGTTATTATCCGGATCAAAAAATTTAATAATACTTCCTTCTTCAAAGGTTCCCATATAGAAAGAACCTTCTGTAAATGCTGTTGTCCATTGCCTGTATGTCATATCACTCCAAAGCACGTCCCAAACTTTTTCAGGGGGCGCATCGATTTGAATCTCAAAAAATAATTTCTGCATTGTTTTTTTATTAGATGTTAGATGGTTAGAAATTAGAAGTTAGTTTTTTAAACATTAGATTTTAGATCGTAGATGTCGCATTTTTCTAACTTCTAACTTCTAACTTCTAACTTCTTGTTTCTATTTTCAATCAGCCTCCCACAAAATCACCGCCATTGATATGGATAACTTCTCCTGTAATATAATCTGCATCTTTGGAGGCAAGAAAAACGTAAGCCGGAGCTACTTCTGATGGCTGTCCTGCCCGTTTCAGAGGTGTGTCTTTTCCAAATGTTGACAGATCATCAAAGGTTTCTTTTACAAGAGGTGTCCATATTGGCCCGGGAGCAATTCCGTTTACTAAGATTTTTTTTTCAGCAAGATTGGTTGAAAGGGAGCGTATAAAGGATAAAATAGCTCCTTTTGTAGCCGCATAATCAATCAGATGATCACTACCCCTGTATGCTGTAACCGACGTAGTACAAATAATACGACCTCCTTCACCAATTAACGGTAGAAAATCTCTTGTAAAAGAAATCATGGAGATGATATTGGTATTAAAAGTTTCCTGGATCTGCTCATCGGAGATTTTTTCAAGACTGTTTTTTGAGGTATGAATTCCTGCATTATTAACGAGGATATCCAGATCTTTCCAGTCCTTTTTTATCTTTTCCACGCATTTTGTTCTGAAAGCTTTTTTGGTAAGATCTCCCTTGATAAGGATGCATTGCTGTCCTTCTTTTTCAACAAGCTTTCTTGTTTCTTTGGCATCGTCATCGCTTTCTTTATAAATAATTGCGACGTCTGCACCTTCTCTCGCAAAATGAACGGCTACAGCCTGTCCTATCCCACTATCTCCGCCTGAAATAACAGCTTTTTTTCCTTGAAGTTTACGGCTTCCCTGGTAATCATTCCGGATGATCTCCGGAAAGATTCCTTCTTTGGGAACTTTTGATTTAGATTGTGATCTGTTCTGTGTTTTCATAAGCAAATCTTTTTGTAAAACCACATCAAACGGCAAGCCGAAAGCTGAAATTCAAATGGAGAAACAGAGAAATCCGTCGTTTCTTTTACGAATTATAAGCCTCTTCCAGGTCTTTTATAACAATCTTCTGCATCTTCATCATGGCCTGTACTACTTTTTGTGATTTTGACTGATCGGAGTCGTTCATCAGCTGAATGAGCTTTTTCGGAACAATCTGCCAGCTGAGGCCATATCTGTCTTTCAGCCACCCACACATGCTTTCTCTTCCGCCGTCTGAAATAAGGGTATTCCACAGATGGTCTGTCTGTTCCTGGTCATCCGTCATGATTACAATAGAAATTCCTTCATTAAAATCAAACTGATGATCATAAGAATTATCCATACAGAAGAAGCTGTAACCGTCAATAATAAAATGGGCATGCTGTACATTTTCTGCCGGTTCGGATATAGGATGTCCTTCTCCACCATCACCATATTTCAGGATATTTCCAATGCTCGAATTAGGGAATGTTTTGGTGTAAAACTCCATTGCTTCTTTTGCCTTTCCGTTATTTTGATGGATAAACATCAGCGTAGGGATAATTTTCTGATCTTCCGGCTTATCTCCTAAAAACAGCTGCCAGGTAACGCCGTATTTGTCCTGCACCCAGCCGTATTTCTTACTCCAGGAATAGGAATCGAGTGCCATGAGAGCAATTCCCTCTTCTACAAGTTTGTCCCAATATTGCTGTACTTCGTTTTCTGTTTTACAAATTACCATGAAGGAAACTGAAGGATTCTTTTTAAAATGAGGCCCACCGTTCAGCAGCATCAATTTCTGCCCGAAGAGATCGATATTCATGACTACGGGAGTATCAGCGGTGATTTTTCCGTCAAATACTTCACAATAAAATTCTGCTGCTTCCTTTGATTCTGCGTCGAACCAGAGACATGGAAAAATATCGTTATTCATACTATTAAATTTAGGAGTGAAAATATAGTTTATTGATCATCGCTGGCAAAGGCTGCAATGAAAGATCCGGTATTTTTTTTAATAATCAGTTCCTGAAAGAAATCTGATGTTCTTCCATATGGTTTTTCAGTCTTTCCATAGCATTTCTTCCGAAACCATGAAGATTCATGATCTCTTCTTCAGAATAGCCCGAAAGTTTTTCGAGAGAATCGATTTTTTCTCTTTCCAAAGCTCTTCTTGCCGGTACTGCAATAATGCCAGACAGGAAATTATTATTTTTAACAACATGATTAACAGCACAAATGGAGCTTAAACATTTTGCCATTATGACCAGATTTATCATGACTGAAATTAAGTGTTTTAGTGATTTTCAACATACTTGTGAAAATTATTGAGAATAGCATACCAGCCATTCCGCTGCATTTCCACAGAATTCTGTTTTTCGGGGTCAAAAATTTCGGTAACTTTTGTAGTATTTTCGTCTATCTTATCAAAAATAACCTCAACTTTCCGGCCGTCTTCCAAATGATATTTAATCGTGGAATTCGTAACCACTTCATCATAGATTCCTTCAAACTCAAAACCGAAACTTTTGTCTTTTGCTTCCATTCTGGTTTTAAATTTCCCTCCTACTCTTAAGTCATTTTCGGAACTGGGACACTGCCAGGATTCATCGGCAAAATTCCATTTCGTAATATGTTGTGGCTCATTAAAATAATTCCAGACTTTTTCTACCGGGGCTAAAATTGTGATATCTATCTTAATAGGATCCATTGTTTTATTTTTTTAAATTAAATAAAAAGGCAGTCCGGGTTTGAACTGCCCTCAATAAATTTAGTTAAATATAAGACTATTTTGCAGATTCTTCATTATAGTTCACCATCCAATGAACTCCATATTTGTCCTGAAAACTACCGAAATAGTCTCCCCAAAACTGGTCTTCAATCGGCATTTCTATATTTCCACCTTCAGAAAGACCTTTGAACAGTCTGTCAGCTTCTTCTTTGGATTCCGGGAAAATGGATACATAATTATTATTTCCTACGTTAAGGCTCTGCCCGAAGCTTGGAACAATATCCGAAGCCATAAGAAGGTCATCTCCGATAGGCAACGCAATATGCATCACCCTGTTTTTTTCTTCGTCTGATAAGTTTTCGGTTCCCGGGGCATTGCCCATTTTGAAAACCTCTCCACGGAATTCTCCTCCGAAAACAGATTTGTAAAAGTTGAAAGCTTCTTCTGCTTTCCCGTCAAAATTTAAGTACGGATTTAATTTAGCCATGATTTCTGATTTTTAAATGTTATTGTTAATTAAATTAAGTTTTAAGTTAAACCATTAAGTTTGATTAAGCTTTTAAGAATATTAAGAACTATATTCATATGCCTTAATGGTTTAAAAATTTTGTTACCTCACTTACTATAAAGTTTATAAGATTGGAATCTGTGTTTCCTTCGAAGTCTGCCATCATGTAGGATCCGTGGCCTGCCGGAAGGATCATCAGTTGGGATTCGGGGACCAGACGCCACATTTCCACTACATGTTCAGGTTTCATCACATCTTTGTCTCCACTTATGAATAAGGCAGGAACTTTTATAGATGTCAGGACTTTCTCATCCCAATCCTCAAAAGTCTGCATCCTTTTGCTGTCTTTCTCAAACAGGTTTTCAAGTTTTGAAAAATCAGGATTCAGGTTAAGGAAATTGATCTTAAGAGGTTCCGGCATAGATTCGAGAGTAGCTTCTGCCATGCTTTCGAAAAAACCGTCCATCATACCGCCTCTTTTGTAGAATGCAGATGCAATAATGATCTTTTCGGTTATTTCAGGATAAAGATGCGCAATCTGCATCACCGTGCTTCCACCGTTGCTGAACCCCCAGAATGAAGCTTTTCCGATATGAAGTTCCTTTAAAAGAGCTGCTACATCATGGGCATCCTGTTCAAAGGTTTCGGGAATGTCACGATGATCGGTCATTCCGTGATTCTGCAGATCAATACCTATGAGCTGAAACTGGGTTTCAAGCCTGAAAATTATTTCTTTAAAATCAAACAGAATGGAAGATCCTCCGCCATGAATGAGTACCAAAGGTTTTCCGGAACCATAAACCTCGTAGTACATACGGATTCCGTTGACCTGTTTATAGCCTTTTTCATTAGGTTCCATTTGATTAATACTTTAGATTTTCATCTACCTCGTATTTCATGCCCGGATAATCCAGAATTTTTCTCATAAGACCTATCTGCCCACATAAATAGTCTTCACGGCCGATACACATTCCTACGAAATTGAGTTTGGTTTCACGGATAAAAGGAATATTCATCCCGATCTCAAAGATTTCATCCAGCTCTTCATCCGTAACTTCCCAAAGCTTCTGGTATACTTTTGGTGAAATATCGTGAAAATTTTTCTCCAGTTCATCCAAGCTCGGATAGTTGTAATGTTCATCCAGAGCCTTTCCCTGAAAGAAAAGATCACTGTGAGGATCTTCGTCCCTGAGTCCTAAAACCCAACCCAGGCCATAGCGCATATTGACAAAGTTTCCTGCCATCCAGACGATATGGTTGGTTTTTCCTTCAATTCTTTTCAAAGCATCTTCTTCCGAAATGCCGTCCAAAACATTGAGAAAGTTTTGAGAGTGCATTCTGTAAGCCGGAATAACGAGCTCCATTTTTTTTGATTTTGGTGTGTCCATTTTTTAATTTTTAGTGATTGGTGTCTTTTGTAGGAATATAGAGTTCTTCTACAGTTTTTTTAAAATTCTAAGCGTGGCTATTTTACAGCACCGGGTTTTCCTAAGATTCTTCTGAGATACCCCAACTGTCCGCTATGATAAATTTCGTGAAGACAAAAGATAGCAATATCATTAATTGTTTCAGGATTAAACTTTTCAATACTGATGAGTTTTGCTTCAAGCTTGTCCTGGGATTTTTGCAGATAGGATTTTAATTCTTCAAAACCTACTAGCTCATCTTTTCTTTCGAGCGGTATCTCTCCCCTGTTGTAGCAGGAAAATTTATTGTTGTCCCAGACAGATTCTTCTCCAAGGGTATTCAGAAATGCATTCCTTATGTAAATTAAATGCCCCAGAACCCAGTTCAGGCAGTTGGCTTCACCATTTGGGAAGATCATAGCTTCTTCATGGGTAATGCCTTCGGTATTCATTGAAATGACTTTGTAATTGCTGAATACCTGGACTTTCACTATTTCAATGTCGTTTGATTTTGTTTCCATAGCGGCAAGATTTTACTGTGAATAATCTTTGATCTTTATTCAGTTGGCATCTGGGAAACATCGGCAAACGTTATATTCCAGCCATGACCATTTAAGTCCCAAAAGGAGTTTTGATACATCCATCCGTAATCCTGGGGTTCTTCGTGCTGCGAAGCTCCATTTTCCAGGGCTGTATTCACTACCTGATCAACTTCTTCACGGCTGTCCAGAGCAATGGCAACAAGAACCTGTGTTGTATCGCCTTTCGGAACCGGTCTTTCGGAAAAAGTCTGGAAGTATTCCTCTGTCAGGAACATGACGTAAATGTTATCTTCCTTCATCACTACGCAGACTGCTTTGTCATCTGAAAACTGTTCATTAATTGAAAATCCGAGCCTGGTCCAGAATTCTTTTGTTTTCTGTACATCTTTTACCGGAAGGTTGACATAAATTTGATTGGCTTTCATAATAGTAATTTTTGTGTTAATCTTTTAACCAAAATTACCAAGCCTTGATGAAAATCAACTTGCCATAAGACAAGATTTAATTTTTCTTCGAATGGGATACAATTTCTTTGCGGATACGGCTTAAGGAAGTGTCTGTTACGCCCAGATAGGATGCAATTTGTTTGAGAGGAGCAAACTGTACCACCTGGGGTTTCTGCTCCAAAAGATTAAGATAACGCCTGGTAGCGGAAAGAGTAAACATTTCTACAGAGCGCTGTTTATAGACAAAAAGCTCTTTTGACATCCATGCTCTTCCCCATTCTCTGAGATTGGGTATTTTATGGAAAAGCTCTTGAAATGTCTCATAATCAAATTTCCAGCATTCACAGTCTGTAATACAAATGATATTTTCCTGGGTTGGAATTCTCTGAAAAATCGACAATACCTCAATAATGATCTCGTTATCAGCAAAAAAATGTGTGGTTACTTCATTCCCGCTAAAGTCGTTCACGTAGGAACGAGCTAAGCCTTTTTCCAGGATATAATATTCATTAGCCGTCTTTCCTTCTTCAAGAATACTATCTCCTTTCTGGAACGAAACTTTTTCATGAGCCTGGAATATTTCGTCAAGCTCTTCCTGAAGAAAAAACGGGAAATCGTAACAGATCTCTAAGGCTTTGCTGATCATAGAGTTATTGCTTTTTTAAAGCTTTAAAAATATAATTTTTAATTGAATCCTGAATATAAAAAATTAAACAAATTGATGGAATGCATAAAAAGAACCCCATTTTACTGTATTGTTATCAATTGTTTTTATTCTTTCTAAATAATTAAACAGTTTTTTAATTACCTCTGCTAACCTATAATATCAGAACAAAGAAAGCTGGATCGGTTTTGGGTTTTTAGGTGGTTGTGCGTCCCCGAATACTGTTTTCCCTCCAAAGCGCCATGAATTCTGTCTTTCTTCTTCTATCACCTGCTGGATATCAAAATCGGGAGTAAAATCTTTTTCAGTGGCTGCAACAATCTGATGCAGTTTGTTTAAAGTATTCAGCTTGTCGGAATTTCCAAGTTTTGATTTTTCAATTCCTTTTCTGAGAATACTGATGCTTTCGTCATAAGTTTTGGTAGGAACCGGGAAAGGATGTCCGTCTTTTCCGCCATGAGCAAAAGAAAACCTCGCCGGATCGGCAAATCTTGAAGGTGCACCGTGAATAACTTCACTCACTAATGCTAAAGACTGCATAGTTCTGGGTCCTACTCCTTCCAGCATTAAAAGGTCTTCAAAATTCTGAGGCTGCTGCTCACGGGTCACATATAAGAGTGCTCCAAGGCGTTTTAAATCAACATCTGAAGCCTGCACATCATGATGAGCCGGAAGAATTAACCCTGAAAAATCTTTCATTACATCAATAGAATCAGTCTGGGAAATATCCAGAATTCCCTGGCGATTTTCTGAGGCATGGGCATCCGTAAGATTGAGGATTCTTCCTCGTGAGATACCATTGATTCCTGTGTGCGGCTCTTCTATAAATGATTTGATATTCCCTGAATGCCAGTGATACCGCCTTGCAGTACCATCAGTTTCATGCATTCCCTGCTGCACTACACTCCAGCTTCCGTTGTCTGCCAAAATAAAATTATGGAGATAAAGCTGGTAACCATCCTGAATGGCCGTATTGTCTACTTTTGCAGAAAGTTTACTGGCTCTTACAAGTTCATGCCCATTCAGGCCTGTTTTATCAGCAATCTGAAGGAGCTCTGACGGAGTTTCTCGTGAGAATTTACCCTTTCCACCACAGATATAAAGTCCCAGTGATTTTGAATTGGGATTAATGGACCGTTTCAAAGCGCCCATGACAGAAGTTGTAATCCCTGAGGAATGCCAGTCCATGCCCATCACAGCTCCAAAACTCTGGAACCAGAACGGATCTGCAAGCCTACGGAGAACCTCATCTTTTCCGTAATCCATCAGGATCACTTCAATCATGGAAAGCCCGAGCACAGACATACGTTCGTAAAGCCACGGCGGGACTTTTCCGTAATGTAATGGCAGATCTGCAGTTCCTGAACGTTTCATTGTATTTAAAATGTAAAGATAGCTATTGTACGGTTTATTTTTGATGATTTGAATCATCAGTTCTTAGATAATAGGTCTGAACCAGAACCCTTTTATTGTTGCCTTTCATTAACAGATGAAAGTTTGTTCCTATTAAATGAATTAATGGATAGAAGAAAATTCAAGATCTTTATGTTTTTCTTCAACATATTCCTCATTGAAGATAATAGTGTTTCCGAATGGATCATTTACCGTGAAGGATACGGCACCATAAAATGTTTTCTCAAGCCCCGGACGGTTGTATTTATACTTCTTCTCTATTAATTCACTGCGGTATTCAGAAATTCCCTCGCCCCAAATCATCACTCTGGTTCCGGGTGTTCCGTCTCCGTGATGTTCACTTAAGTGAAAAACTATATCTCCTTTTTCCACTTCCATGTAAACAGGGGTATTTTCTTCAAAATAATGTTCCCATACTATTTAAATCCTAACCAGTCCACATAAAACTCTACGGCTTTTTGATAGTCAAAGATTCTGAGAATAGGAATAATCCGTGTTGCTTTCATAATAAAAATTCTATAGTGAAAATGATAATTTCTGCTGACAAACAAACTATTGATGCGAGAGTATATTGATTAAATTTCCAAACGGATCTTTTACAAAAAACCTTCGTACTCCCCAATCTTCATTGGTGATCCCGTAAGTGATTTCAAAACCGGCCTGCTGCATTTTTTCGTAGAGTTCATCTACATGATCAACTTCCATCGAAAGTAGCGGAACCTCCGTATCATTTCCGCCCTGGGTGGCAAAACTTACCTGAACCTGCGCTTCTTCATGGTTTCCGAAAGTCTTGATCCAGCCATGATCCATCAGGATTTCGAGACCCAAAATATCTTTATAAAAGCGATCTGCGTCAGCTAAATGATCTGTTTTTATATTGGCTACAATTCTCTTTACCATTTTATACAAATTAAGAGCTTACAATATAGATTACTGTTAATAATAAGTGATTGTTCTTACAATTTTCTGTATAATTTCTTTATCATCCGGAGTTTCTGAATCATAAAACTCTTCAGATAAAATACGCTCTACCCAGTTGCCTTTTTCATCATATTTATATGCAAATTTAAAATATCTCGGGGCTTCATCTTTTCCGGCAGTAATGATATAGTCCTGCAAGTCACCATATTTATTATAGTAATATTTAATATATTTATTTTCAGCAATAAGCTTATTGGTCCCGGGATCTACCTTTGATGAATAAGCCAGATAGTCAATACTTATGTCCTCAATAGATGAAGATGTTAAAAGGATTACAGGTTCTTTCTCATATACTATATTTTCTATTTTATTATCACGGGGCTGCTGATAGGCTTTTATAGATTTACTTACAAGTTTCACCAAAAAGGGTTCTCCTTCTTTATTGAAATTTAAATCAATCTGGTCAGTATATCCCTTATAATAATATGTATTCGTATTTCCTGAAGTATCATAGTTGAAAATTTCCCATTGGGTCGTTTTAACATTACCAATCAGATCATAATTTTCATATTTCTTGTTTTGAAATTTTTTGGGTGTACTGGTTTCTGAACGGAATTCTGTCTTCTTTTTCTCCTGCCCGCTGCAGGCAATAAAGAAAAGTAAAAGCAGAAGCGTTGAAAAGCGTAAGTAGTAAACTCTCCTGTTAAATTTAATTATTTTCATGGTATTAATTTTTATTGTGGTTAATAAGATAACTCGAAGCTCAATTATTTAACCATGGGTTGAGTTGTTGTAACTCGTTTATTATTCTCCAGAGTCAAAAAAAGCCTTGTGAACGGGTTTTCCACAAGGCTTTATACAATCTTACTATTATAATTACTTCAATGCATCAATTGCTGCGCTGTAATTAGGTTCGGTCGTAATTTCCGGAACCTGCTCTGTATAGACAACCTTGTTGTTTTCGTCTGTAACAATTACGGCGCGGCTCAGCAGTCCTTTCATAGGTGAATCTGTAATAGTTACTTCATAATCATCTCCAAAACTGCTTCTGAAATCTGAAAGTGTTTCTACATTGTTTAAGCCTTCAGCTGCACAGAATCTTCCCAATGCAAAAGGAAGATCTTTGGAAACATTAATCACTACCGTATTATCAAGTTTTGAAGCTTCTTCATTGAATTTTCTTGCAGATGCGGCACAAATCCCTGTATCAATACTCGGGAAGATATTGAATACTTTCTTTTTTCCATCAAAATCTGAAAGAAGTTTCACGTTCAGACCGGAATCCACCAACGCAAAATCTCTTACGGTGGTTCCTACTGATGGAAGGGTTCCTATTGTATTTACTTCGTTTCCTTTAAGGGTAATCGTTGACATAATTTTATTTTTTTAGTTTTTCAAATTTACTTAAAATAGAAAGTCTTCTGAGTCAAATAAAGGTTAAATAATTCTTAAAGTGAAAAATAAACATCCTAGACTTAGAAGCATTATTTAAGTTCCTATTCCGGAATTATGAAGCTGATTGGAAACACTATTACATTTTTATTCTCTGTTTAAAGGTAGTATTTCGATTACAAAGTAAAATTAGAGATAAACAATTGTTTAAAAAGAGATGCTGGCCTCTTTTTTTATTTAAAATACCTTCATAAAACAATCATATTTAGTAAATTTGTGATTCTTAAAAATCAAATAATAAATACACAAGTATAATGTCAGACAAATCAAAAATCTATTACACTCTTACGGATGAGGCTCCAATGTTGGCAACCCACTCGTTTTTACCTATTGTAAAAGCTTTTACAAAATCGGCAAACATTGAAATTGCTGTCCCGGATATTTCTTTGGCAGGAAGAATTTTGGCCAACTTCCCTGAGTTTTTGAAAGATGACCAGAAAATCGGTGATGCATTGGCTGAATTAGGTCAATTGGCAACTCAACCCGATGCAAACATTATCAAATTACCCAATATTTCAGCTTCAGCTCCTCAGCTTGATGAGGCTATTGCTGAATTACAGTCTAAAGGTTTCGCAGTTCCAAACTATCCTGCAGAGCCTAAAAATGACGAAGAAAAAGCCATTAAAGCCAAATATGCCAAAGTTTTAGGAAGTGCCGTAAACCCTGTGCTAAGAGAAGGAAATTCTGACAGACGTGCTCCAAAAGCTGTTAAAAACTATGCAAAAGCCAACCCTCACAGAATGGGTGACTGGGCTTCTGACAGCAAAACTGATGTTGCTCACATGGAGGGAGGAGATTTCTACGGAACTGAAACTTCAACCACTGTAGAAAACGCTACAAAATTCAAAATTACGTTCAAAGGTAATGATGGTGCTGAAACTTTATTAAAAGATTTCGCAGGTCTTCAGGCCGGAGAAGTAATTGATTCTTCTGTAATGAATTTAAACTCTTTGAAAGCATTTGTTCAAAAAGCGATTGATGAGGCTAAAAACAAAAACGTACTTCTTTCTGCTCACCTGAAAGCGACGATGATGAAGATCTCTGATCCTATTATTTTCGGGGCTATCGTAGAAACTTATTTCAAAGATGTTTTCACTAAATACGCTGAAACGTTCAAGTCATTAGATGTTAACCCAAATAACGGTCTTGCCGATCTTTTCGAAAAAATTAAAGGCAATGCTCAGGAAGCTGAAATCAAAGCTGATATTGAAGCGGCTTTAGCTAACGGACCAAGAGTCGCTATGGTAAATTCCGATAAAGGTATTACCAACTTCCATGTTCCTTCTGACATCATTGTTGACGCATCTATGGCTGCTTTGGTAAGAGGAGGCGGTAAAATGTGGAACAAAGACGGAAACGAAGAAGATACAGTTTGTATTATTCCGGACCGTTCTTACGCAGGTTTCTATCAGTCTGTTATTGATGATATGAAAGCTCACGGAAAACTGGATCCTACGACTATGGGTTCTGTTCCAAACGTAGGTTTAATGGCTCAAAAAGCTGAAGAATATGGTTCTCACGACAAAACTTTCCAGGCAACAGCAGACGGAACTATCGAGGTTCAGGATGAAGCCGGAAACGTTCTTCTTTCTCAAAAAGTAGAAAAGGGAGATATCTTCAGAATGTGTCAGACTAAAGATGCTCCCATCCAGGACTGGGTAAAACTGGCAGTAAACAGATCAAGATTATCCGATACACCTGCTATTTTCTGGTTAGACAAAGGAAGAGCACATGACAGAGAGATTATCAAAAAAGTAGAAAAATACCTTAAGGATCACGATACGGCAGGTCTTGACATCAGAATTCTTGATGTAAAAGATGCCATGACTGAAACGCTGAAAAGAGCAAGAGAAGGAAAAGACACCATTTCTGTTTCAGGAAATGTATTGAGAGATTATTTAACGGATCTTTTCCCTATCCTTGAATTAGGAACTTCTGCTAAAATGCTTTCTATCGTTCCATTGATGAACGGAGGAGGTTTATTTGAAACAGGTGCAGGGGGTTCTGCTCCAAAACACATTGAGCAGTTCCTGGAAGAAGGTTATCTGAGATGGGATTCTCTAGGGGAATTCCTTGCACTTCAGGCTTCTTTAGAACATTTGGCTCAGACACAGGGAAATACAAAATCTCAGGTTTTAGCTGATGCACTGGATGAAGCTAATGCTAAATTCTTAGCTACCGATAAATCTCCTGCAAGAAAAGTAGGCCAGATCGACAACAGAGGCTCTCACTTCTATTTAGCAATGTACTGGGCAGAAGCTTTAGCTAACCAGACAACAGACGCTGAATTGGCAGCTCATTTTGCTCCGGTTGCAGCAGCATTACAGGAAAGTGAAGCTGTTATTAACGAAGAATTAATCAGCGCTCAGGGTAAACCTCAGAATATTGACGGTTACTACAAAACGGATACCTACAAAACGTATGCAGCCATGAGACCAAGCACTGTTTTAAATGAAATTATTGACGGAATTTAATTTCTGAATTGATATAAATAAAAGCTCCTTTCTATAAGGAGCTTTTTTTATTTTAAACACTTTTCAATACAAGTAGCATGAATTTTTTAAGGTTGAATATCTATTTTTTAAATTTTATCCTCCACAATCACCCTCCTGTGCTCTCTTCCCCAATTGATCATTTCTGCAATGATTTTTCCAAATGTTCTGCAGTATTCTGTAGGTTCATATTCTATTAAAACCGGAGTATCGGGGTAAACATTTCGTTTGACCAATTTATTCAGCTCCATGTCTTTTAACTCTTTTGAAAGCATTCTTGTGGTAATTCCCGGTATACTACGTTCGATCTCGCGAAAACGTCTGTGTCCGTTACAGATTGAGTTGATCACAGGAATTCTCCATTTTCCTCCAATAAAATAGAGGGTATCCTGCAGGGCTCTTAGTTCTTCGGTTTGGTCTCTTTCCATAAATGCAAAGTTAAATGATATCATTAATGATACTGATATACTCTGTGATACTGATTACAAAAGTATATCAATTTGAAATAACTTTGTCAAAAATTTTAGAAATGAATACATTTAATAACAAGCTAGCTATTGTGACCGGAGGAAACAGTGGAATTGGCTATGCAACTGCAAAGGAATTAATAGCAGAAGGTGCAACAGTGATTATTACCGGAAGAAGAAAAGAAGCTATTGAAAAAGCAGCTGAAGAATTGGGAGCCATCCCGTTTGTAGCAGATCAGGGAAAATTAGAAGATATTGAATCTTTAAAATCAAAAATCGAAAGTCAGTTTGAAAAAGTTGATATCTTGTTTATTAATGCAGGAATCACAGGAACATTAGGCTCAATTGAAAATATGAGCTCAGAGAATTTCGACCAGGTAATGGATATCAATTTTCGGGGAGCTTATTTCACATTAAGCAAATTCATTCCTTTATTAAATACCGGTGCTTCGGTTGTTTTTTTATCATCGGTTGTCGCATCCACTTACAAACCCAACAGTTCGGTTTACCAGGCAAGTAAAGCAGCTTTAAATTCAATTGCAAAAACAGCTGCTGCAGAACTAGCACCAAGAAAGATTCGTGTCAATATGGTAAGCCCGGGACCTACGAAAACAAACATCATGACCAAAGCAGGTCTGGATAAAAAGACATTGGAAGGACTTGATGAATGGCTGATTGATCAAATTCCTTTGAAAAAAATGGGAACTGTGGAAGATATTGCAAAAGCCGTACTGTATTTATCAGACAATAATTTGGCAAGCTTTATAACAGGTACGGAAATTATCATTGACGGAGGAATGGCGCTGTAGTTGGAAGTAAGGAGGCTGGGAGTTAGTATCAGAACATCATAAACTTTCAGCTTCCATCATCCAACTTTCTTTTTACCCTTAAAAATTCCATTTTCACCTTTTGATTTGTCCGGTTCACCCAGCTTTATATTTCGATTCTTTTTTTAAGCGTATACTTTTGAGCCATAAAAATAAATCATTATGGACTCAGTACATAAAAAAAGGAATGTAAAACCTATTGCCATAGTATTTCTGGCAGTTTTAGGAATCTTTGCAGGATTGCAGTTTTCCAATCAGCCTTTGAAAGGACAGCCTGTTTCTAAAAAGATTGAGGCTCCGCGCGAAGTTCTTGCCATTTTGGAAAACTCTTGTTTTAATTGTCATTCCAATCAGCAGAATTTAAGCTGGTACGACAAAATTGCTCCGATTTCCTGGGCGGTAAACAAAGATATAGAAAGAGCCAGAGAAGTTTTAAACTTTTCAGAGTGGAATTATTCGCCGGCTGAACATCAGGGAAAGATGTATGCCATTTTGAATATGATGCAAAGCGGAAAAATGCCTCTTCATGAATATACACTGCTCCATCCAACAGCCAAAATCACGAAAAAAGATATTGAAACGGTTAAGAAATACACCCTTTCCTTATCCGGATTGTCTCCTGTAAAACAAGAAAAAGATCTTCATCAAAACATTCAGACTAATCACAGCCCTGATCCGGCAAAATTTCCGGTTTCTCCCAATGGAATACGATATACAGACGAGTTTAAAAACTGGAAAGTGATCAGCATGAGTACTCTTTTTGACAAATCAATTCGTGTAATTTACGGAAATGATATTGCAGTAAAAGCCATTGAAACAGAGAATTTTCATCCGTGGCCGGATGGAAGCATCGTTGTAAAGTCAGTTTGGAAGCAGGAAAATTTTGCAGACGGAGAAGTGAGAGCCGGAGAGTTTATCAATGCTCAGTTTATGGTCAAAGATTCTAAAAAATATACAGATACAGAAGGTTGGGGATTTGCCAAATTTTCAGGAAACGATCTTCATCCCACAGGAAAAACAGCTTCTTTCGCGAAAGAATCCTGTATCGCCTGCCACCGTCAGTTAGCCGAAAAAACCGGCTATTTATTTGATATCCCAATGAAAGTCAACACAGAAAGATTAATTAAAAACCTTGAGAAATAATGAAAAAAATACTGTTTATGATCCTGTCAGTCTGTGCCTTATTCACTGCCTGTAAAATTGATGAACCGGACAAAGATCTAAAACGTCTTGTTTTCGATCCTGGAGATTTAAAATTTATTTCCACATCACTCAATACAAAAAAAGAAACTTCATCTGCTTTGTATGGAAACCGGGAAGCCTTAATCTCTCTGTCAGGTGAAAATAATCAACTTCAGAATGGCTCTGTTATAAAATTAGTCACGTGGAAATACCATGATAATCCACAATACATAGGAGGAACCATTACAGGTGAACTATTAAGTATAGAAACCATTCAGACTGATCATAACGGAAATGTTTCCTATCAGATAAAAAACGCTTCAGAAAATCAAAACATTAACATCAATAAAAATAAAGAAGAAAGAATACAGTATATCATGAGCTATAAACCTGTAAAAAGACCTTAAAAAAACACTCAGAAGCTGATTTTCAGTTTCTGAGTATTTTTTGTGAATGATCCATTTTGCTACGCAGAGTCAATAGTCAATTTATAGGAAAAATTCACCGGCAAAGCAAATTCACAATTGACGATTCACCTTTTCACTATTCATCACCAATACCATTCTTTTTACAAATAAAAAACCTAATTTCACTTCTCAAAACCACTGTTCCCATGCAACAGCAAAAAATAAAAATTTCACAGGCCACCATCTGGATAAGCTCTCTTTTTCTGGGTATTTTATCTTCTGTACCTCAACTCGCCTCCCATGAATTCAACTGGAAAGAGGCCACTGTAAATTCAGCAATAACAGCCGCATTTTCCGTGATCATGTGGTACCTCAACATTTATTTGCTTAACCGCAGTGCAGGAAAGCGGAAACAGAATATCTCATATTCAAGATTATTAACTGCTCTGGCATTCGGAATGGTGATTATGTTCGGACTGGCCTGGATCCAGCAGCTCATTTTATCTCACATCAATTTCGGTCCGGTTATGCTGATGGTGGAAGTCCGGGGAATCCTGATCAACCTCGTTTGTTATATGTTCCTGACATTACTTCAGAATAATTATGCAGGACAGCAGGTACAGTTGGAACTGGAAAAGGTAAAAAGTGATAATCTGGGGGCTCAATACGAATTATTAAAACAACAGGTGAATCCCCATTTTCTTTTCAACAGCCTGAATACTTTAAAATCGATGGCGGAAACCAACGATTCTGAAACGGTTGATTTCATTATCAAACTTTCTGACTTTTACAGATTTACACTTGAAAGCAGAAAACTAGACCTCATTTCAGTTCAGGAAGAAATGAAGATTATTGATGCTTATCTTTTTCTTCAAAAAGCCCGTTTCGGCGAAGGAATTACATTTACCAACGAACTCAAAAGTGAAGATCTTAAAACACTTATTCCACCTTTTACCATTCAGCTTCTGGTAGAAAACTGTATCAAGCACAATATTGTATCCCGCAGTAAGCCCCTGCATATCAGAATTTACAGTTCTGAAGACAGGATCATTATAGAAAACCCTGTCCAGCGAAAAATTGCCACGGAAGAATCCCTTGGCGTAGGCCTTGACAATATTAAAATGCGGTTCAGGCATCTGTTGGAACAGGAAATAGAAATGTATTCAGACGAAAAAATTTTTCAAATAAAACTACCTTTAATCCATGAATATCATCATCATTGAAGACGAATTCAGAGCAGCAAAGTCTCTTCAAAACCTTATTTTAGAGTTAAGACCCGAGTCCAAAATCATGGGCGTCTATGACAGTATTGAAACCAGTGTTGAAGCTTTATCAAAAGAAATAATGCCGGATCTTATTTTTATGGATATCCAGCTTTCGGACGGGCTGTCGTTCGAGATTTTCAAAGCAATAGATATCACTTGCCCTATCATTTTCTGTACAGCTTTTGATCAGTATATGCTGGATGCATTCAAAAGCAAGGGAATCGATTATATTCTGAAGCCTTTTTCGCGAGATGATATTTCCGAAGCGCTGAAAAAAGTGGATGAACTAAGAAAATTCTTCCGTAAAAATGAGCTTCCTGATATCGAATCTCTTTTGCAAAAGATCAGCCAGCCTGACGGAAAAACCAGTTTTTTAGTCTTTAAAAATCAGAAATATACCACGATCCCTACAGAAAGTATCGCTTATTTTTATATCCACAATGAAATCACGCATCTGGTTACTTTTGATAAGGAACAATTTCAGCTTTCACAGTCACTTGGACAGGTTGCAGAACAAGTTTCCGGGAAACAGTTTTTCAGGATCAACAGACAGTACCTGGTGAGTTTTAAGGCTGTCAAGGAGATGGAGCATTATTTCCAGCGGAAAATTCTGGTTAAGCTTGTTATTGAAACTCCTGAAAAACTGTTGATCAACAAAGATAAAACGCACAGTTTCTTCTCCTGGCTGGAAGACCGTTAATATATAAATTTTCAACCTTTATATTTTCCGGGTTCACCTTTCAATTTGTCCGGCTAACCCTTTTTTATCTTCTTTTGCGCTTACGAGGTTCCTACTTTTGAATCAAAATTAAAGACATGATTCTAAAAAATCTAACCATCGTAAGTGCCTTCACGGCTTTAATATTTGCAGCATCTGCATTTATGCAGAAAGACAGGATAAACACAAGAAACACTGCTGTTTTCCCTGACAATGGTTTTGCTGTTCTGGAACTGTTCACTTCAGAAGGTTGCTCAAGCTGCCCACCTGCAGATGAACTGATGGGACAGATTGAAAAAGAGTACAAAGACCAACCGGTTTACATCCTCTCCTACCATGTAGATTACTGGAACCGGCTCGGGTGGAAAGACAGATTCAGCAGTGCTGAAAACTCCCGGCGGCAGCAGATGTACAGCAGTCTGCTCAGATCACAAACCTATACTCCACAATTGGTGATCAATGGGAAAACAGAATTGGTAGGTTCTGACAGAAATGCCATAGAAAATGCCATTCAGAATGTTATTCTCAGTTCTAAAACCGCCCCTGTAAGCCTTTCAGCTGTAGCTTCACAAAAAACAATCACCATCAGTTATAAAACGGCTGAAACTGCTCCTCAAAATCAGCTGTTTATCAGCTTAGTGGAAAAGAAATCATCTACTCAGGTAGCAGGAGGTGAAAATGAGGGTCACCATTTGCAGCACTGGCAGATTGTGCATAAGCAGAAACAAATCTCACTGAAAGATCATTCGGAAGGAACTGAAGATTTTAAACTCCCGGACAATTTCACCAAGGACAATTGGGAGGTCATTGGATTTATTCAGAACTCAAAGACAGGAAAGATGTACGGGGTCTCTAAAGCTGTCATTCAATAACATTTAGAGGAATAGCTTATAAAAAATTCAACAAAACTTTAAATAATAAAAACAATGAAAACAAAAACAACAAAAATCATCTATTGGTCAGGAATCATTTTTATGTCATTATGGTTCGGAGCGAGCGGCTTCTTTGAACTTACTAAAAATCCAGTGGTATGGGACATTACCCAACAGCTTGGTTATCCTCCTCACTTTATTTACATTTTAGGTGTTTTTAAATTATCCGGAATTCTGGTACTTCTTCTTCCCAACCGTTTATTACGATTAAAAGAATGGGTGTTTGCAGGAATGTTTTTTGATATCATCTTCGCCTTCTTCTCAAAAATTGCAGTACTGGGCTTCGCTGCCACTATAGATGCAGTGATCGCATTTACGATTCTTTCTGTAACGTATATCATGTTCAGGAAGCTGTATTCTTCTGAACTTATTTTTGGAAAAGCGTAGGCAGGAACCGGCTTTGGAATGTTTAATTGGAGGTTCGAAATTCTGAATCCCTTACATGTTCTGTTTCTAATTCAGTAAAAATATAATCACCTTTGCAAAAAAAAAAATTCAGACGATCAATTTTTATGATCTGATCCTATTTAAAAATTCTATTTATGTTTCCCCCAATCAGGTAATATTATTTTTCATTTTCTACGATTGTATTCCTTTGATTGGGGATTTTAATAATAAATCCTCCCGA
Source organism: Chryseobacterium sp. CCNWLW53 (assembly GCF_037083525.1). Taxonomy (NCBI): domain Bacteria; kingdom Pseudomonadati; phylum Bacteroidota; class Flavobacteriia; order Flavobacteriales; family Weeksellaceae; genus Chryseobacterium; species Chryseobacterium sp. CCNWLW53. The sequence goes on along the minus strand of NZ_JBAOJR010000002.1, from coordinate 522,244 downwards.
AAATGAGAGGATTTATTATTGAAACTATGTCGTAGAAAATTTAAGGTGTATCCGTTAGCAAACCGTTAATTCATAAAACTTTCCGGAATCCATTCATAGGCAGCATCTTTTTTCCTTGTAAAGCCAAGGCCCGGCCATGGAAGATGATAAGCAAAAGCTTTAGCCTTGGTTTCTGCCAGCTGATTAAGTAATTTCTTACGGGATTCTGTAGCAATATCCAGATCCGTATCGCCTGAAAATCCCCATTCGGGGTGTGGAAAGAGAATAACATCGGAATGGATCAGATCTGCAATATACATGAGTTTCTCGTTGCCCGATGAAATTGTCGTGACGGTAAGACCTGGCGTATGTCCCGGAGCCAGCTGAAAACTGAAATGATCAAAAAGAGGTTTTTTAAAATCATAAAATTTCAGTTTCGGGCGGATTGTTTTCAGAATATTCTGGATAGGTGGAATGATCTGGTTAAGAAATTCCGGTTGGTTCTTCAGAAAGCTGTTTTTAAAATCTTTGATGGAAGCCTGCAGCCAGAAGTCATGCTCGATCTTTGAAATATAAATATCCGCATTGGGGAAAACCAGGTTATTCTGTTTGTCGACTACCCCACCAATATGATCCGGATGGGCATGAGAAATGAAAACATCTGTGATATCTTTTGGAGAGAATCCTGCTTTCTGTAAGCTTTTCAGAATAAATCCCGTTCTTTCATCTGCAAAAATCCCCATTCCGGCATCCAGTAAAACAAGCCTGCTTTTGGTCTTGACAAGCATCAGGTTCATTGCCATATCAACATAATCATCAGGACGGAAATTGTCTCTGAGAAGAGCCTTTAATTGAGTGATGTCCGCTCTCGGAGCAAATGTATCGATGTTTTTCTCATGAATATATCCGTCCGTAAGAATGAACAGCTCCAGTTCTCCAAGTTTTATCTTTTTGAACCCTGCAAGGTCTTCTTCAGAACGCAGTGAAAATGTTTTGGCACCGGCAAAAACATCAGTAAACGGAACGAAGCTTAATGCTCCGGCCATGAGTCCGCTTTTTAAAAGCTCTCTTCTGTTCATAATCAATATGTGTTTTTTATACTCCGGATTCCTACTGACTATTCGGGATCCGGAATATGATTTTTTAATTGTTTACTAATTTCATAGAACCTTCAGTATACCTTTCGCCTACGTTGGGGTACTTTTTAAGAAGCGAATCTATTGTTTCCAGATCAGAAGGCGAAAGATCAATATTCACGGCAGCAATATTCTCTTCCAGATACTTAATACGTTTAGTGCCCGGAATAGGGATGATATCGTCCCCCTGGTTCAATACCCAGGCTAATGCTAGCTGAGTTCCTTTTACGCCTTTAGACTGTGCAAATTCATTAATTTCTCTCGCCAGGTTTTTGTTATTTTCCAGATATTCTGCCTGGTAACGCGGCAATGTTTTTCTAAAATCTTCATCCCCAAAATTCTGCACTTCATTGATATTGGCAAAAAGTCCTCTTGCCAGTGGAGAATAAGGCACCAGGGTAATCCCCAGCTCTCTGATGGTTGGAAGTATTTCTTTCTCTACATCTTTAGTTAAAATAGAATATTCTGACTGCAATGCTGTAATGGGATGAATTTTATTCGCTTTTCTGATGGACTCGGCAGAAGCTTCTGATAATCCAAGGTATTTTACTTTTCCTTCTTTTACCAGTTCTGCCATTGCGCCAACTGTTTCTTCTACGGGAATATTTGGATCTACCCTGTGGGCATAATAGAGATCAATTGTATCGATCTTAAGTCTCTGAAGACTCAGATCGACAGCCTGTCTGATCCACTCCGGTGAACCGTCAAAATAAGTTCCGGGAGCCCCGCTGTGACTTGGTTTTCCATCTTTAAACCTGAATCCGAATTTGGTGGCAATAAAGATTTTGTCCCTGTTCGGAACCAGAACTTTAGAGATCAGCTTTTCATTTTCTCCGGCAGCATACATATCTGCGGTATCCCAGAAGTTAACTCCCAAGTCCAATGCTCTATGTAAAGTATTGATGCTTTCCTGTTCGTCGGCCGGACCGTATGCAAAGCTCATCCCCATACATCCTAAACCTACTGCAGATAACTGCTCTCCTGTGTTTCCTAATTGTCTGAATTTCATAATTGCTGTGATTTTTAATTGATAGAACAAAATTAGAACAAGAATTGGCCGGATACTCTATAGAATTCAAACTAAGAATTATAAAATTCAAACAATTTCTGTTCTGACTGCATTGGGAGCTAAACCGGTCTGTTTTTTAAAGAAATTGGTAAAATAAGCAGGTTCTTCAAATCCTAATCCGTAGGCAATCTCAGAAATATTCCAGTCCGTATGTTTCAGTAAAGCATTGGCTTCCTGAATGATCCTGGAAGTGATCTGCTGACTTGTTGTTTTTCCGGTCATTTCTTTCACTGCACGGTTTAAAGAATTTACATGGATAGAAAGATTCTGTGCATAGTCATTAGGTGTTTTTAATTTCAGGAATGCTTCGGGGCTGTCGATGGGAAACTGCCTTTCCAATAGCTCCATAAACAGCGATGCTACCCTCTGAGAGGCGTTCTGATAAGGCTCAAAGCTTTCTGCAGGCTGCATTTTCATCGTTTCATGAATCAGAAGATGGAGACATGCCCGAAGCATATCATATTTATGCATATATTCCGTTCCAATCTCTGTCATCATCTTGGTAAAGAGGTCCGAAATGGTTTTTTGCTGTTCTTCGTCCACAAAGAAAACAGGGGTTCCGCCAATTTTAAAAAGCTGGGAATCCTGAAGGTTTCCAAGGCGTATCCCGTTTTGAAGGAACTGGTCTGTAAAAAGGCAGAACCAGCCTTTTTGGTCTTCATCATCCGTTTCCCAGGAATAAGGAACAACAGGATTGGAGAATAACAGTGCAGGACGGTCTACATAAATCCATTTGTCTGCATAATGAAGCTTTCCTTTTCCTATAATGAGTGAAATTTTATAATAGTCTCTTCTGCTGTAAGGTGATATCAGTGCACAATTTTCGCGTGAAAAAACATTGAAATGTCCCACGCCGGGAGCTGTCACAACATCCTGTCTTTCCATAGATGCATTCCGCAGATAAAATCCGTTTATTGTTTCTTTAGATTCCATATAGCTAAGTTATAAAATTCAAACAAATAAAAATAATCTGATTATTGATAAAATAAAAATGGCCGGCAAATGCCGGCCATTTAAAATTGAATATATAGTTGATATTTGAGACTTAGTGATGTCCCTTTTTGTGTTCTTTTTTATATTCCTTTCTATACTCTTTGTATTGTTTGGACTTGTATTTCTTGTAATTATTTTTGTTACGGTTATAAACTGCTACAGGGTTCTGACCTTTATAGTATTTAGTTTTAAACTTAGTATACTTTTCACGTCCAAGTATTCTTTCTATTTCATAATATCTGTCTTCTCTCCATCGGTCGGGATTACTTACGTATACCCTGTTCCAGGAATCATAATCACGGTATCTGTCATTTAAAGCATTCAGCTGGTTGGTCTGTGCCACAGAAAGCAAAAGATCTGCAGCTACTGTTTGCCAGTTGACATCTGTTATACTTCTTCTGTAATCGTTATAATAATCTGATTGTGCATATGTGAGGCCAAATGTGCCTGCAAGCATTAATGCGATTAATATTTTTTTCATCTTTTAATTTGTTAAGTTAAACTGTTCTAGTATAGCCAATTAAAATGCCAAGCTTTCTACAGCTATTCACAATTTTTGTTAAATAAAACATAACTATTTGATAATCTGCACCAAAAAATCACATTCATCTACCTGTTTTTACAAAAAATATTTATTTTTGAAATGTTTTTGAATAATGGATTATTAATTATCTGTTATAAAATAATACGATTTAAATCTATTTCACCGCCATTTTCCACTTTTAAACTTCAAAATAGCTTAAAATTCGTTAAGTTTCGGAAAACTCATGTTTCGTATTATTTTAATTTGTAATTTTAAGAGTGGGAAGTATACATCCGGAAGGATTTTATGTCGCCAGATTGTTAAATGCTTTATGGATTGAATGAAGCAGGTCATTAATATAACTCATCAAATCTTAATTATTATGGAAAATATAAAGTTTGAAATCTCGCCATATCAGGACGAACTACAGCTATTAATTGACGGGGAAAAAGCAGGATATATGTCTATAAAAATTGACGGCAGGTTGCTGATTGTATATTACACTAAAATTATTGAGGAACGTGAAGGCCACGGATATGCAAAAATGCTTCTTGACGAACTAGTCCGCTATTCCGAAGAAAAAGACCTTCTGGTAGATCCCGAATGTGATTTCGTACGCCAGCAATTTGAAAACCATCCTGCAAGATATAAGGATATCTGGCACGCCTGATTATTCTTTCCACCATTCTCCGAACTGATGCTGAGAACGGTTCATATCTACTACTTCTCCAATCATCGGAGTGAGTATGCTGAGTCCTTTTTCTTTTCCCAAAGTTGTTATTTTCTGAAGCGGTTCATCCCAGGGATGGAGAGCCAGGGCAAATTTTGAGGAGTGAACAGGAGTAATATGTTCAGCTCTAAGATCAACAGCAGCCTGAATAACGTCTTCCGGCAGAGTGTGGATGTACCGCCAGGCTTCGCCATATTGCCCATTCTCAAGAACAGCATAATCAAAGGGGCCAAACTGTTCGCCAATTGTTTTAAAATGGGAATCGTAGCCGCTGTCACCACCCAGGAATATTTTTTTTGTGGGAGTTTCCAGAACATAGGAAGTCCACAGCGTATTATTCTGTTTTATTTTTCTTCCCGAAAAATGCCTTGCCGGGGTAAAGGTAATTTTCAGACTGTTTTTTAAAAGGACCTCTGTTCCCCATTCCTCTTCAATTAAATTTTCTTCACGATAGCCCCATCTTTCTAAATGTGCTCCCACTCCTAATGGAAGAATAGCCATTGCTGTCCGGTCTCTGATTGATTTCACTGTTGGATAATCCAGATGGTCAAAATGATCGTGTGTAATCACCAGGTAATCCAGATCGGGAATATCTTCCGGTTTGAATATATCCGAGCCTTTAAAAGCTTTGTTAAAATACTTAAACGGGGAGCCATATAAGCTCAGGACAGGATCTACGAGAAAAGAAACACCATCCGTCTGCAGATAATAGGATGAATGCCCCAGCCAGATGAAAATATCCTGATCTTTCCGAATCTTTTTTAAATCTGTATGAATGGACGGAATATTTTTCAAAGGTTTCAGCAATGGGTGTTTTTTACCTAAAATAAAATCGCAGGTAACTTTTATTGTACTGTAGCCTTCGGCAATAGGCGGGGTATGGCTGATGTTCTGGAATTTCCTGTTTTTATATAATTCAGACTTTCTGATACGTTCCAGTCTTCTGCCTTTTGGGTCTGCACCAAAAGCAGGCATATTCATTACCATCAGGTAAAGTGCCACCAAAAGTCCAGCCAATAAAATCAAATATATCATCTTCAGTAAAATAGGCAGCAAAGGTATTGACTTTTAATCTGGCATAGAAAATTCAGTATTTTTTTTAACTTAATTTATAAAGCTTTCTGAATATTTTATTATTTATTTAAATCAGAATAATTTGAAACTTTTTAACTTAGCCGATTGAAAAAAAATTCAAAGTACGTTGAAAAATTATTCGATCATACTGCTGGCTGCAGCACTCTCTTCATGTACATCTATCAGAAGGCATAATGAGCAGAGTACAGCATGCATAAGCCCTGAAGAGCTTAAGGAAGACATAGACTATGCCTACTTAAAGCTCCAAAAGATGCATCCCCAGCTTTACTGGTATATTTCCAAAAAGGATCTTGACCATAAATTTGACAGTCTTAAACAAACGATCAACCAGCCTCTAACTTCGCTTCAGTTTTATTTTAAACTCCAGCCTGTAATTACAGATATTCGTGAAGGCCATCTGGCATTGAGAATTCCCAGAAAAAAGTTTTCTAAAAAGGAAATTAAATCTCTTGAACATAAAAAGGGAATGTTCAGCCGTTTCGAATATTATATAAAAGACAATCGTCTGTTTATTGTTCAAAATAAAGATTCTATAGCCCATATAAAGCCGGGAACTGAAATTTTATCAATCAACCATATTCCTGTATCCGAATATATAAAGAAATACCGTTCCCTGATTAGCAGTGACGGATATAATGACACTTTTCAGCCTTATTTTTTAAAGGATGTTTTTTTCAATTTTTATACAGCAGAAAACGGTTTTGCAGACAAAGCCTATTTAGAAACCCTTTACAACAGCAAAAAACAAGTATATATCCTCTACCGGGAATCTAAATCCAAAATTGATCTGGAAAAAGATAAGGAACAGGAGAAGCGAAGTCCGGAAAAGAAAGTCAATGATTATGTAGCTTTCACTGATTCTTATAACCGGAATTTTAAATTTCTGGATAAAGACAGCACAACAGCTTACATAAAGATAAAAAGTTTTTCAAGTGATTATTCAGATAAGTTTTACAGGGAAACATTTGCAAAAATAAAAAATGCAGGATCTAAATATTTAATCATAGATGTCCGCAATAATTACGGTGGATCCCTTCACGAGATCAATAACCTGTATTCATACCTCGCACCGGCACCGTATGTCCTGATCAAGCCATCACAGCTTACCTCAAGGATTACCCCGCTTAAAACCAACTATTTCAGGAAAAGTTCTCCTTTCCAGTATGCTTTTAAGAGCCTAGCATATCCCACATATGTCTTTGCACAGACTTTCAGCACTTATAAAAAGGATGGAAAAGTGTATTACAAAATGAAAGCAGCTAAGCCTACAAAACCTAATAAGGATGCTTTTCAGGGAAAAGTATTTGTCCTGATTAACGGTGGAAGCTTTTCTGCGTCGTCGATTATTACAGCAAAGCTGAAATATGATAAACGGGCGGTCCTGGTTGGCGAAGAAACAGGTGGTGCCAATGACGGAACTGTAGCCGGATTTTATTCTTATCAGAAGCTTCCTAATTCGAAAATCAACCTTCCTATCGGGCTCCTGCTGGTACAGCCCAACATCGATTTTTTAAATACAAAAAGAGGAGTTGTTCCAGATGTTACTGTCACGGAAAGTATGCAGGATATTATGAACAAAAAAGATCCGCAGCTGGACTGGGTGAAAAATAAGATTGCAGAAGAAAGAAAAAGTAAATAATTTATAAGGTTTCGGCGGGCTTTCAGCCCGCCGAAACTATTTTTGATTTTTTTAATTCTTTTAAACCTTACATAATAACAGTAAAACCAGAATTTTCCACTGATAAAGAGCTCGAACAGAGTTAGTTTGAAATGCAAAAAAATGTTACAGATTTTTAATATAATTATATTTCTGACTCAAAGTTTTACTCAATCAACTTTACTACTCATATAAAATCCTCAAAAACAAAGAATTTCTTGAGGATTATTATTTTATTTAAATAGAATTAAAAACTGTCTAAAAAATGTAATCAGTGCTTAAAAAGTTAGAATCATGTTCTCTTACAATTGTATTTAATAATTTTTTATTGGAATCTGTCAGTTTTGCAGCTACCAGAGACCTGATTGAAAATGAGCGGAGCGCATCAAAAACAGAAAGCGTTCCCTCTGCACTGTCTTTTCTTCCTGTGAATGGGAAAACATCCGGCCCACGCTGTGCCTGGCAATTGATGTTGACACGGCTTACGAGATTCACAAAAGGATCAATTAATCTGGAAACTTCCTGCGGATCTTCACTGAAAATGCTCACCTGCATTCCATGAGAGGCATTTACCTGATAATCTATAGGCTCCTCAATATCTTCAAATGGCACCACAGGAATCACCGGCCCGAACTGTTCTTCATGATACAGCTTCATATCGTTATTGACAGGATAAACCACGGCGGGAAAAACAAAAGATTCCTCAGTAAAGCCTCCGTTTTCATTTAAAACTTTCGCACCTTTTGCCAACGCATCTTCTATACATTCTTTAAGGTAAGGCGGCTTATTAACTTCCGGCAGCGGAGTCACTTTTACGTCTTTTTCCCACGGAAGGCCTGGCTTCAGTGCAGAAACAGCGGCACTTAATTTCCGGGTAAATTCTTCGGCTATTTCTTTTTGCACAAATATAAGCTTCAGTGCCGTGCACCGTTGCCCGTTGAATGACAATGCTCCCAGGATACATTCGCTTACTGCGACATTCAGATCGGCATTTTTAGTAACAATAGCTGCATTTTTAGCATCAAGGCTGAGAATGGCGCGGAGGCGATTTACTTTAGGGTGCAGTTTCTTTAGTCCGTTAGCTACTTTACTGGACCCGATAAAGGCCAGAACGTTTACTTTTCCGCTTTCCATGATCGGGGTAATGATTTCCGAACCTTTTCCGTAAAGGGTATTGACCGTTCCTTTCGGAAAAGCTTCTTTAAAGGCATTCAATAATGGATAATGAGCAAGAACCCCATGCTTAGGAAGCTTAAAGAGAATGGTATTTCCCATAATGAGAGCCGGAATCAGCGTAGTGAAAATCTCATTTAAAGGATAATTGAAAGGTCCCATGCTCAGAACCACCCCTAGCGGAGCTCTTCTTATCTGTGCTATGGTTCCTTCCGCCTCCTGGAAACGGGAAGATTCTCTATCCAGGTCTTTCAGCGCATCAATGGTTTGATTGATGTAGTCTACAGTACGGTCAAATTCTTTGGTTGAATCCGCTAAGGTTTTCCCGATCTCCCACATGAGTAATTTAATCACCAGATCCCGCTGTTCGATCATCAGGTATACAAATTTCTGCATACATTTAATTCTTTCTTCCACAGACATGGTAGGCCATTCTCCCAGACCATTATCATAGGCTTTAACGGAAGCTTCAAGGACATCCATCGCTTCCTTTGGGCCAATATTAGGAACACTCCCCAGAAGCTTTCTTTCCAATCCATTTTCCGTAGAAATACAGACGGGCGAATAGATATTCTGAACTTCACCCTTCCACTCTACCAGTTCTCCGTTCAGAAGGTAAACCTTCTGGTGGATCTCGGGAACTTTATATTCTTCAGGAATTTCATTTTCACTTTTAAAGATATCCTGCAATGACAGCTTGTTTACTGAATCCATAAATTTTATTTTTTTGATAATTTGAATGTAAAATTGCCTTTTACAGAATAAAGGTAGATGTTACAATTGGTAAAAAAAATAGGCTGCCGATAGATTTGCTCTATTTGACGGGTATTTGAATTAAAATTAATGAACGAGTACTAAAAAAAGAATAATTTTGTTTAAAAATAAAATTCATGGTATCAAGATTAATTTTCAGCGCAGTATTCCTTTTCTCAGTATTCAGTTTCGCCCAGAATACTGTTCTGATGGGAGGAAAGCCTGTGCACACGTATTCCAAATTACCTGCAGTGAATAAAGCTGCACCCAAGTTTACGCTTACGGATATAACGATGAAAGATCAGACTCTGGATTCGTATAAAGGAAAATATGTTATTCTTAATATTTTCCCAAGTGTTGATACAGGGGTTTGCTCGGCTTCTGTACATCATTTCAATGAAGATGCAGGGAATATTCCGAATACGGTGGTTCTTTGTATTTCCAAAGATCTTCCTTTTGCCCAGAAAAGATTCTGCGGTGCGGAAGGGATCAAGAATGTGGTAATGCTTTCGGATTTCCGTTCTGATTTTGGAAAAACCTATGGAGTGGAAATCACAGATTCTGTAATGAAAGGCCTTTTAAGCAGAGCTGTAGTGGTTATTGATCCTTCGGGAAAAATCATTTATGAAGAGCAGGTGGATGATATTTCACATGAACCTAATTATGAAGCCGCTATTGCAGCGGTGAAAAAATAGGACTTTCTTTTTAGATTCATATAATAGCTCCGGCAATCTTCGATTGCCGGAGCTATTATTTATCACTCACCCTGTAAGAATTTTCTGGAAATATTTTAAAAATGAATACTTCTCAATTTTTACCTTCAATAACAATGACTCCATTTTTGCCTTCTTTTCCATAAAGCTTTACGGCACCTTCTCCTGAGAGAATATTAATCCTTTTAATTTTATCTGGGTTTAGCTTCTGCATTTCAGCCTGAGTAATCCTCTTCTTATTAAACAGGATAATAGGCTTTGCTGCCGGTTTTGAAAGCGGCGCTCCCAAACGGATGGTTTTATTCCTGTATATGGAATCATCTGTCTGCTGATTTATATTAAGCCCTCTCAGCTTATCAACGCTTTTCATGTTTTCATTTTTAACCTCCTGGGCATTTGCTGTTGCCAAAATTCCACTGACTCCCAATAGGCCTAATGCAATTTTACTGGTAATTGAAAAATTCAGGTTCCGCCCCAGCTGATCATCTCTGAATCTTCCACAAATGTTATCACCAGAAGTAAGGCCGCCGATAAGCTCTTCATCTGAGGAATTGGTAAAATCGTGGACTGTTTTGGAACAAACGGAGCAAAATCTTCCTTTTTCATCAGGAGTCATAGTGTCCCAGTTTTCATGACAGGGTTTGGGTATGGTAATTTTCATAGGGATCTTTTATAGTAAAGATGCTTTGTTTTGGAAAAAGGTTGGAAACTCTTTGATTATGGTCTCCACCGTTTATAATTATCTTCCTTTTTTATATATATTTGGTCAGTAATTTTATAAAACAAACCATGAAAATTTTCAGATTTCTTTTACTATTGGCAGCAACAATTGCTTTAACAGCTTGCGGAACATCCCACAATTACACGAATAACAGTTTGAACAAAAATTTCTATGCAGAAAAACCTATCTATTTCAAACTGAATCCTAAAAGCCAGACCCTGATCAACTTTACGGGAATGCATGGAACTGTACTGGGCGGTGTGGTTCAGCCCAATGTAAAAGAAACCTTCCAGTTATCTTTGAATGAGCTTGCCAATGAGACCAATGTAAAACTAAAATTCATTGAAAATTCCGAAGAAATCACAGATAAAGACGCTCTGGTATTCGATGCTGATATTTCGGAAATAAACTGGCATTTCGGTTTTTCTGTAGCGACCCTGAAAACAGTGGTGAACTACAAAAACATCAGCAACAACAAAGAAATACAAACCACGGGAATCCGTAAAAGCGGTGGCGGAGACGAAAAGAACAATCTAAAAAAATCTTTAAAAGATGCCACGTATAATTTTCTGAAAGAATACGAAAAATTATAGCAAATAAAAAGCTTTAAACTCTCTGTTTTTTTTGAGTAATATTTTGCATATTTGTAGAAAATACGGCTATGCAAAAAGAAAAACTACGTGACGTAAGAAAAAGAAAAGGTTTTACACAGCAGCAGATCGCAGATATCCTGGCAACAGACGTTTCCAACTACAGCAGAAAAGAAAGCGGAGATGTAGCTATAAGAAAAGAAGAATGGGAAAAAATTGCCCGTTTTCTTGAAGTTCCTGTGGAGGAAATCTATCAGGAAGAGGAAGTTAAACAAATCAATCATTTTGATAATATTACATCAAGTAGTAGTTTTGGAAATAATATAAGTGGTAATTATTACTGTAATGTCCCGGAATTCCTTCTGGAAAGCCAGAGAGAACTTATAGAGATTCTGAAAAAGGAGAACCAAAGGTTGGAGGAAGAACTGAAGAAGTATAAAAAATAAATAATCAAATTTTGATTATCAGATATAAAAAACTCAGCGATGTGCTGAGTTTTTTTGGTTAATAGCAAAAGTTGAGATCTAACGTAAACGTTGAGTTTATTTGATTTTTTGACGCAAAGGTTTAATTCCTATTATTTATACTTAGGAGGTAAAGAAGGAATCAATCTTTGATTGATTGGATGAAGGGTGTGGTTTATCTTAGCCTACTAAGAACCTCTTGCTAGTAAATAATACTATTTACAATAGTTTTTTATAGTTTGAAAGTTTTGGAAGCTTTTTATGATGGGACATCGTATGGGTAATAAATTTTATATTAATTATATTTGTTAAATACACAAACTTTTTAAATTCTAAAATCTATAATTTTAAAAAAACATAACAATGAACCATGATATAGAGTTTGATTATGAAAAATACATTCAATTATCACTCAACGAAATAGAAAGCTTTAAATCTGAGAAGCTATTTAAGATTATTAATAAAGATAAAAATATTGAAGTATTTTGTACAGTTGATAAAAGTGAAAAAGACGACTTTTTTAAATGCAAAATATTTTTAGATACTCCTGTGTTGGGATTAGATGAATTAAAAAACAATTTATTTGACCACAATAATTCCTTAATTTTATTTATGCTTGGGGAAATATTCACAATAGATTATGACTCAATAATTACTGCAAAATTTTCTTTCAATGTTCCACAAATTTTTACTTTACATTTGAACAAATTTCATTCTGATTCAATCCAAAATTTTGACAATAAGTTTCACCGATTAATAATACCAGTAGAAAAAGATCTTGATTTGGACATTCTTTCTACAAAATTTTCAAAAATTGAGTCAATATTTTCTTTAAGTTTATTTGAAACAAAATTGGATCAATATAATTATCATATTTTTAAATACTTCAATGATGATAAAAAAGAAACTTTTTTTATCATTGAGGGTCAAGAAAAACAATCTTTTTCTAATTTTAGAAAATCTTGCGAATCTATAATTCTAGCATTTGCATTTGTAGCTGGTCCCCTTATTCAACATCAAAACTTTTATCAAACTTCTAATGAAGTTGATTTCAAAAATATTGAGAATATTTTTTTTCAAAGAAAATATTCTAATCTTTTATTCAAAAGACCTCTTATAAATCCTTCAGATTTTAAAAAATATTTAAATCAGGCTGGAGAAGATCACAATAAATATCAAGAATTTTCTAAACCTTTTTCTTTTGATACATTTTCTAATTTATGTAATACAATTAAGAATAATAGTGTATATGCCAGAAGTTGCCAATTAGTAATCGAATCTAATAATACAAAGCAATATTTATTAAAAGCAGGAATTTTATCAATTGCACTAGAAACGATAACAACATTAGTATATGAAGAAAATAAAGAAAAAATAAAACCAATTCCTAATAAACAAATTGCTAAAAATATAAGGCTAGATTTATTAAAAGAAATTTCTAAATATAAAGAAGAAATTTCTGAAGAAGCAATGAAAATCATTACTTCAAAAATAAATGAAATAAATAAGCCAACAAATTCGAAAAAATTGGCCTTTCCATTTGAATATTATGGAATTACATTAAATGAAATTGAAAAAGAGATTTTAAATCATAGAAATAAGTTTCTTCATGGGACTTCTCCGTTTGAAGAAGTCCAATTAGAAGAAAAGCAAACTGAACTATTATTTATTATAAGCCATCTACTTTTTATGGTAAACAGTTTACTCTTAAAATATATCGGGTATTCTGGACATATAGCACATAACCCATCAATTTTAGAATATAGAAAAAAAATTCCTTTATCAGATAAACTATACAAAATTATATAATACAGTCTGCTTTAAAGCAGGGTTTTTATTTCTATAAATTTTTGCATATAATTTCCTCGCTATCGCGAGCTTTCAAACTCGCGCTCAATACAGTAAATTGCATATAAGATGCTTGTACAAACGCAAAGTATATAATTTAGTTAAAAATATTTATAAATGAAAAAATTAGACGTTGAACATTATCTAGGGATCTATACTATCAGAAAACATATGCAGGAAGATGGCACAACAAGCCCCAGTGAAGATGTTAAAAAGTTTACACGTGAATTTGTTGAAAAATTAGAAAGTATGCCATTAGATGAAGAAATTATTTTAAAGGATAGTTCTTTTTTTGATAGCTCAGGAAATGTAATAATTAAATTCCCTAATATTGATAATTCACATCAAGATTATAAGTAAAAACCTGCCGTGAGGCAGGTTTTTCATATCTAAAAAGTTTTTAAAACAAGCTCTCATCCACAAAATTCGGGAGTGTTACTTTCAGATTCGGTTCTGCTTCCATAGCTCTTTTAATAGCGAAAACTGCCCCTTCATTTCTAGCCCAGCTTCTTCTGGAAATTCCGTTGTTTACGTCCCAGAACAGCATAGATTTCAGTCTTCTGTCGGCATCTGCACTTCCGTCCAGCAGCATCCCGAAACCACCGTTAATGACTTCGCCCCAACCTACTCCGCCACCGTTATGGATAGACACCCAAGTCGCGCCACGGAAACTGTCACCAATCACGTTGTGAATGGCCATATCTGCGGTAAATCTTGAACCGTCATAGATATTGGAAGTCTCCCTGTAAGGCGAATCTGTACCGGAAACATCATGATGATCTCTTCCCAGAACCACAGGTCCGATTTCCCCGTTCTTAATCGCATTGTTGAAAGCTTCGGCGATCTTCATTCTTCCCTCTGCATCTGCATACAGGATTCTCGCCTGGGAACCAACTACCAGCTTGTTTTCCTGAGCACCTTTGATCCACTGGATATTGTCTTTCATCTGCTGCTGGATTTCTTCGGGAGAATTTTTTACTATTTCTTCCAAAACAGCACATGCAATATCATCTGTTTTCTGCAGGTCTTCCGGCTTTCCGCTGGTACATACCCAACGGAACGGCCCGAAACCGTAATCGAAACACATAGGCCCCATAATATCCTGAACGTAGCTCGGATATTTGAATTCTCTTCCAAGACTAGGATTTTCTGCCATTACATCCGCTCCTGCTCTTGAAGCTTCGAGTAAAAAGGCATTTCCATAATCAAAGAAATACGTTCCTTTCTGGGTATGCTTATTGATAGCTGTGGCATGTCTTCTTAAAGTTTCCTGAACTTTTTCTTTAAACAGTTCAGGTTCTTCAGCCATCATCCTGTTTGATTCCTCGAAACTTTGTCCAGCCGGATAATATCCGCCTGCCCAAGGATTATGAAGCGATGTCTGGTCTGATCCTATGTCGATTTTCAAATTTTTCTCATCAAATTTCTCCCAAACCTCAACTATGTTTCCAAGGTAGGCCAGTGAAACTGTTTCCTTATCTTCCTGAGCTTTCTGTACCCTTTCTACCAAAGCATCCAGATTTTCATGGATTTCGTTTACCCATTTCTGATCGTGGCGGATCCTGGTGATTTTCGGATTCACTTCGGCGCATACTGTGATACAACCGGCAATATTTCCTGCTTTAGGCTGTGCTCCACTCATTCCTCCCAATCCTGAGGTTACAAAAAGTCCTCCTTTCGGTTCTTTTTTAATCTTTCTGAAGGCATTCAGAACGGTGATGGTTGTTCCGTGAACAATTCCCTGCGGACCAATATACATATAGCTTCCTGCCGTCATCTGCCCATACTGTGTAACGCCCAGAGCATTGAATTTCTCCCAGTCATCCGGCTTGGAATAGTTTGGGATCATCATTCCGTTGGTGACTACCACTCTCGGCGCATCTTTATGCGAAGGGAAAAGTCCCATCGGATGCCCTGAGTACATGGTTAAAGTCTGCTCATCCGTCATTTCCGACAAATATTTCATCGTTAAAAGATACTGTGCCCAGTTGGAAAATACAGCTCCGTTTCCTCCGTAGGTAATGAGTTCGTGAGGATGCTGTGCCACCGCATAATCAAGGTTATTCTGGATCATCAGCATAATGGCTTTTGCCTGCTCAGATTTTCCGGGATATTCCTCAATTGCCCTTGCCTTCATTTCATAATCAGGACGGAAACGGTACATATAAATCCTGCCGTATTTTTCCAGTTCTTCTTTGAATTCAGGCAGTAATTCTGCATGAAACTTAGGCTCGAAATAACGCAGGGCATTTTTCAGCGCAAGCTTTTTTTCTTCTTCCCCTAAAATCTCTTTACGCTTCGGTGCATGGTTGATATTGGTCTCGTATGGTTTAGGCTGTGGCAGCTGATCAGGAATCCCCTGTTGTATCTGTTCTTGAAATGTCATATTGCTATTTAAAGTTCAATGTTTAGAATCAATGTTTGAAGTTTTAAAGATATTCAAATTAGAAAATATAGGCAAATAAAAGGCGAAAAGGGCGAAATGATAAAATGGCTAATAAGGCAAAATGCTTACAGATGATTTGTAAGACATAAAATATAAGCTGCGACCTTTGTTTATAATTTGGAGAAAGGTTTCCCCTCCAAAGGGAGGGGAATATATTCCCGGGAAAACAAGTGGTTCCCAAAAATAACAAAACCTCACTGGAAATCAGTAAGGTCAGTTTATTGTACAGGGCACAAATTAAGTTAACACATCATCATTTTCTTCCTCATGGTCATCTTCGTTATCGCTTCGGCTCCAGTAATTATTTTCTTCATCCTCAGATCCTATTTCTTCCATATCGTCATCATCTTCGATTCCCGGAATGTCAAGTCCTTTGTCTATTTTATCATCATCTTCTTCATTCAGGATTGGATTTCCGTCACCGTCGAGCGGGATATGCGGTTCCTGATTAAATATATCTTCATTCGGATTGTAATCCATTTCCTCTAACTTTCTGTTCTGTTCATTGGTATTGTTCTCTGGTATCATAATATTTTATATTTAGGATTTATGTATACAAATCAAAAATAAGTCCAAGCTGTCAGGAATTCTTAGAATATACTTCAGGATTGGCACAATAAGGAATTTTTTCACCCTTGGAGAAGGCGACCATATTTTCAGCGGCCATCTTTGCCATTCCGGTTCTTGCTTCTATGGTTGCTGAACCTATGTGTGGCAGTACACAGACATTGGAAAGTTCCAAAAGCGGACTTTCCTTGGACATGGGTTCAGGATTGGTTACATCCAGACCTGCTCCCCAGATTTGTTTTGAAATCAATGCTTCATATAGATCTTTTTCATTTTGGAAACCACCTCTGGCTGTATTGATGAAAATGGCATTGGATTTCATTTTTTCAAATACAGGGCTGTTAAAGAGATCCTTCTGCTCAGGGGTAAAATTGGCGTGGACACTCAGTACATCCGACTGTTCAAGAAGTTCTTCGAAAGAAACATAAGTGGCATTCAGTTTTTTTTCTGCTTCTTCATTCCGGTTCCGGTTGTGGTAAATGATCTTCATATCAAAAGCTTTATGCGACTTTTCGGCCATTTCAAAACCTATTCTTCCCAACCCCATAATTCCTAAAGTTTTCCCGTATAATTCCTGCCCCAAAGCATGCAACGGGTCAAAATCTCCCCAGTTGCCATCTTTCACTTTCTGAAAATTATAGCTCGCTCGTCTTGCCACAGACTGCATCAGCAGAAAAGCGATATCAGACGTGGCTTTACTGAGGACATCCGGTGTATTTCCTACAGGAATATTCCTGCGGTTTGCTTCTTTAATATCCACATGATCAAAACCTACGGAGTATAAAGCAATCGTTTTTATGTTGGGACACTGATCAAAAAAATCTTTGTCGTATTTAAATTCCCCACCCACACTTAAAATGGCATCGTGGTTCTGGCAGTAGATCAACCATTCTTCATGGGAAAGGTTTTCATGTTCCGGAATAAAAACGTCGAGTCCGGCTTCTTTCAAGATATTGATCCCCACTTCCGGAATTCTTTTGTTTACAAATACTTTCATTCTTTATTTTGTATTTATTGTGCTTAGAGCTTTCAAATAAAAAACCTCACTCCTGTTAAAAAGTGAGGTTCTTTAACTTTAATATTAAAAATTATTGGTTTTCATCTGATTGGTTCTGGCTTTTGTCCCAGGCCTGAGAAGCCATTTCCTGAATCTCTTCCCAAACATCCTTTGCCGATTTCTGTGCATGAGCTATAAATCCCTGCTTGGTTGCTTCCTGGTTCTTAATTTTCATATCATTCATATAATCCTTTACCTGCTGGGAATAGCTCTCTGCGTGATATCCGGGATTATTATGTAGGTTTTTCTGAATATTACTGAAATCGTGTGAAGATTTAAATCTATTCGTATCCATAATAATAAAAATTTAAGTGATTAAGTTACAAATTGAATCCAATTACTGTTCCGAAGCAGTCTTAAAGTTTATTAAAAAACCGAAGTTTCTTTTAACCACAAAAGTCTTTTAAACACTTTAGTTATTTTAAAGTTAAATACTTTGCGCATATGAAGCATACTTAAGTTTTATGAAGTGTTTAATTGAAATTAAAACTTTTTTGCCTTTTGTGGTTATAAAAAATCATGTCAATGATTCGTATCTCCAAGCATCGGAACAAATTTATAAGCTCCGAATTCTTCTTTTTCGAATTGTGTAGGAGCAGTTTTTGTAAATCTGTAAAGGATCTGTTCATCCGTAGGGCCTAACGGAATAACCATTTTTCCGCCTACATTCAGTTGTTTTAATAATTCTGTGGGCAAAACCGAAGCTCCACAGGTAACAATAATCTTATCAAAAGGTGCAAAAGTAGGAAGCCCGGCAAAACCATCCCCAAAACTCTGAAATTTTGGATTCAGATGGAGTTCACGGAATTTTTTCTTTGAGAAATCAAAAAGATCTTTCTGCCTTTCCACGGTATAGACCAAGGCTTTCATAGCGATCAGAACAGCAGTCTGATACCCACATCCGGTTCCGATTTCCAGAACTTTTTCGCCCGGTTTTACCTGCAGCAGTTCGGATTGTTCCGCTACCGTTGAGGGATGGGAAATGGTCTGATGTGACAAAATCGGAAAAGCGCGGTCTTCATAAGCAAAATCCTCAAAAATACTTTCGATAAAAAGATGTCTCGGAACGTTACTCATAGCCGAAAGTACATTTTCATCCGAGATTCCTATCTTATGTCTTAAATATTCGACCAGAATCTTTCTTTTTCCTTTATGTACAAACGAATCATGCATCATTAGTAAGATAATAGTTATTAGGTTACAGGTAGTAGTTCCTGCAAAAGTAAAAAAACTATCCATACTTATCAACCTAAAAGCGACAGGGTATTTCTTAATACCTAAAATTCTTATCTTTACAAAAATTAAAAAAATCTATGTTAAAAGCAGGTTTGGTAGGTGCCGGACATCTGGGGAAGATCCATTTACGACTTCTTAACCAGTCAGATAAGTACGAGCTGGTAGGTTTCCATGATAAAGATACTGAAAACGGAAAAAAAATAGAAGCTGAATTCGGGTATAAATATTTTGAAAATTTTGATGAACTTCTTGAACAGATCGATATGCTGGATATTGTGACTCCCACAGTCTATCATTATGATTATGCCTTAAAAGCAATTGAAAAAGGTCTTCATTTTTTCATTGAAAAACCGGTAACCCAAACGCTTGAGCAGGCGGAAGAAATTCTTCATAAGTGCCAGGAAAATGGTATTAAGGCACAGGTTGGACATGTTGAAAGATACAATCCTGCTTTTATTGCCACTAAAGAATACATTAAAAATCCAATGTTTATTGAGATCCACAGGCTGGCAGAATTCAATCCCAGAGGGACGGATGTTTCTGTAGTACTGGACCTTATGATCCATGATCTGGATATTTTACTGAGCATGGCCAAATCGAAGGTTAAAAATATTCATGCAAGCGGTGTTTGTGTTGTAAGCAAGACCCCGGATATTGCAAACGCCAGAATAGAATTTGAAAATGGCTGCGTAGCGAACCTTACGACTTCCAGAATCTCTATGAAAGCGATGAGAAAAAGCCGTTTTTTCCAGAAAGACGCATATATTTCTGTAGACTTCCTGGAAAAGAAAGCAGAGGTGATCCGAATGAAAGATGCTCCTGAAAACCCTACTCCTTTTGACATGATCATTGAAAATGCTGATGGAGAAAAGAATCAGATCTTATTTGAATATCCGGACATCCAGCCTAATAATGCAATTCTTGATGAATTAAATTCTTTTGCAGATGCCATCACTGACGGTAAAAATGTGGAAGTTTCCCTGGAAGACGGAACGGAAGCTTTAAAGGTTGCCCTTGAAATTGTAAAACTGATTTCAAAATAAGTTTTATCTCATAATATTTACAACAGGCTGTCATTAAAATGACAGCCTGTTGTATTTAAAAAGTCATCAACAAACCTTCCTATTTCCTTTTTTCTGAAATAATTTTTTCATGACACAATTTTAATTTTTATTCTGGATTTTTTAAATATATTTGTCTTTCTTAAAACTATTATTCTAAAATTCTCTCCTATAATTTAAAATAAATAAATCTAATATGAAAAGACTCATCCTATTATCCGCCTTATTATTGTCTCAATTTGGGACATCACAATTATTAAAAACTGACGGACAGAAAATAATTAATGACAAAGGAGAAAACATCCAGTTGCGAGGCTTGGGCCTTGGTGGGTGGATGCTTCAGGAAGGATATATGCTGAAAACAGCCGATTTTGCAGGGCCTCAGTACAAGATCAAAGAGAAGATTTCCGAATTAATTGGTGAAGACGGAATGAAAGATTTCTATAAAGCTTACCTTAAAAACGGCATCACCAGACAGGATATCGATTTTCTTGCTCAAGCGGGATTCAATTCCGTAAGGCTTCCGATGCATTATGATCTATACACTCTTCCCATTGAAAAAGAACCGGTAAAAGGACAGAATACATGGCTGGAAGAAGGCTTTAAAATAACAGATGATCTTCTGAAATGGTGTGCTGCCAATAAAATGTATCTGATCCTTGACCTTCATGCAGCACCTGGTGGGCAGGGAAATGACGTTAATATTTCAGATAATGATAAAACAAAACCCTCCCTCTGGGAAAGCATTGAAAACCAAAATAAAACGATTGCTTTATGGAAAAAGCTTGCTGAACGGTATAAGGATGAACCGTGGATCGGAGGTTATGATCTGATCAATGAACCAAATATTAATTTCACCGGAAAAAATCCGAACGGTACCGACGAAATGTCGAATGCTCCACTCTGGAAGCTGCAGAAAGACATTACCACTGCTATTCGTGAAACCGATAAAAAGCATATCATATTTATTGAAGGAAACGGGTGGGGAAATAATTACAACGGACTGATCCCGATTTGGGACAGCAATATGGTATTCAGCTTTCATAAGTATTGGAATTATAACAATGATGAAACTATACAGTCTATCCTAGATCTCAGGAAGAAACATAATATTCCGATCTGGCTTGGGGAAACCGGAGAAAATTCCAATGTATGGTTTACAGAGCTGATCCAGCTTCTGGACAGACACAACATCGGATATGCATTCTGGCCGATGAAAAAGATCGATAATATTGCAGGAATTACGAATGTCAAAATCACTCCTGAATATGAAAAACTCCTGAATTACTGGAAAAACGGTGGCGAAAAACCTTCTAAAGACTATGCAACAAAAGCATTGATGCAGATTGCCGAGAATTATAAATTCAATAATGTCGAAATCAAAAATGATGTTATAGATGCCATGTTCAGACAGGTTAATGACGATTCTGCAAAACCATTTAAAAACCATCAGGCTCCGGGAAGAATATTTGCTTCGGATTATGATTTGGGAAGAATGGGTTCAGCCTATCTGGATAAAGATTTTGTCAACCTTTGGGTAAGTGATCCTAAGAAAAGGTCAGAATGGAATTCCGGACAGCAGATGAGAAATGACGGCGTGGATATTTATCTGTGCCATGACAAAGTGACCAATACTTATTATGTGGGAAAAACGGAAGCGGGAGAATGGCTTCAGTATACTATTGATGCAAAATCTGAAAAAAACTACACCTTCAGCATAAGGTATGCAGGTAAGAATAATGCTGGTATCAGACTGGAAGATGCTTCTGGAAAACTGCTGGCCAAAGTTTCACTGCCTTCCACCGGAGGAGATGAAAACTGGAAAACAGTTTCAGTTAAGAACGTCTCTCTGAAGAAAGGAACAAATAAAATCAGGCTACATTTTGAAAGCGACGGTTCCAACCTGAATTATTTTGAAATAGAGTAATAATTTATCTTAAATTGCAAATCCCTTTTAGTATCTGAAAGGGATTTTCTTTTAATCATTATACTATGAAAAAAATAGGACTTTTCTTTCTTCTGATCTCGTCGCTGGCTGTAGCTCAAAAATCTGTTTTAGAGCAGAAGATAAACTCTATTATTAAAGATAAAAAAGCAACCGTTGGAGTTTCGGTTCTTGGCTTTGAAAATAATTTCAAATACAGCAAAAACGGGGATATGCCATTTCCAACTTTAAGTGTTTTCAAATTTCATATTGCCTGCGCAGTGTTAGATCTTGTGGATAAAGGAAAACTGTCTTTGGATCAGAAAATATTCATCAGTAAATCTGATCTGATGGAAAATACATGGTCTCCGTTTCGGGAAAAGCATCCCGATGGAAATATTGATGTTTCCTTAAATGAAATAATCGATTATACCGTTGCATTAAGTGACAATAATCTTTGTGATGTTCTGCTGAAACTCATTGGCGGAACAAAAACGGTTCAAGGATTTATGGATTCCAAAGGGGTAAAAGGCTTCCAGATTAAGTATAATGAAAATGAAATGCACAAAAACGACTGGAAAGCACTTTATGAGAATTACAGTACAACGAATTCTGCTGTACAGCTTCTTAAAAAGTTCTATGATGGAAAATTGCTTTCCAAAAAGTCCACAGATTATCTGATGCAGATTATGATCGGTACAAAAACAGGCACCAATAAAATTGTTGAACAGCTTCCTAAAAATACTCCTGTAGCCCATAAAACGGGAGCTTCCGGGAAAAATAACGAAGGACTTACCATTGCAGAAAACGATATGGGAATCATCACCCTTCCGAACGGAAAACATTATGCAATTGCCATATTTGTAAGCAATTCCATGGAAAGTAATGCTGTGAATTGCAGATTGGTTTCTGATATTTCTAAGGCAGTATGGGACGATTTTAATAAGTAAAATATTAAGCTTATTTTTAAAGCTGAAAAAACCGGTAATTTTTTGTTCTTTAATCCGGAAAAACTATGAATATGAAAAAAATAATATTAACAACATTTCTTTTCTGTTCTGCATTCTTTTTTTCGCAAAAGAGTATGAGCTATGTACGCATAAGCTATGGCAGCATCTGCTGTGGAACACCCTCCACAAAACCTGTGATGGATTATCTGAAAAAGTTTGAAAAAAACAATCAACTGAAAACTTTTGAAATCTTGAAACAAGGAGGCTTAGGAAGAGAAGGTGAGTTTACTTTATACATCGGAACAGACAAACTGGGTAAAAAACAGAAAACTGCTTTCAGAAAAGGCCTTCAATCTGTTATTACTTCACAAAACAGAACCAGAAAACAGAACAGTGACGGTACAGTGGATTTCGATCCGGCAGTGACTGTCTATAAATCTGATTTAGCAGATATTAAAAATTTAACTATCTATAAAAAATAAAAGAAAAAAATGATCAAAAACATTGTAGTTATTGGAGCTGGAACCATGGGAAATGGAATTGCGCATACTTTTGCACAAAGCGGATTCAAAGTAAATCTGGTGGATGTATCTCAGGATGCTCTGGACAGAGGACTGAAAACAATTACAACTAACCTTGACAGAATAATCGCAAAGGGAAACCTTACGGAAGAGCAGAAAGCTGAAACATTAGGAAACATCAGCACTTTTACTGAACTTAAAGAAGCGGCAGGCAGCGCAGACCTTATCGTAGAAGCAGCCACTGAAAATCAGGATCTGAAACTGAAAATTTTCGGACAGATGGATGAATTTGCACCTGCGAACTGCATCCTGGCTACCAATACTTCTTCTATTTCCATCACAAAAATCGCTGCGGCTACCAAAAGAGCGGATAAAGTAATCGGAATGCATTTCATGAACCCGGTTCCTATCATGAAGCTGGTAGAAATCATCAAAGGATATTCTACTTCCAAGGAAACTTTTGATGCTATTTATGAAATGAGCAAAACACTGGGTAAAGTCCCTGTGGAAGTGAATGACTACCCTGGTTTCGTAGCCAACAGAATTCTGATGCCCATGATCAATGAATCTATTGAAACGCTTTACAACGGTGTGGCAGGTGTAGAAGAAATTGATACGGTAATGAAGCTTGGAATGGCACATCCGATGGGGCCTCTTCAGCTGGCAGATTTTATCGGTCTTGATATCTGTCTTGCTATTCTTAATGTAATGTACGACGGTTTCAAAAACCCTAAATATGCACCGAATCCGCTTCTTGTAAACATGGTAATGGCCGGAAAACTGGGTGTAAAGTCAGGAGAAGGTTTCTATGATTATTCGGAAAGCAAAAAAGCTGAAAAAGTTTCAAAAATGTTTTTGAAATAACTGAATGAAATTAAAGGAAAGAAATATCCAAATAGCAATGGTCATCATCACTGTAATGATGACCATTCTTCGTTTTATATTAAATGAAAAAGGAAGAGTAAATCCCGATTCTATCCGCTTCATGAGATTTGCGCATGTTCTTCCTACTATTGACAATACTACAACTCCGGTAGGCTATCCTGCTGGCATCAGGTTGTTTACATTTCTAGGTTTCGATGAGTTCTGGGGAAGTAAGGCTCTTGGGATTGCTGCTTATCTTTTTATTATTTATTTCTGCTGGAAAAAAAAGTTCTATAAACGTGAAGCCATTGCAGTATGCGGATTGTTCAGCTTTGTTTCATTGTTTGCTTATACGATGAGCGAAGCCCTTATTATTCCTTTTGTATTTTTATTTTTATATACTGCCTCGCAGATCATAACAGGAAAACTTGAAAAAGGAAAAGCTATTTTTTATCTTTCCCTTTCATTAATTGCTCTTTATAATATCAGATACAGTGCTTTATTCTTCATTGGAGGAACCGGCCTTTACGGCTTAATATTTTTGAGAAAAAAGTATTCACTGGTATTTATTATTTCCAGTATTATTGGAATCCTGTTTGTGGGAGCTTATAAACTTTTATTTATTGATTATTTTAATGAAAATTATATCAAGCAGGTTCTGATCATGGGAATCCACCCCACTTCCAAGCTATTGAAAGAACTGATACAGGGATTGACAACTTCATTCAATCCTTTCATCCATATTGCAGATCCCCGGGGAAGCTTCATCAATTATGGTATTTATGGTATTGGGGCTTTGAATATCTTTTTGATGATTTATCTTCTTGTAAAAAATAAGCTGTCCGAAACGGAATATTTCTTTAGCATTATCAGTATTTCCGGCATTGTATGCTCTTATTTTGTTCAGTATTTTTATTCGGTCATCCCTCTCGATTACAGGATCATAGGACCTTTTATAATTCCTGTATGGCTTATTTACTTTAACAGACTTTTCCGGATCTTCAATACTAAAACCTATGTAATCACCGGACTAAGCTTACTGTCCGGACTGGCTTTCACATGGCTGTCTAAAGGAAATTATCTTGAAAACAGAAAAGCGGCCTCAGATTTTTTAAAGAGTGAGAAGCTGGATAAAGTTCCTATACAGTTTTTTATTTTAAATGAAGAAAGTCTGGAAAGAATACAGGTTGCTGAACTTTTAAGTACAGTAAATCCTGATATTACCCTTACTTTCAAACCTGAGGATACACTTCGGAGAACGACTCTTACAAGGTATAAAGTTTTGCAAAAAATTAAAATCAACAGGAACAAATATCAATAATTTTATTATCTTTGATTAAAGTTAAAATATAAAAAAATGAAATTACCAAAGTTTTTATTAGCAGACAATTCGGAATTTCCTGAAGATTTATTCGTAGTTCACACAGAATATCCAAGATTTATCTTAAACGTTGAGGAAGAGGAAGTTGAGTGGCTAGATGATTTGGAAGGTGACGATGAAGAAACTATGGCAGACGAAGCTACAAAAGTTGTAGAGGCTGCATTTAAATGGTGTGATGAAGAGTTGGCTAAGTACGACGAAGAAGAGGAAGAATAATAACTACCTAAACATAAAAAAAGGAACTCAAATTGAGTTCCTTTTTATTTTATTCCGCTTTATTGAATTTCAACAGCAGTAAATTGTCTTTGTAAAGCTCTAAGGTAGTCCCGGAAATCACATATTTATTAGCTTTCCCTACCATATCCATAAAATTCTGCTCAACGCTCATATTGTTGCACATCATTTTTGTAGATCCCATTTGTCCGGCAGAAAAATCACCTGTAGAAGGATCTATTTTAGCTGTCCCGAAATAGTTGTTGCACCCCCCATTTCCATTGATCTTTTCGCCTTCGATATTAAGGGTCGGAACCTTACCTTTTACGTTATCAGCCAATGTCCATTTCGTATTGGCCAGTGAAGGCTGTGCTTTTCCTACTTTAGATGCAGAAGCACTGGACATTGTACCGCACGATGCCAGAATAGCAGCCGCACCTATACTTAAAAAAAGATTTTTCATTTTTTTCTTTTTGATTTAGTCAAATTTAAGGAAATTATATTATTTAAACGGTTTGTGAAGGATTTTATTACTTTCGAATGTTCTATTTTAGAATTATTTTTTTTCTCACAGATCTGGTTGATTGAGCAGATTTCTATACTTTAAAAACATATACTATAAGATTATGTAGAATTTAATTTGCAATGATTACAAAACAAAAAAACGGGCTAAAGCCCGTTTTTTTGTTGATATATTTTTATCTGAATTAAGATCTTAATTCTGCGTTGTATTCTTTTTGGAATGCTTTGATCAGAGAATCCATTACTTCAGAAATTTCCTTCTCTTCCAATGTCTTTTCCTCATTAAGAAGTTCAAAACTCATAGCATAAGATTTTTTTCCTTCCGGAAGATTCTTTCCTTCATACACATCGAATAAATTAATCCCTTTAATGAAAGGAGATTTGTTCTTTTTCGCTGTCTGATAAAGATCCTCATAGCTTATATTCTTATCGATCAATAAGGCAAGGTCTCTTCTGATTTTATTGAACTTAGGAATATCCTTAAACTTAAGAACATTTTTAGAACGTAATTCCTGAGCCAACTCAAGTTCTATTTCTGCATAGAAACATTCCTGATCAATATCAAAATCTTTCAATAAAACGGGAGATACTTTTCCAATTCTTACTAAAGTTTTTCCTCCGGCTTCATAAGCTAATGAATCGGAAAATCTTTCGTCTGTTAAAGCAATTTCTTTATAATCAACACCCAGTTTTTCTAATAATACTTTTACGTAGGCTTTAAGATTGTAGAAACTTACTGCAGATTTAGGCTGAAGCCAGTTTTCAGCAACATCTCTTCCTGTAACAAGAAGGGCCAGCTGTTTTCTTTCTTCATATTTATCTTTTTTATGGTAAATTTTTCCGAATTCAAAGAATTTGATATCCTGATTCTTTCTGTTGATATTGTACACTGCGTTCTGAAGAAGCCCTTCCAATAAAGATTTTCTCATGAACGCAAGGTCTCCACTCAATGGGTTCAGCAATTTTACGGCATCGGTTTCATCTTTTACAGAAGTCAGTGAGTTATTCATAGCTTCGTTAAAACCAAGTCCCTGCAGTGTTCTTGCCCAGTTATTTTCCAGCTCGTCCTGATCGTTAGCACTCAGCTTTACTGGTGTAAACGAGATTTTTTGCGGAGCATCAATCTTATTGTATCCGTAAATTCTCAGAATCTCTTCAATCACATCAATTTCTCTCGTCACATCAGCTCTGTAAGCCGGTACAGAGATTTCAAGTCCGTTCTGGATCTCATTTAAAACCTGGATCTCGAGAGATTTTAAGATTTCCTTTACTTTCTCTCTGTGGATCTTTGTTCCTAAAATCTGTTCGATCTTTGAGAATCTGATGATCACATAATTATCTTCAATCTTCTTTGGATATTCCTCTAACAGATCCCCAACCAATTTTCCTCCGGCAATCTCCTGGATCATTTTGATCGCGTGAGTTATTGCTGTTCTGGTAATATTGGGATCTACTCCCCTTTCAAATCTGAAAGAAGCATCTGTATTTAAGCCATGAAATTTAGCCCCTTTTCTTACGGCTACCGGGTTGAAATAAGCACTTTCCAGGAAGATGGTTTTCGTTTCATCAGAAACTCCTGAATTCGCACCCCCGAAAACCCCTGCAATACACATTGGATTATCTTTCCCGTCTTTGATTATCACTTCAGAACCATTCAAAGTTCTTTCAACACCATCCAGAGTGGTGAATTTTGTTCCTTCTTTTACAGTTCCTACTTTCACTTTGCTGTCAGCAATCTTATCTGCATCAAATGCATGAAGAGGCTGTCCGTAACCGTGAAGGATATAGTTCGTAATATCTACAATATTGTTGATCGGGTTTAACCCGATTGCTTTCAGCCTGTTTTTTAGCCAGGCAGGAGATTCTGCTATTTTCACATCTTCAATAACAGCCCCTATATATCTTGGACACAGTTCGGCGTTTTCCACTTCCAAAGTGAAGTTATGTGAACCTTCGCCATTTAAAACCTCAGAATTCACTTTCTCAAATGTTGATTTCTGTTGGTTGGTTGAAAGAAAAGCATGAAGATCTCTTGCCACACCATAATGTGACATCGCATCTGTTCTGTTAGGCGTTAAACCAATTTCGATCACCTCATCAGTGGCCAATTCAAAATAGTCAGCAAAGTTCTTTCCTACTTCATATTGGGTTTCATCCAAAACCATAATTCCACCGTGATCATCGCTAAGGCCAAGTTCATCTTCTGCACAGATCATCCCCTGAGATACCTCACTTCTGATCTTAGCTTCCTTGATCTCAAAAAATTTTCCGGTTTTATCATAGATCTTAGTTCCGACAACAGCTACAGGAACCGTCTGCCCTGCTTCAACATTAGGAGCGCCACAAACGATATTTAATATTTTCCCATTCCCTACATCAACTGTTGTTTTCTTTAGTTTATCTGCATTCGGGTGCTTTTCGCAGGTCAATACTTTTCCTACTACAATACCTTCCAGACTGCCTCTTACACTCTCAAATTTTTCTATCCCCTCCACTTCAAGACCTATATCTGTAAGGAATTCTCCAATCCTTTCCGTTTTCAGTTCCGTTTTGATAAAGTCTTTCAGCCAGTTGTTTGATATTTTCATTTGCTATATTTTGAAAAAAAATTATTGAATTTTCGCACAATATGTACTGTACGATTTTCCCGTACAAATGTCGTGTTTTTTTAAGAAATAGAGAAATTTAGGAATCATTTTAAAACAAATAGTTTTTATTAATTTCTTCTTGTTGAATGAGCAAGTTTTCCTATAAAAAAAGATAAATTTGTTGATATTATCTTTAGAATTTGCAGTTATTCACTAAAATTAATCTTTTAAAAACCAGAACTCATTTAAAATAAAAAAAAGAGACTGAAAAAATTCAATCTCTTATATTTTTATTGGTTTCAAATATTACAACCCGATTACCGGCATTGATAACATCAGAATATTTTCACTTTCTTCAAGACCGTCAAGAGGTTCTATGATTCCTGGTCTGTTTGGCTGAGACATTTTCATAGTGATATCGTCAGAACCTAAAATGGTAAGCATTTCCGTTAAAAACTTGGAACTGAAACCAATATTGATGTCTTCCCCGTTATAATCGCAAGGAATCTGCATATCCGCTTTGTTTGCATATTCTGTATCTTCTGCATGAAGATGAAGAATATTGGCAGACAGCTTAAATCTTACCTGGTTGGTAGATTTATTGGACATGATTGATGCTCTTTTGATCGCTCCCAGAAGAAGATTTCTGTTGATCGTCAGTACATTTGGATTCTCTTTCGGAATTACCGCTGTATAATTAGGGTATTTACCATCTATCAATCTACAGATCCAGATATGTTTTCCAAAAGTAAATTTAGCCATATTCTCATTGAAGTCGATGGTAACGTCTTCGTTGGAGCTGGCCAGAATATTTTTGAAAATGTTCAAAGGTTTTTTAGGCATGATGAATTCCATTGGCTCGGCATTCATCAGATCTGTTCTTTTATAAACTACCAGTCTGTGGGAATCTGTAGAAACAAAATTGGTTTCATTTTCTCCAAACTGGAACAATACTCCGGTCATTACGGGACGAAGAGAGTCATTGCTTGTTGCAAAAAGAGTGTTTGTCAATGCTTCAGATAAAACTCCTGCCGGCATGGCTACACTTTGAGCCGCATCAAATTCGGGAAGTTCCGGATAATCGTCGGCGTTATCCAGTGCTACAGCGAAATTGTCTTTCTCATCTAAAATCTCAAGCTGGCTTCCGGTTCCTTCTGCATTATCCTTTACAACGAACGTTAAAGGCTGTTCTCCATACGTCTTGATAAAATCTTGAAAAATTTTAGCAGGAACGGCAAATTTACCCGAATCATCAGACTTTACGTCCAGAGAGGTAACAAGAGTAGTCTCGCCATCAGATGCTGTAATGGTAACGTTATTTCCGTCTAATTCAAAAAGATAGTTTTCTAAAATCGGTCTCGATTGAGAGCTTGATATTACGCCACTTACAGTTTGCAATGCTTTCTGCAGTTCACCACTTGAAATAATAAATTTCATAGATTTAAAAATAAGTTTCTACAAATATAATAAATAGAAACTATAATGAAAAAAATAATCTTAAGGAGTTTTGAACAAATATCATTAAGCGGTTTTAAGACATGATTTTAATGTCCGTATTTACTTCTAATTATTTATTCTGATCAAAATCTGATCTTTATTTTCTCATTGGTGAGTGAATATAAGTATGAAAATGGATCCTGAATATTTCACTTGTATCAAATTACAAATCCTATCTTTGTTAAAAATAAGCTATGCAAAAACCGCCTGTTCACAGAAGTTTTTTAAATGCTTTCCGGGGTATTTTCCTGATGATAAAAACGGAAAGAAATTTCCGGATTGAACTTGCTGCTTTCTTGATAAATCTGATTCTGATATGCTATTTTAAGCTTTCATCAATTGATATCATGCTTATTCTTGTAGTGTCAATAGGTGTTTTAAGTGCTGAAATATTCAATACAGCCATAGAAAAGATATGTGATATGGTTCAGCCTGATTTTGATAAAAGAATCGGTTTTATTAAGGATATTTCTGCCGGAGCCACTCTTCTGATGGCAATTGGGTCCGTTGTTGTGGGAGTTATTGTTTATTGGAAGTATATATTTCAATAAAAAGCATCCCAAAGAGGAATGCTTTGTAGTTTTTAAGAGCAGTGAAAGTCCCAGGATTCGGAGGTCATACAGCCGTTAAATTTTGGACAATACCAGCCATAAGGATAATTACAATATCCGTTTTCATCAACAGGGACAGTAATCAAAGGTGGGTTTACCCCTTTTCCATTTACATTTTTCAGTTCCTGTCTTTTAAGTTTTTTTAGATTTTTCATACTTTTTTATTTGTAATCCTAAAACTACAAATAAAATTAATATTTCACTACGTTAAGATAAATTAATCTTATAAATATTTTTCTATAATTGGTATGGCAGTTTCAGCCATTACGCCGTAGCCTTTTTCATTGGGATGAACACCGTCTCCGGAAAGTAAAATTTCCTTATCTCTTAAAAATACAGTATAAAAATCAATATAATGCAAGGTATTTTCAACCGCGATATCTTTAAGAATCTGATTATAAACCAGAATTTCCTCACCTGTTCTTAATTTTCCAGTTGCAGCCTGTACTCCATCTATTTTCCGGGAAACCGGAAGAATGCTTACCAGATAAATATCATTCGTATACTGTTTTGCATGATGAATAGCTTCAATCATATTATTTCTAAACTGGACAGTACTTACCATAGGTACTCCGTCCTTTATGGCCAGATCATTGGCTCCGTACCCAATAAAAACTATATTTCCTTCTGCTGAATTTCTGGCTGCCAGCTCATAAGGCATCCGTTTTAACAAGCCCTCTGTTGTTTCGCCTCCTATTCCCAGATTAAAAAGAATCAATTCGTTGCTTCCTTCATGAAACTGCTGCAGGGCATATCTTTTAAGAATATCAACCCAACCTCCGAATACTCCGTCATATTCTCCATACGTAATGCTGTCTCCGAAGAACAGCCCATAAATCATTTTCTTCATATTAAAGATGTTAGATATTAGAAATTAGATGTTAGTACTGTTGGAATATAAGCAATACTGTTGAACACAATTCATTATTTATCATTCGTCTAATATCACTCCAAAATTAGTGTAATATTTTTGTGTGATTCTATAATTTCGACTAAAATTTCAAATAGGGTCTGGCCTTTTCCTGACAGCAAATCCTCCAGTTTTTGCTGCATTAATTGTATGTTAAATGGTTTTCCCTGTCTGATCTTGTTCTGGTAAAAATTCCGGGTGGATTCGAGGCCTAGATCTTCTTTTGATTTTTGGGATTCTTTCCATATGATCTCAATTTCTTCTCCGCCTTCAAATACACCAAAACCACCATACAGAATGTCGTCAAAGCCGTCCAGTGTTCCTGCTTTCCAGTCCGTATCTTTCATCAACACTGAAGAAACCTCATCGTAGAACCCAGGAAGATCTGAAAAGTGTCTGCCATCGATTGTGATTATTTTATTTTTATCTGACTCCAACCCTGTTTAATTTTTATAATTAATCCTTGTAAATATAAAAAAATGACCGCCATTCAGTGGCGGTCATTTCTATTTTATTTGAAGTATTCTACTCCGTTTTTGAATATATTGTGGTAATTCGCGGTCGGTATGTTTTTCATGAGGCCTTCTGCAAAACGCTCAGGATGTCCCATTCTTCCGTAAATCTTTCCGCAAGGGCTGGTAACTCCTTCAATTCCGAATAACGAGTTATTTGGGTTGAAAGGCATTCCGTGGGCAATATTTCCATCAAGATCAATGTATTGGGTAGCGATTTGTCCGTTTTCGTAAAGCTTTTTGATTTCTTCTTCGGAAGCCATGAAACGTCCTTCACCGTGAGAGATCGGAATGGTGAATACCTGATCTTTCATTCCTTTTAACCAAGGGCTTTCGTCATTAATCACCTTTACATTCACCATCTGGGAAATATGTCTTCTAATGGCATTGTGGGCCAGCGTCGGAGAATTTTCGTCCAGGTCTTTGATTCTTCCATAAGGTAGCAGACCGGATTTAACCAATGCCTGGAAACCGTTACAGATACCGATGATCATTCCGTCTCTGTCCAATAGTTCGTGAACAGCGTTTTTCATCTTCTCGTTTTTCAGAACGTTTACAATGAACTTTGCAGAACCATCCGGCTCATCACCTGCTGAGAAGCCGCCTGAGAATGCAAGGATCTGAGATGTTCTGATCTCCTCCACCCATGCATCAATGCTTTCATCCAGCAATTGGTGGCTGATATTTTTCAAAGGCAGGCTGCTGATCACAGCACCTTCTTTCTGGAATGCATTCAGGGTATCGTACTCGCAGTTTGTTCCCGGAAACACAGGAGCAAATACTTTCGGCTTGGCAATTCCGTGTTTTTTAATGACAATATTTCTTGGATGGATTGAGTTTGAGTTCTCATCAATTTCAACCGTCAGTTTTTCTTTTTCCTTGGTTGGGAAAAGGTTTTCGAATGTTCCGGTATACGCTGCCAGAAGATCCAGAATCGGAGATTCCATACCATTTATCATTAAAATACCTGAGTCTTTTACTTCACCGATCTGCTGAAGAGAACCATTACTCAACTCTTCTTTTGATTCTATGATTAGGCTACCGATATTCTTAGCCAGTAGAGCATTTTCATCAATACTGATTTCTGCTCCAAGCCTGTTTCCAAAGCTCATTTTGGCTAAAGCTACCGCAGCACCTCCTTCTTTAACAGTTTTTACCGAAACAATTTTTCCGGCTTTGATGTTTTCAAAAATAAATTCGAAAATTCCTTTTAAGCTTTCATAATGAGGAAGTCCGTTTTCCTGGGGAATATGGTTGAAGAAATATATTTTGTTTCCAGCCTGTTTGAATTCCGGTGAAATTACATTTTTCTTTTCACCGTTTGCACAGGCAAATGAAATCAAAGTCGGCGGAACATTCAGATCCTGATACGTACCGCTCATAGAATCTTTTCCTCCGATTGCCGCAAGACCTAAATTGATCTGGGCATCATAAGCTCCTAAAAGAGAAGCTAAAGGTTTGCCCCATTTCTCTGGATTCTGGCCCAGTTTTTCGAAATATTCCTGGAAGCTTAACCTGATATTTTTGTAATCACCACCCATGGCAGCAATTTTAGCAACACTTTCTACTACGGCATAAGAGGCTCCCAGCAATGAATTTTGTTTTGAAATTCCGGTATCGAATCCCCAGCTTGCGAAGGAAACAGTTTCAATATCTTTTGCTCCTAAGATTGGTAGTGTCTGAGCACTCCCTTCCATCAGCGTCTGCTGGTATTTTCCACCTAAAGGCATCGCAACAGTAGTTGCACCGATGGATGAATCAAACATTTCCAGCAATCCTTTCTGGGAAGCTACATTTTTATCGCTTAATATTTTAAGGAAGTTCTCTTTTGTAAAAGATGCTTCTTCTTCTTTTACTTCTTCAAGATGAGTAATTTTTACATCCTGTGACTTTGAACATCCGTTGGTATCTAAGAATTCTCTTGAAAGATCAACAATTTTATCGCCTTTCCAGAACATCTGCATTCTACCTGAATCCGTCACTTTTGCTACTTCTACAGCTACAATGTTTTCATCTTCACAGAATTTGATAAATTGCTCTTTATCTTTCGGATCAACTACAACCGCCATTCTTTCCTGAGATTCGGAAATAGCAAGCTCAGTTCCGTTTAATCCTTCATATTTTAAAGGTAAAACATCAAGATTCACTTCTAAAGAATCTGCAATTTCACCGATGGCTACAGAAACACCTCCTGCTCCGAAATCATTAGATTTTTTGATGAGTTTTGTTACAGCAGGATCTCTGAACAGTCTCTGGATTTTACGTTCTTCAACGGCATTTCCTTTCTGAACTTCAGAGCTCATCGTATGAATAGAGGTTTCGTCCTGCTCTTTTGAGCTTCCGCTTGCCCCGCCAACACCGTCACGACCTGTTGCACCTCCTAAAATAATGATGGAATCACCATTTGCAGGCTTCTCACGTCTCACCCAATCAATAGGAACTGCTCCGGTAACGAAGCCTACTTCCATTCTTTTGGCTTTATAACCTTCATCATAGATTTCCGAAACCATTGTAGTGGCCAGACCAATCTGGTTTCCGTAAGAGGAATATCCATTGGCAGCCTGTTTTGTAATGGTTTTCTGAGGAAGTTTTCCCGGTAAGGTTTTATCAACCGGTTCTAAAACATCGGCAGCACCAGTCAATCTCATCGCCTGGAATACATATGATCTTCCGGACAAAGGATCTCTGATAGCACCTCCCAAACATGTTGAAGCACCTCCAAAAGGTTCAATTTCCGTAGGGTGATTGTGGGTTTCGTTTTTGAATAATAAATACCACGGCTCTTTTTTACCGTCGTACTCAGCTTCGATCTGGATGGTACATGCATTGATCTCGTCTGAAACAACAAGATTCTCCAGGTTACCTGTTTTATGGAAATATCTTCCGCATACTGTTGCCAGATCCATTAAAGAGATCGGCTTCAGCTCACGGCCTAAAAATTTTCTTTTTTCGATATAGTCATTGAAAATGGTTTCCAATGTATGTTTGAAATCTCCTTCAAACTGGATGTCTGACAATTCTGTTTCAAAGGTGGTATGACGGCAGTGGTCACTCCAATAAGTGTCTAAAACTTTCAGTTCCGTTTCGGTAGGATTTCTTTTTTCTGTTTTAAAGTATTCCTGAATAAATTTCAGGTCATCCAATCCTAATGCAAAACCGTGATTATTGTAAAAATTTTCAAGCTCAGCATCATCGAAACTGATGAAATTTTCGTGGATCAAAACTTTTGTCGGAATTTCATCTGCAGGAATATTTAAGGTAGAAAGATCTTTTTCCTGAGACTCCACTTTATTGATCAGAAGATCCTTGATTTTTACAAGCTCTGCTTCAGAAACTCCTTCAAACCGGATCAGTTTCCCGCTTCTTACTTTAGACTTTTCATTCTCCGTCAATAAAGCAATACACTGTTGTGCAGAATCTGCACGCTGGTCATATTGGCCCGGCAAAAACTCCATGGCAAAATAAATTCCTTCGGCAGGATTTTCTTCATGTAAAATATCAGTAACCGGATCTACGAAAGTGCTGTTGACCACCTTTTCGAATTCACCATCATTCAAATTGAAAATATCGTACACATTGTACACTTTCACACTTTTGATTGACGGCACAACCGCTTTTACTTCATCAAAAATTTTTGGACTTTCTACATCGAAAATACCTCTTTTTTCTACGAAAATTCTTTTGTTATTAGACATTAGATGTCAGATTTTAAATATTAGATTTATTACTTTCTTTTTAGTTTTTCAGAACCCATAACGGTCCTTTATATTTTAAAGCTTCAACGTCAGATTATTATCATCTGTCCCGTCTGTATTAGAAGCATTTTTTGATGCATTGATCCAGTCGTCTCCGTTCAGCACCAGTTTAAAGGTATAGGTCTTTCCTTTTTCAAAACAGGATTTCGGAACTTCCAACTCGAAGCGGTTGTCTTCTTTCTTCGTTAACTGATAGTTCTTATGGTCTGTCTTCCAATCGTTGAAAGATCCAGCTACAGAAGCACTATTGATCAGTTTTGAATTTAAATTCTTTGGATGCGTATAGATAAATACAACGTTATCTCCTTTCAGATAGTATCCTTCTGTTTCCTTTTCTCCCGGTACTATTGTCAAATCATTCATTAATCTGGCCACTGAATTATAAAGCACCGGGAATGTATCCGGGCCGCTGACGTTTACAATAACACAGATCCCAGTATTCATTTCTGGATAGATGGCAAACCACACCTGATCTCCGAATGCTCCACCGTGCTTGTATCCTCTTTTCCCATGTTCACTAAGACCGAAGCCGTCCCAAAAATATCCATACCAGTCACCTTTGCTGTTGCTGATGTTTCTTTGAGATTCCTGAACAATTGAGTTTTTCGAATCCAGTTCATACTTTAAGAACTTCACCAGATCTCCCATAGTGGATTTGGTTCTCACTCCACTGGCACCCCATAAATGGCTTATGAATTTTGGCATCAGGCGTCCGCTTGAATGATATCCATTGGCTAAGACTTCATTTTTACCCAATTCCAGTTTGGTGTGATCCATTCCTGCTTTTGAAAAGATGTTTTCTTTAAGCAGCGTTTCATAGCTTTTCCCGTAGATATTTTCCAGCATCAAACCTGTTAATTCAAGGCTTAAATTGCTGTAATTGTATTTGATTCCGGGTACTGTATCCAGTTTTACTTTTTGAAGATCCTGCTTAAAATTATCTTTTGTATAATTTTCTCCTAATGCATTGTATTGAAAAGGAGTTTCATCTGACATTTTTTTCCGGATTTCAGAGTCATCAGGCAAACTGCGAGGCAACGCTGTCCTGTAGGAAATCAGATCTTTAATTTTAATCGGAGTTCCGTTGTATTCTAAATTGGGATATGATCCTTTCAGGTATTTACGGATGTCGTCTTCAAGATTAATTTTATTTTCCAAAACGGCCTGAGCCAACAATTGTCCGGTAAAAAGCTTTGTTACAGATGCTATCTCAAAATAAGTATTGTCATCTGCTTTATTTCCCTTTCCTTTATCTATTTCCCCAAAATGTTTTGTGTACACTTTCCCGTCTTTCACGATTCCGATCGATACGGAATAAGCCCCTGATTTTTCTTTTAATTTTTGCGCATTGGTCTCCATGATGGAATACACCTGTTTCTGGCTTTGTGAGAAGCTCTTTGCAGACACAAGAATCAATAAAAAAATCGACAGGTTTTTCATGGGCAATTGTTATTTTACAAATTTATTAGGATTATCGGGATGTTCTTTCTGAAACTGTTCGGCCTTTTCTGTCTCATCTTTCAGCCATTTCTGAAAAGGAATTTTTTCATTTTCAAATTCAAGTGCAAAAATATTTTTACCGTCTTCTGAAACTATAAACTTAAAATCCGATATTCCTGCTTCCGTTTTTCTATAATCATACGTATTTACCTGATAGAATGGAAAATTTTCTTTTGGTCTCTCTACAATTTCAAAAAATAATTTCTTTTCATTATCAGAGAGTTTTGTATAATGATTGACATAATAGATTTCTGAAAGCTTTTTGTTTTGTACATTGAAAAACTGAAGAATGGTCTTCTCTTTTTCATTATAATTAAATGGGTTTGGAAAATATTTCCCTCCAACTTCTACTGCATTTTCTGATTTTGAAACGGGCTTTACAATTTTCCCTTTGAAATCCATTACTCCCCATGTTCCGCCAACGATTGCTTTGTGCTCATCTTCTGTTTCTTCCCAGTCACAGCCGTCGCAAAAAGCAGCGTAGCCATACTTGAAAGGCGATGCAAAATCATGACTTGGTTCTATAACAACTTTTCCATTTCTGTCTGCAAAACCTACTTTTCCATTTTTAACGAATCTTCTTAAACCTTCGGAAAAATAATCTGCTCCATTGTCGTAAAAGAAAGGCCTGTAAAGGAAATTCCCTTTTTTATCATAGACATATCCCCATGCATTTTTCTCTTTTGCTTCTCCTGTTTTAAACCCATCAAAATAAATGGTCTCCCCTTCAACTAATTCTCCATTTTCAATGTTTGAAAAAATTTTAAACTGGGCCGGAACAATAATTTCATCTTTCTGATTTTTAACTCCAACCAAAGAATCTTTTGAAATAAAATATTTTAAGACCTCTTTCTTCTGGGAAAAAGAAAGGATGGGTATCAGGGAAATGAGTAGAAGAGTTTTTTTCATGTTGAATATAAAATAAAAAATGCAGCCCAAAAGGACTGCATATGTTTATACTTTAAGATCAGCCTCCAATCCTATCAGGTCTTTATTTTTATCCAGAATCGGCTGAACTTCATTACTGATGAACTCCTCTGTCTGGATCGGTGCGAAACCTATAAAGTTTTTAGGATCTAAAACTTCTTTTAATTTTGATTTATCTAATTTTAAAGAATCATCATTTAAGATTCTTTCAATAAGGTCATTTTCTTTTCCTTCTTCTTTCACTTTTTTAGAAGCTTCCATAGAATGAACTCTGATCACTTCGTGAATTTCCTGACGGTCACCACCAGCCTTCACTTCTTCCATGATAATGTATTCCGTTGCCATGAAAGGAAGCTCTTCCATAATATGCTTGTTGATTCTGTTCGGATATACAACAATTCCGTTCATGATATTATTCCAGATCAATAGAATAGCATCAACAGCAAGAAATGCCTGAGGAATCGTCAGCCTCTTGTTGGCAGAATCATCCAGTGTTCTTTCAAACCATTGGGTAGAAGCTACCATCGCGGAACTTGTCGTCAAAGACATTACATATTTTGCCAATGCTCCGATTCTTTCACTTCTCATTGGATTACGTTTGTAAGCCATTGCTGATGAACCGATCTGGTTTTTCTCGAACGGCTCTTCAATTTCTTTAAGGTTTTGAAGAAGACGTAAATCGTTGGTGAATTTATGAGCAGACTGAGCAATATTCCCTAATAAAGCAACTACTTTAGCATCGATTTTTCTGTCGTAAGTCTGACCAGAAACACCGAATACTTTTTCAAAACCGAATCTTTTTGAAAGCTCTTTATCTAAATGTTTTACTTTGGAATAGTCACCATTGAAAAGTTCTAAAAAACTTGCAGCAGTTCCTGTAGTTCCTTTTACTCCTCTGAAACGAAGTGTTTCCAGGAAGAAATCCAGTTCTTCAATATCAAGAACCAAGCTCTGCAACCAAAGTGTAGCCCTTTTTCCAACAGTCGTCAGCTGAGCTGGTTGGAAATGAGTAAATCCTAAGGTAGGAAGATCTTTATACTGAATAGAGAAATCAGCTAAGTTTTTCATGACGTTAACCAGCTTTTTCTTTAAGATTAAAAGCCCGTCACGGATCTGAATAAGGTCTGTATTGTCACCTACAAAAGCTGAAGTAGCCCCCAAGTGGATAATTCCTTTTGCTGAAGGCGCCACATCACCATAGGTATGAACGTGAGCCATTACATCATGGCGGAATTTTTTTTCATACTCAGCTGCTTTATCATAATCGATATTTTCAGCATTAGCTTTCAGCTCAGCAATCTGCCCGTCTGTAATATCAAGACCTAAGTCTTTTTCAATTTCAGCCAAAGCGATCCAAAGCTTTCTCCAGGTACGGAATTTGTTATTATGTGAGAAATTAAACAACATTTCTTCACTGGAATAGCGCTCTTCCAATGGATTTTTGTAGGAATTCATTCTTTCTTTTACTTTTTAGATGTACAAAAATAAGGATTTTCAGTGAGAGATGAAAATTGTGGATGCTGTTTTAAATTTTAGTTAAAGTTGGTCATTTTATCCTGCATTTTTAAGCAAATTAAAGCCTATTTCTAAAGATCATTTTTTAAAGTAACATGCCTAAATTTAAATCACTTATAATAGCAAAAACCGTTCTTCCGAACGGCTTTTCTTTTGTTTACAGAAGCAAAGAGTGATTATTATAGAGCAAGTCCACACTCTGTCCCTACAGATATGCATTTTTTCACAAATGAACACCAGAAATAGCCTGGCAAGCACATAGGAATACCTCCCTGAACTGTTTTCAATTCTTGTTTTGTAAGTTTTTTTAGATTTTTCATATAGTATTTTTTACACTTTCCTACTCTATAAGCTTTTCGGATTCCGCTATGATTTGGTCACAGCAATATACATTTTTTAGCTGGAAGTGTAATTTAATATTTATTATTTATTTTTTTTCAAATTATCAAAGAGTATTTTTAATTGACAGACAAGTCAAAATCCACCCTGGTTTCATAAAAAAAGCCACTCTTTTCCGAGTGGCTTTTGTGTATTAAAATTGGATCACTGATAAATCACAACATTATCTTTTTTAAGCTGATATCCTTTTTTCTTAAAAGGAACCAAAACATAAGCTTCTTTAATATAGCTTCCACTTTTCCACATTTTGCTTTTTCCTTCTCTGGTAAGGATGATGCTTTTTGCATTTCCGTCCGGGATGAAAATTTCAGCCCTTTTCATATCTTTACTGAAAATAACAGCTGTCATAGAAGTGTAACTTTTATCTGAGCTCACTTCCTTTAATTTGATTTTCTGTTCAAAAACCCTCACACAATCATTTTTGATCTGTGAATACGTATAGCCTGCTGAACCTATACAGCCATGAACATCTCTATCACCTCCTAAAACTGGAGATTTTTGTTGGGTAAATGCTAAAGAACTGACGAATATTGCGCCCAATAAAATAGTTTTTCTCATAGTAAAATATTAATGGTTTTAGTTTTTACAATAACAATAGTAACAAGGTATTAGCTAACCTAAGATATAAAAAAAACACTTATTTTGAAGGGTTTACAAAATATATTATTTAGTTATGTATTTCCTAGATATTATATCACCAGAGCTGGTTCCGATCATATTATACAATTCTCCAGGCCCTAGTAGAAAATATATGTTCGTAGAATTACACTCTTTATTCAATTAAAAAAAGAGACTGCCTTAACGGACAGTCTCAATTGTATTTTATAAATCTGGATTTACTGATAAATCACAACATTGTCTTTTTTAAGCTGATACCCATTCTTTTTGAAAGGAACCAATGCATATCCATCTTTTTTCCAGATTTTACCTTTTCCTGCTCTTGTAAGAATCAGGCTCTCTCCATCCGTATCCGGAACAAAAACTTCGGCTTTCTTCAAATCTTTACTAAAAATCACGGCAGCCATTGAAGTAGAGCTTCCTTTAGGGGCAACTTCTGTTAATTTAATCTTCTGCTCAAATACTCTTACACAATCTTTTTTGATCTGGGAATAGGTATATCCTGCAGAACCGATGCACCCATGTGCATCTCGATCACCACCTTTGATCTGTGCGAATATAAAAGAACCCAAAAACATTGCGCCAAGTAAAATCGTTTTTTTCATAATTATTATCTTAAAGTTATAACTGTGCTATTAAAAATCATGCCAAAAAAAAGGGAAAAAGCCATTCAAAAGAATGGCTTTGGTTATATTATTTAGTCCAGTTGATCTTTGAATGTTTCACATCATCAGAATTGGTTCCGATCATGATATCAAATTCTCCCGGTTCCCAGTCAAATTTCAATTCTCCATTGTAGAATTTCAAGCTTTCTGGTATAATATCGAAAGTTACTTTTTTAGATTCTCCTTTTTTTAGGAAAATTTTCTGGAATCCTTTCAGTTCCTTTACCGGTCTGGTAATGCTGCCTACCAGGTCTCTGATATACAACTGCACCACTTCAGCCCCGTCATAATTTCCGGAATTAGTAACCGTTACTGAAGCCTGAATCGTTTGATTTCCTTTTGGATTCGGATTTGAAACTGACATATCGGAATAGCTGAATTTAGAATAACTCAGACCGTAACCGAATGGATATAGTGGTGTATTACACTCATCCATATAATTGGAACGGAATCTTTCATACACACATTTATCGACTTTATCCTGACTTAACGGGCGGCCAGTATTTTTTGCATTATAATAAATAGGAACCTGCCCTAAGCTTCTCGGGAAGGTCATCGGAAGTTTCCCTGAAGGATTTACTTTCCCGAATAAAACGTCTGAAATAGCATTTCCTGCTTCTGATCCGGCAAACCATGCGTTCAGGATAGCATCAGGTGTATCTTTTACATTGGTTAAAGCTAACGGTCGTCCTGTGTAAAGTACCATCGCGATCGGTTTTCCGGTCTTTTTCAGTTCATTTAATAAATCAACCTGTGACTGGGGAATGGTAATTTCTGTTCTTGATGAAGACTCCC
Organism: Chryseobacterium sp. CCNWLW53; assembly: GCF_037083525.1. Taxonomy (NCBI): domain Bacteria; kingdom Pseudomonadati; phylum Bacteroidota; class Flavobacteriia; order Flavobacteriales; family Weeksellaceae; genus Chryseobacterium; species Chryseobacterium sp. CCNWLW53. Next base: position 479,766 of record NZ_JBAOJR010000002.1, on the reverse strand, counting down.
CGCTCATTTCGGCAGATTCTCCAATTGCCAGAACGATAACGTCTGCTTTGTTGGCTACGTCAACTGCTTCTTTCAATAATTCTTCTTTAGAACGATTATCCCTGTCTGTTTTTTTACCGTGAGCTGCATAGATATCTTCTAATTTAGCATCGTAATCAATATTAGCACCTTTTGCGGAAAGAAATTTCACTTCTTTTCCATAATTAGCCTGAAGACCCTGCATTAATGAAACTGAGGCAGCATGTTTTGTGGCAACACTCCATGTTCCCGCCATATTCAGTGAGTTATTAACCAATGGTCCGATTACGGCTACTGTACCGGATTTTTTCAGTGGCAATACATTATTCTCATTTTTTAATAAAACCATAGACTGGGCTGCTGCACTTCTTGCTATGTTACGGTTTTCCATATTGTAAACCTCTTTTGCAGCCAGTTTTGCATCACCGTAACGGTAAGGATCATCGAATAATCCAAGATCGTATTTTGCTTCAAGAATTCTTCTTGCAGCCATATCGATCTCAGCTTGCGTAACTTTTCCTTCGTCAAGGGATTTTTTCAGGGTTGTTAAAAATCCTTCTCCTACCATATCCATATCTACTCCGGCCTTCAGGGCTAAAGCAGATACCTGCTGAAGGTCTCCCATTCCGTGTTCTGTCATTTCATTGATCCCGGTATAATCGGTCACTACGAAACCTTTGAAGTTCCACATTTTTCTCAGAACATCAGTCTGCAGCCATCTATTTCCGGTTGCCGGAACTCCGTCCACTTCATTGAAAGAGGCCATTACAGAAGCTACTCCTGCATCTACCGCTGCTTTATATGGAGGAAAATATTCGTTGAACATTCTCACATGACTCATGTCCACCGTATTGTAATCACGTCCAGCTTCTCCCGCTCCGTATAGTGCGAAATGCTTTACACAGGCTAAAATGGTATTACCGGCGGAAAGATCTTTTCCCTGATAGCCATAGACCATATTTTTAGAAACTTCGCTGCCTAAATAAGGATCTTCTCCGGAACCTTCGGAAACCCTTCCCCATCTCGGTTCACGGGAAATATCCACCATCGGCGAGAAAGTCCAGTTGATCCCGTCTGAAGACGCTTCTTTCGCAGCAACTCTTGCAGACTGCTGTACCAGGTTCATATCCCATGAAGCAGCAAGGCCCAGTGGAATCGGGAAAGTGGTTTCGTAACCATGGATGACATCCATTCCAAAGATCAAAGGAATTTTCAGACGGCTTTTTTCTATAGCGACCTTCTGAACAGCTTTGATTTTATCAGCTCCTTTTATATTAAATAATCCTCCTACTAATCCCTGCTCTACTTTTTTTCCGATATCTGAACTTTGAGCCTGTCCGGTTGTAAAATCTCCGGAGGTAGGCAGGTTGAGCTGGCCAATCTTTTCATCTAAAGTCATCTTAGACAAAAGATTCTCTACGAAAGCTTTTCTTTTCGCCTGATATTGGGCTGTCTGGTAAGACTGCACCGGCTTGGTTACCATTTCCTGTGCGGAAAACACAGGTGAAAGTGCTAAAGCTGCGAGTACAATTAACTTTTTCATAAATCTATCTTCTTAAATTATAGTTCTAATTTTATTTTATTGTTTAACCGTGGGGTCTTTTTTTGTTGGATAATGCAAAGGCGCTATTTTTTTAAGCTTTATGTTTTTTAGGTGCAAGGATTTTATCTGCGATAAAATTGATCATATTATTATCTCCCCCTTTTCTTTAAACATTTTTGATTTTTGGTTCTGCATTATTCACTAAAAGTTCTATTCTCCTTTTTTCTTAGACAACATCCATTCGTACAGTTTAGGGTCTGAATAGGTGGAATCCCATGAATTGTGATTGTCATTAGGGAAAATAATCAATTCTGCTGACGGGTTTACCGGATGTAATCTCTGGTAGAAGTTAAATGCATTTTCAGGCAGAACGATATCATCCATTCCTCCATGAAAAATCTTCATATTCAGATCTTTATATTGGTTGATATTTGCATACATGATCATATCTGTAGGTGCACAAACCGGCACTACTGCTGCAAACATTTCAGGATGTTCCATGGCGAGTTTCAAAGTTCCCCAGCCTCCCAGGGAAAGTCCTGTAAGGTAAATTCTTGAAGCATCAATTTTATATTTTTTCTGAATTTCTTGGATCAGGTTATAAATTGTCACTGTATCCCACCATGAATCTGCAGGACACTGCGGCGCTAAAATGGCTACAGGTTCTTTGATCAGGCTTTTATATGTAAACGGACTGTGTACCTTGACTGCTTCAAGATTGTTACCTCTTTCTCCTGATCCGTGAAGGAACACGATCAGCGGAACATTTCCTTTTACCTTTTGAGGGTAATCGAGAATATAAGATATCTTTTCTGTTCTTTTAATTTCTTTATTGAGTTCTGCTTTTATTTCCTGAGCATTCACGTGTAATGAAAGCGGAAGGAGTAAAAGTGGAAGGTGTTTTAGTTTTAATTTCATATTGCTAATCAGGGTTTGGTTAAAGCCGTTTGGTGTGTTACTTTGTATTTGAACGGACTAAAGTCTGTTTCTATTCATGAAAATCCTGCTGAAGGTAAGATTTATAATTATTTAATGCCATATTTTTCAGACTGAAAACTTAATTTCTTGAGTCCCTGCTGAATTTCAGGGGCATTCATAAATAATTTCCAAAGGAATCCGGTCCTGTAGTTTTCAATCATAGGTGCTATTGTGCCCTGATCTATGGCTAAATATCTTGGTGTAAACCAATTGTTGTAATTCACTGAAGTAGCATCATATGGTCCTGCCGAGCCAATAAACTCAGGTTTCTCAGTATATAGGAATCTCAAAAAGTTCATCGATTCTTTTGGAGTATACGGGAAGCTGCTCAGTGCTGCTGTAGGTGTGATCACTCCGTTGTCATTGCCAGGCATGTGGGCAGTGTATCCTGTACTTCCGTCTTCATTTCTTGTATATCCGGCTGTCAGACCCCAGTAATTTGGCCCGTAGCCTTTCCACTGTTTTGGATTTTCAACACAGTATTTATAGTCGATAAGGACTTGATTTTTGTTTAAGTCAAAATAGTTTTTCACCAGCTTGTCAGAAAGTCCGGTAGGATCCAGACCGATGTAGGAATATTGTGACCAGAAAAGCGGCCCGCCGTATTCTTCGGCATAATTGTGTTTTACATATAGAGGAAGTCCATATTTTGTTTTATCTGTAAGGTATTTTCCATTTCTCGTCCAGCCTTTGTAATAGGTTTCAGCATCGATTGGATGGGTAGGTGATGAAGCAGCTAAAATGTAGGTGATAAGACATTCGTTATACCCTTCCAGCGGAAAGTTCATTTCCCACTGATATTCTGGTGACCAATGCCAGTAAAGGACTTTTTCGCCTCCTTTTGTGTACCAGTTCCACTGAATTCCTTTCCAAAGCTCATCGCATTTTGCAGCAAGGGCTTTTTCTTCGGCATTTCCGTTTTTAAAATATTCACGGACCATCAGAATTCCGGAAGTAAGAAATGCGGTTTCAACCAGATCTCCACCGTTATCTTTTTTTCCGAAAGGAACAGTTTTTCCTGTTTCTCCATTGATCCAGTGGGACCAGGCACCTTTATGACGGTCTGCTTTAGCAAGAAAATCCATCATATGAGTCAGCCTTTTTACCGCGTCCTGTCTTGGAATGAATCCTCTTTCCACTCCTACCAGAAGCGTTGCCAATCCAAATCCTGAGCCGCCTGTTGTCACTACATGCTTATCATTATCCGGATAGATATTGTCTTCATGGTAACGCTCTCTTCCCAGCATGGATTTGGGTTCCGCATAGTCCCAAAAATATTTTAATGCATCTTTCTGAACTCTGTCCATAAGCTGTTCATCAGTAATGTTGCTTTTCACGGCTTCATTTTGAGTAATTTCCTGTTTCGGAGATTTGGAGTTTTTGCAAGAGTATGCAAAGAATAAAGAGGTCACAGCAATTGATAATACGGTCCTTTTCATGAAATCTTTTTTACCTGTTTTTACTAAAAGAAGAGGAGAACTTTCATTCTCCTCTAAGTTTTTATGACTGATTTTAATAGCCTGGGTTTTGGGTTAAAACTCCATTACTTTGTCCTATTTCTATAAAAGGAATCGGGAAAAGTTCATTCTTTCCAGCTTTGAATCCATAAGGAGCCAGCACTGTAGCAGCCTGTCCTGTTCTTACTAGATCCACAAAACGGTCACCCTCCATAGCAAGTTCAACTCTTCTTTCATGCCAGATCGCTGTTCTTAAAGCAGATTGAGAAGATGCTGTAGTATTTGGCAACTGGGCTCTTGTTCTTACTTTATTAAGATTTGTAATTGCTGTTGCAGTATTTCCCAGTTCATTTGCAGCTTCTGCATTGATTAACAAGACTTCAGCAAAGCGTAAAACCCTGATATTTTGAACAGACCCATCGTCACAAGCTGTATTTTGCTGACTTTTAGGAACATAAGCTTTTTGATTATACGTATTAACGGACGTTGGATTGGCATTAATAAGGTCACCTTCCGGTGTAATTTCTCCGTTTCTCAGAATTGTTAATTCTTTACGAATATCACCAGGCTCAAAAGCATTCTCCAGTGCTTGGGAAGGAGTAAAAAAGCCCCAGCCAAACTGATCTTTTGCCCCCTGTACCTGTGAATACTGGCTTCCTTTGTATTGCCCTGTACAAGCACAGTCAATTTCGAAAACCGATTCAGTACCAAACTCTCCTGCCACTCTAAATAAATGGTTGAAATTGGTATCTAATGAATAGCCCATTGCAATCACCTGGTTAGAAGTATCATAAGCCTTCTGCCAGTCTTTTTTATATAAAAATACTTTTGACAACATACCTAATGCAGCACCCTTAGTTGCTCTACCTAGATCTGAAGCACCATATGACTGGGGTAAAACCTGCGAAGCCGCTGTTAAATCAGAAATAATAAAGTTATAGACTTCATCTGTTGTATTTCTGGGAATATTATAATTTTCCTGAAGACCATCAAAAATCGGAACGCCTCCATATATTCTTACTAAGTTGAAGTAAAAATAGGCACGTAAAAATTTCGCTTCGGCTAAAAGCCTGTCTTTTAGAGCAGTATTCATTTCAATAGCAGGAACTTTTGAAATTACCTGGTTACAACGCGCAATTGCCTGCCATTGGCCAGCCCAGTATCCTCTAACGCCTTCATCACTGGAAGTAAAAGTAAACTGATCATATGCGTTAATGAAAGAAGCATCTCCAGGGTTTGAGCCTTTTAATACATCATCAGCCGGCACTCCAAAAAGATATTGGTATGGAAATGCTGAATTATCCCAGCTTCTTAAAAAATTATAAATTGCATTGGTAGCCTGTATAGCATCACTTTCTGTTTTAAAGAATTCTGAAGCATCAGTTCTTCCTTCAACAGGTATATCTAGATAATCACTCTTACAGCTTAAAACTGCAGAAAGCATGAATATGGAAAATATGATTTTTTTCATGATAAAATTAAATTAAAAAGTTACGTTAACCCCAACCGTATATATTGCAGATATAGGATAAATATTATTGTCTATACCCATTTGTACTCTATCCGTATTCAAAATTTCCGGTGAGAAACCATGATATTTAAAGCTTGTCCAAGGGTTTTGAGCACTTGCATAAAAACGTAACTTCTGGATTGCTGTCCCTAAAACATCTTTTGGAATATTATACCCTATCTGAATATTTCTGATTCTGAAAAAGCTTCCGTTTTCTACATAAAAACTACTTGGAACAATAACTCCCTGGTCATTGGTGGTCATAGCATATGTATTTGAAGTTCCTTCTCCATGCCATCTGTTATTGTAGAAATCTAGATCCCAGCTTTCATTACCAAATCTCTGTTCTCTGTTATAGTTATAAATTTTGTTTCCGGATACTCCCTGGAAATCCATTGCCAGATCAAAATCATAGATATTCACATTAAATCCAAATCCATAAGTAAATTTCGGAATCGGACTTCCTAAAAATGTTTTATCATTAGCATCTATCACACCGTTTCCATCTCTGTCTTCAAACATAAAACCTCCCACAGTTTTTTTCACAGACGAATAAGTAGGTGCTGCAGCTACCTGCGCATCGTTTTGGAATACTCCGATTACATTATATCCATAGTATGAGCCTACAGCCTGCCCTTTTTCAAGTCTTATGATAGGATTTCCAAATAAGCTTACTCCAGGCTGATTGTATGAATCTGCATATACACTTGTAATTTTGTTATCCAAAGTAGTAATATTTCCAAAAACGCTGAACTTAATATGATCATTTACTCTTGCATCATAACTAACAGATCCTTCAAATCCTTTATTGTTGAAAGAATAGGCATTTGTTACAAAATTATTAGCATTACTGGCCCCTGACGTCGTTGGCTGATTAATTCCGTAAACTACATCTTTAGAATCTTTGTCAAAATAAGTTGCTTCAATTTTTAGTTTATTATTAAGCAAAGCCATTTCAATCCCTAGATCACGACCAGTAGTAGTTTCCCATGTAATAGTTGGGTCTACAATTCTAGTAACAGTTTGTGCAGGATTGCCAATCCCACCAAAATAAGCCCCACCTGTAAGAATACTAGTAAGATTATCATAATCTCTCGAAACTTCCGGATTACCAAGTTTGCCCCAGCTTGCTCTTAACTTCAGTAAATTAAATACATTCTGATTACTCATAAATCCTTCTTTCGAGATTACCCAGCCTATACTTACTGCTGGAAATACTTTATATCTGTCATCAGAAGAGAACCCTGTTGCTCCATCCCTACGAACCGAAGCATTTAAAAGATATTTACCTGCGTAATCATAATTAAGTCTTCCAAATGTTGATTCTATTCTTTTTTTATAGGGAGTAACAGCACGAGGATCATCTGGTGGGCTTATAGTAGTTCCATAGATTTCATTTCCTGAGGAAATATCAAGACTACTATCTTTACCATTAAATACAATATCTCTGGCTTCCAGATAATTTTCACGATAATAATTTTGAGTACGTGAAAAACCGGCAAGTAATTCAATATTATGAAGACCTAGTTTTTTCTTCCAGGACAATGTGTTATCCCACACATAATCTCTGTTTCTGGAATCTCTTGTTACCAAAAGAGACCTGTTTGGTAGAGGAATATAGGTTGCAGTAGGAGTAAATTCATACTTACTGGTATTTGTATTATCAGAAGTATAGCTCACTCTCAATGTAAAGTCTTTAAGAAACTTATACTCAGCCCAAATATTATTCAGCATACGTTGCTGTCTGGTTTTTGAGCGGAATAAATCCAGCATGGCTCTTGGATTCGTTACACTCACTAAAGTAATATAATCATAATTATTGGTAGTAGGATCAATCGGATAGAATACTGGTGGAGCATTATAAGCTGTCAATAATGGATTGTTTGCATTATTATTATGAATATCAGCCCAGGTAAAATTATCCCCAATCGTTAAATTATCAGTAATCTTATAGGAAAGATTAATTCTAGTATTTAATCTTCCAAAATCATTTCCCGAGTTCATACCACGTCCGGCTTCTAAAGTTCCCTCATCTTTTAAGTAACCTAAACTTAAGAAATAATTCAATTTACCTAGATTACCTGAAGCAGAAATATCAGATGAGCTGATAATTCCTTGTGATAACACTTCATCAAACCAGTTTGTATCTGCCGGAAATTGAGATCTTGATATAATTTTTGTAGGATCGAATGCCTGTCCACCTACACGTATATCATTCATATACTTTTCATTATATAGCTCAACGTATTGGTCACCATTAACCATTTTCGGAACGTTAGTTACCTTTTTAACTCCAAGATATGAGTTGAAATTAAAGGTTGGTTTTTTACCCTTACCCGTTTTTGTTTTAATAATGACTGCTCCATTGGATGCTTTAGCTCCAAAAATGGCTAAACTGGATGGATCTTTCAATATGCTCATTGATTCAATATCCTGCGGATTCAAAAATGAGATATCATCTGTAATCATTCCGTCTACAATAAATACCGTTTTCCCAGTTATGGATCCAATACCTCGAATATCTACTCTTGGTGATGCCCCAGGTGCACCGGAGTTAAGAATCTGAACACCAGACACTTTACCTTGGATAGAACTGATGGGATTTGAGTTAGGTCTGTCTGATATGTCCTTAGCACTAATTGTAGCAATGCTTCCGGTCACATTCTCTTTTTTCTGAGAGCCATATCCTATCAAAACCACTTCCTCGATCTTCTGCTCTTTGAGAGTGTCCTTCGGTGTAGTCTGCGCATTGACGTTCATACCGAAGTACAAAACCGCAATGAGGCATGAATACTTTAAATCACGTTGTTTCATATAGTTCAATTTTATTCGTACAATCTAATTTTAAAAACATGTCCTTCTTAGTGGAGTTATTTAAATTCTCAAAAAAAGACATTACTCAAAAATAGAAAAAAAATCGAACAATGTTAACATATTGTAAAAATTTAAAAAACTCAGATGAATCTTATACAGAAAGCTAAATAATTCACATTAGAATAACTAAATTACATTATAAATATGAATTTACAACAAAATACCTAATCGAAAACCTTTTACTTTTAACAAAAAAATCCCCAAATACGTAATAAGAATTTAATATTTTGTTAATACGGTTATAGTGTTTACCTTTGGCGCAATATTTGGAAAAATAAGAAAAAGATCAATGAAAAAATACATTATAACAGCAGCATTATTAATTGGAACCGGTACATTAATTTTTACCAGTGTTCAATCCTGCACCACCATGGCGACATCCGACCTTGGATTATCTATTATTAAAAGAGTTTTACTGAACGGTATAGATAAAGGAATGGGGATTTACAGCAACAAGGAAGCTTTCCTTCAAAATAATATGGTGGATAAGGCTCTTCCAAAAGAGCTGAGAGACATTAATTCTACCCTTGAAAAAATTGCTCCTTCCCTGGTAGCTAAGGAAAGAGATTTTATTGCACAGGCAGCAGCATATACCGTTAACACATCAAAACCTATTCTACAAGGGGCTGTAAACAGTTTAAATGCACAGGATGTGACAAGAATTATTCAGGGTACAACAGCAACACAGATCTTAAAGGAGAAGACCTCTCAGCAGCTCGTTGCTGCCATCGCTCCCAAAGTGGATGAGAAACTGAATGAATATGGAATTGCAAAAACAATCAATACCGCTCTTTCAGGAAATAATCTTTTGGGCAGCCTTCTTGGTGGAAGCAACAGTAATGTAAACACCGGTGGCTTGAGCAGACTTGCCTCTGAACAGCTGGTGAACGGACTGTTCAATATCATTGAAGATTACGAGCATCAGAACTCTAAAGCACTGCTTGGACCACTTGGAAAATAGAAAAATTTTCGCTATATTTATATAACTTAACAACTGCAGATGGACATATTACAAGGAAACCAACACGCTAACCCTGAGGATTTTTATAATTCTCTGAAGGAGAAACTGGAAGGTCACCATGACTTTCCTGAAGATTATTTATTTAAATTTATCATTCCCACAGATCAGGCAAAACTTACTGAAATTTATAAAGTTTTTGATGGCATCAAGTTTACATTGGGAAACCGCGAAAGCAAAAACGGAAAATACACTGCATGTAATATCAATGCATTCGTTCTGGATGCAGATCAGGTGGTGAATATTTATAAAGATGTCGCTAAAATAGAAGGCGTCATTCTATTGTAGAGAAAAGAAAAAGTCAGCTAAAAGCTGACTTTTTTATTATTATTTTTCAATAAAGAATTTTACATTCTCAATAGGTCTCCCCAGCATGGCAACAGATCCTTTGATCAGGATAGGCCTCTGTATCAGGGAAGGATTCTCAGACAGGATTTTAATCCATTCTTCTTCAGAATAATTTTTATCAGCATAATTTTCCATATACAGCTTATCTGCTTTACGGATCATATGAAATACGCTCTGATTCAGCTTTTTCAATACTGTTTTGATTTCCAGGACGCTCAACGGATCTTCCATGATGTTGATGATCTCAAAAGGCACACCGTTTTCATCAAGATACTCAAGTACAGCATTTGATTTAGAGCAGTTCCCGTTATGTAAAACCTTAACCATCATAATGTTACTATTTAAAATTGAACTTTCTCCTTAAAGTTAGGAAGAATAAACGGAGAGCTTCTCTTAAATTCTGATAAAAATTTGTTAAAATAAGCCGTTCAGTTCTACTTCTATCTTTTCAAGAATAAACCCAAAGTCCTCGGGCTTTTCTACAAAATCCAGGTCATCCACTTCGATTACCAGAAGTTTTCCTTCAGTATAATCGGAGATCCATTTTTCGTATTTCTGATTGAGTTTTGACAGGTATTCAATACTGATCGATGCTTCATATTCCCTTCCTCTTTTGTAGATCTTTTTCACAAGATTCGGAACATCGGATTTAAGATAAATTAACAGATCCGGAGCAGAGACGAAAGACTTCATCAGACCGAAAACAGATACATAGTTATTGAAATCCCTGTCTGAAAGAAGTTTCATGTCATTTAGGTTTTCAGCAAAAATATGGGCATCTTCATAGATCGTACGGTCCTGTATAATATTCTTACCGCTTTCCCTGATCTCTTTAACCTGACGAAATCTGCTTCCCAAAAAGTAGATCTGAAGTGCAAAACTCCATTTGCTCATATCCGCATAAAAATCTTCGAGGTAAGGGTTGTGATCTACATCTTCAAACTGTGCATCCCATCCGTAATGCTTGGCAAGCATCGTAGTTAATGTTGTTTTACCGGCACCAATATTTCCTGTAACTGCAATATGCATTCTCCTTAATATTTTTTATTTAATCCTGACTAAACACCTGCAGCCTGAACCTCGGATGTGTCTTCCATCAGCTTTTGTAGAGTATTATCCGGAGCTTTTTTATCAGATTCCGTCTTTTCTACATCAGTTTTTTCCACTTCTGTTCCAACTGGCTGTTCAGATGGTGGTTCTGGAGCTGGCGGAGCAACCTGCTTGGTTTCGGGTTCTGTCTGCAGTTTAGTTTCCTTTATTTTTTCAAGGCTGTAAAGATAGAGTTTGTTCGCTTTGATTTCAAAATAAGAAAGGATGTTTTTATCCACAATTTGTGCGTCTTTATCTTCAAAAATTTTAATCATCCCTTTTTCCGGGTCATATTTCAGGATCGAATTGTCCGCGACCACCAAAATAACATCATTCTCCCGTCTGAATCTTTTCCCGTTTTCAAGTGGAGCTTCAAAGAGCTTTTCAAATTTCAGCGAGTATATCCGGATATGTTTCCGGGTTAAAATATAGACTTTATTTTCAAATACAAGCAGATCCATCATATCATCAAAACTGATATCAAAAGGATAAGAATTAATTGTTGTATCGTTTCTGAAGTTATACTGAATCAGTCGTTTCGTACTGTCATCCAGAAGCCACAGCTGCTGAAGATCTTCGGCATAGGCCATTTTGATAAACCCGAACTTCTGTCTGAAATCTATTTTCTGGATCTCGTTCATATTCTGATCGACAAATTTCATTTCCTGGGCATTTTCTGAGAATAATGCCAGGCTCAGCGGGTTCTGCACAGACTGTACTTTATATGGCACCGTAAGCATCATTTTTCCAAGCTGTTTTCCTAAAGAATCGTATTTGGTAAAACTGAAATCTTTGTTTTTATAGATATAGAGATTGCCGTAGTCGTCCGCCAGCATATCTTTAGCTTCCTTCAGCTTTAATGTATCTAAAGGAAGGGACTTCTGTGCGTTTACTGTACAGAAAAAGAAGATAAATATGATGTAAAATAATTTCAAAATCTATTTTGGTAAAGATAATTTTCCTATGCGGAACGTCGGCAATTTACACACTTTTATTTAAATTTTAAATAATGAATTTATTGAATGGCAACTTCATAAATTTTCGTCCAGTTTTTACCGGTTATCAACATGTTATCACCTTTAAAGGCAATTCCATTTAGAACATGTTCACTGTTACCCTGATCATTTTCATGGGTTAATTTCGTAAAATCAAATTTCCCTATGGCCTCCCCTGTAGCAGGATTGATTTTTAGTATAATAGGTTTATGCCAAACATTGGAATAAATGAAACCCTTATGAAATTCCAGCTCATTAATATTGTTGTAGGTTTCAGCGTGTCCGGCAACAGACACTGTTCTGACTACCTTAGAAGGAGAGTTTATATCCAGAAAATAAAGGTTTTTTGAACCATCGGTTGCAATAAGATTTTTCCCGTCATACGTTAGTCCCCACCCTTCGCCGATCATATTCGGTAAAGGAAATTGGGAAAGTTTTTTTAATGAGTTTTTATCGTACACAAAACCTATTTTATTTTTATAGGTCAGCTGGTAAATCTTATCACCAACAATAGCACAGCCTTCAGAAAAAACATCAATGGGCTGTTTTTCTATAACACTTGGAGTGGATGAACCTAAAGTATATTTTACAAGTTTAGAATCACCGTCTAATCCGGCGCTTTCGTAAATCATATTGCCTTCCATAAGAAATCCTTCGACAAAATTAGTCGGGTCATGAGGATATTCTGCTACGATGTTGTAGGAAATATTCTGTTCAGTTTTTTTTGCAAAAACATTAATTGTTGCATCCTGACTTAAGGTTTCACCGCTTTTGGTTTTAATGATAAAAGTAACGTTGTTATCTCCCAACGTGAAAAACTTAGGATCAATTGTCAAATTTGAAGTTTCATTTTCTCCAAAGCTTACCATAATTGTTTCTGCATTATCTGTCACTTCTTTTGGAAGAGTAAGCCGATCTCCAAAATGGTAGCCCTTTGCCTCTTTTGAATTATTGTAATCAGCCAGAGAATCAAGCATTTTCTCATTGTTATTACATGATGACAGCAGAAAAATTATTGCAAAACCTGCTATGGTATTTCTTTTCAGTGACTTATTAATCATTCGTCAAAAATAGTAAATTTTTAGTCCTTTCATGAAAAAGCGCTCCTAAGGAACGCTTTTTTTATAGATAAATCTTCATTCAGATTATTTGATCTGAACTTCATAGATTTTAGGCCAGTTTTTACCGGTTACGAGCATATTGTCGCCTTTGAAAGCAATACCGTTCAATACGTCATCACTTCCTTTGGTATTCTGTTTTGCAATATCTGTAAAGTCAAATGTACCTACTACTTCTCCCGTTGCAGGATTGATCTTTAATACGACAGGTTCCTGCCATACATTCGCATAGATAAATCCGTTGTGGTATTCCAGTTCATTCAGCTGGTCATAGATCTGGGAACTTCCTGCTACTGCAACATATTTGATCAGTTTTGAAGGATTGTTGGCATCCAGGAAGTATAAAAGCTTGCTTCCATCCGATGCAATCAGGTTTTTTCCGTCATACGTAAGTCCCCAACCTTCGCCCAAAACATTCGGGTAAGCAAATTCTGAAAGCAGCTTCAAAGAGCTTTTATCATAAATATAGCCTTTTTTGCTCTGCCACGTCAGCTGATATACTTTATCACCTACAATGGTGCTTCCTTCAGAGAAATCTTCCTGAGCCTGCTTTGTAGAAGCAAGCGGGGTTGTAGTTCCTAATGTATATTTAAGGATCTGTGAAGAGCCGTTCTGCCCGTCACTTTCATAGATTGTATTTCCTTCGATCTGGAAACCCTGAACAAAATTCTTTGGATCGTGCGGGTATTCAGCTATGATCTGATATGCCATGGTTTTTTCAGGATTTTTTGCAAATACATTGATGGTTGCATCCTGATTAAGGGTTTTTCCGCCTTTTGTTTTGATATTAAAAGTAACGGCATTATCACCTAATGTAAAGAATTTAGGGTCAACAGTTAAGCTTGAAGTTTCTTTATCTCCAAAGCTGATACTGATGCTTTCGGCATTTTCCGTCACTTCTTTCGGAAGTTCAAGTTTATCCCCAAAATGATATCCTTTTTCTACCATTGAATTATTATACTCATTCAAAGTGTTCAGGATTTTCTCATCTTTATTACAAGACGCCAACATCAAAACCACCGCTAAACCTACTATTATATTCTTTTTCATTGAATTTCTAAATATTTCTCCAAAAATAGCAAATTTTATTCCGTATTGCCAATATAATCCACAGGCTGTCCAAATTGTACTATATAACCGTTGTGGTCATACACCGTAAACTCCCTCCTATTCTATTCAAAAGTCCTGATCTTACAACAGATTTTACTTTTGTTTTAAATCTTTTAGGAACGCAGCGCAGTAAATGTTGTCATTATTCCAGGGATTCAAAAGTATCCGTATTAATTTTCATATTAATAGAAATCCATAGCTCGTTATCGATGCTGACTTCGCTCATGACACCCGGATCAATCTCAAATCCTACTTTTTTATAGCATTCAATAGCTCCGGTATTCCAGTCGTATACATTCAGCTCAGCTGTTTTTCTATCTAAATGACTGAAGCCATATTTCAGCAGCTCCTTTACAATTTTCTTTCCATAACCTTTTCCCCGATTGTTTTCATCCCAGATCAGGATTCTTCCAAGCAGGAAAGTATGGTTTTTCAAAAAAATCTGAGCATGACCGATCACATTGTGCTCTGATATATCAAAAACCCTGAACATAAATCGGTTTTCGTTTTTCAGATCATCTTCCAGCTGTTCTTTTGTAAGGGGAAAATGATAAGCAGGACCGGCAAACTGAAGAAGTGATCTTTTGTCTTTTATTTTAGAAATCAGTTCAGGAGCATCTTCTGCTTTAAAAATCTGCAGCTCAATCATATTCTTATTTTTCCAGGTATTCTTTCATACTTTTTCCGATAATTCCGTTCCAGCCTTCGGTAAAACTTTTCTTTGAAAAATTTTCGCCCAAACTATCGAAACCTTCAATATCATCATGAGTCAATGTTACCAACGTTCCGGTGTCTTCTTTCTGAAGATCCCATGTTACGGTAGTTACAGCATCAGAAAGTTCAGGATATGACCATGTATGTTTTAATTTTTGATTGGGAATAATTTCCAGAATACGGCACTGATGGTGATATTTCTTAGCTTCACCCGGCTCATAGAAATTAAATTCTTTTCCTGCTTCCAAAGTAAAATCATGGATATCAAAATACCAGGATTTCATTTCATTTTTATCAGTTAATGCTTTCCAGACTTTTTCTGCCGGAGCATTTATTTTGTACTGAACAGTGATTGATGTATTCATATTATCAGATTAAATTATGGTTTAACTGTGGGAGAATCCGGTAATTTTCGCTTCATCAAAATCCAGCTGCATCTCAATGGTTCTCATGACATGGTCATCAAAAATTTTCTCCTTCTTCATCCGGTGCAGTTCGTTTCTCTGCGCCTGGATGATCTGGCGGAGCACATCCTTATTTTCATTGATCGCATTAACGTAATCTCCTGTAGAAGCCATACACTGGGCTTTATCTGCCATCAGCATCATTTCGGTTTCCAGCTTATGTTTCTGGTGGCGAATCAAAGTATTTTTCTCTGCAAGCTCAGAAAAATCATTTTCCATTTTATGCAGTGCTGTTTCTTTAAGCTTACGCATAAGGATCACTTCCTGTTTTTCTTCAGGTAATTCGCTTCCGGCATCATCTATTTTCAGCCATTTCAGGATCGGAGTCAAAAGAAGCCCCTGTCCTACCAGCGTGATCAATATAATAACGAAAGTTACGAATAAAATAATGTTACGGTGCGGAAAAGCTTCTCCATTTGGCAAAAATGCCGGAATCGAGAGCGCTGCAGCCAGTGAAACAACTCCTCTCATAGCCGCAAAACTGATGATGAAAGGTTCCCGCCAGTCCGGTTTGGGAACTTTTAACCTTAATTCTTTTGAACAGAGTCTCGGGAAATACATGACAGCATAACTGTACAATATCCTTGTAAAAATAATAGCTCCTCCAATTACAACGCTGTAAAAGATTCCTTCTGAAATGGTGTAATCTTTCATAGCGGCAACGACCACCGGAAGCTCAAGACCAATAAGAATAAAAATAATAGTATTCATAAGGAATATAAGTACACTCCAAACATTTCCGGACTGTATTCTTGAGGTATGACTTAAGTAGCAGTGTGAATTATACGACATCAAAAGACCTCCAGCTACCACAGCCAATACTCCTGAAAAATGGAAGTGTTCTGCTCCTACATACATGATGTACGGAACAATCAGCGTAATCACCGTATCAATATTGGAGTTGGAAGGAATGATCCTCAACAAAGCTCCAAACAAGAGTCCTGTAGCTATACCTACTGCCACTCCACCTACTGCCATCAGAAAGAAGTCCTGAATAGCATCTCTCCATATAAACTGTCCTGAAATAACAGCTGCTAGGGCAAATTTAAAGACAATTAAACTGGAAGCATCGTTGATGAGACTTTCGCCTTCCAGAATACTCGTAATCTTTTTAGGGATTTTCATATGTTTCAATACGGAAGTGGCTGCTACTGCATCAGGTGGGGAATTCACCCCTCCAAGCAGGAATCCCATTGCAACAGTAAGTCCCGGGATAATGGAAGATGAAAGATAGGCCACTACAACTGAAGTTAAAAATACAAGCCCAAAAGCCATTGAGAAGATCTGCTTTCTCCACTTGTGAAAATCCTGCCATGAAGTAAACCATGCCGCTTCAAAAAGAATTGGAGGAAGGAAGATCAGGAATACAAGATCCGGCTCTATTTCAATATGTGGCATTCCGGGGATCAGACTGATCAGAAGACCGGCAATAACCAGGAAGATGGGATAAGCTACTTTCAGCTTTTGCCCTATCATCACCAATATCATTACAGACAAAAGGACCGCAATGGATATGATAACATAACTGTGAATCATTTTGATTTGTTTTTTTAGTTGTTTTTTGATTTTGAAGTTGACTAAATACAGAGACGCTAAGTTTTTAAAAACCTTGCTTTTAGGCGCAAAAGTATGACACTTAACTAAGGCTGGCTTTTAAAATCTATCTTTTTTAAAACCTTATAAGTTGTGGAAACCTATAAGGTTGGAAGTTCTGTTTTTATTTAAAATTCTATCGACTGATTAGCAGTATATATTCAATCTACCCTTTATTTTAAAGTACAATATTGTTCTTTGGAGTAATGGCTGGCGGAAGTTCAGTTTCATCCAGCATATCTCTCATATCAATCTCTATGGTACGGCTGATCTGGGTGATTGGCACATCATTCGGGCTTCCTTCAAAAGGGTTTACCGAAGCTTCACCTACACTGTCCAGTGTATGGAAACACCAGGTAACCATCAATGAAAATGGAATATTAAACCATATGGTCCAGCCTTCCAAAACGGTTCCTTCACCTAATTTATCCAGTTCTTTCAGTAATCCAAAAGGTACAAAAAGAATAAACAGCAGCAAAAGATACGTGGTAATGGATGAGAAGTTTCTCGGATAAGGAAAGTTCTTAATCCTTTCTGCTTTTCCCTGGTCATCTGTAAATTTTACCAGCTGCTGGTTGATCTGTGTCCATTGAAAATCATTGATATCTCCTTTTGCATAAGCTTCGGATAATTCTTTGCTCTGGCTGGCCATCAGCTGTGTTGCCCTGTTTTTTTTGCTTAAAATGTATTGAAGTTCGGTTTCGGAAATATACTTTTTCAGCTCATCGTCCAGCTGGGTCAGTCTTTCCGGTATATCATATTTTTTAGCATATTCATCATATTGAGCGGTTCCCATATTCTCCCAGGCTCTGGGCTCTCTCAGTTGGAAACGGAGTGCTGTAAGCCATGCATAATGACGGAAAAACATTTCTTTTACTTTTTTCGGATCTTTTGCAGAAAGGGAGTCTCTCAGAATGTATCCGAAGCTACGGCTGTCATTGATGATGGCACCATAGATCTGCCTGGCTTCCCAAAGCCTGCTGTAGCTGGCATTGTTTTTAAAACCAACAATAAAAGCCACTGCAGTTCCCAAAATAGCAATGGGCTGCCAGGGAACGGAAACAAATTTCCAGCCTAAAAAATACAATACAGTAGGTATTGCCGATAATATCGTTAAAACATAGATACTTCGTCTTGTCCAGGTAGCGAACTCAAGCGCACCAAATCTTTTTCCTGAATGCATATGTGTTATTTATTTTTGATCTGTTGATTCTATTTTCTAAACTAACAGTTTTTTTCTTCATCAAGGCATCCGGCAAGGGCTGTTAATATTAATTTTTGTTAAAAGGAATATTATTATAAAAACCGATCTGGATCTGCCCCCGATTTCTGTTTTCCTGGATTTGATTCATATAACCGGCTTCTATCCGCATATTTTTATTGATAACATATCCTAAAGCTCCATAAACTCTGTTTCTGTCGAAAACCGGACTGTCAAAATGCAGGAAGATCTCATTATACACTGAAGCATACAATGATTTCGGCAGCATTTCTTTTTGGGTGATCGGTATATTGAGTCCGATCATATACCGGAATCTCATCCTGAAATCATCCTGGAGGAAACGTTCTTCCAAACGATATCTGTGCTGCAGATTAAAACGTCCGAACTTCTGTTTCGTAATAAACTGCTGGAAGATCCTGTGCTCGATATTCTCTTTTTTCTCACCGTTTACATAAGGCCGGCTCAAAATAAAACCGTAACCCAGCAAAACGTTATTGTTATTTTCCGTCAGATCATACCCTATTCCCGTACGGATCAATAGCTGTTCGAGGTCTCCTACTGCATCAAAATTCCGGTACTGGACTTCGTTGTGCCAGTTCAGCTTCTTGCTGATCTTATTATTTCCAAAATACATGTACCATGCTCCTAAATCATTTTTCTGCGCAAATGTCGTTATCGACCCCAGACTTAATACTGTAAATACCAGCTTCGTGAAAATCTTTCTCATGTTATTCAATTACTATTATCTATCGTACAAAACAAAATTAATAATTTAAATCAATAATAGCAAACAATAATGAATGGAGAATTCAATTGAAGATATTTTAAATTAATATAGGTATAGTTCTTAATTAACCGGGAATTTGCCTTAGCAAAATCTCATTGCCTTCTGTATCAAAATAATGCATGTCATGACATTAAGATCCATTTTCCAGCCTTTTATTCCGATCTCTGAACAGTCTATTCCTCCTCTGGAATGGAAACCGTATACACCGAAACTCCAAAATTCTTTATGACCCGGATATACTTCGGAAAATCTGCTCCATTTTTCACTTTTGGGTGCCGCTTTAATCTGTTCAATTGTAAATTTCATCACTGCTTTTTTATTTGTTTTAATTATCCATATCCAGATCTCTTCCTACACTCTAAATTATGTTTTTTTTGGAATGAAAATATAAAATAAAACCGGCAGATCTCTCTGCCGGTTATTTTTAAACTTTATTTCGTATAGAATCTTAAGGATGCTGCTGCATTTTCGCAGGATCATCATAGTTTACCATCCAGTTGATTCCGAATTTATCGGTAAACATTCCGAAGTATGCTCCCCAGAAAGTATCTGCCATAGGCATTGTCACCTGTCCTCCGGCAGAAAGTCCACCGAATAGCTTATCTGCTTCTTCTTTGGATTCTGCATTGATGGAAATAGCGAAATTATTTCCTGCTTTGAAATTGGAAGACCATTCACCACCTGTATCACTTCCCATTAAAATGGTTTCTTTAGATATTGGAAGAGAAACGTGCATAATTTTGTTTTTATCTTCTTCAGAAGTTTCTTTGCCTTCCATTGGAGGCATTTCCCCAAAAGTTCCGATGTAAGGATATTCTCCTCCGAAAACTGATTTATAGAAGTCGAATGCTTCTCTGCAGTTTCCATTAAATGTTAAATAAGTGTTTACTGATGCCATTGATTGTTTTTTATGAGTTAAGTTTTAATGAGTTTCTGTTTAAGGTTTTTCAGATAATTCTTTTAATCTCGAAAGTCCTTTCTGGTAATCTTTTCCAATAGCATCTTCCATATTCATAAACAATTTCATTACTGTGAAAGGATAAGGTATTTTTGAGGTAAATCCCCAGGTGGCTTTGCTTCCACTGCCTTCCGGAACAATTTTTACATAAGCATTGGCCTCACTTTCATACGGTGTTAAAAATTTAATCTCCGTATCTATTCTTTTACCTACTGCATCCACTTTTTTTACTTTCTGACATCCTTTTCCGGCAGCATCTTTTTCACTGTCCCAGCATACTTTTTCACCGGGTTGCCCTGTAGTTCCGGTCCAGTCTTTTTTCATAGCCGGATCCAGATCATTCCAGGGGCTCCACTGATCCATAGCTCTTAATGTATTGGTCTGCTGCCATACTTTTTCAACGGGCGCATTAATCGTTATTGATTTTTCATAGACACAGTCTCCTGAAACCAGAGCAGCCACTACCATCCATAAGATAAGGATAGAAGCCAGGACAAGGATAATTCTTTTTAATATTTTCATAATTTGGTTTTTATCTGTGTTGGTCAATTAAGATCATGTTTCCGTCCGGGTCTTTCAGGAAAATGTGTTCAGGGCCAGAAGTGGTTTCATCTGCTGTTTTTTCAAGCGTCACTTCATTTTCTTTTAAATGTTTCTGAATGTCACGTACATCATCAAAAGATTCCAGGTTCCGGGCATTTTCATCCCATCCCGGATTGAAGGTAAGCATATTTCCATCAAACATAGCCTGAAAAAGACCGATCAGGGTACTTCCATTCTTCATGATGAGATAATTCTGCTCCATACTTCCGCCCATAGCGGAGAAACCCAGTTTTTCATAAAAATCTTTAGACTTCTGAAGATCTTTTACACTTAAACTGATTGAGAATGCTCCTAATTTCATATGTGTTTTATTTTTTTAAAGCCAATTTACTTCCTACCAATACCAATCCCCACACAAAAATTCCTAAGATCCAAAACCAAACCGGAGTAGGCAGGGAGAACATCATATATATAGTTATGAACAGGAAAATAACTCCACAAACTATGGCAGAAGTATGTTTTCCATTGCTAGCCACTTTTGAGGCTGTGAATCCTGAAACGAAAGCTGCCAGCGCATATCCGATGATTACAAAGAAAAGCGCCATAAAGGGAGCATGGGCAACATAATCTTTCATGGCTACCATATCACCACTTGCAGCTCCGGCAGGAGGCGGATACAGCTGATGCCCTATTTTTTCAATGATGGTAATGCAGATAATACCTACAATGAGCCCAGCCGGAACGGCCAGTATTCTTCTTAACATGGTTATTGATTTTTTAAACGGGTTTTAAAGTCCAGTTTTCCGTCATAACTTTTCCAATCTCCAATTAATTCTATATACTGTCCTTCTATTTTTTCAGTTTTTTTATTCCACTTGAAGGTATAAATAAATTTACCTTTAAAAATACCGATATGCTTACCTGTGGGTTCTTCCGCCAGTTCATAATCTCCAAATACTACACCTTTTTTTTTGGTGTCCCTATATTTTGTAATGGTTATTTTACCTTCATATTTTGCATAGCTATCATTCACAAGAGAATAGCCGGAAATAAAGTATTCCTGGTCATTTTTCTTATTCTGTTCAGAAATATTGACCTTGAGTTTCAGTTCCTGTCCGCGGTCTCCTATTGTTCCTGTATAAGGTTTGCTGTTATTCAGCCAGACTGTTGAAATATCCGGCATCTGCCCCCATGCAAAATTGCAGGCAAGAATGAGGAACCATAAAAGTTTTTTCATAATGTGTAATGTTTAAACGCCAAATTGGGAAAGATGATGGTTCAGATGCTTGGCAAACATATTGTTCCATTGCTGCGAAGTTAATTTACCAAAAGAAAATGACTCTTTTCCATCGAAAGCTTCTGCCCCCAACTGCTGTGTTTTTTGGATAAAACCGATCAGCCTTTTCTTCTCTTCGTCAAAGTTTTTCCTTCCGGTAATTAAGAACTGGGGAGCTGTAGGGGAATCTCTTGGATAAGCCTTTTCTCCAACTACTTTAGGTTTTACAAAAGTCTTTAAAATAAATTTTGCAATGGAGCCCGGTTTTTTATGTTTTTCAGGTTCATATACCATTTCATAGGATACGCTGCAGTGGGCAAGCATCTGATCAACCGTCATTTTTCCCCACAAACCGTGGGTATCCTCTACCAGCTTATTTATCCTATCAATATAGTTCTGAGCATCTTTTGCATCAAATACATTTTCCATAATATGTCTAATTATCTGAAAGCAAATATATCAGTTTTTTCTTTTGATTTTACAGGATAATGAAAAAAACGGTGTCGTATTTTCGGAATGTGTTTTTTAAAATTCGGAATGTAGGTTTTAGCATAAGGTTGCCCGTTGTAAGCTGCTGGTTACGATCTCAATTGTTGAACAAAGCTGTCGTTTAATAAATATTTTGACATTATTCTCAATAATTATTATCCCTCTCAAACACTCTCAGCTTCCTTCTTTGCCGTATTTTTAAAAATAATCCAAAGCTTAATCTTTAAGGCAATCCAGCCAAGAACAGCATAAACCAGAAGCAGAATACTTAAATGCTTTAAATAGGGAAATGTAAGCTCTACAGAGCCTTTCTGGATCAGTAAAATTTTAAAGGCCTGCAGAAAGGGAGTCAGGGGAATAATGTTAGCAATGTACTGGACAAAAACAGGCATTGCGCTTAACGGCCATGTAAATCCGCTGATGATGAATGCCGGTGAGGCAATAACCATTAAAATCTGTGTTGCCTTCAAAGCATCCGGGATCAATATACTGATGAAAACGCCTAGAAACGAAGCGGAACCAACAAATACTGCAGTCAGAAGAATAAAATTAAGTATTCCTTCGGGCATCGGAACCCGGAAAATCATATGCATAAAGTAATAGACCCCGACAATAAGAATGGAGAAAACCCATATCGGGATGACTTTGATCAGCATGGTCGGGAAAGCCCATTTTTTCATTTTAATGTATTCTTTTGCAAAGGAGCCTCTTTCAAACTCAGCAGCAAAACTTACCGCCATTGCCAGGAGAATAACCTGCTGAAGAACTACAGCCAGCATTGCGGGCCACATAAAGATCAGATAATTTCCTGTGGTGTTGAAAAGTGTGATATAGTTGGCCTTGAATGGCTCATATTGCGTTGCAGCCTTTGTAGCGGGCATTCCGGCTTTCTGCAAAGCTTTGATTGATGCCCCGGCAGAGAAAGTTCCTATGGTAAGCTGAAGTGCTTTGGACGCAAAATTGGCAGTAAGAACATTTCCTGTATTAACGTACACATTCAGTTCGGGATATTTTTTCTGGAGCATATCAGCTTCAAACCTTGACGGAATAATCACAACAGCCGCTGCTTCATGCCGGATTACCTCGTCTTTTATGCTTAAAGGTTCCTGAGCATATTTAATGATGCTGATGCTTTTATTATCATCCAGCATATCGGTCAGCTGGCTGGACAAAGGTGTATTATCCCTATCAATAACAAGTACCGGGGTATTTTCTACTTTTCCGCTTTTGTAGACGAAACCCAGCAATGTAGCATAAAATACCGGAGCCAGAAAAAATACGGTCCTCAGGGTAGAATTGCCGATAAAAAGCTTGAATTCCCGTTTTAAAAGCCGAAAAAATTCTTTCATGATTATTTCAGGATAACGTTAGCATTTACCAATATACTTTTAGCCTTATTCATGTCTGCAGGCTTTACTTTGATCTCGTAAACAGCATCCTGCAACTGGTAATCAGGATAAGCGGTTGTAATATCCGCATATCTTGTAAGCTGTTTGATGTATACAACTGTTCCGGTGAGGATTTCCTTATTATAAACGACCTGCATACTTACCTCCTGCCCTTTCTTGTATCTGGCAATAGCACTTTCAGGAACTGTAAATCTGAAATAGGTGCTTTCGGGGATATATCCGTTAAACAATGCAAAACCAGCTGTGGCCAACTCACCTGTATTCAGGCTGATGGTTTCTATTTCCATATCATTGGTGGCAATAATATATCTTTCGGAATAGGCTACATTAGCTTCCTGAAGGGCACCTTTGGCCTGTGAGGCCTGTCCTGCCGCCATTTCCACTTTTTCGAAGCGGGTTCCTCTTTTTACATCATCCAGTTCAGCGACAACGGCATCATACTGCGCTTTAGCACCCTGAAGCTTGGCATATACCTCATCATATGCCTGGGGAGACATGAGACTGTCACGGTACATATTATTAGCTCTTTTAAAAGATTTTTGGGCAAATTCATACTGCTCCTTCAAGCCTTTATATTTAGCCTGAAGCTGCCTCAGCTGATCTGCCGTAGCTCCGTTTTTTGCCATCTGTTCCTGAGCTGTTGCAGCACTTACTGCTCCCTGAGCCTGTGCAATTTTTGCGGAAACCTCCGGGACATCAAGTAACGCAAGGGTATCTCCTTTTTTCACAGTCTGGCCTTCCGTTACATATATTTTGAGGATTCTTCCGGTGACTTTAGGTGCAAAAGAGATCACATCTTTTTTGGTCTTTCCTTCGGAATCATTCAGATTTTCTTTTTTTTCGCTGCAGCTCCCTACTAGAAAAAGAACAGCAAAGAGTATGAGTATATTTTTATGCATCATTTTAATGGTAAGGATTAATACAATTTAGTGATATCAAGCTCCTGAGTCGATCTCATCAGCTCTATTCCGGCTCTTCTCTGGTTGAAAAGGGCATTTTGGTATTCAAGCTCTGCAACCTCCAGATCATTTTCAGCATCAATAAGCTGTGAAGATTTGCTCATTCCGTATCTGAATTCTTTTTCAGCCTGAACCAGAGCATTTTTGGCCAATTCTTTTTCTTTGGCTTTTAAAGCAATCTGGGCAGTGGCAATATCATAGTTGGTCTGATTGTTAGCCAGATTCAGGGTTAATTTTTTTAAAGCATCTTCTTTTTTATTCTGCAGGACTTCTTTTCCGACTTTTGCGGTTTCTTCTGCGTGTTTTCCTTCTTTTCCGTCAAAGATCTCCCATTTAAAGCCCACTCCAGCCGTCAATAATGGAAGTATATTGATATTGGTAGGTCTCCAGTCCAGTTTTGCGCCTTCATAACCCAAGGCAGGAACTGCAGGAATTACATTTTCGGAAGTTTTGATACGGCTCCCGTAAAGCCCGATATAGTATGCAGAGGCCATCAGCTGTACTTTCGGGATCATCCAGGTTCTTTCGGCTTTTATTTTGTAATCTGCTGCTGTTATTCCATGTTCCAGGGCACGAACCTCAGCTCTTTCCTCTATTCCTTTTTCTGAAGATAAAAGTTCTACGGGAGAAAGCACAGGATCAATCATTCTGAGACGTTCTTTACTGATACCTGTCAGAATATAAAGCTGAGTAAGAAGAAGCTCTTTTTTGCCTTCGTATTCCACCATTTTAGCATTCAAAGTGGCCTGTGCCAGTTCTATTTTTTTATGGTCGTATGGCGTAATCAGGCCATAACCGAGAGCTTTATCTGCTGTTTTCCGGTTAATATCCAGTCTTTTTTTACTTTCATCCAATACTTTTTTAGACTGATGAATCAATGCCAGCTGATCGTATGCCTTGGAAATATTAGCCACCACATCATCTTTGGTTTTTTCAAGGAGAATATCTTCAGAAATTTTCTTTTCTTCATTGGCTTTTTTCAGGTATTTTACTTTTCCGCCTGAATAGAGAAGCATTTTGGCATCTGCTTTAGCAATTCCTGAAAAGCCTGAGACATTGAGGTTATTATTGAAACTTCCTTCGGGAATATTGATAAAAGGTGCAAGGTTAATTTCTGGCGACGTTAATCTTGCGGTCGCATTCAGATATCCCACCTGCCCGCTTACTTCCAGAGTGGGAAGAAAGATGTCTTTCAGTTTGTGTCCGTCAAGATCTGTGAGTTTGTTCTGCGTTATCTGCATTTTGAGATCGGAATCCCGGACCATAGCGCTGTCTAAAAGTTCTTTAAAGTCCGGCGCAGACTGTGCCCAGCAAAAAGCAGGAAAAGCCAAAAAACTAAACGTAAAAATCAATAAATTGTTTTTCATGGTTTATGTTTACAACAAATATAATGCAAAAATTTGTTAAATACACGAAGATAATTCGTCAGTATAGTGAATTTAAAGTAAGTTTAAAAAGCGTTTAGTTTTAATCCTCTATTTATGATCAGGATAGCTAATCTGTTTAAGATTAATTTGAGGAATGTTTTAATTGAAAAAAGTTGAATTTTCTTTTATTCATGGGGATTTGCCTTTCTAATTTTATTAAATTCTTTTTTTAAACCTTCACTCATCTTAATGGTTCAAAGCTTTCAACATATCTGTGATAAAAAGCTCTCGTTTACAGCATCATACCTGTTGTCACAAACAAAAACTCCCCACCAATGTGAGGAGTTGTTATTTAAAAATCATTCAGGTTATCTCTGAACCGCTGATTTCATTTTAGCATCAGGACGTAAAATTCTGTAACGAACTTCAAGGTCTTTCGGCACGTAGAATACCAAAGGCAGCTTGCTGTTGTATCTTACGATTTCAGGCTTAAGCGTTACAAACTTCTTAGTTTTCTTCTGATCCGGGCAGGCCATTAATGTACCTCCTGCTTCACCGTTGGACTCTACTTCATAATAGTTATAGCCCCAACCCTGAAGATCCTGTGTTTTCACCTCTCCCATCAGGAAATATTTATTACAGTCCAGCATCTTTTCAGCGCCTACAAAAAACTCTACTTTTAAATCGTTTTCGTTTTTTGCAACAGGCAGCTGAATATATACCTGCTTAAATCCTTCTTTAGCTTTTGGGAACATCTCAATTTCCAGCTTCTCAAACTTTTCTGCCTTCTTTTGTGCGAAAGCATTTACACCTGCAAACATAATCAGTCCCGTCATTAAAGTTTTTGAAAATCTCATCTTATTTTATTTTAAAAATTTTTACTACTTCCCTATAGCCAAAAATCATTCCAAAATCTGAACCTGGGTTCCTTTTGTATGGGCATTCATCTGCGGAGCATAGTAATTCTGCATCGTAGTGATCCCGTTGGAGAACTTACCGGCTGCATTGGAAACAAGGTCATATTCAAAAACATATTTTCCTTTCGGCATGTACTGGATATAGAAATTCGTGGAAGCATCTTTGGTAGACTGATAATAGCCTAAGCTGTTTTTCCACTGGTATCCTGACATCGCATCAGTTGGTTCAAATCCTGCTGCACGCATATCTTTAATATGAATAAATTCCATAGCTCTGTCTGTATTCAGGATCATTCTTACGGTTACTTTATCGCCTACTTTTAAAGGAGTGTCTGCTGAAATTTTCTGAAGTTCTTCTCCATTCACTGTTTTCACTTTTTTGTAAAGTTCCTTGGTGATAGAGATATAGTTTTCAGAAGATTTAATCTTGTCTAAATCTTCATAATACTGCCAGAATAATCCGCCCTGAACAATTCCCGGCCCCGGTTTGGTAACGGTAACAGTTCCTAAATTCTTATTTACTGCATCGGTTTTCACTGTTGATTTCACATAACCTGTAGCCTGGGTTTGTGGAACCAATTCTTTTCCACCCCAAACAATCGTTGCTTTATCACTTTCAGCACTTGTCCATGATTTCCCTGAGTTTAAGATCGTGAAGATCACTTCTGAAGTTCCCCTTGAGCTTCCCCATGAGTTGACTTCTTTCTGTGTGATCAGCCAGACCTTCATGTCTTCAATGAACTTCTGATCATTGGATTTTAATGTATTGAATGCTTCTAAAGCTCCTGCATGATTTACTACTTTAGATCCGAACCAACCCCAGTCGTTTAAGTTCTGTTTCCAGTAAACGCCCTGAGTTTTGGTATCGGTAGAGGTTTCTTTCAGGTAGTTCATTAATTTATCTGAAACGTCTTTTAAGCCGTAATTATTCATCAGTAAAGCAGTACGGTGAAGTCCGAAGAAAGTGAAATCCGTGATTTTAGCCGTTTTTGCTTTCTGTTTCACCAGTGTTTTCAAAGAAGCTCCTTTTCCTTTGAGAGGATATTCTTTTTCCCAATAGTTTCGGGTATCAAGATAATCAATGGCCCAGTTGTTCCAGATATTATCCTTTTTCACATCCCAGTATTTGTCGATCTCGTTGTCTACATACTTAACCAGTTTGGTTACAAACTCCTTCTGTTCTGTTCCCTGATAATCTTTAGCATTATCTTTTAACCATTTGTTGATCTTACCCAGGTTTTTAAGGATGTACAGCGATGTTCCGTAAGAACTTGGATATCCAGGATACCATGAGAAGCCTCCATCAGGATTCTGAAGCTTTCTAAGATCATCCCAGTCCTGACTGATTGAATTTCTCATTGTATTGGCATCAAATAACAGAGCCAGTTTCTGCATCTGCTCGCCTTCGTTTTTACTTTCCAGCACCCAAGGAGTCTCTTCCAGTAAAAGCTGTTTCAGTTCCTGATTTTTTTCAAGATTTGAATTCAGCAGTCCTTTATTCTGATATTCTTCGAAAACAGTTTTCATTTTCGGATTGGCTTTGAATATCTCAGAAGCCAGTACATCTGCGAACCATTTGTTGAAGATCACATCAGCAGAGCTGTTCTGATCATTTTTCAGACTTGGTAATGCAAACATGATTTCCCAGATCGGATTGGTGGTCAGTTCCAGGGTATTGGAAACATTCGTGATGGTCGCAGAGTTTGTATTGGTGAGGTTATCCAGAACAAATGTCTTGGTTTCGCCTTCTTTCACAAACACAGGTACCGCATCTGTTACCAGCATTCTGTTCGGAAGTACAGCAACCGCCTGCTGCTCTCCATCTGAGTAAGCTCCGGCTTTCGCCACCACTTTTAAAATGATGGAAGACACATTATTCGGAACTTTAAGCTTCCATGTTAATGCACTGTTTCCTTTTTCATTTAAATTAAAATTCTGCGTTCCTGCACTGATTCCAAATTTAGACGAAATATTCTCATTCGTAAAAGCGTCTAAGATCTGTAGTTCTGCTGACCCGCTTAATTTTTTATCGGTAAGGTTAGAAAGTTTTGACTGAAGATTCAGCTCATCGCCTTCTCTTAGGAATCTCGGATAATTTGGTGTTACGGAGAATTCTTTCTGTGTTACTACCTGCTTTTCCAATACTGCTGCTCTGGCATCTTTGGTGTGAGCTAAGAACATCAGTTTCCATTTCGTTAATGCTTCCGGAGAGGTGAATTCAAAGCTTACATTTCCTTCTGCATCTGTTTTCAGATCGGGATAGAAGAATGCGGTTTCGTTCAGGTTTTGACGTACTGGAACTTTTTCCAGATCTTTTTTCTCAACTGTCATTTCATTTAAAGATACTGCTGCATCAGCCTGAGCTTCCTGAGAACCTGCGTTTGCACTCACTTTCATTGATCTTTTTTGTACAGCTCCAATCATTACAACTTCTTCTGCCGAAGATGCTTTTGCAATAGGAGAAGGAGGTGATGCTACCATATTTTCAATCTGTAATCCGGCCACTCGTCCACCTAATCCATAACTACTATAATCACCATCAAACCAATTAAAATTCGGTATATCTACATATTTTCCATTGTAATATTTCAATCTTTTCTGATAGTATTGCTGAAGCAGATACTGTCTGATATCATAAGAAGTTACGATAGAATATGGCGTATATAAATTCTGCCAGCTAAAACTATTCACAGCAAACTGATCCAGTGACATATCGTACATATTGGCCAATACTTCAGCATTGACTTTTTCTTTATCGTTTCCTGAAACTTTCACCATCCATTTTTCCTTTGAGTTCGGCTCCAGCTTATCTCTGAAAGTAACGGTTTCAATTTTTAAAGGCTGCTCAGTATTTTTTATTTTTAAAGTAACAGTCTGGGTCTGCACATCATTGAATGCCGCAATCTGGAACTGGATATTCAGTGCTGTCACGCCCTTGTCTTTCGGAATATCTGTTGTGTACTCTAAAACTCCGTTTTTCAGCTGATGAACCTGTGAAACCGTTTTCCCTGATCCGTCCTGAATAAATACATTCACCAGTGCATCGGGAATTGCAGAATACACATATACTTTAGCCTTCTCCCCTCTTGAAAATTCATTTTTAGGTTCAATAACTGTCAGGAAGGTTTTTTGTGAAGGTTTTAAAGCTACTTTATCCCAGATACTAAAATTCTGAGAAGATTTTATCGTGTCTTTTCCTTCGATATTATACAGTTCTAGCTGGTAATCTCCTGCTTCCAGTTTTCCAAGGTCTAATTCTGTAGAAGGCTGCTGTTGTTTTTCAGAAAGTACTTTCTCTGTTTTCCAATTTTTCGTTTCGTCATTTTTATCAAACAGGTCGTGCGGAAATTTGCTGATGAATTCTTCTTTGGAATATTTTGGAAGATTCTGAACTTCTGCAGCAAAGTTATCCCTGAAAATCCTGTTCGGTACCGCCAGTTTTGACAGTTTTACGTTGTATGATTTTTTAAGATCCTGCTCATTGTAATTCAGGGTTTCTACTTTCAATTTTACATTTTCATCACTGAATGTATTCTTGATTCCCTCAGCTTTAATATAGTGAGAAACTGAAGCTACTTTCAACTGTGTATTCGCAGACTGGGTTTCCCCATTAATATCCGTTACCGAAGCATTGATTTCATAGTTATCAATCTGGATTCCTTCCAGTTTTTCATCTTTTTTAAGATCAAGACGGATCACAAATTCTCCTTTCTCATTGGTTTTAGCTTCTCCAAGAATGGAATTTTCATTATCGTCACCCTGAGGGTACCACCAGAAATACCTCCACCTGATATTGTGCTTCCTGATCTCGTAGTTAACGGTTGTATTACTAAGAGCTACTCCTGAGAACATAGTTGCTTTTCCTTTCAGTTCTATGGTTTGTCCGTATTTGTACTCTTCTTTTACCGGATCAAAAGTCACTTCAAATTTCGGTCTCTTGTATTCTTCAACCCTGATGTCTTTATACCCTTGGGATCCCTCGTCTGTTCTCAGGTAAAAAACTCCGTTCAGCTGACCTTTAGGAAGGATAAAGCTTCCATGGTAAGAACCGAATTCATTGGTTGAAAAATTCTGAGAAGAAACTTCCTGACTGTTGGCATCCAGAAGTGTGATTTTCTGTTTTAAACCTGAAATTACAGCTTCTGTTTCTTTATCTATCTTAGTATTGATTACTTTGAAATAAACAGTCTGTCCCGGTCTGTAGATCGCTCTGTCCGTAAAGATCTGTGCCAGGGTGCGGGTCTGCTTGTTTGGGTTATAATCTTCTGCATTTCCGTTATTTCCATACACCTGCATGATCTGGAAATCGTTGGTCTTTGGCTGGCGGATCAGGAAAGTTCTGTAATATTCTTTGCTGTCCGTGGAAGGGAATTTGAAAACGCCGTTCGCATCAGTTTTTCCGTCAATTTTATTTAAAGTTTTATTAGCAACAAATTCATAGAAAGTAAGATTTTCATTCGCTGCAGGTTTACCGTTTTCACTATTGACCAGCTTCAGCGTATTAGAAAGTTGGTTTCTGTCTGTTTTTGTCTGGTAAATTATTCTGTTTCCGGAAACCAAGAAGTAGAAATTCTGTCTGGAATCACTGTCTTTCACCTCAGATCCTGCGACAGCATATTCCACAACGTAAATTCCAGAAGGCAAAGGTTTGATCTCCAATGAAGTTTTATGAACCTGATAGTCTTTGGAATCGCCAAGTTGAAAGGTTTCTTTCCTTACCAGACTTTTTTTAACCTTTCCAAAGGTATTATTGTAAGAATTCTGTACATACTGCATTAATGTTGTAAAATCTTCTTTTACTTCATAGATATTCAGTGAAAATTCTGCCACGTTTTTATGGTCCGCTACAAAATGGATCGGTACATTATTTTGAGTCTGCTGCTCATATTTAATGGTAAGAAACGGATTGGTAATCTGGTTTTCTTTATTTTTTATATTCTCAATGAATGGAGATTTCGGATACTGATTCTTGGCCTGGGCTGCAATGGCCAAAGCTTCTTTATCTTTCTTTTTAGCAATAAGTTCATTCATAACATCTTCCATGATGAGCACTTTATAATCTCCTTCTGTATCAGACTTTAAAAGGCTCTGAAGCTGTTCAAGCTTATCTTTACACTGACTGTAGTTACAGTTTTCAGTAAGTTTTTCCCTCATAAAAAACAGCTTGGGATTTCCGCTGTTCTGCGCAATCAGTTCATCAAAAGTAGCATTGATCTGTGTTCTGTTCTCAGTAAGTTCATTTTTAGTAAAAAGTCCATTTTCAGACAGGAAACCGATCTTTTTCATAGAATACCATTCAAGTAAAGTCGGGAAATAAGTGATATCCTTGATCTCTGTAAAAATATTTTTGTACTTCACCAGAGCGATTTTCTTCATATCCGGTTTCTGCTGATCAAGAGTCTGATAGCTTTTTGTCAGATAGTTTTTAAAATCCAGTTTGCTCCAGGTTTCTATTTGAGACAGATCCTGAGAATTAACATTCGTTCGTCCCTGTATTTCCCAAGAATTCTGGTTGTAATAATCCATAAAGAATCCGTTCAGAAGAACGTCATATACGAGTCTTTCTTCGCCTTTAAGCTTAGTTTGGGCATCTTTAAGTTTGGTGAAAAACTGAGAGGCTGCATCATTTTTATCGTCATCTCCGGTGAGATTCACAATACTGAATTCTGCCTTCAGGGAACGGATAAGCTGGATCGCATTATTTTCTTTCATTGCGTGGTTTTGGATGTCTAAAATAATGGGTAGATTAGATTTATAAGCACCTTTGGTACTATTTTCACCGACTTTCTTCCATTGGTCGTCATAATATTTCTGTGCGGAGACCGCCGAAAAGCTCAGCATTAGAAGCAAAAGCATAAAAATCTTGGAAAATCTTTTCATAAATGTTATTTTTGATAAATGAACTTCTTAAAAATACTGAAAAAAACTGTCATTGACAGCCAAATTTATGTCTCCATTATGGGAACTTTATTTGCAGTATTTTTCATGAAAGAGCAAAACACATTCCGTTTCCCCACTATCTTGTTAATTTTCATCACTTATTTCAGCGGTTATCTTTACACGAAATACCAGTATACCAGACACTTTTTTAAAATACTGATTCTGAATGCAGCAGCAGGCATTGTCTGTGCTTTTCTCATCATTCATAATCATAATGAAATAAGACTTCTGAAATGGTTTATTATTGTGGTCCTGGGATTACTTTACAACAGTTTTTTCCTGGAGGTGTATATCCGGAAGATTCCATTGCTGAAAGTATTTTATGTTGGTCTGGTCTGGGCATTGGTCAACTGCTGGCTTACACTGCCGGAATTCAGTTTTCCTATTTTTCTGAGCAGCTTCTTTTTTATAACAGCACTCGTCCTGCCTTTCGATATCCGGGATATGGAAAGTGATACGGTACAGACTTTTCCAAAGCTGATAGGCGTTCAGAATACAAAATACATTGCCTACGTGCTTGTCTTTATCAGCATGCTTATTGCCACATTTTACCTTAGACCGGTTTACGGGACTGCATTTTTTCTATCGGGAATTATGACCTTTATTTTGATCTATTTCTCTGAAAATAAAAGAGATGACGCATATTTTTCTTTCGGGATAGAAACCTGTTCTGCACTTCCTTTTTTATTTTTACTAATAATGGAGTATTTTTGACGAATGATTATCAAAAAGCTTTCCCTTTACAATTTCAAAAACCATTCGGAGAAGAAGTTTGAATTTTCTCCGCAAATCAACTGTTTTGTGGGAAACAACGGCGCCGGAAAGACCAATATCCTGGATGCGCTGCATTATTTATCGGTAGGCAAGAGTTTTTTAGGGAATACTGATTTTAACAACATCAAAAGGGAAGAAGATTTTTTCACTATTGATGCTGAAGTTCAGAATGAGGACAGTGAAGATACTATCAAGATCTCTCAGCCCAAAGAGGCTAAAAAGATCATTAAAAAGAATGATAAAAGCTATGACAGGCTTGCAGACCATATCGGCTATCTGCCAAGTGTAATGATCTCACCATATGATTCCAACCTGATTTCAGATTCGGGGGAAAGCCGGAGAAGATTTCTGGATTCTATGATATCCCAAACCGATTCGGAATATCTTTTTGACCTGATTCAATATCAGAAAACGGTACAGCAGAGAAATGCATTGTTAAAATATTTCGCAAAAAACAGAACCTGGGACAAGGATTCTCTGGAAATCTATGATGCCCCGATCTCAAAATTCGGGACCAATATTTTTGAGAAAAGAAGAAATTTTGTCGAGAAACTGGGGCCTATTGTTCAGAATTTTTATAAAATTATTTCCGGAGGAAAAGAAATGGTTTCTGTTTACTATCAGTCTGATTTAAGTGAAGGCTTTGACTCCGCTCAGCCTGAGAAAGCTTTTCAGACACTTTTAATGGAAAGCCTTGAAAGAGACCGGATGCTGACTTATACTTCAAAGGGAATTCACAAAGATGATCTTCTGTTTGAAATGGATCATGTGCTGATCAAAAAAATAGGTTCACAGGGACAGCAAAAATCTTTCCTGATCTCTTTAAAGCTGGCACAAATGAGTCTTGTGAAAGAATTGACAAAAAAAACTCCGATCCTTCTTCTTGATGATATTTTCGATAAGCTTGATGACACACGTGTTTCCCAGTTGATCGAGCTGGTTAATCAGGAAAGTTTCGGGCAGATTTTTATTACAGATACACACAGGGAACGTACCGAAAGTGTGGTGAAGAAAATTAATGAGGAAAGTATAATTTTTGAGGTTTGATAAAGTTTTAAGATTATTTCTCGAATATCAGATGCCAAGCCCCAAACCCAGAAAATCACCCTATGAAGAAGAATAAAAAACGTGAATTTCAATCCTCAGAACTTGTAAAATCTTTTGCAAGGATTCATGGTTTTGAACATAAACTGATCGCTTTTGAAATTAAGGATTTTTTGGAAGATTATCTGGATGAAAGCCTTTTTAAGGAGATCAAGAGCGTTAATATTGAAGATAAATGTATTATGATCAGGATTGATTCTCCTTTGCTTAAACATGACTTTCAGATGCGGAAAAGTTTTTATCTTAAAAAGTTTCAGGATAAGTTTGGAGAGGATAAATTCAATGATATTCGCATTTTATAGGTTATTTACCAAAAATATAATTAGAACAACCCGTTAATTTTAGAGCATTTGCTGCGCATGCTGGACACAACTTCCAACAAAGTGTCCAAGATGCTTTAGTCAAAAAAATTAGTGTTCTTCCGGTTTATTAGCAATGGTATTGCTCATCAAATCATCTGCTTTTTTATCCAATCCTGAACTTAAAGGTAAGAAAAACTTAAACGGATGCTTTACAAAATACCTGAAAATCTCCCTGTAAATTTCACTCACCTGTCCAAAGTTCATTTTTCTTGATCTGAACGCTAAAAACATAGACAGACTAAAGCTTACCAGAAAATTGAAGAATCCAATCAGGAAAACTGTGAAGAACGATATCCAGAAGGTATAGGAATCCACTGAAAAGTCTTTTCCGTAAAGTCCTAAAGCAAAATTTCCGGCAGCAAAAGTAATATGCCTGATATCAAGGTCCAATCCGAAAAACAACCCCACCGGAGCTGTTGCCCCTAAAAATACCCCAAACCAGAAGTTGGAAACGATTCCCGGCCAGTTTTTAGCATAATATTTAGATAAGCTTTTCGCAAATTTCTTTCCTAAAAAGCTTCTGATAGAAAGATTTTTTGCAATTCTTTCCGGAATCTGGTAAAATACGGAATTGTTTCCTATATTCCCTGAAATGATCCCTGAAATAAACAGGTAAAATCCAGCAATACTGGCATGTAATATAGCTTTTGACTTAAACGGATCAAGGTCTTTTAATAATTTATCTGATCGTTCTACAGCTAAATTCTGAGAGAAAAAAACATCCAACCCATAAATGATCGCCAGCGCAATCGGAAATGAGAGAAGCACGTTGCCCACAAAGGCAATGAACTGGCTCCTGAAAAGCTTTGATACAAGATGGGCAAATTCAGTATTATTACGTTTGCTGTTGCCCTCTTCTGACAAGACTTTGGTCATCGTAGCAGCAGTCATTGCGGGCTGTTTTGTTGCCAGCGTAAAACCCATCAGATAGATCATGATGAACCCCATAGCATAGTTCATCGAGTATAAAAATGCATGTGAAAAATCGCTTCCGGGAATATAACCGTAAAGCATTTTCAAAACACAAAGCGCACCAACAATAATTCCACCTCCACTGGCTTTATAAAACATGGTCATATACTCCTTCCGGGTAGATGTAATGTAATGGGTACCGGTTTCTGCCGTATGATTGGTAATAAGATGTGAGAGCAGACGTGTGCTGTCGTTAATCAGGTCTGCAATATTATTTTTATGGGATTTATAGTTAAGTATATTAAAGATCAGCTGTTTAGATTTTATAGTAATATCCTGTTCATTATCAATCACTAAAAGCTGTACGATCTCATAGATCCTTTCGGTCTGCTGACGGATCTTCAGCAGCGACTGATTGATCTTTCCGGAAATCCCGTATTTAGCAGAATTTTTAAAAGCAATATTAACAAATTCATGACAGTGCTCTGTATAGATCTTGATCTGCTTGTAACGGCTGTCTTTGGAATGAAGCTGCAGCCCCGGATCATTTTTAAGGTCTTCGGTGAGTGCTTCCAGCTCATTCTGAAGTGCCAGAAAAGGATTATCCAGGTTTCTGTACTGGGGCGCCATTCTTACGACCTCAACTTCCATAGCCATCCCTGTAACACGCCAGGAAAGAATGCTCATAGAGAAGATCAGTTCTTTCTTGACATTCGGTTTAATGATAAAATCTGTAGCTCCAAGAAGATTTAAAAACTCATCAATTTCATTCTCCGGCAGGTTGTGAAGATATTTCAGATCACTTTTGGGCCTGAAACTCACGTTATCAATCATGTACCACACCGTTTTTTCATTTTCTACGGGTGGAAGTATTTTATTAAGGATTCTTTTTTTAAGTTCCGGAAAGAAAGCATTTTCTGACAGAATATTGGCTTCAGTAAGGGAAAGGTTAAAAGGTCTTCCTTTGAAAATATTATGGATGTAATGTTTAAAATTCTCAGCAAAATCCGGATTATTTTTCAGAAAATTAAGGACATCTGTAAAATCTGCCCTTTTAATGCTCTCTAAAAACTCGGCAAATGGTTCTAAAGAAATAGTCTCGTTCTTAAAAGAGAAATATTTTTTAAGAACTGACTCAAAATTTGTGCTGGAATTAAAAAATTTCATTGGGGCAAAGATACTATTTCAAACTCACATTCCTCATCTGTCTCATGATCCAATTGTGTTTCTTTCTTAAATAAGGGGATGGATTTTTAGGATCATATTTCTTTGGATTAGGCAATACGGCAGCAATCCATGCTGCATCCGAAGCACTTAAATCTTTGGATGATTTTCCAAAATAATACTGAGCCGCAGCTTCTACTCCAAATACGCCCTGTCCCATTTCGATGGAATTCAGGTATCTTTCTAAAATGATATCCTTACTCCATACTTTCTCGATAATGAAGGTATAAACAGCCTCCAGCCCTTTTCTGAGCCAGCTTCTTCCCTGCCAAAGGAAAATATTCTTTGCAGTCTGCTGGGAAATGGTGCTTCCGCCACGGATCTTCTTTCCTTTCTCGTTATTCTTCATTGCCTTCTCAATGGCTGTATAGTCAAAGCCGTTATGAGTAAAGAATTTCTGGTCTTCTGAAGCAATGACCGCTTTTTTAACATTATTCCCCATTTCATCATAGGAAATATAATCCCTGTGCAGCTTTCCAAATTCAAAAAGACCTCCAATCTGCGTGATGGTAATCGGCGGATTAAAGAATCTGCCCCAAATAATAAAAACTACATTCAGGACAAGAATAATAAAGATAGCCTGTTTAACTTTTTTCCACATAATTTTGTTTAAAAAGAACTGCAAAAATAAGCAATTCGCCCGAGTTATTGAAGCTCTTTCATATAGGTTAACTGATATTCCGGAAGAAGTTCGGGATGGAAGATTCTGATGTAATCTTTCAGGACAAGATCGGCCCGTACAGCACCACTTTCGAAAAAGTCATTGGCTTTCAGTTTTTCTTTTCCGGCAACGGTATAGATTTTTCCTTTGTTGAATACCTCCAGCTTTCCGTAGAAAGGATTGCCGGCCAACATTTCTTTTTTTGAAGTGTGATTTCCTGCATTCACCCAATACTGTACCTGGCCTGATTTGGCATATACTTCTTCAAAGCTCATCGTCAGAGACTTTTCTTCTTTATTATCTTTCATGATGTAGGAAGCATTGGCATCTGTAATATAGTTGGCCACAGAGGTTTTTCCGCCCGGAAGATACCATACATCTCCGTACATTTCATTGGCCAGCACCATAGGTTTTTCTTTTGCTTTCAGTGCCAGCTGCTTCAGGTGATTATAATTCTTTTCAATTTCCTCATATTTAGCTTGAGCTTCTT
This sequence comes from Chryseobacterium sp. CCNWLW53, assembly GCF_037083525.1. Classification (NCBI taxonomy): domain Bacteria; kingdom Pseudomonadati; phylum Bacteroidota; class Flavobacteriia; order Flavobacteriales; family Weeksellaceae; genus Chryseobacterium; species Chryseobacterium sp. CCNWLW53. The sequence continues at coordinate 441,543 of NZ_JBAOJR010000002.1, read as the reverse complement.
TTTCTTTTCCAAAAAATTCTCCAAAAATCTTGATATAGGCTGCTTTTTCTAACGGAAGCTGCTCCATATATTCATCCAGAAAAACCACCTGAATGCCATTATTTTTCAGGAGTTGATAGGCGTTGTCAAAACTTGCGATATAATTGGTGAAAACAGCATCCGGCTTCATGGAAATGATTTTTTCCACATCATATTTCTGTTCACTCCCTACATTCTGGATCTTACCCTCTTTTAACAGATTCTGAATTTTCTCTGAATAAATGTACTCTGGACTTGAGACTCCGACAATCAGATTTTCGGCTCCCAATTCAGAAATGTATCCTGCCATGCTCGCATTTAAAAGGATAATTCTCTTAAACGGAGTCTGACTTGATTTAAAATTATAGGTAAAATTTCCTGACTTCAACTCTAAAAGGCCGTCATGCTCTTTAAATTGGGTCCGACTGGATATGTTGGTCCAGTCCGAGGACGATTTTTTTTGTTCTCTTTTACAGGAGATTAGCGCTATAACCGTAAATAAAAGTAAAATTCTCTGTTTCATCTTTCAAAGAAAAGAAAAAAGTGCTATATTTGCAAACCTTAAAACATCAAGGAAACGACGGCCTCGTGGCGCAACTGAATAGCGCATCTGATTACGGCTCAGAAGGTTACAGGTTTGAATCCTGTCGAGGTCACAAGACCGACATTTGAAGATTTCACTCTCTTATGTCGGTTTTTTTTATTTCCTAATCCGTTGTTATACTGGTAGATACACTGAGCAACAATATTCATTTTAGGTGTTTGAAAACTTTTTCCATCAAATTCGACTTTTTGGGGAAATATTAAACACCCAATCGTCCTTTTTGTTTGAAGATCTCCCTGCTGATAAAGGTTTGCAAGGTTTTCCATCCCGTCAAGTGCATTTTCTATTCTTGTTCTGATGTCAAGCTCTTTACTTTCCGAAACCATTTGCTGAAGTTCCTGTTCCAATTGTTCAATTTGTGATTTTGTGATCTTTTTGATCTCTTTATAATCTTCTTCATCTAGTTTATCTTCAAGATATTTATCTCTTGCATTCGCAACCTTTTCATTAAGCAAATTGATCTCTTTTGAAATTGACTTTCTTTTAGCTTCTATATCATAGGTGAATTGTTTATAGTTATCTAAAAGTATCTCCTTCATAAGTTCTTTGATGATCGGATTGTATTCCAGTTTAGAAATTTTAAGCTCAAAGAGTTCATTTAACTTGTCAGAATCAAACCTGAATCCGCATTTATAATGGCAATGATAGTAATAATAGGTTTTAGACTTTCCTTTTGCCCCACTGGCCGTAAGATTCTTTCCACACCTTGGACAGATCAGAAGGCCTCTAAGGGGAAAACGCTCGTTTCCAAGAACTCTTCCACCGGGGCCTTCCACTTTTCTTTTTTTGTCCATAATGTATTGAACCTGCTTAAACAATCGTTCGCTAATCAATGCCTCATGTTTCCCTTCAATGTAATATGCTTCCTCTTGTTTATAGTCTTCAATATAGATCTTTCCACAGTAAACCGGGTTTCTCATCGCTTTAGCGAAAGCACTTCTTGACATCGATACTCCCTCTCTTTTATTCATTTGTAGCCTTACATGGTCAGCGGGAATATAACCTTTGGAAATCTCATTAAATGCCCAAATAATATTGGAAGCCTCCGGATCCTTAATTGCAATATATTTTTTACCATCTTCGTAGCTTCTGTTGATATATCCGTAAGGAGCTATTCCCATCAGTCGCCCCTCTTTTTTTGCTCTTCGCATTCCATGGAAAGTATTTAATGCTCTTCTGTCATTTTCCACTTCAGGAGTTGATAAATAAATAGCCAACATTAATTTATTTTCAGGAACTGACATATCCAAAGGCTGCTCAATCGCCTGAGGAATGATATGATTTTTTTGAAGGAGACTGATCATTTGATAGGCATCACCGGTATTGCGGCTAAATCGATCCCACTTTGTGAACAGAACCAAACTGCTTTTATGGCTCTTTTTTTTGATTTCGAGAAGATATTTTTTCCACTCAGGACGTTCAAAGCTTTTAGCTGAATGGTCTTCATAAATTATTTTGTTGATCGATATATTGTTGTTAGCACAATACTTCCGTAATCGCTCATCCTGATCTCTTTGTGAATAACCTTTTTCAGCTTGTTCATCGGTTGATACCCTTATATACAGATCTGCAATAACCATAATAGTAATAATTTCGTTAAAATTGAGTTAGATTGGCATCAAGACAAAACTGATATGGTAGAAATTCATCATTCCGATATATTGCTAAGATACAAATTATCAGTCAGATGTAAAAAATTCTTTTAAGGTAAGTTTTACAATAATATATAAATTCCATTATTTCTTCGGATTGCTCTTCATTAATATCGTAGCCAGCTTTTCTTAGCAAATGCAATGCTTTTTGAGGAGAAATCTTTTTTAATTCAATAGATGGGATATATTTTTTACTCTCAGAATATAGAACTTTATTGTTTTCTTTATGATGATGTTTCATAATGATTGGCTTAATGATTATAAATCACCATTAATTTAAAATCATCATTCCTGGAATCTTTTGAAGTGTCTTCATCGTGTACTTGATGGCCTTCTTTTACAGTTATTTAACGACAGTATTTTTTATTATAAACTTCTAATTTTTGTACCTTTGAAAATATGAAAGAACAACATCTGGAGCCTAAACAAGAACTTTATCATTCTATTGCCAAAATTATTGTCGATTCAAAATCAAGTCTTTACAGAGCGACCAATACAATATTATTAAATATGTATTGGGAGATCGGTAAACTTATTGTTCAGGATGAGCAAAATGGCGAAAAACGTGCAGGTTATGGAAAACACATACTTAAAAACTTAGCGAACCAGCTATCTCTTGAGTTTGGCAAAGGTTTCAATGAAAGAAATCTGAATAATATGAGGGCATTCTTTAGCTCTTTTCCAATTTGGAACGCAGTGCGTACCGAATTGAGTTGGACTCATTATAGGATTATTAGCAGAATTGACAACCCTGACCACAGAATATTTCTGACCATATAAAAGCTGAACTTTTAGCCGCAAAAGTTTATGAAGAAGGACGTGGAATCAGGATTGAAGTCAGAGACAGATCAAATTTTAAAGACATTAAAAAACTAATAAAAATAAAGATTGATCACTGACATCTTAATAAAAAAAGCAGTAATGGGTTTCCGTCCGTTACTGCTTTTTTATTAAGTATTTTTAATTCCAATAACAAACCCATTTCTAGTTGGTTACAGAATTGTACTTCTCCAGCCATTCCTTTATTCCTCCGTAATAAATTTTTACGTTCTCGAAACCATATTTCTTTAAGATAGAATAGGCAATGGCAGCCCGGTCGCCGCCCTGACAATAGATGATCACCTGCTTTTCATGGGAAATCATGTCGAGATGATCTTCAAGCATTCCAACAAAAAAGTTTTCTGCATTGGCGATATGTCTTGCTTCATATTCAGTTTTGTTTCTTACATCGATCACCTGAACGTCTTCTCTGTTCAGATAGGTTTTAAATTCTTCAAGATCAATGCTGTCAACGCTCCGCAATTCCAATCCCAAATTTTCGGCACTATCAATGTAGCCCATCATTTGATCCATCCCGATTCTCATCAGTTTCCGGGTAAGGTCTTCCATTTGTTCCTCTTGAGCTAACAAAATAAAAGGTTCTGAATAGTTGACCGTCCATCCCATCCAGGTTGAAAAAGAATTATTCCCCTGGATATTGAGGCTTTTCGGAATAAAACCTTTTGCAAAATCGACTTTATTTCTGGTATCAATCACTTTTACTCCGCTGTTGTAAGCCGTTAAAAACTCCTTCTTGGAAAGTTTTTTCTGTATCGGAACTTCCATCAATAAAGGTCTGTCTGCTTTATTCCACTTTTTCATCATTGCAAAATATTTCGGCGGTTCCGGCTGACCTTCCAACAGATACTCGATGAAACCTTCCTCATCATCTTCATACTTAAATGCCCAGTTTCTGATTTTCTCGTAACCGACCGTAGAACTTGGGACAGCACCCAAAGATTTTCCGCAGGCCGAACCTGCTCCATGTCCCGGCCAGACCTGAATAAATTCGGGGAGTTTGACAAAGTCCTGCACTGAATGGTACATTTCTTTCGCCCCCTTTTCCTGAGTTCCGGTCAATCCCGCTACTTTTTCCAGTAAATCAGGTCTTCCGATGTCTCCCACGAAAACAAAGTCTCCGGTAAAAATCATCACCGGTACATCCGCTGCAGGATGATCGGTCAGTAAAAAACTGATACTTTCAGGGGTATGTCCCGGAGTGTGAATTACTTCCAATGTAAGACGACCTACTTCAATGGTATCCCCATTGATTAAACCAATATGCTGAAACTGATATTGCCAATCCGCTCCGCCTTCATCAGAAAGATACAGCTTCGCACCTGTTGCTTCTTCAAGCTCACGGGAACCTGAGAGAAAATCTGCGTGAATGTGTGTTTCGGTGATATGGGTAATTGTCAGATTATTTTCTTTGGCAAGCTGAAGATAGGTATCGATATCTCTTTTGGGATCGATAACAATCGCTTCTCCGACTGCCTGACAGCCAATTAAATAACTCGCCTGCGCAAGACTTTTATCATAAATATGCTGAAAAAACATAAATGATTTTTTAATGTTGAACTTTAAATTCGAGGAATGCTCTTTAAGCATACCCATGTCGTTATCATCAATAAGATTAAAATAAATTGTAACAACGAGCGCTATGGTTTTGCGATTTCCAGAACCATTCTACCGCTGATATCACCCTTTTTCATCTCATCAAAAACGGTATTAATATCTTCGAGTCTGGCTGTTTTTACAGTTGCCTTCACCCTTCCTTCCACGGCAAAAGCGATGGCTTCTTCCATATCTTTACGTGTTCCTACAATAGAACCACGGATAGTAGTACCATTGATCACTGTGTCGAAAATCGAGAGATCAAAAGTACCTGCAGGCAGTCCATTTAAGGAGACCACCCCTTTACGTCGAAGGGCACTGAGCGCCTGATTAAAGGCAGTTGTCGAGGGTGCTGTCACCAACACGCCGTGCATACCTCCTGTCTCTTTTTTAAGGAATGGTCCCGGATCTTTCGCCTTGGCATTCACGATGATGTCTGCCCCTAAGTCTTTTGCCAGTTTTAGTTTATCATCAGCAATATCAATAGCTGCCACATGCAGTCCCATAGCTTTGGCATACTGTACAGCAAGATGTCCCAATCCTCCAATACCGGAAATAGCGACCCATTCACCAGGTTTGGCTTCAGTTTGTTTTAAACCTTTGTAAACGGTAACCCCGGCGCAAATGATCGGTGCCATTTCTGCAAAGTTGATACCTGAAGGAAAGCGGGCAACATATCTTGAATCGGCAACAACATATTCAGCAAAACCACCATCTACACTATAACCTCCATTTTTCTGACTTTCACAAAGGGTTTCCCAGCCTGTATAGCAATAATCACAACATCCACAGGCACTGTATAACCAAGGTACACCGACAATATCACCTTCTTTGACGTTTTTAACACCACGTCCTAACGCCACAACATAACCTATGGCCTCATGTCCGGGAACCAAAGGCATTTTTGGTTTTGCAGGCCAATCTCCCTCACAGGCGTGAAGATCGGTATGGCATACACCACAGGCAATGACCTTCACTAATATTTCATTTTCGCCCGGTTCTTTCACCGGCATTTCTTCAATATGTAACGGTTCTCCAAATGCGTGGATGACCGCTGCTTTCATTTTTTTTGGTATCATAATTTTGCATGGTATTTGGAGCGGGCGGTCTTAATGAATAGTACAACCACACCCCGATGAATTAATAAAATAAGAAGGTCCACAGTTTGGCAGTGAAGTCTTAAATAATGTTTCCATGATGAAGGGAGTATAGCCCCAAAAAACGATACAGTTTATTAAGAATGATTTTGCTCACTGTATTCCTTAATAAAGTTGCTGATAAAATTATTCCTCAAGCATTTTTTTCATCTCTTTATATTCTTCTTTGGTGATTTCTCCCAAGGCATAACGTTTTTTTAACAAATACAAAGGAGTCTCTTTTTTGCTTCTTTGCCCAGGAATGTCATACGGGGTAACGAAGATCCAGAAAATCAGGATGATCCAGATCAGCCACCATATCAGATTCATCCCCCAGAACTGGTAGTTGTAATTATCGCAAAACATTTTTTATTTTTTTAGATATGATCGTAGAAACCAAGCCATTTTTTCATGGGTCTGCATAAGACCTGTGATGAAATCTGCCGTTCCCAAATCCTGAAACTCATCGCCAAAACTTTTAATATGCCCCCGAAGGATCAAGATAAGGCTCTGGTGATCTGCCAGAAGTTCCCTGATGAAACCCTGACTGTCATTCTTTTCTAGAGTTTGTTCCGTGAGATGTGTAAAACTTAGATATGATTTTAATGTTGCCGGCGCATAATGCCCTATAGTCCGGATTCTTTCTGCAACACTGTCAATCATTTTATCCAGTTGCACATATTGGCTTTCAAAAAAGACATGCATATCATAAAAATCCGGACCTTCAATATTCCAATGGGCATTTTTACTTTTTATATAAAGGAGGTTTTCGTCTGCCAGGATTCTAATCAACTCATCGGCAACAGCCTGGCTGTTGGCTTCTTGTATTTCTGTTTTTGGGTTCATGTTTTCAATTTTTATTTAAGGTTCTTTTGATTTTAATTGTATTTCAAACCTCTTGATAGCTTGAAATTTATAAGTAAAAGTTTTTAAATTAATGCCACAAAGGTATAAGGGGAATCTGTCTCACACTATGACAGTGATCTCATTTTATAATGATCGTAATCACTAAATCCTTTTTATTTTAATGATTTGAATGTTCCTGGCTCTGAAGTATCAAGTTTTTGATTTTCTATAATTTATAAGCATTTGCTTTAGAATCTGTGTTTGGTTTTCAACTCATTCAAAATATATGAAAGTCATTCTTGGCTGCGTGACTGCTATCTATTAAACGAGCAAAAAAATCTCTGTGCTCATGCCCCATTATTAACATATCAATATCTTTATCTTTCAATATGTCTAAACCATCATCTATATTCTCACTGTAAATACAGTTATAACAGATGTTCCCGTCTAGATTTTAAAAAAAGTTCTTTTTTATGCTCATACGATTTGTCTTCTATAATATCATTGACATTCAACGAAATATAAGTAATCAAAAGTTCAGCGTTAAAGTACTTGGCAAATTCTATTAATGACTGGGCTGTTTTATGTCCTTTTTACTCAGATCTGTAGAAAAAGCAATTTTTTTCAAACCTTTATATTGATGGTCCGGAGGAATTAAAAGAAGCGGATATTTTGTGTTTTTAACCATTTTAACACTGTTGCTCCCAAAAATAGCGCGGGTAATCATTCCTGCTCCCTGCATGCCCATCACAATCAGCAAGACTTTTCATGATCTGTAATTTAATACTGTAAATTTCCTAAGTATAATAAGCATAAATAATGACCACAGTCACAAAAAAAAATGATTTAATTAAGCGATATATGGCCATAATCGCTAGTATGGTGCATTGATAACAAGTTAACTCTGTCTAATTTAATTACAAATGCTTCGTCAACTTGGTATTTTGTCAGGCTGCCTTATCATGATATTCTAATTTCTAGTTAACCAATATCATATTTCATAGTAATATCTGGATCGAAGGACTTTGAAGAATATTAAAGCTCCTTACTAGTACAAATGTTATTGTACTTTATCTTAAGCAAGATCTGAAACTTAAATTTGGAGAAAGTGTCTATAGAAAGAAAAAATTTTGTAATTCTCAATAAAATAGAAACATCAAAACACTTTAACACAAATAATCATCATTATGTGTGAAATAATTTATATTAATTATTAAAATAAAGTTTATATTAGTAAAAAACTAAACCAAAACTCACACAATATGGACTATGAAAATTTTAGTACCCTTGAACTGCTACGCCAACAGTTCAGGTACCCGTTCCCTACACTGAAAATCTCTATGCCGATCAATTACAACAGATTACCGAAAATCAATGGATTGATGGGGAATACCTCTGGTTATATGAGCAAAATCCCGACCTTAGGAAGAAGCTTGTATTGAAGATTTACGTCTTTACAATGAAGATCTGAAAGAATTTTTAGAACTATAAGCCAATCTTCCTGATTTTGGGGTCTGGCAGGATGCAGTGATCAACTGGGTACATTATATGAGCATGGTACTGAGCGGATGGAAAAATATATCTACAAAACTAGATCGTTATACCGCAGCTGAATTTCCTGGAGCAGCAGAGCTAAAAGCAAAGCTGAATCAGATTCAATAATACTTTTTATAAGAATATTTTTAATTTAAAATATCCTCTCATAATAACAAACTATCAAACATCAATTTATCACTTTAATTTAAAAAAAATGAAACCAGAAGATTACAACCCGTCGAATTACCTGCCTCAAGGTTATTACCCTTGGCCAGATAAAATCAATCCGAATGTGGAACAAATGGGTATTGATTACAGAAACTGGATTGATACTGATTATGTATATTTATCTGAAAATATACGTGAACGATACAAGAGCATGAACCTGCACAGGTGTTCGGCAAGAATGTATCCTTATGCAAGCTATGAGCGCGTAACCCCTATGCATCGGTATGTTGTTTTTCATACCATATTTGATGATCAACTTGAGTATTCAACCGAAGAAGAGGTCAGTAGATATTGCGACCGACTCGTAGCAATATTCAGAGGAGACAGCCTTACTCCGGAAGACCCCGGTTATTTCATTCAGGCCGCCAAAATCAGAGATGAATTTCGTGCTTTTATGCCTGATGAATGGATGAAACGCTTGGCAGATACTTTTTACACTGTTACAAGATATGGTGCTCAGGAAGAGGCAACTTACAAGGCAACCCAAACAGTACCTTCACTTGCATTGTTTAAAGTACTCCGTGAATATTCAATTGTAATATTTCCTTATTTCTATCTGGTTGATGCAGAGTTTCATACCTTTTTAACAGAAGAAGTAGAGCGACATCCTGTGATACAGCGTGTTCGATCCGTATGGTCCAGAATTATTGCCTGGCAGAATGATATCCAGGGATTGAAAAAAGAATTAAGTAAGGATACCGAAGTTATGAATATCGTTATCGTCTTACAGAGAAACTATAACTTGTCATTAGAAGATGCCATGACTGAAGCCATGAAAATTCATGATGATGATCTTGCAGAACTTGTTGCTTTACAGGAAGACCTTCCCGATTTTGGTAAGTATCAGGAACAGGTAAAACAATTGTTCCTAGGCTGGGGCAGTCTGATACAAGGGCTGAATACTTTTTACCTGGTAGATACGAATCGCTACGATCCTGAATGCTTTGCATGGCCAGATAGGGAAACTGAAGATACATCACTTTAGATTATAACTGATTCCATCACAAAAATTTAGGAGACGTAAAAGTGCGAACACCGAATTCTATCGATTGTTCTTAAACTTCAGAATCTATCAGTTTTCACATATTATCTATGCAGGTGTGATGTGATCATACTAAACAGCTAAAAGGCATTATTATCGATGCCGAGGTCGAGTTGATTGTTCTGTTTTTACTAACAATCAACTCTTCCTTATTTAAGCACCTGTCCGGATTAAAACATTCCCATGGTCTACATATGATACGTTATAATAGATTATTGGAATGGATGTCTCCAGTTAGATATGTCGCCTATATATACAAATAGAGTTGTTATAAGATAGTTATTGTATATAGACTTTAATCTTGTGTAAAACTGTATGTTGACTAGACATTAATAAGATGTATAATAATGTATTATTGGGCAAGTTTTGTTATAGAAAACCCTCCATAATTCACAGTATTGTTGGTTGTAGCATTGCAACTGAAACGTACTCGTACTTGATCTCCTACATTCAGGAAGCCTGTCCAGTATAAAGTATTTCCATTATCTACAATTGCTTGCTTACGAATGATGAAGGACCATCCCTCCGAAGAAAGGATAAGTAATTGCAATAAATCACTTTAGAAATTAGAGACAAAACTGAGAAAAATTAAAACTTAGATATGAATTTGATTTTCTTTCACAAAATAGATGCAACACAAATTTACAACGCTTTACATTGATTATTTATCAATGTAAATTTTTGGTATTCATGGGAATAGAAGCGATAAAATCAATGCTATTATAGAAAAATATTTTAAATTTGGACAAATAATATTCCAAACTATTTTGATGGAGAAATCAATTTTATAGTGTTCCCGGAATAAGGTAAGTATTAATCCCATATTATTAGCTCTTATAATGAAAGGGTATCTACGACCTAAGTATTTTCCACATTGTACCAATCTGCTTCAAGCTGTCTCAATTTAAAAACCAAAATAAAAAACTAATCATACCTAAAAAAAATAATCATATTTCCCCCATGAGAAAAACACTTTATCTATTCCTTGTCCTTTTCAATTATATAGTATCGGCGCAGAGTACTGCAGAAGAGACCATCATTTCGAATAAACTAAGAGATTTGACTAAGCCTAATATTGATCGAAAGTATAAGGAAGCTAGTCTACTTCAATTAAAAGCGGAATCTGAAAAACTAGGGTATGATTTAGGTATTCTGATCAGTGGTGATTATTTAATGTTGTTATATGGTGAAAGTAACAGACATCAAGAGGGACTTGCATTGGGAGAACAGCTAAAAAAAGTAGCGAAAGGTAAAAAAGATACCCACGGCTATATAGCAGATATCTATCGGATGAATGCACTTGCATTAGGTTATTTGGGCCTGAATGATGCATGCTTAAAAGATTTAAAAAAAGCACTTAATTATGCCAAGGATATCAAAGACAGAAATACAAGGGTATATCAGTTGTCCACGTGTTATCTGAACATGGGATTACATTATAATCTCAAGCGATTTGAGGATAAAAGCTTAAGAGATTCATTATTGTACACTTATGAAAAAAGTCTTGAACTTGCAAAGCAGATTAATGATAACAGTAAAGCAATACGCAAGGATGTAAAATACGATCAGATTGCCTTTACCGAAATGCGTTTGGGAATATTCTATCTGGAACAAAACAATATCAAAGGAAGTTTAGAATTGGCTGAAAAATATCTTATTGATGGGTTAAAAATTTATCAGGACAAAAAATATAATCTATCGCCATTTAATAAGATTATGATACTGAATCAGGTAAGCTGGTTGTATATGGAGAAAAAAGAGTATGTAAAATCAATAGAGTACGCAATAGAGGCTTTAGAACTTGAAAAACGCTATAGAGAACCATACCACCGAGTAGAATCGTTTGAATTCCTTGCTGATTGTTATAGCGAAATAAATGAAAAAAAGAAGTCAAAATTCTACATGAATGAATATACCTATCTTAAAGATAGTCTTGCAGATGTTGATAGAACACATGCAAATATTACAATGAAAAAATTGGTAACTAAATTAGATAGTGAACAAAAGCAAAGTTCAAATAAACAATGGCTAATCACCGGTATTATAGCTCTTATTGCAGGTGGGTGTACCCTTATAGCATGGAAAAGAAGAAGTAAAGCCCTTCTCAGAAAGTATGAACAGATGATAAAAAAATTAAGAGAAGAGCCTACTGAGCAAAAAAAACAAAGTATTATTACCAAAAAAGGCGAGATTTCAAATGAAACTGAAGAAAGAATTATTAAACAGTTGGATACATTCGAAGATTCTGAGGAATTTCTCAGGAAAGATCTCACAATCGGTCTACTCTCAAGCCAGTTGAATACCAATTCTAAATACCTTTCTGAAATTATAAAGAACAAGAAATCTCATAACTTCAGCAGTTATATCAATTATTTGAAGATTAACTATATTGTCCATAAACTATATAATGAACCTAAATATCGTGATTATAAAATCAGTTATCTGGCAGAAATCTGCGGCTACTCCTCACCACAGGCTTTTTTTGTAGCTTTTAAAAAAATAAATGAAGTAACGCCTGCTTATTTTATTCAAAAACTAAATGAAGATGTTATGATTTAGTTCGATTGATAATTTATAAACCGTTTCATAACTGTGTAAGTTATAAAATGTGGAGTTTCAACTGGACTTCATATTTTTTGCATCATTACAACAGTATGATTCACTCTAAACCACTATTAAAGGATAGGATTTCAAAAAAGAGTTATAGGGGATTATTCGAGCTAAAATTGTTTTTCCTCAAGTTGGGAACTTATAGTATCGCAGAAGTTTGAGGAAAAAATAGACAACAACTTTCGCTATGACAAGCATTAGCCCAATGATCACTAAAATTCCCACAATATACATGTTGGTAAAAAAGTTCTTTGCAATCTGTGATCTTTGGAAATTCAACTTCCAATGATCATAACGCTCCATTTAATCCGACCATCATGTCAAAATGCAGCATAGTTGACAATATCACGAATCTATCGTTTCCTTAGGATGAATATTCCAAACATCTAAAAGATGGTGCGCGATGTTTACGTTGTTGAACATTATCCATTGACCATCTTGGCGATTGTCAACCGTGTAACGAATAACTACATGAACTGCCCGTCTTTTCAAGTTTTCCACTTTCTATACTCTGGAAAACATTTTCTGTCCAAAATTATTTGGATACTCTTGTAATTTTCACCAATAATTTTGTCGCCTTTTCTCTATCTAAAAATAAATTAGTATTAAATATATTACTAATTCGAGAGATCGCAGTGATTTTTATCAACATGTTATGAATTAAATCATTAACTCTAATTACCTAATATTCACATATTTTAAATTGTAAAATAAAAAAAATTATCAAAATTTCTGAAATACTGATAGCATTCTTTTTTTTCATAAATAATGTCAGTGTAATATTGCCTCTGTTTACATAAAAGATTTACCCTCAATTTTTTTTAGTAGAAATAAAAAACAAAAACCATTGATAATGATCAAAAACAAAATCCTTATTTTGGAAAATATGATACCCCGTTGTATCATGTGTAAATTAGGATCTCTTATTTCATTATTACTGTTGTTGTTTTACGCAAATGTTTTCGCTTCTGAAAATTCCCGCTTAGTAAATACTACAGATTCTGAACTGATTAGTCAGGAAGAGAAAGAGCCGCCAACTGTACCTGTAATTCATATAAATGAAGGTACTGTTGTATATGGAATGGAAACTATTTCTCTAGATGGCCAACCCATAGATGCTGAAGACAAGAAATGTACTCAGCAAAAGGTATCAAAGAAAATTACAAAACGGGCAGTTCCTGAGAAAATTTTGAAAAAAACAAAAACGGAGCAAAGTACAAAGTTGCCTGAAATGAATGCTCAACTGTCTTCCCATCATTCTGAAGATAGTTTTAAATCATTTAAAAGACAATTTAGAGTAGCAACCCTTACCAACATTCTTTTAAAAATTGCTATTCTAAGCTATACAGCTTATCATCAGACCGTATTTTCATCCAACACAAATTCCCTATATACATTTTCTTTTTTTCTTAAAGGGGGCATGTCCAATTCTGCATTTTTTACTCGGCCCCCTCCTTTTGTTTAATTCATTTTTTAGAGTATTACGTATTGCGTTCGAAAAGTACATTACTACGAGACCAATTCCTTAGAAAATTAGTTTACAATAGCAAGATGCTCTTATTCTACAGCCAAAACCACTGTCCCTCTGTAGAATTATTTACCATAAACATGGTATATCAAATATATTATAACAATAAAAAATTGAAAAATGATGAAAAAATGTAACCATGTCTCACATGACTGCCCCCTCGGAGCAAAAACTGATTATTGAGTCTTGCCTTCCGTAGAATAACCAGTGGCAAAACAATCAATATAAGATGACATTTCAAAAATTAAAAACTAATGTATGATGAGAAAAAAGAAGCAAAAAATAATTATGAAACTCACAAAAAATCTCTTTTTATTCTTATTACTTTTTCTTGGTAATATAATAATTTACGCCCAGTGCAACATCAATGCAGGAGGGAATACCACGATTTGCGGTACGTCCTATACCTTGCAGGGAAGCTCATCTGGCAGTACGAGCGGAACACCGGTTTGGACACTTGTTTCCAAACCGGTCGGTGCACCCAACCCCACAATAAGTAATGTTAATTCCCTGACGCCCAATGTCACAGGAATGACATTTCCTGGAAACTATGTATTTCAGGTAGAGCAAAACTGTAGTTCGGGTAGCACAGTAACATCACAGGTAAGTATTTTGGCACCCGGTGAAGTTTCATCTTTCACTGCAGGGCCGGATATTACCAATGTAAATGCTACAACAGGTACCGTTACATTAAACGGTGTTGTACCTGCAGGATATACTGCTTCATGGTCTGCTTACAATATTTACAATTGGGAAAGAAACAACGTTAAAAATTCACAGAATGCAGGATTCAGCTCTACCACTTCGGCAACGACTACCTTCAGTCTTATTAAGAAGGCAGACCACGATGTAGATCCTGCTTATGTTGTAACTTTGAGAGTAACATCCATTAATAACCCGAATTGTTGGTATGAGGATACGGCTATTGTACGTTTTATCCCGAATCCACAGATACTGCCTACAATGTCAAGTACTAAATGTGTTTCTAGCAGTGGAAATCATTTTATTTCACTTCAGAGTATATCACCTAAGTTCTCTCAGGGATATTCTTTCACGCCAGGCTCTTCAGGAAACTTTGGCACAGCTATTACCATGAACGTTACCAGCCAACCGGCAGGGGGAAATATCGCATATTCGAATATTTATGATGATAATATAAATTTTACCGGTGTCAATGTTGTGGGAGTCTACAAATTTACTTTGACTGTTACTAATGCCAGCGGAACCTACACAACACCGGAAATCACCTATACTTTCAATGGCACACAGCCTAATCCGGTAAATTTTCTGATATCTTCAAGACCCGAGCAAATGATGATTTATAATAGCGGTAATTCAGGTGGGGAAGTTCATTGCGATTATGCAGGGCAGTCTATACCTATTACATTTTATTATACTATTCATCCTGCCGATAATCCTGCTACGATAAATACAAGTGCAGCTATATCAGGAATTATTCCTCCCGGAGGGGCACCTGTTGTAACAAACGGTGTAGCAGGTACAGCAACCAGAAGCGCTACCATAACACCGCCCTCAGGAGGTTGGCATGTAGGAACGTATAGGTTTACAATAACCAGAAACAGTGCTGGAGCATGCCCAGCTACACAATCTTACTTTATCCATATCTCTGATGGCAGCCGCCCTAATGTAACAGTACCTAATACTACAGTATGTTTCCCGGGGTCAGGTATTGTAACAGCAACAATTCCGCTGCCTGCAGTGTATAAAGGTAATGTAAATACCAGCTATTTCCAGGAGTTTGATGGACGCTACAGATTAACATTGATTTCAAAACCTGCTGGAGCTGCAGATCCGGTATTTGAACCTTATAACAATACATTATTTACCAATACTACAACTACAATTTCCAACCTGAACATGCAGGGGGAATATGTATTTAAAATAAAAGCAGATAACTATAACGCAAGTGTGGGAGCATTTTTAGATAAAGAATACTCTTGCTCGGGAACTTCTTTGGAAAGTACTTTTTCGGTATTAGTATCGGCACAGGTAGGCGCTAATGCCGGATCTTCCCAAATATTGATAGGAACCTCCCAAACGAATTTCAATGCCAATAATCCGGGAGTTGCGACTGGTGCATGGACACTATTGTCAAAACCTGTTGGAGCCACCGATCCGGTAATTGCAACACCGTCGGCATACAATAGCAATGTTACAGGATTTAATTCTCCCGGTACGTATACTTTCAGATGGACAGTGACTACAGGTACATGCAGTAGCACGAGCGACTTGACAGTAAATGTTATCAATGCAAGTGCCGGAGGTGTTTCCGGAGCAGATTTCTGGGTAAAATCTGATGATGCGGGAACTATTGCCACAGCATGGAAAGACCAATCTGTCAATGCTGACAATATCCCCAATGTAGGTGGAGTAACGCTGTCTCCTGCAGACAGAGCACACAACTTCCATCCTTATACGACAGGATATTCTGCTTCAAAATTCTTTTATAATACAAATAGTGAACTAAATACGACTAATAACTATTTGGACCCATCAATGAGAAGTTCGGTATCTGTTTTCTCAGCAGTAAGGCCAACATCTACGAATGGAACAGGTCGTATTACAGGTATTGACGACGATACGAATGCATCCGAACCAAGTATTTCTATTAATTCAGGAATGCCTCATATATACAAATATTTTGGAAATGGCGTAGCTCAAGCAAATAGTAACACGATGAGTGCTGCTAATGCGTTTACTACAAATAAAAGTTCAGTATTCTCTGCAATTCAAGATCAGGCACTTAATTCGGGAAGAGGAGAAAGAAGACTTGGGTTAGACGGAAACTACGAAGTCTTTAATTTGGGTAGTACAACAAATACCTTTAATGTTCTTGGAAAACACTTAAGAATAGGTTATGCTGGTTGGGATTCTCCAGGCGCTTTTCCTGGTGACATCATGGAAGTCCTGTGGTACAAAAGAGCACTTACACCTAACGAGCAATCCAGAGTTAACTCCTACCTTGCTGTAAAGAATGGTACTACATTAAATGAAAATTACCTTTCCACAACCAGCAATGTAGTTTGGGACATAACCAATAATACCGGTTACAATAACAATATTTTCGGTATTGCAAGAGATAATATTACAGCATTGCACCAAAAACAGTCAGGAAGTACAAATAACGGACAGAAACTTGTAATCTCCACCACCGGATTTGCAGACAGCAACATTGCAAACGCAACAGGTTTAGACAGCGATTTACAATTCCTGATGACAGGAGATAATGGTTTAAAGCAAAGCCTTACAACGCCATTGAGTTACACTGCTGGTTCTAACGGAGCAACTAATTACCGTTTTGAATCGATCTGGAAAGTACAGAATACAAACACTGTAGGCACTGTAACAATTGCATGGCCAAAAGGTGTGAAAAACTTGTACTTAGTACAGTCACCTGATGCGACTTTCGATGGCACAGATACTTTTACACCGATGGCTACAGAGATGACTATAAATGGTGTAGTGTACAATACAGCAAATGTAACATTAGCTAATGGGCAATACTATACTTTTGCAGGTTTTGTACAGGCTCCGGGAGGTGTTTTAGGTCCTGATTTTTGGGTAAAATCAGATGATGTGGGAACTATTTCTACTGCTTGGAAAGATAATTCTCCCAATGCAGATAATATTCCGAATGTAGGAGGAATTACCCTGTCTACAGCAGATAGAAATCACAACTTCTATCCATATACCACAGGATATACTACTGCCAAGTATTTTCATAATGATACTTCGGTAATGAATCCTCTGGGGAATATAGAATTACCTAATACAAATACTTCTATTTTCTCGGCAGTAAGACCTACTTCTGTTACCGCCGGACGTATTATTGGAATTGATAATGATGCTTCCAATGGTGCTGAACCTGGGGTTTCTATTACCTCGACAGGAAGACCAAGACAGTTTGAATTCTGGCAGGGAACAACGTCATCAGATTTTTCTACGACATTCAACAATGGAATTTCGAATGTATATTCGGCAATAGCTAATAATAACACTGCAAACGGAGGAACTTCAACAATAGCGGGAGGAGAAAAAAGATTAGGACTAAATGGTTCTTATGAATCTTTTTCAGGTTTTGGAGCGACGAATAAATTCCAGATTTATGGTACTAACCTAAGATTAGGACATGGCACATACGATTCTTCAGGTCCTTTCCCTGGTGATATTATGGAAATTGCTTGGTACAACCGTACATTAACAGCTAATGAGCAATCTAGAGTAAACTCTTATCTTGCGGTAAAGAATGGTGTTACATTAAATGAAAATTATCTTTCTACCAACAGCAATGTAATATGGGACAGAACCATTAATACGGGTTATAACAACAATATCTTCGGTATTGCAAAAGACGAGTTTACAGCATTGAACCAAAAACAGGCAGGAAGTGTAAATAACGCACAAAAGCTTGTGATTTCCACAACAAGCTTTGCTGATAGTAATGCAGCCAACGGCACAGGCTTAGCTACTGACCTGCAATACCTGATGACGGGAGATAATGGTCTTGAGCAAAAGCTTAAAATACCATTGGCTTACACTTCAGGTTCTAATGGTGAGGCTAATCACCGTTTTGAATCGATCTGGAAAGCCCAGAACTCCGGTAGCGTTGGAACTGTAACGGTTGCCTGGCCAAAAGGAGTAAAAAACCTGTATCTGGTACAGTCTCCGGATGCTGTTTTTGACGGAGCCGATACTTTTACCCCAATGGTTACAGAAGTAACTGCAAATGGGGTAGTTTATAACACAGCAAATGTTACCTTAGAAAACGGACAGTATTTTACTTTTGCAGGCTTTGTTGGAGATTATTGTACAACAGGATGTAACGACAATACCTTCCTCAATGCAACAGACCCTAATACCATCGAATATGATAACCTGGTTGCAAGTGAGACCGCTGTTATAGCAAAAGAAAAAGATGGAACGTTTAAGATTTGGGGGTATAGAGCGGGACCGACCAGTATACCGGCTAATATCAATACATTGACAGATCTTTTAATCCCAACGGCTATTACACCCGCAAACGGTTTCAATTATACGGGTACACCATTAAAAGCTACAGTAGCTGGAAATAATTCCACTACAGGCGCTCTTTTATTAACCACAGATGGCCTTTATGGCTGGGGGGCTAGAAACGTTCCATACACTAAAACAACAAATAATGCCAACCCACAGTTTGGTAAAATAACCATTAACGGCAAAACCGACGGTTTGCCTCCGGGAGTTTCACCAACAGATGTTAAAATGTTGTTCCAAACTTATAACTCACTGGTTATTGTAACCTGTAAAGGCGAAGCCTGGACAATGACAAATGCTGAAGATAGTTACCTTTATGGAGACGGTAGCCCAGGCAGTCCGGCTAATAGTGCGATCTGGCACCGTGTAAAAAAATCTGCAACCGAAACGCTGGACAATGTAGTGACAGTGCGTGGTTCAGCTGGAGCTAAATTGGTTTTAACCTCTGAAGGTAAGCTTTATACATGGGGTAGAGAAACTTACATTGGTGATGGTACTGACAATGCTCTTAATGGAACAAATAGAATTTTTGCAACAGAAGTTGTTGCTCCAGCCGGAGTAACTCCCAAAATGATCGGGATGACCGAGGCTGAAGGAGTTGGTAATCATGCTTATTTTCTCTTGACAATCAATGGAAAGCTTTATGCTATGGGAAATAATACTGAAGGAATATTGGGTGACGGTACAGGTACTTCACGCAACACATGGCAAGAGGTAACAGCTATTTCCGGCAGTAATACATTGGGCGGAAACATCGTGTGGATTTCCCCAAGTGAACATGGTCGTGATACGGAACCAACAATGAATGTATTGACCAGCGATAAAAAACAATGGGGATGGGGAAGTAATTTTAACTATAAGTTAGGTCAGTCTGATCAGACAGGTGCTACCATGTATTCTACTCCTATCTATATGCCGGGCAATACGACCAATGCAAACGGGATGGGTCTCAATGATGAGATCATCGCTGTAGAAACAGGGGGGAAATTTACCATAAACTATAAAAAAACGAGTCAGTATTTTGGCTTCGTAGGAACAAGCGAATATGGACCTATAGGAAATGGAAGTACGGGTATTACTACTCATAACAAATATACCTATAACACAGGTCTTGTAGATATATGTGGTTTGCTTTCATCAGGTGTTTGCTACAAACCAGGCATTACAGTAGGAACAACATTAGATACCAAAGTAGGAATTACGTCTCTTAACAGAGCGGGAGCTACAAACAGTGACAATTGGCCTATGACCCGTAAAGGTGGATGGATAGCACTAGAAGCTAAAACCAAAGGTTTTGTACCCAACAGAGTAGCATTTGATGCATCAGGAAATCCAGTGGGCATTACCCCTGCAAATTTTGTAGAAGGGATGATGGTTTATGACACTACCAATAAATGCATGAAGATGTACACCTTAAAAGATGGTGATACATCTATGGCTTGGCATTGTATCTCTACCCAGACCTGCCCGGATTAAAGTTAATCTTTAGTTGCGAACCGGCAATATTAATTGTTAACCGTTGCCGGTTTGCTAACTATTAAACAAAACATGAAAAAATGAAAACAACCTTAATAAAAACATTTATATTGATGTTAGCTGGTATAACAGCAAAATCACAAATCGCAATTGGAAAACAGAGCGTAGCTAATAATTCGGTTTCATTAGAATTTGGCAATACCGAAAATAGAGGCTTTATCCTACCCTACATAACCGACAAAAGCAATATAACGGTAGAAGGGAGTATCATTTATGACACAACAGATCATAAAGTAAAATATCTGAAAAGCTTGGGAATATGGACTAACCTCAGCGAAGATGACAACACAACAGCTACTATCGGGGCAGTGAATCTGTCAATACAAGGATTGGATAAAATTGAAAAAGCAACAGCAAAAACAGCTATAGGGGTAAATGGAGCAGCTGATACAACAGACGGTATTCTAGTTTTAACCGACACTGACAAAGCTATGATTCTCCCTCAAGTTGTAAGCCCCCATATAAATATTATTAATCCGGCATCGGGAATGATGGTTTACGATACCCTCAAAAAGCAGCTTGCTGTATATAATGGTACTGTATGGAGTTTCTGGAAGCCTTAATAATTTACAAAAAGTAGAGAAAACGGTCGTGCATCTATTTTATAGATTTACTTTAAATGCCAATTTATGCACCTAGATGGTATCAAAACAAAAATTTAAAAAAATGAACTTCAAAAATATTCACATAGGACAAAAACTAAGAGCAAGAGTTGCAGAAAGCGGGATTGAAATATCCCGTATCTGCAATTTTCTAAAATGTAGCGTAGAAGAAATAGAAGAAATGTATAAGGCTAAAAGTCTTGACGCTGAAATTTTGTTAAAATGGAGCAAACTTCTGAAATATGATTTTTTCAGATTATATTCCCAACACTTAATTTTCTATGCGCCACCGACCACAGCAGAGGATAAGGTAAAAATTAAAAAGTGTTCACTCCCAACATTCCGGAAAAATATTTATACCAAAGAAGTTATAGATTTTATGATTGAACAGATAGAATCAAACAAAATGACAAAGGATGAGGTTGTGATAAAATACAAAATTCCTAAAACCACTTTATACAAATGGATAAGTAAATATAAAAGCTGATAAAGATGCTGGGAGGAAAACTACATTGTCTCAAGAACAGAATGCCAAAGGATAAGATGAAACTGTACTTGGGTAGAAAAACCTACGGTGACACAAGAATGATGAAATACACTTCAAAAAAATTATTTTTCGTGATAGTGTCTAGAAAGCATGATCTGTTTCCCACAATACCAACGTTAAATACTTTCACATAATGTTTCACTAATCTTATATTAAAATGAATCACAATACGAATACCAAACCAGACTACAAAGCTATCTACAGAGATATACTGTATCAGAAATTTCCACATAAAATAGAGGAATGCCTGCCACTAATCGAGAAAAAGCATTTGGCTGCCATAGATATCCTCGTGCTTAATCAGAAAATCTTTGGTCAGCTTCACGAAGATTCTAAGAAAATAAATCAGAAATACCGGTCCTATAGCAAATCGGATATTATGCAAATCTTAGATTATCAGAAAGAAAAGAACCTCAACAATAAACAAGTAGCAATGCATTTCAACATAAGCAGAAACTCAGTTACTAAATGGAAAAAAATATTTTTGGTCTGAGGAATTATTTAACTTACACTGAAAGACAGTTCTACAGATAAGCTTCCAAAGATGGGTAATGATGGCAAATAGGCCCAACTGCAAGGAACTGTAAATCTTACCGGCCTCCTTATTGACATAATGGTTAATGCCTTGATTTTTACCCCATAAATATAAATTGTTTTCAATATCAATATGAAATAACTTCGATAGCATACTGTCAAGTTCACTAAACGGAAGGTTCTGAAGTTCACCTTTAAGATGTGTTTCATTCATAAGCTGCTAATAGATAATGATTACGCATAATGTTATTATATTGTGACGACTCTATCCTTTCAAGTACCCAAACGCTATGATACACCGGATAATTCGGCATGAGCCAGTTTGTAAATGGAAGATCAATTGGATTAAAAACCAGCTGGTATTGATATATAATTACCCTATTAAATTATTGCACCCGCTGTATAGTCATTCTTATATTGTGATAATCAGAAGGCCCTGGTGCTGTTTGAGTATCAGATACAGAATAAAAATCGACTCTATACCAACGGATTTTATTAATAGTAAGATTCATTTTTATTACCCTGGATGTATGGGGGTTCCAACTGGCTGTATTTCCCTGACCTACGTCCAGATAACTATTGTTGGTAAGAGTTCCTAATGTTGAGACAACAGATCCTGAGCTGTAACCTTCAATCTGCCAGCCAAGATTCAATGTATTTGAGGTAGTGTTATATAAATACGGAGCATATGTAAACCCTCCTACTACTTTTTTTAAATCTATCCTTAACCCTTCAATAACCGGGAGGTCTGATAAAAATATACTGGCGTATTGCCCATCGGTCATTGCTGATTGCTGAATTTTGTTGTAATATCCATAGACCTGCCCTATACTCATTATTTCCCCGGTAAGGTTTGCGATACAGTTTTGATTTAGAAAACTAATATTGAAGTTGGCTGGGCTTGGAGAAGATTGAGAGGGTGTTCCTTTTAAGTCATAGACTAATTCGCCGTTTCCATTGGCTAAATAACCCGGCCGTAATTTTACAGTTAATCCAGTATTTCCAGTCGAAAGTATTGGTATTCCTGAAGGATATGCTCCTCCATTTCCACCAGAATACGGAACAATCATAACTCCATTATATGGCACTCCAGCTGTAAACACAGGAGGATTGAAAGTTGCATCTGAACACTGAAGCCCTTGAATTGATGGGGAGATTGTTGAAGATGAATTGAAAACCCTCCATTCGTTTCCGTTCCAATAATGATATCCTTCAGTTTGAAGCCCGCCTGTTCCAAGATTATATACCAATAATCCTAAAGCTGGAACAGGGATTGTAATTTGATCTATTGATGACTTTAAGGCGACTTTTGGACCTAAAAATCCTTTCTTGCCATTATCAGGTAATGAGGCTACATCCAAATGCAAAATAGATGAAGGATCCGGACTACTGGTTCCAATACCAATCTGTGCCAAGCAATTTATAGAGCATATGGATAAAAGTAAAAAAGAGTTTTTTTTCATGGATAATAATTTTCAATTAGCTGCAAAACAAGAAAATATAAAACCCTAATACAAATTAATTGTAAAATTAGGAGTGACAAATTGTAAATTAAAAAGCAATATCTTGAGTATTAATAAAATAATTATATTTGGCAATCTTTTTAAAGAAATAAAACATGCCAATGAGTAGTAATAATACTCTCTTTTTCTCATCAGTTATAGCATCTGCATTAATCTGTAGCACATTTTTAATATATTCTTATAATAAAAATTATAGTAAAAGGGAAAAGAATATTGTTAGAGTTTTAATACTGTATTTTGGGGTGAATATAATTTTTGGATTTTTTTTCATACTTCGTGACGTTGGCCTAATTCAACCAAGAGGCAAAGCATATCCTTTTATAATCACTTACCTGGCTATTGTTAAGGTATTGTTTTTCCATTTTATTTACCTTATAACCAACAGAGATCAAAAAACCGTTATCCCTGTTTTCCACTACATACTTCCTTCCGCCCTGTTTGCAGTTACGTTTTTTTTCTTTTATTTGCTATATCATAAAATAAACCAAATCAATGAATTAAATCAATACATGAAACCATATTGTTTAGTTTATTTTCTGATTTATCAGGTATTCTATAGTTATTTATCTATGAAGTATATCCTACTTTACAAAAAAGAAATCAGAGAAAATAGTATCTCAACTGATATAAAAAGTAAATACACCAGCTGGCTTATGAGTACAATGGTAATTAAATTCTGTTTCATTGTACTGATTATAGCATTATTATTCCTGGGTTCAGAAACTCATTATCTCCTATTATCTATATTTTCAATCCTGATTTTCTTTCAGTATATCATTATTATATTTAATGTTTTAGAAAGAAATTATTACTTTTTAAATTATAGAAAAAACAATATGGCACTGACACGTTCCGGGCATATTTACCCTGAATCAGGATTAGCTAATAATGAGCTGAAAGTACAGGAAAAGATTGTGATCCATCAACAAGATTTCGAAGATTATTTTCATAATCATAAACCTTATCTTATTTCAACCTTAAAAATAGAAGATTTAGCGATTACTTTTAATACGAACAGGCAATATTTGTCGAAATTTATAAATGAAGTATATAAGGTAAATTTCAACCAATACATTAATTCCTGGAGAATCAGTGAGGTAAATCAACTTACCTCTTTGAAAGACAATCAGCACAGGAGCATTGAAGAACTTTCTCAAATGGCAGGCTTTGGAAGTGTTCGAAGTTACTGGAGGGCTAAAAAGCACATTTCTTAGCCGGATATTATCAATATTTGAATCATGATTTTACGTACATTAACTTTTTTATCTTTCTGTATTCCCATTTTTGCAAGTGTATTTTGTACCTGCTTATTTTTGGGAAAGCTGATCTATACAGGGAGACAGCTTAGCAATAAAAAGGTATTTACAATTGGAATTTGCTTTCTATTGATGCTTGCTATATTTCATTCTATAAACATCCTTTCCGTTCTATATTATGACTCATCTGCTGGAAGTAAAGTACGGAGTGGCTTATTCTGCTTAACCGTTTTGGCAATTTTACTTAGCTTATTCATTTCTTTAATAACCAAAGAAAGAATCAAGGGGAAATACTTTTTTACTATGTATTGCATCTTACCTTTAATCTTTGTTTTAAACCTACAAAGTCCCGGCTATACTATCTATAATTTTATCTGGCATAAAAAACGGGTGGAATTAGAATTATATATAAGTGTATTTATAATTCTAATGTATCTTTATTTATCAATCAAATATACCTTGGATTATTATACATTTTATAAAGAATCTTTATGGTTGCTGAAAATAATTGCTTTATTTACCTGTCTGTGTATAATCTACTCCCTTTTAAATACTGCTTTTTTAAAAATTCCGACAATTTATTTCTCAGGAATAATTTCATTGAATCTCCTCTCTTTTTTATTGTGCTCTATTCTTTCTTTTAATGTATTTACTAATAACTATTGTATTTCAATTAAAATTTCTAATACAGGAATACAGGAAGAATCAGATCCTTCTGGCAGTATTGACAAAATGAGATTTGAGAAATATATGAAAGAACATAAACCCTATTTGAATAGCGAATTAAAAATGTCTGATTTTACCAAATATGTTGGAACCAATAGAACATATTTGTCTCGCTTTATTAATAAGAATTACGGAATGAGCTTTCGAGCTTATATCAACATGTTAAGATTAGAAGAGTTCAGAGAGCTTAAAATATCTTTACACCATAAAGGTCTGTCAGAAGAAGAAATGGTATATATGGCAGGCTTTAAAAGTTATAAAAGTTATAAAAAAATGATTGAAAACCTTAAATAGGTGCTTTATCTTTCTAACAAAACATTTATTGTAAAAATTTTAATGTTAAGCGTTTTAATGTTGGTTATGCGGATATTTAAAGTGATACAGAATGTATTATTAATAAACAAGTCATTGGCTATTTAATATTGAATTACTTGTACATTTAACATTAATATCTCGTCTTAATTGAAACCGTTTAGTGTAAAGCTATTTCAATTAAGAAGAGATATTCCAGCTGCTTTTTGATTGCTACTTGGTTACCTGTTTAGTTTGAAACTTACTTTTTAATAATCTTATTTTGAAGTGTTTTTCCATCTTCAAAAGTAAATTCTACGAAATAAATTCCATGAATCAATCTATTCATATTTACTGAAGTAATTTTCTTGTCCTGCTCAGATTGCACCAGCTTACCATCAGCCGCATAAATATTTACTTTAACAACATTCATTTTTGAATTAATATTCAGAATATCATTTACTGGATTTGGATAAAAATTAAAATCCTTATTGTTAGAAGTTTCGTTTACGGATAGGCAATTTGATAAATTCACAGTAACGGCTAATCGGGTAGCACTTTCGCAGGCTCCTACAACTTGAGAAGCATAATATGTTGTACCCGTAACTAACGCCGTTGTATTGGGAAGTAAATTTCCACCCGTTGAAGCATCATACCATTGTATATTTGAACCCGTGACCACAAGGTTTGCCAACGTCTGTGATGAACAAAAATTCTGTAGTGAATTTCCTGTAGGAGCAGCAGTACTTCCATTACAAATCTGAAAAATCACATGATCTAAAAAAGCAAAATTTCCAGCCTGATTAACATTATTTTTTACTCCTTTAAAATTTACTCTATTTGTACCCGCAGGGAGAAGTATATTTTTGGTAACCCATTGACTGGCTGTAGGTGTAAAAAAAGAAGGAATCGTCCCACCAGTATTTAATTCTCCGGTTTTTCCAATTTCATAATCATGAATTAGAGTATACGTTTGCCCCCCATCAGTTGAATACTCCAGTAAAATGTGATCATCTGCGAAAATGGTCTGAATAGCTGCAGGCATGGTATATCGATTAGCCGCTGCAAATTGAAATGAAACCCCAACAGGTTCATTAGTGGGATTATTTAAAACCGGCGACTGAACGTTATAAGTAGACAGCCCCATGCTGTTAAAAAAATTATACATTAGACTCCCGCCTGCTCCTCCATTCGGAGAATCAACTGACATATTTTCTATGACAATTACTGAAGGATTAGAATAGTTCCATTGAGATTGAGTTGGGCTGCCTCCAAAATTTTCAGTATAAGGAAGACTAACTTGGGCTCCAATTACGATCGGACAGAAAGTTAAAAGTTGCAAAAAACGAAAATAGTTCTTTTTCATATATAGTTAAATTGATTTTAAGAGTTCAAATTGATAACGGTAAGAGAAATTTTTAATAATTAAAATAACCGTATTATTTGTAATTGTAAAGCAAAAAAACATTAAGCAATAATTAGAAAAAAAAGTAAAAAATACAACTGACAAATTAGCAACTATAACGCAACATTCTTTATGTCAACCAATTAAATACAATGTTTTTAATAAACATATAAGTATAAATTTTGACATTATCGAAAGTACTTATCGTCTTTAGCACTGGTATGAACAAGGCAATGCTGGCTATCTGTCATCCTATCAACTCTATTTCCGTTATACTATGATCCATCCGCTGGAAGTAAATGCGGAGTAGTTATTTTGTTTACCTGCTTTAGCAATTTTACTTAGCTCGTAGAAATCACAAATTGGCCCAATGGCGCCAACTGTCTTTAGTTGGCACCATTTTTTATTATAATCATCTACGGAATTACCTTCCATTTCATGTTTTCTGAAAAACAAAATCATAAACATCCTTAAATAAGAAATTTAACATAAAAACTGTCATTTTACAACCAATCTCAGTAGAAACCTGATATAAAATAAAAAGTTAAATAGTGACTATTTTGTTTAAGGCTTTTCTTTTAAATGCCTGCTATCAGAAATAATTCATTAATTTGTACATCATATTTACTTACTAATGAGAAAGACTATATTTTTTTTATTCTTTTTTATTCAGGCTTTTGCTCAAAGTCCGGTAGAAAATCTGAAAAAATTATCTGAAACCGAACCTGATAAAGCATTAAGCATCTGGGAAAATGTATACCGTAATGCAGATGAAGCAGGAAAAGTAAAAGCATTATTATCTGTTTCTCAAGCTTACATTCTAAAAGGTGACCGTAAAAATTGTTTTTACTATTTTGAAAAAGCAGAATTGAGAGAGCAAGAAATTGATACTCCTTTATTGACAAGTGAAGTACTTCTTAATAAATCTGGTCTTTATCTTGTAATTGGTCTCTATGAAGAAGCTGAAAAGTATGCCGGTGAGGGAATAAAAACAGCAGAAAAAATTGAAAATAGGAAAGATAAAAACTGGATATCTGCGGATCTTTTCTATTTATTGGTAACGATAAGGTCACTTAATAAAAAAGAAAAAAATCCGATTCCTATCTTTAAAAAAATCACCAATCTTTACCTTGAATCAAATTTATCAGAAGAAGAAAAAGATAAAAGACTCCTTGTCACTTACCATAATCTTGGAAGCCTGTATTTTGACAAGGCTCAAGTAGATTCAGCGGATTATTATTTTAAAAAAGCTTTAAAAAATAGAGGAATTGATGATAATCCATTTGTAAAAGGACTTACTCATGAAAAAATAGGCGAGATCGCCTACCAGAAAAACAATATTGAAGAAGCCTTGCAGCATCTTAATAAGGCAACTCCTCTACTGGTTAAATATAAAGACCCTAATTTAAGAACTAATTATGCTTTACTCTCTAAACTCTTTGATAAAAAGGGAGATCAGAAGCAGGCGTTAGAATTCAAAAGCCTTCAGAATGAATTCAATAGCAAACTGAATAGCTCAACACAGGATGCATTAAAACTAGCTTATTATTCTCTGGAAAAAAATAGAGTAAAAGCAGAATCCAAGGCAGAAAACATTAAAATGCTATTGATTATTTCCAGTATAGGATTTATAATTGTTCTAGGATCTGTACTCTATTATTTTAAGAAGAAAAAAGAAAAACAAAGAGAGCTCTTTCAAAATATCATTTCAAAATTTGAACATAAGCTGAAAGAAAATAGCAGTAATCTTACTGTTGTTGAGTTTTCAGACAAAAATCAGGGTCAAATTGAGCCTATAAAAGAAAGTTTAATTGAGAAAAATATTCCAGACAATATAGAAAAAGAACTCTTCTTATTCCCGCAAGTCTACTATTATTTGCCTTATGGTATGACGGGTTATTATTCCGGTACTATCACCTGAAAAGAAAACTGAGATAGTTTTATTTTTTCTTGTTTTAAATATTTTGAAAAATATAATCAACGACAGGTTAAGCTACTTTATTTTCATGTCCAACAGGAACAAAAATATAAGCTATGACATTTTCCAGAGTAGGGAAAAAGTTAGCGGATCTCCAAAATCAAATGGAGGAGCTAAAAGATAATCCTTAAGTCTGAAAAAACTCCTTTAAACTTTTTGAATATCATGAAAAATTTAACAATAAGGATGAAATTCCGACATTAGATCAATTGAAAGAAGCCCTAGGTGATACTTATAACCTAGGGCAAAGCCTTGAGAAATTCACTCATCAACATGACCACAATTCGAAGTCAGAATGGCATTTTTACGGCGAAAAATTTGGATGGAGTCTGCGAGTTAAAGATAGAAAACGGGTTATAATATATCTTTTGCCAAGAGAAAAATTCTTTAAAGCAACATTTCAGACAGTATAAAAACTGAACTTATAGCTGCAAAAGTGTATGCAGAGGGACGTGGTATAAGGATTGAGGTCAGAGATTAATTGCATTGTAAAGATATTGAAAAACTAATTGAAATAAAGATTGCTCACTGAAATCTTGTTCCAAAAAAAGACTATAAAGGGATGACCACCCATTACAGTCTTTTTTACCAAGCAGTAAAATCATTATAGTTGTAATCGCAAAGACTTTGCAACATCTACCCAGAATCGCGATCAGATTATTTTCTTCTGTAATCTTATGACATCAATAACAATGGCTTTACCCTTTGCCTGACCACCGATCAACTAGCTCGCCTGTGCAAGGTTTTTATCATCAGAACTAGGTTGAAGCCGTACCACTACTTTTGTTATATAAAGCTTTTTTAAATACTATCAATGCGGCAGCTTGTCTCTGAAATATCCGTAAACCCAAGTTCCGAAAACAGCACTCACCAAAGTAATAATAACCGCAAAAGCTCCAGTCCCGATCTGCGCAAAAAGAGGTCCCGGACAAGCACCTGTAATGGCCCAGCCAAATCCGAAGATTAAGCCTCCATAAATTTGTCCTTTGTTAAAAGTTTTAGGAGCAATTGAAATTTTTTCTCCGTAGATGGTTTTTATTTTAAATTTTTTGATGATCCAAACTGAAATCATGCCAGTCACAACTGCGCTTCCAATCACGCCATACATATGAAATGACTGCAAACGGAACATTTCCTGAATTCTGAACCAGCTGATGATCTCAGCTTTCACAAACACGATTCCGAACAAAACACCAACTATTAAATACTTCAAATTGTGATACCATTTGTGCCGAAGATGGTTTTCGTTGGTACAAATGGTATCTTGGTGACTTATATCTGTTTCTTTTTTCATTATTAAATACATTTAGAGTGAAAGAATGATGGGCAAAATCACATTTGCCATTAAAAAACCGCCAATCATAAAGCAGATTGTTGCCACCAAAGACGGCCATTGAAGATTGGAAAGTCCCATTATCGCGTGTCCGCTTGTACAACCTCCGGCATATCTTGTTCCGAAACCTACGAGAAATCCGCCTACAAACATCAGAATAAATCCTTTTAACGTCAATAAACTTTCAAAATTCATCAGTTGGGTCGGAACAAGATTACTGTAATCCGTGATCCCATAGGTTGCTAATTCTGCTTTAAGATTTGAATTGACTATAATTTCTCCGGGGTTCATCAGAAAATGGGCAGCAGTCATTCCTCCGAAGAAAATTCCAAGGACAAAGAATAAGTTCCAGGATTCTTTTTTCCAGTCGTATTTGAAAAAACTCACATTCGCCGGAATACAGGCTGCACAAATATGTCGCAATGACGAACTGATTCCGAAAGATTTATTGCCTAAAGTCAGCAAAGCCGGAACAGTAAGACCAATCAGTGGACCTGCAACATACCACGGCCAGGGTTCTTTTATCATATCTAACATTAATTTACTTATTTAATTCAAAATTACTTCAAAACTTTACTTTGACAAACGAAATCACTTTTGGGAACCTCAGTTTGTGCAATTGCATTAAATCCACCTTCAATTTCGGTAAAATTACGGAAACCTCTTGCCTGAAGGATACTCGCCGCCATCATACTCCTGTAACCTCCTGCACAATGAAGATAAAAATGTTCGGTCGGTTCAATACGGTTCATCCATTCATTGATATATGCTAAAGGTTTGTTGTAAGACCCATCCACATGTTCCGCCAGGTATTCGCTTTCTTTTCTTACATCTATGGTTCTTACATTTTTATCCTTGATTTCATTTTCAAACTGCTTCGCAGAAATTCTATTTACAGTATCAGTTTCTTTTCTGCTGTTTTTCCATGCTTTAAAACCTCCTTCCAGAAAACCTAAAACATTGTCAAATCCTACTCTACTGAGTCTTGTAACCGTTTCTTCCTCATTATTTTCATCCGTAATTAATAAAATCGGTTGTTTTACATCTACAATCAAAGCACCGACCCAAGGTGCAAAATCTCCATCCAATCCGATATTAATCGATTGAGGAACAAAACCTTTCGCAAAATCTTCATTATTTCTAATATCCAGAATCAAAGCTCCTGAATGTTCTGCCATTTCCTCAAATTCTTCGGGAGAAAGTGCGTGGAGACCTTTAGATAAAACCTCATCAAAACTGTCGTAGCCTTTTTTATTCATCGCTACATTCATCCCAAAATACGCTGGCGGAGGAAGAAGCCCTTCTGTAACGGCCTTTATAAAGCTTTCTTTATCTTTTTGATTGAGCGCATAATTGGTCTTCTTTTGATTTCCCAACGTATCAACCGTTTCTTTCTGCATATTTTTTCCGCAGGCAGAACCAGCTCCGTGAGCGGGATAAACGACAATTTCATCCTCCAGAGGCATAATTTTTTGGTATAAACTTTCATAAAGAAGTCCTGCTAACTCTTCCTGAGTCATATTCGCCGCTTTCTGAGCTAAATCCGGGCGACCGACATCGCCAAGAAACAAAGTATCTCCACTGAAAAGTGCTTTTTCCTTTCCGTTTTCATCGATTAATAAAAAGGAAGAGCTTTCCATTGTGTGTCCCGGCGTGTGCAGAACTTTTATTTTGATTTTTCCGATTTCAAAGATCTGTCCGTCTTTAGCAATGATGGCTTCAAACTCGGGCTTTGCCGTTGATCCGTACACGATTGGCGCACTAGTTTTTTTACTTAAATCAACGTGACCACTTACAAAATCTGCGTGAAAATGGGTTTCAAAAATGTATTTTAATTTTACATTGTCTTTTTCCAGTCTCTCTATGTAAGGTTGAGTTTCTCTTAAAGGATCAATAATCACCGCTTCACCGTTTGAAACAATGTAATAAGCTCCCTGAGCGAGACATCCTGTATAAATCTGTTCTATTTTCATTTTGATATTTTTTATTTAATTTTAATTTGATACAAATTTCCGGGTTTGAATTTTGTTGTACAGCTACTTTTGTTACACAAGAGTATTAATTAATTATCTCCTATTTTGAAACACCGAATGATTGCAGCCCGACTTGAACGGAGCTCTTTTTGTGAGGAGGAACGACGAGCAAAAAAGCGGGAGTGGAAGGCGGATAAAGCTGCCCAAAAATTATTGATTGTTAGATATTTAAAAGAAAAGTTCCTTAATGATAATGTAAATTCCCATTACTAAAATAAACCATCCGAATGCAGGTTTCAGTTTTTTGCCATCAATTTTCTTTGATAATTGCGAGCCAATGATAATTCCAACGATGGCAATTGCGGTGATGGTTGCTAATAAATTCCATTCGATTTTGACGTGATTCATTGATGAAAAAAATCCGATCAGAGAATTTAAAGAAATGATGACCAAAGAAGTTCCGATGGCAGTTTTCATTGGCGTTTTCAGAAGATTGACCAAGGCAGGAATGATCATAAATCCGCCTCCTGCTCCTACCAAACCTGTCAGAATACCGACTACAGAACCTTCAGCTACTGCCAAAGGTGTATTGTTATTTTCTGAAGGGATTGTTCCTATTTTTAATTCCACCCTTTTCCGTATCATTTTGTAGGAAGCGGTAATCATTAATCCAGCAAATAGCAACAGAAGAAAAATGTCTTTGGTCACAATGAAATTCCCTATTCTAAAGACTTCATCAGGAATTAATGGAAGAAGAAAATTTCGGGTAAGAAAAATTGAAATGGTTGATGGAACACCAAAAATAAATGCCGTTTTGAGATCGACCAATCCTTTTTTAAAGTAAGAAAACGAACCAACCAAACTGCTGATTCCGACAATGAAAAGTGAATATTCTGTTGCCAAAAAAGCCTCAATTCCGAAGAGATAAACCAACACAGGAACGGTAAGAATACTTCCGCCACCACCGATTAATCCTAAAGAAATACCTATAAAAACCGATGCGATATAACCAAAAATTTCCATTCTTCAACTTTTTATGAAGCAAAAATGGAAATATAATAGAAGACATACCGCTACTTTTGTTACATAGGGAAATTTATATTGGATCCAAGAGTGTAATCTTGTTTCTTCCTAATTTCAATTTACCGGAATCTTCCAGCTGTTTCAGAAGTCTTGACACAACTACTCTAACTGTTCCCAGTTCATTGGCAAGCTGTTCGTGAGTGATTACGATGGTTTTAGATTGGGAGATTTCAGATTTTTTATAGAGCAGATTGAGTAATCTTTCATCTACTTTTTTGAAGGCAATCGCATTGATAATATCGAGCAATTCTTCAAAACGCTTGTGATACAGCCTGAAAATATAATCCAGCCATTCCGGATATTCTTTGATGAATAAGGTAACTTTATCCATTGGTAAAAACAAGATCTCTGAATCTTCCTCCACTTCGGCCTTTACAATACTTTTCTCATTGTGCATCCCACCAAGAAACGACATAATGCAACTTTCACCTGCCTTGATGTAATAGAGTAAGATCTCGCGACCGTCTTCTTCTGTCCGGATGACTTTTAACAATCCTTTCATTACAATAGGTATTGAGCGTATGGACGCATTTTCATCCAGAATGATTTCGCCCTCCCGATATGTTTTCAAGATACCATTTTGATAAAGCCTATCAGTTAATTCCTTAGAAGAACTGAATTCGGAAGAAATTATATTTGGGTTCATTATGTGAAAATATGCTACGAATTTACATTAATTTATAAATTTTCGATTTTACATCAATTATTTTTTCTTATAAATAAAATATATCGTAATATTGCAATATTAAATTATTATGGGAGCTACAAAGACGGATCACTTTACAGATCAACAAAATAAAATAGCAGTGATAGCAAAAGCATTGGGACATCCTGCCAGAGTTGCTATTATAGAATACCTGCTCAAGGTAAATACGTGTATCACGGGAGACATCGTTAATGAATTACCCTTGGCACAACCCACCATATCCCAGCATTTGAAAGAACTGAAAAATGCCGATTTGATAAAAGGCAACATTGAGGGAAATTCAGTATGCTATTGTATCGATGAAAATACTTTCGAGATCCTGAAAGATTACTTTTCAAAGATCATTAATACCGTTACTGATCAGAAATGTTGTTAATGCATTTTTTTACTTTCAAATATCGCAATATTGCATTAGTACAATATATTTTTAGACTTTCAAATCGCTCTCATTAAATTAAAAAACAATTAAAACAAAATAATATGACACTAGAACAAATAAAAGAGATCTTGCCAACATTGGAGAATGTAGAGTTTCAATTGGAAGACGGGACTTTTGTGCCTGAGCATTTCCACGTGACGGAAGTCGGACAGATCAATAAAAGATTCATCGATTGTGGCGGAGTGATTCGTGAGGAATCAGTGGTCAATTTCCAGTTATGGAATGCAGACGACTACGAGCATAGGTTAAAACCCGGAAAACTGCTTAATATTATCAAACTTTCTGAAGAAAAATTAGGGATTGAAAATAATGAGATCGAAGTGGAATATCAAAGCAATACCATTGGCAAATATGATCTGGAATTCAATGGGAAAGTTTTTGTTCTGAAAAGTAAGACCACTGCTTGTCTTGCTCAGGATGCTTGCGGAATTCCTTCGGAAAAACTTAAGAAGAATCTGGCGGAATTGCCTGTTAATAGTGCTAATACGTGCAAACCTGGAGGAGGCTGTTGCTAAATCAATTTCTATATGGAAGCATTCAACAAAAGATCGCATTGGGAAAACATTTACCAGAACAAACATTTGGAAATAGTAAGCTGGTATCAGCCTGATCCCGAGACCTCTTTAAAATTTATCCATCAGCTCGATCTGACCAAGTCCGCTAAAATCATTGACGTTGGCGGAGGCGACAGTTTTCTTGTGGACCATCTGCTTGAGTTAGGGTATGAAGATATTACAGTGCTTGACATTTCCCATACAGCAATAGAACGGGCAAAAGCAAGGCTAGAAAGCAAAGCCGACAATGTGCAGTGGATCACTACAGATATTTTGGATTTCAGACCAACAGAACTATACGATTTTTGGCACGATAGGGCTGCCTTTCATTTTTTGACCGAAGAAAATGATGTGGATCATTATATAGAAACTACAGGAAATGCGATCTCCAGAAATGGAATGATGGTGATTGGTACCTTTTCGAAGCTGGGTCCAAAAAAATGCAGCGGTATCGATATTAAACAATATTCAGAACAAACAATGACAGATCGGTTTGAGAAATATTTTGAAGCGATTGAGTGTTTTTCTGTTGATCATAAGACACCTTTTGAAACCATTCAGAATTTTGTATTCTGCAGCTTCAAAAGAAAAAACATCATTTCTGATAATGCTAAAGCTTAATATTACTGGCAACAGTAAAACCACCATTTTGATCCGTATGGAACTGCTGCACAGAAGCCGAACCGACTGGGCGAGGCTTTTGGGAAGTATTTTTTTGCTGATCAAAGGTGCAGGTTGTTGGTCATTCGATAAAAAACTGATCCCAAATGGAAAATAAGGTCAACACCAAAGAGATCATTCTCCTTTTTCTCAAACTGGGCATTATAGGATTTGGCGGTCCTGCTGCTCACATCGCAATGATGCAGAACGAGGTGGTGGTCAAAAGAAAATGGATGGATGAACAGCATTTTCTTGATCTGCTAGGAGCGGTCAACCTTATCCCCGGTCCCAACAGCACCGAAATGGCAATACACATCGGCTATGACAAAGGCGGATGGAAAGGTCTACTGGCAGCCGGCTTGTGCTTTATTTTTCCCGCCGTTTTGATCACAGGAACATTCGCTTTTTTATATCATCAATATGGACAGCTGCCCCAAGTTCAACCATTCATTTACGGTATCAAGCCTGCGATCATTGCGGTGATCATCGGCGCAGTGTATCCATTGGCAAAGAAGTCGATCAAATCTACATTCCTGGCTTTGGTCGGTATGGCTGTATTATTAGGTTCCTTATCGGGAATCAGCGAGATTTATCTGATGTTTGGTGCGGGCTTCTTGGCCATAGTTGTATTCTCGTTTCAGAACATGAATAATGGTAACACTATGCAGGGTTTTGTTCCTTTATTATTTTTCAAGGTTGGTCAAAATGAATTTCTTTCAGAAACAAATGTGAAATTGTTCTGGATCTTCCTGAAAATCGGTTCAATACTGTATGGGAGCGGATATGTTCTTTTTGCTTTCCTCGATACAGAATTGGTTGCAAAAGGCTTAATCACCAGACAGCAATTAATGGATGCGATCGCTGTGGGACAGTTCACACCGGGACCTGTCTTTTCTTCTGTGACCTTTATCGGTTATCAGATCAATGGATTATCAGGTGCCATCCTTTCGACTATTGCCATATTCCTTCCGTCATTTATTTTCGTTGCATTGCTCAATCCGCTAATGAAAAGGATACGCAGATACAATAGCTTATCGGCTTTTCTTGATGCCGTCAATGTAGCTTCTGTAGCAATCATAGTTGCCGTCTGCTTTACAATGGGTAAAGAAGCCGTCACGGATTGGCGAACGATCACTATTGCATTGATCAGTGCATTTGTTATTTTCAAATACCAAAAGATTAATAGTGCGTTCATCGTTTTAGGAGGTGCATTATTAGGTTATATTTTAAATACCATCTAATAAATATTATAATTAAAAAGTAATCTGTTTATCGATATTATTAAAAATAAATAAAAATGAACCAAACCATTTCAAAGATTATAGAATCAATTTCTATAGACTCTATTACCAAGGAAAGAAAAACTGTTTTGCAGCCATTAGCAGATTACATCCAAAGTAAATCGGAAGCAGATCAGACAGTCAGACTGAATTTTATCTGTACCCACAACAGCCGAAGAAGTCACCTGTCCCAGATCTGGGCGCAGACCATGGCTTTCCATTTTGGTATTAAGAGCGTGTACTGTTATTCCGGAGGTACAGAAGCGACCGCAATGTTCCCAAAAGTGGCTGGAACATTGGAAAACCAAGGGTTTCAAATTCAGATGCTGAGCGACAATGAGAATCCTGTCTATGCTGTAAAGTATGCAGAAAATGAAGCTCCTATCATCTGCTTTTCGAAAGAATACAGCAATGATTTTAATCCCAAAAAAGAATTTGGTGCAATTATGACGTGCAACAATGCCGATGAAGGCTGCCCTTTGGTTATAGGCGCAGAGGCAAGATTTCCTATTAAGTACAATGACCCCAAATCTTCAGACAACACACCAGAACAGACGCAGATCTACGCTGAGAGAAGTTTGCAGATCGCCACAGAGATGTTTTATGTTTTTTCGCAGATAAATAAATAGAATGGAAATAATACCAACAGACAAGAAGCATTTTCCAGACATAACGGAAATATACAGGCAAGGGCTTGAAACAGGCAATGCCACATTTGAAACCACTGTTCCGACTTGGGAGGAATGGGACAAAGGTAAACTAAAGCACAGACGATTGGTTGCTATAATTGACTACACAGTTGTTGGCTGGGCTGCACTCTCGGCAGTGAGTGACCGATGTGTCTATGGTGGTGTGGCAGAATTGAGCATCTACATTTCCAATAATCATAAAGGAAAAAGCATTGGAAAAGCCTTAATGCAAAAACTGCTAGAAGAAAGTGAAAGGAACGGCATATGGACATTGCAAAGCGGTATGTTTCCTGAGAATAAAGCAACAATGGCTCTTCATCAAAGTTCGGGCTTCAGAATGATAGGTTATCGCGAAAAAATCGGAAAGCTAAGAGATACTTGGCGTGACACCGTCATTATGGAAAGAAGAAGTAAAACAACAGGAATAAATTAAAACAGTATGCAACCAAAATTAAAATTTCTCGATAGATACTTAACACTTTGGATATTTCTTGCCATGGCAGTCGGAGTAGGCTTAGGATATATATTTCCCGAAATAACAAACATTACCAATTCACTTTCTGTAGGAGCAACCAACATTCCGCTGGCAATTGGATTGATCTTGATGATGTACCCTCCCCTCGCAAAAGTAGATTACTCTTTATTGCCTATTGCATTTAAAGACAAAAAGGTAATCAGTATATCACTTCTGTTAAACTGGATCATCGGTCCCATATTGATGTTTATACTGGCCATTATTTTCTTAAGAGGTGAACCTGATTATATGATAGGATTGATCCTCATAGGTTTGGCAAGATGTATTGCAATGGTCATCGTGTGGAACGATCTGGCCAAAGGAAACAGAGAATATGCCGCCTTACTGGTCGCCTTAAATAGTATTTTTCAGATATTCACCTACAGTTTTTTTGTCTGGTTATTCATCAATGTTTTACCGGGAAAATTAGGATTGGCCAATTTCAATGTAAGTGTATCAATGAAAGATGTGACGGAGAGTGTTCTCATCTATTTGGGTATTCCATTTCTGGCTGGGTTCTTAAGTCGCTATTTTTTGGTTAAATTAAAAGGTCTGGATTGGTATAACAGAAAATTTGTACCGGCAATTTCACCAATCACATTGTATGCCTTATTATTTACAATTGTTTTGATGTTCAGCCTTAAAGGCGAAAAAATAGTGGACCTGCCCATGGACGTTGTCAAAGTTGCGATACCACTTGTGGTATATTTT
Organism: Chryseobacterium sp. CCNWLW53; assembly: GCF_037083525.1. Taxonomy (NCBI): domain Bacteria; kingdom Pseudomonadati; phylum Bacteroidota; class Flavobacteriia; order Flavobacteriales; family Weeksellaceae; genus Chryseobacterium; species Chryseobacterium sp. CCNWLW53. The sequence continues at coordinate 402,536 of NZ_JBAOJR010000002.1, read as the reverse complement.
GTACTGATGTTTTTTGTCAGCTTCTTTATCAATAAATCGATGAAAGTACCTTATGACAAAAATGCCTCCATCGCATTTACAGCCACAGGAAACAATTTTGAACTGGCAATCGCAGTTGCTATCTCTGTTTTCGGCATCAACTCTGCACAAGCCTTTGTCGGGGTTATCGGTCCCTTGGTAGAAGTTCCGGTTCTGATTTTGTTGGTAAGAGCAAGTCTATGGTTAAAGAAAAAGTACTATGTATAGTGATACAAATTGATATAACAGAATAAGTTAGCTTATAACAAGCCATTTTTTTAATATAGCATTCGATTATGAAATTATCCATAACTACATTTTCTCAAGTAACATCGTTTTAATTTAGCAGGCAAGCATAGATTTTCATTTCCCTACTCTTACCTTCGTAAAATGGCTAAAATGCCTTTTATTCCGAATCCCAGGTATTCAACGGATAAAGAAAAATCCTTGGAACCCCAACGTCATCTTCATGAAGATATCAGTATGACCTGGCGCAAGCCATATCCTCAGGAACATGAAATACGATTGACCCGCAATAAGATGATATAAAAGAATCTTTAATAAGTACAATTTCAATTACACTTATTAAGGATTATAATAAAATCATACTCTTTGAATATTTATAAGTAACAGAAATAATAAACTTAACTATACTTGAACCTTTTTTTGTAAATCATTCCACATGTATTTTTTCAATAAAGTTTTGTAAATATTGTTCACTCTCACAATCAATAATTTTTCTTACATAATCATGATTTGCCTTGTTAAGCAAATAGACCTGCTTATTGGTAATATAGCTTAAATGAACAATACAAAAAAATTCTCGCTTCATTTAAGATTATGGCTTTATAACAAGATTTTTCAAAGTTTTTAAATCGCTGCTGCTATTATTTAACTTTAAATAACTCAGTCATTTTGATTTTTCCATTATCTTTTTTTATAACGTACCAATGTGTGTTATTCCCAATTAACCCCGCCTACTTATTTGAAAATTACCAGCTATTGACCCCATCCTGCAATGCCTTTTCGTAATTTTCCCTGTCAAAAGAATATAACTCCTGTGCTTTATGTGCCCCACCCTTTCGAAGCTCGTTTAATTTTTTCAGAATACCCATATTCTTGATCTTTCTATAAAAATTACCACGGTTAAGATCTCTGCCCAATATCGTTTCATACAACTTTTGCAGCTCAGTCATCGTAAATTTCTCCGGTAACAAATTATACCCTATAGGTTTATAGGTGATACGCTCTCTAAGGGTCAGGAGCGCTTTCTGAATAATTTCCTTATGGTCCATTGTAATAGGATATCTGTCAAGATTGTTGACATCCAGCCAGTCAAATTCTTCACTCATTTCATCTGCTTTGGGAGAAACATTATGGTAATTGACCAGTGCATAATACCCAATGGAAACAAATCTCTGTTTATGCCACAGGCTGTCTTCATAATCAGCAAAAGAGTCTTCGCTTCTGCCATACTTTCCGAATACCGCAAACTCCTCCAGAAATATATCGGATACCCCTGCACGCTCTGACAGAATTCTCACAGCCGCATCATCAATATTCTCTTTCTTTTTAAGATAACCACCGGGAAGAAACCACTGCTGATTAAACTTCATTTTGATCGCAAGTACCTTAAGCTCATTTTCGCTAAAGCCAAAAATGACCGTATCGATGGAAATATGTGGTAAATATAATTGATAGGACTCAGCTGATTTCTCTATGATCTGCTTATGGGGACTCATGCTTATTTTCTATTGTTTGGTTGCAACAAATTTAAGGTCATATTCAGGAAGAACCAAAATTTACGCTGCCAGATTGTTTTTTTGGGTAATATTCAGTTCAGGATTTCTTAACATTTCCAAAACTCTCCAGTCTATTTCACAATAAAATACTTTTTTATTTATCTAATAATCAAACAAATACATAAATATTAATTTTTCGCAACATTCCATTTGGTTGTATCAAAAAAAGAATGTAATATTAGTTGCTTCTTAAAGAAGCAACTAATATTTATCAGGAAATATTGGATCCTATACCATATAATGATACCGTATCCGTGATTCGATAACTCTCTGCACGATTAAAACCACAAAAAACAGATTAATTGATAATTATGAAAAATCTAAAATTTACAATTTCCGCTTTGGGACTGATGCTTTCCTTCAGTACTGCGTTCGGGCAGCAGACCGATAGCCTGGTAGTGAAAAATGCCGTGAATACAGCTATAAAAGGTGCAGAAGGTGTAAAGACTGTTACCTCCAAAGAAGACAACAACAGGAACGTCATGTTAAACGCGGCCAATAACACAAGTCCCAGAGACGTAAATATCGGTCTGCCATCAACCGTCGGAGGAATTACAATTCTTGAAAACGACCTTCCTGTGGTTTATTTTTTCTGGCCGGAACTGCCCAATAAAACATGGAGACAGAGTGTGGGCCTTGAAAAAACCGGACTTCTGAAAATGGATCAGCTGGCAAATACGATGGGAGATCTTGGTTTCGCGGTGAATTCATACGCGCAGACGGGAACCAAAGATTTCAAACTGAAAGGAAAGCTTACTACAAGCACCTTTGGTTGGCTGCAGGGCGATGTAAATGCGTCAGGACCGATTTCTAAAAACGGCTGGAGCTATACAGTCGGAGCGTTCGCAAATTATGATCCGAGCACCTATAAACTGGGGTTTGCAAGAAATGCCGATGAAACAAAGATTTTCAGGGTCGGCGCTACTAAATATTTCGATAACGATAAGGGTAAAATCTCCATCTTATATAAATATGCGGATTCTTACAGCATCACCAATTATGCGGTTTTTCAATATGGAGAAAACGGAAAAGTAACGGAGCTCGATAATTTCAAAATCGGGAGGGATTCCTATGTGGTAAGAGATGGACAGATGAAAGTCAAAGATATCCTCACGGGTGAATCTTATTGGGCGTCCATGAGCGGCAAAGATAACAGGTCAACCTCCCACAACATTGATATCTTTGGTAATTATCTTTTGAACAGTGGATGGAATTTCAGATTCTCCACAAGGGCACATTTTTCAAAAACTAAAATGTCCAATATGATTCCTTTAAGCATTTTCAATGCCGATCCTTCTGCAGGATATACTTTGGCTTCCAGCGGTCAGGCTTATTCGGGACAGGTAGGAACTATTCTGGGGATGTACACGCCGGAAACCCCAATTACAAATATCGCAAGCCGCTTTTCGTTGAATAAACAGGTCGGAAATCATAACGTGACTTTCGGTGTATTGGAACAGTATTATCACGTTGACAAATTCACGTCCAACCGTTCTTTCTTCTTCCAGACTGTTGAAGCTCAGCCTCAACGATTGATCGGGCCCAATACCGATGCTGACGGGTTCTATAACTACAATGCAGGCGGCGAATATCACAGCGGAACAGAGAACAAACTTTCACTGTATGGTACCGATGAATGGAAAGTTACCGACAACTTTAATCTGAGCTACGGTTTGCATCTGAGAAATCATATCCTAGATGGAGAATATTCTCTGACTCCCAGAACGATTGGGTTCAGTTTCACGGACCCTGGTCAGTTTAATCACATCAGCCAAAATTTCTTTCAGATTGCAGGAAGTTTGAATGCGACTTACAACATTACCAAAAACTTCGGCGTTTTGGCCAACTTCCTATACACAGAAGAAAACAGAAGACTGGAAAGCTACTCACAGGCTTTTGAACCCAATACCAATAAAATTAAAAGCCCATTGGGAGCAATTGGAGTTTTCTGGAATACAGACTGGATCCAGTTAATTTCCCAGGCAACCTATCTGAAAAAAAATAATAACCTTAACAGATATAACCTTGTAAATCCTGCCAATAGTTCTGAGGCACAGACCACGACCGTTTATTACGATATCCAGACATTGGGCTGGACCACAGACTTTGTTTTAAAGCCTTTCAAAGGATTTAATCTTCATTACCTGATTACATTGCAGAATCCGGTGTACAAGAAATTTAATTTCAATGCTTTCGGAAAAGATTACAATTACAGCGACAATAATGTTCTGGGGGTGGCCAAAACGCTGATGGAAATCGACCCAAGCTACTCGACCGGCAAATGGAGGTTCTGGGCGAGCTTCAGGTATTTCTCAAAACAGTATGCGAATCTGACCAATGCACTATATTTTGCGCCGAGATGGGAAACTTTCGGTGGTGTAAATTATACGGTTAACAAAAACATCAATGTAGGTGCAACGGTTATCAACTTCCTGAACCAGAGAGGGGCAAGCGGAACCATCAACGGTGCCGAACTGATTACAGATGCAAGCCCGTATTACGGAAAACTATTGACAGGAACATACATTATGCCGTTGACAGGCCAATTCTCGGTAAACTTTAATTTCTAAATTGTAAACAATGAAAAGAACGGTTTTAAATGTTACTGCATTATTTTTAGGAGTAACAGCATTTGCACAGAATATTCAGACAGTAACGAATTCTAAAGGCCCTGTTTTAGGGTATTCCGCAGATTCAGGTGTAAAAATTCTTACAATTGGCGGAAATAAATTCAAAGATTTAAACAGAAACGGAAAACTTGACAAATACGAAGACTGGAGACTTCCCGTTGACGAAAGAGCGAAAGATTTAGCATCAAAAATGACAGTCGAACAGATTGCAGGTTTAATGCTGTACAGCGGTCACCAATCTGTTCCTGCACCTGCAGACGGTTTCCGGGCAGGGAAATATAACGGAATGCTGTATAAAGAAAGCGGTGCAAAAGCCTCTGATTTAACAGACCAGCAAAAGAAATTTTTAAAAGAAGATAACCTTCGTCATGTTTTGGTAACAACCGTTGAATCTCCTGAAATTGCAGCACAATGGAGCAACAATATTCAGGCTTATATTGAAGGTCTGGGATTGGGAATTCCAGCCAACAACAGTACAGACCCGAGACATTCTGCAATCGTAACGGCTGAGTTTAATGAAGGAGCAGGCGGACAAATTTCTCTTTGGCCGGATGGCTTGGCAATGGGTGCAACTTTCGACCCGGAATTGGTTAGAAAATTCGGGAACATCGCAGCTCAGGAATACAGAGCATTGGGGATTTCAACGGCCCTATCACCTCAAATCGACCTGGGAACAGAACCCCGTTGGTACAGAATCGCTTATGTTTTCTCTGAAAGTCCGGAACTGACAGCAGATTTAGGAAGAGGTTATATTGATGGCTTCCAGACAACTAGCGGAAGCAAAAACGGTTGGGGTAACAAAAGTGTAAATGCGATGGTAAAACATTGGCCGGGAGGAGGTCCTGAAGAAGGCGGTCGTGACGGCCACTGGGCGATGGGGAAATTTGCTGTTTATCCGGGAAATAATTTCCAGAATCACGTAAAACCTTTTACGGAAGGTGCTTTCAAATTAAGTGGAGGAACAAAAGAAGCTTCTGCGGTAATGCCTTATTATACAATCAGCTTTAACCAGGATACGAAAAACGGAGAAAATGTCGGAAACGGTTACAGTAAATATCTGATCACAGATTTACTTCGTGGAAAATACAAATATGATGGCGTGGTGTGTACCGACTGGTTAATTACAGCTGATGAACCAAAAACTCCGGGAGGATTTGCCGGAAAACCCTGGGGTGCCGAGAAATTATCAATCGCTGAACGTCACTACAAGGTCTTGGAAGCGGGTGTCGATCAGTTTGGAGGAAATAATGATAAAGGACCCGTTTTGGAAGCGTATCAGATGGGAATGAAAGAGTACGGTGAAAAAGCATACCGTGCAAAATTTGAGCAGTCTGCCGTTCGTTTGCTGAGAAATTTCTTCAGAACAGGATTGTTTGAAAATCCGTACGTTAATGTTGAAGAAACTAGGAAAATCGTTGGCAATCCTGAGTTTATGAAGGCGGGTTACGAAGCGCAGGTTAAATCGATTGTGATGCTGAAAAATAAAGGAAGTGTTCTTCCTATCAAAGAAAGAAAAACGGTTTACATTCCAAAGCGATATTCTCCCGCAACATTCAATTGGTGGGGAATTTACACAGCCCCGTCTCTGGACTATCCCGTGGATATCGAAAAAGTCAAAAAACATTATAATGTAACCGAAGACCCTACAAAGGCGGATTTCGCATTGGTTTTTGTAAAAAGCCCGCATAGTGAAGAGGGCGGTTACAGCGATATCGATGCTGCAGAAGGCGGAAATGGCTATCTTCCGATTTCTCTTCAGTACAAAACGTATACAGCAACCGAAGCCCGTGAAAAAAGTATTGCGGCAGGCGACCCCGTTGTAGCCCCAAATGTACACGACAGAACATTTAAAAATAAAACTTCAACGGCCACCAATTTCACTGATTTACTGACGATTGAAAACACCTATAAGACAATGAACGGAAAACCTGTCATTGTTTCTGTAACGGCTTCAAAACCGATGATCTTCAACGAATTTGAAAAGCACGCTGATGCGATTCTGATGAACTTCAATGTCTCCAATCAGGCTGTTGTGGATATCGTAACCGGAAAATATGAGCCTTCGGGACTGCTTCCCCTTCAGATGCCTGCAAATATGGCAACTGTTGAAAAGCAGAAAGAGGATGTTCCTTACGATATGGAAACACACAAGGACTCCGAAGGTCATAACTACGATTTCGGATACGGAATGAACTGGTCCGGCGTGATTAAAGATGCCAGAACTCAAAAATATCATAAGTAATAGTTCATTAAAAAATTAGTTAATTGATGTCTTGAGACCGGGCATTATGTTCGGCTTCATTTCTTTAACAGTAATTATTTGGGCAGCTTTATCCGCCTTCCACTCCCAATCTTTTTTGCAATACGATTCCAGTTTAAATAGAACTCGAAGACCAAGCAAAAAAGGATTTCGTTCAAGTCGGGCTGCGAGAAATCCTATGTTAAAACCAACATAGTCTTTGTCATTCCGTAGGAATTTCAACAATGATATTTGAAATACTGAGCTTAGATTCCTACGGAATGACAAACTAACTACAAAGTTTAAGAACTAAAAATCAAAACAATTTAAAAAAATGAAAAAATTAATCATAGCAAGTTTATTTCTTGCAGGTTTAACAACCATCAACGCTCAAAAATCAATTCCATTATACAAAGGAAAAGCGCCGGGAACAGAAAACTGGACACAAAAAGAAGCACAGCAATTCAATGAATTGTTTAAAACGGAAGTTGTTTTCAATGTTTCACAACCTTCAATGCTAGTCTTTGAAGCTGATAAAGCAAAAGCCAACGGAACAGTTATCGTTGTTGCTCCAGGTGGTGGTTTTCAAAGTTTATCCATCAACAGAGAAGGAATTGATGTTGCCAAAAAATTAGCAGAAAACGGAATCACTGCAATGGTTTTAAAATACCGATTATTGGAAACAAAATCCAACGACCCGGCAAAAGAAATGATGGAAGGTATCAAAGACAGAAAAGCATTTGACGCAAAAACAGCTCCAATCAAAGTAATGGCTGGAGACGACATCAAGACGGCCATTTCCTACATCAGAACCCACGCAAAAGAATTAAATATCAATCCTGAAAAACTGGGTGTTATCGGTTTTTCAGCGGGTGCAAGTGTGATTTTGGAAAGTGTTCTTCACAGCAAAGATGCTTCAACGTTACCCAACTTCGCAGCTTCGATTTACGGCGGGCCAAGTCAGGATATTTTAGATACACAGATTCCTTCAACGCCGTTACCATTGTTTATTTGTGCCGCAAGTGATGACCAATTAAAACTGGCTCCAAAATCAGTTTTATTATACAACAAATGGATAGAAGCAGGACAGCCAACTGAACTTCACATCTACGAAAAAGGTGGTCACGGTTTCGGAATGGGGAAACAAAATCTTCCTGTTGACAAATGGTCGGATGTCTATTTGGATTGGTTGAAATTCCACAAGTTTTTATAATTAATCATTGATGAAAACAATATTGGTAAGTGTATTATCCGTATTTGCAGGAGTGTCATTGTTTGCTCAGACGACTTCCGCACTTCCGGGAATGGACAAATTTGTAAAGCCTAGATACAGAGTCATCGTCGACAATGATTTCAGTGGCGACCCGGATGGCTTGTTTCAGCTCGTTCATCAGATTCTTTCACCTTCCACAGAAATCAAAGGAATTATCGGTTCTCATTTAAAACCGGGGGATCCGTTTGATTCATCAAAAGTTACTGCTGAAAATGCAGTGAAAAAAGTCAACGAAACGTTGGAAGTAATGAATTTGAAAAACAGATTTTCAGTTTTCCAAGGTTCAAATGATCAGCTGAAAGACTTGAAAACGCCAAACATTTCCGAAGGTGCAAAAGCAATTGTTGCAGAAACAATGAAAGCGGATGAGAAAAATCCTTTGTTTGTGGTTTGTGGCGCAGGTTTGACGGAAGTGGCAAGTGCCTATTTAATGGAACCAAAAATCGCTGACAAAATTATTGTCGTTTGGATTGGCGGTCCGGAATATCCCGATTTAGCAACCCCTCCTCCCGGTTACAAGCCTTTGGAATACAATCTCGGAATCGACATCAGAGCAGCACAGGTTGTTTTTAACGAATCAAATCTTAATATCTGGCAGATTCCGAGGAATGCTTACCGACAAGCTTTGATGTCATATGGAGAACTTGTGACCAAAGTGAAGCCTGAAGGAAAAACAGGAGCTTATCTTACCAAGAAAATCGAAGATTTAATGGAAAGAACGCAGAAATTCAATCTGTTAATTGGTGAAACTTATATTATGGGAGACAGTCCGTTGGTGTTACTTACAGCTTTACAGTCTTCGTTTGAAGCTGATTCGTCTTCAAGTTCGTATGTCGTCAAAAATGCTCCAAAAATTAATGATAACGGACTTTACGAATACAATCCTAAAGGAAGAAACATCAGAGTGTATACGCAACTTGATACACGAATGATGTTCGCAGATTTCTATACAAAAATTAAAATGTTCAATACTAAAAGATAAAAATTATGAAGAAGAATGTATCTACATTGATCAGACTTTCTCAGAAAGCAAAATATTCAGGTTTATTCCTGGCTTTATTCGCAGCATCACCTTATGCAAAAGCTCAAAATAACAATCTAACCGTAAAAGTTAACGGAAAAACATTTAAAGATTCCAACAAAAACGGAAAATTAGATGTTTGGGAAGATACAAGGCTTTCGGTGGACAAAAGAATTGATGCCATCATCAAACAAATGACCAACGAAGAAAAAGTAAACCTTCTGATTGGAACAGGAATGCCCGGAATTGAAGTTCTGACAGGACCTGTCGGAGACTCAAAGCAAGGTTTGGTTCCCGGTGCAGCAGGTGGAACAGCTAATTTCGACAGGTTCGGAATTCCCGCTACCGTTGTGGCAGACGGACCTGCAGGTTTGAGAATTGCCCCGACCAGGGAAAATGATTCCAGAACGTATTATGCAACGGCATTTCCTGTGGGAACTGCTTTAGCTTCAACCTGGAATAAAACACTTTTGGAGCAGGTTGGAAAAGCAATGGGAAATGAAGTGAAAGAATACGGTGTGGACGTACTTTTAGCACCAGCCCTGAATATCCAGCGAAACCCCTTGAACGGAAGAAACTTCGAATATTATTCGGAAGACCCTTTAGTTTCCGGAAAAACAGCCGCCTCTATCGTGAACGGAATCCAGTCTCAAGGTGTAGGAACATCCATCAAACATTTTGCTGCGAATAATGAGGAAACGAACCGTTTGACCATCAACGCTCACGTTTCAGAAAGAGCAATGCGGGAATTGTATCTGAGAAATTTTGAAATCGCCGTTAAAGAATCTCAGCCCTGGACGGTAATGTCTTCTTACAATAAAGTGAATGGTATTTATACATCAGATTCAAAAGATTTACTGACTCAGGTTTTGAGAAACGAATGGGGCTTTAAAGGAATTGTGATGACCGACTGGTTTGGTGGTTTCCCCGGATTTGAATCCATTAGAAACGGAGGCATTTCCGATGTTGTAAAACAGATAAATGCAGGTAACGACCTTTTGATGCCGGGAATTCCCACACAGAAAAAAGTGTTGCTGGAAGCTTTAAATTCAGGGATATTATCTCAGCAGGTGGCCGACCTCAACGTGAGAAGAATCCTGGAATATGTCTTCAAAACTCCCACTTTTGCGCAATATGAATACAATGATAGACCCAACTTAGTTGAACATGCAGAAGTAACAAGAAACGCAGCAACAGAAGGTATGGTTTTGCTTAAAAATGAACAAAATACTTTACCTTTTGCAGGCAAGCAGAAAGAAGTTTCATTATTCGGAGTGACTTCTTATGCGTGGATTACAGGCGGGACAGGAAGCGGAAGTGTGAACAACAAGCACACTGTTTCTTTATTGGAAGGATTGAATACGGCCGGTTATAAATTAGACAAAGAATTGGTTGATTTATATAAGCCCTTTGCTGAAAAAGAAGTCACTGCCGAAAAAGAAAGAAGGAAAGCAAGAGGAATTTTAGCACTTCCTGAAAGACTTCCCGAAATAAAACTGGATGATATATTCTATGCTAAAAAAGCGGAAACTTCTGAAATCGCTTTTGTGACGTTGGGAAGAAACTCAGGAGAAGGTGGTGACAGAGTGGTGAATGATGATTTCAATTTAGCCGCTGAAGAAATCGAAATGCTGGATAAAATCTCCAAAGCCTTCCATGCAAAGGGGAAGAAAGTTGTCGTGATTTTGAATATCGGTGGTGTTATTGAAACCGCTTCCTGGAAAGATAAAGTGGATGCCATTCTTTTGGCTTGGCAACCGGGACAGGAAGGCGGACATTCTGTTGCGGATGTTATTTCTGGAAAGGTGAATCCATCAGGAAAACTGACGATGACTTTCCCTGTGAATTATGCAGACCACGCTTCGGCTAAGAATTTCCCGGGAGTTCCCGCAGACAATCCGAAAGATGTTACGTATCAGGAAGGTGTATATGTAGGTTACCGTTATTTCAGTACGTTTGGTGTAAAACCTTCGTATGAATTCGGGTATGGAAAATCTTATACAGATTTTGCTTATTCAGATATTAAAACCAGTTCCAAGACTTTTAATAATAAATTGGAAGTAACTGTTGATGTAAAAAATACAGGAAAAATTGCAGGAAAGGAAGTGGTCGAACTGTATCTGTCTGCTCCCGGAAAAAATGTCGACAAACCAAAATCCGAGCTTAAAGCATACACGAAAACCAGAGAACTTAAGCCGGGAGAATCACAAAGGGTTACTATGACATTGGACCCGAAAGATTTGGCTTCATTTGAAACCGCAAAATCTGCCTGGATTGCAGAAGCCGGAAATTACAAAGTGTCAGTCGGTGCATCTTCTTTGGACATCAAACAGACGGCAGAATTTTCTGTTCCGAAAGAACTGGTGGTTGAAAAAGTGCAGCATATCCTTCCATCGGATCAAAAGTTTGAAGATCTGAAACCTAAAAAATAAAATAACCAGCTACTATTGGATCGTACAATTTGATTACCCGACCTAAGGTTAAATAATTTTCGGAAAATAGCGACAATGTTTAATTTTTTAATTGACAAAGATGAGCTCTATAATTCCTGTCTAATTTGACTCAATCAAACCAAATCATCGACAAAAGTGTTTGAAGATACACTCGTCTCGCTCACACAGCCAAATGGCGCCAACTAAAGACAGTTGGCGCCATTTTATTTATTTCCTATTATCAAAGTATTATTATACACATACTTCTCCATTTAAACAGAAAACTTAGTATCAATATAAATCTTAATTTAAAGATTGGCAGAGCAAATACTTCAACTAATTAACATTATTTTTACTAAGCTAAGCAAATTGTACAATTAATTACCTTATAACCTAATTTTGGTAATAATTTACTTAAATGTAACAGTTAGATTTGTGGAACTAGCTCACTACCATATTCGTATTTACTTGCCATTTTGCTTAACCAATTCCAGATGCTGAAGGAAGAAAAATCTGCACCTACTTATAGTTATTTATGGCAAATATTAAATCAATTTCAAAATAATAAAAAAAGAAAGAATTAATTTCTAAACAATCAAAAAGTTTATATTCAACAACCTGTAACATTGCACTTCTGTAGTACCTGACCTTCTCTGCTACCATAACGATAAACCGTGATTCCTTTAAGTCCGTATTTATAGGCAGTTTTATAAATATCTGAAATATCCTGTATGCTAGTCTTTTGAGGGAGGTTAATGGTTTTAGAAACTGCATTGTCAGTATATTTTTGAAATGCTTTTTGATGTAATAAATGATATTGCCACGGAATATCTAAACCTGTCTTAAAAACAGCTGCTATTTTCTTAGGAATAGTTTTCAATCCATTTAAACTTCCAGTTTCTATAACGACCTGCTCCATTTCTTTATTCCATAAATCCAAGTCTTTCATTTTTTGAATAAATACAGCATTGATTTCAGTTTGGATTTTACCTTCTAAAATACCCATTCGTCTGTAAGCCAAAGCGAATAAAGGTTCTATTGAATAAGAAGTATTCGCAATAACTGAAATAGTTCCAGTGGGCGCAATACTGTTGCAGGTTGCATTTCTCATCTTTCTGTTGGAAGCTCCGAATTTACTGAGTTCCCAGCCTGGAAAAGAACCTCGTTCCCATGCCAGTTTTTCTGAAGCATCATAGCTTTCTTTCTGAAAAAACTTCATGAGTTTTTCTGCCAATACCAAGGCTCTTTTAGATGCATATGGAATATTTAACAGAATAAGCAATTCCGCCCAGCCCATTATCCCTAATCCTATCCTTCGGGAATGTAAAGTAGTGATCTTAATTTCGGGAAGTGGATAATGATTGAGTGTAATGACATTATCCAGAAAACGGATTCCAATATGAATAATCCTGGATAATTCATTCCAGTTTATTTCATATTTCCCGTTATTACATATTGTTATTCTTGAAAGATTAACGGAGCCCAAATTGCAGCTTTCATTATCAAATAAGGGAACTTCTCCGCAAGGATTAGTTGCCATTATCCTGCCCAGATCAGGTGTAGTATTGGAATTGTTGATGGCATCGAGAAAAATCAATCCAGGATCACCCGTTTTCCAGGCTTCCTGTACAATCAATTCCCAGAGTGATTTTGCAGATATGATCCGTATTACTTTTTGAGTATGTGGATTAATGAGCTGCCAATCCGAATCCTCTTCTACTGCCTTCATAAAAGCATTGCTGATCCCTACCGAAAGATTAAAGTTTTCTATAGATTTCTTATCCGATTTTGACATGATGAATTCTTCGATATCCGGATGGTCAACATTTAGGATTCCCATATTAGCTCCCCTTCTTTTACCTCCCTGTTTTACATATTCAGTGGCAGCATCGTAAATTTTCATAAAAGAAACAGGACCGCAAGATTCTCCCTTGCTAGAACTTATCAGATCTCCTTTATGGCGAAGAGCTGAAAAATTAAATCCGGTACCTCCTCCACTTTGATGAATTAATGCCGCATTTTTAAGGGTTGTAAAAATACTTTCCAAACTATCTTCTATCGGTAATACAAAACAAGCGCTTAATTGTGCGTGATCACAGCCAGCATTCATAAGTGTGGGAGAATTAGGCAGAAATTTCAGTTCACTCATTACTTTATAGAAAGCTTGGCTCCATTTGGCGGTATCTTTTTTTTCGCAACCGGAAATATATTTTGCAACCCTTTTGAAGAGGGCATCTGGAGTTTCTATTACCACACCTTCATCATTTTTCAGAAGATAACGGTCTTCCAGAATTTGTATGGCATTTTTGGCAAGAAGTTCCATAAAGTAAATTTTAAATCAATTAAACGATATTATCCTATATCTCAACAGACCACCTCTATATCTTTTACCAAAATTTTAGCAGGTATTTTCAAATCTGTTTGAATTTTAACCCGTAATGCCTCCAATGCGGAAGGCTCACCATGTACCAGCATGATTTGTCGAGGAGGATTCTTATATTTTCTTATCCACTCTATCAGTTCAGATTGATCTGCATGGGCAGACAACCCTGTTAATTCTACTATTTTTGCTTTCACCGGATAATATTTTCCGTGAATTTTTAACTCATGAGATTCATTAAGCAATGCTCTTCCACGAGTTCCTTCTGCTTGAAATCCAACAATCATTACTGTATTCCGGCTATTTCCTATATCATGCTTTAAATATTCAAGCACACGTCCTCCTGTCAGCATACCGCTTCCTGCAATAATTATTTTACTTTGCTTATCATGAACGATTTCCGCAGTATTTGCATATTCTCTATTAATATTAACATGCTCAATAATTTCCAACCATTTATCCTGATCTACAGTAGTATACTCAGCATATTCAACCATAATATCAGTGGCTGAAGCTGCCATAGGGCTATCCATTATTATTGGAAGGTTATGGGGTATTCTGTTTTGTTCCTTGAGCCGATAAAGAATATAAATAAGCTCCTGTGCTCTGCCAACGGCAAAACTTGGAATAATTATATTGCCATGGTTTTTAACAGTATGATTGATCCAATGCGCCAAACTATCATACAAATTGGTATTGTCATGAAGCCTGTCTCCGTAAGTTGATTCCATCACCAAAAAATCAGCTTTAGTGAAAAAATCAGGTGGTGGAAGAATAGCACTGTGGCTACGCCCGATATCTCCTGAAAAAATAATAGTTTTATCAAAGCATACAATTTCTACTGAGCAAGCTCCAATGATATGACCACAGGACTTGAATCTGCACTGTATGTGATTACTTAATTGTATGCTGGTATTTTCCTTAACAGTAAAAAATTGTTTAAAAGATTTTTCAGCATCATTTATCGTGTATAGGGGTTTTGCAGGATTATGCCTGGTATAGTGATGATAGTTTGCTTTTTCTGCATCCTCTTCCTGTAATTTTGCACTGTCAAGCAAGATTAATTTTGTCAGTTCCCTCGTGGGTTCTGTCATATAAATTTTACCTTTAAATCCGTTTTTTACAAGCAGGGGAATATATCCGCAATGATCCAGATGGGCATGGGTAAGAATGACAACATCGAGTTCTGCTAAATCGACACTTAAAGATTCCCAGTTTTGTTCACGAAGCGCTTTTAAGCCTTGAAACAATCCACAATCAATTAATAGGGTAAGCTCGGAAGTTTTTAGTAAATGCTTGGATCCGGTAACTGTTCCCGCTCCTCCAAGGGATTTTATAATCATAGTATCCATCTCTTTATTTTTATAAACCTGTTGCTCATTTGAAAATGATCTTGATCAAAAGATATTGGAATACATTTTCAAACGAATAACAGGTTTTATGAGTTAATAGTGAAAAAAATCAACGTATTTTAATCTCTTTTACTTCTCTTTTATCCAGATTAGCTTTACTGATCGTAATATTTAACAATCCGTTTTTATAATTGGCTTTTATATGACCCAAAGTGATGTTTTCCGGTAAATGGAAACTGCGGGAAAATGAGGTAGCAGAAAACTCTTTTCTCACAAAATTTTCCTTTTCTTCTTTTTTCTCTACACTCTTTTCAGCACTGATAACCAGTGATCCGTTTTCCACTGCTACCTTAAAATCTTTTTTCTTAAATCCGGGAGCTGATACTTTAAGCTTATAAACCCCATTCCTGTCAATGATATTAATGGTCGGTTCCATTTTCATGGATTCATCTAAAAAACCGTCCTTATTCCAGAAATCTTCTATCACACTAACCAGTGGAGATTGATTGGTTTTTTCTAAAGTTTTCATAATAAAAATTATTTTAGTTTGATACTCCCAAAGGTATTAGTGAAACAGCAGCCAGACCATGATTTCAGTTAGGTTTTCATATGATCCTGGTCACTTTTTTCCCAGCCATCTAAGGTTTCAATGATCAAGGAAGCAGCCATTCTAGAATCAGAACATTTAATAATATGGTATTGTATTCCAGAATTTTTAATAATGGATAAATCAATAAAAAACTCTTCCTTCGATTTTAAAATAAGGTATGGAATTCCCAATGAAATAAGTTTCAGGATAAAACTATGTGAAAGTTGATTTTCCTGACTCATGATAATGACAGCATCTTTTGCCTCTGCAAAATGAACTGTATTTTCGTTCAAAGGATCTGTTATTATGGTAATCTTGTGTATTTTACGATTAGCCAACGCAAGAAGTTCTTTTTCTTCTTGATTTATATTATAAACTATCGCTTTCATAATGTCTTTTGAATAATCAAATGTATTGAACCCATTATAACTATTCAATGTATAAAATCATTATAAAAAGTGACAGATATTAGTTTTTTAATTTTTGAAGACGTGAAACATCAAGTATCGTAATCCTGCCCGCATTTCTATCTATTAAATTTTCTTCTTTAAAATCACTGAGAATTCTGCTTACCGTTTCAATTGCCATTCCTGCCATAGAAGCAAGGTTTTCCCTGGAAATCTCGAAATTTTCAGTATCTTTATATTTACCATGCAGTTTAAGCAGTACCTCTGCCATTCTTTTTCTTACTGAAAAATAGGCAAGCTGCAATAACTGCTCCTCATGACTAATAACATTTCCGGCAAGAATTTTAACAAATTTTTCTGCTACATCAGGATATTTGGAAAACATTTGATCAATAACTTCTCTGGGAACTGAACATAGGGTAGCATCTTCCAGAACTTCCGCAGTTTCCTTGTACTCTTTTCCTGCAAACAATGAAGTAATGCCAAAATAATCTTCAGCACCATATACTCCTGTCATCAATTCCTTTCCATCTTCTGTCATTTTTGTTGTTTTTACAGAACCGGATATCATTAGATATACTGTACTTGCTGCATCTCCTTCATAATATATAACCTGCTTTTTTTTAAAAGACTTAATTTTCCTTTCATTAAATGCTTTTTGCAACTCATCAAGTCCGTGTGATGCCTGAAATAAATTGGTAATTTGCGTAAGATTGGAACTATAAATACTTCTCTGGCGTTCCCTTTTTTTCAAACGGCTTTCTATGGCACTCAGTAGTTCTATATCATCATAAGGTTTTGTAAGATAATCATCTGCTCCCATTTCTATCCCTTTTCTTATTTCTATCCTATCCGCTTTTGCCGTTATGAAAATAAATGGAATGAGTGCAGTATCCTCTCTTTTACTCAAAAGGTGCAGTACACCGTAGCCATCAAGCTCCGGCATCATAATATCACACAGTATGATATCCGGGATATGTTTTATGGCCAGATCTACGCCTTGTTTACCGTTGGAAGCCTGATATACTTCGTAGCTGGCAAGCTCAAGGATCTCAGAAGTACTTTCACGAATGTCCTCGTTATCCTCAATGATCAATATCTGTGTTTTTTTCATCTCAACTCAATTGAAATATTATTATAAATTTTTAGGAAATGATAAAGTAAACTCAGTTCCTTTACCGAATGTACTTTCAAAATGTATTCTGCCATCCATAAGATTGACATACCGATGCACAATATTGAGGCCTAGACCTGTTCCGGGAATATTACCTGTATTATGAGCCCGGAAAAATGGCTGAAAAAGAGCCGAATGATCTTCTTCAGGTATTCCTATTCCATTATCCTTTACTGAAAACAGATATTGATTTTCTTTTATTTCTGTGGAAAATTCAATCAGTGTATGTTCTCCGGAATATTTTATAGCATTGCTCATCAGGTTCATCAGACAATTCTTTAACAGGTTTTGATCCAAATTTATTTCGCTTTCTGATCCTGTGTGCTGATAAATTATGATTTGGTCTTCTTTGGTGATAAGCTGCATTTCTTCTGTAAGTTCTTCTGAAAACTTGATGACATCAAATAGGCAATGATTGGGATGTACAATCCCTGCTTCCAGCTTTTCCAATGAAAGAAAATCATTGAGAATACCGTTTAGACTCCCAATAGCTGTTTTGATTTTATGAAGGTGCTTTACGATCTGGAGACTGTCCGAAACCTGAAGGTATTTCTCTATTAAAATAACTGACAGCTGCATGGAACTTAAAGGAGTACGAAACTCATGAGATGCCATTGATACGAAACGGCTTTTCATACGGTTGAGTTCTTTTTCTTTTTCCAGCGATACATTCGCTTCGTTCTTTGCCTCTTCCAACTCATACAGCATTTTTTTAAGCGATTTTGTACGGTCTTCGACTAATTCTTCAAGCTCAATCGTATAATTTTTAAGAAACTCTTCCGCTTCCTTTTCTTTGGATAGATCATGGATAAATCCAGTGTAAATAATCCGTTCCTGATACTGAACCTCACTTACAGCAAGCCTGAAAGGAAACTGTGTGCCATCTTTTCTTAATCCTTTTACTTCTCTTCCTTTTCCAATAATCTTTTTTTGACCGGTAGTCTGATAATTGAGTAGATAACCATCATGCCGGCTTCTGTCTGGTTCCGGCATTAACACTGAAATATTTTTTCCGATTAATTCTTCTTCTTTATAGCCAAATATTTTTAATGCAGAGGGATTCAGGCTTTCTATTCTCCCTCTGTCATCAATGGTTATAATACCGTCAATAGCCGTTTCAATAATGGCTTGCAACAGTTTGGCACTTTCCATAGTTATCGTATTATGCAGCCATATAAAGTTATAAATTTTAGCATAAAAAACATACCTAAACTATGAAAAATGTTCGCATATTCAACATTATATGTATTTTAGACAACCATTTCTAATAATTAACTTCAACTATTTAAAAATGAACATGGCCATTTTCAGGAATGGTTAATAATGGAATTTCTAATTCTGAAGCCTGTCTTGTGGCATGACTTCCAAGAAATAGTCTTTTGAAAAAACTTTTATCATGATGTCCCATCACAAGCATATCAATGTCTTTATGTTTTAATATTTCCAAACCGTAATCTATATTTTCACTGTATATACAGTTGTAGCAAATTTTACCATTCAGGTTCTTTAAAAACACTTCTTTTTTATGATCATAATCCGTATCCTGGATCACATCATTATTGCTCTGAATAATATGGGTAATTAAAAGTTCAGCATCAAAGTATTTGGCAAATTCAATTAATAATTGAGCTGTTTTTATATCTTTTTTATTCAGATCTGTAGCGAAAGCAATCTTCTTCAGACCATTATATTTATGGCCTAACGGAATTAAAAGAAGTGGATACTTTGTGTTTTCGATCATCTTTATGCTGTTGCTCCCGAAAACAAAACGGGTAAGCATCCCTGCTCCCTGCATGCCCATAACAATAAGGAGCGGTTTTTTATCGGCTGCCATATTGTTGATCACAGAAACTGCATCACCTCCCTCACATCCATAATATATTGAAGGATGAAAAGGAAAAGCTTCATCTCCCCATACAACTTTTTCTCTGTCTTCCAGCGCCTTTGCCAACTTTTTAAGCTCTTTTATATTTTCTTCCTGTAAAGCTGGATATTCATATAAAGACCAGGCGGTCTGCCCAAGCATTGGACTTTCAACCGGTAAGCCAAAGGCATGGCATAAATCGATATTGGACTTCAGGGCGTTGGCTAGATGCAGGGCATAAAAGGCAGCATTTTTCGCTGGCTTTGAGTAATCTGTGGATACTAATATTGTTCTCATAATCTGATTATTTATTTGGGTTAAATTTATTTTCTAATGAATCATCTAAATGGTAAATATCTTTATATAATACAGGCTTTCCATCTATTATAAGACAGGTCAGGTAGGTTATAATGATGGGAACAGGTTGCTTCAGAACAAAATCTTTTCTTTTATACTCTCCCATTGCATTTTCCAAAACAGGAATCTTGTTTGCAGAACCATCATTTTTTAACATAAGAGATGCGAGTTCTTTAGCGTTCTCAACACGAATGCACCCGTGGCTCAAAGCTCTTTCCTCTTTATTAAACAATTGTTTCTGAGAAGTATCATGGAGATATATTCCATAAGAGTTTTCAAATCTAAAAACCACTGCTCCTAATGCATTATCACAACCGGATGATTGTCTGACACTATATCGATGAGGATTTTGACGGATCTCTTTTAATTTTGATGAACTTATTTCAACCTGATTTCCGTTCCTATCATAAACTGAATAATGATGGTTCTCTAAATATTGAGGATTTTTTAAGATTTTAGGCAGCATTTCTTTTACGAAAATACTTTGGGGAACTTTCCAGTCTGGGGCTGTTGTAAAATAATTAATTTTGCTTTCCAGAACCGGAGTTTTGGTGGTCGGTTTTCCTATAATTACTTTAAAATCAGATACAATTTCTTTTTGATGAAATTCTAATGCGTAAGAAGGAATATTTATTAAAATATACGGGATACTTTGGTTATTAATCCATCTGAGACGTTCCATATTAATGATGATTTTCTGTATTTCCGTTTGGGGTGCTATACAGTCATTTTCTGCATAAAGGGTATTCAAATAGTTCTGGAAGTCCATATAAGCTTTTATTTTAGGCTGAACCTCAAGGACTGTCTTGAGAAAGTCTTTCTGCTGCCTTGCATTTATTAGTATATCCTCAGATCGAAATCCATTCATATCATTGGAATCAATATAAGATGAATCATACAAAGGGTTGTATTTTCCCAAATGCAGATTATTGATGAAAGTAATAAGAGCATCCGTCATCAGAATGTCGAACAAAGCTTTCTCCTCTTGATTTGTTCCAGCAGGAGTATCTCGCAATTTTCTTAATTTCTGAAGAGAAATAGCATCCCAATGATAATCAGATAAAGACAGTCCAAATCGATAGGAATATTCCAATAATAACATTGCAATTTCAGACTGATCTGATCTTTGTGCAGTTATCCATGCATATTCAGAATTATTTCTGGCATAAAACCTAATGACCGATTTGGAGTAATGCAGTTTTGAGAGCGTAACATTGTCTTTAAGTAAAGAAGTAATCTCCTGCGTTGTTTTTAAATCCTGAGCTTGTGTGATTATTGCAAAGCAAAGAATAATAGTGAATGTTAAAAAAGCTTTCATAATCTGAAATTTATACCACAAATTTCCAAATTACCTTACTGCCAAATAATGACTGCCATCACTAAAAATAATGATACAGCTATACTTTAATCTATCTTTTATCAAAGCTCCCCAAATAAGTACTATAAGTAAATTGATTTAGAGTTTTATGCCTCTAAGAGGTTGAATCAGTGAACTGACCAGCATCATTTTTCACAGTGATGCGTGTCATATTATTTCCGATTCTGTTTTAGGACCTTTGGGATGAACTAATAATAAAATACAATCATGAAAAAATCACACTATTATAGGATAATCCTTTTTACAGCATTGGCATGTACAGTATTTCTCAATTCCTGCAGCTCCACTCATATAGCAAGCAGCTGGCGGGATCCGGATAAACAGATCCATCCTACAGATTGGAAAAAAGTACTGGTGGTGGCACTATTAAGAAATGAAACTAATCGCCGCAGTGCCGAAGATGAAATGGCGAAATACCTCGATGGAAAAGGCATCACTTCTTACAGTTATCTGGATGAAAATTTTAACAGAAAGGATGAACAGGCTTTACGGAGTAAAATAAAAAAAGACGGTTTTGATGCTGCTATAACGATGCGTTTGATTGATGTGGATAAAGAAAAGGTATATACTCCCCAGCAATATTATATGTACCCTATGTATTATAATGATTTCATCACCTATTACTACAGAAACTGGATGTATTATAATATTCCAGGCTACTATACTATCACTAAAAAATTTATTATTGAAACTATAATTTATTCCATTAAGGATGATAAAATAATATGGTCAGGAATTACAGAAACGTATGATCCGAAGGGAGTAAAAAGACTAACGAACGAAATTGCCCGGGCTCTTCGTAATAAAATGCAGCAGGAAGGATTTATTGAAAAATAATTACTATCAAATAAATAACAATCTGCTATGATCAATGTAAAAAAAGAAGGCATTATCCTGGAAAAGACCGACCATGGATTTGAGAGCTCAGGAGTTTTGAATCCTGCCGTTTTACGTGAAAATGATTCTGTTCACTTATTTTACAGAGCAGTGAGCAAAGACAATTATTCAAGTATTGGTTATTGTCAGTTAAAAACACCAATAACAATTGAAAGCCGAATGGAAATACCACTTCTTTATCCACAATATAATTATGAAAAGAAAGGGGTGGAAGACCCACGAATTGTAAAAATTGATGATCTGTATTACCTCACCTATACTGCTTACGACGGCATCAATGCCTTAGGTGCATTAGCTACATCAAAAGATTTGGTGACATGGGAAAAAAGAGGGCTGATTGTGCCGCAGTATTCCTATGAAGAATTTAAGTTTTTAGCGGAATCTAAAGGCGAATTAAATGAAAAGTACTTTCGTTTCAACGGGAAATATATAGTCTCAAAAAAACTCGAAAAAAAAGTATTGGTTTGGGATAAAAATGTAATACTCTTTCCAAGGCGGATTAATGGTAAGCTTTATTTTTTACATCGGATAAAACCTGATATTCAAGTTGTTTCTGTTTATGATTTGAATGAGCTTACCCATAATTTTTGGGATAACTTTCTTCTGATGTTCAGCGATCACATTCTCATTTCATCAAAATATGACCATGAAGTAAGTTATGTGGGAGGTGGATGCCCTCCCATTGAAACAGAAAAAGGCTGGCTGCTGATCTATCATGGAGTTCATGATACCGTTGATGGCTACGTATATTGTGTTTGTGCAGCATTATTAGATTTAGAAGATCCTACCCGCGAAATAGCCCGATTACCGTACCCATTGTTTCAACCTGAATACGATTATGAGCTGCACGGAAACGTTAACAATATTTGCTTTCCTACTGGAACATTGGTTTGTGAGGATACACTATATATCTATTACGGAGCAGCGGACGAACATGTTGCCTGCGCTTCGGTGTCTTTTTCGGAATTACTGAAAGAATTAACAACTTATAAAAACTTATCCCATGAAAAATAAATTAAATAGAAGAAAAAGACTGCTTAGACAACTCCCTTCAAAACTTATCCCAAAAAAAATACCTCAACTGCTGATGATCAGTACTTTTCCACCCAGAGAATGTGGCATTGCAACCTACACGCAAGATCTTATCCAGGCAATCAATAACAAATTCAAAGAATCCTTTGATATTAAAATATGTGCATTGGAAAATGGAAAGCATGATTATGATGAGAATGTTAATTATATTTTAGAAACACAAAACCCTCATTCCTATTACAGATTAATCCGGGATATTAATGCCTCCGATCGAATTGAATTAATCGTTCTTCAGCACGAGTTCGGTTTGTTTAGAGGCAATGAAAAAGAATTATTAATGCTCCTAGAATCTGTAGAGAAAACTTCTGTAGTGGTATTCCATACCGTTTTGCCGAAACCGGATAGGGAAACACAACAATATATTCGGAGCATCGCTGAAATTACCAATATGTTAATCGTAATGACTCAGGCTGCTAAAAAAATATTAGAGGATGATTATCTTATAGCAAAAGATAAAATTACCGTTATACCACACGGTACGCACCTCGTAGAAAATTATGATAAAAATATTCTAAAAGAAAAATACGGTTACCAGCACAGAAAAATACTTTCAACCTTTGGTTTATTGAGTTCAGGGAAAAGCATAGAAACAACACTAAAAGCTCTGCCTTCCGTTATTAAACAGCACCCTGAAACCCTATTTCTTATTATCGGGAAAACCCATCCGTGTGTTGTACAGCAGGAAGGTGAAAAGTACAGACAGTATTTAGAATTATTAATTGATGAATTAGAGTTATCTGCAAATGTAGCTTTCGTTAATGAATATTTAGACCTTGATATTTTACTGGAATATCTGCAGCTGACGGACGTTTATCTGTTCACATCCAAAGATCCCAATCAGGCAGTAAGCGGTACATTTTCCTACGCCATCAGTTGTGGTTGTCCTATTATCTCCACCCCTATTCCACATGCTCTGGAAGTATTGGAAAAGGGATCAGGTATGATTATCGATTTTAATGATTCTTCTCAACTCGCCCAAAAAGTAACTACTTTATTGGATGATGAGAATTTGAGAAATCAAATTAGATTAAACGGTTTGCATCAGATGGCTCCGACAGCCTGGGAAAATTCTGCAATAGCTCATGTTCAGCTTTTTAAAAATATTTCAAATTCCAATTTGAATATTCAATATAAAATGCCCGAAATCAATTTGAATCATTTAAGAAAAATGACAACTGATTTTGGTGTTATTCAATTCTCAAATATAAATTATCCTGATACAGAGTCGGGATACACATTAGATGATAATGCCAGAGCATTGATCGCAATGTGCCAATTTTATAGAATTTATAAAAGAAAAAATGATCTGAATTACATCAATATCTATTTTTATTTTATACTATTTACTTTTCAAGAAGAAGAAGGCCGTTTTTTTAATTATGTTGATGTTAAAAAACAATTTACCGAGCAAAACGACAGCTGCAACCTTGAAGATTCTTTTGGCAGAGCAATATGGGCATTGGGATACTTGATTTCGATGCAGGATAGTATCCCGTCAGAATTAATTATTAAAGCAAAGAAACTGTTTAATAAAGTTATTTTGCAAGCCGAATATATCCACTCAACCAGAGCAATGGCATTTATCATTAAAGGATTGTATTTTGCAGATACCAAAAATAACGATCTCTTAAACATTAACCTTATAGAACAACTTGCCGATCGTCTGGTTCAAATGTATCAACATGAAACCGATGATGAGTGGCAATGGTACGAAAGTTATCTCACATATGCCAACAGTGCGGTTCCGGAAGCTATGCTTTTTGCATGGTTAAGTGTCCATAAACCAATATATCGATCAGTTGCTTTGGCTTCTTTTGATTTTCTACTGTCAAAAATATTCTCAGATAATTCTATAAAAGTAATTTCCAATAAAGGCTGGAGGCATAATGGCCAGGAAATTAATCCGGATCATAAAGGTGGCGAACAGCCCATTGATGTTGCCTATACTATTATCGCACTTAATGAATTCTACAGCAATTTTAAAATTAAAGAGTATAAATACAAGATGATCACTGCTTTTAGTTGGTTTTTAGGTAATAACCACTTAAACCAGATTGTATATAATCCTTGTACCGGTGGTTGCTACGACGGTGTAGAAGACAGCTACATTAATCTCAATCAAGGCGCTGAATCTACCATCAGTTATTTAATGGCAAGGCTAACCATGGAAAAATCTGATATATCAGCAGAAAAACATCCGCAAAAAACAATACAAAGTCACTTCAGTAAAAAAATGATATAAGAATTTGATGCAATTATAAAATTCTTCCAATTAACAAACTTTAAACATTTATTAATCCAAAAAAAAAATTAAAATGAAAACAAACTCAAGATTACAAAAGGATGTTCAAGATGCCATTAAATGGGAGCCTTTATTAGATGCTGCGGAAATTGGCGTGATCGCAAAAGATGGTGTAGTTTCCCTTACCGGCATAGTGGACAGTTATGCAAAAAAAGTTGAGGCAGAAAATGCAGCAAAAAAAGTTGGCGGGGTTAAAGCAATAGTTGAAAATATTGAAGTAAAGCTTCCAAGTTCATGGACAAAAGCTGATGCCGAAGTCGCAAAAGAAGTATTGGACGCCTTAAAATCCAATTATTCTATTCCTAATGACAAAATAATGATAAAAGTTGAGGATGGCTGGGTTACTTTAGAAGGTGAATTACCTTGGCATTACCAAAAAGAAGAGGTAGAAAGGGCAGTAAAATATCTTACCGGTGTAAAGGGCTTGATCGACAAAATTAAAGTCAAATCAGAATTAGACGATGCAATACAAAAAAAAGATATTGAAGATGCACTGAAAAGAAGCTCAATTTATGATAGTGAAATTAAAGTATCTGTTTTAGGAACTACAGCAACTTTAACCGGAACAGCAAATTCTTTATATCAAAAAGAAGAGGCAGGCCGCATTGCCTGGAAAACTCGTGGTATATGGAATGTAAAAAATGAATTAGAAGTTAACTATGAGTATGATTTTTATTAATCTCTGATTAATTTTTGACCTGTGGAGGGTAGTTTTTTCCACAGGTCAATTATCAGTTCATATAAATTATAGTAAAAAAAATTAGTAAAATCTATTTATTAAATAAATCTGAACTCATGAGAAAATTAGAAAATAAAGTAGCCATTGTAACCGGCGGTGCTGGAAGCGTAGGAAAAATTACAGCTAAACTATTTTTAGAACAGTGAGGAAAAGTAATGCTGGTTAATAACAGTCAATTCATTACAGTACCACTCGAATAATTGATGAAAAAATGTATGCTGAATAACAATACAATACCCTTACAGTCTAATAAAAACGGTAAAAATCAATTAATTATGAAAATACAAATAGGAATAGCAAACAATCACCGCCAGGCAATCGCCGATCACCTCATAAAAATATTGGCAGATGAAAACGTTTTGTATATAAAAACAAAAAATGCCCACTGGAATGTTGAAGGAGCTGACTATCATGACAAACATATTTTTTTTGAAACTCAATGGAAACAATTGGACAATATCATAAACAGTATTGCAGAAAGAATACGTTCTCTCGGTCATTATGTTCCGGCAAATCTACAATCGTACTCAGGGTCAACTCATTTTACAGAACAAAATGGGGAAAGACATAACGGCCAGGCTTTTATTACAGAATTGTTACAAGACCATGAAAGTCTTATTCTTATACTTTGTGAATATACCATGAGCTGTAAGGATGACTTACACGACATAGTAACAAGTCATTTTATGACTCGTCTCTTAGAAGTACATCAGAAAATGGCTTGGTTTTTACGTTCATATATAATAGAATAAATCAGCAAACAAAAATTGGAGCCGACTATGATATATCATTCTTGACTAACAGTTATTTCCAAATTTCATCAAATAAGTGCTTTGCATTTTCTCTTGTAAAAAGTCCTGTTCCTTCGGTCATTGTAGTGGCAGATCCACAAGCGATTCCCATGGAAAGGACTTCTTTATAATCTCCTCCTTTTACCAAAACAGAAATCATTCCTGCAACCATGGTGTCTCCGGCACCAACAGTGCTTTTCACTTCTACAGGCGGTGCCTCAATCCTAATTTTTTCGCTTGCTGAAAATAAAACAGCTCCCTGAGAACCCAATGACACTACTACAACCTCAGCTTTACCCTGCGAAATGATAAGCTGGGCAGCTTGATCTACATCAGTTTCTTCCAGCTTTTCTTTTCCCACTAAAAAGGCAAGTTCCCCAATATTCGGTTTTAATAAAAACACACCCTCTTCTACAGCTGTTTTCAGAGCTTCTCCTGATGTATCGATAATTATCTTACTTCCCTTTGACTTATACATATTAACAAGTTTTCTTATAAAATCCGGATTTGTTTCTGTTGGTAAACTACCGCTGATGACGACAAAGTCCGGACAAGCATTTACTGTAGACAAACTGCTTAGAATATCTTTTTGTTGTTTCTGTGTCAGCTGTTCTCCAGGAAACCCAAACCTGTACTGCTTATTGCTGGAGATATCCAAAACAATAAAATTCTCCCGGGTTTCTGAAGTAACATGGAAGGGGAATATATTCAGCTGTTCGGCTTT
Source organism: Chryseobacterium sp. CCNWLW53 (assembly GCF_037083525.1). Classification (NCBI taxonomy): domain Bacteria; kingdom Pseudomonadati; phylum Bacteroidota; class Flavobacteriia; order Flavobacteriales; family Weeksellaceae; genus Chryseobacterium; species Chryseobacterium sp. CCNWLW53. Next base: position 375,075 of record NZ_JBAOJR010000002.1, on the reverse strand, counting down.
AAGCAATTCTTCCAGCAATCCGCCGGTTCTTCCTCCTGAAATAAAAAAAATATCTGAAGTTATCCCCAATCTTTTCAGGGCTCTGGATACATTAATCCCTCCTCCTCCCGGTTCATATTTAGGAGAATCACAACGTAATTTTTTTTCAGGAATGATGTTTTGAACAATGCTGCTCTTGTCTACCGCCGGGTTCAAGGTTATTGTTAAAATAGTCTTGTCCATTTTTATTAATTATTTTTTAATGCTATATGCTTTCATATTTATCCAAATTTCAATAATAAAATACAGACCGCCAAATATTTACTCTGATTAGTATCATGATTCACTGTGATGTTAGTCATGTTATATTCTGCGAAGTTTCTGGAACTTTGAAATATAAAATTGTATCAAAAATGAAAACGAATGCAGAATTACAAAAAGATGTTCAGGATGCCATTCAATGGGAGCCTTTGCTTCATTCAGCAGAAATTGGTGTTATTGTAAACAACGGAATTGTTTCCCTTACGGGTAATGTGGACAGTTATGCAAAAAAACTACAGGCTGAACATGCCGCAAAAAATGTTTTGGGAGTAAAGGTTTTGGTAGAAGATATCGAAGTAAAATTACCAGATCCCCGGTCAAAAACCGATGTCGAAATTGCCAGTGAAATTATAGCTGCATTTAATGCGAACTCATTTATTCCACAAGAAAAAATAACAGTAAAAGTAGAAGACGGCTGGATAGATCTGGATGGTGAAGTATCTTGGGAGTACTTGAGGGAAATTACAGAAAATGCCGTTAAGTATCTTCCCGGCGTCAAAGGTATTTACAATAATATTACCATTAACCCCGAAATCCGGGACACTGTTGAAAAAAGTGATATTGAAAAGGCACTTGACAGAAGCTCGATCGATAACAGTGAAATTAGCGTGTCCGTATCCGGAACAACTGCCACATTAACAGGGACGGTACATACCTGGCATCAAAAGGAGGAAGCTGGTCGTATTGCCTGGAAAACACCTGGTATACAGGATGTGAAAAATAAGTTAGAAGTAGATTATGAGTATGATTTGTAACTAATAGGTCTGTGCCTCATTTCTAAACATTACAAACCGCCGGTTTTTATCAATCCGCTTAAGACTTTTTTCATATAAATCATCAATACAGTGCACTGGAATATTTTAAATGCAACATCGTGAAAACCTATTTTAAAAAAAACCTTAGCATTGCAGGCAATGTAGCTTTATTCTCGGGGCGCTTTTTTAAAGAAATTTTCAAACCGGGATTTGAGTTTAAGGAATTTATTCGACAATGTTTTGTTGTTGGTTATCAGTCATTGCCTCTGGTAACGATAACAGCCTTTATCATGGGATTGGTACTCACTATACAGTCACGTCCGGCTATGGCAAGGTTCGGGGCAGAGTCCATGATACCTGGTATGGTTTCTCTGTCATTAATAAGGGAGATTGCACCTGTTATTACAGCTTTGATTTGTGCAGGAAGAGTTTCCTCAGGAATTGGAGCAGAACTAGGTTCTATGAAAGTAACGGAACAAATTGATGCCATGGAGGTTTCAGCGATCAACCCTTATCGGTATCTGGTGGTAACCAGAACCCTTGCTACGACATTAATGCTTCCTGTTTTAGTATTATATGCCGATCTGATTGGGATTATGGGTGGCTTTATCGGCATCAATATGCACAGCGAAAGCAATATTGAACATTATTTCTCTCATGTATTTCAATCGTTAGAATATGAAGATATTCTACCAGCTATTATTAAAACCTTCTTTTTCGGATTTTTTATCGGAATTATTGGTTGCTATGAAGGATTTAATGCTTCGGGAGGCACTAAAAGTGTAGGTAAAGCGGCAAATTCAGCCGTAGTTTCAGCATCATTGATCATTTTTATCATTGATCTTATAGCCGTACAGATAACCGACTTGTTTTTTGAATTATGATGGAAAATAGGGAAAACTTTACAGGCGAGTATAGTGAATCACAAAACTGCGAAACATTGATAGAATTTAAAAATGTTTACAAATCATATGGCAGTAATAAAGTACTGAACGGCATCAGCTTTGCCGTTAAAAAAGGAGAAAATCTGGTCATTTTAGGAAAATCAGGCTCTGGGAAGTCTGTTGCTGTTAAATGCCTTGTAGGTCTCACAAAAGTTGATAAAGGAGAAATATTAATATCAGGAAAAGATATAACAAAATTGGATGAGGAAGAACTCAACCAGATTCGAATGAAAATCGGTTTTTTATTCCAAAACGGAGCTTTATATGACTCTATGACAGTCAGGCAGAATTTAGTCTTTACATTGCAGCACAATAATAAAATGCTCACCGAGCAAGAAATAGAAACTGCTGTTAAAGAAGCATTACAAAATGTAGGACTGGAGGAAGCGATTGACCTATTGCCGGCAGAGCTCTCCGGAGGAATGAGAAAGAGAATCGGGCTGGCCAGAGCATTAATCATTAAACCTGAAATTATCATTTATGATGAGCCAACCGGAGGTTTAGATACCATCACAGCCCGTGAAATTATAGGGCTCATTCGAAATATCAAATTAAAATACAATACCTCATCCATTATCATCACACACGATTTAACCTGTGCAAAATATACTGGTGACAGAATCATCGTCCTGAAGGATGGTCTCATTAAAGCTGAAGGCAGCTATAAAGACATAGAGCATAATGCTGATGATTGGGTAAGATCTTTTTTTGAGAAATAAATAAATCAGTCATGAACAACGAGTCATCAAACAACTGGAAATTGGGAATTTTTGTCACCGCTGGCATCCTTCTTTTCATAATAATCATCTACTTTATTGGTGTCAACAGAAATTTATTTGGCTCTAATTTCGTTCTTCGCTCAGAATTTAAAAATGTCAGCGGATTAAAGCAGGGCAGTAATGTCCGTCTTTCTGGTATTAACATAGGAACGGTCAGTAAAATAGATTTTATTTCAGATTCATTGGTTTCAGTAAAATTATTAATCAGAAAGGATGTACAAAAATACATTAAAACTGACGCAGTTGCCAGTATAACATCAGATGGGTTAATGGGTGATAAAATTCTTATTATTTCTCCCGGCACCACCTCCACTACCATTGTGAAAGATAATGATATAATTGCTTCTTATAAAACTATTGAAATAGATGATCTATTTTCAAGTGTAAAACAAAGTGCCGACAACGCCAAAGCAATTACCGATGAGCTTGTTGAGTTCACCAGTAAAATGAATAACAAGAATAGTGTATTGACAAAAATAATGACGAATAAAGATTTTGCCTCCAGAATTGACAGAACTGTAGAAAATCTGCAACTAAGTTCCAAAGAACTGGCAAAATTCACCCCCATTCTGAATAATAAAAATGGAATTGCATCAAAAATTTTTACCGATAAGAAATGGTCAGATAATATTGAAAACAGCATTTCTAATCTACGGAACAGCTCCCATGAAATCAGTCTATTCACCAAAAAACTAAATGATAAAAACAATGTATTTTCTCAATTATCTTCCGACGATTCTTTAGCTCTTTCAATCGAAAAGACACTGCGCAATCTTGAAAAAAGCTCTGATGACCTTATTCAGTTTACTTCGAAAATAAATAATGATGAGAATGTACTATCAAAACTTACTAACGATCCTAAACTTGGCAAGTCTGTAGATTCTACCATCGTTAATATTGAAAAAGGTGTCGGGGAATTGAGAGAAATAGAAGCCGCCGCAAAAAATAATTTTTTGCTGAGAGGTTATTTCAATAAAAAGAAAAAAGAAACCGAAAAACAAAAAAGATAATTGTTGTTAATTAATTCAAAACTGATTTATTTATTCGGACCGCCATGCCAACCTACTACAAAACTCACAGAAAAGAAATCGGACTGGTCATTGGGCTTTTACTAAGTTTGTTGAGCTTTATAACCAATCCTTTTATATTATCCCATCATGCCAATCAAGTTCTCTCTATTATTATCCTTATGATTGTCTGGTGGATATTTGAAGCGGTGCCTATAGCTGTTACCGCTTTAATACCCATTGTATTATTTCCTGCTTTGGGTATTTCTTCCATAAAAGAAGTCGCACAAAGCTATGCAGATCCAGTCGTTTTTTTATTTATGGGAGGTTTCTTCATTGCAATAGCCATCGAGAAATGGAATCTTCACAAAAGAATAGCTCTGGGAATTATAAGAATTACAGGAACCAATGGAAATCATATCATCCTTGGCTTTATTATGGCAACAGGTTTGCTCAGTTTATGGCTCAGTAATACTGCGACAACTATGATGATGTATCCTTTGGCCGTATCGGTCATCCAGGTCGTTCAGAATCACAATAAAAATGAAAAAAATACACAAAACTTTTCTTTAGCGCTCCTTCTTTCCATAGCGTATGCCTCCAACTTTGCTTTAGGTACCGTCATTGCTACCCCTCCAAATGTAGCATATGTGGGGTATATTAAAGACAGATTTAATTATACCATCAGCTTCTCTGACTGGATGGTGCTGTTTTTGCCGCTGACTTTGGTTTTGTTATTAATGCTTTACGGCGTACTTGTCAAAATAATGCATCCCAATAATATCCAACACAATGATGAGGCCTCAGACACAATAAAAAAATCCCAACATCAATTGGGAACAATAAGCAGACCCGAAGTACGAGTCCTGCTGATTTTCATTTTTACTGTTTTATTATGGATTTCAAAAGATCTGGTGAACAAATGGCAAATTTTTGTAACATTGGACGATACGGTTATTGCCCTATTGAGTGCCGTTCTTTTATTCATAATCCCATCAGGCAATAAGAAAAACAGAAAACCTGAAAGATTACTGGTTTGGCGCGATACTCAAAAGATGGCATGGGATATCCTGCTGCTATTTGGAGGAGGGATCGCATTGGCCAATGCTCTTGAGATATCACAATTAGCCAATGAGTTCGCCAACGGACTGGCTTACATTACTACAGGTAATCTGCTTTTAGTTATAATAATTATATCTGCCATCTCCATATTTTTAAGTGAAGTGATCAGCAATCTGGCTTTAGTGATGATCCTTTCACCCGTTGTGACTACCCTAGCCCTATCTTTACACATTGATCCCCTACTACTTGGAATTCCAATGACATTAAGTGCAAGTTGCTCATCTATGCTTCCTATGGGAACTCCTCCAAATGCAATAATCTTTGCAAGAGGCAACATAAAAATTCAGACGATGATGAAAACAGGATTTGTACTTAATATCATTTGTATCATCATCATTTCGTTGGTATGCTGGTTCTTTATCCCCATGATGCCAGGTATGAAATTATAAAACCAAAAGATCTTATTAAAATTAATCCTCTTTTATTTTAGGTTTAATTTCTTTGATATACATTGATAAACTTTCTTCAATACAAGCGAAAGCTTCTTCCTTATTTTTAAAACCAAACACTTGTACGGCTTTTCCCTCCAGTTTTTTATATTCTTCAAAGAAATTCTGAATCCCGTCGATCGTGTAAGCTGGCAGATCTTCAATATCATGAACATGTGTCAGAGAAGGATCATTTTCGACCACAGCTATTATTTTATGATCTTTTTTATCCTCATCTGTCATTTCGAGTATTCCTATTACTCTTGCCTTAACCAGGGTTAACGGAACAAGGCTTTCCCAACATAAAACCAAAATATCTAGTGGATCTCCGTCACTGTAGTAAGTCTGTGGTATTATCCCATAATTGGCAGGATAATACATAGAAGATAAAAGAATCCTATCCAGTCTTATCAGTCCTGATAGTTTGTCGATTTCGTATTTCGTATGGCTGCCGCTGGGTATTTCAATAACAGCTGTAACTATTTGTGGCAGCTGCTCTCCTGGAGAAACATCATGCCACGGGTGTTGATTTCCTATCATTATCGTAGTATTGATTTTTTTTAGCTAAACGAAGAGCACTCCTGAATGAATGCCCTTCTTTTTGTGAGATTTTGTCAAACAAACTTGCATGCTGCATGAATCTTCATGGTTATTAATTTGCTTGTGTAAAATTCAATAAATTATTAATTTCAGGAAATGATATCAGTCACTAAAAAAAATGATATTGCAAGATGAACACTCCGGCTTAAGGCTCGTTCTTTTTTAAAGGTTTTCTTTTTCTTTTGACATATTTATAGACCTCAAACCATAAAACAGAAACCGCTGCGATGAAAAAGGTAAGTCCCAATTCGTTTATATTGAGTGCTGTTACTTTAAAGAATAGAGAAATCGGCTTTACATATAATATAATTAAAAGCATCATCAGTATTAAAACAGAAATGCCGATGAGTAAAGGATTGCGGTTTTTGAAACTTTCCACCACACTGTAAAAGAATGATCGGTTGACAAAACTCAGTAATATGTTGGCAAAGATCAAAGTACTGAATACCATTGTTCTTGTCTTGTCTTCATCACCTCCGTTTTGAACGGTAAACTGATACACAAAAAGAACCGCAAGAGTAATTACAAATCCCTGAACAATACTGATTCCCAATTCATTTAAACTTAAAAAAGTATCTCCCATCGCTCTTGGCGGCTGTTTCATTGTGTTTTTTTCCATTGGTTCATTCTCATAAACGATAGAACAAGTCGGCCCCATCACTAACTCAAGGAAAATAACGTGAACCGGAGTAAATATGTGTGGAAATACCCATCTCAAAAACAGAGGCAAAGAAACCGTCAGTATAATAGGAATATGAATAGAAATAATATATTGAATCGCCTTTTTAATATTGTTATAAATTCTTCTTCCTGCAGCAATTCCAACAATAAGCTTTTCTAAATCATCATTAGTAATGACCAGTGCGGCAGCGGATTTGGCAATTTCGGTTCCTTTATTTCCCATGGCAACACCAATATGAGCCGCTTTTAGCGCGGGACCGTCATTAACTCCATCTCCAAGCATGGCCACCACTTCGCCTTTCTTTTTCAAGGCATTGACTACTTCAAGCTTGGCATCTGGAAACATTCTGGTAAACAAAACTGTACGTTCTGAAATCTGCATCAGCTCTTTTTCAGAACGGTCTATAATATCAATGCCATTGATTGCAGGAGCCTCATTTATAATTCCTGCCTGAAGCGCAATCGCATTCGTTGTATCTGCATTATCTCCAGTAATGACTTTTACCTTAATCCCTGCATCATAAATACTTTGAAAGACCTCTTTTATTCCTTTTTTGGGAGGATCATAAAATACAGTCAGCCCTAAAAATTCAAAATCAAAATCCTGCTGTCTTTTGGGAAAATTATTTCCTTCAAAATTCGACTTCGCAACTCCCAAAACACGGTAGCCCTGTTGTCCAAATCTTTTTATAATATCTCTTATCTTATTTTTTCCAGTCTCTGAAAGCCTTGAAACACTTAAAATAGCTTCGGGGGCTCCTTTCGCTGCAATGATTCTATCTTTATTTGTATTTTCAAAAAGATGGGTCATCATTGGAGGTTTCCCTTCAAGCGGATATTCGTGAAACATTTTATATTCTTTTCGTAAATCATTCTTTTGAGTTTCCTCATACGTTTTATGCAGAGTGACTTCCATAGGGTCAAAAGGGACAGGCTCACTGCTCCACATTGCATAATCAATCAGTTCTTTCAATTCGTCAGACTCAAATTCCTTTTCTTCATAAATATTATCGGAAAGGTAATTATATAAATGTTGAAGCTTCATCGAATTCTCAGTAATGGTCCCTGTTTTATCAGTACAGATAACCGTGGTACTTCCCAGGGTTTCTACAATACTGCTCCGCTTAATAATAATTCCCTGGCGCATAAGCTTCCATGCTCCCAAGGCCATAAAAGTTGTAAATGCCACAGGAATTTCCTCCGGCAATACAGACATTGCCAGTGTTAATCCACTAAGAAGACTCGTTATCAAATCTCCGGTTTTAATATAACTGAAGATACAAACCATAAGAAAAATAATGATCCCGATAACAGCCATCCATTTTACAAACTTCCGGATCTGGATCTGTAATGGTGATATTTCTTCTTTTATATTCAGTATTGATTGTCCAATTTTTCCGACACGGGTTTCTGAGCCTATTTTTTGTACTTCAAAAACGGCCAGACCTGAAACTGTAATCGTACCGCTATAAACAAGGTTATCCTCAGATTTGCTGTCTTTAAAAACTGAAAAACTTTCACCGGTAAGAGAAGATTCATTCACAGAGAAATCATTGCTGTGCACAATCACTCCATCCGCATTTATATTTTTTCCCTCCTCAGTAATACATAAATCACCTACAACGATTTCATGGGTCGGAATTTCTACTATTTGCGAGTTTCTGATGACCATACTTAAGGGTTCATTCAACTTCTCAAGTTCCTCCAGAGCTTTTTTACTGCGATTATCCTGATAAAAAGAAATAGCGGTTACCGCTACAATAGCTACAAACATAAAAGCAGCCTCGCCATAATCTCCCACAATCACATAAATGAGTGAAATAATGATAAGCAAGATCAGCATTGGTTCTTTTAAAATATTAACGACCAGATCAAACCATGTATTCTTACGGATTTCTTCTAAACGATTATATCCATTTCGTTGTCTGGAAGCTGTCACTTCATCATCGGTAAGACCTGTAAGACCTTCGGGTATATTATAAGACATATCAAATAAATAGGTTATCTAAAATAAGCAATTATTATATACCAATTGAATTTCCCTGATTGACCATTATCAGGTTTAAACGTGATGCATATCATAGGGTTTTCTCCAAAGTTTATGGAATTTTGATTAATAAATTACAATATCATGAAGACCAATGCAGAATTACAAAAAGATGTTCAGGACGCCATTAAATGGGAGCCATTATTGCATGCTGCAGAGATAGGGGTTACGGCAAAAGGTGGTGTAGTTTCTCTTACGGGAATAGTTGATCATTATGCAAAAAAAATAGAAGCTGAAAATGCTGCAAAAAAAGTTATTGGAGTCAAAGTTTTAGTAGAAAATATTATCGTGAAGTCTTCAGATTCTTCATCAAAAACCGATAATGAAATTGCCGATGAGATTTTAAAAGCTTTCAAATCCAATGCATTGATTCCAGAAAACAGAATCAAAGTAATTGTGGAAAATGGTCAGGTGACTTTAGAGGGTGAATTGCAATGGGATTATGAGCGGGAAATTACTAAAAATACAATCTGTCATCTTCCAGGTGTAAGAGGGATCATCAATCATATTAAAATCAAATCAGAAATAATAGATGATATCAAACAAAAAGATATCGAACATGCAATGAAAATGAACTGGGTGGTATATGATAGTGATATCCACATACAGGTATCCGGTGCTACAGTGATCTTAACAGGAACCGTAAATTCATGGCATCAAAAAGAAGAAGCTGAACGTATTGCGTGGAAAACTCCGGGAATAAAACATGTAGATAACAGGCTATTTGTAGATTATGAATATTCAAAGAATAGTCTATCATCTTAGTTATAAGCCTCTAATTCAATCGAGTTACCAGAATATTGAAAAATTACAGCGGACATTAATTTAAAAGCGCAAAATGGCACTTGAATAACAATTAAATTTTACATTATTCTATAAAATAACAAAAAAAGGAAAATGTCCTGCAATAATTTAAATTTTGAAAGATCATCAAAAATGAAAACAAGCTATATCAGCAAAAAAGAGATCGGAAAAGGTGAAGAAATACAAGGTCGGGACATCAGGGATGGTATTTTTAATTTATTAAAAATAGATTTCCCCGACTTTTCAAGAGACCATTATATTTCTTTAATTGAATTGAATACTTATAGACGTCTTTATTTAACTTCTTTAATATCCCAGGAGAAAGGTGAACTGGCTATCATAGACTTGGATGTAATGGATGCGATTAAAAATAATTCAATTCTTTCAGAAAACATACACGATGAAATAGAATCGGAAGTAACTTTTGGAGAGAAAGTGGCTGATAAAGTCGCCTTATTTGGTGGCAGCTGGACATTTATCATGGTCTTTTTTTTATTTATAATACTATGGATGCTAAGCAATATATGGTTCCTAAACACTTCTTTTGATCCATTTCCATTTATCTTACTCAATCTTATTCTTTCATGTTTAGCAGCCATTCAGGCTCCCATTATTATGATGAGCCAAAACAGACAGGAACAAAAAGATAGACTTAGAGGAGAGCACGATTACAAAATCAATTTAAAAGCCGAATTAGAAATTAAATTATTAAGCGAAAAAATAGACCATTTATTAGTAAATCAAAATAAAAAACTCTTGGAAATACAAGATATACAAACTGATTATCTGGAGGATCTTATGAAGGAAATGAAGAGAAAAGATTAGAGGATATCATTTAATTCTTAATTTAAAACCATTCTAACCAAAACATTTTATAATTTTGATTGAGTGAAAAAGTTAATTTCAATATTGCTTCTATGTTTGTATTTGGTTTCAACAACCGAACTGTATCAGTTGTTGAAAATCCCAGATTTAATAGAACATTATTGGGAGCATAAAGCTTTGAATCCGGAAATGTCTCTCACAGCATTTCTGAAAACGCATTATGATCATCCTGTAAAAGACAAAGATTACCGCAAAGATCAAAAATTACCGTTTATTATTCATTCTGCACCTCTTGCATTGGTTTTTACAATTAACCAAGGGTTCAGTTTTGAGCCGGCAATTCATAACTTCAGTCCATTAACATTGAATAAAATTCCTTCAAAAGATGAAGATCTTTGCTATAAAGGTTTTCTGGGTTCAGTTTGGGAACCTCCTAAATTTTCTTTTTCTTAGTTCGGCAATTGATTTATAATCTTTAAATCAATATCATCATCTTTTTTATTATCATTAATCTTTAAAATAATGAAAACAATATTTTCAGCCCTATTGTTGGCTGTATTTGCTGTTGGTATTCATGCTCAAAACCGTTTTGAGAGTGCTAAAAAACACGCAGCAGAAAATAAAGAACTTATCTTGCTTAATTTCTCGGGTTCTGATTGGTGTATTCCGTGCATTAAGCTTCATAAAAATATTATCGAAACAGAAGATTTCAAAAAACTGGAAACCGAAAATGTAATTGTTTACATCAATGCAGATTTTCCAAGAAACAAGAAAAATCAGCTTTCTCCCGAATTGAAAAAAGAAAACAATTCACTCGCAGATAAGTATAATTCAAAAGGGCTGTTTCCTTATACACTTTTATTGAATTCCGAAGGAAAAGTACTGAAAAGCTGGGAAGGCCTTCCTTCTGAAAATGCTATGACTTTCAGTAAGGAAATAAAAGAAATAAAAGACAATCAAAAACCATAAAAGTATGTTAAGAGAATTCAAAAGACCTCAGAAATTAATGGGGAATGCTTTTGAAATTACAGTTGTTTCTGATGACGAAAAAACAGCTCAACATCATATTGACGCTGCCATCGACGAGATCCGGAGAATAGAAAAATTGCTCACGACCTACAGTGAAGAAAGCCAGACTAGTCTTATCAACCAAAATGCAGGAATACAGCCTGTGAAAATTGATTGGGAAGTTTTTAACCTTATCGAAAGAAGTCTGAGAATCAGCAATATCACAGACGGATATTTTGACATTTCATATGGCGGTATCGATAAAAGTTTCTGGAATTTCGACCGGGAAATGAAACAGCTTCCTGATCCTGAATTGATTAAAGAGCATTTAAGATTAGTCAATTATCAGAATATTCTACTAAGTCATGAAAACCAGACTGTATTTCTTAAAGAAAAAGGAATGAGGATTGGTTTCGGAGGAATCGGAAAAGGTTATGCTGCGGAAATGGCAAAAAGACTTCTTCAGAAAAGAGGTGTAAAATCGGGAATTGTAAACGCTTCCGGTGATCTTACAACTTGGGGAAATCAGGCAGACGGAAAACCCTGGACTATCGGAATTGCCGATCCGGAAAATGCAAAACAGCCGTTTTCATATATGAATATTACAGATATGGCCATCGCAACTTCAGGAAATTATGAAAAATTTGTTGTCATCAACGGTAAAAAATATTCTCATACAATCAACCCGAAAACCGGAATGCCGGTTTCGGGCGTAAAAAGTGTTACCATTTTTTGTCCGAACGCTGAAATTGCTGATGCAATGGCAACTCCCGTAAGTATTATGGGAATTGATTCTGCCCTCAATATGGTGAATCAGATCAACCATCTGGAATGCATCATTATCGATGATCAGGACAAAATTTATTCATCTCAAAACATTAATTTAAAATGAAATCGAAGATTCCATTTGTCCTTAAAAAACAAACTTAATTCAAATGAAAAATTTCATAAAAATAACGATAGTAATTTGTTCTTTAATAACAATTGCTTCAGTACAATCCTGTACAACCGTAAAAGAGTACGAAAAAAACAAATTAAACGATGCTGAAATGGTTCTTGGAAACAGAACAATAGAAAAAACCGAACTGAGCTTCCAATCTTATAGAGAAGGTTCTTCAGGTGCCAATGCAGGAAAAGTTGGCGGCGGATGCGGATGTAATTAAAAGGGGTAAGTGTAATTTAATTGTGATTTAAAATGAAAAAAATTATAATAAGTATTGTTGCTCTTTTCGGAATTTTCAATGCAAAAGCGCAGGAAAATACAAGCAGCGAACAGCCGAAAAAACTGACTTTTGATGAAGCCAATTTAGTTTCCAGCTATTACAAACAGGACGGAAACAATTCGGCAATAACAGGAGGAACAGGCTCTGAAAAACTGACCGACGTTTCCAATACCATTGATGTAACAATGGTGAAATATGATAAAAAAAACAGAAAAAATAAATTCAACTTCAGTGTCGGAATCGATCATTATACATCGGCATCTTCCGATATGATCGACCTGAAAGCCAATTCATCTGCTTCCCATGCAGACAACAGAATTTATCCTGCATTAAGCTGGAGCCGCGAAAACGAAAGCAAAGGAACAACACTGATGGCTGGAATTTCATTCTCTACAGAATTCGATTATCAGTCTTATGGGGCAAATATTGGCTTTTCTCAAAAAACAGCCAACAAAATGGGAGAATTTACAGCAAAATTCCAAGCTTATCTGGATCAGGTAAAATTGATTGCTCCGATAGAATTGCGTACTGCAGATAATGAAGGTACAAGTGGCAGGAATACATTTGCACTTTCTCTATCCTATTCTCAGATCATCAATCAGAATTTCCAAATAGAATTTTTAGCAGATGGTATTCAGCAGACGGGATATTTGAGTTTACCTTTTCACAGAGTTTACTTTACGGATCATTCGGTTCATCAGGAAGCGTTGCCGGATAAGCGTTTTAAAATTCCTTTGGGAGTAAGAGCGAATTATTTTCTTGGTGATAAAGTAATTTTAAGAGCATATTACCGCTATCATACTGATGATTGGGGACTAAAATCAAATACATTCAGTCTGGAGACTCCGGTGAAAATTTCTCCCTTTGTTTCGGTGAGTCCTTTTTACAGGTATTATTCTCAGACTGCGGCAAAATATTTTGCACCTTATCAAAAGCACACAGCTTTTGATGATTTTTACACCAGTAATTACGACCTATCGAAATTTGATAGTCATTTTTACGGAGCAGGAATCCGTTTCAGTCCGAAGAACGGTTTGTTTGGAATTGAGCGTCTCAATATGATCGAAATTCGATATGGTCATTACACGAAGTCGATTGGAATGAAGTCTGACATTGTTTCCTTGAATTTAAGGTTTAAATAAATCATTTTGATTTATTAAATTAATGAAATTGCTCAAATTTCCAATAATGTTACTGCTATGGGCTATTATTATTTTGACGGAGCAGTATGGCAAAGAATAAGTGATGTTTCGCATCACCTGCTCGCCGAAGTCTCCTGATTTTGAAGCAAGTTTAAAGGAAATGATCTATTTTATTAGCTCAAAGTCGGGAGACTTTCCACAGCAGATTAATTGGGCTCAAATAAACCAAATCATCTATGAAAGTTTTTGAAGATAATCCAGTCTTAGTCACAAGACCGACATTTTAAGATTTCACTCTTCGATGTCGGTTTTTTTATTTCATAACTTATTGTTATACGAAATCATAAAAGCATTTCTCTACTTTTCAGTCTGAATGAAGACAAAATTTCATAGTTAAAAAAAGGATACAAGTTAAAATGCTTCTGAAAATTGCAAGCCACAGCAACAGAAATACTGCACATTTAACTGTTTAACAAATGAGTTTTTAATCAAATTCAGATAAAATATTTTCTATACCGAACTTAACGACTCATTTTGCCCATTCAACGAAAAAATTTTCAAAACAACGTACCTCCGACCGAACTTTACATCATTAAAAAGAACAATTTAAATTCTATTATTATGAAAACAAACATCGGAATTACAGAGCAAAACACAGAAGCTGTTGCAGAACAATTAGCAAAATTATTAGCGGATGAAACTGTACTTTACATCAAAACGAGAAATGCTCACTGGAACGTGACCGGTGACAACTTCCACGCTAACCACATTTTCTTTGAAGAACAGTACAAACAGATTGACGAGTTGATTGACAGCGTGGCAGAACGTCTGCGAAAAATCGGTCATTACGCTCCAGCAACAATGAAAATCTATCTGGAACTCACCCATCTTACAGAATACAGCGACAGAACCAACGACGGACCCGGTTTTATGAAAGATTTGTTAAGCGACCACGAAAGCATCATCGATTTTCTGAGAGGAAACGTTACACCTTTCGCAGAAAAATACAAAGATTACGGTTCCAGCGACTTCATCACAAGCTTAATAGAAACCCACGAAGAAATGGCCTTGATGATACGTTCTTATTTCAGATAATTGAGTAAATAAATCAAGGAATAATTATATTTGTGTCAACCATAATAAACTATCCCTATGAAAGCCTTAATTGTCGATGACAACGATATCGCAAGAACAACTTTGGCGCACTTGGTAAAACAAGTCCCAAACCTCACGATTATCAATGAATTTTCCAACGCGATTGAGGCTTACAACTTCTTGCAGACCAATTCCGTCGATTTGATTTTTCTCGATATCGAAATGCCGGAAATGAGCGGTATAGAACTCACAAAAAACCTTTCCGGGAAAGACACCATCATTATTTTCACAACGTCGAACAAAGAATATGCACTCGAAGCTTTCGAACTCAACATCGCAGATTATCTTCTGAAACCTGTGATGCCTGCTAGATTTTTACAGGCGGTAAGCAAAGCCCAGGCAATTCTTGATAGCAGAAAAGAAGATGTGGAAGTCACCAAAGATGAGTTCCTATTCGTGAGAGATTCCAATATCACAAGGCGTTTGAAGCTTGACGATATTTTTTACGCAGAAGCAATGGGCGATTACGTGAAGTTTTATACACGGGAAAAAATGTTTGCCATCCATGGTAAAATGAAAACAGCTGAAGAACGTTTGCCTAAAGACCATTTTATCAGAGTTCATCGCTCTTACATCGTTTCTGTCGGCAAAATAGACACGCTTCAGGATGGTGGAATTATGATCAATGGAAAATTCATTCCGGTTGCAGATGCTTATCGAAAGGCGCTCAACACAAGAATGAATGTATTCTAATTGAATATTAATTATAAGCACTTATGAAAAAAATATCCTCAATAATGGGAAACAGACGGTTCAGTTATTTCATCATCCTCACATTTATTGCGGGTTCTCTCCTATTGATAGCAGTTCAAATCAATTCGGCTAAAAATACCAAAGAACTCATTCAAAATAACAACCGACTTCTCAACGAATTGCGTTCCAGCAATCATTTGCGTGAAATCGACCGCGATATTCTTGGCGTTGAAAGCAGAATCCGAGCTTCTATTGCGACCAACGATACGACTCATCTCGAAGGAATCGACCAAAAAATCAGTCAGATAGAAAACTTTCTCGATTCACTTTCCAAAGATAATTCAGACGGCGTTGAAGAAAGGTTGATTCACAGATTGAGCGTTCTTGCGATGGAAAAGAAAACAACGAAAGACAAATTACTGCTTCGCTATCACACCCTTGGAAATATGGACGACAACACTTCCATTGCCAATCCAAGAGCTCGAAAAATTTCGAACGAAATCACGTCCATCACTGCTAAAATTTACGAAAGCAGAAAACTTCATATGATTGGCCTCAGCAAAGAGACTGAAGCAATGGGACAAAAAGCGAGATTGTATGATATTTCCTTATTGATTCTTTTGATTTTGGGCGGTTCCATTGTCGGTTATCATATTCTACGTCAGTTCAAACGTCAGAGACTTTTGATTCAGGAATTGGATGTTGCAGAGAAAAAAGCATTGGTTGCTGCACAAACCAAAGAAAATTTTCTAGCCAATATGAGTCACGAAATCAGAACGCCCTTGAGCGGAATTTTAGGCTTTACCAATCTTTTGCAGAAAAGACCTTTGGATGAAACCTCTAAAGAATTTGTCTCATCCATTCAACGTTCCGGAGAAAATCTGATGGCTATTATCAATGACATTTTAGATTTATCAAAAATCGAAGCCGGAATGATGCGCATTACCAAAGGTATATTCAGCATCAATGGATTGGTGAATTCTGTGGAAACATTTTTTGTTGAACGAGCTAAGGAAAAAGGATTGACGATTTCCAGCAAAATCGATACTTCAATTCCCGATACTTTGAATGGCGACGCAACGAGACTCACTCAGATTTTGGTCAACCTCATCGGAAATGCCATCAAATTTACACATCAGGGAACTATCAATATCGAAATTTACAATAAACAGCAAACCGAAAACGAAATCATTGTCGGCTTCAAAGTTTTAGACACAGGCATCGGAATTGATAAAGAAAAACTCACTGAAGTTTTTGAAAGATTCAATCAGGGAGAAGATTCAACGACCAGAAATTACGGTGGAACAGGACTTGGTTTATCGATTGTGAAAAATCTGATTCACTTACAGAAAGGCGATATTGAAGTGATAAGCGAACAGGGAAAAGGCACGACTTTCCATTTTTATATTCCTTATACAATTGCAAAAGAACAGCTGAATATAATTCCTACAGTTGATACAAATTATTTTAAAGATAAAACAAACGCACCTTTGAAAGTGTTAATCGTGGATGACAACGCTATCAATCAAAGTCTGATGAAACATCTTCTCTCACAATGGAATATCAATTTTGATATGGCAAACAATGGTCTGGAAGCGGTAGAATTTCTCAGAAATAACGAATGTGATTTGGTTTTAATGGATATTCAAATGCCACAAATGGATGGTTACGTTGCCACGCAGACAATTCGTGAAGAACTGAAACTGAACACTCCAATCATCGCAATGACCGCACACGCTTTGGCAGGCGAACGCGAAAGATGTATGAGCCGTGGAATGAACGAGTACATTTCTAAACCTATCAAAGAAGAAGAATTATTCAAATTAATCTCCAATTTCGGATTAAAAGAAAACGAAAAAACGGAAACGAAAATCGAAGAAATCGCTTCTAGCTATGAGTTCATCGACCTTACTTATTTGAAGTCTATAAGTAATGAAGACAAGGATTTTGAAAGAACAGTGACACAACAATTTTTAGATAAAGTCCCTACTCATTTGCAGGAACTGAAGCTAGCTTATGATAACAAAGATTTTAAATTGCTAAAATTAAGAGCACACGATCTAAAATCGAGTGTGGCTATAATGGGTTTGCTTCCTTTATTAGAGGAGAAACTAGATATTTTAGAATTAACAGTCGACGATAATCCAGCTTCAACACAAGCTTTGGAAGAGGTGAAAGATATTTTGCTGAAATCTTTCTTCGAAACTAAATTATTTATGAAATCCATCAATCATTGATTCATTAAAAACCAATTTTATTATGAAAACTCAGGGCGCATCTGTGGTCATCACCCATCACGTTCTCGACGGCAAACAAACCGAATACGAAAAATGGCTCGATGAAATTCTGCCCATTTCCAAAAGCGCCAAAGGTTTTATCGATTGGCAAATTGTTCGCCCTATTCCAAATCTCACTTTTGTTTACACAGTGATTATCCGCTTTGATACGATTGAAAATCTCAGAAACTGGATGGAATCCGATACCAGAAGAAAATTGATTGACAAAGCCCATCCTTTATTCACAAAAGAAGACAATTACGATATCAAATCGGGACTGGATTTTCTTTTTTATGGCGAAAAAACAGACAACAAAGTTCCTGTTCGATGGAAACAATATTTAGCAACCTGGTCTGCTATTTATCCCTTATCATTGCTGATGCAATTGCTTTTATTACCCTCCTTACGATTAATGAATATTCCTGCCAATCGGTATTTTGATACGTTGGTGAGTACCGGCTGTCTGGTTTTTCTGGTGATTTATGTGGTGATGCCGAATTATACTAAGTTGATTAGGAAATGGCTTTATAAATAATTAGAATTTAGTTTTAAAGTAAAATCCGTCTCAAACAGAATTGGGAGGGATTTTTTTTGTTTTAAAGCTTATTCAAAACAACTTGTTTAAACTCAAGCATCATTTACTTTTTCTCCAAACAAACTGTTTAAGACAAAACAACTTTATGTTTAGTTTCCCGCAGACCGTTTTGTAACTAAATGACTTTTACTTTTATTTAAATCAACCCTGTTTGGGACCAACTTACTTTGTGTTTTGTTTCCCTCAACCTGTTTGAAACAAAACAACCTTTTCCTTTGCATAAAATAATCTGCGGAATATTACAATCTTATTTTCTCATTCAACGACAGTTTCCGCCTGTTCATCGAGCACCAATTGATTTTGAAATTTGTTGAATGTAGCTTTACATCATCAAATTAGCATATACAAACAATTAAACTTTAAACATTATGGAAATCATTCAAACACCAGAAAACGCATTATCTCACTCTACAGTTACAGCGATTATTAATGCCCCAATCGAAAAAGTAAACATCGCAGATTGGCTGCTCAACCTTCCCGATGCAGAATATCAGAGATGTTCTACGCAGCACATCGGAGCAGCCATTTCTACCACGTATGATGGCGAACCGGTTTCTTTAAACGTCGAAACAATCGGAGATGCTTTGATGGTTCAGCATTATGTAACGGTAGAGCACCGTCCGGATTACTGCAGAATGTTATCCATCTCAGATTCCATCACCAAAGGCGGCCGTACCAAAGTTCAGGTTTTATGGGAACTGAAAGCCACAAAAATTGATGATCACATGACATTGTATACCAACGAAATTCACGCGACCGCCACACCTGAAATGTTCGAATACTTAAAAGAACACAACGTGAATCTTGCTGATGCCGCCGCTTCAAGACAAGCTGCTTCTGACGCCCACAACCACGAAGAAACGCCCAATTTTGCAAAAAGTATAGAAAACAAAGCGTTGACCGGAAAATATAATCAACCTTTTTAATTTTAAAGACATAATGAGCGTATTTCGGTACGCTTATTTCATTTTAAAATTATGGAAACATTATTTAATAAACTCTTAGGAACTTGGACCTTGGTAGAACTCATCGAAGTTCCTGTCAATGGCGGAGAAATTATCCATCCGATGGGCGAAAATCCGAAAGGATTGATTATTTACAATCCTGACGGTTATATGTCGGCACAAATTATGGATACGCACCGGGAAAACTTTCATCAGGAACATTGGACCAATGCCACTCCGGAAGAACATACACAGGAAGGTTCAACCTATCTTGCGTATTCGGGGCCATTCAAAACGGATAATGAAAAACAATTGGTGAGCCACACAATGTACATCTCGCTTTTTCCCAATTGGACAGGACAGACGCAAAATAGAATCGTTATCTTTAAAGATGGTTTTCTGCATCTTGAAAGTGAGAAGCCGTTCACCAGCAATTCCCGATTGGTGACTCACCAACTGACCTGGAAAAGAGTTTGAAATTAGTCTGATATTAAAATTGAAAAAATGAAAGCAATCGTTATTACACAATATGGCTCTCCTGAAGTATTGAAATTACAGGAATATCCTACTCCCGAAATATCCGGAGACGAAGTCTTAATCGAAGTGAAAGCCGCAGGAATCAACCGTCCCGATGTTTTCCAGCGTGAAGGCAATTATCCTGCTCCAGATGGAGTTGCAGCCGATATTCCTGGGCTGGAAGTGGCCGGAACCATTGTAAAATGCGGACCTGATGTTGTAGATTTCACCGTTGGAGACAAAGTTTGTGCACTTCTTGCAGGTGGCGGTTACGCAGAATATGTCGCTGTGAGGGAAGGTCAATGTTTACCAATCCCGGCAGATTTAAGTTTTGCTGAGGCGGCAAGCTTACCGGAAACAGTCTTTACAGTTTGGTCTAATGTTTTTCAGAGAGGAAATCTTCAACCAGGAGAAACCCTTTTGCTCCACGGTGGGAACAGCGGGATTGGAATCACGGGAATTCAGATTGCTCACGCTTTGGGTTCAAAAGTAATTGTCACCGTAGGTTCTGATGAAAAAGGCCAGAAATGTCTTGAACTCGGCGCAGATTCATGCATTAATTATAAAACACAGAATTTTGAGACCGAACTTCAAAGCGAAGGTGTAGATGTTATTCTGGATATGATTGGGGGTGATTATTTAGCCAAAAACATCAATATTTTAAGACCTGAGGGCAGATTGGTTCACATCAATGCGGTAAGTGGCAGTAAGGTTGATCTGGACATTTGGAAAGTGATGATAAAAAGACTTACTATCACAGGAAGTACTTTGAGAAGCCGGGAATATGAGTTCAAAAAACAATTGGCCAAAGAGATTCAGAAAAATGTCTGGCCTTTGATAGAATCTAAACAGTTCAGACCTGTTATTTTTAAAACATTTTCTTTTTCTGAAGCTTCAGAAGCGCACCGATTGCTTGACGACGGTTCGCATACAGGCAAAATTATTCTTGTGAGATAAAGCAACTAATAGATTCATTAATAATTTAACCCGAATTTTAATCCTTCGCAATCCGAAATTGTGAAGGATTTTTATTAAAAACAACGTCATTAAGATTTTTCCAATTAATAAAATTCAAATCGAAAGGCTTTCATCTATTATCTATTTTCTCTACTCTAAAGACACCAACTATTCCTTTCAAATTCCCACCGACTCATTTTGCCCATTCACCGAAAAGCACCTCAAAACCGCATCATTCTGAAGTAGCTTTACACTAGAAATAAAGACAATCTATCATTAATCGCAAAAAATTATCATTATGAATACTGCATCATTAAGTTTCAAATACGAATTAGAAAAAAAAGAACCAAGAACCAACGATGGCGGAACTACAAGAGGTGCCTCCGTAAAAGATTTCCCTGCTTCTATCGGCATTGCCGGCGTTTCTATGAGACTGCAACCGGGAAGTATGCGAGAATTGCACTGGCACGCGAATGCAGCTGAATGGGCTTATGTGATTTCGGGAACAGTGCGTACCACGATTATTCATCCGGACGGTCATAGCTACACAGATAATTTTGAACCGGGTGATGTATGGTATTTTCCAAAAGGTTATGGTCACTCGATTCAGGCAACTGGAACGGAAGAATGTCATTTTATTTTAATTTTTGACAACGGTAATTTTTCTGAAGACCACACCTTCAGCGTAACCGATTTTGTTTCAAGTGTACCCCCTGAAATCGTGGCTCAGAATTTAGGCTTAACTTTAGAAGAAGTGGCGGCTTTACCTCAGAAAGAAGCATATTTCGCATCAGGAATTGTTCCGGATGAAATGTCTTTTGTTGCAGCAGCAAGACCTGATGAATCGGATATTGAATTAACCAGTTTTCACCGTTATCCTTTGCATTCTCAACAACCGAGAATTGTTCCGGGCGGAGGTTTGCAGAGATTGGTAACGAGTAAAGAATTCCCCATCAGCAGTACAATGTCGGGTTCTATTTTGGAATTGCAGCCGGGTGCTTTGAGAGAAATGCACTGGCATCCGAATGCGGATGAATGGCAATATTTTATTTCAGGACAAGCGGAGATGTCGGTTTTTTTAGCAGAATCTACCTGCGTTACAGAGCAGTTCAGTGCAGGAGATGTGGGTTACGTTCCAATGGGAGCCGGACATTACATCAAAAATACAGGCAACACGGTTTGCCGGATTCTGATAGGATTCAACAGCGGAAAATATGAATCAATTGACTTAAGCGAATGGCTTTCCGGAAATCCGAAAGATGTTGTAATAACGAATTTCGGTTTGAAAGAAGGTGAAATTGAAAAATTCCCGACTGAGAAAGTTTTCATTCAGCCTGAGAAATAAGATTAGAATTAAATCTCTCTAAATAATGGATAATTCTGGCATTAAAACAAACACTTCCGTTTCATCTGAATCGATTAAGACGCAAGAGAGATTGGCCATATTTTTAGCTTTGATTGCCGGATATATCGATGCAACAGGATTGATACAATGGAAAACGTACGTCTCTTTTATGAGTGGAAATACAACTTCATTGGGAACGGCCATTTCAACTGAGAACTATGGAATCATTATTACATCAATTACAGTCATAAGTTGTTTTTTATTAGGAATTTATGCAGGAACCTGTCTTTCATTACGGAAGAGAAGTAAGAACCCAATATTAACATTTTATCTTGTTTCAGGAATTCTTATTTTCTATTCAATAATTGCTTATTTTTACGATATTAACAATATGCTATCCATTGCAATCGTTGGATTTTCAATGGGAATGATGAACACAATTGTGACTTCTGTCGGAAATCAAAAAGTGAACACAGATTTCGTGACCGGAACTTTGAACAGCCTGGCAAGGAACACTGCAATGATGATGATGACTGAAAATAAAGCAGAAAAAAAAGAATACACATCCAATGCTGTTCATCTTTTGCTGTTGTGGATTGGCTTTTTATCAGGCGCATCTATTGCCCCTTTCCTACTCGATTATTTTGGAAAATGGACTTTTACTTTTCCTGCTTTATTACTGATGACTTGTGGATTATTGATCTCAAAATTTAACTCTAAAAACTAATATAATGTTACAGAAAAACGATGTTGCTCCAGATTTTACATTGTATGCAACGCCCGACCAGAAAATTACACTTTCAGAATTCAAAGGAAAGAATGTCATTCTCGCTTTTTATCCTGCCGACTGGAGTCCGGTTTGCAGCGACCAAATGGCTTTGTATAATGAAACTTTGAAGTTCTTCAAAAAATACGATGCAGAGATCTTCGGAATTTCTGTAGACAGCAAATGGTGTCACCTGGCATTTGCACAATCCAGAAATTTACATTTTCCATTATTAGCAGATTTTGAAGCAAAAGGAGAAACTGCCAAAAAATATGGTGTTTACGATGAGGAAGAAGGTGAATGTAAACGAGCTCTTTTCATCATTAATAAAGAAGGCATTATTGAATGGAGTTATCTGTCTCCAACGGCAATTAATCCAGGAGCAGATGGAATTTTAGACGCTTTAGAAACCCTTAACACAAAATAAATTATGTCACTAAAACCAGCCGTCAGCCAGACTGACCACGCACAAGGCAACTTAGAAGCCGACCTCATTATCGTAGAATACGGTGATTATCAATGTCCATATTGTGGTGCTGCTTATCCGGTTCTGAAAGAATTGATGAAGGAATATGGAAGTCAAATCAAATTTGTTTTCAGAAACTTCCCATTGTCTGAAATGCATCAATATGCTAGACCAGCAGCAATCGCAGCGGAAGCAGCCAATCTTCAGGGGAAATTTTGGGAAATGCACGATGCGATTTATGAAAATCAGAGAGACTTGAATGGGAGCTTGCTGATGAAGCTTGCAGAACAATTAAAACTGAATATTCCACAATTTGAAAAGGATTTGGAAAGTACAGCGTTGGCAGACAAAGTTGATTCAGATTTTGAAAGCGGAATCGTAAGCGGCGTGAACGGAACCCCTTCTTTCTTTGTGAATGGAAAGAAATTTGATGGCGGTGCGGAAGATTTGATTGAACTTTTGAGAGAGAATACTGAGAGTTAAATCACAAAAGGCACAAAAGTTTTTTGACATTTAATTAATCTTAAGTTTCCATAGAAATGCAAAATAAGAACACATAAGCTTTCTTTACAATGAAATCTCGTGTTTTAAACTGAATCTGCAGCCCGACTTGAGTGGAAATCCTTTTTTGCGTGGCCTTCGAGTTCTACTTCACTGAAAACGTTGGCAAAAAAGATTGGGAACGGAAGGCGGATAAAGCTGCCCAACCTAATGAAATGGTTCGACGTAGTCAAATAAAAATTTCATCTAAATAGACGATTTTAACCTAGGTTAAGATGGATTGAATTTTGCAGACCTACATTTGCTAAAGAATTAAGACAACAAAATATTAAAATAAATTAATCACAAAAACTAAAAAAGTAAATTATGAGCACATTACAATTAAAAGACGGAACAGAGATTTTTTATAAAGATCAGGGAGAAGGACCTGTATTAATGTTTCACCACGGATGGCCATTATCATCAGACGATTGGGATGCACAGGTTATTTTCTTCCTACAAAGAGGTTACAGAGTCGTAACTCACGATAGAAGAGGTCACGGACGTTCCAGCCAGAATATCTACAACCACACGATTGAGCAATATGCTTCTGACGCGGCGGAATTGGTAGATTTCCTAGGATTGACAGATGTTATCCACATTGGTCACTCAACTGGAGGTGGTGAAGTTATCCGTTATGTCAATAAATATGCTAATGGAAGAGCAAAGAAAGCAGTTTTAATCAGTGCAGTTCCGCCAATTATGGTGAAAAGTGAGACCAATCCTGATGGTGTTCCTATGGAAGTTTTTGACAATATCAGAGACCAGACTTTGAACAACAGAAATCAATTTTATATTGATCTGACTTTCCCTTTCTACGGATATAACAGAGAAGGTGCAGACGTGAAAGAAGGTGTTCAAAGAAACTGGTGGAGACAGGGAATGATGGGCGGAATTGTGGCTCATTATGACGGTATCAAAGCGTTTTCTGAGACTGATTTTACTGAAGATTTGAAGTCAGTGGATATTCCAGTTTTAGTTCTTCATGGTGAAGATGACCAGATTGTTCCTATCGAAAATTCTGCGATAAAATCTGCAAAACTGTTGAAAAACGGAAAGTTAATTACGTATCCTGGTTTCCCTCACGGAATGCCAACTACGGAAGCAGCTACTATTAATAAAGATCTTTTGGAGTTTATTGAGGCTTAAAATCAGAAATATATACAAATGAAAAGTGAATCGCATTGATTTAATCTGAGTTAAGTTTATCAAATATAAAAATATTTGGCCACACCTCGGTTTTGTACGGTAAGAGACAAATAAAGAAAACTAAACAAATAAGGGGCACACTACAGATACTTAACATTTAAATGTTTGGAATTACATTTCACTACAGTTTAATTTAAATAAATTGGTTGATAAAAATGAGTTTTGTAATTCCTGCTTTATTTGGCTCAACCGAACCAAATCATCGAGAAAAGTGTTTGAAGATACGCTCGTCTTGGTCACAAGACGGGGATTTAGATTTTTTGAATTTAAATTCCCGTTTTTTTTGTTGAGATAATTCCCCTCTAATCAATAAGATAGCATGAACAAAAGAGTTAATTTTGGTAGTTTGAAAATAGCTTCCATTAAAAATTATCTTTTCAGGGTATATCAAACTCACGATCGCTCGTTTATCCATAGTGCTAGCTTTTATATATCTCTCTGAAATATTTCCAACGATTTTTAGTGCTTTGCTAATCTTATCTTCTACCCCCTAAGCCGATAGAGAGCCTAATTATCTTTTAATAGATTAATATTAACAAATGTAAAATTAAAATAACAAAGACGATATATCTTGTATTCGTTTGAAATAACATAATTTGATATTGCCATATTCTAGACATATTTATGTTTCCTCGAAGAACCGCATAGGAAAACTGTAAAACAGATGCTTGATGCGGAGTTAGATTCTCATCTGGATAATGAAAAACCTAGATAGCTGTCCAGATAATCGGTTATGTCGGCTACTGTATAGCAATCCATAATTCCACATTCTGATTTAGGACTTATTTTCTGAAGTTTCGTTCTGTTGGCTCTATATTCTTTATTTAGTAGATTTGTTATTGCCCTAAATAAACAAAATAATTAGTGTTTAATGCTGCCGGCTGTATGTTGATAGGAGTTGCAGCTCCTCCGGTGCTCACCGTATAAGTGTGATTATGTCCGATTGATGAAGAAGTTATATTATAGAATCCCCCACCTCCGACAACCGTTCCTGCGAGCCAGTATACATGGATATTATTTCCGCCGCCAAACGCGGTAGTAGTTCTGATCCTTTGATAAGTCATTGTATGGGAATGCCCCGCTTCCGCATCGGCTGTATAGCTGAGGTTGACATTGGGTAGATTGGACCTGGTAAGAGTTGCTGTACTACTTCCTGAAACTGCACCGGGAGTTGCTGTGGTTCCCATAGAATATCGACCTGCCGCATTGGGCAGCAACGTGGTTATTCCTAATATATTTGATGCATTATTTTGGGCTGTTTCCGGAAGTGTGCTAATATTTCTTCCGTCCAGCAGATACCACCCATCATGATCGGCTGTAATCAATGAAGGTTTTACATCTCCCACATCAAAAAAGTCAGGATTATGCATAAGTACACCCTGCGCAGTAGATATAACACCGGCTACCTTGTTAAGAGTTTGAATTCTGACAGTACCGTCTACATCAATGGTTTGAGTGGGAGAAGTAGTAAGTACTCCCATAGTAGAAGAGGTTCCATCCAGATAAAGGAATCCCGGACCTATATTAAGTTGTTTTCCATCCTGATTGACTTGCCGGTTTGATGTTAAAGTCCCGTTTACAGTATAAATGTTTTCATTATTACTCCCGTCTCCTGTAAGAGGAAACCAG
Source organism: Chryseobacterium sp. CCNWLW53 (assembly GCF_037083525.1). Taxonomy (NCBI): domain Bacteria; kingdom Pseudomonadati; phylum Bacteroidota; class Flavobacteriia; order Flavobacteriales; family Weeksellaceae; genus Chryseobacterium; species Chryseobacterium sp. CCNWLW53. The sequence continues at coordinate 348,319 of NZ_JBAOJR010000002.1, read as the reverse complement.
GTTCCTGAACGAAAATACCAAAATCCCTTTCTGGTAATTATCACTCCGTTATCTGTTAACGAATAAGCCAGCTCTGATTCATCAGGATTTTGCATGCTTTCAATCTGAAAAGCGGCTTGACGGGGAATTAAGATTCCGTTATTAGTGGAAACTATATCCAATACTGCTCGAGGATTAGCCGTTCCTATTCCAATTAATGGCTTTTGTGCCAGAGAAGGTATAGATAATCCTAAAGAAAAAATAAATAGTATAATTATTCTTTTCATTGATTTAATTTTATTGTCCTAAGTAAATAAAGTAGCTGTATGATATATTTTGCGGCACGATAGTAAGGGGAGTTCCGCTTCCGCCCGTATTAACGGTGCCGGTGTGGCTGTGTGCACCGGCAGCAGGTAAGGTTATCGTTGTAGTTCCGGACACCGTTCCCCTTCCCGCTCTAAAGACATACGCGTTACCAGCCGCATTTTGAGCAAAATTGTATCCGCCGGCAGTTAACGAATGCGTATGTGCTGCTGCTGTCGATGTTACTCCTGTTAAATTAACATTAGGAAGGTTAGCTCTGGTCAGTGTTGTCGTATCAGAACCTCCTGCAGTAAATGGAGTTCCTTGTTTCATGAGTCTTCCATTGGTATTTACCAACGTACTGCCAAGTCCTATTGCTGAAGCATTACTTTGTGCAATGGCTGGGAGTGTCGTTACAGCCCGGCCGTCAAGTTTATACCAGCCATTGTGGTCATTTGAACGCAGAGATTCTTTAACAGTGCCATAAGCTACTTTAGGGCCAACAGATAAAGTTCCGTCTGAGAGAGCTTTTACATTTCCGCCTGTAAGACTTCTAACACGCATATCTCCATTTACATCTACCGTGTAACCCGGAGTATCGTTTCCAATTCCTATTCTCTGTTCCACAGAGTGAATCGAAAGCTTATCTGTATCAAATGATAAATTGCGCCCGTTCATTGTTACGGTACGATCGGAAGTCAGAGTGCCATTATTATTATAAATGTTGATAACTGGCTGGGAGCTTCCTCCAAAGGGACGCCATACTGTATTGTCATAATACCAGAAGCCTGTTTTATTAATAACAATACCGTTGTTTGTAGTTACGTAAACCAATTCTCCTGTAGCAGGTGTTGTAATGGCTTCTGCCTGTAGGGCAGTCATTCTGGGGATGAGTATGCCTTGTGTAGTGGAGCTGACATCCAATGCTGCATTGGGATTGGCTGTACCAACACCTACACGCTGTGCACTGGCCGGAAGAAAAAAAAGAAGATTGAGTATAGATATAATATTAATCGAAGTTTTACTAAACATAATTTAATTTTTAAATTCCTAAATAAATAAAGTAATTAAGCTGTATGTAGTCAGGATTCAACGCGATAGCAGCTCCAGTTCCTCCGGTAGGTATAGTGACAGTGTGATTGTGTGCTCCCGATGCTGAACTTGTATAAGTTCCCTCAGAAAGTATTGATCCCACTATTGCCCCTCCTGCCAATTCCCATGAATTGGCATTACCATTAACAGTTTGTAGAATATCCGTTCCTCTTACCTGTGCTGCACCCGGGCTTACCAGAGGATGACTATGATACAAAGTTGTTGTATTTCCGCTAAGAACAAAATTGGGTAAATTAGCTCGGGAAAGAACTACGCTTGCCGCTCCGCTCAGTGTTCCGGGGGGACCTTGTTTAATATATCTTCCTGTAGCATTGGGAAGATTTCCTGCAAGCCCAAGAGCTGTAGCTCTTGATTGAACACTTACTGGTAATGTAGAAAGTGCTCTGCCATTAAGCAAATACCAACCTTCATGATCTGTAGGAAGATAGGAATATTGGATATCCCCATAATGGTTAATCAACCCTGTATCAAAAGACAGTAAACCATCTCCCTGGGTGATCACATTTCCTTTAAACAGACTACGGATTCTCATTCCTCCGTTAACGTCTAATTTTTCTGTTGGAAGATTGGTGTTAACTCCAATATTACCTGTACTTCCGGATATAAACAGTTTGTCGGGTCCGATATTCATATCATGATTGTTAAGACTTACAATTCTGTTGCCAGTAAGAATGCCATCAGAATTATAAATATTCTCACCTATTGAATTATTGGCGATAATGGGGTTCCAGGTAGTGCCGTCAAAATACCAAAATCCAATAGTATTAACCACACTACCCGTATTAGTTGTACTGAAAACCAGCTCCCCTTCAGTTGGCGTATTGATTTGTTCTATTTGAGCGGCAGTCATTCTGGGAATTAAAACTCCACTTTTATCCGACACAATATCTAAGGCCGCATTGGGCTTATCTGTGTTGATTCCTATTTGAGCGGAAATCAGGGATGCAGTAAGCACTCCTAAAGTGGTCAATAATTTTTTCATGCCTTAATGTTAGTTTTATGTATACTTATTTTTGTAATTGTTTTATTACCTGAAATAAAAAAGGGTAAATAAAATGCATGATTACAAAACGGTTTTGTTGATTATTTAAAATTGCTGAGTATGCAGATAAAATAAAATATGGACAAAAGTAGAAAAGTATAGGGCTGGTAAAAAGATAATATCTTGTCTTTTTCGGGAATAAGTTAAAATACAATAAATACATAAGTATTTGTATTGTAATGTGTTATATTAAAAAATAACTTTTGTAACAAAAGCTTTTTACAAAGTTACTTTAAGATAAATTTAATGATTAACTAAGACAAAACATTCCTGAAAACAGAATTTTGAAATTACTTCTTTGTTGCGAGGATCTTTCCAACCATTTACGGAACTAATTCAGAAGAATTATAAGTGCAATCTATTGCAAATCAATATTATTATAGCAAAAAAATAAATGGTCATTTTCCTGAAAATGACCATTTGTTATATTTCTGCATAACATAATGAAAACTACTTTTGTGATCTTTAGTAGGAAATCTTTCAAATGAAATTACAATTTATTTCATTCTGATTTTTTAAGAGGAATGCTATCTATAGCGCAAGTAGATATTCATAATATTAATCAGTAAAATAAGTAAAATATCATGTTTAATACAGTGAAATCAGATGTTTTCGCAGCAAATAAGAAATTCAACTTCATATAAATAGTATAATTATTAGTTTTTAGGTTATTATGAAAAACAACATTCTCCTTTTAATGTTTCTGGTTGCATGCAATCCGTTTGTAACAGCTCAGGTCGGTATTCTGACCTCAAACCCACAAGGCCCTTTACATGTTGATGGTGCAAAAGATAATCCTGCTACAGGAACTCCGACTACCATTCAGCAGGTAAATGATGTAATAATAACTCCGGAAGGAAGTCTAGGTGTGGGTACCATTGCTCCAGATTCCTCCTCCTCTGTGGAAGTTAACACAACCAGTAAGGGGTTTCTTCCTCCACGGATGACTAATACTCAAAGAGATGCCATCGCTTTACCGGCAACGGGATTAATGATCTATTCAACTACCAGCAAATGTCTGCAGACAAATATTGGTACCCCTGCTTCTCCCAATTGGGGATGTGTAGCGGTACAAGGCAGTACAGGTGCCCCGGTTGTACAAGTAAATTCTTATACTCCTAATACACCGGCTGGATCTGCGGCAAGTGAAACCTGTCTTGGAAGTCTCTGTGTGAGACACAATGGTAACGCAAGTGAAGGAAGTATTTTGTTAAGAAGTAATACGGGTGCATCAATTCCTAATTCAAGTATAGCAGGATTTCAGGTTGCTACCAGCGGGATTAACATGGGAGATACTGAAATTGTAAGTTTAACTACATCTTATACCCAATTCTACAGGGGAGGCGCCAGTGGTGGCGAATTTATCAACTATCAGGTATGCACAGGTACTGGTGAGAATTATAGAATTTTTTTGACAATGGTGGCACCGGTACTTAATCCAGGTGCAGGAAACGGAATGTATCTTCTCAATCTTGAAAAAGTAAGATAATACCACATAAAGCATTCTTAAAGTCGGTCTTTACGATAATTGGCAGATGTGAAACCAATATGATAAAACGCACCTGCTTATCAGGTGCTTTTTTAGCAAAGTAATTCTTGGTGGCATCTAAAATTTTTTTTATTCTCAATAGAGAGTAGTTTATAGCTAGCTGTTATGATATGATAAAATGCATAAGATAAGCCTTATGGTGTGTTAATTTTGTCACACCAATATTACTATAAAGATAATCTTGATTTTTTGATTAGACGATGATTATGTAGTCATTAGTTTTGTATTTGTCCTAGTGAATTAATATTGGATATAATCAGTTCTTAACTTTATTTAAAAAGAGAATCAAGTTACATGTGATAGCAGAACTCTGCATATTTATTCACACTTTCTACATATCCAACGACATACCACCTGTAATATCAAAGTTTATATATTCTCTTCCATCGTGTAAGAGTATTCCTGCTGAGCTTAAAGTGCCGGGCTACCTGGCTGTTGTTGAGGCTGTTTTTATCCTGATACTCTAATATTTCCAGAATTACTTTTTCATTGTATGATCTGTGTGCCTGATTAAAATGATCAAACTCTTTTTCTATACTTTTAAAAAGAATTTTTTCAAGGTTAATAACATCCAATGGCGAAAGACTGTCCTTTGACAGTATTGTTTGGCATTTCCATTTCTTTTCAGGATATTTTAGTTCAATAAGATCTGTATATATTTTTATATAGTCTGGGTTACCTTGTTTTTCCAATAAAAATAATTTTAAGTATTATCAATTTTTTTGTATTTGCTGATCCATTTATAAAGGGTAGTTTTTGGGATTTTATATTCGTCAATGACCTGCCGTATTGTTTTTTGTTCTGTACTGATAAGTTCCAGAATAAAATCAATCATTACTTTGGTATAAATATTTTTGCGGAATTGAGGGAGTTCAGATTTTCGGTCCGGCTCTTCCTTATCAGGTGAAACAGGAGGTGAAAAAAGCACCAGATGTTGGGTATAGATGCGGAAAAAATCATATTTCAGCAATTTGCTCCATTTTAGAAGAATACCTGTATTCATATCTTTTTGTTTATACATTTCTTCGATATCTTTCTCAATACAATCAAAAAAATTGCATATGCGGGATACTTTTATATTGCATTCCGATACTCTTTTTTCAATAAGGTTACCGATGTGTATGTTTTTATAAATGATTGACATAGAACTCTCTTTTTAAAGGATCATTTTTTATTGATAGAATTATGCTGAGATATTATTTAAGTAATGTCAATGTAAAGCTATTCTGAGAAAAAGAACCTCTTGAGGTGTTTGTAGTACAGCCTGGAGAAGAAGACCCTCTTACTTGCATATAATATGTTCCGGCTGTCAGGTAAGCGATATTCGAAGTATAAATAAAGTCATAACTACTAGAACCGGTAGGTACATGGATATCCTGCGCAGGAAATGCAACATTTACTGCTGCCGTTGAGCTTTTGCTCAAATTATAGGCAAGAAAAGCTCCACAACCCGCTGGGCTTTTATCGGTAATAAGACGCGGTGAAACAATATAATACCCTGGAGTAGTAACAACGGCGTTTGCTCCAAGGTAGGTCATAGCCGCAGGGATATTTACACTGGTACCTGTTGTAGAGTTAATAACAAGTGCAGAACCCGTAGTGTCACGCCAAGTGGCTACACCACTCGCATCAGAAACCAGAACTTTACCTTCAGCCTGTGTTCCATCTACAATTTTTATTGCTCCCGGAGTACTTCCGTTGTCAATATCTAATCTTGTAGCAGGAGCTGTCGTTCCCAATCCTACTCTGTTATTTAGGGCATCGATATTGAAAGTAGTATTGTCTACCTGAAAATGACTGGTTCCTGTAGTGGCAGAAGAAGTAAAAGAAAGAGTTTTGTCGCTCATCGTTACCACTCTGTTTGATTCAAGAGTTCCATTGTTTTTGTAAATATTGGTGTCCTGATTTATTTTTTGCCAAATATTTCCATCGAAAAAGTAATATCCCTCTTCTGTAATGTTTATTGTCTTTGATGATACTATACTTACGGCCGAGGTAGCATAGATGATGTTCCCTTTTTGATCCATCGTATATTGTGCATCTCCGGCTTTGATCTGATCTCCAGCAAGTCTTGGTGCAAGAAGTCCTTCCGGTCTGCTGCCATCAGTTGTTTTTGCCGTTACATCGAAGGTTGATTTTGAATTGCTTGTGTTGATCCCTATTTGGGAGAATAACAATTGAGTACATAGGAAACATAATAGTAGATTGATTTTTTTCATTCTATAAAATTTAAATATGATGTATGAATCTGATAACGACCTGGATATGCTTATTAAAAACGATGTAAAAGTAGATGAATAGTGTATTATCGAAAAAACAATATCTTATTGTTTTCAGGAAAATGACAAGACATAAAAATGGTATAAATGTAAATATATCAATACTTTGTAATTCATTTTTAAATTTATCATAAGCGCTGTTTCTACAAAAAAGAGAAAATGATTTAAGATGAATTTTAATGAGTAACAAGAACATAAACATGGCCGGTTCTTCGGCCATGTGAGTAACCTGCAGATAAAATTGAGGGATGTTCTGCATCGTTAAAAATCATATGTGCTTTCAGAATCATCAAAGAAGTTAATCCGTTAGTTCATAGATAGGAATTTTCAAAAATTTATGAGCTTATTGTTTTGATGTCTTGCTTAACGCCTAACAATAATCAGTTGTTGTGTTGTTAATCCTAATAAGAATAATATATTATCTTTGAAATTCTACAAAAATATATCCTAGTGCTCCAAAGCCAAGTCCATCTCCATCTGCTATATGAAAACTTACTCTATAGAAGGTTTTATCTACATAAGAAAAGAATGTAAACTCTGCGTGGCCATCCTGCGTACAATTGATAGGAATCAAAGCTGGATTAGGATTGCTTGGTATTCCGGCTCCTATATTCGCAAATGTCGGAGTTATGGTTAAGGGAACACTGTTAATAAATCCGGAACCATTTTGTGCAGTTCGAGATATTCCGTGGATAATCCCCGTATTATTGGTTCCTGTTGTTGTTCTTACCTGCATATAAGAATCAGTATTTGTACAGGTCGTAGATGGATATCGAAATTCTAAAGATCCTATAGCCACAGAAGAACTTGTGGGAGTCGTTGCATTAATATTAAACGACCTGAATGAGGTGGTTATGGAGCTATGTACCACAACATTACCATTAGCATCAATTCCCAGTGGTGACGTATTTGATAAAGGTGTAGTTGTATTGTTCATATTGGTAAATTTCAATCCTGAAGATCCGTCTACACCAGATTCAATTTCCATTTTTGCTGTTGGCGTGCTGGTTCCTATTCCTACCCTGTTATTGGCAGCATCCACAGAGAAAGTGGCGCCGTTTACAGAGAAGGCATTGGTAGATGTCCCGTTAAAAGCCAGGGTGTGATCCGCTTGTGTCACTGTTCTGTTTCCTGTAAGTGCTCCGTCTGAACTATAAATATTAGCATTGAGTTTCGTCCAAGTTGTTCCATTGAAAAAGTAAAAGCCCGTATTATCAATATTAACGGCATTCCCGGTTTGTGTTCCGGTTGATATATCATTAACATAAATAAGGGTTGAGGTTGGGATGCCGGTCATACTCTGGGCTCTTTGCCTGTTGATCCTCGGAATCAGCATTCCGTCTACTGTTGTTATTGTTCCTGTTGCTTCTTTTGCTGCAACTTCAAAAGTTGCAGAAGGAGTTGATGTATTGATGCCGACCTGGGCAAAAATTCCGTAGGGAACTAAAAAAAGCAATAGTAGTTTTTTCATTTTTTTACTCTGGATTTAATTAAAAATGTTTGGGAAATGAGATCAACTTAATTTATGCAATAGCTTTTATCTCAACCAGGATATTATAGAGTGATTGTTTTTCCTGATTGTGTGGCAAAAGTATCCCGTCAATTGTTAGGGAAAAAGAAAATACCTTGCTTTTTTCAGGAAAAAGACAAGGTATATTTGTGTAGTAAAATTCTGATTAATAATACTTAATCTTCTTTTTCTTGAGTTTCTTCCTGCAGGTATTTTATAAATAGCGAAGGAGATAAAGAAGTCACTTTCTTGAATATTTTGCTGAATTTGCTATGCGAAGAAAATCCCACTTCATCTGCTAATGAGGCCAATTTAAAGTTCCGGTATTGAGGATCATTTTTGAGTTTTTCAATAATGTAATTAATCCTCAGCTCATTAATATAATTATTAAAGTCTTTCTCTTTATGAGTATTGATAACATAAGAAAGATATTTGGTATTGGTTTCAAAACGGCCTGCTAAAAAGGGAAGGGAAATATTTTTATTATTAAAGAGATTTGTTTTTTCAAATTTATTCAATTTTGCAAGCAGTTTTTCTTCTGTTTCTGAACTCATTAATACAACGGCCTCATTATTTCCTGCTTGATGAACCGATATATCGATTTTTTCTGAGGCGATAGGACTATCAGTACTGTTTTTTATATTGGATTTTCGAAGTATCTGTTTAAATTTTTCAATATTTTTCCTTTGTTGTATTTTAGATCTTATATATAATGCAAGGATAAGAATAAGCAGAAGTCCGGTAATGAATATAAGATAGTTTTTCTGAATACTTTTTTTCTCTGTCTTTATTATTTTTTTGTCAAGCTTGGTATAGGATTCATCGATAAACTGACGAGTTTTTGACTCTATTTTCTTCTCTAACGTGTCTTTTCGTTGGTCTGTAACCTTTAGTTTTTCAATATTTTCAGTCTGTAAATAATATTGTTTCTCCGTAGTGTAAATCTCTTTTTTTTGTTCAAGGTTTTCTGTTTTTTCAGATACTTTTTTGGCGAGATCCAGATATTGTTTAGCTTTTGACAGATTTTTTTTTTCTAAATATACATTAGCAAGGCCAATGTAAATATAGCTCGTAGTTTCATTTTCGGGAAAATCTTTAACTAAGTTTAGAGCCTTCTTATAATGATATAAAGAAGCATTAATATTTTTCAGATTGTAATAATTAGACCCAAGCATCTGTTCGTTATCAGTAGTAAAAAAATCTTTTTCTTTTATAACATTGAAATGAAGCTGAGATTGTTGAATATACTGATTGGATTTCTTGTATTTTTTTTGATCCATTTCGTAATAGGCCATTTCCTGCAGAATTAATCCCTGGATTTTATGTGCTATTAACGTATCCTTAATCATTTTAGCTGTTTTGAGGGTTTTTTGAGCGTATTTTTTTGACTGGCTGTAGAGTTCAACACCACGATATTGGCCAGCTAAAAAAAGAGAAATCCGTGCTTGCCAGTTTAAATTATCCGTATTATCAATAATTGTTTCAGCTTTTTCAGCATACGATAAGGCTCTGTTAAAATCTTTCGCATCTCTGCAAAGGTTAGCAGAAAGCATTAAACTTTTTGCCTGAAGGGTCGGTGTTCCAGAAATCTTATATAAAGAATCAGCAATATAGAGTGCTTTTTTGAAATCTTTGGAAGCGGTTTCTAAATAGGTTTTGTTATATAATTTATTATATGCATCTAAATCCTGGGCATTAACAAGCGCACACGCCACAAGATACAGAAGAACTAATTTTTTTTTCATTGATTATTTTTTCTTTAAGGAATTCCGATAGTATATAAAAGTGAATTATAAAGTTCTTTTTATCCAAAATAGCAAAGACATAGAATAGTTAGTTGACATACTTTAAAATATTAAAAAAATTAAAGATTAAAGAATATGGTTAAATTATATTTCAAAAATGAAGAATAAAATTCATATTTCAATATATAGATTAACAATAATTTTCGCGTCACAAAATTATAATTTTTGGAATCATGATAAAAGCTATTATTACTGATAGATCCAAGCAGGATTATAAACGGTAAATTTATTATGACCCAATTATTGGATATTGCCGAAATCTTCAAAATATTTAGCCAGACGATAAAATTTGCCACTATTGAGGTATATAATCTATGATTATAGTCACTAAGTTGTGAAAATTTATTTCTTAACTTGATTTTCTTTCAAATAGAAATCAACGCAGATAAACCAATGCAACCTTGGACAGTGTATGAGATAAAAACGGAATTCTAATTCCCAGAATGATGCTGCTCAAATAGAACATATAATTCCCATAACTGATCTGGCTATGGGGATATGTGTTCTAAAAGTATTTTTGGATAGTGGACAAGAAAAACGACGCATAAATCACAGAAATAAAGCAAAGCATTCATTGATATTGAGTAGAACAATCAGTAATGCCTGCCTTTTTTAAGCCGAAGGTTAATTAAAAAACAGGTCAGGATTCATTTTGTGATATTATAATCATTTCAAAAAAGTGAAATCGATCATTCTTTTTATAATTTCGCTGTTGATAAGTGAAATCAGAAAATCTCCATGACCAAAAGATTATAAATATCCAGCTCTACATGTCCGCTTAGCTTATACATTTTCGTTGGGTCATTAGATGCACTTATAAACATCATGGCATCCCAGTTATTGGTATACGTATAAACATTCTTCCAGCTACTCCAATCGGTTGTGGTCCATGATGTATTAACAGTATTAGCTGCAGAGTTATTAAACGTCCATAGCTTTACCGAGCCCCTTATCGTTACATTAGCTGCTGGAGCACTCCGAAGCCGTGCCTGTACAGAATAGGTCGTTGCTGTTGCTTTTACCATTCTCCACTCATAGTACTCCGTTACCAGAACTTTATCAGTGTTGGTGGTTAAACCTGTATAGATTAAATTGTTGACTTTTAAATCTGAAGACTCAGAAAAATAATCAAATTTGCTCCACTCAGGAGATGTTTTATCTCCCATATTTACATATAATCCGACCCCATTTACCGTAGCCAATGGATGGTATACAAGTAATCCGTTGGCAGGCTGTGGTACGGTAACAGCATCGGTGGAAGAAAGCAGGGAAACCCTCGGAAACAGTACGCCTTTGCTTGTGCTCTCTACATGTAACGCGGCAGATGGATCCGGATTCACTGCACCGATCCCAATTTGGCTCAACGCGATAGTGTAGGATACTATTGCAATTGTTGTTAGTATATTTTTCATCTTTGACATTGTATTTTTTAAAATTGTTCTACCATTAAGTAATTAATAGAATTGGTAACGGTGTAAACATTGACCCTAAATAATTTATCAGTTCCGACAACACCGAAATAGTAAAAAGTTTCAAAATTAGATTGATAGGTATAGGCAGGGTACCATATATTCCAGTTGGTTGGAGACCACGTAAAAGAAGGCATCGCTAAGGTCGCTTGCTCGGTACCTCTCCAGTTTAAAGTATAGGTACTGGTAGTAGTAACATTACCCGTTGGCGCAGCCTTTAATCTCATTTGTAATGAATAATTGCCGGAAGCATCAGAGACCATTCTCCACTGAAATGTATCTGTGTTTAAGATTTTTGCTGCATTAGTGGTAGCCCCATTATATACAAGAGTTGATACAATTCTTGATGATTCTTGGGATTGTAATATTTTCATTTTTTGCCAGGATGGTGATGATGCGTTTCCTTCATTAACATACATTCCCTCTCCTATAAAGCCATTGGTATTAAATACGGTTAATCCTTTAACAGGAGAGACTATTGTCGTTGCATCTGTTGCCGACGTAAGATTTACTTTTGGCAAAAGAACACCTTGTTTCCCGGATTTTCCAACGACATCAAGAACTGCAGAACTATTGGGTGTAGAGGTATTGATACCCACTTGCCCGAACCCTAAACTGCTAAAGAAAATTGATGATAAAAATAATAGTTTTCTCATAATACGTGTTTTTTAATAAATTTCTACAATCAATGAATTAAAACTATTTTGATTAACAAAATTACTAATCTTATAAAACTGGTTAGAATTGGAAACTCTTAAATAAAAGAAATGGCTTGCTCCATTAGCCATAAAATCCATCACTTTCCAGGTATTCCAGTCGGTTGAGTTCCATGTCTGTGAAACAAGCTTAAGTCCCGTAATAGTACTCACCCAACCAACCCTGTTACCAGATATGGTAATGGGATCAGTCGGCGCTTGAATTAATCTTGCATACAAATAGGTTTGAGCCCCTTCAATAGTGAACTTGAATTCGAAACCACCTTTTTTCAACGTTTTTGAAGCATTCATAGTAGTCCCAAAGTAAACCAGCTTGCCGATTTCTACTCCGTTTTCCGGGGTTAAAGACTGCCATAGCGGTGCAGCGGGTGTTCCTGTATTTAACGATATTCCTTCCCTTAGATTCGCTGCGTTAGGATTAGAATTATATACGATAAGTCCGGTTGCCGGATTTGTTATTGTTAATGCGTCAGTACGAGAAGTAAGATTAACCCGAGGTGGTAAAAATCCTGCCGGTTTATCTGGTTTTGCCTGTATATCCAATGCTGCTGAGGTGTCTGGATTGCTTGTATTTATACCTACTTGTGCTTCAGTATATATTATGCTACTGAATAATAGCATAAAAAAGATTTTAGCTTCCATTTTTTTAATTTTTTCTTATCAAAGTATTTGTTGAATGAGAGTAATGATATCTCTGTAATTTTTCAATACACAGCTGTTATAAAGTCCAAATGATATTGAATATCTTGTCCTTTATTTTTACCGCCGCAAGGTATATCGAAAATCAGGCGATGTAAAGCATTTGGCTGATCGTATTCAGGAATATGACAACACTGATTGACTGGAAAAAATGCATCAAACTAATGGTATATGTTTGGCCCTAATCAATGTAAATTAGTGAGTCCGGCTTGACAATTCTGAGCAAGTTAAATCTGTAGAAATTCTCATCTTTAATATTTGATAGAAATGTATTGTTCTTAAATTATGGGAAGATCCCTGTTATTGAGATTGAGTTGCTTCCATAAAAACATTAGTGTATATTTAAGAATCTCATTCATCGATCATAAAAAACTATCATGAAACACATTTTAGCCCTATTTATAATATTATCTATATTATCTTGCGAAAGCAAAGAACAAAAAAAAGAGAGAATTTTAAAGGAATTCGAGAAAGAAGCTAAAGAGTTACAAAAAAATCAGATTGATTTTTCACTCAATGCAAGGCCCAGATATTTTTCAGCTAAAACAACTAATGGTACTGTATTCAATTCACAGAATTATAAAGACAAAAATCTCGTGGTTTTCATATATGACAAGTCTTATTTAAAAAAGAGCGAATCTTATGATATGGCAGAAGAGTTCAATACTCTATATACGAAGTATAAAAATGACGCTTATTTTATTGGTATTGTAGAAGGTTTTATAGAAGATGAAAAAGAGCTAAAGGATTATCTAAGTCATTCACAAGTTCTGTTTGAGCAGATCGACAATACCAAATCTTACAGTAAATCAGAAAAATTGAATTACAATCTATTTTGTAGTCCTGCAAAGGTTCTTATTGGTACTAATGGAAAGGTTATACACTCTTCTTGTGGCGGTGGCAACAATATGATGATCGAACAGAAGCTCGACAGTATAAGGGCTATTGTAAAATAATTAAAGTATTGCCTATGTCATAATATGATTGCAATTGTAGGAAATTTGCTTTTCAAATAATTAAATTGGACCATAAAATCAAAACTGTCAGCAGAAATTCTGCTGACAGTTTTTTGAAAGTAAAAAATGTAAAATTAATATCCCTCGTTCTGAACCAGATATCCAGGAACACTTGATGCTCCGTCAATTGTCGATTGCGGAATCGGGAAAAGCCTTTTTCGTACATCAGTGTTTGTTTTAGATGTATAGGTGTCTTCATAATGACCAAAACGAATCATATCTGTTCTTCTGGAATATTCCCAGTAAAACTCAAAACCTCTTTCTCTGTATAAAAGATCCAGATTCATTGTTGTCAGTGCGGGAGGGGTAACGTTAGGTCTGGCTGTTCTAGATGCTCTAACGAGATTAACATCCGCTAAAGCTGCTCCTGCATTTCCTTTTCTTAACTGGGCTTCTGCTCTCATCAGATAAATATCCGCTAAACGTAAAAGGACAATGTCTGCATTTCCTCTGTTTCTTCCTGTATCTGAAGTTCTGCTGAACTGGTATTTTGAAACTCGATATCCATCGGTGTAATCTTTATTGTTGGGATTTTCTAAATCGATATCCAGCGTGTGATTTACATAGCTTACAAATCCATTTCTCTGCTCTATGATAGGATAAATTTTATATTGTCCGTTCAGAGTTTGGAAAGGCTGTCCATTTGATGCATTTCGCAACCCCCACTGAACTCCTCTCTGAATTCCTCTGTTAATTTCATAAGTAGCACCATTCACAAGGAAATAATGATTCCCATCATTTGCAGGAGTCACTCCGGTTAAATCCTGTAGATTTGCCGGAACACTAAAGTTTTCTTTATAAAATCTGGCATCTGCCTGAGCAGGATCAGTGCTTCCGTAAGCCTGAACCCATGTCTTATAAAAATCAGAAGTTATCGCTGGGCCATCTGTTCCGTTGGCTTTAGGAAATGCAGCTAAAGGATATTGACTTCCTGACAAAGACCAATAACCTAATCTGTTGTGTGATGTGTTAAGGTCCTGACGCTGGTCAATTGCAAAAATTAATTCTTTATTTGAATGGTTATTGTCGTCAAATATGGCAAAATATTCCGCAGATAAACTAAATAACCCGCTATTGATAACTTTGTTAGTATATTCAATTACCTTATCCATATCTCCCGCTGCAAAAGAAGGAGTTCCGTAAGGGTTTCTGTAAACCGCTGCATTAAGGTAAAGCTGTGCTAAAAATCCGTTTACGGCTGCTTGAGAAACTCTTCCCGGACCTTTCGTGTTGTCTAGGCTATTTACAACAGCTAAAAACTCACTTTCAATATAAGAAACAGCTTCCTGCCTTCTTAGAACTTCAGAATTTTGCCCCGTGTTATCTTTTTTGAATGCAATTCCCCAATAATCAAGTATCAACATATTGTAATAAGCTCTCAAAGCACGCATTTCGGCAACAGCTTTAGCTGCATTGGGATCTGTTGCAGCAATGGGTTGTAGCTTTTCGATTGCTGTTACAGTTCTTGAAAGCATTAATCTCATTGCATCCCAGGTTTGTTGTACAACAACGTTTGTAGTTGTAGTGGTGTGTTGATGAAGTTCGATGTATTTTCCGCCATCATACCAGTCGTTTCCACTTCCTCTTGGAGGAAGAATGGCTTGGTCTGAACTGATCAGCTGAAGCCCATAATTTTTGGTATGGGTAAATGCATCTGGAAGCGGACCGTAAGCCGGAGCGATGAAAGATTCAACAGGCGTTGTTGTTTGTGCATCAAGTGATTCGTCGATAACCGATTCTTCAAGATCTGTACATCCTACAAGTGCCAAAACACTTAGACTAAAAATAGAGGTTAAAAATTTATTTTTCATTTTTTTTCTTTTAAATATTAATTAAAATGCTACGTTTACACCAAATACAAAGCTTCTGGCTTTAGGATAAGTAACATAATCAATTCCGAAGGACTGAATTCCGCCCTGAGATAAACCGGTATTGATTTCAGGATCGAAACCTGAATATTTGGTAATCACGAATAAATTCTGAGCCGTTACTGAGAATCTGATGTTTCTGATATGCTCACCAATTCCAAGGATTTTCGGATTCAGATTGTAACCTAAAGTGGCATTATTCAATCTGAAAAAATCTCCCTTTTCAAGGTATCTTGTTGAAATTACATTGGTATTGTTTACACTTTCATTAGGAAATTGCGTTGCAGCATCTGTTGTGTTGTGAGATAATCCCAATCTTCCTCTCGAAAATAACGTGGAAGCAGTATTGTTATAAATCATATTACCTGAAACTCCGTTGAAATTTAATCCTAAATCGAAGTTTTTGTAAGCTGCCTTCAGGTAAAGATTATAAGTAAAATCCGGTAAAGCGCTTCCTGCAGCAACTCTGTCGTTGTCTGTAATAATTCCATCTCCGTTTACATCTCTGAAGATATTGGTGCCGTTTTCGCTTAATCCTAGAAATTCTCTTACGTAGAAAGTTCCGATTGGTTCATTATTAATGTACCCATTGATAACAGCATTAGTTGTTCCCGGTCCCTGTGCCTCTCCTGTGGAAATTACTTTATATGGAGAATTTTTTACTTCATTTTTAATAAAAGAAGCATTTCCTCCAATGCCGTATGTAAATGCTTTATTCGGATCGCTGTTGTAGTTTAATGAAATTTCCCAACCCGTATTGTTGATCTGCATATTCGGGATATTCTTCCACATTGTTGGAGCTGGTTCTATAGGATCCACAGTATTTATTACCGAAATAATGTTATCAGAAATTTTTCTGAAGAAATCGACAGTACCCGTTAATCTATTATTTAAAATTCCAAAGTCTAATCCAATATTGGTTTGTGTCGTTACTTCCCATTGTAGATCCGGATTGTCGGCTCTTACCAAATACACCCCTATAGGATAATTTCCACTGTCATTTAGAGGATAAGTGGCTTGTGCAGTTCCGCTAGCATCGGCTTGGTAGCTTTTTTTTGTTACCTTACCCGGGATTTCCTGATTTCCTGTTTTACCCCAGCTTGCTCTTAATTTCAGATTGTTGATCTGCTCTACATCCGAAAGAAATTTTTCTTTGCTGATGTTCCATCCTGCAGCGACTGACGGAAATATTCCGTATTTGTTATTTGCTCCGAACTTAGAAGATCCATCAGCTCTTAAAGTTGCTGTTAAAAGATATTTATCCTGAAAATCATAATTTACCCTTCCAAACCAGGACTGTAATTCATTCTTATTAGCAATAACAGACGTTGTTTGATTCGTTGCTCCTGCAGCAGGAATCTGATATTGCGGCTCGATTCCGTTGATTGGGAAGTTCTGATAATACCATCCTCTCGATGTCAACATTAACTTTTGATAAGAATGTCCTGCCATTACATTAAAATCGTGACTGTTGATTTTAAATTTATACGTTAAAGTATTTTCTAAAAGAGTATTGTTATTTGAATAATTGCTTAGGTTTAAAGTTCCGATCTCCAGAGGAATAGCATGCGGAATATTCTGGATAACTCTTTCCGCTGTAGAATAATCAACCCCTAAATTCAGCTTATAAGTCAATCCTTTAATAATTTCCACAGAAGGAGAAATGTTGGCTAAAATTCTGTTATTTGTTGTGAAATCCTTGTAAATCTCGCGACGAATTAATGGGTTAAAAGCCCCATTATTAAAGACAGTAGTTGGTACCCCATCGGTATATGCAGGATACGTCGGATTCCATGTAAGCATATTGGAAACTACATCTGTTGAATTCGGTCTCTTATTTTCGGTTCTTGTTCCGTTTAAATTGAAGTTTATACTTACTCTTCCGTTAAACGCTTTTTGTGAAGCATTGATACGACCGGAATACCTTTTTAGATTACTGTTGTGAAGAATTCCTTCCTGATCTTCATATCCTAAAGCAGCATAATAATTTGAAGTATCTGTCGCTCCTGCTGCTGAAAAATTTACATTTTTAGAAACAGCTGTCCTGGTCAACTCATCCTGCCAATCGGTATTTCCTCCCATATCATCCAATTTTCCTCCGGCTGCAGTTACCTGTCTTCTGAATTCGTCTGCTCCAAAAACATTCATTTTGTTCGCAAGATTGGAAATCGTAAGATTGGAAGAAAGACTCATCTGAGTTCTACCTTTTTTACCTTTTTTAGTCGTGATGATAATCACTCCATTGGCTCCTCTTGCCCCATAGATTGCAGCTGCAGAAGCATCTTTTAAAATATCCAATGATTCAATATCATCAGGATTAATGAAGTTCATGGGGTTGTTAGCTGTTCCGGTGTTGCTGTTATCAATTACAAATCCATCGATAACGTAAAGTGGTGTTGTGCCGGAACGTAAACTTCCGACTCCTCTGATGATAATATTTTGGTTAGCTCCCGGTTCACCACTTATATTCGAAACATTTACTCCGGCAACTTTTCCCTGAAGCAATTGACCAACATTAGTAACCATTCCTTTATTAAAATCTTCGCTTTTTACAGAACCTACAGCTCCGGTTACATCAGATTTTTTTTGACTCCCGTATCCTATCATTACCACTTCTTCAATGTCTGTCAATTTGTTCTCATCCTTGAGCGTGTCGGATTCTTTTTTTTGTGCAAATGTTAAGCTGACACAACTCATCAAAACTGTCGGCACGAGATAAATACGTTTCATTCCTTATTATTTTCGTGCAAAATTAGCTCGATAAAATGCCGAAAACTGTTAATTTAACATTAAGTAACCGGTTTTTAAAATTAATAAAACGTGAATATTTTTGTCAAAAATTAAATTTATAAAAACTTTATGTAAACAAACTTTTTTAAAGTTCTTAAATTCAATTATTTCCCTGTTAACATTGGACTTATAGTTTATTATTGAAATTTTTGAAATGATATTATATCTAATTTCGCATCTTATTTCATACTTAAAAAATTATTAAAAATCCAATCATTATGAACTATTGTTATAAAAATGTCAATTTCAAGGCAAGCGCAGTTTTTTCGTTGCTTCTTTTTGTAGCCATGTTATCAGCTCAAAAAAAACAAAAGCCTCTTAACGTTATTTTTATGATTGGTGATGGAATGGGCGTTTCACAGGTTACTTCTGCATTCTATTTTGGAAATTCAGAACCCAATTTTCAAAAATTTAAAATTGTAGGTCTGTCTGAAACATCTTCAACCAGCGATTGGGTTACAGATTCTGCTGCCGGAGCAACCGCTTTATCAACAGGTGAAAAAACTTACAAACGTGCGATTGGCGTAAATAAAGATTCGATAGCACTTCCAACGATATTAGAACAGCTGCAGAAAAAAAATTACCAAACCGGGTTGGTTAGTTTAACGAGTATTACTCATGCAACACCTGCTTCTTACTACGCTCATGTAAAAGACAGAGATCTTCATGAAGATATTGCGCTTGACCTTGTAAAAGCAAACGTCAATTTTTTAGCAGGCGGAGGTTTAAAATTCTTCACTAAAAGAAAAGATGGAAAAAATCTTCTGAATGAATTTAAAAAGCTCAATTATAATATAGACACGCTGAAACTTTCAAAACCCATTCAAAATAAAAACAACTTTTATCTTTTGGCGCAGGACGAGCTCCCGAATAAAGTTCAGGGAAGAGGAGATTTTCTTCCCGAAGCCACACAAACCGCTCTAGGTTACTTATCTAAAAACAAAAAGCCATTCTTTTTGATGGTGGAAGGTTCATTTATCGATTGGGGCGGTCATGCTAAAGATGGCGAAATGATGGTAAAAGAAGTTTTAGACTTTGACAAAACCATCGGCGTGGTAATGGAGTTCATCAAAGAAAACCCGAATACACTGTTGGTAGTCACAGCAGATCACGAGACAGGCGGTGCAAGCATCGGAAAATTCATGGAAAAAGATTCAACAGGAAAAGAGAAGAACATCAAAGACAAAGTACAGGTGAATTTCATCGACAATCAACACACTGCAGCTTTAGTTCCCGTTTTTGCAATGGGAAAAAACCAGGAGCTTTTCTCTGGCGTATACCCCAACAACACCATCTATCATAAGCTTGCTGAAGCTTTGAAAAAAAGCGGAATCACTATTAAATAATTTGAATTTTACTAAATCTTATGCGCTTACATTTAAAAAAAATTACAGGCTTTATCACTCTGCTTTTTGTTGCAACTGTTTTTGGTCAAACTACAAGAGTACACTCTCATAATGATTATGAACAGAAAATCCCATTTTGGTATGCCTTAGGTTCTGATGCAAATTCAATTGAAGTGGATGTTTTTCTTGAAAACAACGAACTTTTTGTAGCCCACAACAAAAAAGACATTACCCATGAACGAACATTTGAAAGTTTATATCTGAATCCTATTGATAAGGCATTAGGAATGAATATGATCAAACAGGAATCTCTACAGATTCTGATTGATATTAAAACAGATGCTAAAACAACTTTAAAGCAGATTGTAAAAACAATTCAGAAATATCCGGCCATTACAGCTCAAAAAAAAGTACGTTTTGTTATTTCAGGGAATCAGCCAAAACCGGAAGAATATACTTCTTATCCCGAATTTATTTTTTTTGATTATCAAAAACTGGATAATTTAACTACAGATCAATGGAATAAAGTTGCTTTGCTTAGCTTAAGCTTTCCGCAATATTCTAAATGGAACGGTAAAGGAGGCTTAACGGAAGAAGATTTACCTAAAGTAACCGAAGTCATCAAAAAAGCAAAATCATTTGGGAAACCATTCAGATTCTGGGCGATTCCCGACGGGAAAACTTCCTGGGAATTTTTTGCACACAACGGTGTTGATTTTATCAATACAGACCATCCGAAAGAATGTGGGGAATATGTAAATTCTTTGGAGAAAAGAACTTTTAAAAATAATCTGTTTTCAGAAGTTTATCAGCCTAAATTTTCCTATCTGAACAAAAATGTTCCCGTGAAAAATGTTATTTTATTAATCGGTGACGGAAATGGTCTTTCACAAATTTCTTCATCCGTTTTAGCCAATAAAGGACAATTAACGTTAACACAATTGAAAAATATTGGTTTAATTAAGACTTCTTCGACTGATAATTTCACCACAGATTCTGCAGCAGGAGCAACTGCTTTTGCAACAGGAAAAAAAACAAAAAACAGATTTATCGGAGTAAGTTCTGAGGGGCAAAAAACGGCAAATCTTACTGAAATTCTATCAGAAAAAGGCTTCAGCACCGGAATTATTACGACTGACGAAATTGTGGGAGCAACACCTTCTGCATTTTATGCTCATCAAAAAGACCGTGGTATGGAAAAGGAAATTGCTGAAGATTTGCCAAAATCAAAACTTAACTTTTTTGCAGCGGGTGGAAAATCTAAAGTTTCTGGCCTGCATGATTTTAAATTAGCAGAAAACCCAATGGAGGTTGCAGAAAGTAAAGCCAACCGTTTGGCGTACTATCTTTCCGATAACGGTGTTCCGCAAGTTTTGAAAGGTCGCGGGAATCTTTTGGCCGAAACTGTAGAAAGTGGACTGCAATTTTTAAAAAGCAAGAAAAAACCATTCTTCATCATGATTGAGGCAGCGCAAATTGACAGTGGCGGCCACAGCAATAATGTAGGAACCATCGTTACTGAAGGTATTGATTTTGACAGAGCAATTACAAAAGCAGTACAGTTTGCTGACCAGAACCCCGGGACTTTGGTGATAATTACTGCAGATCACGAGACAGGAGGTTTTAGTATTCCTCATGGCGATCTGGAAACAAGCACTATAGAAGGTGATTTTACGACAGACGATCACTCAGCTACATTAATTCCTGTGTTTTCCTACGGCTCAGGCTCAGAAATTTTTACGGGAGTATACGAGAATAATGAAATTTTCCATAAAATATTGAAAGCTTTGAAAGTAAATTAGTTTTACAATTATTTTTTCTAAAATACATACAGCTTTGAAAAAACATTTTTCTATTCATCTATTGATCGCTTTACTGCTTTCGTTAAACGTATTTGCGCAGCAGAAAGCCATTCAAATAGCATTTTTGGCAGATGTTCATTTTCAGGATCTTTACGGAGATTTTTCAGATAACGCATTCAGAGGAGTAGAAAATCCAAAAACCCAAAAGAAAACCTTATTGAGAACAATGGATTCACAGCTCCACTCGACAAGAATTTTTAATGAAAATTATTTTGCTTTTCTGGCAGCTTTGGATGATGTGGCAAAACGGGGGATTAAAATCGTCGCACTTCCCGG
Organism: Chryseobacterium sp. CCNWLW53; assembly: GCF_037083525.1. Taxonomy (NCBI): domain Bacteria; kingdom Pseudomonadati; phylum Bacteroidota; class Flavobacteriia; order Flavobacteriales; family Weeksellaceae; genus Chryseobacterium; species Chryseobacterium sp. CCNWLW53. Next base: position 326,697 of record NZ_JBAOJR010000002.1, on the reverse strand, counting down.
TGATTATACTGATGACGGACAAGCCTACAATTTGAGAGGATTGAAAAAGATTTTAGATGAATATCAAAAAAAACATGGGATAAGGTTTTTTATTACCACAGGAAATCATGATCCGGTAAGCCCGTTTCTGAAAGACGGCGGGAAATCTGATTTTTTAGGTGAAAATGGAAGCCCTGTTAACATTTTTAGTAATAAAATTTCAGTTGAAGATAATGGTCAGGAAACTTTCATTACCAAAGATATTGCGATGTCTGGCTATTTTGAAATTATGAAAGAATTTAAAGAATTTGGATTTTGCCCTTCTGAAAAAGATCTGTTTTGGGAGACTCCGTTTAATCACAGTTCTTATGAAAATTATAGTTTTAAAAAGGCTTTAAAAAGTTCAGAATATTCCAACAGAATGTATGAAGTCAGTCCGGGATTTACTGTTCCTGATTTGAGTTATCTGGTAGAACCCGTAAATGGAATTTGGCTTTTGGCAATTGACGGAAATACCTATTTGCCAAAAAATATTAATGGAAATCCAATAGATCCAGATAATTTTCATAGTGCTTCCGTTGGATACAATAATGTGCTTTCAAATAAAAAACATTTGATTGATTGGGTGAAAAACATTTCAAAAGAAGCAGAAAAAAAACACAAAGTTCTCATTGCATTTACGCATTATCCGATGCTTGATTACAATGACGGTGCTTCTGAAGATATTAAAAATTTATTAGGCAAAAATAAATGGCAGCTCGACAGAGTGCCAGATGATCACGTTGCTAAGGTTTTTGCAGATGCAGGAGTGAAACTACATTTTGCGGGCCATATGCACATCAACGACACCGGAATCAAAAAGTTTGAAAACGGAAAAATGCTCGTCAATATTCAGGTTCCTTCATTGGCAGCTTATCTTCCGGGATATAAAATTCTGACAGTGAATTCTCCCGCTGATTTTGAAGTCGAAACGGTTTCTATTACTGATGTGCCACGTTTTGATGAGCTATTCCCTTTGTATAAGAAAGAATTTGGAGTCTTAAAAAATCAGACCAGAAAAGATCTTTGGAACGTTGAAATTTTAAAAACAAAGAATTACCACGATTTTACATTATTTCATTTAAAAGAATTGGTAAGGCTAAGATTTGTTCCTTCAGATTGGCCTAAAGATTTTATAGAAAAAGCCAGCCAACTTTCAGGAGAAGATTTACTTTATTTAAGTATTGACATGGCCAATTCAACTACAATAAATGCAGGAGAATTTAAAACATGGAATTTTGAAGATGCTTTATTAAATCTTTATCAATTACAGTCTGCAGACGAATTAGCAAAAAAAGATATTCCTGAAAAACGACTTTTGCAATTCAAATTTTTGCATGAAAATTTCGAAAAATTAAATACAAAAGATGAATTTCTAAATCAGCTGAAATTATTTTTCAGAGTTTTAGTTAAGCTCTCTTCGGGAGATCCTGCAGACCATTTCAAAATTGATTTTGAGAAAGGGGAAATTTTGAAATTGAAATAATTGCTGCTTTATCAAAAAAAATAATATTGTTCAAACAGAAATCTTAACAAATTCCTCCATCAAGAATACCAAAGCAATACTATTCTCAAAGATACTTCTGAAATACAAATCATTGCAGCTTTTTATTTAACTTTCAAAATATTTCGAAAAATCAAAATGAATTTTGACATAAACTTGAGAATTTCCAGAAGAACAAAAACTAAAGCATTAATAAAACAGCAGGAATTGGATTGGTGACTGGAATTTACAATAGCAATCTTTGATACAATATCAAAATTTTAAGCAAAAAATCCCGGTTAATCCGGGATTTTAATTTCTCATATTACATTTATTTTATCTCTACAGGAACTGAGATTTTATCCCAATCCATTGTGAATCCATTATTGTTTATTTTATAAACTAAAGTTTCCTGTGTTGCTGGTAAAGCCTTGGTTTTTACATCAACACGTAAAGCATCTTTTGCTTGTTCATATTTATAAGCTCCCCACTGTTTTGGCTCTTTGTTAAAAATTGCAGTCCAGGTTCCAGACTCTTTTGGGATTAAGAAAAAGCTATATTTACCGGCAGGCAACGGTTTACCCTGAACAGTAATATTTTTATCGGTTTCGAAAGTAGTTGCTTCATTGGCACCCGCACGCCAAACTTTATCATAAGCTTCTAAACCACCCCAGATTGTACGCCCTTTTACAGAAGGACTGCTATAAGCTATCGTAATGGTTGCATCTTTAATTTTTCCCGTAGCAGTAGCCGGAGGGCTGGCAGGTTTTTTAGTGTCCTGTGCAAAGGCATTCATGGAGATTGTCATTGTCGCAACAAGTACGGCAGCAGATTTAATGATGGTTTTCATAATATTTTTGTTTGTATGTTTATTTTGTCTGTTTACGAATTTACTGCTTTCTGTTTATAAAACAGTAATCCGATTGCTGAAAATATAATAACTGCTGCTGCCCCAATGACGTTAAGCCAAAGGAAAGAAACAATATCAAAATTATAAACGGCAATAACCACAATTTCTGATAAAATGGCAGCAATAAATACATTGGAACCGGTGATTTTTTTATAGTAAAATGCAACAAGAAAAATCCCCAATATCGGACCGTAGAAGAGAGAACCTAATACATTAACCGCTTCAATAAGGGAACCCATTTGAGTGGCAAACATGGCTACACCAATTGAAAAAATACCCCAGGCTAAAGTATGCAGGCGACTGTACTTCAATTCGGTTGCATCATCAGGAATTTCTTTTTTAAATATCAAATGAATATCTTTTAATGAGCAGGCGGCAAGGGAATTCAGTGCTGCAGAAATTGAACCCCAGCTGGCCAGAAAAATGACGGCAAACAGTAAGCCGATCATCCCTACAGGCAAGGTATTTTTTACGAAATACAGAAAAATATAATTGGTATCCGTTTTTTCCGCATTATAGTTTGAATGATTGATCGCTTCCTCTACCCTTCCGTGCAGTGCTTTTACCTGAGTTTGCGTGTTTTTAAAATCCTGAATCGTTTTTTTGAGCTGAGGAGAATGAGTTTCTTTCAACCTTAAAATTTCTTTCGATTCTGTATTAAATTTTAGTTGTAAATCCTGATGTTCTTTTTCAAAAACCGCAGCCTGTTCAGGTTTTGTTTCCTTTAAATGTTGATAAGAACGTTCGTTAAAATAAATCGGAGCCGGTTTTAGAGAAAAGAAAGCGAAAAGCAAGGCACCGATCAGGAGAATAGCAAACTGCATCGGAATTTTAACCAATCCGTTCAACAGCAAGCCCATTTTTGCATTGGTATTGTCCTTCGCAGTAATATACCTCCCAACCTGGCTCTGGTCTGTACCAAAGTAAGAAAGGGCCAGAAAAAAACCGCCAATTAATCCGCTCCAAATATTGTATTTATCTTTCCAATCGAATTCTGTAGTGATTACATTGAGCTTTCCGGATTTCCCTGCCAGATAAAGCGCATCGTTAAAACCAATTCCATTCGGCATATTCTGAATAAGCAAATAACCTGCAAAAGCCATTGTTCCCAGAATAATAAGAAATTGTAATTTTTGGGTGTGAGCGATCGCTTTTGCTCCGCCAACATAGGTATAAATCAACAGAATGCCACCTGTTAAAACATTGGTTAAATAAATATTCCAGTTTAAAACGCTTGATAAGATGATACTAGGAGCGTAAATGCTGATTCCTGTTGATAAACCTCTGGAAAAAAGAAAAAGCAGTGAAGTGAGCACCCTTGTTTTTTTATCAAATCGGTTTTCCAAATATTCATAGGCCGTGTACACATTTAAGCGCTGAAAAATCGGGATGAAAGTGATACAGATCACAATCATCGCCAAAGGCAAACCAAAGTAATACTGAACGAAACGCATACCGTCTGTATAAGCCTGACCCGGTGCTGACAGAAATGTAATGGCACTTGCCTGCGTAGCCATAATACCTATCAGCACAATGTACCAGGGCATTTTATTATCCGCTTTCAGATATGATTCATTACTTTTTTGGCCACGACCGATCAATACGCCGTAAACAACCACTGCAACAAGGGTAAAAATGAGAACTGTCCAATCTATAATACTCATGCCCAGAATTTAGTAAACAAATAATAAAATGCGATCTGAAATACTAATGCAACGGCTAATAGTATGTACCAGGTATTCCAATTTTTAAGTGGTTTGTTCATCAGTTTTTCTGTGCAGATAAAAAGTTAAAAAATAAACGTGCCGCCCCCACATTTCCCGCAGGTAGCTGTCTGAAAAATGCCAACGGTGTGTAGATAAAATTACCCTTCCCATATTTGGCATATAAAGTTGATCCCTGCAGTGGCTCTTCATCTGTGTCGTGCATTTCAAAAAGCGGTTCATACGCTGCATCCCATTGAGCAGGGAAATAGGCGCCGCGCTCCTGCACCCAGCCTTTAAAATCATCCGCAGTAATTTTGTTCGGAAAGTTCAGTAATTTATGATTTGGATTTAAAAATGTAACCGCTGCATTTTCTTCGGTAACACGCTTATTGGCAATACTGAAATTGTACATCCCCAATTTGTCAACGGTTGTATCCTGGTTGGTGTTATACTGCATCACCAAATTACCTCCGGCTTTTGCATAAGACCATAAAAAAGGCATCCAGCGACTCAACTTTTTCTCTGTATTATTGGCACGAACGCCAAGTACGATGGCATCATATTGCGATAGCTTGTTTTGACTGCCGTTTCCAGCAAATTCACCTAAGTTGCCATAAAAATCTTCGTCTTTCAAAACATCTACCTGAATACCTGCAATGCGTAGGAACTCAGGAATGAAATCGCCCGCACCTTCTATGTAACCCACTTTTTGAACCTTAGCCTGAATATCGCCCTTCATTACGATGGCAGTTGCAGGTGAAAAATATTGTAAGGAAGGTAAATGCGGGTACTGAATTAATATTTGCTTTTTATTATAAGTGACTCCATCTGCAACAAAATTGGCATCTAATTGCAAACGAGATGAATGTATTGCGGCAAGCTTAGTTTTTGGAATAACGTAATCAATGGTAGCATCTTTTCCATTGAGCGAACTTACATCAGCACCGCCTAATCGTTCTCCGTTATACATCAGGTTTACTTTACCGTTACTGTACTGTCTGTTAGAATTAACCTTAACATTTAAACTCAAATGTAAATCTTCATTTTCCTTAACCTGATAAAGGGGTTGTGTAAATTTCAGTTCCAATGCAGGAACAATGCGCAATGCTTCGACTACATCACCACGCACCGGGTCTAATTTCTTGAAAGATAAAGGAAGTTTAACCTGAAACTTTTCCGAACCGATTCTTAAACCAAGCAAAACATTCAGTGGCGATTCTGCCTCTGGCAAACCGATTAAAGTATCATTCGGAACAGAGAAAGTTGCTGCGTTCGTGGGAGATTTTGCCAACCAGTAAGGTTCTGTGAGTGCTGCATCTGCAGGAATCTGTATGTCATGCTGAATGGTAATTAAAGAATCTTTTGATAGTTTTCTGTTGAAGCTTTCTGATTGACTTAACCATTTTACATTGTCTAAAATGACAGGATTTTCAGCTCTTGAAATCAAATTTAACCTGAAATTGTAATTGTCTCCGGCAACAGCTTCAGCCTGATTGGTCACTACCTCGCCCATAAATCCGGCACAGCTTAAAATGATATTGTCAAGAGATTTAATTTTATCCCTTTTTAGGTCTCCATCCTGAAGAGCCACAACCTTTTTTCGTAAAGCAAGCAAAGCAGATAAGCTGAGATCAGGTTGATTAAAATTAAAAGAGGAAATAATTTTATCTAATGATTGGTCAATATCAGCGCTTCCTTGTGAAGTCCAGGTTTTAGCCACTCCGTCAAAGAGTGTTGCTTTTGCAGGCTCGCCAATAACGTGGGCAAAATATTCAGTTCTGATACCGGCTACAGACTGTGTCCCCGCACCCTGGCTTTTATGTAAACTTCTGCTTAATCCTGCCAATTCACCATAGCCCATGCCCAGTTGCGCATCATATTGCCCAACGGTAACTTTCAATTGATTTTCAGCTGTCGTATTGACCCCACCAAAGCGGAAAGTATTCCACAATACGCGTTTTGGTTGCCATGCATTAACATATTTTAGTTGATCTGGGAAAGCCGTTTTATCGCCTGCCAGCTTAAAAGCTTTTTCCGCAACCACGGCCGAAGCTGCATGTTGTCCGTGGCCTGCCGCAGCATTAGGAGGAAAACGACAAATGATAACATCAGGACGGAATTTACGGATTACCCAAACTACATCCGCTGTAATGCTATCTGCATCCCATTGTTTAAAGGTGTCGGTCGTATTTTTAGAGAACCCGAAATCAATTGCCCGGGTAAAAAACTGTTGGGCACCGTCTAACTTTCTTGCCTCTAAAAGCTCATGCGTTCTGATTAAACCCAATGCAGCACCCTGCTCAGTGCCCAATAAATTCTGACCACCATCACCTCTGGTTAAAGACAAATAGCCCGTTTCTACATTTTGATCGTTGATTAGCCAGGAAAGTAATCCTGTGTTTTCATCATCAGGATGAGCCGCAAGATATAAAACTTTAGGCAGCTGTTTAAGGGTTTTGAGTTCACGGTAAATTTCAGATGATTTGGAAGGCCGAACCTGCTGGGCCGAACAAAAAACCGTATAAAAGCCAAGAATACATACAGTGCTTACTTTTTTGAACATTTAGATTTGCTTTGCGAGCAAATATAAGTAAATCGTTTCTTTCAACCTTAAAAGAATTATGCTCTGAATTTCACAAAAAAACTTTTTAAATTTTATTAAACCACAAAAGGCACAAAAGATTTTAGACACTTAAGTTTATTTTAGTGACAAACTAAATGTTGAGAAGAGCACTTAAGTTTTAAAAAATCAAAGATTTTTATTATTCCCGTTGATGTCGCAGATTGAGCAAATTTTTCACTCATAAGAATTCTGAGATCTTTTGGAAATGATCGGATCAAACCTTATAGGTTTTTAGAGCTTATGCATATTAAAAACCTATAAGGTTTAATCCCTTCATAAAATCAGCGTCATCTGCAAAATCAGCGAGAGAAAAACATCCACAAACATCCGTGAAATTTGTGGAATCTGTGGGGAATTCTTTTAATCAAGACTCCAAGGATCGACGAAGGTAAAAGGAACCAAAGGCTTGATAATCACGTATACATTTTTTTCAAATAAAATTTAAACAGGTATTTATGTTTTTCTAATCGTATTCCGAGTAAGATAGATATAATTAAACATGCAAAATGTGGCTACCGCCCCAAAAGTATGCCATAAAAAGTGTGTTCCGAAACTCAACCATTCCCGTTTATCAATGATGCGGAAAGTGAGTGCGAGCGCAAACGATAATAAAGCAAAGCCTACCCATTTGCCAGCTTTCCATTGGGTATAAATTAAATAACGTAACACCGAAAAAAGTACAAATGAAGCCATGATTGCATAATTTACGTTGATAAAAAGAGAAGTGTTATCTGTCAAAATCCAATTTCTCAAGCCCAACATAAGTACCAGATATGCAAGAACCATTACAACAGCATAGTACCATCTGGTGCTCTGAGCTACAAAATAAAATCCGGCAGACAGACAGAGCAGCATAATGGGCATCCAATCCATCATGATAAATACCGGCCATTGTCTGAATGCATGGTAAACAGTTCCCCCTATGGCACCAATATATAACAACATTAAGCAGTATGTTAAAAAAGGATATTCTTTAAAATTACCCTTCATTTTAAGGGTCCAAAAAATAGCTATGGCTAAAAATAACAGAGCAGTTATTGCATTGAATGGCTCAGGGAAAAACTGGGTCATATCTGTTTCTTTATATAACATGCCTCCGTCCGGAGGTATTGGGTTTATTGGCATTCTCTTTTTTTATATTATATTTATATACCTGTTCTAAATATAGAAAAATTATGGTATTAAATAGACTGGCAAAACTCTATACAATGGACGCTCAAAAAACAGGCACGAAAATCTCGTACCATACTTTTGGATTATAATATAAACTGAAATATGAGAATTGCAATAATCGGCGCTCACAAAGTCGGTAAAACTACATTGGCAGAAGAACTTCTGGAGAACCTTCCCGGGTATACCCTTGAAATAGAACCCTACTACCAGATGGAGTCTTCAGGGTATGAATTTTCAGAAGAACCTCATCCTGACGATTTTCTTGAACAGTTTAATTATTCAGCCAAACTGGTCTTCAAAAGCGGAGATGATGTCATATTTGACAGATGTGTCATTGATATCTTAGCTTATCTTCATGTTCTTGATTCAGGTCGAAATATCCAGTTTCTCTTTGAAAAAGTTCAAACCATCATCGATGAAATTGATGTTTTTGTTTTTGCCCCTATTGAAGAACCCGATCTGATATCCAAACATCAAATAGAGCTGCCAAAACTCAGGCATAAGGTTAATGAGTTACTTTATGACTGGATTGAGGATCTTGGAATAAAGGTCATTAAAGTAAGCGGAACTTCATCGAACCGAAAAGATCAGGTGCTGACCGGAATTTTATCCTAGGATCTGAGGTGGGTAACTTCTGTAAGGCTTTAAAAAGGTTACAGGTTTGAATTCTGGCATTATGCTCAACTTTCTTATCCTGAATTGGTATCAGCCATCTCCTTTTCTCTCCTTCTTTGAAGAATAAGGTGTGCGGCATCCAGCATTTTAACCGTATGGATGTAGGGCATAACGATATTCCTTTCCGGTAGATTTTCATAGACGCCCATGGAGAAATAAACGATTCCGGACATAAAATAATCATATTCTTTGATGCTGTACTCTCTGAATGCTTTTTTGAAAACCAGCAGAGGATTCCGGTATTCCTTCTCCGAAAGCAAACCAAGAACCCACGGGGAAATCTTCTCCGGCCGGGTATCAACAGTCCATGTCCTTTCCTTCAGCATGATGAGATACCCTGCCCGGATCAACGACCTCATCGACTGGTAAAACTCAAAGATGACCGCCGGATCTTCATTGATCCAACTATTCCTCTTTACCGCATAATTCATAATGTTGCTGAGCCTTTCTTTGGAAACATCCAGCTCATTAAACTGAAAGAAAGTTTCCATAAGCTGCAACCCTGAGTGTTTTTTATCTGCCCGAAACCGGGTATTGAATTTTGTTCTGCTCTTTTTCATTGTTTGTATTTTTTTATAAATGTAATAAAAAATTGCAAACATTCGGATTTGAGTCCGAGATTTTTATAAGAATATGTAATTTATTTGTTTCTATGACAGAAGCAAATAGAAAAATTGTTGAATTTATAAGGGATGAATGGGTTATCCCTATGAACAATAACAGCAAATTTGCAGTAGATCATAATATAGATGAAAAGACAGTTCGAAGAATAAAGGATGATAAAGATTATCAAATTGCTCTTCTTACAATAATGCGAATTTGCCATGCTAGAAATTTGACTCTTTCCAGCTTTTTCAAGATGATTGGAATATAGATTACGAAAACAATATAATTAATAAATCCTGACGAGAGTTGGGATTTTTTTGTGTCGAAATTTTCGAAATCTTTAAGAAAATCCGTAAAAATACTGATTGAAAATTTTAAGAGGGTTTTTATTTTTGGTGTTTACGGAAATCCGTAATTATTTTCAAGTTATTACATATATTTTAGACTTATTAAAATTTAACACATGTGGGCAGATAATGAAACATCCGAAGATTTATTAGGATTTAAGGTACATGCAGATTTATTAATAGACGTGATTAATGACAAAAACGTTTTACCAATTACAATAGGAGTTTTTGGAGATTGGGGAAGTGGAAAATCAAGTGTCTTACAAATAATTAAAAATGAATTCGAGAGTGATGAAAACAAGGAATCACTATGTATATATTTCAATGGTTGGACATTTGAAGGCTATGATGATGCAAAAGCAGCATTATTAAATTCTATTCTTAAAGAAATAGATGGTAATAAAAAATTGTCCGCCGAGGTCAAAGATATCGTTAAAAATAAAGCTAAAAAACTTTGGAAATCTATTGATTGGATGAGAGGAGCAGGTATGTTATTGAAAAATGTTGCTCTTCCTGCTGTTTCAGCTTATTTTACTGGGGGGATTAGTTTAATTCCTTATGCTATTCAAAAAATATCTGAATGGAGTGACGATCCACAGAAAATCATTGAAAAATTACAATCAGATGAAGGTAAAAAATTATATGAATCTTTTTTGAAAGAGAGTAAGGATGAAAGCGAAAAACAAATTAATGCAGTGGCAGAGTTCCGTAATGATTTTTCTGAATTACTAGAATCTACCAACTTCAAAAGACTTATAGTAATTGTTGATGATTTAGATAGATGTACCCCTGAAAGAATTATTGAAAACTTGGAAGCAATAAAGTTATTTTTAAATGTTCCCAAAACAGCGTTTATTATTGGTGCTGATCCACGAATAGTGAAACATGCAATAGAGCATAAATATAAAAATAATAAAGAAATAGAAGAAGATAATAATAGAATCGTTATTGATTATTTAGAAAAACTCATTCAATTGCCATACTCTTTACCTCGACTTTCTGATTCGGAAGTTGAGACATACATTTCAATGCTTGTTTGTAAAAAAGAATTAGAAGAAACTCAGTTTAACAAAGTTTTGGATGGATTCAAACAATTTAGAGAGAAAAACAAATATTCTTCTTTTGGATTATCAAATTTTGAAAGTATTTTAAGTCCAGATGACTTTCAAAAAATAAAATCAAACATTATAACAATTCCATCTCTAGTACCTTTAATAACTAGTAGTTTGTATGGCAATCCACGTCAAATTAAGCGATTTTTAAATACCTACACAATTAGAAAGAGATTGGCAAAAGTTGCGTCTATTGAGAACTTTCAGGATGCAATTCTAGCAAAACTCATGATTTTAGAATACTCTGAGCCCAAACTTTTTAAGCAACTTTTTATTTGGCAGGCAGATAAAGAGGGAACTCCTGAAGAGATCAGCGAAATTGAAGGCATCTGCAAGGATAAGGATTTAAACAAACTACTGATCGAACTAGCAGACTCAAAATTTAAAGATTGGAATAGACCCAAAATAATAAATTGGCTTCAAGTAGAACCTTCATTACAAAGTGTTGATTTAAGGGACTATTTCTGGATAGCACGGGATAAATTGAATGATTCAATATCAGCTTCAAGTCTGATTCCTCCAATTGTAAAGGCACTCTTCAATGAGCTTCAACCCGATCAGATGACATCAACAGTAACAAGGAAAATAATAGAAGATAAGTTTAAGGAATTAAATGATGCTGAAAAAGAAACATTCTTCAATTTATTATCCGCCACTTTAAAGCGTAATCCTATTTCTAAAAGGAATTATGAAATATTCAATGAGTTAATAGAATTAAAAATAGAAAATGCGCCTTATCATTACATAGAATCACTAAAAGTTATAAATGATTTAGATATAGATGCATCTATAGGATTAAGACTAAAAAATTATAAATCACATCCAAATATGGGTGACTTTTTATCTGATTATTTTAAAGATAAGAAGTCTAAAGCAGCAAAAGCATTTAATTTAAAATAATATGGGAACATCTAAATCTTTTTCTGATGTTAAACACTCTATGGTTCCTAACTGGAAAAACTTGAGTTCTTCTTTAACATCAAATTGTAATGGATCAACATTATCTACCGAAAAAAAACAAACAATTATGAACAACTTTGTCTCTTCTTTAGGAGGATCCGCTATAGGAGGACGAGGAGGATCAAAGGTGGGAGGACAAAGTGGTATCAAAACAGTAAAGAAAATTGGAGGCTTTCTCTCAAAATTTGTTAGTTCAAATAATAATATTCGAGAGGCACTTACTTTTATAGGAATTACTAATCTTGATAACAAAAGTGTTAACGATATTATAAATCATCTAATTGAATATTGTTCAACTGATTCAAGTTCAATTGATGATATTGCAGCGAAAGAAGCTACTAGACTATTAATGGAAGAGTTAATAGGTCAAGCAAATTCCATAGATGAAGTAGAAACTCTTTTGTCAGAAAAATTTGAATCTAGTTCTTTAGAAGATATTATAATTGGATATTTTGGAAATTATATCAACGAACTTTTATCAAAATGGTTTTATGAGAATTTAATTAAAAATAAAAATGAAAATGATTGTAACAGTCTTTTTTCACAAATTAAGAGTTTCATCAAGGAAAGAGTTTTAGATATGCATAGAACAAATCCATTACAAAATGTTGATTGGGCATCAAATGATGCCGATACACTAATAAAAAATATTCAACAAGATGTATTAACTGTTTTTGAATAATTATTATGAAAGTAACAATACAATTCGACCCAGCGCAAGAAGGAAAATTTTCTAATATAAAACTTTGTTTCATAGAAAATGGCATAGAAAGAAAGGTTCCTTTAACTTTTCTTAAATCTGAAAATGTTTTCGATTTTAATGTAGATTTTACTACACTACGTTTCGACTTTTTTCTAATTTCTACATTAGTATATGGTGTGGATAATTTATTTAATAGAGAAAAATATTCTAATGATGGTTGGACAAGAGATTTAGAGGTTGATTTTCCTGTCCATAATCTTAGTACTTGGCAAGGAAAGGAAATAAAACTAAAGAAAATCTTAGATTTTTTAACTGGGGATTATTGGACTATAAATTTTGTCCAAAACTCACATGAGGAATATTATTTCCCACGCCAAAGAAGAAGAAAAATTCCAGTTTACGAGAAAAATTCCATAAAATCAGCAAGTCTTTTTTCAGGAGGTTTAGACTCTTTAATAGGAGTAATTGACGAACTTGAGAAATTAAATCCAAATGAAAGAATTTTATTGGTTTCCCATTTTGATTATAAATCTTCAGGTCCAAATGGAGACCAGAAAAGGTTATTAAATTATCTACAACGAAATTATCCAAATAAATTTTATTGGGTACAATCCAAATTAGCTCTTAGTAGAAAAGATGATAATGGCAATAATATATTTATTGAAAATAATTACAGAAGTCGATCTTTATTTTTTATTGGTTTAGGAATATACTTATCACCAATTAACACTTTAATAATTCCTGAAAATGGAACAATTTCTATTAACTATCCCTTAACCCCTTCTAGGGTTAGCTCTTTGAGTACTAGAACAACGCATCCATTTGTTTTAAAGAACTTACAAGAATTATTATTGGAAATAGGATTACCAATACAGTTAGAAAATCCATATTCATTCTCTACAAAAGGAGAAATGATTGAAAACTGTTCAAACCCAAGAGCTCTGCAGTCAAGTTTTAGTTTATCCGTTTCCTGTGGTAAAAGAGGAAGAAAGCAACATTGGGCTATAAAAACAGGAACTGAGCAATGTGGAAAATGTATGCCTTGTATATACAGAAGGGCTGCTTTAAATAAAATAAATCTAGATAATGAAATCTTTGGGAATGATATCTTACAACAATCTTCATTAACTAATGATTTACCGGCATTATTTAGTTATTTAAATCGAGACATTTCATTAGAAAAAATGAAAAGAGACATATTAATTAACGGCAATATAGATATTGATAATCTGGAAAATTATGCACAAATGGTTTTAAGGTCAAAAGACGAAGTTCTACAATTATTTAGAGATAAAGGTAATAACTTTACCAAATCTAAATTAGGACTTTTATGATTATAGACACCCATTGTCATATTGATTTATACCAAACCCCAGAAAAGGTATTACAAGAATGTATAGATACTAATATGATGGTAATTTCAATGACAAATCTGCCTAGCCATTTTGAAATGGGATATCCACATTTTAGAAACTTAAAAAAGATTAGATTAGCTTTAGGAATGCATCCATTATATGCAGAGGTCCATAAAAAAGAATTTGGATTATTCTTAAAAAATCTTTCTATGACATCCTATATAGGAGAAGTTGGGCTAGATTTTTCAAAAGAGGGATATGCCACGAAGAATATACAAATTGAATCTTTTACTAAAATATTGGAAAACATTTCAGGAAAGAAGAAAATTTTAAGTATACATTCAAGAGGTGCAGAAAAAGAAGTTCTTGAACTTTTAAAAAAGCACAATATAAAGTTTGCTATATTTCACTGGTACTCTGGGTCTTTAAAGCTTATTGATGAGATTGTTAATGAAGGATATTATTTCTCAATTAATCCAGCAATGATTAAATCTGAAAAAGGAAGGAAAATTATCGAAAAAATACCTATTACTAATCTATTAACAGAAACAGATGGTCCATTCACTAATATCAATGGAAATATATTAAGGCCTATAGATGTCATTAATGTAAATAAGTATTTTTCAAACGTATGGGGTAAAACCATTTTTGAAGTTGAAAAGATAATTTCATTAAACTTTCGAGAACTATTAAAGAGCATAAAATAATAGAATTTTAATCCCAATTAATTCGATAGTAGGGGTTAAAATCTATTATCCTGCTCCCTGCTCTCCAAAGTCTCCTGACTTTGGAGCAAGTTTAAAGGAAAGGATTTTATTTACTAGCTCAAAGTTGGGAAACTTTGTACAGCAGAGATAGTCCAATATTCTATATTATGCCTTTTAAATCAGAAACAGATGCTAAATAACAATTATATTAACTCGGATTTTGCTGAATATATCAATAGATATTGTGAAGGTATTATTCATTTTAAAGATCAATTAAAAAAAGTTTCTCTTTTTTTTGAATTATCCGAAGCATTCTCAAATCATGCCTGTAGACTTCATATAGATGTGGAATTTTTTGATTTTGAAGCCTTGACTGATAAAGATAAAAGAAGTGCACATAAATTTTTCTATAATTATGGAAATGCTACAGGTCATAAATTTGTGTCATTCATTTACAAATCTCAACGCGAATATCATACAGATATTGAGGAAATAAAGTCCTTTATCTATCATTATGAAATGTCCCAAAATCTTTTTAAAGGGTTTATAAAAAATATTCTACCTGAAAATTGCGGCTTGGAAGTAGCTCCTTTAGAAAAAGAACCTTTCTTTAATTATTTCGATAGCTTCTTGATGAAATCAAAATATTCAAAAGAAAATAATGAATATTCTTTTTGGAAAGATTATTTAAATATTACAAAAAGAGAGTTTGAGTTTGATTGTTATTATCACGAAAGTTTAATTCAAGCATCAACCAAAGAATTAACCAATATAGACAATACCATATCTGATAAAGAATTATTTGATGAAAATGCTTGTAACATTGTAGATATTAGAAGATTTATTGTGGAAAATAAAGTTCCATTTTCTATTGGTTACTCAACAAGCGTAATAGACAATATTAAAATTGACACTTCCATATTGAAAGAAAAAATGAAGATGTATACTCCTAATTCTTATTCAAGTATAAACCCCACTACCATAATTAATTTGATTGAAAACAAAGAGCAAAAATTATTACTAAGAAAACAGTTACTTCAGACAAAATGTAATGCTTTAGGGATTCAAATAGGAGATTATGTTTATTTCGAAGATGAATATCAAAATGAAAAATTCTTTACAGGAATAATAAAAGAAATTGATTTGTCATACAATAATGAACTCGAAATCAAATCTAATATGCTCAAAAAAGATTTATCAGAAAGCAAATTACCCCTTAAAACAACAAGAGAAAAAAACATTGTTTATTTTTTAAAGACAGAAATATTCGAAGAAGAGAAAGGCAAAATTTCACTTACTAAAGAATCTTTGATTCGGTTATTTCAAACTAAAGGAGTAAAAAATGTATTATCCAAAATGAAAAAGAAGAAATGATTAAAGTTCCCCGCTCTCTGAAGTCTCCTGACTCTCAAACAAGTTTAAAGGAAATACTCTTATTTACCAGCTCAAAGTCGGGAGACCTTCCACAGCAGAGCCCAATATTTTAAAAATGATGATTGACAATCATTTACGGAATGCAGAATTGGTTTGTGATTTATCCTAAACAAAATATAGGGATATCCATATTGACAAACACCGGTTTTAATGAAACAGGAGAAATTTTAGAAAAAGTAGTTGATCACTTGTATGATGACATCAAAGCAAACTAAAGATCAACTATGTTAACTTCGATTGTCTCGAATGCTTAAAATTAAATTGCAAGAAGTTCACCTACAAGAAAATTATCTGATAAGAAACAGGTTTATAATTCTTGTTTAATTTGACTCAGACGGATTAAATCATCTATAAAATGTTTGAAGATACGCTCGTCGAGATCACTAAAAGCCAAATGGGGCTACTTATTAAGACAAGTGGCCCCATTTTTATTTGTTTCGATAGCACTATTTACCGGATTAATGTCTTTTTACAGTCTTTAAGAAATCACCCCTTTGCAGCCAGATTCTTTTTAATTTTCATCATTAAAAAATCCGGAGTTACGCGTGGAATATTAGACAGGAACCAATTCATAAAACCGACAATTTTCTTACCTTTTCCATGTAAAAGAAGTTTTACACCTTCTTTTGCAACTACCTCGGGTTTAACGGGTTTATTGCTTTTCATCATATTGGCTTGTAACATTTCTTCATTGTAGAAGCCTGTATCAATCGGCCCGGGACATAATGCTGTTACAACTACGCCCGTTCCTTCCAGTTCGGAAGCGAGGGTTTCGGTAAAAGCCAGAACAAAAGTTTTCGTTGCAGAATACACCGAATAATAAGGGAATGGCAAGAATGCCATCAGAGATGAGATATTCATAATCCTGCCTGATTTTCTGGCCACCATATCTTTGACAAACAATTTGTTAAGTGCCACGAGACTGGAAATATTCAAATCGATCATTTTTAATTCTTCTTCCAATGATGTTTTTGTAAATTCTCCGTAAGTTCCTACGCCAGCATTATTAACCAATCCGGTTACAAACAGATTTCTGTCCTGAACTTCACGGTATAGTGCAACGGCATTTTCAACAACAGACAAATCTTTGACGATATATTCCACGGAAATTCCATATGTAGCGGTGAGTTCTGATGCAAGTTTCTTGAGCTTATCTTCGCTTCGGGCTACCAAAATCAGATCTTTCTTTAATTCAGCTAACTGAACGGCCATATGGTAACCTATTCCGGATGATGCGCCTGTTATTAAAATATATTCTTTCATTTTTATTCAATTTTAATATTCTTCTTTGTTTTCAATGTCCAGACTTGGAGGAATCAGTTTGTACATTACCGGCGTAACAATTCTGGAGAGAATCGTTGAGCTGATAAGTCCGCCAATCAATACGATGGCTAATGGAGCGATCAAAGGATTGGAGTTTAAAGCCAAAGGAATTAAACCGCAAATCGCCGTGATGGAAGTTAAAACTACAGGAAGAAAACGCGTTTCACCCGCAATAGCAATGGCCTCATCAATCGAATGGCCTTCCAATCTCAACTGGTTGGTAAAATCTACCAGCAACAGAGAATTTTTAACCTGAATTCCGGACAGTCCGATAAATCCAATGATTGCCACTAATGACATCGGGCTTCCATCAATCAGTAACAAAATGACACCGCCCAAAATCCCCAATGGAATAATCGACAATACAATGATAATTCCTTTAAAAGTTTTGAACTGAAGCAACAGCACCGCAATGAAAAGAAAAGTGCTTAAGATAATGACAGAAATGAAGTTTCCTCCTAACGCATCACCTTCTGATTCTTTTTCTCCTGACAGTTTATAATAGTAGCCTTTTGGCATTTTCAGCTGATCCAATTGAGGAATAATGTCAACCAATAAATCATTGGCATAATATCCTTTTCCAGACATCGCCGAAACTTTTGCAAATCTTGATTTATTGAAATGGTTGATTGCCGTAGGAGATGTTTCAAATGAAACGGCAGCAATCTCATTGAGCGCAATTGGTACCCCTTGCACATTATTGACATACAGATTTTTCAGGGCGTCCAGATTAGAAAATTTTTCTCTCGGTAAAGTCAGCGTTACTGTTCTTGCATCGCCGCGGTCGTCGATGTAGTCTCCCACCGGCAATCCGGCTACGGCAAGACGAATGACTTTATCCACCTCACTCGTCATCACTCCTAGAGTTCTCGCTTTTTCCTTGTTGATTTTTACTTTAACATCGGTTTTGTAGGTGTTTAGTTCATTGTTGATGTACACCGTTCCTTCTTGTTTTCTCAAAATATTTTCTACCTGAGAAGAAAGTTGTCTCAAAACAGCAGGATCTTCTCCAAATAAGCGCACGACAATATTGGCTTCAATCGGGGTTCCCTGTTCAAAATCTTTTACCTCAACTTTGGCGTAAGGCATTGTTTTGAATTTTTCCCTTAAAGTTTCAATCAAAGCAGTCTTCGTTTCAGGTTTTGCTTCGTCATCCAGCTGCACAAAGATCTGCGCAAAATCAGGCTTTCTGTCCTGTGGATGCACATTGTAGTAAATCTGTGGATTTCCTTTTCCTACATTGGAAGTGTAAAAGGTTATTTCTTGATGCTTTTTTAATTCTGATTCAACGATCCTGGCAACACGGTCACTCTCTGAAATATTAGACTGAAGCGGTGTTTTGATATTGATCAGAAACATCGGTTTTTCTGAAGTCGGGAACAATTTAAAACCTGTTAAACTGAATAATCCAAATGCCAAAACACTTAATGCCATTGAAATCCCGATTGTTATTTTGGGATATTTCAATGCTTTCGGCATAATTCCTTTGTAACTGTTGGTCAGAAATTTCTGAAGATACTGTAGGAAAATATTTCCACCTTCGTGGTCGTGGGTCTTCAGGAATCGACTGCCTAAAAATGGAACAAGGGTTAGCGCAACCAGCATGGACGCCAAAACACTGGTAATTACCGCCACGGGTAGACTTCGTATAAATTCCCCTGCGATATCAGGAAGGAATGCCAATGGTAAAAATGCAATGATCAATGTTGCCGTACATCCTACAACCGCCAAACCGATCTGTTTGGTTCCTTTAAGAACCGCATCTTTTTTAGAATGCCCTTCACGTAACCAGCGCTCTATATTTTCCACAACCACAATACTGTCATCAACCAATAATCCCAATGCTACAACCAATCCCACGATGCTCAACTGATTCAGTGAAAATCCTAATGCATTCATCGCAATTAAACCTAATGCCAACGAAAGCGGAATTGAAATCATTACAATAACAGATGCTCTTGAACCTAAAGGCAGCAATGTAATGATAACCAAAACAATGGCCAATCCGAAGTCAAAACCTAAATGCCCCAGACGCTGGGAAACCATATCAGCCTGGTCGAAGTTTTTGATCAACTTAATATTTTCAGGAAGATCTTTTGAGAATTCTTCCAAAATAGGAGCAAATTGTTTCTGAACATCGGTAATATTCACATTATCCTTCATTCCGGCACTTACAAGAATGCAACGATGGCCGTTGATTCGGGTGATATGGTCAACGGTCTGCGATTTGTAACCAACCTCGGCAACGTCTTTCATATAGACAATCTTACCATTGGCATTATAAATGACGGTGTTGGCAACATCCTGCTCATTTTTGAATTTACCGCTGGTTTTAACATTGAACACCTTGGTTCCCATATTGATACTTCCTCCGGGGATATCGGCTGCCTCACTCTGCAAACTTCCCATCACAACATTTAAGGGTATTCTCAGTTGTGCAAGCTTATCCAGTTTAAGATCAACCCTAATCTCCTGCTCTGGCATTCCTGAATAGATGACATTTTTAAGATTCGTGATCTTTTCAAGTTTTGTTTTAAGCTTATCTGCCTCATCTCGAAGTTTTTTCTCGGAAGCACTCTCAGAAACCAGGGCAACCTGCAGAATTTTCACATCAGAAGATGATATTTTTTCTGTTTTGATCTGATAAATATCTTTCGGAAGCTCACTGTTTTTTAAGGCATTAATCTCAGTTGAAATTTCCTGATACTTATTATCGACATCGACACCATATTTAAATTTAACCTGAAAAGCGGCAACGCCGTCTTCTACAGTCGTCAGTATTTTATCAATATTTTCCAGCCCGTAGATTTTATTTTCGATGGGCTTTACCACCTGCTCTTCCATATCTTTCGGGCTTGTTCCGGGATAAATCACGGTGATCAGATATTGTGGCGGATGCGTGGATGGATCTTCGGATCTTGGCATTGTGAAGAGCGTTAAGAAACCGACCACCGCAACAAGAAGAAATATGATCAGCGTAAACTGATAATTTTTAACGGCAAAATTTGTAATCTTCATCGTTTCTTAATTAATAATTTTAATGATTGATTGCTCATTCAGATAAGCACTGTTGGAGATCACAATTTTATTGTTCTTTTGAAGTCCGTCCTTTACAAAAACTTTATCATTTTCAAATCTGGCAATCGTAATAGGTCTTTTCTTCACTTTGTTATTTTCAACCACAAAAACGAAAGCTTTATTCCCGTCAGCTTCAATTAAGGAATTGTAGGGAACCATTATAAAATCTTCCGAATGCTCAGTTTTAATCTCGGCTTTCCCAAACATTCCTACTGCGGGCTTGCTGTCATTCATCGTCAGTTTAAGCTCCACCTGAAAAGAGCCAAGCGCCATATCAGCTGCCTGCGACTTCCTGAAAATAAAGGCATCGAAACTTTTACCGGGATAGCCATCCAATGTAACCACTGCTTTTTGGCCGATCTTTACAGAAGCCCATTCAGTATCGGTAAGTCCTACTTTCAATAGATAATTATTATTGTTGGAAGTCTCATTAATCATGAGAACCGGTGAGCCTGGCCCTACAATCTCACCTTTACCGGCCACTTTTTGGGAAACGAAACCGTCCGCAGCTGCATAAATTTTTGCATATCTGGCATTGAATGCAACCGCATCTTTCTGTTTACGGGCGATATCCAGTCCGGTCTTGGTGTTCTGAACCTGCTCCAAGGTATACACGCTGTCTTTATATAAGTTGGTGGCGCGTCTGTAATCACGTTCGTATTTCTGCACATTTAAATCCGACTGATTGAGGCCTGAACGGATCTCTGTCTCGTCCAAAGTGGCCAGTAGCTGACCTTTTCTGAAAAACTGTCCTTCCTCCACAAAAACTCCATTCACGACTCCTCCTATTTTAAAGGAATAGGTGGTTTCATTTTCTGTGGTTACCAAACCGGAGGCATTAATGTTTGAAGCAAGAGCCAATGATCCTACAGACGCTATTTTTACGGCAATTATATCAGCTGTTTCAAATGGTTTTGACTCTTTTTTTTCTTCTTTGCAGGAAACTGTCAGCAAGATTGAAAGCAGGGATATGGTTATGGTTTTATTCATAATAACTGTGTTGATTTTATTGATTAAGATTGAAAGTGGCATTGGCTCTTTCCAGTTCTGCGAAGGCAATCCATGAATTGTAAAGGGCAATGTTGGTATTGAGCTGTGTGTTGACGACCTGATTTTGGGCATCCAGTAATTCGATATAGATCGCTAAGCCTTCTTTGTATAATTTGGTGACATCATCATTGTATTTTGTAGCGGTCTCTTTCTGTCTACTTTCAGATTCATATTGTTCCAAAGCGGATTTTAAATTATTTTGAGAAACCTGAAACTGGAGTAGCAACTGCTGTTTGGCATTATTGATCTGAGAATCTAATTTTTTACTTTCTTCATCTACCTGTTTCAGTTTGTATTTGTTTTTATTACCGGAAAAAATATTCCATTCCAGGCTCAGACCTGCAAAATAATAGCGTGAAGTCTTATCAACCCTGAAATCAAAATCCTGAAAACCGAGATCTGCGAAGCCGCTTAGTTTTGGAAACCAACTGGATCTTGTCAGCTGATACACATTTCCGTTGATCTCTTTAGCCTGATTCAGCTTCTGCAATTCTTCCCTGTTTCCTGTATTTTCCGAGAGCAATTCTGTCGGAATTTCTATAATTTCATCGGTTTCAATCTCAGTATCCAGCTTCTGATTCAACAGAAAATTAAAGTAAGCCTGGGCATTTTTGCTTGTATTGATGGCGGTTTCGAGATTAGCCTGAATTCTTGTTACTTCATTATCACTTCTCAGTACTGCTGTACGATTGATTTTGTCATTCTTAAAAAGCGCTCTGTTCACTCTCTGATTTTCCTTCACCATCGATAAAGCATTCTGATAAATTCTGATACCTTCTAAAGATTGCAAGTATTTATAGTATGCAATCTTGATATCCTTTACCAATTCGCGCCGGTAAATTTCCAGTTCAATTTTTTGTAAACCCGCTTGCTGTGTTTTAATCTTTTTGTTGTAAATAATCTCATAATTCAAAAGCGGCATTGTCGTATGAAGCTTTATGTCATAGAAATTATTAGGATTAATCAGCACCGACTGATTCTCCAGCGTTGGAAAAGTGTTGGAATTGGTGATCTGATTCAAGGTGCTGTACACAGGATTCATCATATCTCCGATGGGAATATCAATCGTTCTTCCGCCGTCAGCAATCGTGTAATTGGCTACTACTGCAACCGAAGGTGAAAACAGTGACTTAGCTTCCTGTAATGCATACAGGCTTTTATTGACATCAAAATTTCTTTGTTTGATAACTTCATTATTTTCAAGACCGATTTCGATGTATCGATCAAGGTTAGTTTGGGAATATGTGATGCATCCTAAACAAATCAGTAATAACATTGACAGTTTTTTCATTTAAATACATTGTTTATAATTTGAACATTGTTCATTTTTTAGACAAAAAAATTTATAGCTTTTCCAGCATTTTCAAAAATTCGTTATACCCTTCAGCCATAATGGTGTCCGGACTGCTGAACTTCACTCCTTTTGTTCTCTGACGAATTTCCAGACAGCACATACCGTGCACAAGACTCCAGATCAAAAAAGATAATGCTTCTGAGTTATGCTCCTTAAAATAACCTTCATGCATACAATCTTCCACGGTCTTTTTAACATACCCAAAAGTCTCATTTCCTTCTGACCACAGCTGATTTTTCTGCGTTTCAAGATAATCCATTGGTGCTCTCAGGTTGAACATAAGATCATACATCTCAGAATTTTCCATCGCAAACTTCATGTAGACAAATCCCATTTTTCGAAGCCTCAATAAAGGATCTTCTTCACTAACTAAATCTCTGAAATATCCACCCAATTCCTGAAATCCTATGGAATGCAGATCATGAAAAATAGCATTCTTATCTTTAAAATAAACATAAACAGTACCTACACTATAATTTATTTCATCAGCAATATTTCTAATGGTGGTATATTCTATTCCTTTTTCCACAAAAAGTCTTTTTGCACCATTAAGAATGAGTAATCTTAAAGCTTCCTTTTCTTTTTGTTTTCTTTCACTTATGCTCATAAAATAATTTTACTATGCAAAGATATAATTATTTTTTGAACGTTGTTCATTTTTAATTATACTTATCGGTATTTTTGTTTGTCTTATTAAATTTAAATATCTAAAAAGTGTGTCAAAATAAAGCTCTATATTCCCTGTAAATAACTATTTACTTGAATTGAGTTAAATAGAAATTACTGGATAAAAAAAGCTTTGTAATTCTTGTTTTATTTGGATCAAACGAACCAAATCATGAATAAAAGTGTTTGAAGATACGCTCGTATTGGTCACTAAAAGCCAAATGGCGCTACTTATTAAGACAAGTGGCGCCATTTTTATTTATTTTGATAACACTATTTGCTATGCAATAACATACCCATATCTTCAGTTCTTTCAATATTTTTAAAAACCAAACATACCACCGGAAACGCTTATTTGCTCTCCTGTAATCCAGGCTGCATCATCAGAAGCCAAAAATACGGCAGCTTTCGCAATATCTTCCGGCTGACCTCTACGGCCAAGTGGTGTATTGGCAACAAACATTTTTTCATAATCACTGCCTTTGGTAACACCAGCACTAATGGCACCTTCTGTTTCTGTAGCGCCTGGCAAAATAGAATTAATACGAACGTTTTTTATACCCAGTTCTTTCGACAAAGAAATCGTTATCGCATCTAATGCTGCTTTTGTTGAAGAATATAACGATACTCCCGCCATTGGCGATTTGCTTGCACCCGAACTGATATTAATGATATTGCCACCTTTATCTCCAAACAGTTTTAAAGATGCTTGGATAGTCAATACAGAACCCAAAACATTGACGTTGAAATGCTTATGAAAAGCTTCTGCCGATACCTGTTCGATAGGTAAAAATTGTTGAAACACCGCGTTGTTTACCAAAATATCTAAGGTTCCGAAAGTTTTTTTAGTTTCTTCAAACAACCTGTTCACATCATCTTCATTAGATACATCGGCCTGTACTGCAATGGCTATGCCTCCATGATCTGTTATCTCCTTTACTACACTATCCGCTGCTTCTTTACTTGAAGCATAATTTACAACGACCTTTGCGCCTTCATGGGCAAAGTACTTTGCGATTGAAGCACCTATTCCTTTTGCTGCACCAGTTACTACTGCTACTTTATTTTTTAATTTACTCATTACTTTTTATTACTTTTTTGTCTGTTAATATTCTTCATATTCTCGTTTTGAAGCTTGTACAAAGATGCAACCCTGTGATGAAGCGTTGGTTGACATACATCATTAAATAAGCTTGATATGGGTCAAGTCAGGTTGATGATCCAAATCAAATTAAGCTCATAACCAATTGTAATACTGTAAATTAAAATATTATTAAAAACACCCGGGAAACAAAACCAGTCAAGATCAAAACGGCATAAAATCCTTTTTAGCCTTATTTTTTATTCGAGCAAAATATTTTTTAAAGTAGGGAATTTGCTGAGAAAACAAATTGAAAAACCAAGTAATAGGATTTGATCAATGATGAATTGAGAATTGCTATATTTTACAGGACTTCCTAGCTGATTATTATGAAAAGTTCTCCTTCAGGGAAAAAGCTGATGTATAATCTTTAATTTTATTAGCCGGCATTCGTCATGAATTATACAGTTAACATAAAAAGAAATTATTTTAAAAAGTTTTTCTTTATCCTGCTCAAAGTTTCTGGCGATAAACCCAGGTATGAAGCGATCATGTTCTGCGGAAACCGTTGCAGGAAATGAGGATAACTTCTGATCAGTTCTTCATAACGTTCTTCAGCCGTATAGCTATTTGAGGCCAGCATTCTTTTTTGAGCTGCAATAGCGTAATTTTGATTGATTACATTCGTCATCGCTGAAAAGGCGGGAATATGCTTTAGAAACTGTTCAATTTCAGCATGAGTTGACTGTAGTATCTCAAGTGGCTCCAGTGCTTCAATATTAAAACGGCTTGGAGTCAACAGAAAAAAGCTTTCAAAATCGGCCAGCCACCAATTTTCCACAGATAGTTTCAGTATGTGTTCATGCCCCTTATCATCTACCGCAAAGGTTCTGGCAGATCCTTTCACAATAAACCCAATGTATTTGCATACGTCTCCTTCCTGTAAAAAATACTGTCTTTTTCGAAGTTTTTTGGATTTGAAATGGGCCATCAACAAACGCTTATCGTCTTCTGAAAGCTGTTTGCCTGATGTTTTTTCTATGTAATCGAAAAACACTGGAAAATCAGACATCGTTTAAATAATTTATTGCAATTTACTTAAACTATCCGATAAACTAAAAGATAAGTATTCTAAAGTTTGAGGTACACTATCATAAATTTACAAGTAATAAATGTCATTTAATACCTTCAAAATCTTATCTATAGCTGTTAATAAAAGATTTGAATAGAGCCCGGTTATCAGCATGGAGAAATGCCTTGGTTTTGCGGACAAAAGCCTAAAAAACTTGGCGTAGAAAATTTAAATAAGGAAAATGCAGGAGATAGCCCACTTGCAGCCAATAAATTTGATAAAGTTTGTATAAAGGAACTTCTTGTCAATGAAAAATCAAAATTGAAGTACAGTTTGTAAAATTATTTTTCACAACGATGTATCAAAAGTCTATTGAATTAAATCCGGATCATGAAAATGGACAACAAATGCTGTTGAACATTGAAAAAGAATAAACAATAAAACAGAAGATACTAAAAAATCAGTCATTGATGTAATAAAACTTACTTGTGGATCGTCTTTATATTGAAATAGATAACCAGGAATAAAAATGAAAAAAATACATCTAGTCCTAATGCTGTCTTTAACCTTGAATATTTTTGCACAAAATGTAAAGGATAAAATAAAATCATTCGAAGACAATATGCTCAGTTGGGATAAATCGAAAACTAAGAAATGGACTTTAAAAGACAGGATGGCTTTCTATAATATGAATGCAGTAAGCATCGCAGTCATTAAAAATTACAAAGTAGAATGGGCTAAAGCTTATGGTTATGCAGATGTTGCTGAAAACAGACCAGCGAGCGTTCACACATTATTTCAGGCTGCATCTATCAGCAAATCCATTAATAGCTTAGGACAATTAAAGTTGGTTGAACAAGGAAAATTAAACTTGGATGATGACATCAATAATTATTTGAAAAGCTGGAAATTCCCATACGATTCGGTTTCAAAAGGAAAAAAAATTTCTATTGCAAACC
Source organism: Chryseobacterium sp. CCNWLW53 (assembly GCF_037083525.1). Taxonomy (NCBI): domain Bacteria; kingdom Pseudomonadati; phylum Bacteroidota; class Flavobacteriia; order Flavobacteriales; family Weeksellaceae; genus Chryseobacterium; species Chryseobacterium sp. CCNWLW53. Next base: position 300,302 of record NZ_JBAOJR010000002.1, on the reverse strand, counting down.
TCTTAAGTCATAAAGCAGGTTTGTCTGTTCATGGTTTCGGAGGCTATCAAAGAGGAAAAGAACTCCCTACAATAATACAAATTCTTGATGGACTGAAACCATCAAATTCCATTGCGGTTCGGTCTGTGTTTGAGCCCAACCTTAAATTCCAGTATTCGGGTGGAGGAACAACCATTTCACAGTTAATCCTTGAAAATACAACAGGAGAAAAGTATGAAGATTATATGTTGAAAAATGTTTTGAAGCCATTAGGAATGAATGAAAGTTCTTATAATCAGCCTCCCTCTCCAGATAAAGAATTATTACTTGCAACAGCTTATAATAACGGAAAAGAGGTAAATGGAAAATATCATATTTATCCCGAAAAAGCCGCAGCCGGTTTATGGACCAATCCCAGTGATCTGGCAAAATATATCATCGAAACACAATTGTCATTATTAGGCAAATCAAATAATATTTTGTCCAAAGAAATGTCTGTAAGGAGAATTGAGAATAATTACGGTGTATTTCTAAGTGATTTCAAAGGCACAAAATATTTTGCACACAGCGGAGGGAATGAAGGGTTTGTATGCTACTATATTGGAAGTGTTGAAGATGGAAACGGTTTAGCAGTAATGACTAATGGTAATAATTTTAAGCTGATAGAAGAAATCCTTTTAAGCATTGCCAGTTTAAACCAATGGAAAAACTACCCTATCGAGCCACAAAAGGAATCTATTGGCTTAACCATCAGAAAAGAATGCTTGAAAAATATTGATAAAGGAATTGCATTATATAAAGACCTTAAGAAAAACAAACCAAATGACTACAATTTCTCCAACGAAAATGAATTGAATGAACTTGGTTATGAGTTTCTAAAAGATAATCAATTAGACGCAGCGCTTAAGATTTTTGATTTAAATGTCTATGAATTTCCAAAATCAGGAAATGTCTATGACAGTCGAGGCGAAGCTTATTTTAACAAAAAAGAATATGCATTATCAAAAAGCGATTATCAGAAATCATTAGAATTAGATCCCATCAATAATAATGCGAAGGAAATGATTTTGAAAATCAATCAAATTTTTTCCACCAAAAATTAAAATGAATCAATTATCGATAAAAGTTTGAAGATAATCTGTCTTGATCATATACAGCTAAACGGCACCACTTCTCTTAAAGTGGCGCCGTTTTTATTCTTTGGGATATCAGATTAATACTTTTTAAATATTCAGATAAGCATTCTGCTTAAGAAATATCTCTATTTCAGAATTTTCTATCTTAGGATTTGCACCGGAGTAACTCGCTACCAAGGCACCGACAGCGCTTGCAAAATTTAAAGCATCAACAGGATTTTGATCGGACAGCAATTTCGCAATAAGGCTTGCCAAAAAAGAATCACCTGCACCTACCGTATCTGCCACTTTTACAGGATAACCTTCGTGTCTATAAAACTGATCATTCCATAGTAAAATAGATCCGTGTTTTCCTAAAGTTACACATATCGCTTTAGTGTTTGTTTTTTCTGATATGAATTTTATATTGGATTCAAGATCATCGGATTCAAAGCCCATTCCGGCAGCAATTTCCAGTATTTCCTCATCATTAAATTTAATAAAGTCTGCCCTGTTCATAAGCTTTTCAAGAAGCTGAATATTGTAAAAGGGTTTTCTTAGATTCACATCGAAAACTTTAAACATTTTATCGTTGGAATCCAATATGGAGAAAAGTGTTTTTTGGGAAACCTCATTTCTGCAGGCAAGGCTTCCATAGAAAAAGACATCAGCTTCTTTTACGGTATTCATTATTTTTTCGTCAACACTGATAAAATCCCAGGCAGAAGGAAACTTGATCTCATACGTGGCAGAGCCGCGCTCATTTAAAGAGACCTGAACAATTCCTGTTTCATATTCCGGAGAAACAATAATTCCGGCGGTTTCAAGAGTATTTTCCTTGCCATAATCCAGAATTACTTTTCCGTCTTCATCATTTCCTACTGCACTGATCATTGTTACCGGAAATCCATACGAAGCTGTTCTGAGAGCCAGATTAAGAGGAGCTCCCCCGATTTTTTTCTCTTCTCCAAAAACGTCGAAAAGTACTTCTCCAAAACTTATTACATTAATTTTCTTATTGATAAACATTAATTGGATTTTTGATATTGATATTACTGAATGAACTCTCTGAAGAGCTAAAAATACTCCATTTTTTATTAATAGATAAGATACTCCGAACCGGAATTCATTCCATAATCCGCAATTCTGTTTTTGAATATCGTTTTCATTAGCATTTTGTTTTAGTATCCGTTATTTTGTTTGTACAGTCCCTGGCTGAAATTGATCTGCGCCAAAGGAATCGGACAGTATTCTTCAATTCCATGGTCAAACCCCGCCTGCGAATAGTAAGATCTTTTAGTTTTTTCGACAGAATAATAGCTGTTCATCGTTCCTGCTGTAACGCCCCATCTTACGAGGTCAAAGAAACGGCTTCCTTCCATGGCAAACTCCATTCTTCTCTCCCATCGCAACGCTTTTCTTGCAAAATCCTGATTCCACGTACAGTTCACTCCCGGCTCATATTTGCTGATCAGGTTGTTGGTGGTATAACTTCCTGTAAGCACTGTACTATTGGCAGCCCGCTGCCTCACCTGATTGATCAGTGGTAAAGCATCGTTATATTGTCCAAGCTCTATCAGCGCTTCGGCTTTCATCAGCAAAACATCAGAATATCTTATGATGATTCTGTTTTTGGAATTTCCGTAGAAAGGGTCTACATTCACGGTACAGCCACATCCTACAGGTACATTTTCCTTTAATGAAGAATAATACCCGTAAGTCCCGGGACTTCTGCTCCAGCTTTCCTGAAAGATTTTATTTTCGTCGTATTTCCAAGGCAGTCCGGGCAAGGCAACGGTGTGGTATAATCTGGGATCTACCTTGTAACTGTTCAGCTGGTTGTAATTCAGATCAACATCGTTAAAAGTATCAAACATCGGTAGCCCCTGCGGTGTCGTTTTGAATGCGTTCACCAGATTCTGGCTTGGCTTATGAAAATCACAGCATCCCAAACCTTGTGGTACAGAAAGCATATCTCCGAAATTGAGCCTTCCGAAAAGCGTACCGTCATTATCAGAATATTGAATGGAAAAGATTGCCTCCGGGCCGTTTTCGTGTGTTCCCGGCAGGAAATTGTACCCGAAATCCGGTTCCAATATATAATTTCCGATCACCTGATTGGCAGCATCAATAGATTTCTGAAGGGTGATAGGATTTACCTGCGTTACTGTATAGTTATCATCCTGCTCATACGCCTGATACAGCCTTACTTTAGCAAGATAAGCATAGGCAGCGCTTTTCTTTGGTCTTCCCACTTCCGACTGTGTTGCAGGCAGATTAGCGGCTGCAAATTCAAAATTAGAAGCAATAGCTTCCCATAACTGCTGGTCTGTCTTTGCCCTGTTTGAGATTTTCGGATACTCATCAAGCGGTGTATTTTCATCTACATAAGGCACATATTTAAATAATGTTTTCAGTAAAAAGTAGTAATGTCCTCTTACGAAGCTCATTTCGGCAATCCGCTTTTGCTTGTTCGGATATTCGGAATCTGAAAGTTGCTTAAGTGCGGCAATTGCTTTGTTACATCTGGAAATCCCTACATAATTGAGATACCATAATCTGTCTAACTCACCAAAATCCGAACGGACGTTATTTGAAATTTCAAAAAAGTGGAATGTCTGGATATCATTGGTTCCGCTTCCTCCCTTGTACGCATCATCAGAACGAACGTTCCCATAGGGCCAAAGGCTGAAAGGGGTATCATAATGGTCGTTTCCAAGAGATGCATAGGCTGCAACCACAAAACCATCCACATTCTGAGGCGTTACCACGTCGGCTTCCGACAGGACACCTCTCGGCTCATTGTCCAGAAAATCGTTGCAGGAAGTAGTTCCCAGCAAAAAAGCAAAAGCTATTGTTAAAAGTATATTCTTTTTCATTTTTTATTATTTAAAAATTATAGGGAAAAATTAACTCCAAAATTGAACGTCAGCGGTAACGGATAACCGAATGCTGGTGTTTCGGGATCTACTCCTGTAAAGCTTTTCGATTTTATCGTCCAAAGATTCTGAACACTTGCATACATCCTGAAATTGACAATATTATAATGCTCCATTAAAGATTTCGGGAACGTATAGCCCAACTGTAAAACCCTCAGCTTCAGATAACTTCCGCTTTCTACATAATATGATGAGAATCTGGATTCTGCATTGCTGTCCACTGTCGTAAGCGCAGGAATATCCGAATTGGGATTTTGCGGCGACCACGCATTCAGAAGCCTTGTCCCTTTATTGGAACCGACATCATCCACACTCCAGAAATCAGTCTGGTATTTTTTTGAGTTAATGACATCCACATCACCGATGCCCTGCCAGAATGTTGAAAGATCAAAGTTTTTATATGAAAAGTTAAGGTTGATACCATACATAAATCCCGGATTCGGATTGCCAATCCACGTTCTGTCTTTGTCGTCAATCATTCCATCACCATTTAGATCTGCATAGCGGATTCTTCCCAAACCTTTACCTGACTGATTGGCAGAATTATCCACCTCTGCCTGCGTCCTGAAAAGTCCGTCGGCAACATAACCGTACATTGAGTTAATGGGGCGTCCCAGAATATTATCCGTTGTTCCGTTTCCACCATAATTATTGATAACCGATTGCGGAAGTTCGGTAATTTTGTTACGGTTCATCGAGATGTTCCCTGAAACTTCGTAACGGAAACCGCCTGCTGTTTCATTCTGATAGGACAATGCAACCTCGATCCCTTTGTTTTCCATAGATGCCCCATTGATCCATCGATCTCCTCCTTCTCCGATCACCCCAAGATAAGGTGGTAATACCAAAATGTCTTTTGTTGCTTTTTTATATACATCGATACTCCCTGTCAGTTTTTGATTAAAGAATCCGAAATCCAGACCGAGATTAGTCTGTGTAGTGGTTTCCCATCTCAGGTCATCATTTTTTGTCTGCGTTGCGATAAATCCTGATGGTAATAACCCACTTCCGACACCGGAAATATCGTAAGCCGTACCATAAGATGTTGCCCACGTTGGATTTCCTCCCGCATAATTTGCTATATAAAGGGAATAAACCGCCGAATTGCTGATTTCCTGGTTTCCGGTCTGTCCCCAACCTGCTCTTAATCTCAAATCTGAGAAAAACGGAATAAGATGTTCCGCAAAATGTTCTTTATTGATTCTCCATCCTGCCGAAAATGCAGGGAATGTTCCGAAACGGTTGTTTTTACCGAATCTTGAAGAGCCGTCGTAACGCATTGTTGCAGAAAAAAGGTATCGGTTGTCATAATCGTAAGAGAATTTTCCGAAGTAGGACAACAGGCTGTAATACGTGGAGCTTCCACCGTTGAAAGCATCTCCTGTACCCGCATCTGGATACATATAGTCGGGTGTTTCTATCAGGAATCCTTCTTTTCTAAGCCACGTATTTTTAAATGTATCCTTGTACATTTCCATTCCGCCCAACACATCAAAATGGTGTTTTCCAGTTTTTGCCGTGTACTGTGCGGTATTGGACCACGTCCATTTTTCCGTGTCTGACTGGTCGATGTTTACTGCATTGGTTTTGTTTTGCAGATAACCCGAAACATAGCTTCTTTGCAGCATTCTTTTGTAATAATTGGAAAGATCTATTCCGAAGCTGGATTTTAAGGTCAGATTTTTCACAGGCTGCAATTCTGCATAAACATTTCCGAAGAATCTTTGGTATTGGTAACTGTTGTCTTTATTATATTCCAAAAGTCTGACAGGATTTTGCCGGTCATTCATTCCGCCAACCGGACCGCCCCACCCGATTCCGTCTAAAGTATGAACGGGAATGATGGGCAAAGCACGTAATGCGGGATCCAAAACGCCCGGATCCATAAGCTCATTGGTTTTATTAAAGGTGAAATTTTCTCCGATTTTCAGTTTTCCTTCAAAAAAGTTATAAGAGGTATTGACACGGGCAGACAATCTTTTGAAATTGGTAAGCTTCACGATTCCATCATTGTTATAATATCCCAAAGAGAAAAAGTAAGAACCTTTGTCCGAAGCGCTAGAAGCAGAAACATCCAGCGAATTGGCAACACCTGTCTGCGAAACCTCATCATACCAGTTGGTATCGGCTGACTTTATGGTTTTTGCGGCATCCAGATATTCCGGAACATTGCTGTTGTATAAGGTCGGAACACCATTCTGAACACCCCAGTCGAAATTGTAGCTCAAATTGTTGCTATTAGGGTTCAGTCCGTCATTGATGTTGGCCTGCCAAAGCACCTGTCCGAATTGTTTGGCATTCAGAACCTCTGTTTTTTTAGTATACTGTGAATACGCCGTATAATAATTAAGGTCGATTCTCATCTTCCCTTTTTTACCTTTTTTGGTAGTGATAATGATAACACCATTAGCAGCCCTGGAACCGTAGATACTTGCTGAGGATGCATCTTTCAGCACCTGCATCGTTTCGATATCGCTTGGGTTGAGTTCGTTCATTCCGGCTTTTGTGGGAACACCGTCAATCACATAAAGTGGATCCGTATTATTTAACGTTCCCACACCACGAATCAGCACTTTGGTATTACTGCCGGAAGGAGATCCGTCGGCTGTGATATTAACACCTGCTACTCGTCCCTGCAAAGATTTAATTGGATTCGGTTCGGTCTGCTTGTTCAGGTCTTTCATATCCACCACGGAAACCGCACCGGTAATGTCTGCCTTTTTCTGCTTGGTATATCCGGTTACGATGACCTCATCTATACTTTTTATTTTCTCTGCAGCTAAAACGATGTTAAGAATTGTCTTTTCATCTACAACCACTTCACGGGTGGAATAATCGGGATAAGTGAAAACTAAAGTGTTTCCTTTTTGCAGGTCATTGATCTGAAATGCACCGCTGCTGTCTGTTGTTGTATTGGCTCCTGTTTCTGAAACGGTTACAATAACCCCGCTCAGCGGTTTCTGATTTGAGGAAACTACCTTACCTTTAATGACTTCCTGCGCAAATACATACGAAAAAGGCAGAAGACAAAAGGCGATGGCTATTTTGTATTTCTTCATAGTATAGTTTTTATTTGATATTAATCTGATGTGCATTGATGTTCAGAGTACTTCCTTTTGTATCTGTGGATAAGCTCAGTTCCGAAAAGCTTTCATTAGGGAAGAAGATTTCGGTCATTACCTTTTCGCCGTTATTGAAGAAAATTTCGATGGAAGTTTTATCCAGGACAATTTTGAACGCTGCAATTTGGTAGTTTTTTGCTAATGGAGCTTTTGAAACCCTGTCTGCAAAATTGCCCTTAAAATCGGTTTTCCCGGATTGGGTACGGTCAATAAACAGCTCTTGCTTGTTATTGTCAATTCCGAAAATCACCCTTTCTCCCAATGAATTTTTCAAAGCAAAAGTGTAAACTCCTTTGGTCATTTTTTTGAGATCAACATCTAACACTGCTTTGGAAAGATCTATTTCTCCTTTGCCGATGAGCTTTTTATCAGAAACAAGGCTAATTTCTTTTCTGATTGTTTTTCCTTCATAATTTTTGAGTTGGGAAACAGGATTATTTTTCAAAATATAACCTTCTTTGGTCCGTTTTAAAGTTACTTCACGAGGAATAGTAGAACTTCCTCTCCATTTTTCCGTAGGCACATTCGGTGAATAATCCCAGTTTGACATCCATCCGATAATCACTCTTTTGTTATCCGGAACATTATCAAAAGAAACACTTGCATAATTATCGCGTCCCCAATCCAGCCAGACTACTTTTTCTTTTTCGAGCTGTTTTGTAAAAACATCATCCATTTTGAAGGTTTTTCCGTCAAAATCACCTACAAAATACTGTGCAGCAGAGCCTCCGTTTGGGCCACCCGGATTGATGTTAACGATAAGCACCCATTTTTCTTCATTGGTTCCCTCTACCTTTATGGGGAAAAGGTCCGGACACTCCCAAACACCGCCGTGTCCGCCGACATCTTTACCAAATTCTGAAAGGAAGGTCCAGCCTTTCAGGTTTTTTGAGGCATAAAAATGCTGCCTGTCCTGTACCGCCAATCCCATTACCCATTGTTTTCTTTTGGCATCCCAGAAAACTTTCGGATCCCTGAAATCTTTTATTCCGGGATTTTTCAATACAGGATTATTACTGTATTTGGTCCAGGTTTTTCCATTATCCAAAGAATAAGCGATTGCCTGAGACTGTGCGTCAATTTCTCCGGCTTGCTCTTTCTTCATATCGTGATAGGTAAAAATTGCCACCAACGGAACATTCTTCCCATCACCAAAACCTGATGTATTATCCTTATCCACAACTGCACTTCCTGAGAATATCGCACCTTTTTCATCATAGGCAATGGCAGGAGCCAATTCTTCCCATTTTATAAGATCTTTGCTGATGGCGTGTCCCCAATGCATCTTACCAAAATCCGGCACGCTCTGAAACGGCGTATATTGGAAAAATAAATGATAAGTTCCGTTGAGATAAAACAGACCGTTTGGATCATTCATCCAGCCCTTTTGAGGCGTGAAGTGATAATTAGGTCTGTAAAGCTGCTCTTCAGACGTTTTCGAGCCTGACTGTGCGTTGAGCCCGGAATAAAACGTTGCAGCAATGATTAAAGTTGATATGATTCTCTTCATTATGATTATTTAATAGGAATTTTTTGAATTATTTTAAAAACACTTTATTCAATTTATAGAGGTGTTCTTTCTGATGATTATATTGATTTGTAGATCTATTTCGTCAGTGTTTTGCTTAATTTTTCCAGAGATATACCCTTTGTTTCCGGCATCATAAACATCACGAATAATAATTGGAATACCATTGCAATGGTAAAGACTAAAAACACGGTTCCAGCTCCAATGGTGGAAAATAATGTAGGAATCAAGGATGGGATGATTGCTGCCAAAAGCCAGTGTGTGGAACTTCCGAAAGCCTGCCCCGATGCCCTAAGATGATTCGGAAAAATCTCCGAGATAAATACCCAAATCACCGTTCCCTGACCAATAGCGTGAGAAGCAATGAAGAGGAACAGGAAAATAGGAATCGCCAATCCCGACCAATGGAAATAAAACGCCATAGAAACCAATCCCAGAGAAATGATATATCCTACGGAACCTAAATACATCAGTGTTCTTCTCCCGACTTTATCAATGAGATTAACCCCAACCAGAGTGAAAACCATATTCACAACACCGATCCCAATACTGCTGAGCAGTGCTGTTTTCTCGCCCAAACCTGCTTCGCCAAAAATCCTTGGTGCATAATACAGGAATGCGTTGATACCCGACATCTGATTAAAAAAGGCTACTAGAAAAGCCAACATCAGCGGAAAACGGTATTTTTTCATAAAGATATTTTCCTTTGGTGATTCTGCGTGGTCATCTTCCATCTGGGTGATCAAAGTTTCAGAATCCTGATCCGGACTCAGGATTTTCATCACTTTTTTCGCTTCTTCTATTCTGGAATGGGAAACCAGCCATCTCGGACTTTCCGGAATGGTGAATACACATAATGTATAAATGGCTGCAGGAATTGCCTGTACACCAAGCATCCATCTCCAGTCGTTATCGCCGATACCGCTTAATAAATAATTTGATAAAAATGCGATTAAAATCCCCAGAACAATATTAAACTGATACAGTGAAACCATCCTTCCGCGGTCTTTTGCAGGTGCAATCTCTGAAATATAAGCCGGTGCAGCAATCGTAGAAGCACCTACTCCTAAACCACCCATAAACCTGAAAAATGCAAACAGATAAGGATCATTGGAAAGCGCAGTTCCTATGGCAGAAAACGCATATAAGACACCAATGATCAAGAGCGTTTTTTTCCGTCCTAATGTATTGGTCGGGATTCCGCCGAAAATAGCCCCTATCACTGTACCCCATAATGCCATCCCCATCACGACCGCTCCGTGAAATGCATCTGAGCTGTTCCACAACGTCTGCAATTTTTTGTCTGCGCCGGAAATCACTACCACGTCAAATCCAAAAAGAAATCCTGCCAAAGCTGCCGTAATAGACCACATAAGAATTTTATTCATCCTTTAAAATATTTATTTGTTTGTGGCTAATATATCCCGGGGCGGTAATCCGAAGGTCTAATTATGTAACTAAATATTTCGGCAAGGTTAATTATTTGTTAAGTAATTTCAACAAACTGAAATTCAATAATTTACTGAAAAATAAATTTATTAAAGTTTAATCAGGTTTCAAAAATGTAACATCGTTTTATAAAAATGTTACGTGACTTTTGGTGTTTATAAGATTTATAACCATTTACTATTATGAAAATTTCATCCAAAAAATGAGTCAAGGCATGTGGTTTTTGGGTCAGGAACTTTTAGAAATTATAATTCGTATGGAAAGCTGGTTATTCGTCCGGATGAAGGTGTGTTATTCAGAACGTATAATAAAAAAGCAGCAGTTTGATTTTCTGCTGCTGGATATGATAAAAATAGTATATGTGAAAATTGATATTAAATATAAGTTAAGCTTTAGGTTTTGTTATTACAATGTTACATTCAAATAGGTGATCATTTGATTTTACAAACTTTTTTATCACTCCTTCCCTGCAGACTTTCTAAAGGCATTAGGGGATATGCCAAACTTATTTTTAAAAACAGTAGAGAAATAATTCGGAGAAGAAAAACCGGTTTTGTATGCAATCTCAGAAATAGTCAGTTCAGGATTTTGAAGCATCGATTTGGCCTGTTCCAGGCGAAAATTGTTGATATAATCGCTTACGTTTACATCAAACATCGCTTTTATCTTTCTATAAAGCTGAATTCTGGAAATATTGAGCAGGTCTGCAAGATTTTCTACTGAGAAATCGGGATTATCGATATTGGTTTTGATAAGTTGGTTCAGATTATTCACAAATGTTTGCTCCATGCTTCCGAACGATTTGCTGTCCACAATTCTGCCGATATTGTTTGTATAGTAATAACGCAGTTTTTCGCGGTTGTAAAGCAGCGCACGCAGTGACTGTATCAGAATAGGGTAACTGAAAGGTTTTGTAAGGTAAAGGTCAACGCCGGATTTCAGTCCCTGCAGGTAGGATTCTTTATTATCCAAAGCTGTCAGAAGAATGACAGGAATATGTGATGTACGAAGGTCATTTTTTAGAATTTCACAGATTTCAAAACCGTTTTTGTCCGGAAGATTGACATCACAAACGATAATATCCGGAATTTCACTCAATGCCTTATCAATTGCATCCGTACCGTCAGACACCATTACTTCAAACTCATTCTGAAGCTTTTTACTTAAAAAGAAGGATAAATCCAAATTATCCTCTACCAAAAACAGCGAATAACGTTCGCCCTGAAACTCCTGATTTTGGGTAATCGTCTCGTCTTCCAATCCTGTAAAAACAGTATCTTTTGCTAGACTTTCAGCATCTGCGAGACTGGGTTCTTTCACCATTTGGTCTTCGTTGAAATGCTTGTTTCCCTTGTAAAGGCTGATGACAAACTCCGTTCCCTGAAAAGAGCTCACTTCTATCTTCCCAAGATGAAGCTCTATGAACTGCCTGCTAAGATGAAGCCCGATTCCTGAACTGTTTTTTCTGTTATTGGAACCTTTGAAATAAGCTTCAAAGACATTGCTGACCTCTTTTTCGGGGATTCCGATTCCGTTATCTTTAAAGCTGATGACCGCCTGATTGCCTTTTTCCTGAATTGTAATTTCAATCTTTCCATTGTCCGGCGTAAATTTGAAAGCATTCGATAAAAGGTTGAAATAAACTTTATCCATCAGGTTTCTGTCAATATAAAGCTCAAGGTTTTTATTTTGTGAATGAATTTCGAATTTGATATTTCTTTTCTTAGCTTCATTCTCAAAATCACGAAAAATCGCATACGTAAAATCATAGATATTCGTTTTGGAAACTCTCAGATTAAAAGTCTGATTTTCTATTTTTCTAAAATCCAGCAGGTTATCCACCAATCTCAATAATCTGTTGGAGTTTTTATTGATCAACTCTAACTCATAGGATGGTTTTGCACCTTTAGTTTTACCGGAATCCATCAAAGATTCCAATGAACTGAGAATAAGCGTGATGGGTGTTTTAAATTCATGAGACAATCCCGTGAAAAAATTAACCCTTGCCTCATTACTGTCTTTCAACTCATTGGCAATGGTTTCAATCTGGTTTCTTTGAATAGTAATTCTCTCGTTGGTAAGGGTAAGCTGCTTATTTTTTATCTTGATCGCATAAATAAGGTAAATAGAATAAGCCACCAGGCAAAACATCAATATCAACAATATGATAGACCAGCGGAACAATTCTTTTTGCGAAGAATAAAGCTCGATCTGCTTTTTAACTGCCTGTACCTGATTTTCTATAATCCCTTGTTGCTCAATGATTTTATCAAACTGATTACGCATAATTTCCGCATTCATTCTGTCGATGATCGTTGTGCTGAGCTTGATTCGTTTGGGAACGGCAACACCGTTATGAATTTTAATTGCAGTCTCAATGGCTTCTGCCCCACCTGTCGGATACAATAAAGTGGCGTTCAGCTTTCCGTCCAGAACCATTTGTATTCCGCCGTCTTTCGTATTCAGTCCGTCAATGCCGATAAATTTGATTTGATTTTCCAAACCTTTATTCCTTGCAGCCTGCCACGCAATGGCGGCAAGCTCATCATTAAAAGCAAAAACATACAGACTTTGATTTCCCAAGGAATCAAGTGTTTTCCGGAAAGCGTCTACAGGAAGACCTTTAAAGGTTTTTATCAGATCTGTGTTGGGATTGTTTTTGATGATTTCCTGAAAGCCGAGACTTCTTTCTATGGTTGGAGAGGAATTGTCATCGCCACTTATTTCGATAACTTTTTTATAATTTTTGGAATCTGAAAGAATGTAACTGGCCGCTTCTTTACCAATCTCCAAGTTGTCTGCACCTATATAGGTTGTATATTGTTCTGAATTGATTTTCCTGTCGAGCAAAATAACCGGAATATTTTTGGCAGCCGCTTTTTCCACTACAGGAATCAAGGATTCTGGATCAATCGGTGAGATAATAATCACATCCACCTTACGATCGATCATTTTTTGTATGTCCTGAACCTGCTTGCTAACCGAATTTTCTGCTTTCTGTATGTTCAGCTCTACTTCGGAATGGAGTGATGCCTGTATTTCCATAGCATGGTTCATTGTCAATCTCCAGGGATGATTTCCCAACCCCTGTGAAAATCCGATACTTATTTTGTCTGAAGTTTTCTGAGATTCTTTACAAGAAGAAAAAACAAGGAAAAACAGAAGAAATAACATTCTATAAGCCTGAGGAAAACCAAAAACTTTCAAAAATTTTATTGTTGACATATGAACACAATATTAATGAAGTTGTTGCATACAGGCAATTTTTAATTACAGTATTTTGTATTCAATCTTCTCTATTTATTATATACATATTTGATTTGATTCATAAGGCGACAGAAATTCTGGCTAATTTTAACAGTATTGTCAAGTTTAATCAATAGTTCTTGCTGGTTCATAGTACAGTATGACCGAGCCTCCGCTAAAGGTTTGCGTTCTTAAGAGCTTAAGAATAATCCTGCTATTTATGTTTTCAAATAACGGCAGACCATTTCCAACAATAACAGGATAAACACATAGCTGGAATTCGTCTATCAGATTAAGTTTCATTAATTGGATAATCAGGCTTCGGCTTCCTACTAAAATATCTTTACCTGTTTGCTGTTTTAATTTCAGGACCTCTTCTTTCAACTCCCCAGCGGCTAACTTTGCACTTTCCCATTCTATATTTTTCAGACTGTTGGAAAAAACGATTTTAGGAATTTTATCAATTGCCTGTGCAAAGTCGTCCATTGATTTTTCACCTGAGGGATTCTTTACATAAGGTCGCCAATATTCCATAAGCTGATAGGTTATTCTACCATATAAAATAACATCTGCCTGGTTTAACAGATCAGTATAATGCTTATGTATTTCTTCATCGGGAATACCTGCCGTATGATCACAAAATCCATCAAGTGTCATATTAAATGCCGCAATTATTTTTCTCATATCGGTCTAATGATTTTATTTGATCATTGAATTTAAAAGTTTACATTTTATCGGGGCTTTGCATAGGACAAGAAAAATGTTCAAAGAATAATTTTGAATTCTTTGTCAGTTACTAAAAGGACTATACTCAGAATGCACATTAGCAGTGAATTGTAATAGTGTTCATATTCATTATGTGACATGTGTGTTGTAAAAGCACCTACTGCAAAAGGAAAAAGTATTAATACAGCAAGATTCTTTATTGGTGGTTTAAACAATCCAATTATCAATAACACAACGCCAATTAACTCGCCAATGCCGATTAATATTGTCCACGTTTTATTAAATCCTAAGTTCTGCATATTCTGCATCATAGTCTGTTTTTGAAATACTTTAAATAACGAAGCGTATCCAAATACATACAGATAGTAGGCATATGCACTCCAATGAATTAATGTTTTAATTACCGTCATTTTGTTGATTTTAGAATTAAGACAAATTTATTTTTTAACTTTCAGAATTAAAAGAACTGACAAAATTGTATGGTACTAATAAAAAAGTATGTATGAATAAAAGGAAAATAAACTCTACAAATCATATTAACGAAGTTCAGATAAATGAGAATTGTGGAATTGCTTACACATTATCATTAATAGGAGGAAGATGGAAAATTAATATTCTTTCTTATTTACTAAACGAAAATAGGTTACGTTACAATGAATTATTAAAACGTCTGTCAGGAATTTCAGAACGCATGCTTATTGCAAAATTGAAAGAGTTGGAAAATGATAATTTGATAAATAGAATTGTTTATCAACAAGTTCCTCCAAAGGTTGAATATGAGTTAACGGATTTAGGGAAGTCATTATCGGATATAATGAAATTAATGGACAGTTGGGGAGAAAAACAATTAAAAATGTAAAATGACAAGCAATTTTGTGTCAGACGGACAGATTTACAAAACCCAACTTTTTTTTATAAATTTGGTTCAATTCAAGGTTTAACGTTTGTGCGCAATTTCCCACCCGAATGCCAGGCTGCGAACCTTTAGCGATCATTTGTAAAAAGATAACTCATTCAAATTTAAAAGCATGATAAACGACAATAAACATTTAAAGGACTTTGAAAATTTTATGCAAGTAAGACTTAAAGCCTCGGGAGATTTTGTAGAAGGAAAATTTGAACCTTTAGAGAAAATATCTGTAAAAAAATCTCCTGCAACAATTTTCCCACCACCAGGAATCTGTATTCAAGGTGCCAGCGAAGTGAATACTTTCAATAAAGAAGGTGCGACCAATTTCCTACCCGGCGCCAAAAATGAATTTGAGGTAATGCATCAGGATGCGGATGAGCATTTGGCATATTGGACAGGTATTCAACGTTCGACAGTGAAAATGAAAGGGCAGGACAATGACGTTATATTTAATTTAAGAGTGACAGAGATATTTCGAAAAGAGAACGACGAATGGAAATTAATGCATCGCCATGCAGACAAACTAACAGAATAATAAAAGGCAATGATATACTAAAATGCACCCAAAATTTTTTGTTTCTTCAAAACCGTAAAAGAAAGCAGATGACAGTATATTGAAGTATTGTGAGTAACCTAATTTTATACTGGTACATTTAAGTATTAACATTTTAATTTATATTAACTAGGATTCTGCTGCATCTCAGTCCATCTGATGCAAAAAGCTTGTTGACGATAATTCTTTCTACTTACTTTTTAAGGAAGTTAGACAGTTTTTGTACGTATCTATCAAAGCTTCTGCTACAATTTTGGGATCTTGCTGATGTATTCCATGGCTGTAACGCGGTAACAAGATCAACCGGCTATTACTGTTATTTTTTATCATTTCTGCATAATGATTTATTCTTAATTCATCCAATTCTTTCCACCACGGGATTAAATTGATCCCTAATTTCAGATTTTCGTTCATCTTTGTTTCATAATGTTCAATATGCTTGTTGTATGAAATCATTACGGTTACAGGAATGTCTTTAAGAGGCTGTAAGGATTTGTATCTTTTAAAGAATTCCGGTGAGCTTTCATTCAGTTCTCTCTTTGCCTCATTTCGAAAACCATCTGATGTTAAGGTATCATTTATAATGTTTTTAAGATTTATCACAAATAATTCCCTATAGCCTGTAGAGCTTGATGTATTAATTTTCACTTTGTTGTCTTCGTCTTTTGTAAGCATAAAATCTGTAGGATCTATAAAAAACAGACCACAAATTTCATTTGGATACATTGAGGCATACAGACGTATAAACGGTCCGCCTATAGAATGTCCTGCCAATAGATAAGGTGGACTTATTTTTAAAGCTGCTAGCAAATCATGAAGTCTTTTGATAACATCTTCATCTGTTTTTATGGAAGTATCGATTTCTGACTCTCCAATTCCATTTCTGTCATAAACTACCCCTGCAAAACTTTTTTGAATGAAAGGAAACAAACTTCCATAGCCTCCACCTCCTGAACCGAGACCACTTTCAAAGATTACTATTGGCTCATTAGCTTTTCTTTCATCAAGTCCAAAAGTTTTATATGCTATTTGCTTATTGTTAATGGATACAAATTTTCTTTCAGAAGTCTGCGAAAAAAATAATGTTATTGAAAAGAAAGTAATAAATACAGTTATTTTTATGGATTTCATCTTTTTTGATTTAGTATAAGTAGCAGGTCTTAAAATTACGTTCACTCAAAACACATTCAATTTGCATTCTGAATATTTTAAACAATATTAATGAATTTTAAGCCACAATATACTTTAATGCATGATTTAACCCCAGCATTGCTTTTAAGCAAAACATAAGGAGATGTATTCCACACAAAACCCTTCATACCAATTTTATAACATCAATTGCCGGCACATTAAAACAAAAAAAACACCAAATCATTGATTTTCAAACCCATAAAAACCAATACATTTTCAATCATGGCGAGTTTTAACAAGATTCTCCAAATCCGCATCGCCTTTTCTGTTGAGCTTCGCACACATGCTGGCGATTATTTTCCGTTACGAAGAACCTTCCGGTATAGTTCAAAAAAGTTCAAAAAACGTTATTTTAATCGTCTTACAGAAACTTGCGTGACAGGACCTGAACCCGTTGAGCCGGAGCTTGCATACTTGAGTGTGTAATCTTGTGTATTTATAGCCCTAAACGAATAGGTATTTGCGGCCTGCATCGGAATCGAAGTAATTAAGGTATATGTTTGTAATCCGCCGGTCGGCGCTGCATATGTGTCATTTACTCTGGCTACCCACAACCCGGTGTTATTATTCCATATACCAATAACCGGTGAAGTTCCGTTGGCAGTGGAAATCTGTACATTCATGTTAATCTGATAAACCCCGTCAGCAGACACTTTAAAAGAATTGGTTGTAGCCGTACCTGTATAAAGATTTTCGTTATCGATAATTTCATTGTTCAGATTGCCAATGGGATTGGCTACCGTAGCGCCCGGAGCACCTGCGCCACTCGTATCTGCAGTCATTTGAACAGTAATTTCCTGCGCAACTAAAAACTGTCCATTAACAACTATTACTGTTCCTGTTGATGTAGGAACGCCGGCTAAAGTTTGCCATGAAGGTGCAGCACCTGGTCCATTTGATTTCAGTACCTGGCCTATTGCACCTGCTGAACCTGCAGTATTACTATTACCCCCGACATTAAGTTCATTCGTAATTTGTAACGAACCATTCACATGAAGATTTTTTTGAGGTGTTGAAGTACCGATACCCACTTGAGCAGAAATTGCCGAACATATCGAAAAGGTCAATAAAAAAAGTGTTTTTTTCATACTTAGCATGTTTAAAAATAAAGTTAAAAAGCAGCCTCTTCTTGCGATTCCAGGGATCAGAGAGAATGGAGAGGAGGCTGAATATAGTGTTCATTTGTGTTTTTAGAATCCGAAAATCCTTAGCTACATTCTAATATTGTATTTTAGCTCCATTAATTACTGAAATGGATTACCATCTTTACTCATAGTTTTATAGCAAATAAATATTTTATAAACTAAAAGTTCTTTAAATAATTATCTTATTACAAAATTACCAACATTCGATGTAAATTATAAAGAATTCGCATCGACATATATCGATAAACGCATAGATGTTTATAGCTAATAATCTACTATCGCTAAGTTTGAAACTTTTTCCTGGGGTAATTATTGAGTACAGTCAGTGCTCTGAAACTTACTACGTAAGAATTAGTACAGTTAACAGATTAATATCATTGGAACTAAGATATCATTGATGCAGATATTGCGGATAGTCAGCAATATTTATGTAAACAGTATGGAAATATAGAAGGTTATCTAAAAGATATTGGGCGACTTAGCGCCGAGACGGCTGGAAAACTGGAAACTTATAGGTATTTCTAAATGTTACTTTGAATCAGAAGTAACGATCTTTCTATCAATAAAAAAATGTAGTCCATCAACTTCACATCATTACCAATTAAACCTGGCCAATTTTTTCAAACAGTTCAGGGTACTTCTCAACAAAGCCGTTATGATCAACTGTTAGTATTGCTTTAAAATCAGAGTCTATGTTTTCATAAGAAAAACTGAGCGTATCAAGTTTTGTGTATCTCTGCTTTACTGGTTTTATATGACCCTGTAAAATATCTATGTAAATAACATCAATATCCTGTGGCACCTTTTCCTTAAAGACTAGATTGTTTATAGGTAATGAATTTGTGAAAGGACTAAGGGAAATATCAATATAGTGTATGTTCGCCAATTCAGGTTCAGGTATATTATTAATTTCCCAGACACAATTTCTTTTTTTTCCGGTATAAGAAGTTGTGATAGAGTTTATTTCAGTAACTATTGTAAACTCATTAATAAACCAATTATCGTCAATTAGCAAATGATAAGTGACTGCGAAAACTGTATCCTCCTGAATACCAATAATTTTTGAATTAACCTTTAACGACCCTTCTTTTTTTTCGATTTTAAAATATTCAAGAGACTGATTGGCGAGTCCTTTCCAAAGAATTATTTTCATAAGGTAAATATTGTTTTGTTCATCAAATATCGAATGACCAGCATATTAGGAGTTTAAAATATTACAGAGCACCTTTAAAACATAATACTTTTGTGATAGTTCCAAGCCAAATTTTGATAAAGACTCTTGACCTCTTAAACTATATTACCAAAGTGCTACTGATTTCTTGGTTTAAGTTATGCCATTTGTCAGAAACTTAATAGTGATGCCTATTTGTCCCAGATGATAAAAATCGTGATGTATCAGTCCAGTGGCTAAATATTGGTAATTATGCGGGAAAGATGCATATGGATATGGGCTGTATAAATAGGAATCATCTTTTTCTGCCAGAAATGATATCAGCTGTTGTTGGCTGGTATAAAAACCATTTAGAAGATTTTCCCATCCCATTTCTTTAAGCTCTTCATTACTCCGCCAATTTGCGGCATCACTCATTTCAAGACCTCTTGGATTTCCTTGAAGTCTGCTTAAAACCTCCTTGCGCCATTCGGTTAAATGAGAGATAAGCTCCGCAACACTATGCAGATTGGCAATAGGACGTTCAAAAGCGGTTTCATCATTAACTTTTAAAAGTTTCTTCTTAAAATTTTCGTCAATCCATAGATCTGCATTCTCAACGTCCTTCAGTTGTTGAATTAAATCCATAATCAAAATATTTTCCATTTAGTTAGCATTAAGAAGTTTGACTTATTATTTTTAGTTTCAACTTAAGAATTCCATACCATTGCCTACCCTAAGCTTGAATTCATTACCGGTTTTGTCTCCAGCAATTTTCCATTAATTTATTTCCATACTTTTTACAAAATATAGGTATTTTGAAGAAAAATTGAAATGCATAAAGGAGGAATTACCAGGAATGTTCTTCAATTCGGGAATGCAATATTTTACTTTAACTTATAGTTATGCTTCATCTCTTGTATTCTTTACAAGACCTATTCCGGAGAAAAAGAAGATCAAACCGATCACGCCAACTACAGATAACGTAGTATATGCAGAACTTTTGTTGATCAATTCGTATCCAGTATAAATCATACCTGCAATTCCAAGGATTGTAAGTATTGCTCCAAATGTGCGTTTTACGTTCATAATATTTTTGATTAAGTGGGTTATGATTTTTATTTTACAAAAATCACACCGTTTCTTTTCATTATTTTTTTGGCCAAGCAGTCCTCAAATTAATCCCTCTCAGGACTGCAATATCTCCTATCCTATTTTACCATTTCGCCCCAATTCTGACGAGGAATTATTGGTTGGTCTCAGTCACACGATTGAAAATGGAAAAGATGTTTCCGAAATGAGCCTCAAATCCTTTGCAGAACTGGAAGCCGTTGTCATCCGGGTTCCCTATAACGAAACATTGGAAATTACCGAGGAACATCTCAAAAACAGAGAAATCAGGAACAGAGCAGTATTGATTCATACAGGCTGGGATGAGCACTGGAGTACAGAACGCTATTATAATAATCATCCTTATCTGACAGAATCCGCACCAGAATACCTTAAAAGCTGCGCTGTAAAACTGGTTGGTATTGATTCCTATAACATTGATTATACAGCAGGTAAAACCCGCCCGGTACATTCTATCTTACTGGGTGCGCAAATACTCATCGTAGAACATCTGTGCAATTTGGAGCTTGCTGCCTGATCAAAATTTCACCTTTACAGCTGCACCTCCAAAATTCAAAGGCGTGGGAACATTCCCTGTCAGGGCTTTTGCTTCCATAAAAAAATCTATGGAGAGGTCTTAAGAAAAAAAACATTGCCATAGCAAACAATATTAAAAAAATGGATTTGCCAGACTGGAACTTCCTCAATTTCCAAAACTTAAGCAGGATTTTTTAGTCAATCGTAGTTTTACTACAATTTTGAAGATTTAATGAAATTTTACATTTAATAGTCTATTTTTATCTAACTTAGGTGACATAATATCAAAAAAAACGCACCAAATATTATGAAAAACACCTCAAATTCTGATAAAGTTTCAGAAAACCATATTTCGGGAATCAACCGTGTGGTAAAACTGGACATTGTGGTTGAGGGCAAGGCTGTCAATCACTTTAAACACTTTCGTTTACAACAAAGTGCAAGAAGGCACCATGATTTTGAGCTGGTATTGGCTTATGACTCTTTAGGCGAGGCCCAAAATCACAATCTTGAACAGGCCCAAAAGTTTTTAGGAAAAAGAATCACCATTGTTTTTAAATATAAAGATGCCGAAACTGAAAGCCCCGAAAGAACATTTGTGGGTCTCATTACCAAAGTAGCATTCAGTCAGGAAAAAATGAGTCTGGGAAATATTATTTTAAAAGGAAAAAGCCCCACTATTCTCATGGATTCCGCTCCACATACCCAAAGTTTCGGAGGAAGCCAGGAGGTGAATACCAATATTATTGCCAACCGGATTATTAAGGAGACATTAGGGGCAAATAAATTTGATTTCAGGATAGATACCCAAAACAAAAGTTATATCAGTTACAGCTCACAATACAACGAAACCCATTACAATTACCTTACAAGGATTGCGGAAGCCTATGGAGAACAGTTCTATTATGACGGTGAGATTCTTCATTTCGGGAAGCTCCCCTCTTCTGAAAAACCTATCCTGCTGGTGTACGGAAGCAATGTAAATGATGTGAATGTTGAGCTGAAAGCCGTTCACACCAAACCGGAATACTTTGGCTATAACAGCAGCAGTCATACTAAAATGGTGGGTGCTGATGATCGCATACAACATTTGGGAGAGTTATCTTCGAAAGCCTACGAACTGAATGATACTATTTTCACAACCCGGTCATTGACTCCTACTCCCATCAATGCCAATATGTTCCGTGATGTAGATGATTCCCAAAAAAGCGCAAGAGGGAGTAAAGCAGTAGAGGTTTTTACTGTTTCAGGACAAACAACAGTTCCATTCCTGTATATTGGCTGTGTTGCAGACTTAGCCATGAGAAAGACCGGCAGCAATGAAACCTCACATTTTACAACGCTGATGATTACAGAGGTGACCCACGAAGTTGATGCAAGAGGATATTATACGGGAAGTTTTGAAGCCATTGCTGAAGGCACTGGTTTCATGCCAAAGCCTGATTTTGAAATGCCCAAAGCTGAACCGCAGGTGGCAACCGTTATATCCAATGTAGATCCACTGAATCAAGGCAGAATACAGGTCCGATTTGACTGGCAGTTAAATGATACGACCCACTTTATCAGAATGATGAGCCCAGATGCAGGCGGAACAGATGCTATTACACAAAACAGAGGTTTTGTAGCCGTTCCGGAAATTGGCGATCAGGTTATGGTGGGATTTGAATACCACAACCCTGATTTTCCATTTGCTATGGGCGGAATGTTTCACGGGAAAGTAGGCCTGGGCGGTGGCGTGGACAATCATTTGAAATCTATACAGACGAGAAGTGGTATCAAGGTCTTAATGAATGACGCGGAAAAAAGTGTAACCATTAAGGATCCAAGCGGAAATACTTATTTTATGGATGGCCAGGGTAATATTCATGTTACTGCACCTAAGAATATGACCTTTACTGCGGGGGAAGATATTCAGATTTCCGTGGGAAGGAATATGACCACTAAGATTGGACAGGACAGCACCATACATATTGGAAATGACCATACCGAATCCATTACAAAGAGATACACTCAGACCTCTGAAAATAAAAGCGTTACCGTTAAACAAGATCAAACAGAAAGCACCGGTAATAAGTTTAAAAGTATTTCCGGAGAAGCAGATATACAGACCTCTAAAGGCGATTTAAAACTAAGAGGAACATCATTGGCCGTATTCCAGGGCGGAAAAGACGTTAAAGTAAGTAAAGGCTAAATCTATTACGGATGATGAAAGTAAATTTTCATTGGTTACCAACAAATGAGATTCCGGTTTCAACAATTGAATCAAATCCAAAATTTTAACACATGGAAAATCAGAATACTTCAGCGCATGATCGTAAGCTTTCTGAAAAAAGAGCAGAAAAACAAAAAAAAGCCAACGAAGATTCTCCTTCAGAAAAAAGAGAAATGGTTATCCATGGAGCCAAGTTGAAATGTCCCTATGCTCAGGCGCCCGGAGAACTGAAGGTTACCTCTAATGAAATAAACCTTCAGGATAAGCTATTTGCAACAGAAGGCGATGGAAACAATATGGTAAACCTTCAGTTTAAAGGAACTTGCGGGCACCCGAAATGGCCTGCAAGAAACATGTCTCCCCCACCCTGTATGAGCGTTATAAAGTTAAGTCCGTGGCAAAACCTGGGAACTTCCATTATACAGGAACAAACTGTTTTGGTAAAAGAATCCTATATCAATTGTGACCCTGAGTTTAATGCAGCCACTGCAACACCGATTCCGCAGGCAGCAAGTATAAAAAGTGAGATTCAAAACAATGAAATTCCTAAAATTATTGATGCTTACTTTGTGAAGTGGATTTCAGAGAAAGGCACTCCTGTTGAAAAAGAAGAGGAAGTCTACAACAAGAAACTGGGCAAGAAAGTTTCTGTAAAAAAGAAAATAGAGACCACGAAAATATCTACAGAAAGAATATCAGAGCGGGGATTAAGTTATCAGGTTGCTTTAATTGTTGAAACTGAAGGACTTTCTGGAAAAAAAGTGAAGGTTAAGATTAAAAGCGGTAAAAATAAAGTTTTAACAGATGTTGATGCTGAGCTGAGTTTAATTGATCTAAAAGAGGTAGAAAAAGTTACAGATGCTGCAAAATATGCAGGCATAAAAGCAAAAAGTGAATTTGAAATAGAAGTTGATAATTTTGCAAATGATCCCACAATAGAAAATTCAAGCCAATTCAAAAACAAAGCGGTACTCAAACTAATGCTCAATCAACGTGCTGATGATTTATCATTTAATTTGGCAAAACTAATAACAGCAAGTCCTGACAAAGAAGCATCGGTATATATAGAAGTGACTTCTGATGAACCAAAAATTGAATATCTTGGCAAAGAAGGAAGCAGCAGCTTAAAAAATACCTTTTTAAATGAATTAGGGAAATATTTCAAAATAAAATATCTGGAACAGCCATGGGTTGTTAAAGCCCGAGAAGAACAGGAACTGGGCGTTTCAGAGTCCACCCATTGCTCAAAGATCATAGATGAATACCATGCTATAAACCGACAAAATAAACCAAAAGCTTGTGCTAATACCGATAACAGTTCTTGGTGTGCCTCATTTGTGGGCTGGTGTTTGAAAAACAGCGGGTATTCTGCCCAATTAGACCCGGGTGCCTATTCATATGGAGAAGAAAAGACTAGATATAGAGCTGGTTTTAAGAAAAATCCAACAGATAAAAAAGGTCTGGAAAAAGAGGAATTTGATGATCCGGTATGGGGAAAGCTTATAGCCGGGAATCACCCTTTGGTGGGTTCAATATGTGTTTTATTAAATAAACACCACGTAAGTATAGCTGTTGGAAAGAGCAGTGATGGGAAAACAATATATTATCTGGGAGGAAATCAGGGAAACAAAGTCTGTGTGGGAACTTTCGGACAAAGAACCTCTTCCATATATCCCGTAGAATATACCAAAAAATCTGAAGACGATGAGTTACCTATTTATTATACAAAAAATGAAAAGCTTAGTTACTAGTTTGATATTATTGTTTTTTATCCCTGTTTGTGGACAAAAGCCTGTGAATGATACTTTGAAAAGGTATTATCAGGATTCATTGATCATACAAAAAAACTTTAAAGACGGAACAATATCAAACAAACTTACCGTAAAAGTAATTAATCCTTGTAACTCTGAAAAAAACAGATTCGACGGAGCTGTAACCATTATCAGCGCTGCTGTCAAAAATAAAAATTACAGCGATAGCGTAGTTTATAATTATCCATATGCACAATCCGGTTTAATCAATTTAAAAACAGATCATATATCTGATCATAACATCAATAAGCATCAGGCAGTCTTCATACCCTTCACATATTGTGGGAATTGGGATAACGATACAAAAGTTTCCTACATTATATTTTATAACCATAAAAAATATCTGTATCATATAAAATATTATTGTGGAGAAGATGGCAAATGTAAACTGAATGATAATCTGAACATTACATTAAAAGATTTACCCTCAACATTAAGATTAAAAGTGACTAGAGACTTAAAAACAAAATATAAGAACTCAAATGATTTTCAATAATAAGCTCAAAATAAAATGATATGAGTGAAGTACAAGAAAAAGATGATTATTCTGTAAACCCCAATCAGAAGGTTTATGATCTCCCCCACCAGGTGGATCATGAAGTGAATGTGGTAAAAATATATTTTGCAAAACAAGTTCCTAAAATGACCTGGGAAACTAAAGAAGAAACTTATACCGTTAAAAGTGGAGGTCTGGTATCTGATGTCAAAAAGAAGTACGAAAAAAAAGGAAGAAGGAACCTCAAGGCAGATCAGGAGGATTCTGTAAAATTAAAGGCAAAAGAATCGGTGAAAATTACCTGGGAAGAGGAAGTACAAGCGAAAAAAGCTGATGGCAGTCCTGATTTTGATTTTGAGAGAATAAACAGCACCACCATTAAAAAGAAAGTATGGGTAGTCGCCAATTGTGAAGGAGCAAGCGGCAAACTCTCTGTTGAGATCCATGAAAATAAATTGAAAAATACTGAAAACGTATATGAAAATCCTGTCAAGTTTTTAGATGGCGAGGAGGAGAAAAGTAAAATAGAATTCACTATCAACGGAACACTGGTGTATGCCAAAGAAATAACGATGCGTCCCAAAAGTGACGAAGATTTAAAAAAATTAATAGATAAACTGAATAAAAGAGAGGACTTAAATGCCTTTTTATATTTCAAAGCTGAAGTAACAGGAACAGAAGATGAAGTGAAATTCCCGGATGAGACGCATGAGTTTTTAAATAAAGACAATGAAAGGTTTGAGATCAGATACTGTAATTGTGGAAACAACTATGATATTACCTGTACCCGATATAGTAAAAAATATGGACCAGCCTACTGGGGATCTAAAAAACTTGAAAATTATTCCGATTGGGATACATTGATTGAAGAAAAGAAAATTACAGCCGAAGAAAAGGCTATTTTGGTGGGAATGTCTGAAAATGAAGGCAAATTAGATTCTGTTCAATCCTATGACTGGGACCTTTCAGGTGAACAGATGATATTAACTGCGGGGGCCATGCAGAAAACAGTGGATCATACCGGAAAAGGTGAATTTACTACACAGGTTGAAGAATTTAAAGCTCAGCATCCTGAAAAATATGACGAGTTATTTGTATCATGCGGATGGACGGTAGACTCCGGGATTCTATACTATAAAGATCCGGCAGATCCTAAAGCGGAGAAAATTACAGGAAATACATTATCAAATAAAATCAGAGAAAACTGTAAAGAATCCTTATTTGGAAAAACAGTAGAATGTAAGCCTCTGCAACCGATTGTAAATGCTGTTATTGATAAAGTATTTCAGGAAAAACAAGTGCTGGATTTTATTAAGAGGTTAAAAGAAGTTGTACTTCCTCTAACTCCTACAGGCTATTCATATAAGCTGTCAGATTATTTAAAATCAAAATTAGGTAAAGCAACTGCATTGGATCATCACATTAACAGACCAGGATATGTACAAGATGATTTCGGCTCTGCACTAGACCGGTTTTTTGCAAAAAAAGATGCTAACACAGCCAAAGAAAATAAAACCAGAAAAGAAGGGGAAAAATTAGAAAAAATATCAAGAAATCCTGGCGAATGGGGAGATATGCACAGTAAATACGAGCAGGAAATTCTTGATGATTACGGGAATAAAAGAAGAGGTACAGATATGGATAAACGCTATGAAAAAATGGAAAAAAACTCAAATTTATCATCATGAAAAAATTGACATTTATGCTAATGATTTTAATCATTTTTGTTACCTGCGGAAACGTTGTTTCCCAAAAACATCATGATGTACAGAATAAAATGGTAAAGAAGGACACTATCATAACTTTAAATGATACTCTATCGTTGTATTATGCTTCCTACAACAGCCCTATGAAACTATGGTATAATCTCCATATTATTAATAAAAAGAAAAAGATAAAAGTAGGTAAAGGAAGTGAATTTAAAGGTACCGGAAGTGAGCTCTTTTCTTCACTGTCCCCTAATGCAAAGTACGTAGTAGTAGACGGCATCATTAAAGAATATGTACATGAAAGTGATAAAGACAGTACCCTGCATGAAAACTACACGTGTGCCATTATTGACATAAAAAAAGCAAAAATAATTAAACAAATGCAACAGGATTGTGATGGGTCTTGGAACAAAAAAAACCAGTGGGTTTCCTCCGGAGGGAAAGTAGTTTTTAAGTAAAAATAATGAGTGAAAAATTATGGAACCAGAGTTTCCCATAGATATTAAATTGAACCTTTCGGAAGGAAAGAAATTTTACCACTATTCCTGTAATGAATATACCACCATCAACAGAAAAACTCATAGAAGTGAGCTCAATAAAAATTTTCATGTTACGCTGAAGCGTTTAGAAAAAGAAAGATTTGAATACCATATCGAAATTTTTGACAGAGTTCATCGGGATAAAACACTATCCCTGTCCGAAAAAGATTTTCTAGCCAGAATTGCAGATATCAATGACGATGTAGTGCTTATAACGGACGAATATGGTCATTTAAAAAATGTACAGGAATTATCAATTCTTCAGGATAAAGTGGAAAAAACAGTAGAAAAGCTCTCCCGCTCCTATGTTGGCAAACAGGCAGAAGATTCTTACACCTTTTTAAAAACATTTTACCAAAACGAAAACTTAGTGGGTAAAGATTTTTTAAAAAGTAATCAATTGGGAATGATCCTCCATAAGTTTTATGGAAGGTATGAGCAGGAAGATCGGGTAAAGTATAGCGTGCGTTACCTTAATTTTTTGACCAATACCGTAATAGATATAGAAGAACGTGTACAAACGGAGGCCATGCGTTGTGATGATGAATTATTACTATTACAGTATACCGGGAACATTCCTTCAGATAAAAATTGGGAAATGTTTTATGGAGAAATGAAAAGAAAAGAAATTGCTTATAACAGGGAAACAGATTTTCCAAAACTTGACAAATATAAAGGGCAGATTTTATTGGATTTTAAAACCAAAGAAGTATTAGAGCATAAACTTACCATAGAATTTTCCCTGGGTGAAAACTACCAAAAGAAAATCATCTATCATATAAAAGAAATAAGCTATGAAGAACTATAAAAATACAGGATGGATTAAAGAAATGCAGGACCAGCCGGATGAAAAGTCTGGCAATGGATTGAACTATACTGGTTTTGTGTTTTTATTATTTGGAAATCAGAATCTTACCTCATTTAAGGGAAATAAAATCTCGGATAATCCTCGTCAGGAAATGTAAAAACTCCCGTATTAAAAAAAGAAAAATCTTAAAATGGCGACACGTATTACAATAACAGATTCCGGGCAAACCCAAACTTTAAATGGCCCATTGGCTCCGGATACCCCCGATAACTCTTTACAGCGTATTACTGAAGTTTATTTTGCCAAGAAAACGACAACAGACAACGGAACAAGAGTCAATTTTACAAAAATTGATTCTGCTCATGTACAGCAGGATCATCAGAATCAAAATATCCCATACGACTCCATATTAGGCAAAACAGTATATCTGATCATAGAGACCAGCAATATGACAGACCTGAGTATAGATGTGGTGATAAGGCCTTCAGCAAGTACGATGACAGAAAATACAGATCCATTACAGTTAATGCGTTTTGTATCTCCTGACCGGTATGAGGCACAGAGACTGTTTACCGTACAGGTAGGAAATTTTGATGCTCTTAACAATAGAGATGGCAGCCATGATCATTATACTAATTTACGGGCTGACCATATCAATAAAGCCATTATTAAGCTGCAGCTAAGGCCTGACGGAAGAGCTACTTTTGATGACTGGACCAGAAGACTGGCAGATGGCAGTATTAATTTGGAAGTGGCAGTAGAAAGAACAGACAATAATCCCTGTGCTTATGGAGATGGACAGGAAGAGGTAAACGGCGCCGGTATTTTCTTGAATGATGACAGAGGAAGATTCAGGGTGGTCAATAAAAATATCTATACCATTCATCATGGCAGCAATACGTACAATGCTTTACAGGTGATCAGTACAAATCCGGAAAGAAGAAGAAGGATTCAGAAGGTTCTGAATAACCATTCCACTGATGTTATCTTTTTTTATTACGACCAAAACGATAATGAACACAGGATTTGTAACAGAACTAAAGAAACTGTAACCAGAAAAAGAAGAGTCAACACCATCCCACCGCTGGCCCAAAGAGGGAATCTTTTGGACACCATAGATTTCACAGCGAACAGAGCCGCCGGAGAGCAGATAGATGCCCATCAGTTATTGATATATGCTAACGGAACTCTTGGTGATGGAGCCACCGACAAATGGTACATCAATCAACCGGGAAATGTCGAGTTGGTCAATATGGATATTTTAGCGAATGACGGTGTAGGGCCACAGATTTTTGAGGCATTCAATTATAATCAAGACGGGGTCATCATCCGGTATGGATTTCAGCATACCAGAAGAAGAAGCATTCAGCCGGATTTATTTGCAGGTTTCTTAGGAGCATTGGCACAATTCAGACAGGAAGGACATAATCATTATATCGTATCTCAGGGTTTTTCTTATTCAGACGCGTCATGCTACCCCAGCGCAGAACATGTGAACGGAGAAGCGGGAGATCTGAATTTATTAACGGCTCAGCAAAATGGAGTCAATACCATCCTTACGGCAGCGAATTTTGATTATGACAACCAGGTTATTCTCCGGAATATTCTTTTTGATTTTGGATTTGGATCCGGCCGGTCAGAGAATTTTTCCAACACCTCAAATGCCAGTACTGCAGACAATGCCAGCACACGGTTACCCCATACCACGCATACCGCTACCCCAAGACATAATAATCATTTGCATGTTCACGGTTTCACCCCAATATTAGATATATATGCCTAAAATTAATATCGCCTGTTTTACCATTCTGTTTTTCCTTTTTTCCTGTTACAGTAAGGCTCAAACAGAAAATAAGGCAATAAGTACAGAATCTCATTCCACAGATAAAGAATCAGTTTCCTTTAATACCAATAAAGCGGATTGTATTAATCTGCCATTTGGATATCCAGATATTTCAAAACGGATCACTGTTGACGCCATTCTGTCTGCTATACAGGATGAAAATAAATTAAAGGAAATCAATGCATTGCAATTTGAAAAACAAATAAAAAAAGATCTTGTATTGCTTCCTGAAGAATACAATGTTCTTCTGCCATTCAGCGCTATTGTCAATGAAAAATATGACCAAATTAAAATAGCCTCAGATTTTTTGTGTTATGGAGACTATTCACTGTACTTTATGGCGGTTTATAATACTGTTCGTTACGCCGAACCGTTTATTGAAAAAATGTATTTAGTTTCAACGAAGGACGGCAAGCTGATCAATATGAAAAGAATCTATCTTAATCATCAGGGAGAAATGGGATTTGCCAACTATACCCTGTTTAATATCGATAAAAATTACACCATTTCTCTACAGGATTATGAATTAACTGAAAGCCCTTTTCAATTAAAACCTTTACAGAAATACCAGATTCTGCCCTCCGGAAAATTTGCCAGATACTATGACAATGATGGCCCTTATAAAGATGATGAAGAACAGGGCCTGATAAAAAATCACCATAAAGAAGGAAAATGGATAGAATGTAAACCCAATGGATCTATGGATTTACAAAAACATCCTGAATTTACGGATCCTTATACTTATCTGGAAGCGGAGTATAAAAATGGGTTACCAACCGGGACATGGAAGTTTTATAAGTTATTGCAAAAATATAATGAAGATACCGGAGAACCTCTTATAAATACAAGGAAAAAGGGACAATTGATCTATACTGAAATGTATAGAGACGGAGTTTTAGAAAAACGGGAATTTCATTAAGGCAATGGAAGGCTTCAAAAGGAAAAGTCTTCCATTACACTCATCTCTTAATTTTTAATATTTTCCAACCATTGCTGAGCAAGGGTTTCTACATAATCAACAAATGTCGTTACACGATTAATTGTGTAAAAGGTATATTCTGGTTGGCCTTTTAAAACTTCAACATTTTCAAAACTATGATCAGAAGCAAAAAGTAAAACCTTTTTTGTGTTTCGGTCATAAAAAGTTTCATTTCCATTCGCTTCCTGAGCAAAACAAAACAGATCTTTTGTGTCAATTTGCTTTACATTTTCATCTTTACAAACCTGATCATATAAGTCAATCCAGTCACCTAAACCTTTTGTGAGTTCGGATTTAATGAAAATAAAATTCTGATTATCGGTCAGCATTTCATTTTCTGTATCAAAGCTGTGATAAGTTTCCTTTATCCCGCCCATTTCGTCTAAGAGTAACTGATGTTCAGATAAAACATCAATTTCACTATGAATTTGTTCAATCTTGCACAACCAACCACATTTAAAGCCATTTCTGTCCGTCCAGGTATATAGATAATAGTTTGATTTTTTGTTTTTAGATGTTGTTATATCAACACTCAAAATTGAAGTCGATTCTAGCAATAGTTGATATAAAGTTGGAAATGTATTGATAAATTCCGGACTGAAAGTTTTACTGATGATATGTTTAATTTCAACGCTATCATTTTGTCCTACAAACCAACTTACCTCTTGCTTGAAATTTTCAAAATCCTTTTGGTCCATTGTTTTTTGATTTAATTAAATGTTTTTTTCACATAACGCAAAATGAGAACTTGATAATGGCTGAACAGATTTCACATAGCTTTCACCTGCATTTTGTCAAATAAATCTTTGTTTTTTTTAACCATCGAATATACACTTTTAAAAATTTCTTTAAGACAGTCAATGAGTGGTTTGAGTTGAGAAAAAATACTTTTGTTTTTTATTCGCTGATGAAACAGCCTGATAAAACACGCGCTTCATCAAATCAATCAAGGATTGATTCCTTCTTTGCCTCCTACTCTATACATGATTATAGTAAACCTTTGCGTTAATGAAATTTCTATTCGTTAGTTTACTTCTTCCCTCTTCTTTCAAGAATGAGGTGTGCCGCATCCAGCATTTTAGTCAGATGAATGTACGGACTGATGATATTTCTTTCCGGCAGATTATCATAGACACCCAGTGAGAAGTAAACCATCCCGGACATAAAATAGTCAAATTCCTGTACGCTGTATTCTCTGAATGCTTTTTTAAAGACCAACAGAGGGTTTCGGTATTCTTTCTCCGAAAGCAAGCCCAGAACCAACGGAGAAACATCTTCCAACTGAGTATTGGCGGCCCAGTTCTTTTCCTTCAGCGTGATGAGATAACCTGCACGGATAAACGACTGGATCGACTGGCGAAAGTGAAAGATAACAGACGGATCTTCTTTGATCCAGCTATTCCTTTTTACCGCATAATTGATAATGCTGTTGAGTCTCTCTTTAGAGGCTGCCAGGTCATTGAGCTGAAAAAAGGTCTCCATAAGCTTTACTCCGGAGTGCTTTCTGCGAACTGCCCAAAACCGGGTGTCAAAGTCTGTTCTATTCTTTTTCATGGGTTTGTATTTTTATTATGCATTAATATTTTTTATAAATGTAATAAAAATTCGCTATAATTCGGATTTGAGTCCGAGTTTTTTATAAGAATAAGTAATTTATTTGTTTCTATGACAGAAGCAAATAGAAAAATTGTTGAATTTATAAGGGATGAATGGGTTGTTCCTCTGAACAATAACAGCAAATTTGCAGTGGATCATAACATCGATGAAAAAACAGTCCGAAGAATAAGAGATGATGAAACCTACCAAATCGCTCTTCTTACCATCATGCGAATTTGTCATGGTAAGAATATCACTCTTGCTAATTTCTTCAAAATGGTTGGAATATAAATGACGTAATCAATATAATTAATCCTGACGAGAGTTGGGATTTTTTTATGACGAAATTCTCGAAACTTCAAAGAATATATTTACTTGAATTCTTTAAGAATTTCCGTGAAAACACGGATTGAAAATTTTAAAATGATTTTTATTTTATTTTTTATGGGAAGCCGTAAGAGAATATAAATTATCATATGTAAATTTGATTTTGTTAACAATAAAACATTAATATTATGGGACTTAAACCAGGGCCAAAAAGAACAGCAACATCAACTGGCAAACCGGATCAACGCCAACGTGATAATAAGGAAACACCAGGAAATACACCTTCTTTGAAACCACCTAAGAAACAGCAAGGTAAATAAACGTTATCTTGTAGTAGCCAAAGACCAAATCCTAGCTTCTGTTTGGTTTTTTTGCTTATTTATCCCTAAAATTTGAAAAATTTGAGACTTGTATATTTGTACAAAATGCAGTAATTTAATACTATAATAATTTTACTAGATGAAGAAATGTATTTGGTGTTCAAAAACGGAAAATCTCACAACCTTTAATAAGCTTGCCCATACAATTCCTCAATCCTTAGGTGGAAAATTTACCTGTAAAAATGTATGCGACGAGTGTAATGAATATTTTGGAAAGAAAGAATTTGGATTACCTGCAGTCGAAATTGCATTAAAAGAAGTTTTGAATACTTCGAAGTATTTGCTTTTATCTCAACACAAAGAGCTAAGATTAAATAGATTTAAATCGGAATATTTTGCCTTCAACTATAAAAATGATAGAACTTTTAAGTTTAAGATGGGATACAAGCTGAAGCCAAACTTTCAGAGGGAATTTGCTAAGAGATTTAGAAGAGGTATTTACAAGGTATTTTTAGAAGAAAGAGAAAGGCAATTGGGGGATGCTCATGACGAAAGATTTAATTATATAAGAGAATTTTCCAGATATAACCTAAACGAATATCCAATTTATTTTCAAAAACCAAAGTTTAAAGCAGTTTTCTACAATACAGAAGATTTATTGGTACCTCAAATACGGTTTACTGAACATAGCGATGAAATGGATAAAAATTTTAGATTCTACAGCTATCCTTTGATGGGACATTCTTTCGTAATTCCAACTTCAAACCAATTTATGGATGAACGACTAGCTTCCTATAGACAACATCTTATTCAAAGCAATGATCCGTTTGGTCTTGAACTTATTGAAATAGACAAAGTTGAAAATATAGATTTTAGGTTCCAATATATGAATGAAAAACAATAATAACTTATATACTACTTTAATTTCTAAAGTATTAAACATAATAATAATATAGTCTAAAAGCCAAAG
This sequence comes from Chryseobacterium sp. CCNWLW53, assembly GCF_037083525.1. Taxonomy (NCBI): domain Bacteria; kingdom Pseudomonadati; phylum Bacteroidota; class Flavobacteriia; order Flavobacteriales; family Weeksellaceae; genus Chryseobacterium; species Chryseobacterium sp. CCNWLW53. Next base: position 265,992 of record NZ_JBAOJR010000002.1, on the reverse strand, counting down.
CCACACGAAAGAATTTGTGCGGTAGCTAGGAGAGTAATTTCGTTCATAGTATTGAATTCTTCAGATGACAGTTCAAGTACTTCTAATATCAAAAATTGAATTTACTTAATCATAAATTTAATTACCTAATGTCATAACTATCTACATCTTTCGTATAATTTTTAGGATTAGAGTTTTCAAATTCTTCTTTAGTTGCATACATATATCTGCGATTTCTATGACTAAAGTACTCAATTAAGTTTAAAATACAATCTCTTAATATATGATCTAGTTTTAGATAGTTTTGAAACATTTCATCATGATTTTTTCCAACTATACCTTCATGTACTGCAAGATTTCTTTCTCTTTTTATAAGACTTTTTACATTTTTATTAATAGGAATTTTAGCATATTCTAAGAAATTAGTCAGTGATTTATTGGTACTTGTATGATTGATATTTAAATTCGATATCACAGCATTCATTCTGTTCCATGATGCTTCATCAATACTTTTTACAGGTAAAATAGCCTTTATTAAATTGGGTTTTATCTCTTTTGAGAAAATATCTTCATCTATCATGCCTGTAGATTCAACAGCCATATAATTTGAATATTTTTTTGCAATTCTTTCGAAGGCTGTAATCAATATGAAATATCTCTCTTCAATTCCAGTAGTTTGTGATGAAACATTTAATGAAAAAATTAAAGATTCTAAATCTAAGATTTTATTAATTCTTTGAAATTTCACAAAAGATCGGAAAAATATTTCTCTGAAAATCTCATCAGAAAAAGAATTATGGGTATTTATAGGAATGTAGTCATTATAGTGATCGTCATTCTTGTTTTCGAAGGAATAATTTATTTCTACTTCTGATGTATATCGATTATTATTTTGTCCGTGGTATCTTCCAATATATTCTTTTCGTACCTTGACTTTAGCCCCATTAATAAATGATAGTGTGCTAATTAATTCATGTTTTATTTTTAAGTAATCCTCATAATACAGTATACAATGACTTCTTCGTTCTTTATGATTTCTGAAGTCTATTAATACATTTTCAGAATTCTTATGTTGAATTAATTTGAATTTAAAATAGTTCCCATTTCCTTCTAATCCATCAATCACCCACGATGTCTCAGTGTGATCGAATGTAAAATCAAAAAAACTATCATCATTTTCAATACCATTTATGAACTTTTTAGTTTTAGTGGAATTAGCAAATTTTGTCTTAAAATTCTCAAGTTCCACATACCAAATATTTTGTTTCTTCTCTACTTCTTTTTCCTCACCTTCATAAAGCGCATGCTCTGGAGTATGTAATTTAATATAGTCATCGCAAATAAATGTTACTTTATTATTACTCCCTTCATGTTTTGTCAAAAATAAATCTTGACATTCAATTTTATATTTTTTTTCAGTTAAACCAACTATTTTATAATAATGATTGAATTCGTTTTTTTCATAAATTGAATTGTCCGTAAGTAACGTTTCAATCTTATAAACCCCATTTTCTATAAAAACCAAAGCAAATGAAAGATCGATTATTTCATTTTGACATTCTAAATACCCAGAAGTAATAGTATAAACTAAATCCATTTTCTATGATAAGTAATTAAATTTTATTGAAGGTATAAAAAATTATGATTATAATATTCCCTGCTACCGCACGAATCCTTTCGTGTGGTTTTAACATTACATCAAGCATTCAAAAAACATCCAAAGACTAACAAAACCCCACCACAAATCCTGTAGGCCCTTCCGAAGGGTCTGCAGGTACTTCCCCAACCCCTTGGAGGGTCTTCCGAACGGCCTATACCCCCTTGAGGAACGGGCGACACCCCCTTACCCATGGGGGTAGAACCGGTTATGCAAGAGGGTAAAGAGACTTCCGAACAGCCTTCAGACCGTTATCCAAGGGAGTGCAGCACCTTGCCATACTCCCTTGAGGAGGTTATGTCCCCCGGAAACTGAGAAATGTCTACTATTTGCTTTTGTCAATTATTTTCACTATCATGTAACATGAAAAAAATTGAAAATCAAGGGAGTATAACCCATGCAGGCAGAATGAACGAACGAACAAGAGCGACGGAAGTTCTTGAAAAAGCCAAGCAAACACAGGGGAAAAATTACCTTTCTGAGACAAGGGGTCGGGAGAAACTTTAAGCCAAAAACTGAGGAGTCTTAAATCGGAATTGATTTAATTGATATCTTCAAAGAATGGTAAATTATCTCGTGGACAGAGAAGAACCCGAAAATAATATACTGGAAGTCTTAAAAGAAAAATACATCCGAACCGAAGGACATAACGGCAATAAGCTGGATGATGTTGACAGGATTCTAAATATCTCAATCGACAATCGTAACGCATTTCTTCAGTGTATGGTAGATGATAAGAAAATAGTGATTGGAGGTAGCGCAAACGAGCATATGATTATGCTGCCAAAATAAAGCAAAGCCCCTGAATTATCAGGGGTTATTTTTTGTGTTATAAGGATCTGGAAAAACAAGTAGTTCTTCAATTATTTCCTTCGCAGCAAGGACACGCTTTTGAAGTTTCACGTCGCTTTCCAAAGCCTAAACTGCCGGAGAAAATGTTTGCTTACTAGCTTTGTTGGAAAATCGCAGAAGGCAAGTTTTTCTCCAAATTCTTCAAACTGTGGAGCATTTTTAAAGGATTTTTTTTGTTTTAGTGACTCAAATTCAGGAGATTTTTTACAATGGTCCATAAGAAAAATTGTCTCTCGATATTTTTTTACAGGATCTATTAAAATAAACTCCCAAATATTCCGTTTAATTCTTAAATTTGGTTCATGCAGTCAAATTAATAAAAAAACACCCTTTAGTTAGAGTGTTAGTTTTTTAAGAGCCAATTGGTACGCAAGAACATACGCAGTCGTAAATACCTTGGTCTGGATCACATACGTATATTGATTCACACTTGAGATAGTGTTTAGCTGGACACACAATTGGATTATCAGCTCCCTTAATTGCTTTTAAATTTTCTCTTGAAAGTTTTTTGAATTTTTTCATGCTTAAATTTTAATTTGTTCAAGGCTAAATATACATAAATTCTTTATTGTGTGAATAATAAATTTTGTACTCTCTGCTTCACAAACTTTTTATTTTCTACTGAAAGTAAGACTTACTTTTTCTATTCTCCAAAATCTGCTCAACAATAGTATCAAAACAAAAATTACCATCTTTCAAAAGAAAACACCAAATATTCCGTTTAATTCTTAAATTTGGCTCATGCGAAAGAATCTTTATTTCATCATTATACTATTTTCTCTGACCAGCTGCTATACGTACCAGGTAAAAAAGCAAGTGGATCCAGCGGCCGACAATAAGCAAAATACAGCTGCGCAAATGAAAAGCACAACAGCTGCATCCCAAAGCCCGAACGCACAACAAATGCCTGCTCCTGTCAATATTCAGGAGAAACTTGCATCCGGTAAAAATGTTAGAATTGAAGCAGATGGCAAAAGTTATAAAGTAATCGTTGATAAGTGGGAAAGCGACAGTCTGGTGGCTCACCCGGTTCATAATCCTAATAAAATTCTGAAATTTCATAAGAACCAGATCAATGCCGAGAAAATTGCAGAAAAACGATTTTCACAACCCATCGCAGATATTCTTACGGTTACCGCTTATGCTGCAATTGGTGTTGGAATCTATCTTCTTGTCCGCTAGTTTTTTAGCCTTTTCCGGTAACGATAGAAAATATTATAAGATAATAACGAAACATACTGTCCGTGAAACGGATCAATAAAATAATGCCATATGATTCATATGGCATTATTTATAAAACATTTCACAATTAATACGTTATCATTAAAATAGGTTTAAAGGCTTAATAAAGTATTTTTCTGCCTTCAATTTTAACCATATTTTCATTTTCCATTTTCTTAACAGTTCTTATAACCGTCTCAACACGTAACCCTGTAAGGTTGGCAATCTGCTGCCGGGTATAGGGCACCTGAAAAGCTTGGTTACGATCGTTACCCTGGGTTGCCTTCAAATAGTCCATGACCGTTTTGATTTTGAACTGTGGATCTGTGGATGAAATATTAAAAAGCATTAAATATTTGTAGTAGAGCCGGTCGGACATGCATTTAAACATATCCATCATCACATCCTTATTTTGATGAATGAGCGAAAAGAAATCTGCCTGAGGCAGTTTCATGACGGAACATTGTGTTTTGGCAACGGCAGTCATGGGATACGGCTTATCGTTAAAAAGTAACGATTCGCCAATACTTTGCCCATCGGAAAGAATATTCTGTGTGAATTCTTTACCATCCTCATGGTAATTATTGAGCTCGACAACACCATTAACAATCTGGAAATAAAATTTAGCAAAGCTTCCTTCACTAAAAATAATCTCATTTGGTAAATAGGTTTCATATTCACCTCCATAAGCTAACAAAAGGTCTTCACTGATTATCATATCTTAAAATTTTATTGATAGTTAAGTAATGAACATCGTAGTAAAAAATTGGTGCTTTTCCAATATCAAAAAGCAAGCCATATTAATTTATTGTTACGAACAATACCAAATAAAAACCCGTGTTTATGATCAGGATAATAATATAAATGAGAAGTATTTGTTAATTTTATAAAGATTAGCATACCTGATGGTAAGCATTAAACAATGTTTTATGATAGCAGGAACCATATCTGCCTTTACATCGATAGCTTTTATAACTGTTGCTGTATTGTATTTCCGGACCTGTTCAACTAAATGTAACATACACGATCTATTTTTTGGTGCCATTATTGGAGGATAATCAAAACAATTCCAAATGTCAATTAACATGAAAAAGCATATCATTATTGTTGGTGGAGGATTTGCAGGAATTAATCTTATTAAATCCTTAAAAAATGACAATAGATTTCTTATTACGCTTGTTGATAAGAACAATTATCATTTCTTTCCTCCCCTTATTTACCAGGTGGCGACCTCTTTTATTCAGGCCTCCAACATCAGCTATCCTTTCCGTAGATTATTTTCAAAATACAAAAATGTGAATTTTCATATGGGAAGTCTTCTTAAAGTGAATCCCGAAAGCAAAACCATAGAAACAGATACAGGAAACCTGACTTACGATTATCTGGTTATTGCATTGGGAACTGAGTCCAACTTTTTCGGAATGGATAATGTGCAGAGATGTGCACTTCCTATGAAAAGTATTGAGGAGGCACTTTATCTGCGGAATCATATGCTCCTCAACTTGGAGGAAGCTGCCAGAAATAAAGACCCGAAAACCGCAGAAAAATTACAGAATGTGGTTATAGCAGGCGGCGGACCTACCGGGGTAGAACTGGCGGGCATGATCGCGGAAATGGGAAAATATATTGCTGAAAAAGAATACCCGGAGATCAAGCTCAACCTTTCCAATCTGTATCTGATTGATGCCTTACCTACCCTGCTTTCCCCGATGAGTAAAATGGCACAGGAGACTTCCCACAAGACTTTACAGGAGCTTGGTGTAAAAATACTTCTTAATGTTTCGGTAAAAGACTATGTCAATAATCAGGTGCTTCTGTCCGACGGAACATCGATAGATACCGAAACCCTCATCTGGACTTCCGGAGTTATAGGACGGGAAGTTCCTGGAATTCCGGAAGACAAAATAGGAAAAGGAAGAAGAATTTTAACTGATGAATACAACCGGGTAGAAGGAATGGAGAACATCTATGCGGTAGGAGATATCGCTCTTCAATTAACGGATAAAGAGTTCCCGAAAGGACATCCCCAGCTTGCCCAGGTGGCCATACAGCAGGCTAAAAATCTGGCTAAAAATTTCATCAGGATCGAAGAAGAAAAAATACTCATTCCCTTCAAATATAATGATAAGGGCAGTATGGCGATCATTTCAAAATTCAATGCCGTGGTGGATCTTCCCAAATTTTCTTTCAAAGGTTTCCTGGCTTGGCTTACATGGCTGTTTATCCATATTATTCCGCTGGTAGGCTTCAGAAGCAAAATCAGGCTAGCATTGGATTGGTTACGGCTGTTTATCACCAATAACCCATCCATCCGTTTAATTCTTTATCCAAAAAGAAATACAACTCAACAAAAAAAATAAAGTATGAAAACAGAAGAAACAGTATCCGTCCTCAATGACCTGCTTCACATTACGAATGACAGGATAGAAGGATTTGAAAAGGTTGAAGGAAAAATCTGGGAAATGTATCCCGGAATAAAAGATGAGTATGACCGCATGATCTCACAATCAAAAATCATGAAAAATGAGCTGATTAACCTGATCACTGAAAAAAACGGAAAACCTGAGGATTCAACTTCCATTGCAGGAGCTCTCCACAAGACATGGATTGATATTAAAAATTCATTTACCATAGGCAATCTCGAAGAATCTACCTTAGAAAATGTAATCTTTGGTGAAAAAGCGGCCATTGAGGCTTATCAAAAAGCTCTGGACAGCGGAGATCTCTGTGAAAAAAGCGAGAAAATTGTTTCAGAGCAATTACACAGCCTGAAGATATCTTATCAGCAGTTTAAAAATATTGAAGAATATAAAAAGAAAGAATAAGGATATGAAAATTTAAGTTCAACAATCACACACCAAATCTTAAAATAACATGAAAAAGAAATCACACAAAGAAATGCTATAGGAAAAACATCGACAACAATTGTTGTGGCTGCTGTTGCTCCAATTGTTTTTGCCCAGTCATAAAACATCAAACATACCGCAGGACAAAATCTTATCTACCCCACTACAAAAAGTTTATATCAAATATTAAAGTATTGAAGCCACCTCAGGGTGGCTTTTTAAACGATCACAGGTAATTTACTATAAAGATTTGGTCTAAAGTTCAATTCTATTCAAATCCTTTACGGTAGGACCTGTAAGCATTTTCCCATTGACATTGAATCTGGAACCATGGCAAGGACAATCCCAGCTTATTTCTGCACTATTCCAGCGTACTTCACAATTCATGTGAGTACACGTACTTTTAACAAGATGTATTTTCCCTCCGCTGTCTTTATATACAGCGTAAGATTCACCTTCGTATTTTACAACTTTTGCTTCACCTTCAGTAAGTTCGGTTAGGGAATTTATCTTCTCAATAAACAGTTTATCTTTCATAAAATCCAATACTACACTAGCCTGCTCTTTCACAAAATTGGTAAAGCCGGCCACCGGTTTTATCCTTCCCGGGTCAAAAAGCTCTTTATACTTACTGGAACCGGTTAAGATTAAGTCTCCAAGAATTTGTGAGGCAATAGTTCCAAAGATCATCCCGTTTCCCCGGAATCCTGTGGCTGTATAGATTTTTTTGCATCCCGGCAATATTCCAATATAAGGAAACCCGTCAGTCGGTTCATAGTATTGGCTGGACCAGCTGTAAACAGCAGTATCTACATCAAAATGTTCTCTCACATAGTTCTCTAATTTCGAAAAGCATTCTCCGGTATCCTCTGTATGTCCTGTTTTATGGTCTTCACCACCGGCAATCAGCAGATCCTCACCATTTATATTCTGAATTCTGTAGTAATGATAGGGATCAGTCAGGTCATACCCGAGATCTTTAGGATAATGATCTCCTTTCAGGCTGAACGCAATGGCATAACTGCGGTAAGGAGCGTTCATCAGATGAAGGATGCTCACTCCGGGAGGAATATGGGTAGCATAAATAACATGGTTTGCACTAATACTTCCTTTTGAAGACTTCAAGATTACTGAATTCTCCTGTTCATCATGCCCTTCACAAACACAGTCTTCTACGAGTGTCCCTCCCAGATTAATAAACGCCTCTGCAAGGCTTTTGATATATTTGATGGGATGAAATTGCCCCTGATTGGGAATAACAGCCGCCTTCCTGAACGCAAAAGGAAAAGGAATTTCATTGGTAAACGTCATCTGATGTCCTACCTGTGATGCCCCTTTTACCATATCCTCCAATTGTTTTTCCTGCTTCTCATCTAAAGCAAAAAGGTAGGCTGTTTTGTTTTCAAAATCACAGTCAATATTAAATTCCCTGATATTATTCCTGATGATATTTTTGGCTTCAATGCCCACATATTTCAAGAGTTTTGCGCTATTTAAACCAAAATCCTTAATGGCCTGGGCATAGGTGGTATCAAAGAAGTCATTTAAGTGGGCAGTTGTTCCGCCGGTGGTTCCAAAACCAATGTTGGCAGCTTCCAGAACAATACACTTCTGACCTTCTTTCTGTAATCTTATTGCGGCAGAAATGCCGGTAATACCGGCTCCAATGATGGCAACATCATAGTGTTTTTCCAAGACTGGCTCTAAAGAAAACTTTTTAATTTCCTCCTGCCATATACTTTTTCTGGCTCCATCCCTGTTCATCACTTTTTAGCTTTTAAAGTGTCGCTTTTTAATCTTAGATCGTTTTTCTTCTTTGCTTCATCCTCATTTATATCACAACGGCAAGCTGTTAAACTCGTAAGGCAAAATGCCATTAAAATGATTGTTTTCATATTTTTTTGTTAGGGTTTATCTATTATTTTATTGCCTTAATAAAGATTTTTGTCAAAGATTTCGTATCATTTAGAAACATCTTCAAGGGAATGAGGGTGCGTAATAATATCATCCAGCTTCATAATGTTAATATTTAGTGGGTGTGAAGAATCTCTTCGGACAACATCTCTGGTAGTTTCCGGATTAAAATGTCATATAGATTTTGAAATCTATATGACATTTCATTATTTGACTTAATCTTCCTGTTCTGCATCAAAGTTGATGAAGGTTTCAGCAATTTCAGTAAGGTTATAATCTGTATCTTCTTCCTCCTGAAGTGTTTTTTCGAGCAGGTCTGCAGCCTTATCGTGTCCCATGGTAATAGCAAGCTGAGCCAGCCCCCCATAAGTTGCAATCTCATAATGTTCTACTTTCTGCGCAGCAATAATCAAAGCTGCATCTCTGGTCATAGAACCTTCTTCTGTAGATTTTATAACTTCCTCGCCTTCTTTTATGATTCCTTTTATTGCTTCACATTCTTTTTTTGCAGGAGTCTCATCAATGAGCTTAAAGACTTTTTCCAAACGGCTTATATGTTTTTTGGTCTGAAGCTGATGGTCTTCAAATGCATCTTTCAGTTCTTCGGTTGTTGCCGCTTCCTGCATTTTCTCCAGTGCGTCGATAATGGCATTTTCTGCGAAATAAATGTCTTTAAGAGAACTCACAAAGAACTTGTGCAGTGGAGAATTCTTCATTTCGTTTTTGTCTACCGAAGCATTGTCTACTTTCATTTTTTTATCTGCAGCAGATGCTGTTGCAGTGCCTGCAGATGTTGTTGTACTATTTTCTGTTGTTTTTGTTGCCATGATATATGTATATGATGTGGTGTTGAAATTAAATTAAAAGATTACCTCTTTAAAGCTGTAAAGAGGTAATCTAAAAAAATTATGAATTATTACGTCTGCCTCCAAATCCTGATCTTCCTGAACCGGAAGATCTTCCACCACTATGAGAAGCTTGTCCTCCCATGCGGGCAATCCTAGTACGTTCAGCTTTACTCATGGATGCAAAACCTCTTCTTGAAGTTTCGTTTCCTGAATTTCCTGAATTAGAACCACGACCTGAGCCACTGCCGCTTCCTGAGCCTGAACCTCTTGAACTACCACCAGCGCCTGATCTTCCTGAATTTGAAGAAGATCTTCCGCCTCCATGGGAAGCTTCTCCTCCCATACGGGCAATTCTTGTACGCTCAGCCTTACTCATGGATGCAAAACCTCTTCTTGAAGTTCCGTTTCCTGAACCTGAAGATGATCTTCCTTTTCCTGATGAGCCGGATCTAGAGCCTCCTCTACCTCCGGAAGAAAATCTTCCCTGACTGTCTCTTTGTTGATTATCTCCTCTGGAACCTTCTCTTCCTACGAAGCTTCCACGTCCTCTATTATCATCGTCTTCATCATCATATTCATCATCGTCATAATCTTCGTAATCATCGTCCTCGTAGTCGTCATCATCATAGCTGTTTTCATAATCATCATAATCATCTTCATATTCAGAGAAATCATCATCATACTCTTCATCTTCGGATGCATCGTTATAACCATGGTCATAACCTAATTGATAAACTTCCTCTAAAGTAGATCTTTCACTGTTTGAAGAATTACTTCTTGAACTACGACTGTTTGAATTTCTAGTGCTCATAACTGAATGTTTTAAAAAATTAATATATAAGTGATGTATTGCAGTTCTTAACTAGTATCAGAAAAGCAATGGTGTTAGTATATTGATATAATTGTATTAAGCTGAACAGCTTATGTATGACCTCCACTATGGAAGCATCAGATTTTTAATCAGTTTGATATTTCAAATTTACAGCAGAATAATTCTCATGTTTATGACCCGCATCATATTAAATAATTTTTTCTGTTGATGATCTTCGATAATGTATTTATAAAGCGTGTAGTTCAAAATTACAACCCTATATAATTTATTTTTATGATTTACATCATAAAAAACAGATATTATTCAACATACTAAAGAACTGCACACATTTTAATATTAAATAACACATTTTAAGAATTATACTATTTAACCAAAAAAATCCAAAATATAATAACAGTAATAATAATCTAAAAAGTAAAGATATTATATACAAAAAACCTTCCTGAGTAGGAAGGCCAGAGTATATGAGGTCTAAAAAAGTGTTTAAAGGCTATAAAGTTATTTTCCATCCTCTGTTTCAATGCAGGACCGTTATAATCAGTTATTGCATCAATTGAGTACCAGTTTCTCAGTAAGAAACTACAGATTATTTTTCAAATTTATCTACTTATTCTTTTTTAGTTTATGAGCTAGATCACAAAGTAATTTTATTATCTTGAAAACACAATTATTTGGCACTTGTTCTTGTCCAAAAAGCACCGTATGTCAACATACAGTGCTCTATTCTTATTAAAATATATTCAGCTGAACCAATCATTAACCAGTCATTATCCCTCAGACAAAGATTATTAATTTTCCAGATGATTATTTTTTAAAAACTCTCCTATTTTATTCCATTCAATCTGTCCTGCAATGGAATTGGAATTGGCGTCAAAAACGTGTTCCCCGTAAGGAATTTCAACATAGGAAACGGGAAGCTTCATTTCTTCCGTTTTTTTTACAAATTTTCTTGTAGCTTCTACATTTACGACATGATCTATTTCGCCGGCAATAATGAACGTCGGGGAAATTCCTTCGGAAAGCTGGTCTATTAAATTCAGCTGTGCATAGCGCTGTGGGAATTCGGTGGGTGAACCTCCGAGATATTTTCTAGCCGCATATTTGAGATCAATATTCTTTTTTTCATCTATTTTCTGCCAGAGCTCGGATAAACTGACAGGCGGATAAATAGCAATAACTGCAGCCGGAACCGGAGGCTGGGGGGAATCGTAAGATTTGGCAAAACCTTTCCTTAATCCTAAATCTGCCTGCATCACCAAAGCGGCCCCAGCGGAGCCCCCTACTAAAACTATTTTGTTCGGGTCAACATTGAATTTTTTTGAATTTTTCACCACAAATCCCATTGAAGTCACGACTGAATTAACAGCAGATTCCCAATTGTGCCGGTCTTCTTTTCCTAAAGGATAATCGATGGAAAAAACGGTGTATCCATGATCTTTAAACCAATTGGCTGCATAACCTACCTGGGTTCTGTTCCCTTCAATAAAAGCACCACCGTGAACAAGAATAACAGGAATCGCAGGCACAGAAGATTTTACTTCCGGACGGAAAACATCTATATGCTGCTCTTCATTATAAATCGTAAGATAAGAATAGGTTTCCGTAGGTTTTATCGGTACTCCAGAACTTTTTAATCCCCGGGAAAAAGAAACTTTGGTATTGTATTTTTTGGCCGTGGAAAACATCACAGCCGTGAAATAAATCTGGGCAAGAAAAAACAAAACCGAAAGGACCAAATTGGCTATCAGTAATTTCCGCCAGTATTTTCCATATCGGTAGAAAAGAAAACAGATCAATAGTAAAACCAACCCCAAAACAACAAACTGTGAATTGAACTGCATGGTAAACGAACTGCTGTAACCGCTCAGAAGCATAGGTGCTTTCAGATATACAGAAATCATGGGAATAACCAATAATATCAGGATAATAAAGAGCAGAACTGAAAAAAATATAGATAAGGACTTTCTCATGGGATTAAAATTTATAAGTTACCGTAAAATATCCGGATGTGGGTGGAATGGCAATTGTAAAATAAGGAGTATTATTGGCCACTGCTGAGTTGTATTCAGCCTGGGTAAAGTTTTCGAAGCCGGCAAGCTGCTGCTGCAGGGTTCCCGGCCTCTGGTAGCTCATTACCCCATATTTGTTAAATACATTGTTCACATTAATAAGCATACTGATATTTTCGTTTAAATTATACCCTATTCCAAGATCAAACTGGGAAAATCCCGGAAGTTTATAGATATTGGTGTTGCTTCCTTCTCTTTTACCCATATAGCTCCAGGTCACGAATCCATATGCTTTGCCGATTTTCAAATTAGGAGTGACGTGGGCCATAATTTTCGGAGTATAGGCAATCGTAGTTCCTGAATATGAGGAAACAGTGTCATCTGAAGGACCGGCACTTCCCAAATTCCATAAATATCCTTCTTTAACTTTCGGATCCTGCAGGGTAAGCACAGCTCTGATACTGAAATTATCAGCCGGCTTTATATTGGTTTCCAATTCAATACCATAGGTTTCGTTTTTATTGTACAGGGACGGTGTGGTATAGAACCCGCCTTTGCCGTCATCAGCCATAAAGCTGTAAGGAATATTGCTCAGCAAACTGTAAAACGGGGTTATAAAAGCATCAAAATAAGTGGTTTTGGTTTTAAAGCCCATCTCCACCTGCTGTGTTTTTCTGGATTGCGGATTCAATAAGTCTATCGTTTCCGGCCTGTTGGCTGCAAAGAACATATCAAGATCCGGAGATTTGCTGCCTTTAGAATATCTGGCATATATGGCAACATTATTATTGAACTTATAATTCACCGCTGCTGAATAGGAAAAGTTTTCCAGCCGCCTGCTATAGGCAACATTGGTAAGTTTCGTTAAAGCATTGTTATTGTACAGGGTAAAAATGTTACTGTCCGTCCCTCCGTTTTTATCTGAAAACAGATAGGTTCTGGTATTATCCCCTTTGATCCATACTTTTTCATACCGGATTCCCCAATCCAGAGTCAGATGATCTGTAATATCCCAGGTATGTCCGAAAAATACGGCCCCCTGCTGCTGTTTGGCTTTAAATTCAATTAAATCCCCCGTACTGCCTGCTGCCTGCGCAAACCCGTCATTATTGGTCAGCTGGTAAACACCGGGTTTTGTAAAATCTAAAGTAGTGACACCCGTTAAGCTTACCGTCAGCATTCTCGGCCTGTTTTCCAAAGTCGTAAGCCCTATCCCGTTAATTCCGGAAAAACGCCATACATCAGAATAACCGTAATATCCTCCAAACGAGAAATTCATATGGTTCCATTTTTTATTGATGGTCAGCTGATTCATGGATTCTTTTACTTTATTTTCATAAAAATTTAGCGCCGACATTGCAAATGAATTATTCTGGATAGACTGACCCGGCAACTGATTCTTGGTGATCTGGTAAACAGGTAATCCTCCGGCCCCCAGGGCAGCATTCACACTGGCAAGTTCCTGTCCTGTAAGCGCATCTTTAAAGGAGTAAGTTCCGATTCCCAGTCCACCGACTAAAAAATAAGAGGTCATATCATCCAGTGAGGTAAGAAAAGAATTACCCACACTGTTCTGCACCACATCATTATCAGAATATTTGCTTGCAAAGAACAGCTTCCAGTCATTTCCCAGGTTATGATCCCAGTTGAGTCCTACAGAACGGTATTTATTGCTAACCAAACGCCCTGAATTATAATCTACATTACCTCCATGAATAAAATCCGGAGAATTGTACTGCAGCTCCGGAATAAGCAAAGACGAACTGCTGCTGAACCCTTCCGCCGGTTCGGGAGCCGTATAGTTTCTGGTAGGAATCAGCTGCGCATAGCCATTTCTGTCATCCAGATATTTAAGGAAAACTTTCAGGCTTCCTTTATTGTATTTTTTTACAATATTTGCTTTTACCTGGCCTCCGTTATTAAACGGATAGCCTGCATACCGGGCACCTAAATCATACCGGTAAAACCCGCCGACATTAAAAAACCAGTTATCACCCAGAGGTCCTCCAAAGTTGGCATCAATTCTGTGATATCCTGAGTTATTAGCTCCCTGAATTCCATATTTTGCACGGATTTCTCCTCCGAATTTATTGCCTCCTGTTTTGGAAATATAATTGAAGATTCCTCCTGGTGCATTGGCCGCCGTAATAGAGGCAGGCCCTCCTCTCACGGCATCAATCTGGGAAATGGTTGCATCTGCTCTTAGAAAAAAGTCGGGACCGTAATTATAATAGGTGGTATTGGTTACAGGCAAACCGTCTTCCTGCATAGATATATATTCGTAAGCAAAAGTACCGTCTGAAGAACCTGCACTGATTCCTCTTGAGCTTACATTGTTCCTGATCTCTCCCAATGATGAGTTCACATATACTCCGGGAACGTTTTTAAGCAGATCTGCAGCACTTACAGGGACCTGTTTTTCAATGACCTCGCTTTTCAGAACAGAGATAGCCACAGGAGCATTCATCCTTGTTCTTTTATCAAATACCCCGGTCATAATCACCTCATCGATATCTTTTGTTTTCGCTGTATCAGCTTCTTTTTTCTGGGCTGTTACATTGGAAAAAGCTGCCAGGAAAAGTACTGCTACCGTGATTTTTGTATTCAAAAATGTAGTCTTCATAATATTGTAATCATTAATTTGTGCCATACTTTTTAAGCCATTCTGCCACATGGGTGAATACCGCCTGCTCATCTGCCGGTAATTTTGTGATAAGATGCCCTGCGCCGGGAACTACAACCAATTTATACGGAACACCTTTTGCTTTCAGGGCTTTTTCCAGAATATAAGCCTGCTGGATGGGAACCACTTCATCCTTATCACCATGAATAATCATTGTGGGAATCTGATTGACAAATTTTACAGGACTGGTTTTAGCATAAGCTTCCGGAATCGCATCACCGGGTTTCCAGACTACTTTGTTTCCAGACATTTTATCCAGGACATTCAAAAGGTTAGCTGCTTTCACGTACTGTAACGTCTGAACATCTGTAAAATCTACGGGACCACACATTTCTATGATGGTTTTAATCTGAGGATTTTTGGTATAGGCATACATCAGCGAAACATGGGCACCTGAGCTCCCTCCGGAAATTGAAAACCCGTTTTTTCTGGTATTCCACTCATTGGCATGGGAAGAAAGATATTTTACAACGTTATCAATATCATCTAAAAGCTCAGGAAGATGGGTGTCAGTAAGATTGGCATAACGGTAATTGAGATTGGCAACAGCAATTCCCTGTGAAAGAAGATATTCAGAAATTTTACCATCATATGTCCTATCACCTTGCGTCCAGGCTCCACCGTGGATATTAACAAGAAAGGCAGTTTTCGGGCTTCTGTTTGCCGGTAGATAGACATCCATTACGTTCCTTTCGTGTGAGCCGTATTGTATATCGGTAAGCTTTTCTTCCTTTTGGCTTACAGAAACCGTTTTGGTGTTTTCAACATTTTGTGTTGAGCAGCTTACCGTCAATAATGTAATGGACAGGGCTGCGATTTTAAAATAATTCATTTCAGTTGTTTTTTTAAATTCTTTTTAAGTATTTTTCCTGTAGCGTTTAAAGGCATCTCGTCTATAAATTCTATGATTCTCGGATATTTATATTTGGCAATTCTTTCTTTTGTCCACAGCTTAATATCTTCCTCGGAAGCGTTGCTTTCTTTTTTCTTTACCACAAATGCTTTAATTTCTTCACCTAGTTTTTCATCATCGATGCCGATAACCGCAACCATGGAAATATCAGGATTCCGCATCATCACTTCCTCTACTTCACGGGGATAAACATTCATTCCGCCCCGGATAATCATTTCTTTTTTACGGTCAACGATGAAGAAAAAACCATCCTCATCCTTTACCGCGATGTCTCCGGAAAACATCCATCCGTTCTTCAGAACTTCCTGAGTTTCTTCAGGCCTTTTGTAATAGGCTTTCATCACATTGGGACCGCGATAGATCAACTCTCCTTTTTCACCAATCGGGAGTTCATTACCTTGATCATCTATAATCTTTACCTCAACTCCCCAGATTGGAGTTCCGATAGAACCGGGCTTTCGTCCCACTGCCAGCTGATTGAATGTCACCACAGGAGAACCTTCGGACATTCCATATCCTTCAATAATGGGAACGCCGAAGCGGGTTTCAAATTCGTCAATGATTTTTACAGGAAGGGAAGCACCGCCGGAGACACAGATTCTCAGTTTTTTAATGCTGTTTGTATTTTCTTCAGTGTTTTCCTCATTCAGCAGGGCCCAGTACATGGAAGGAACGCCGGCAAAAATCCGGATATCAAAACGGATAATGAGCTGATAAACTGCTTTGGCATCAAATTTCGGCATCAGGATAAGATGAAGCGATCTCCGGATTCCTGCAAGCATCATTACCGTTAAGCCAAAAATGTGAAATAAAGGTAAAACAACAAGCTGGGCTTCAAATTCGGTAGATGCAATTATAGTTGTGCTGGCTTCTGAATTGGTAAAGAGATTAATATGTGAAAGTTCGGCTCCTTTAGGTTTTCCGGTAGTTCCCGAGGTATAAATAATAATGGCCGTATCTTCTGACGAGTTAATATAGGATTCAAATTGGGTTTCTTCGTCTTTAATTAAATCATCAAAATTCTCAACATCTTCAGCGAGATTCCCTATACTGATAAAATCTTTGCATGAGGTGCTTTTATCAAATCCCTCCTTTCCAAACTTTCCTACAGGCATTTCCGGAGTTCCTGCAAAGCACAGAAACATTTTACTGTCAGAATCGGACAGCTGGTAAGCAATCTCATCAGGTTTAAGAAAAATGCTAAAGGGTACAACCGTTGCCCCGGTTTTTAATATTCCGAAAAAAATAACCGGGAATTGCAGAATATTAGGACATAGCAAAGCAACCTTATCGCCATATCCGATTCCTCTTTTTGCAAAGGCATTGGCCGCCTGGCCAACTTTTTCATGAAAAATTTTATAGTTGATTGTGGTTTCTCCCAGGCTTAAGGCTGGCTTTTCTGGATTTCTTCTTGCACTTTCTTCCACTAAAATTGATAAGTTCAGCATAATTTTGTTCATATTGAGTTAATGTTGATATGAAAAGGGCCTTGGTTAAAGGGAATTTCATATGAACTAATCTTAACTCCAAATTAATGATATGCTGCACAGGTGCTGACACGAAAAGGAAATTCCGTGATACGAAAAAGAAATTTTTTCATAGTGTATAAAACTGCAACTTCACGCAAATGTCAGGTATAACAGACATTCACGATATTCCGTATAAAAGTGTTTAAGTTTTACTGACGTTCTTCGGAAGGAAGCTTCCCGAAATGACGAAGATAAAGCTGTGAAAAGTGTCCCCGGTTGTTATACCCGATAAAATCACTGATCTCCCCTACGGATTTTTCGGTTTCCAGAAGCATTGCACGAGCTGTTTCCATTCTGGTTTTGATAATATACTGATGAATAGGCAATTGGGTATAATCCTTAAATCCTTTTTTCAGATCACTGCTATTGAGTCCGCAGTAACGGCTTATCTCCCTGATGGCCAGACTCTGGAACGCATTGGTATCTACAAAATCTTTGGCCAGTTTTATTTTGTCTTCAAATGCCTTCTTATGCTCAAAAGTCTTTTCATCGGACAGCAGATAATGGATCCAATAGCTTAAGAACTCTAAAATCCGGCTTTCGAGAATAATACTGCATGAAGCATCGTCAAACGGAGTATCGAAAATAGTTTTAAGTTTTTCCTGACTCAGGTAATTGCGCTGTGCATTTTCCAGCTTTTCTTTCAGAAGCCCTTTATCTTTTGAAAATATGGTTTTGGGTACAAAAATCCTTACGCCATCGATATCAGTAGTATTGTGTTCAAATTTTTTTTCGTCATTAATAAAATTACTGCTGATCTTCCCTTCTTTATTGATCCGGAAATCCATCATCCCATTATCTCCTACTTTATGCGGGGAATGAAAAATGGTTTCTTCATGAAAGTTCCATTTTCCACGGAAAAAATGAAAATTCTTCTTACTGAAAAGAATCAGCTTCCCGGTTCCTAAATCCTCCGGCATCTCCAGAACAGTAGAGTTCAGGAAATCTTTATCACAAAATCTGTAATCCTTCATCAGACCTTGTTTAAAACCATCCGGTTCCAGATAAGGAAGGAGTAATTCCATACAACGGTAATTTATTGGTGTAAGTTAATAAAATTTCAAAACATGACAAATATCATGTTTTTTATTTAAAAATCTGCTGGGCAAACTGGTAAAGAGATCTTCTCCACGTAAGCCATTCATGGCGGGTTTCAGAGGATTTGTATTGGAAATAAGGATAATTATTCCTGTTTAAGAAATCCGTCAATAATTGATCAAATTTAAAAAACATAGCGTCTTCTTTTTCCCCGATTCCGATAAAGAAGTAAGGCTTTTTCTTAGACTTCAGCAAGTTTCCGATAGGAAGTTCTTTAAAAGGTTCTGCCTCAGTTCCTTCATAAATCACTGGGCTGAATGCTCCGATCGCCGAAAATGTTTCGGGATGGGAAACTCCAATGAGCATGGCCTGGTAGCTTCCTCTGGAAAGTCCTGCAATAGCCTTCTTGCCGGAAGCTTTATATTTTTTCTCTATATAAGGAATCAGCTCCTGCGTAATGATTTTATCAAGATTTTTGGAAGAAAGCACTGTTCTGGGATAGTTGTCCGGCATTTTTTCCTGTTCGGCATTCAAGGCAACCCCATAGTCCATCACCACTATCATTTCCCGTGCTTTTTTTTCTGCGAAAAGATTGTCTAAAATGTTTAGGATATACCCTTGCTTTTCCCAACCTGTAATATCTTCTCCGGTTCCATGGTACAGATACAGAACGGGTAATTTTTTTGTACCGTAATTGGGGGGAAGATATACTTTAAAATTCCGTTTACCCTGGGTAATTTGTGAGTTTAAACTGTCATTAATGATTTTCCCATGCTTTACATTTTTTTCCTGGAAAAAAACCTCCCCGGAAGGAACTTCAATTCCACTCGTCGGCTGGCTGTACCCGAAATACAGCTGTGTATTGGGATCATTAGTCCGTTGCCCATCTACATTGAACCAATAGTAATGAAATCCTATTTCCATAGGTGTTGTGAAAATGTTCCAAAAGCCATCTTTATCTTTGGAAACGGAAGATTTTATACTTTTCATGCCGTCTCCTCCATCTAAAGTTACAGATTTTGCATCCGGAAAGTAAACACGGAATTCTGCTTTTTTCTCAGAGTCTATTCTGGGAAATTGCTTTCCCGGTAAAACTGTTGAAGAAGTTTTATAAACCTGGGAAAATACGATGGAAGAGAATAAAACGAAAATTAAAGGTATTTTTTTTGAGTACTGCATTATTTTAGTTTTAAAATATGATTCACAGTCAGACAGCTTTTCTAAAGGAAAGATCTCTTGTTACTTCTGTCAATCCTGTGTTATTACATCAATATTAAGGAAAATATTTTTTCTTTATCCGAATCTATAGAATATTATTCTATGACAGTTTGAAATCCAGATTTCTGCCTCATCCCTGTCCTGATTATTTAAGAAACTGCTTCATCATTCTCAGGGTGATCTCCATGCTTCCAGGAAGTGGCATTCCGTGGGCATAGCCTGCAAAAACGTGTAATTCTGTGAAAATACCTGCTTTTATCAGACGGTCAGCGTAAGCTATTCCACTATCCCGTAAAGGATCTGCTCCAGCAACAAAAATTACAGCAGGTGGAAGATTAGAGACATCTTTAATGTTGCCAGGCAATACGTATTTTTCTTTTGAATTACCATTTTTTCCTATATAGAAGTCTTTTAAAACTGGGAAATCATCACTTTTGACACCGGGAATTCTTTTAAATTCAACAACAGACGGGTAATCCATTCCGAAATCACCGGGAGGAATTTCCAGAACCTGTAAACTGATTTCCGGACCTTTCAGATCTCTTGTATATTGTGCCAGACTTCCGGATATCCCGGCTCCCGCACTGGAACCTCCAACTGCAATCAGTTTTGGATTTCCACCAATACGCACTGCATTTTTACTGGCCCATAACAGGGAAGCATAGGCATCGTGAAGTGCCGCCGGAAAAGGATTTTCCGGGGCGAAACGGTAATCTATATTGACAACAACAGCATGCCCTTTCAAAGCATAATCTGCACACCTCTGATGATCCCATTTAGGAGTTCCATATACAAAAGCACCCCCGTGGAACCAAAGAAATAGGGGAAGATTTTTCGCGTTTTTGGGTTTATAAATCGTTACCGGGATTTCGGGATCTTTGGCATTCAGTCCCGGAATTTTAGATTGGGTTACATCAACGCTGTCTTTGTTTTTCAGTTCCGGCCAGGCCATTTCTGCCTGGGTTTTGCGCTCTTTTTTTACTTCTTCCAGGGTAATATCCTGAATCGGAGCATTAATCATAGCTCTAAACTGGGGCAGTAATCTTTTTTCTGCTTCCTGAAGGGTAAGTGGATTATATTGTTGTGCAAATGATAAGCCCGGGATCAGGAAAGATATTAGGAATAACAGGTATTTTTTCATAATAACAGTAATGATAGATTCTATTCTTTCAAAAGTAATGTTATGCCTATCATTGGATGATACGAAAAGGAAATTTTGTGATACGGAAAAGAAATTTTTATAACCGGGTTTTCAAATTTGTCAGCAATTTTTTCTCTTTAGCTTTTAAACTGTTTCCGGAAGGCAGCAGCAGTTATCCCTTTATGCTTTTTGAACTGTCTGCTTAAATGGCTTTCATCAGAAAACCCTAAATCGTCTGCAATCTGTCCTATTGAATATTCACTGTAGATCAGCCGCTGTTCTATAATATTCATTTTATACTGAGTGAGATAACAGTGTAAGCTGTCGCCGGTGAGGTTCTTAAAATATTCGCCGATATAATTTGCCGACAGGTTAAACTGTTCTGCAAGATGTTTTATTCTTAAATTCTTAGGACTGTGTATGTTCTGGTGCAGATAAACAAGTATTTTATTAATCAACGGTTCATCCATGGTTGTATCTGATATAACCTGCTGGGGATTCACGTTACGGGAAATAATATTTAAAACAAGAATGACCAGATGCTGAAGATTTTCATCAAAATAGGAAGGCTTGTTGCTGTATTCTGTGATCATATTTTCAATTAATGAAGCGATCATGTTGCAGTCTTTCTCATCTTTAATCAATACCTGCTCAAAGCGGTTGTGGTGCGTGAAAATAGCTTCCAGCTGCTTTAACCATTCTATGACTCTTTCTTTTTCGTGTTTGGTTTTGTACTGTTCGAGAAAGACTTCGGAAAACCGGATGGAGCAATAGCGGGTATTGGTAGTGCTCTCAAAACCTCTGCAGTCCAGCGGGGTAAACAAAAAAATACTGCCTTTAGTATATGGAAACTTGTTTTCATTAATAATCCTGGTGCCTTCCCCTTCCATAATCTGTACAATTTCAAAGAACTGATAGATCAGCGGACGTTCATGCCAATGTTCCATATCGGATACAAATATATCTAAAGGTTTATGTAAATGTTTAGTTTTCATTACCCGAAATGTACAAAAAAAACCGCCCAATATCCCTGTTTTTACCTCTTGGTTCATGTTAATTTTGTCAAAAAAATATGCCACAGAAAAAATTAATCGCTCCGTTTATCAGCGAAAACATTTCCCTTTCCAGCAGAGTTGTAATGGCTCCCATGAACCGTAGAAGAGCCATTAAAGGCATCCCGTCACCATCCATGATTACCTATTACCAGCAGAGAGCCGGTGCAGGATTATTAATATCAGACAATATTGCCGTTTCCTCCAATGGTGGAGCGTATATGAATACTCCGGGAATATATACTAAAAACCAAAAAGATGCCTGGAAAAAAGTAGTTGAAGGAGTACATACAAAAGGCGGAAAAATATTTGCCCAATTAGTACAGTCAGGCCGTGTTGGTCATCCGGCCATCCAAAATAATCAGCCATTGATAGCACCGTCTGCCATACCTGTGAATGAAACTATCCGTATTCCTGATAACAGCTATCAAAGCATGACCATTCCTGATGCTATCAGTACAGAAGAGATTCCGGTTTGGGTAAAAGTTTTTAAAGAAGCAGCCATCAACGCAATGGAAGCGGGATTTGACGGTGTTGAAATTCATGCAGCTCATGGCTTTCTGATCGACCAGTTCATCAATCCTCTGAGCAATACCCGAGCGGATGAATACGGCGGAAGTATTGAAAACAGAACGAGGTTCCTTTTTGAAGTCATGCAGGAAGTTATTGCAGCAATTGGTAAGCATAAAGTAGGTATAAGACTTTCCCCTTTCCGCGAAATTTATGACCTTAAGACTTATCCTGAGGAACTGGCAACCCACGAATATATCCTTGATGAACTACAGAAACTGGATATTTTATATGTTCACTTTTCTAATGCAGTAGCTGATGGAAAACCTTCAATTCCATTGAGCTTTTTAGAGAATGCGAGACAACGTTTTAAAAACATCATCATGATTGCCGGCGGCTTTAGCGTAGAATTACCTATTACCAGCAGAGAGCCGGTGCAGGATTATTAATATCAGACAATATTGCCGTTTCCTCCAATGGTGGAGCGTATATGAATACTCCGGGAATATATACTAAAAACCAAAAAGATGCCTGGAAAAAAGTAGTTGAAGGAGTACATACAAAAGGCGGAAAAATATTTGCCCAATTAGTACAGTCAGGCCGTGTTGGTCATCCGGCCATCCAAAATAATCAGCCATTGATAGCACCGTCTGCCATACCTGTGAATGAAACTATCCGTATTCCTGATAACAGCTATCAAAGCATGACCATTCCTGATGCTATCAGTACAGAAGAGATTCCGGTTTGGGTAAAAGTTTTTAAAGAAGCAGCCATCAACGCAATGGAAGCGGGATTTGACGGTGTTGAAATTCATGCAGCTCATGGCTTTCTGATCGACCAGTTCATCAATCCTCTGAGCAATACCCGAGCGGATGAATACGGCGGAAGTATTGAAAACAGAACGAGGTTCCTTTTTGAAGTCATGCAGGAAGTTATTGCAGCAATTGGTAAGCATAAAGTAGGTATAAGACTTTCCCCTTTCCGCGAAATTTATGACCTTAAGACTTATCCTGAGGAACTGGCAACCCACGAATATATCCTTGATGAACTACAGAAACTGGATATTTTATATGTTCACTTTTCTAATGCAGTAGCTGATGGAAAACCTTCAATTCCATTGAGCTTTTTAGAGAATGCGAGACAACGTTTTAAAAACATCATCATGATTGCCGGCGGCTTTAGCGTAGAAACAGCGGAAGAAATATTGCAAACCGGGCTTGTGGACCTGGTCGCTTTTGGCAAACTCTATATTTCCAATCCTGATTTGGCAGAACGTATAAAAAATGATCTTCCGCTGGCGGATTGGGATGAGGAAACGTTTTATCACGGTGGAGACAAAGGGTATATCGACTATCCGAAAATATCATTTCAGGGATGTATAGAGTGTTAGCTTTCATATTGAACTAAATTTTAATTGATCTGACACGAATTCCCGGATAGCTGGGCATTTGTGTCAGATCAATCGCGTTCTGCTGTTCGGTTTAAAATCCTGTATTTAAGCCTTGAAGCAGGATTTTCAATCATAAAGCGATATAACAAACCTCCGGCGATACATCCTGCCAGGCAGACTAAAAGACTGAAATTGTCTGACACATTCATTCCAAACTGCCCAAGAGTATATTGAATCATATGGATAATTCCTTTATGTGAAAGATAAATTGCATAAGAAAGCGCCGCAATCTGTGTAGTACTATATGATTTTGACCTGAAGAGAAATGAAGACCCAGAAAGTGACGACATCAAAATAATTCCATAACTTATTGCTACAAAAGTAAATCCAAAGACGGAAGCTTCTTCAGAAACCTGATCATTACATATCCAAAATGAAATCCCCAACAAAATCGCTCCAAGAATGAAAAGCTTATTCCCGTTGTTATGAACTGCATTTTTAAACTGAGATGAATATTGCATTAAATAACTGACTGTAACTCCTACTGCCAGACCGTCCAGCCGTGTATGTGTAGGATAATACATTTCCATATACCAAACTTTCCAGAAATCTTCGGTATCCAGCACCGGAACAATAAAGTCTTTCCAAATGATAAATCTGGCTGTCAGCGAAAAGATGATGAGGAAGGCAGTAAAAAACACTGTATATCTCAAAACTTTTGCCTTCACTGCGACTAAAAGCATGAAAGGAAGGAAAAGATAAAACTGTTCTTCAATACATAAAGACCATGCATGCGAAAACGTTCCGCGGTTAATGACATCGAGTCCATAGTTTTGAGTAAAGGTGATAAACTTCCAAAAAGAGGATAATGCCTCTCTTTCCCTGAAAAACGGAAATGAAAAGTACAAAGCCAAAGTGAAACAATACGGCGGGATAATCCTGAAAAAGCGTTTGGTAAAAAATATTTTTAAACTGATACTTCCACTTTTCTCAATTTCTTTAAACAGCTGTCGTGATATCAAATAACCACTCAGTACAAAGAAAAGATCTACCCCGGTCCACCCGAATCTCCCTAAGGTATCCAGCCAGGCCGGATGTTGAAACGCTCGGTAATGGTACAATAAAACCAATACAATGGCTAAAGCTCGTAAATGATCCAGTCCGTAAAGTCTTTCAGAAGAATTGTAGTTTGCCTGCATTTTTTTTCTGCAAATGTTGTAAAACAGATCAGACTTTTTGTGTAATCATGGCAGACAGCTATAATCTGCATGCCAACCGTAAAATCAGCCGTCCGAATGATAAATAAATCTTTCCATCACTAATTTGCTTCTTTTTATCAAAAAATGGCAGGCTGCACTTCAGGATTTTATATTTTTGAAGACTATGACACTCGGACCGGAAAATAATCTCAAACAGAATATCTGTTTCCAACTGCTCTTTTGGACGGCTTTGTTTGTATTTGGAATTGCAAGAATGTATGGAGAATATGATGACGGAATCTCTTGGGAAATCATCATTTATAATTTCTGTCACTGGATATTTCAGATCGCAGGAGCCAATTTTATCTATTTTGTTCTTATCCGGAATTTTTTTGACCGGAAAAATTATTTCGCATTTTCGCTGTCCCTTATTTTCAGTCTGTATGTTATTTCTGTGGTCAACAGGATATTCATTGTTTATCTGGCAGAACCTTTCTTCATCAGTGTTCCTAAAGACAGCTTCTACAGTGTTTTTACGGATATCGGTTATCTTTGGACTCACTATATTTTTACAATTATCAGTGGAGCTTTTATTTTTATTTCAGTAATGTTTGTGATTCGGTATAAAGATGAAAAAGAAAACACGGCGAAACTGCAGAAGGAAAAAGCTGAACTTGAATTAAAATCTTTGAAATCCCAGCTTAACCCACATTTTCTGTTCAATACTTTGAATAATATTTATTCCCTTTCGATCAGCAATTCAGAGAAAACTTCTGAATCAATCAGCCGTCTTTCAGATATTCTGGATTACATTCTGTATAAAGGCCCTAAAAATGAAGTATCCATATCTGAAGAACTCAATATGATTGATCATTATATCACCTTGGAAAGCCTTAGATACAGTGAAGGAAGATTAAAAATCAGCAGAACGGCTTCCTTATATTCAGCCGCTATGATTCCTCCGCTACTCTACCTTACATTGGTTGAAAATGCTTTTAAACATGGCGCAGAAAAAACGATAGGCTCAACTGAGATAAAAATTGATGTTTCCACAGATGGCTCCTATTCAGTTTTCAGGATTCAGAATACTTGTGGAGATGATGAGTATAACAACCCTGAAGGTATCGGGCTGAAAAATATAGAAAAACAGCTCCGGCTCCATTACCATGATGATTTTATACTCAAAGTTTCAAAAGAAAACAATATTTTTAAAGTCGAAATAAAAACTCCAGCAATCTTATGATCAACTGTATCATTGTGGATGATGAACCTCTGGCAGCAGCCCTGCTTGAAAAACATATTTCCGGGATCGGACATTTAAAACTGACTGGAAAAGCTGAAAATGTAATGGATGCTTACAAACTTCTGCAGACGAAATCTGTAGACCTTATGTTTTTGGATATCCAGATGCCTCATTTAACCGGAATTGATTTTCTTAGATCACTTCCTCAAAAACCACCAACTATTTTCACAACAGCCTACCGCGATTTTGCCATCGAAGGTTTCGAGCTGGAAGCTGTGGATTATCTTTTGAAACCTATTACTTTTGAACGTTTTTTCAAATCTGTAGAACGGGTTTTAAGAAACAGAAGTGATTTTCAGGAGGACTTTATCATCATTAAAACGGAAGGAATGAACCGGAAAGTCTTTATTCAGAAAATTGTTTATTTTGAAAGCCAGGGAAACGATATCAAAATGGTGTTGGCCAATAATGAAAACATTATATCAAAGCATACAATAACAGAGCTGGAAGCCATTTTATCCGGAAGAAATTTTGTCAGAATTCACCGTTCATTTATGATCAATGCTCAATTCATGACTGCTTTTAACAACAATGAAGTCCTGCTAGGCATTCATCATCTTCCTGTAGGCAGAAGCTATAAAAATGAATTCAATGCTTTGATAACAAGGGTTTCTAAAGGCTCTATTAATTGATGAAAACCAATTATCTCCTCTAATCTAAATATAGATCTAATTACGTTTAACTATATAATAAGCTAATTCACCATATGTTCTTTTCAGATTATCAGTCCGATTAAATCCTGCTTTTTCCAATACTTTTTGTGAACCGATGTTATCAAGATCAGTTACGGCTACAACTTCATTGGTCTCAGTATTTAAAAAGCAATATTTTACGAGAGCACGGCTCACTTCTGTTGCTATTCCTTTCCCCCAATATTTTTTACTTAAAGTATATCCTATTTCAATCTGATCGGGTACATCAGCAAAGGTCCTGGCCAGGCACATTCCGATAAAATCATTATTTTCAGAATCAAATATTCCAAAACGGCCAAACGGGCCTTCAAGGTAATCCTTCAGAGCTATTTCGAACATTTCTATATACTGTTCAGGTGAACGATAAGGAAGATATTTAGTAACCTCCGCATCTTCAAAAAGGTCACAAAACAGATTTTGCTCTTCAACTGAAAATTGACGGATAATAAAGCTTTGATCCTGATGTAGAATATTCATATTGGAAAATTATACTAATGAAAAGATAAAATTACAAATTATATAGCTTTTATCAAGATTATAATGCTGATCACTTATATTTTCTGAAAGCAGGCGCTTTGAAATATTTTTTTCATTCAGAAATTTAATTAATTATCTTTGAACAAACTGAAAGGCAAAACGGCTCTCTGACCAACTGTGGAACATTTAAGTTTGTTCATGTCTGGAAAAAGACTCCTGACGGGTGGAAAATTTCAAGAGTGGTCAGCTACGGACACTAAATAAACTCAGAATAATTTTAAAGTCCCAGTTAATTAATAGTTTACAGCACTAAAAAGCTTAT
Source organism: Chryseobacterium sp. CCNWLW53 (assembly GCF_037083525.1). NCBI lineage: Bacteria > Pseudomonadati > Bacteroidota > Flavobacteriia > Flavobacteriales > Weeksellaceae > Chryseobacterium > Chryseobacterium sp. CCNWLW53. Next base: position 238,367 of record NZ_JBAOJR010000002.1, on the reverse strand, counting down.
CCAGCTCATTTAATATTTTGGAAATGATGCAGATAACTTATAAACGTCTGCCAACAAATGATTTGCAAACCTTCCCGCATGCAATGGCATGCATAATATCAACAGCTTCCCCATCATGGATATTAAAAAAAAGTCTTACTTTTGTTTGAAATAATAAAATTGTTTAGAAACTTTTTATTAGTAATTTTAAGACACAAATTTATAAAACATTAAAATCCCTTCCACATGAGAAAAATAATTCTACTCATTACATGCATGTTCAGTATTTCAGTTTTCTCGCAGATCAAAGTGCTGAAAAATGAGAGCTTGGTGGAAATTGGCAAAGATAATTCCGTAGGTTTATATAAAAAAGAGGATAAATTTACCATCAACTACCAGGATCTTAATACAAGTAACCTGAATACCATAAGGTCTTTTTCTTTCCAGAACCTGAACAGCGATGTATCTGGTCTGTATAAACTGCTTATGGACGGCTTTATATCCTCTCCGGACGAAAACATCATCCTGGAACTTCCTAATGATATTATTGAGCTTCATTACGAGAAAAATTATGGCCAACCAACCGTACAGTTTATCCAATACATCAATAAAAACCGTAAATATGTTGGCAAATCCCAGTTTTTAACCAGAAAACAGGTAGACAAAGTATTCGGAAGAACGAACGGAAAATCTGCCATGTATGAGAAGCCTGCTACCATGCAACAGATCAATGGTACAAAGTCTTACTCAAATCAGGCATCCACTGCGGCACCAGCTTCAAACAGCGGCAGTAAAAACAAGAAATCAAGAAAATAATCATATTTATTTTTCAATAATACTGAACTCATTCATCCGGATGAGTTTTATTTTTAAGATAAATCCCAGATATACCGCTATTATTTCTAATATTACGCAACCGTACATTACGAAATGAGTTTTTTATTTTTTACTTTTGCAGAAAGACATTACTTATTATGCCGCTTCAGATAATCAATTTAACCAAGAAATTTGGGGAACAGACCGCACTAGACAATATCAATATTTCCATTGATAAAAATGAGATCATTGGCCTTCTGGGTCCGAACGGAGCCGGAAAATCCACCCTCATGAAATCTATTGTCGGAGCATTGAAAATTGATCAGGGCGAAATTATCTTTAATGGAATGAATATTTCCGAAAATGAGATCGAAAGCAAGAAGAAAATAGGTTTTCTTCCCGAAAACAATCCGTTATACCTGGAAATGTATGTCAGAGAATACCTTCAGTTCGTTGCCAATATCCATAAAATATCTGCAGCCAGAGTAGATGAGGTGATCGAGCTTGTGGGAATTACTCCGGAAAAATCAAAAAAGATCGGCCAGCTGTCTAAAGGATACAAGCAGAGGGTTGGTCTTGCGCAGGCCATCATTCATCAACCGGACCTGTTGATCCTGGATGAACCAACCAACGGCCTGGATCCTAACCAGATTATCGAGATAAGAAATGTAGTGAAAGAAATCGGGCAACAGAAAACAGTACTTCTGTCTACTCATATTATGCAGGAAGTGGAAGCGCTTTGCTCACGGGTCATTCTGATTCACAAAGGAAACATTCTTCAAGACTGCCCTATTGATGAATTTAAAGGCAGATTCGACAGTCTGGAAGAAGCTTTTGCAAGCTATACGGCTGTTTCTTAATACTCATGGAAATACACATCACTCACGGACAGGGCATTATCAAAGTTCTGTACGATGGTTTTGCCAGCTGCTTAATCATCAGGCGCCCTGTGGCTGTTAACTGGCCGGATTCCCGGGGAAGTGTGGGTGAATATTATGCTGTTTCAGAACTCTCTGATGAAGAGAAAATAACTTTGGCTGACGGTCTTAACCATGCCCTTACGGATGGAACCGAAGAAGAGATCATAGCTCAGGTTGAGGATTTTCTAAAGCTTTTTGAAAGTGGAAGTTACCAGGTTAATCTGGGTAAAATTCCGTTCGACAATTCCAATTTCTATATGGCCACGCCTTTGCCTGATGACGAAAATATTCCTGACCGGAAGAAATTTTCCGGCTGGTTCTACCCTTTCCAGGATTTTAATTATCTGTATACGTTGGAAAGTAAAAGTATAGATCCCAAAAGAATCGAATATTATGTAGATCTTATCAGAAAAGGAGGCCGTCCGAAACCCGTTGTATTTTACAGTCTCTACCATCTCGATCCGATGATGAGCTGTGCTTTTGTTCTGGACGGACATCATAAAATTGAAGCGTACACCCGTCTGAAGATGGATATCCCGGCAGTTTTTATTGTAAAGGATAATAATGACTACAGCCCTGCATCAGAGATCATGCATGGAGCACACCATCTCCTTCAGGATATTGAGTTTGAACATCTTTTTCAGAACAATGACGAAAATCTGCCCAACATTAATTTTATCGATGATGAGATACTGACCAATGCGCTGGATAAAATGCTTAAGGAATCGGAAAGAATTGACACCTCTATTATTGAAATATTGATCAGGCATCACGAGTCCGGTTCTATGGATGAAAGAAAGTGGCTGAACAGGCGGCTTGATTTTTTAAAGGAAAACGTTAACCTTAGCTTTTTTAGTTTCAAAAAAGGTTTAAATGTATATTCACCGCAATATTCTGAAAGACATAAGACCAATATATGGTTCCTGAAAACGCTTAAAAGCACAGTGGAACTGAATGTATGGATCAAAGAAACCATCTTACGATAAATATCCAATGGCTTCATATTTGATGGGTCTATTTATCTAACCAATAACCCATAATGCGATGATTAAAAGAATCTTATTAGGAGCCTTTTGTATGGCTCAGTTTTCTTTAGCTTATGCAATTGATAAGCCGGTAACCTCCAATTTTATTACTGTTTCCAGCAAGATACTTTCTTCTCAGCAGGTTCCGAAAACAGTGATCATTAAAACGAAAAAATTTAAAATCAGGATCGACAAGCAGCCAAATGGAAAATATCTTTACCAGTCATGGGCTGCCAACGCCAGGATCACATCAAAGCCAAGCATGATCATCAGTGACGGTGAGCTGATCCCTGACGGTTCCGGAGGAAATTACTATTTCAGCTTTGCCAATAAAGGATATACATATCAGATATGGAGAAACTACCTTACCGATTCAGCTTCCAAAGCACCTTATACACTGACCGTGAATAATGAGAATGATCAGGAAGTTGTACGCCAGGACGGATTTGTGGTGAAGCAATAAAATAATATTATATAGCTTAACTAATATAAAGCAACAAAGCATAACCAACCTGCAGATTACATCATTTCAAGACAGTTAAGCTGTGGAATTGTGTAATCCGTGGGATTTTTATAATATTAATTTATTGTATAGATAAGCTTATTACGAGCCAGACTGTTTCAGCTCTGTATAGAAACCGCTTGCTTCATAGCTTTCTTCAGCAGCTTTATACCCTATGTTAAAAATTTCTTCCAGACGGTCTTTTTTGCGCTCAAAAGTTCCATAGGAGGAAAGTTTTTGGGAAGAAATAAACCAGTCACAATAGTCGAATTTTCCTTTTTCGACTCTATATGAAAGAAGGTCGTAGGAACGGGAGACAATGGCTTTAATGGATTTCAGGTCTTTAATATCAATATCATGCGGTGGTGACACGAAAACACCGATCAGTTTATCGCATTCATCTCTGATGATATCTGCAGGAAAATTATTCAGAACGCCTCCGTCACAGTACATTTCCTCACCGATGATATAGGGTGTTGTAACTCCCGGAATAGAGCACGATGCAATAATAGCATCTACTACTTGGAAGTTTTCGTCAAAGATTTTTTGAGTCCCGGAAACCAGTTCTGTGGCTACAATTTTCACTTCTTTTTTCAAATCCCCTAATTTCATATCATGAAAAATGGGTTTAAGATAATTACTGAAAATCACCGAAGAAACCAACCCCGGCTGGTTGAAAGTAAAATGCTTCCAGTTGAAGAAATAAACCGAATTGAAAAATTCCAGAATCTCATCCGGCGTTTTTCCTACTGCATACAGACACCCCACGATAGATCCTGCACTGCAGCATGACAGCACATTAATATCTATGTTCTTTTCATTCAAGAATTTTAAAACTCCTGCATGGGCGATCCCTTTGGTACCGCCTCCTGACAAAACCAGCCCTGTTCTCTCAAAATTCATAGAATAAATGTAAGAAAACAGCCTGAAATAATCAGATTAATTTTAAGAAACATGCGGATTTTAGAATTATTTTAACAAAACACCTGGTAAGCTGTTCTTCTTATCTGATTCAAAAAAGCAGAGAATTTAATTTGGAACGATCAGTTTAAATTGTATATTTGTCTCATGCCAAGAAATAAGGAATTTGATTATACAGAAAAACTGGAACTAGTGCGCAACCTCTTTTGGGAAAAGGGATACCACACGACATCCATGCATGATATTGTAGCTGTCATGAAGCTGAACAGGAGCAGTATCTATGATACCTATGGCAATAAGCATGATTTATTTTTAAAATGTCTGGCGAATTATGCGGCCTTCAAAGAAAATCAATACTCAAAAGCGTCACAGGCAAAAGATAGAGGAATTGAATCTCTAGAATATATCATCCGGGATGTTGTAGATCAGACACTGGCAGATAACAGAGCGTGTCTTATTGTAAAAACTATTTTTGAAGTGGCCCCTTCAGACCAGAAGGTTAAGCAGTTCATCCTGAAGAATGGTGCGGTGCTGCAGGCGATTTTAGAACAGGCCATATTACAGGCCCGTACGGAAGGAGATATCAGAAGTGAAAGTTCTTCATCTGTTATTGCCCGTTATATTCTTGCTTCTTTCAGTAGTTTTTGGAGTCATTATATCTTAACGCAAAATAAAAAAGAAGTAACGGAAATGGTTGATTTTTTAATGGAACAAATCAGGAAATAAATTTTTTTATCCAATAACGGAACGATCGGTTTAAAATACAATAATAAAGATATTAATCAAGTAACAAGTAAAATAAAATGGAAAAAAAGACTTTAAATGAGATCAGAAAAAACAAAATTGAAACCTATTTCAAAAAGATAGATTCAGGAATATTTGATGATGAATACTTTGATCTTTATGCTGAAGATGTAGAAATGTATTATCCTAAATTTGGGTTTGAAAAAGGGCAACAGGGAATTAAAAATTTCGGAACGGTCATAGGAAAGCATTTGGAGAAGCTTACTCATGATATTCAAAATTTCAGGTATACTTTTTCAGATACTGTCATTGTGGTTGAAGGCAACGAAAAAGGAGTCACAAGGTCTGGTAAGGAATGGCCGGACAATCATACGTCGTTTGGCAAATTTTGCAATGTTTTTGAATTTGACGGTGAACTGATTAAAAGAGTTCATATCTATGTAGATCCTGATTTTACATCGGAAGATACCGAAAGGCTTGCTATTTTCAGGAACGACTCCGGTAAACAAAATTCAGTACCCTCGACCAGAGATGTAGTTGAAGAATTCTATGATCTGCAGTTCGGAAGGAAAGAAGGAAATATAGTAGATCTTTTTGCAGATTATGTAGACTGGGATCTGCCCGGCAACAAGGATAAATTCCCATGGACAGGAAAAAGAGAAACCCGTGAGGAAATAGAGCTGTTTTTTCAAGAATTATACAATAACATACAATCGGAAAACTTTACTATTGATTTTATTTCTGTAGAAGGGGAAAACGCAGCCGTAGCAGGACAGTTATCCTCCAGAATACTGAAATATGACAAAGTGTTCAGTACCGAATTTGTTGTTATTTTTAAAGTGATTAGCGGAAAGATTGTCAAATATCATTTCTTAGAAGACAGCTATAAACTTAATGAAGAAATGAAATAAAACGCATTCTCTTCCCTGTACAACACTCTTATGGTCGTTACATAATATTTTAAACCACAAAAGTCACAGAATTTTCAAATACTTTAAACCTATAAATTTTCTGACTTTTGTGGTTTTATTTTGATACATCCAGAATATGGACAGTTTTTATGCTGCTGCTATTTCAGCAGGTATTCCTGCATGAATCTGATCACGGCAAGACGCTGAAAATCCACATTTTCTTTTTTCCTGAATCCGTGGCCTTCATTTTTAGCTTCCAGATACCATACTGTTTTTCCCTGGGCTTTCAGCTTATCTCTCATCTGAACAGCTTCCGTCACAGGAACTCTGGGATCATTGGTTCCCTGGATGATGAACATTGGTTTTTTAATCTTATCGATATTATTCAGAGGAGCAATTTTGGTAAAGAATTCAGCCATTTTGGGAATCCTTTCATCACCGTACTCTACCCTTCTCAGGTCTCTTCTGTATTCTTCCGTATTTTTAAGGAAGGTATTAAAATCGGAGATTCCCACAATATCTACGGAGCATCTGATTTTATCGGCATATTCATAAGCAGTGGCCAGAGTCATAAAGCCTCCGTAGCTTCCTCCCATGATCATGATCCTGTCCTTATCCAGCTCAGGCTGCCTGGCGATCCAATCAAGAAGGGCTCCGATATCTTTCACGGAATTCATTCTCAGGTCCCAGTTATCGGCCGCAATAAATGTTTTCCCAAAACCGGATGAACCTCTTACATTAGGATAAATCATGGCAACTCCCATTTCATTGGTAAAATAGTTCGAAGAGCCTATAGAAGATGCCATAGACTGTCCTTCCGGGCCACCATGGATATTAATAATCACTGGTCTTTTTCCTGTAAACTTCGATGACGCTGGATAATAAAACCCTGAGATCTTCATTTGGTCAAAGCTCTTCCATTCGATCAGTTTTGGGACGGACATATCGGAAGGCTGCATTTCACCTTGCTCACTTTCCGTCCACCTTTCTATATTCCGGGTGGCCATATCCATTTTATAAACATCTGCACCGGAATCTGCTGCTGATCTGGAGAAATAAAGAGATTTCCCATCATTGGAAAACTTCACACCACCAATCAGACCGATCGGGATTTGGCTAACAGGTACATATTTTTTTGTAGCCGTATCCAGAATATACAATTTATTGATTCCGCTTTCATTGGTTACAAATGCCAGCGTGGATTTATCTTCAGAAAGCTCATAATCTTCTACATTCCATGGAATGGAAGAGGTCAGGTATTCTGTTTTTTTGGTTTTTAAATTTAAAACTGCCAGTCTGCTGAATTCATTATTCCGGTCTGTAACATAAAAAATTTCATCAGGATTTTTGCTGAAAATACCAGCGCTTTGCACGACTCCTTTTTCTTTGCGGTCTGTGATGGGTTCCAGTTTTTTAGCTTCCAGATCATACAGGTACAGATAGGAATCGTTAGCTGAAACATATTCTGCAACCAGAAGCTTTTTACCGTCTTCGGAAAGATCGGAAATTCCCCAGCCGCCTCCTTTGACTTCCAGTACCAATTGTGCATCTTCCGGTTTTAGAGGATTCATGTAATAAATATCCCTGTCGCCACCGTTTCTTTTTGTGGATGAAAAATAAAATCCTGACCCATCTTTTTTCCAGATTACTCCTCCATTCTGGGATCGTCCGCCATCGGTGAGAAGTTTAGATTCCATCGTCTTCAGATCAAGCTTAAAAAGCTGCCCGAATTCATTTCCTCCGGTATCTTTGGTATAGATCAGATACTCCCCCTTTACAGGCTCATATGAGGCTGTATTGACGGGTTCATCAAAGAAAGTAATCTGCTTTCTCGCTCCCATGGGAACAGAAATCTTATGAAGCTGATTGGTCGAAGCAAAACGGGTCACCGCAATGATCTCTTTTCCATTAGGATGAATGTCTGCAACACCTGCATTTCTACTCTCAGAATACTTTTTAATAGTCTGATTCAAACTCTTTGGAATAGGCAGAATATTTTCGACAATAAGATTCTCATTGGGGCTTACAAAGTCATTTTTCGTCTGTGCAGACAGGAGTCCGGCGAACAGAAGAGGAAGAATAATATATTTGTTTTTCATGCTTAAATTTTGCCTGAATTTACAAAGAACCACAGACATTATCCATGGTTTCATTTATTTACAAAGTTTCTATATGATTATTTTTTATCATATCGTTCAAGGATCTTTATTAAATCTGTATCCTCAACCATCCCATCTATCAATAGTGAAAGATCCGGGTACGCTCCAAATATTTCCTTCAATTGTGCCCTTGCTCCCGGTGCCCTAAAATATATTTCATTAATATTTTTATTCTTCCGCATGATCAAATAATCTGTATTCTTTGTTTCATAGGTATAGATCGGGCCGTCGTAAAAGCTCTTTCTGTACCATTGCGTCTTATTCCCGCTATACATTACCTGAAGCAATCCGGAATCTTTAGAAAGAACGGATTTTGAGTTAACGAATGTTCTTTTTACTTTTTTAAGGTCTCTTATTTCCAGGTATTTAATATCATTTTCATTCACTTTCAGCTTTTTACCTGAAGGATCTAACACTGTGATCTGGCGGATATAAGTTGCCGGAGAAAACTCTTCATTATCATACAATCCAATATTGAGAATTTTTGTTTTTATAGTGTCTTTAGAACTTTTCAGGACATATTTTGCCGGAAAGTATGTTTCTTTCTGAGAAAATAAAAAATTAAAACAAAGGAAAAGAAGGAGTAAATTTATCTTTTTCATAATTGCAGCTATCATAAAAAAAGCCCAGAGCAAATCTGAGCTTTAAATATAGTTATTAATATTTTAGTTATTCATATACTTTTCAAAAATCGCTGAAAAGTCATTCTGGTTGTATTTTTCAAAACTGTTTTTTGACCAGTTAAAACATATTCTGAATACAGGTATCAGTTAAATTGATCTTAGATATGGATTACTTCACCGTAAGCTGCTGCTGCTGCTTCCATAATCGCTTCGGAAACCGTTGGATGCGGGTGGATCGATTTAATGATCTCATGACCTGTAGTTTCCAGTTTTCTGGCCACTACTGCTTCTGCAACCATATCTGTAACTCCTTCTCCAATCATGTGACATCCTAACCACTCACCATATTTGGCATCAAAAATAACTTTGATGAATCCGTCTGTATTTCCGTTAGCAGTTGCTTTACCACTTGCGGAAAGAGGGAACTTCCCTACTTTGATCTCGTATCCTTTTTCTTTAGCCTGCTTTTCCGTAAGACCTACAGAGGCTACTTCTGGGTGACAGTATGTACATCCCGGGATATTGCCATAGTCGATTTTTTCAACGTGCATTCCTTTGATTTTTTCAACACAAGTGATTCCTTCAGCAGAAGCAACGTGTGCCAAAGCCTGTGTAGGAATGATATCACCGATTGCATAGTAACCCGGAACGGAAGTTTCATACCATTCGTTCACTAAAACTCTTCCTTTATCTGTCTGGATTCCTACTTCTTCCAATCCGATGTTTTCGATATTGGCAGCAATACCTACAGCAGAAAGCAAGATATCGGCTTCAAGGGTAATGTTTCCGTTAGCTGTTTTTACAGTTGCTTTAACGCCTTCTCCGCTTGTATCAACACTTTCAACTGATGCATTAGTCATGATCTCGATTCCTGTCTTTTTAAGAGATTTTTCCAGGTGCTTAGAAATTTCCTCATCTTCTACAGGAACGATGTTTGGCATAAATTCTACAACAGTTACTTTAGTTCCCATTGTATTATAGAAATCGGCAAATTCTACCCCGATAGCACCAGAACCTACAACGATCATAGATTTCGGCTGCTCAGGAAGAGATAATGCCTGTCTGTATCCGATTACTTTTTTACCATCCTGAGGAAGGTTAGGAAGTTCTCTTGAACGTGCTCCTGTTGCGATAATAATGTTCTCTGCTGCATATTCAGTCACTTTACCATCTTTATCTGTAACAGAAACTTTTTTACCTTTCTGAACCTTAGCTGTCCCAAGAATCACGTCGATCTTGTTCTTCTTCATCAGGAATTCAATTCCCTTGCTCATTTTGTTGGCAACGCCACGGCTTCTCTGGATTACATTTGGAAACTCAAAGCTTCCTTCCACTTTATTCAGACCATAGTCTTCAGCATGGTTGATATAATGAAAAACCTGAGCAGACTTCAGTAAAGCTTTCGTAGGAATACATCCCCAGTTCAGGCAGATTCCCCCTAAGTTTTCTTTCTCGATAATTGCAGTTTTGAAACCCAATTGTGCTGCTCTGATCGCTGTAACATAACCGCCAGGACCGCTTCCGATGACAATGATATCGTAGTTCATTATTTTAAAAATTTTATGCGAATTTAAGGAAAAATATTGGATGTTCTATGTTCTGCCATTTCATATTTCACTGAACACTAAGTTCATTTTATCAGTCAGCGCCCGGTCTAACAACCCTGAGCATCTTTTTTTTATCAAATATTAAATACCATTTCAAAAATTAAACACAATATATATAATTACAATCAAATGATTTAAGTGTCAAAGAATAAAAATAAACAATTGTAAATGAATATTTTACAATAATTTTCATATTTTTGCCGAAGATATAACAATATGAAAATAAAGAACTTTATTTCGATCTTTCTTCTGTGTAGTGCGTTTTTAAATGCACAAGTTGGTATTAAAACAACAACACCTAACAGTACTTTAGCTGTTGCCGGGTCTCTGGGAGCCGATTACAAGCAAATCACCGCGACAACCTATAACATAACCGCTACAGATCATTACATCACTTATGACGGAGTTGCCAATGCTACTTTTACACTTCCTGTCATCGGAACGGGTACTACTAGTTATACGGGAAGAATTTATAAAATGAAAAACATCTCTGCTTCCAGCATTACGCTTCAGGCATCGAGTGGCAATACCCTAAGGATCGACAATACTCCGGTTTCGTCTTTTGTGATTCCTACCGGAGCTTATGCGGAAGTGGTCAACAACAGCAATACGACAGGAGGAACATGGGATCTATCATTTACGGTACTTCCCAAACCGAGCAACGTAGAAATTTATGGGATACAGCTTTCTATTCCGCCTCACGGGGGTGGCTCTCCGGGAGTAGCTGACTGGACTAATCATACAGTAACATCTTATGATACGGGTACAGGTACAGATGCATGGTGGGTGATCAGCAAAGCTTCTACCACCTATGCACACACCGCAGGTTACTCCAATGCGAGCCGTATGACGATCGTCTATGAATACCAGGGCACCCCTTTCAATGTCACCAATATGTATCCTATTTTAACAGCAGGAAACAATTCCAGTTTTCCTGATGTTTTTACTGCTTCTTTCGTAAGTCTTGCGAATGTTTCAGGAAAAACAAGACTTACCGTTTCTGTTTCCCGTATTGACTTTATAGGAACCAACGGATCCAATAACAGTAACTGGACGGGGACTTTCATGCTGAATCTGTTGCTGGCTAGGAAATTATATTAAGGATGAGGCTAAGGTTAGGATAGAGGATGAGGCTAAGATGGAAGATGAAAAAAAGATTGAGAATAATTATAGAATAAAATGAAGAAAGCCGTTTCACAAGATGTGAAACGGCTTTTTATATCTGTTTTAATGTATAACCCAAGATTACAGTTTTTTAAGTAATCTTTTCTCGGTCCGGTATCTTTCATTTAAAGCTTTCATCTGATCTCTTTTCATCTTTTTTGTGGCAAGCGGATGATTCATAATCAGTTTCTTTTCTGTATTGTATTTTTTGTCCAGCTCACGCGATTTACTGCTGATTAGCTCACTTTTGGATGGGTGTGGAGGTGCCGGTGGTCGTTTCTGGGCATTCACACTCATCGATAAAACTAATAACAATACGGTTGATATAAAAAACTTTTTCATGACATTTTACTTTTAAGAATGATTTTAAAATGATTAATTAATATCCATTCAATTCATTCAGGTTTTGCAATACATATTACATATATCGTACCAGAGTTTTTATCCTTCGCATTCACCTTCTGTCAGCAGGCTTTAGAAAAAGATAAATCCTGAATAAGAAATTATTCTACCTCAATATTCTGTTTTAAGGGGAGATTTTTAGAGGAATTTCCGACCATAATTCTGTAGGTTCCTTTTTCTACTGTCCAGTTCATATTTTCATTTAAAAACCGGAGTTCTTTGACTGGGATTTTAATGGTTATCTGCTTTGATTCCCCGGGATTTACATACACTTTCTGAAAACCTTTTAACTCAATAACAGGTCTTGAAACTGATGCCAGCAGGTCTTTCACATACAGCTGAACGACTTCACTTCCTCCTTTGGTTCCTGTATTTTTGACATTGATTCGGGCAGTAACAGTATCATTTTCAGAATATTTCAACTGATTAAGCTGCAGATCCGAAAGCTCAAAAGTGGTATAGCTAAGGCCAAAACCAAAAGGATACAATGGCTCACCACTCAAATCATAATAATCATTTCCTCTTCCTGTCGGATGATGATTGTAGGTCAATGGCAGCTGCCCTTCTTCGGCTGGAAAGGTAATGGGCAATTTCCCTGAAGGATTTTCCGCTCCGAAAAGAATTTTCGCCACCGCGTTTCCGCCCTCTTCTCCCGGATACCAAACATCCAGAATGGCTCCTGCTTTATCTTTCCACACTGTGGTTTTGATAGCAGAGCCTCCAACTAAAATTACGGTTATGGGTTTGTTCAGTTTTGAAACTTCATGAATAAATTTTTCCTGATTTCCGGGCAGGCTCAGCGAGGAACGGTCCTGAAACTCTCCTTCATGAATTCCGGCAGCAACAATGATATGATCTGCCTTTTCTGCAGTTTTTAAAGCCTCATTAAATTCTTTCTGAGCATCATCAATACCATAATTCCAGATCAGCTCAACATGAGCTTCTCCCCTGCTTTCCCGGAATTCTATAATGAGATTGTATTGTTGGTCTTTCACAAAATCTATGGCAGCTGTTTTTGTTGAATAGCCCAGCTTTTCCCATTGATCAACAATTAATTTTCCGTCCAGATATAATCTGAAACCATCGTTTCCACGCAGGCCGAGCTGATATTTTCCATTACCCGGAGCCTTCAGTTGACCTGTCCACCGGATGCTGTAGTTGTCCGGCTGTAGTTTTTCAGGATCCGGCGAGTATAGGGTCCATTTGAAATTAATCTGCTCATCCTGCCTTTGAAAAGCCTCCTTTCCCTGGAAGCCCGTATTTGGAAAATAATTTCCTTTTAAACCTTTCTGATTTTCAGATGATAAAAGATCCGCAGGAACCGTTGCAAAATCCTTCAGATCCCATGTAATACCTTTTGAATAAAGGATCTCTATATTCTTGTCTTTCGTGAAGTTTTTAATTCCCTCAAGCATACTTACTTTATGGTTTCCCGGCCCGGAATAGCCGCCAAGTCTCGCATCAACGGCATCCGTCCCGATCACTGCTATTTTTTTCACATTGGCAGAAACAGGAAGTGTTCCCCTATTATTCTGTAATAAAACAATAGATTCAAGAGCTGCTTTTTCGGCTAACGGCTTATGATTAATCATTTTCAATTCATGAATTTCCCGGTCAGAGATATAAGGATTCTCAAAAAGCCCGAGTTCAAATTTTGCCTTTAAAACCCTTGCTACCGCATCATCTATCCTTTCCTGTGAAATCCGTCCATCCAAAAACGGAGGAATAAACAACTGATAATGTTTGTATTCTGTCTGGAAAATTACGTCAAGCCCTGCATTCATAGCCTGTGCAGAGGCATCATCATAATCTTTTGCTGTAAAATGAAGTACATTGGCACCTCCTACAGCACTGGCATCGCTAATGACAAAGCCTTTGAAATTCCAATCTTTTTTCAGTTTTTCTGTGAGCAGCCAATGGTTGGCAGTCGAAGGTCTTCCGTCGAGAAGGTTATAGGAGGTCATCACAGACCTGCTTTTTCCTGAGGTAAATGCTGTATGAAAGGGAATAAGATGGGTTTCTTCAAGATATCTTCTGCTCCAGTGAATAGGATAAGAATCTCTTCCGCCTTCTCCTACATTGGCTAAAAAATGCTTTGGAGTGGTAATGATTCCCTGGTTTTCAAATGAGCTTACGAAACCAACGCCCATCACAGAGGTTAAAAAAGGATCTTCCCCGCACGTTTCCTCTGTCCGTCCCCATCTCACATCGCTGGCCAGATTCACTACCGGGGTCAGAACCTGGCGGATTCCTCTTAATTTTGATTCTTTTGCAATGGCAGAAGAAACCTGCTTCATCATTTCGGGATTGAATGTGGCAGCAAGCCCAATGGCCTGGGGAAAAGCCGTTGCTCCCTCCCGCATTAATCCGTGTAAAGCTTCATCAAACGGGATGATCGGAATTCCCAGTCTGGATTCTTCAACAAAATATTTTTGAATAGCATTGATTTTTCTCGCGAGCTTTTCCGCATCTTCATCGGCATTATATTTCAACAGCTGACCTGCTGCCCCGCCACCCTGATTTCCCGCACTGACCTGCAGACCAAAGATTCCGTGCCTGTACTGGTCTTTGGGAACATTATCCAGATCTCCCGGGATCATAAAACACTGCCAGAATTTTTCTTCGGGAGTCATTCTTTTTAACAGATCCTGAACTCTTACTTCTACAGGCTGTTTCGGATCTTTGTATAAAGGTCTTTCTTTCTGGGCATACAGAAATGTGGAATTTACGAGCAGCGTAATGACTGTAATTTTAACAAAATAGAGGTTCATTAGTTCATCATTTGAATAGCTGTGGCATACTTTAATTTTTTTCTGTCTTCAGGCAACTTCAGCTCTACTGTAGTTCCCGTCTGTTTCCACGTCACTTTTGTATTGATTCCAAGAATTTTCAATGCTTTCGGTTTAAAGTTTTCCGGAAGTGAAAAAGTGAGTACATCAGGAGCCTGATACTCTTTCTGATCATCAATATGAAAAACATTGAGGGTTTTACCATCTTTAGACCGGGTATAATAGAAGTTTCCGTTGTGATAAGGCGCTGCACTTCTTGTAGCGAATACAGCTGACCGGTTTTTCTCCATCCAGCCGGAAATCTCATTTAATCTTTCATAAACCACTGCATCGTAGTCTCCATTGGGTCCGGGAGCTATATTCATGAGGTAATTTCCACCCCGGGAGATAATTTTGATGAGTGTTTCAATGATTTTTTGAGAGGATTTATAATGGTCGTTGGGAACATACGAGAAAGAATCTCCCATCGTAATGCAGCTTTCCCAGGGAATGGAAAGGGGATGTTCCGGGACAGCCTGTTCGGGGGTCACATAATTTTCCCACTTTCCGGGTACGGTACGGTCTACAACTATGATTCCCGGTTGGTTTTTCCTGGCCATGCTTCCAATTTTATCCATATCAATATCCTGCTCTACTTTGATGGTTCTCTGCCATTCCACAGACGGATCAATGGTTTTAAAAGGCCGTACCCAGCCACCATCCAGCCACAGAATATCAATTTTCCCGTAGTTGGATGTAATTTCATTAAGCTGATTAAAAGTGAATGTTTTAAAGCCTTCCCATCTTTCAGGATACTTTTTCGGATCGTAATTTACATTTCTGCCTTTCGGCGGAAAATAGGGCCACCAATAGTTTTCCGAATGCCAGTCGGGCTTTGAAAAATAAGCTCCAATTTTGAAACCGTCTTTTCTGAATGCATTGAAAATCTCTTTGGTAACGTCTGCTTTAGGATTTTTTGAGAACGGTGTTTTTGGTGAGGTAATTTTATAGTCCGATTCCTTGGTGTCAAACATGGCAAAACCGTCATGATGCTTTGTGGTGAAAACCACGTATTTCATTCCTGCTTTCTTTGCTGCCTCTGCCCATTTTTGAGGGTTAAATCCTGTGGGATTAAAGGTAGTCTGAAGGTTTTCATAGTTCTTGACATACTCATTGTAAGATTTCCCATGTTCAGGCCTTCTCTGGGTCCAGGATTCGTCTTCAGGGCATAAGCTCCAGCTTTCTACAATTCCCCATTGGCTGTAGGTCCCCCAATGCATAAACAGCCCGAATTTCAGATCCTGCCACTGCTCCAGATTCTGAACAACAAGCGGATCATCCGGCTTCTGATAGCCTGCAGATACATTATGAGCCTGTGAAAAGAAAGCAGAAGAAATAAGAAAAGATGAAAGAAAAAAGGTTTTTGTTTTCTGTTTAATGAGCATATGACGTTCGTTTTTGCTAAATTAAACATCCTGCCACTAATCAGCAAACCTTAATTTTTCAATAAATGCTGCAGCGCTTTATCCAGTTCATTTCTGCTTTTCAATAAGAGTTCAGTTTCCGTATTTAAAAAGAGGGAAGTTATCAAATTGACTTCTTCAAAATTTCTGTAGAAAGGAATGGAAAGTCCTAGTAATTTTGTGTTTAAAAACATAAATCCCACCAGGCTTACGTAACATTTTCCGTGATAAAAATCGAGTTCTGTACCTTCGGGAAGGTATTTCATTAAAATCTCAGGATCTATTTCGTAGTTGATGATGGCCAATTTTCGCCATTCGGCTTTCAGGAAGTTCATTTTTTTTCGTTTTAAAGGTTAGTATTTGTGCTTTTTTCGGCTATTTCCCCAATCAACTGATTCCGCTGCAACAGGAATTTCTTCATATAACCTTTCAGGAAGAAGTGGTTAAAAAGTTTTCCTACCCATCCCAGCGGAGATTCAAATTCAAAGATATCAATCATTACTGTACTGTCGTTTTTCTGTTTGAAAATATGGTGGTGCTTCATTGATTTAAAAGCTCCTTTAAGCATTACATCCGTGAATTGGGATGGCCTCTCCATGTTGATAATCTTTGTTGTCAAAGTTTGATTCACTCCTAAATGTCTGGCTCTCCATGTTACGGTTTCATTTTCTTCAATAAGGCCGGACGTTCTTCCTGCTATTGCCTTTTCATTAGTTTTTTCGGTTGATTTCTGATGCAGGTCAATATCCCTGGCTAAATCAAAAACTTTATGAATATCTGCTTTGATTGGAGTTTCTAAATATATTGTAGCCATTGTTTTAGTTTTAAAGAGTTTCGGGATTCGTGTTCCGAGATACATATTTTAGTTTACCATTTGCTGTCTAAGCTATTATTTTTTTAAAAAGTCTGTTTTTTGTTCAGCTCCGGCAGTTCCTTATCTATTCTTGCAGCCAGTTCCGGTAGTTTGATCGTTGGAACAGCAGGAAAAAGATGGTGCTCCATATGATAGAACATACTGAAAGTAATTTTGTTTTTCCAGGATCCACGCTGTGTTCTTGCGATATCAGGGCTTTCATGGGTGTCATGATGAACAGTCCATACTGCAAAGAATGCCATTAAAAATTCTCCGAAAAGCATGATCAACGCATGATAGATCAAAAAATTAATCTGAAAATAAAACACTATAAAAGTAAAAATCGCTATTGAAACGAGTTCTATCATCATATTTTTTTTATACTTTTTATTGGCTTTTTTAAAGGTGATCCAGTGGATCATGAACATATGTTTCGGACCATACAAGACTGCTTCATACCATTTCATAGAGGCCGATTTGCCTTCATAATCTTCTTCTGAAAGACAGAATTTATGATGCCTGATATGGTTAAATTTTACCGCATGAATAGATGCCATCATCAAAATACTGTTCAGATACAGGGAGAGCCATGTTAGAAATTTCCCGGTTCCCAAAGCATTGTGAAAGCCATTATGCACCTGTCTGAGTGCCGTCAGAAAATAGAATGCAGAAAAAGGAAGAGCCAGCCAGTAATATTCATAATAAGCCAAAAATATCGAAATAAAAAGCCAAGGCAGACTGATATTGTTTTCAATGAGCATTTCTTTAACGGAAAGAGTTCTGAGGTCTTTCCATTCTACTTTTTTAATAAGTTCAAGATGGTTCATTTTTTTCATTTTAAAAGGGTAAACCAAATAATAAATGCCCAGGCTGTCATTTTGAATAGGATCCATGAGATGGTAGGAAGATCATTCAACTTTAAGAGTTTGCATCGTCTTAAATGTTCCAGAAGCATTATCAATACAACAATTCCGAAGTAGATAATATAAAAAGAAGATGCGAAATTGGTTAATAAAACCGGAATTAAAAACAGTGTTCCGATCAGAGAAACTGTCATCATATTTCCGAGATAGTCCCAGATTTTATCTTTTAAATAAATTCTCAGAAATACAGTCTGCCAGATAATCTGTCCGATGCAAATACCCAATTCTCTTGT
The DNA here is from genome assembly GCF_037083525.1 of Chryseobacterium sp. CCNWLW53. Taxonomy (NCBI): domain Bacteria; kingdom Pseudomonadati; phylum Bacteroidota; class Flavobacteriia; order Flavobacteriales; family Weeksellaceae; genus Chryseobacterium; species Chryseobacterium sp. CCNWLW53. Next base: position 220,354 of record NZ_JBAOJR010000002.1, on the reverse strand, counting down.
AAAACTATGATTCAGGCTTAGTCCCAGCTTTCCGGAAAATATACTTAGAATATACGCCGAAAAGACAATCACAAAGGCAATGTACATTACTCTGTATTTCAAATTAAAATCAGGAATACAAGCCTGTTCAGTGTGATTTGCTGATGGAATGATCTGTTTCCGGTTATAGGAAACAAATGAATACAGTTTTTTGAAAAACCAGTACAAAGGATTCATCCTGCCAATTCTTTCAAGCAGAGGAAAGGAGTTTCCAATGATCAGAAGAAGGCTGTCCAACCCATACACAACTTCATTTCTGTTGTGATCTATCAATGCAATCTCGTTTTTTGCACGGTTAAAGTCTATAATGGATTTATTCGCTTTTGAGATTTCTGTAAAAGCTTCTCTTCCATTCTCATCAAGCATTCCAAATTTTGTAAAACCTTTAGAATAGATATTGCACATGGGACATTCATTGTCGTAGATCAGGGTGTGTTTTTTTAAAGTGTTCATGGCTGTTTATTGGTAAGATTTATAAGTTCTGTAATTATCATAGATTAGATTACGGCCATAACCGGACTGTAAAATAGTGCACCAATTAAGATCATCAGAAGCATTTCAGTAATATCTGGATGCACCTTAAGTCCGAAAACGAGCAACAATGAAATCCAGACCGGTAGAATAAGAATTCCATAAATGATATATAAAAGAGTTTTTTTTCCCGGCTGAAGAACCCTTATTAAAAAGCTGACAAGCTGTGGAATGCCTACCACAAAATAAAATGCTCCTCCAAATATTCCGATGCTTTCGATTATGATTCCGGCAATCAAGATTGCTAACTGAATATAAAAGTCATATGCTGCAAATGTTTTCATGATCATTTATTTAAAAGATTAGAAAATCCCCGCGGGTTCTTTTATGGGAGGATCTGAAAGTGATATACATCCAGATCTTAAAGATGAGTGTTTTCATTTTGCAAGTGTTTTTATTAAACATCTTATAAATATTATATTTTCAGTAATTTTTGAAAGCAAAATTCAAATAAAAAAGGATGTTATCCTTTTCTATTTTAACAGATTAGTAATTTTACCTACCAGCCAGTGATCATCACTTTTGATTGCCATATCCATAATATTGTTGATCTTTCCCGTTACGGAACTGAAATCATCCATCAGCTTTACAAACTCTTTCGCTTCCTGAGAATCATTATCCTCTATGTTTTTTAATTCTTCCAGAAAAGCAATGACAGGTTCTATTTCCCTTTTTCTCCTTTCTTTTGTAATCTGTTTGAACAGGTACCAAACATCTTTTTCTGCTACAAAATATTCTTTACGGTCACCTTTTATAAATTCTTTTCTTACAATTCCCCAGTCAATCAAAGCCCTGAGATTCATATTGGCATTCCCTCTTGAAATTTCCAACTGTTCCATTACTTCATCGGTGGAAAGCGGTTTTCCAGTGGCCAAAAGCAATGCATGAACCTGCGCCATCGTACGGTTGATTCCCCAGTTTGTCGCGAATGTTCCCCAAGTCTGGATATACTTTTCTTTTGCTTCTGAAAGTTTCATTTGTTTTTCCATTTTCAATTTCTATAACAAATGTAATTATATTTTTTGAATTTTCAATAATTTTTGAAAATTAAATTTAAAATAAAACAGACATTCTATTGAATGCCTGTTATGATTGAATTTAATTTTTAATAATCTTAAAAGTATCCCATTGTTTTCCATATTTACATCTTATTAAATACACACTTTGAGGATAGGAAGTAATATCAATATTATTTGTGCCTTTTGGCAGCTTTTCTCGTCTTAATAAAATTTTACCACTGAAATCGTATAAATATAACTCATCAATTGCTTTATTAGATTGAATATTAATTAAACCTTTTGTAGGGTTCGGATAAATCTTAACCTTAGGATTTTCTTCATTTTCCAGTTCAACCTCAATCTTTTTGTTAATATATTCATTATTTGAAGGCAACTGACAAGACGGTATTGTCGATCTCTGTAAAATAAGTCTTATTAAAAGATCATTCATTTTTTCTACCTCATAAGAATCAGTTGTTGGTTCAATATGATTATTCCCGATTCCGCTGTGGTTGGTGAGGAATGTATAAGTTCCGTTTGTGAGCAAAGCAAACGTTCTCATAATATATTCTGTTTCTTTATCTGTATCGCTCGCTGCCAAAGGAATGATTGTAATACCTTTTTTTGTTGCCAATTTTATTTTATCATATATTTTATTAATATTTTCTTCGGAATAATGTGGAGATGCATCGAGAATTAAAAACATAATTTTAGTAGAATTTCCTTTGCTCCAGCTAAGTTTATCAATGGAAGAGTCTAATGCTTCAACAACAGCTTCAGGTGTATCTCCACCTCCATTAGCATTTTGGTTTTTAATAAAATCCACCAAATTTTCTGCTTTATCTGAAAAATCAAATTCACGCGTTACATATTCATCGCCTTGATCTCTGTAAAATACAGAACCATAACGAACATCAGTTGTATTTTGAAGTTTTTTTTCTATTTTTCTTAATACATCAAGTAATTCTGCCTGTAAATAAGAAATTTCATCCCCCATCGATCCTGTTGCATCTACAACAAAGACCAAATCCAAATCTCTTTTTGGGAGACACGGTGCATCGATTGTAATTACATTTTGTCCTTTCTTAAACAAATTTGCATTAGCTGTTAAGGTTTTTCCCTTGTCGTCACTTATAAAATAACTTTTTGATAAAGACTTATTGTCTATTCTTGGAAAAACCCATAATTCTGCATTTCCTTTGTTATCAGAAACAGCTTCCCAGATAATTTCTTTCTTATCATTCAATAATTTTATTTTTTTACCAATAACAGGTTTTTTATTTCTGTTGACTAACTGAACAGAAACTCTTTTATCAGGAAAAATTTTCCATTGATTTTTATATTCTGATAACACAGGAACTGTCATATCCTGCCAATAATTCCATTTTGAGAAATCATTTACTTCTCCGGCTGTAAGTTTTCCTGCTTCCGGAAATTCCTCAGTATCCTTTACTTTTTTACCTTTTATCTTGGATTTACTACTCTTTATGCCAGATGCCAATTTTGCTCCTGCAGCAGAAGAACTTCTAGGAGAAGATGAGACTTCCATAGCAGTTTGCATTTTAGGCTTCGGGCAGCCATTATATTCGGGCATTCCCGGAACTGTAGGACACGCATCATCTTTATCCAATATACCATCACCATCGGTATCCGGCCAGGGACAGCCATTATTTTCTGCTGGCCCGGCTGCGGTAGGACAGGCGTCGTCTTTATCTAAAACCCCGTCACCATCAGTTTCAGGCCACGGGCATCCATTATTTTCCACAGGGCCTGCAATTTCAGGACATTGGTCTAATTTATTGGAAACACCGTCCTGATCTTTATCTTTCCTTATGCTTAAAGGTTTAGAATTATTTTCAGCTGTAGATACTTTATTTGTGGTACAGTTTCCTAACAATACCAGAATTACTATTGCAATACTAATTTTTTTCATCCTATTTTTTTAGTAGCTGTGAAATTATCAAAATATATTTAATTTCTGTTAAATACCTTAAAATTTTGTTAAAATCCAATTCTCGACCTCTAGAAGTTATTCAGCATATTATTTTTAAATTATTTTGGAATCACTTTATAACTCTCAATAAGTCTTATAAATTCGGATCTGTACCCTTCTTCATCTTTATTTTTTCCTTCTCTGGCAAGTGTTTCGATATCATTAAGGTCTTTTTTGCTTATTAATTTTGAATCTCTCAAAACCAATCCAAACCATGCGACAGATGTTGCAAATTTAAAATCTGGGCTTGCAGAATGATCCGTATTTTTCACAGTCTTCACTATTTCTGTACTGGTATTTCCGTCTGGTTTCTTGTAACGGAATCTAATAGTTGCCAGTTCATCACTAAAATCCTCAGAAGAAGAAGTCTTGTTATATCTTAGTTTATTCTCTTCAGGCAGAAACTCAGATTTCACACCGGCAGGAATCATTTCATATAAAGCTGTTACCGTATGTCCGCTTCCCAATTCCCCGGCATCAATTTTATCATTGGTAAAATCTTCATTTCTCAATTTTCTGTTTTCATAGCCAATGAGGCGGTAAGAACTCACATATTTAGGGTTAAACTCAATCTGGATCTTTACATCTTTTGCAATTGTATATATGCTTCCTGCAAATTCTTTTCCCAGGAATTTATTGGCTTCTTGAAGATTGTCTATGTAAGCATAATTCCCGTTTCCTTTATCAGCTAGGGTTTCAAGCGTATTATCTTTATAATTACCCATTCCAAAGCCCAGGCAAGTCAGAAAAACTCCGGATTTTCTTTTTTCTTCAATCAAAGTTTTAATATCTGAAGTGGAAGAAGCACCAACGTTAAAATCTCCATCTGTAGCTATAATTACCCGGTTGTTGCCGTTTTTAATGAAATTTTCTTGCGCTAGCTTATAGGCAAGCTCAATTCCTGCACCGCCTGCCGTGCTTCCTCCTGCCTGAAGATTGTCCAGTGCAAGAACTATTTTTTCTTTCTCTCTGGCAGAAGTCGGTGGCAGAACCATACCTGCACTTCCAGCATACACTACAATCCCAACCCTATCTTCAGGCCTGAGCTGATCCAGAAGTACTTTGAAAGAGGATTTCAGGAGTGGTAACTTATTCGGCTCATTCATTGATCCAGAAACATCTATCAGGAATACGAGATTAGATGCGGGAACTTTATCCATGGCAATATTCTTTCCCTGAAGACCTATTTTTAAAAGTTTATGGGTTGGATTCCAGGGTGCATTGCCATATTCTGCATTAATGGAAAACGGATCGTTATTTTTCGGCTGAGGATAGCTGTATTTAAAATAATTGATCATTTCTTCAACCCTTACCGCGTTTTTATCTACGGTTTGTCCATTATTGATCATTCTTCTGATATTGGAATAGACTGCATTATCCACGTCAATAGAAAAAGTTGACAGCGGCTGGTTTTTGGTGGGCTCAAATGGGTTTTCTTCAAATGCATCATAGCCTTCATTATCGAAAACATTCTGTTTGTATTGGCTGATTGTTTTCTGTATTTCCTTCATCCTTCTTTTCTCCTTTCTGGAAAGCCTTTTGGTCTTTATTACAATAACTCCGTTCACTCCCTTGCTCCCGTACAAAGCTGATGCACCAGCTCCTTTTACCACTTCCACACTTTCAATCTTTTTGGGATTCAATGCATTGAAATAATCACGCTGTACTATTTCCCCGTTAACCACAAATAATGGTTCGTTTGTCCCTTTTAAACTTGCTGCACCTCTAATGCTTATTTGATTATTACCTGAAAAAGCATTATTGATTACATTCATTTTATTAGCAATCTGATCATTTTTTCTCCGCTTAGTCCCATAAGCCTGAATCTGGACTCCCATTACACTTCCCTGAAGTGCTTGGGAAACAGTATTTGATGCAATATAATTTGACTGTACGCTAACAGCACTTGAGGTATAAGCCTGTACTTTTTTAGGCGCAAATCCTGTTACAACAACTTCTTCAATATTCTGCGTCTGTAAAGTATCTTTCCACTTTCCTCCTTTTCCCGGTGCAATAGTACCATTATTAGCTTCTTTCTTTTTAATATAATATTCATCTGTTGAGTAAGCATTTTTTCCTAAAGCATACCTCTCCTCATTCTTATGAACAGCTAAGGTTTCACTCTTGTTGTTCGGGACTTTAATAGCTTCATCTTTTGCGACAGAAAGGGCTTTCTGTGATGATTTTGAGATTTCAATTTCCTTTTCAATATTTGATTTAACTGTGCTGTCTACTGTATAAATGTTCTTTTTTTCAGGATGTATTTCAGTACTGTTTTCTACCATTAAAGGAGCTGAATTTTCAACAGTTCCATTTTTGCCGATAAAATAAAGTGCTCCCAAACCAAGAATTAAGCTGGCTGCAACTCCATAAGGAAACCAAACCGGTAATATTCTCTTTTTTTCTTCTATTGTATCCAATTTTTCTTCAACCTTCGCCCAAACTTTATCAAAACCCTGAAAAACAGCCGGTTCTTCTGAAAGCTTAGAAGCATCATTGAATCTTTTATCTATGTCGTGATTATTTTCCATTTTCCTAAAGTTTAAATGTTCTGATTGACTAAAAGTTCCTGTAGTTTTTTCCTTGCAAAATTGAGCTGGGATTTAGAAGTCCCTTCGCTTATCGAGAGCATGGAAGCAATTTCTTTATGGGGATACCCCTCAATGGCAAACAGATTGAAAATCGCTCTGCAGCCTTCAGGAAGAAAATTCAGCAGGCTCAGAATATCTTTCTCAAATGAAATGCTTTCTGATAAGGTTCCGGATGTTTCTGCAAAACCGTCATCCATAGAGACGAATTGAGCTTTGGTAGCTCTCAATTTCTGAAGGCATTCATTGACTGCAATTTTTTTAGCCCATCCTTCAAAGGTGTCCAGATTCTGAAGCTGGGTGATCTTGGTGAATATTTTGTAAAAAGTATCGGCCAATACTTCTTCAATATCTTCATCGTTTTTCAGATAGCGTCTGCAGACTGAATACAGCCTGCCCGCCATTTTCTCGTAGATCTTCCGCTGGGCACTCCGGCTGTTACGCTGGCATTCTATTAGTAATTCTTTTTCCATAGTCAGGCTTTATACTGTAATAGATGCATAAACTGTTGAATGGGTTGGAAACAATTAGATCTTTTTTTGATAAAAGCAAAATACTTAATAAATTGATTGACAAATTAATTATTTACTTTGAACTTTTTATTCAAATTTTCACTTCCAAATTTAACTTTTCCCTTTGTAACAAATCTTTAATATGAACGACTATTCATATAAATAATCTTTTTATAGTAATGAAAAATACCAAAATTGCCTCATTACTTTTTGTTTTGTCTGCAGGAAGTATGATGTTTGCCCAAGATGACTTGATCAACAAATTAAAAAACAATCAATCTCAAAATGCTAATTTTCAGTTCACAGCGTTAAAAGACGTAGGAGCTACTTCAGTAAAGAATCAGGGTTCATCAGGAACCTGCTGGAGCTACTCAGGAAATTCTTTTCTTGAATCCGAAATGCAGAGAATGGGTAAAAAGCCTGTAGACCTTGCTGAAATTTTCACAGCAAGAAATTCTTACCACGATAAAGCTAAACTATATGTACTGAATAATGGAGCGATCAGCTGGGGAGACGGCGGTGAGCTGCACGATGTGGTAAACATGTACAAAAAATATGGTGCTGTTCCTCAGGATGTTTATACAGGTCTAAAATCGGGGCAAACCCTTAATAATTTTAAGGAAATGCAGGGTAAGCTGAAACCTGTTTTAGACAGTCTTGTTCAGGCAGGATCAAAAGCACAGCTTACAGATAACTGGATGGATTCCGTAGATGCCATTCTGGATGAATACCTTGGAAAAGTTCCGGCTAACTTTACGTATGAAGGAAAAAATTACACTCCTAAAACATTCGCTAAAGAAGTTGTAGGGATTAACCCTGAAGATTATATCGAGATTTCTTCTTATAAGGATTATCCATATTACCAAAAATTTGTAGTTCCGATTCCTGATAACTGGAGCCATGATTCTGACTGGAATGTTCCGATGAAAGATCTTACAGCTATTATTGATAACGCTGTGAACAAAGGATATTCTGTGGGATGGGCAACGGATGTTTCCGAACCTTATTTTTCCTACAAAAACGGAGTGGCTTACGTTCCGGACATGGATCTGAGCCAGATTACTGCTGAAAACAAGCAGACTTTGTTCACTGAGCCTAAAAAAGATAAAACCATTACAGAGGATATGCGTCAGAAATCTCTTAATAACCTTTCTACAACGGATGACCACGGTATGCATATCGTAGGATTGGCAAAAGATCAGACTGGTAAGGAATATTATATGGTTAAAAATTCCTGGGGTGTAACCAATGATTTTGAGGGTTATCTGTATGTAACAAGACCGTATGTAGAATACAAATCAACGGCTATCTTAGTACACAAGAATGCCGTTCCAAAAAGTATTCTTAAGCAGCTAAAGCCTACAAAGAACATCGGTTTATAATCAACAATCACTGTTACCGGTCACTACGGTAATTTTAGATATTTAAATCTGTTAAAACCGCGCTCCAAAATATTGGAGCGCGGTTATTTTTTATGGATGGTAATATTTATTTACATACTATTTCGCTATTTAGTGAAAATAGTATACTTTTATTATCCAACAAATTATTACCATATGAAAAATTTAAAAAAATTAACAAAATCTGATTTAAAGAAAATTAACGGTGGAAATGCACCTGATTGTCCTACAGGAACAACAGCATGCTATATTCCTCCTAAAAATGGTTTTCCATCTTACTGGAAATGTATTTCAGATACTATGGAATGCCCGGATTAAGAACAATCAAAACCCGCTTTCAGAAATTCTGAAAGCGGGTTTCTTTAAATAAATAGGTGAAAAATTTAATATAAAAATAAAGAAAAATATAATTTGTGAATGGTGAATTCGCTTCGCTGTCAATTTTTATTTTCGCTGAAATTAAGTGAACTGTTAATTCTATTCACTTGCGAAGCAAAATTGACCATTCACTATTGCCATCTTAATACAATTTCGCCATGCTTTCTGCTGAAAAGTCAAGAAGCTCTTCTGTATTTCCGGTTTTTATTTTCTGAACCCATTGAGGGTCCTGTAAAAGTGCACGTCCTACCGCAACTAGATCAAATTCTTCATTATCCAGTCTTCTGATCAGGTCGGTCAGGTCAGTTTTTTCAGTTCCCTGCCCTGCGAAAGCACTCATGAAATCTCCTTTCAGTCCTACAGAACCTACGGTGATCGTCGGCTGTCCTGTAATTTTTTTAGCCCAACCTGCAAAATTTAAATCTGAACCTTCAAATTCCGGTTCCCAGAAACGACGTTGTGAGCAATGGAAAATATCTACTCCGGCTTCTTTTAATGGCAATAACCATTCTTCCATTTCTGTTGGGTTATTGCTCAATCTGCTGCTGTAATCCTGTTGTTTCCATTGTGAAAGACGGAGAATAATAGTAAAATCCTCTCCTACTGCAGCTCTGATGGCTTTAATCACATCTACTGCAAAACGGTTTCTTTCTTTGATTGTTTTACCTCCATATTCATCGGTTCTTGTATTGGTTACTTCCCAAAAGAACTGATCAATAAGATAGCCGTGTGCACCATGAACCTCAACGACATCAAAACCTAAATCTTTTGCAGATTTTGCAGAAGCAGCAAACTGTGCAATGGTATCCTGAATATCTTCCAAAGTCATTGTTGAAGCTTTCTCCATAGGTGCAAGCGGATAATCTTCAGACATTCTTGTATCTCCTACATGCCAGATCTGGGGTCCCATTTTTCCGCCATTCTGATGAACAGCATTGATCACGTTTTTCCAGCCTGCCAATGCTTCATTCCCGTAAAAATCCGGGATGTTCTGCATATTTTTTGAGGATGGTCTTTTGATCACGGTTCCTTCAGAAAGAATTAATCCAACTTCTGAAGCAGCTCTTCTTGCGTAATACTCAGCGATATTTTGGGTAGGAACTCCATTATCAGACTGGGCTCTGGTCATAGGAGCCATTACGATTCTGTTTTTAAGTTCCAGGTTTTTGTAAACAAACGGTTTAAATAATGATTCTGTGCTCATTTTTAAATTGATATTTTATAATTGTTACACAAAGTAACTAATAATAGTTCGTTTTTGTATCTTTTATCAAAAAATAGTGGTAACTTCGCAGTAACTTACATTAGTAACATAAAAGTAACGCATGGTAAAGAATGAACTGATGAAATATAGCTGTCCTCTAGGCAAAGCAATGTCTGCGCTAGGAAGCAAGTGGAAACCGATCATTGTTTTGGTGATTAAAGACCGTAAGCTACGTTTCGGGGAACTAGCTGTACGAATTAATGTGATTTCCAGAAAAGTTCTTACGGACCAGTTAAGAGAGATGGAAAGTGACGGATTGGTTATTCGTGAGGAGTTTAAAGAGCTGCCTCCGAGGGTTGAATATTCTTTAACAGAAAAGGGATTGGCCTTGCTGCCAATTTTGTATTTACTGGAAGAATGGGAGGCGAAATTTACTACTGAAAATTTTAATTCTGAAAAAAACTGTAGTTTATTGGATAAGGAAAACAGAAAGGAGGCCAAAGTTTGATAATTTAGTCTAAAATCCAATGTGTTAAATAAAAAACCGCTTCCAGAAGTTCTGAAAGCGGCTTAATTTTATCTAAAATCCCAATTAAAATATCGCAGGATATTTCTGAGGATTTGTTTCATTGAACATCGCGTAGATCCTTTCTACCATATCATCTGAAGATGGCTTGCTGAAATAATCTCCGTCACTTGCATAAGCAGGTCTGTGATCGTTGGCTGCAATTGTCAACGGATCTGAATCCAGGTATCTGAATGCTTTCTGCTTTTCAAGAATCTGTTGAAGAATAAATGCTGAAGTACCACCTTCCACATCTTCGTCAATCACGACCAATCTGTTGGTTCTCTTCACGCTTTCTGCAATTTCATTCGTTAAATCGAATGGAATTAATGACTGAACGTCAATAACTTCCGCAGAGATTCCCAGTTTCTCCAATTGTTCTGCTGCATCCATTACAATTCTCCATGTAGAACCGTAAGTCACCAATGTAACATCTTTTCCTTCTTTGGTCACTTCAATTTTTCCTACAGGAACAGTGAATTCACCTAAGTTATCAGGCTGCTTTTCTTTTAATCGGTATCCGTTCAGACATTCAACGATCACCGCAGGATCATCACTTTGAAGCATGGTATTGTAGAAACCAGCCGCTTTCGTTAAGTTTCTCGGTACCAATACCAGGATTCCTTTAGAAAGGTTCAGAATTCCCGCCATCGGAGAACCTGAATGCCAAACCCCTTCCAGTCTGTGACCTCTTGTTCTGATAATCACCGGAGCTTTCTGACCGCCTTTTGTTCTGTACTGAACCGTCGCCAGGTCATCACTCATTCCCTGTAAACAGTATAAAATATAATCTAAATACTGGATTTCAGCAATAGGTCTCAGACCTCTCATCGCCATACCGATACCCTGACCAAGAATGGTAGCTTCACGGATTCCGGTATCCGCTACACGTACTTCGCCGTATTTTTCCTGCATTCCTTCTAATCCCTGGTTCACGTCGCCGATATTTCCGGCATCTTCACCAAACACTAAAGTTTCAGGATATTTTTCGAAAATTTTATCAAAATTATTTCTTACCACGACTCTTCCGTCTACTTCTTCAGAATTTTCTGAGAAAACAGGCTTTACCTCCTTCACATTTTCAGCTTTCCACTGAGACTGTGAATATAAGTGGGAAGAATAGTTATCTTTTTCTATTTCAAAAACCTCATTGTACTTCTGCATCAATTGGGTTCTTTCCGTAGAATTAGTTCCTCTTGTAGCCAGTAAAGCTTTTCTTGTCAGGTGGAAAATATCTTTTTTAGCTTTGGAAACCAATTTATTGAACTGAGCAATATATCCTTCGATTTCAGCATTCTGACCTTTAAGGTTTTCAACTAATGGAAGAACAGACTGAACTAAATCTGTAATGGTTTTCTGGTAATTATCCCAGGCATTTTTCTGACCTGCTTTTACTATTTTCTTAGCTTCCTCATCTATCGCATCCAATTCTTCTGCTGAAGCAATAATTTCTTCTTTTCCTTCGATTTCGATCGAATAATTCAGTATCCATTCTTTGAATTTCACCATACCGTCAAAATCTGCCTCCCAGGAAAGACGTTCTTCATTTTTATATCTTTCATGAGATCCTGAGGTTGAGTGCCCCTGAGGCTGTGTAACCTCAATAACATGAACCACAACCGGAATACTTTCTGTTCTGGCAAAATGTTCAGCTCTGGCATAAGCATCCAATAGTGAAGGATAATCCCATGCTTTTACCTGAATGATCTCGCAACCCTGGTTTTCACCTTCTTTTCTCTGAAAACCGCTTAGCATTTCAGCAATATCTGCTTTTGCTCTCTGGTTTCTGGTTGGAACTGAAATTCCGTACCCGTCGTCCCAGATAGAAACAATCATTGGAACCTGAAGCGCACAGGCTGCATTCAATGTTTCCCAGAAATGTCCTTCTGCTGTAGAAGCATCTCCAATAGTACCGAAAGCAATTTCATTTCCTCCTTTTGAAAACTTCTCGGAACCGTCGAATTTTACACTTTTATACACTTTAGAAGCTTGGGCCAATCCTAAAAGCCTTGGCATCTGTCCCGCTGTAGGAGAAATATCGGAAGAGATATTTTTTTGTGCCGTAAGGTCTTTCCAGCTTCCGTCTTCATTTAAACTTCTTGTGGCAAAGTGCCCGTTCATCTGTCTTCCAGCTGATGCCGGCTCTCTTTCAACGCTTGTATCTGCATACAACTGAGCGAAAAAACTTTCAACCGTTAAAGCATGTACTGCCAATGCAAAAGTCTGATCCCTGTAATATCCTGAACGGAAGTCGCCATTTCTGAAAACTTTCGCCATTGCCAGCTGAGGAAGCTCCTTACCATCCCCAAAAATTCCGAATTTAGCTTTTCCTGTTAGCACTTCTCTTCTTCCAAGATAAGACATCTCACGTGATATCTTTCCTAACCTGTAGTCTTCAAGTATCTGGTTTTTAAAGTCCTGGAAAGAAATTTGCTGTGTTTCAATATAGGTTGTCTGCATAGCTAGATATAAAAGTTTTTATTCTTCAAGTATGCCGCTAATATACAATTTTTAAATTAATTTTAATTTTCAATAATCTTTTTTAAAAATTTGATAATAAAAGAATTGTGTTTTATATTGTAAAAAAATTGTAAACGATGGAAAAAAAGTCAACTCACATCCTGAATGCATCCAGCAATCTTTTAGGTTTTTCCCTGATTATCATTACCTCGCTGAAAATCACTAAAATCAGTGGGAATACACATCTTGATGAGTTTGCAGGTATAGCATGTCTGCTATTTTCCTGCAGCTGCTTTTTTTCATTTATGGCGATCCGTACCAAAAGCCAAAAGCAAGAAAATAAATATGAGACCATTGCGGATTATCTATTTTTAATCGCTTTATTTTGTATTGTTTTAGCAGTTATTATTGTGACTGTAAAAATAATTGACTGAATCTATCATCTAATCATTCTGTTTTCAAATTTCATTTCTTTCTGATATATAACTCACTGCTCAGTTCTTATAGATAGAATGAGTAGAAGGCTTCACTATATATATTAAGTCAAATCCAAGAGATATATTTTAAATATTTCTCAATATTTTGATTAAAAACCTATCAAATACACCAAAAATCCAATCATTCTTTCTATAATGATGTAAAAAATAATCATCATAATAAAATATTATATAATTTTATATAAAATTAAAAACAAAAATGAAATGAAAAGAAAATTATTTTTGGCTTTTGGTGTTTTAGCAACATCATGCCTAATATATTCTCAAGTGGGGATAAATACCAGCAATCCACAAACAACTCTACACGTAGATGGTGCTAAGGATAATGCGGTAACAGGAGTTCCTACCGCGGCTCAACAAGCTAATGACTTTTCTGTTACTTCGTCCGCTAATGTAGGAATAGGAACCACTACCCCTAGTCAAAGGTTAGACATAGCCTCTGGTAATCTCCGCATTCGCGATATTAATACCAATATAGGTGTTGGGGGAACTGACAGAGTGGTAGTAGCTGATGGAAACGGCGTATTAAAAACCGTTAATTTTAATGATTATTCTTTATTCCATGCACGTTTGGCTAATGATCAAAACCACATTAGTGGTAATATAACAACTCTTGTATTTGCCACACCGCTTGCAACTTCTCCTTATTATACCTATAATAATGTTACAGGGGTCTTAACTTTTAATCAGGCGGGAAATTATATTGTCACCTTGCAGGCCAGTTTTGCTAATTTAGCTGCAGCGGGTACACAGCTGGTTTTAGGTATCCGCCCCGTTCCCGATGCCAATTATATAGCAAGGGGCAGCCATTATAATGCATCCAGTACAACTGGTACAATTGGTGAGCTGATGAATTATACTACTCTGGTAGTAATTCCAATAGTGGGCTATCAAATCCGTTTTACCTCCGCAGCTAATGCCAACTGTACTATTTTATCAACAGAAACAGGAAGTACGGGTAGTGGGAATGTGACCAACGTAACGGTTCAGAAAATATAAAATTTACCGTTTATATCAAATAAAAATCTGAGTGCCCCAAGCATTCAGATTTTTTATTTATGGTAATTGTTGTTCTAAAATTTTCGCTCAATCACGTAGTCCAACATACTGTGCAATGATTTTTTTGCTTCCGAATCAGGAAATTCATTGAGAATATCTTTAGCTTTCTGCTGGAAATCTTTCATTACTTTTATGGCGTAATCCATGCCTCCGGAATTTTTGACAAAGTCTATAAGCTCCTTAACGCGTTTCGGATCGTTATTGTAACGCTTGATGGTATTGAAGTAATATTTACGCTCTTTTTCACTGGCCATTTTTAAAGTATGAATCAAAGGAAGGGTCATTTTTTGCTCCTTGATATCAATTCCTACAGGCTTTCCGATGACGTTGGAACTCAGATAATCGAAAAGGTCATCCTTGATCTGGAAAGCCATCCCGGTATACGTACCGAAGTTCATCATCTTTTTAGCAAGAGTTTCATCCGCATCATTAGATAAAACCCCAATTTCACAGCAGGCAGCAATAAGAGTAGCTGTTTTCTGACGGATAATTTCATAGTAAACATCTTCTGTAATGTCCAGTTTTCGGGCCTTTTCCAGCTGGAGAAGCTCACCTTCTGACATTTCGCGGATCGTTCTGGAAATCACTCCTAAAAGATCGTAATCTTTATGGTCTGTAGAAAGCAATACGGATTTTGATAAAAGATAATCTCCTACCAAAACAGCAATTTTATTTTTCCATAAAGCATTGATGGAGAAGAAATTACGTCTTTTGAAACTTTCATCCACCACATCATCGTGTACCAGAGTTGCGGTATGGATCAACTCTATCATGGAGGCTCCGCGGTAGGTTTTTTCATTGACATCACCTATCAGTTTTGCGCAAAGGAATACGAACATAGGACGCATCTGTTTTCCTTTAGTAGTAACAATAAAACGGGTTACTTTATCCAATAAAGGCACTTTGCTCTGCATCGATTCATAAAACTTCTGTTCGAAAAGTTTCATTTCCTCATTGATCGGTCGTTTGATTTCTTCTACGATGTTTGCCAAAATCTGTTGAATGAAAGGTAAATACTAATTAATTCTCACAAAGATAATTGTTTTCACGCAATTTCAGGACAAAATTAATCTTTGAGTTCTTCATTTGGAATAAAATAGAGGGACGGCTGTGCACTTCCCAATCCAGACCTGAATTTTTCTCCTGAAATATAAATTCCCGATTCATTAACAGCAATGCCTTCAATCTGTCCTATTGCCAAAGCACTGCCCAGATAATAATGTTTCGGTTTTTCTTTAAAAAACATGCCGGATTCCGTTTCTGTAAAAACATTGAGAAAGACTTCCGTTTTTTTGGTATAGCCTACCAGATAAAGCTTTCTGTTAAAATAAGCAGCATCAGTTACCACAAAGTTGGTTTTGTAAGATTCTGTTTTTTCTGCTTTCTGCTTTTCAGATAATTGAGGATCAATGATGTAATGAGAAGTTGATTTTGATTTCCATTCTTTGGTAAACAGGTGCAGCTTTCCATCCAGATAGATCATGGCCTCTGCATCAAAATCATTGGCTGTGTATTTTGGGATGAATTCTGTCTGTTCCGGATAATAGAATGATATTTTCGTAATGGAATCATTCTTTATATCACCGTTTTCAAAAGGTAATTTATAGATTTCCAGATCTCTTCTTGTTCCTCCGTTATTCCCTATGTCTCCAATATAAAAATTCTTTCCATCATTAGTCAAAGCCTCCCAGTCTTTATTTTTAGCATTGATTGTGAATGTATTTTTGATATTGCCCGAAGTTTCATCCAGTTCAAAAAGTTCCGGAGCATTACCGCTGTCATTGAACGTATACAGTTTCCCGTTGAAAATATTCAGCCCTGATGTTTCCTTGATTTTATCATCTAAATAACCGATTCTGTATTTTCTAATTTTTAAAAATTCCGTCTGCTGTGAAAATGAGAATTGAAAAATAATAAGGGCAGTAAAAAGAAGGAGCTTTTTCATAAGGCAAAAATAGGGGTTTGTTAGGAAACTGGAAAAGACTGAACATATTTTCAGATTGCACCTCTTTAATGTGAAACTCTCCTTAATATTCTTAACAACTTAAAAATGCTTAATGGTTAAAAATTTTCTCCCGCAGATCAAGCAGATTTTTGGTCATCAAAGATTTAGATAAAACTTAAGCGTGTTTTTTGCCGATGTGCGTTATTGCTTCAATAAATTTAAATGTTAAAAACGTTTGTGCCTTTTGTCGCTAAATAAAGACAGCATATCTATTGCAAATTGTCAGGTCGATTTTATTTTTACTTTTGCTCCTGCTTCTTTAAATAATCTTTCTGATATTGTCTTACTGTTTTTCCCGTACCGTCATGTCTCCAGCCTGGAGAATTAAAAATATAATTGATCCGATCGGAAAATTTCAATCCCGGCTGCCTGATGTCTTTCCAGATCTTTCTCCATTCATAAAGGAGAACGGTATCAGGTTTATTGTCCGGCATTTTTGGATAGATTCCATACTTTACGGGTACATCCGGGTCTTCCTTTTCGAAGGTTCCGAATATTTTATCCCAGATGATGAGGCACATGCCCATATTTCTATCCAAATATTTGATATTACAGGCATGATGTACTCTATGATGGGAAGGGGTTACCAGAATGTATTCCAGTATTCCCAGTTTTTTTACAGCCTGCGTATGCACCCATGTACCGTACACCTGCCCTATGGCATAAACCACCATAATATGCCACGGATTAAAGCCTAAAAAAGCAAGCGGAGAAAAGTAAAGATATCTGTACAGCGGTTGCAGTACCGGACTTCTAAAACCTGTGGTAAGGTTGAAATACTCTGAATTGTGGTGGGTAATGTGAACAGCCCAGAACACCCTGGAATGATGATCTACATAATGCAGCACATAATAGGCAAAATCTGTGACAGTAAAACAGATGAGCCAGTACCAAACCGTGAAATCCCACGTAAAAAGCCTGTGATTATAAAAGAAAAACATGATTCCCATGGCAAAAGCCTTCATGATCAGATCCAGGCCAAAGTTCATCAATGCAAGATAGACACTCGTTGCCACATCCTTTCCATTATACAATTTAGCTTCAGAAATATGGCTGTAGATCATTTCTGCTAAAATTACTGTAGCATGAAGCGGAATTGACCATGCATAGACATTTTCAAGCCCATCTTCGCCTGTAAAGAAATCCAACATCCCTTATTAGTTTATGTAAAGGTAGGATTTTAGGAAATTTTTAAGGAAATTTTAATCTTTTTTAAGGAAATTTTAATCAGCTGTTTTATTGGCAAGCTGCCCACAGGCCGCATCAATATCTCCACCGCGGCTTTTTCTGATCATTACAGTAATTCCTGCATTTTCCAGCTGGCGTACATAATTTTCTTCTGCCTGCTTATTGCATTGGTCGTATTTTCCGTCTCCGATAGGGTTATATTGGATCAGATTCACTTTGGAAGGCACCTGTTTACAGTATCTGATCAGAGCTTTGATATCTTCATCCCCATCATTGATTCCTTTCCATACGCAGTATTCAAAAGTAATCACAGAGCCTGTTTTCTGGTACCAGTACTGAAGGGCTTCCATAATATCCGTCAACGGAAATTTATCCGAGAAAGGCATGATCTCATTACGCTTGGATTCAATAGCAGAGTGAAGCGAAAGTGCCAGTTTTACACGGAGCTCATCATCTGCCAGCATTTTGATCATCTTTGGAATTCCTGATGTAGAAACGGTAATTCTTCTTGGTGACATTCCCAGACCTTCCGGCTGGGTGATTTTTCTGATGGCTTCCACTACATTTTTGTAATTCATCATCGGCTCCCCCATTCCCATGAAAACGATATTGGAAAGCGGTCTGTTGAAATACATTTTGCTTTGACTGTCAATCAGAGCCACCTGGTCCACAATTTCTGCTACCTCAAGGTTTCTCATTCTTTTGAGCCTTGCTGTTGCACAGAATTCACAGTTTAATGAACATCCCACCTGTGAGGAAACGCAGGCTGTAGTTCTTGTTTCTGTAGGAATAAGAACAGATTCCACCAGAAGTCCGTCATGAAGTTTCACACCATTTTTGATGGTTCCGTCCGTACTTCTCTGAAGCTGATCTACAGAAACGGGATTGATGGTATACTCTTCGGAAATTTTTTCGCGGAGAGATTTCGAAAGATTCGTCATTTCATCAATCGAATGGAGGTTTTTACTCCATAACCAGTCATAAACCTGTTTTGCACGAAACGGTTTTTCCCCTAAAGTCAAAAAATAGTCTTTAAGCTGGTCTAGTGATAAAACTCGGATATCTTTCATTATTGTAAAAAGTATGATGTACAATGTACAAAGTAATAATCTTATGTATTATCTTAAGTTTTTAAACCACTAAAAAATACATTATACTTTGTACATTGTACATAAATACATAATTTATAGAATTAACATAGCGTCACCGTAAGAATAGAATTTATACTTTTCTTTTACGGCTTCTTCATAAGCATGCATAATAAAATCTTTTCCGGCAAATGCAGCAATCATCATCAATAATGTTGATTTCGGCGTGTGGAAGTTGGTGATCATTGAGTTTGCTACTCCAAAATCGTGAGGCGGATAAATAAATTTGTTCGTCCAACCGTTGAATGCAGAGATCTTTTTGTTGGAAGAAACGGAAGTTTCCAATGCTCTCATCGTTGTAGTACCTACCGCACAGACTCTTCTGTGAGCATCTACCGCTTTATTGATGATGTCAGCATTTTTCTCATCGATAATGATTTCTTCGGACTCCATTTTATGCTTGGAAAGATCTTCCACCTCAATCGGGTTAAAAGTTCCTAAACCAACGTGAAGTGTTACTTCAGCAAAATCAATTCCTTTGATCTCCAACTTCTTCATCAGATGCTTAGAGAAGTGAAGACCTGCTGTAGGGGCAGCAACCGCTCCTTCTATTTTTGCATAGATCGTCTGGTATCTTTCTGCATCTTCCGGCTCTACTGCTCTTTTAATATATTTTGGAAGTGGAGTTTCGCCCAATTCCTTCAGTTTTGTTCTGAATTCGTCATAAGAACCATCGAATAAGAATCTCAATGTTCTTCCTCTTGAAGTTGTATTATCGATCACTTCAGCTACCAAAGATTCATCTTCAGTAAAGAATAATTTGTTACCGATTCTGATTTTTCTTGCAGGATCTACAAGAACATCCCATACTCTGGTTTCTTTATCCAGCTCTCTTAAAAGGAAAACTTCAATTTTAGCACCTGTTTTTTCCTTATTTCCATAAAGACGCGCAGGGAAAACTTTAGTATTGTTGAAAATGAATAGATCTTTCTCTTCGAAATAATCCACAACATCTTTAAACAGCTTATGCTCAATGGTTTGTGTTTTTCTGTTAAGAACCATTAATTTGGCTTCGTCTCTGTGTTCAGATGGGTGTTCTGCTAATAATTCCGCAGGAAGATCAAAATTAAAATCTGATGTTTTCATTTTTTTAAATTACGGTTTAAAAATTATTCAAATTACAAGTGTAATTTCGGAGTGCAAATATACGACATTCAATACCCCTTTGTCAAGTATTATTTAAATCAAATTGAAAACCGGGATTCTACGGTGATCCATGAGGGAAAAAAAGATTATTTTTGGAAATATTTAAAAACAATTTACACTATGAGCAAATATTCATTGGAAGCTTTCGTCAACGAAACTAAAGAAAATCCACAACAGAGAGATTATTTTGAGCTTGAAACTCCCCATATGCTGGAAATTAACCTCAACAATCAGGCTGTATGGACCAAACGAGGAAGTATGGTAGGTTATGTAGGAGGCATCAACTTCGAAAGACAGGGAATGCTGGCCGGAGGTATCGGTAATCTTTTAAAGAAAGCGATCAGCGGCGAAGGAAGCAAACTGATGAAAGCCGAAGGAAATGGTAAACTTTATGTGGCAGATGCCGGAAAGAAAGTTCGTATCCTTTATCTGAACAATGAGTCGGTATGTGTGAACGGGAATGATGTTCTTGCCCACGAACAGAGTATAAAAAGTGATATCACTATGCTTAAAAGCGTTGCCGGAATGATGGCTGGCGGTCTTTTCCAGGTAAAACTTTCCGGAACCGGACATATTGCAATAACAACTCATGGTGAGCCATTAACTCTTATGGTTACTCCGGAAAATCCTGTTTTCACAGATCCTAATGCTACCGTAGCATGGTCCGGAAACTTAAGCCCGGATCTGAAAACCAATGTTTCTTTCAAAAGCCTTATCGGAAGAGGAAGCGGGGAAGAATTTCAAATGAAGTTTTCAGGAAACGGATGGGTACTGATTCAGCCGTACGAAGAAGTATATTTCACGGAAAAATAATATTAAAAATTGATGATTGTAACGGCTGCTCCTCATATCAGGGCAGCCGTTTTTATTTTCACACCGGATCTTAAATCCCCGATTCCACAGCTCAAAACCAGCACCCAATACCCCCTACTTCGCAACTTTTTAATATATTTAGGAAAAAATTTTAATGGACACCACCTCTTCACGCAGAAACTTTATTAAGACCGCTGCCCTGGCAAGCTTTGGGGCATTGGTTATACCTAATTCTTTATTTGCCTATTCCAATGATTTTAAATCAGATAAAAAAATCCGTGTCGGTTTTATCGGTGTAGGACTCCGCGGGCAGGAACACGTAAAGCTGCTGGCAAAACGCAATGACGTAGAAATTGTGGCTTTTGCAGATCCTGATAAAAGAATGCTTGCTGCATCGCAGAAAATATTAAAAGACAATAATAAATCTGCGGCCCAGGAATTTTCAAACGGTGACTACGACTACCGGAATCTTTTAAAATTAAAAACCATTGATGCAGTAGTAATTGCTACTCCATGGGAATGGCATCTTCCACAGGGTACCGAGGCCATGAGGGCAAAAAAAATTGTTGGTATGGAAGTTTCCGGAGCGATAAAGCTTCAGGACTGCTGGGAATTTGTAAAGGTATATGAAGAAACAAAAGTTCCTATTTTCATGATGGAGAATGTATGCTACCGCAGAGATATCATGGCTGTTCTGAATATGGTCCGTAAAGGGATGTTTGGAGAGTTGGTTCACGGAAGAGGCGGCTATCAGCATGATTTAAGAGGAGTTCTTTTCAATGACGGTGTTACGCCCTACAATTCGGGTGCTGAATTCGGAGAAAAGGGATTCAGTGAAGCACATTGGAGAACAGAACATTATGTAAAACGCAACGGTGAGCTTTATCCAACGCATGGATTGGGGCCTGTGGCAGTGATGATGGATATTAACCGTGGCAACCGCCTGACGAGGCTTTCCTCATTCTCTTCAAAGTCTGTGGGACTGCACAAATACATTGTGGAGCATCCTAAAGGCGGCGAAAATCATCCGAATGCCAAAGTAAAATTCAACCAGGGAGATATTGTTACTACACAGATTGCCTGTGCTAATGGAGAAACCATCCTTTTAACCCATGATACGAGCTTACAACGCCCTTATGATCTCGGATTCCGGGTGCAGGGAACGGAAGGTTTGTGGCAGGATTTCGGCTGGGGAGATTTCAACCAGGGGCATATTTATTTTGAAAAAACAATGAATCACACGCACCGATGGGAAAATACGGAAAAATGGATGAAAGAATTTGACCATCCGATATGGAAAAAATTTGAAGATACAGCTGCAGGCGCAGGCCACGGCGGAATGGATTTCTTTGTCATGAATACCTTCATCGAATGTATCAAGCGAAATATAGAATTCCCGATGGATGTGTACGATCTTGCTCTATGGTATTCTATCACACCGCTCAGCGAAGAATCTATTGCTAAAGGAGGCCAGGCTGTTGATATTCCGGATTTCACCAACGGAAAATGGAAGACCCGTAAACCTGTATTTGGAATGACAGATGAGTTCTAAAAAAGCACTGCTTATATTAGCCGGAGGCCTGGGAAGCCGCTATAAAGGCCTGAAACAGATAGACGGAATACTGGATAACGGCTCACCCATCCTGGAATATTCCATATATGATGCATTGGAAGCCGGCTTCAGTAAGGTCGTTATTATTGTGAACAGACTGATCCCGCAAAGCTATATTGACAGACTAAATACCATATCCGGCAAAGCAGGTTTTGAACTTCACTGGGTGTATCAGGAAAATGAAAGTTTTCTGCCAGTGAACGCCGATTTCTCACAGCGGCAAAAGCCTTGGGGAACGGGACATGCTGTCCTTTGTGCAAAAAATACAATACAGGAACCTTTTGTTATGATCAATGCCGATGATTTTTATGGAAAAGAGGCGTATCAGCTGGCAGCTGAAGAAATTGACGTTCATATTTCAGGATCGCAGTTCGGAATGGCCGCCTATCCAGTGGAATCTACTTTAAGTGGAAATGGAAATGTAGCCAGGGGAATATGTACTTTAGATGCTGAAAATTATCTTGTAAAAATAGAGGAACAGACCTCTATCCGGAAGGAAGAAAACCTGATTATGTATACTGAAAAAGGAAAGAATATAGAAATAGCTTCCGATACGCTGGTATCTATGAATTTTTTCATTTTTAATCCGGATATTTTTAATGCTCTCGAAATGTATTTTAATGATTTCATAAAGTCAGATCCGGAGCCCTCACAGGAATTTTATGTTCCTTCTGCCGTACAGAGAATGATTGACGAGAAAAAAGCAAAGGTACTGGTGAAAACCTCCCCATCAAAATGGATGGGTGTTACTTATGCAGATGATAAAAGCAGTATTAAAGATTTTCTGGCATCAGAGATCAAAAATAACAGATATCCTGAAGATCTATGGAATTAAAACAAATTGTTACCGGATTTACCGGAACTGAAAATTGCAGCATCACTCCTATTACCAACGGGCTGATCAATACGACTTATTTGGTAGAGAATAAAGATTCTGAGGAAAAGTTTATCCTTCAAAGAATCAACACTCAGGTATTTCAGTTTCCGGAAATTATTACCCATAATCATATTCTGATCAATGAAATGCTGGCAGATGGAGACTATCCGCTACAGCCGGTCATACCAAAACCAACGTTAGCCGGAAATTTTATTGTGAAAGATGAGGAGGGAGGATCCTGGAGAATGCTCAGCTTTATTGAGGATACAAGAACTTTCTTTAAGATTCCCGATATCAAAACTGCCTACGAATCTGCAAAGGCTGTAGGGTGTTTTTTAAATATGATCAATCCTGAATATCTGCCGGACATTCAGTCCCCCATTCCCGATTTTATTAATTTTGAGAAAAGAATTCTTGATTATCAGGCTTCTTTACGATATGCAAATGAAGACCTGCTGAAAAATGCCGGACCACAAATCGAAATGATGGATAAGCTGCTTTTTCTTCCGCAAAAATGGATAGAAATGGAAAGAAACGGTTTATTACCTAAAAGAATCATACACGGAGATCCCAATGTAAGAAATATTCTTTTTGACGAAAACTCAAGGCCTCTGGCTGTTATTGACCTGGATACGGTAACTGTTTCTACGATCCTATATGATTTTGGTGATATGGCAAGGTCTTATACCAATACTTTGGATGAGGATGATGGAAATGCCGAAAACAATTTTAACCCTCAAATTTACAGAACTGTGAAAGACGGATTTCTGCTGTACTTAAAAGATAAACTGACTTTTGAGGAGCTTGAAAACCTTGACTATGCTGCGCAGACTGTCATCTATATTCAGGCTATCCGTTTTCTGACTGATTATCTGAATGGGAATACTTACTATGCTACGAAATATACTGACCATAACCTGGACAGAACAAGAAATCAGCTGGAGCTGCTGAAAGGATTGAGGGAATATCTGCGTGTTGATTAGCTTTTCCCCACAAATCTTATAGAGTGCTAGTCATTGCGAGCGTAGCGAAGCAATCTCCCGGAAGAATTTTATAATCTCTCTAACATGAAAATCTGCTTTAATATGAGATTACTTCGTCGATACTCTCCTCGCAATGACTAACTACATTGCGTTTATTCGTCAAAACCTCTGTGATTTTTGTAGTGAAAATTTTACATTAAGAATTCCAGAATCTTCTTCCACTCTTCCAGTTTCTTATCCAATGACACCGTATGAAGCGGGCTTGTTGAAGGTAACTGAACTATTGGCAACCTATAATTTTTCCCTAAAAGCTTTTGGAGGTTTTTGTATGATTTTCCTCCGTTACAAAAGATAGCTCTAATATTGGGATGTTCTTCCAGAAGTTCATCAATTTGATTGGCTTCTTCATTTCTGATCTCCGAATCCAGGCTTCCTTTTCTTTCGCAGGAGTCGATAACGTCCCAGACTGCTATATGATGTTTCTTTAAAATATTTATCCGTTCAGGATAATTTTCAGTAAATTCTTCTTTGAACAATTCAAAAATAATAGTCCAGAATTTATTCTGCGGATGTGCATAATACTGTTGTTTTTCCAAAGATTTTACTCCGGGAATTGAACCTAAAATTAAAATTTCAGACTGATCATCGATTATTGGCGGAAAGGAAGAAATTCTGTTTTGCATACTCAAATATATAAAGTTTGGCTAAAGCCTCTCAAATCTGAAAACAAAAAGCGGGCTAAAGCCCGCTCCTATTGAATTTTGAACATTGAAAATTAATATTTCCGTTTATTCATTTATATTTTCATTACAAAGTTTCCTTCAGCCAGTCGAAGAATTCTCTCTGCCATACCAATCCGTTTTGCGGATGAAGTACCCAGTGGTTTTCGTTCGGAAAGTAAACTAATTTAGATTTCAATCCTCTTAACTTGGCTGCCTGGAAAGCTTCCTGCCCCTGCTCGTAAGGTACACGGAAATCGATTCCTCCCTGAACAATCATAATAGGCTTGTTCCATTTTTCAACAAAATTGCTTGGATTGAATTCTGTGTATGCCTTTGGAAGTGGTTTTTCCCATGGAGAACCAAGGTCCCAGTTCGCAAACCAAAGCTCTTCTGTAGTAAGGTACCATGATTTCATGTCGAACAACCCATCGTGTGCGATGAATGTTTTAAATCTGTTTTCATGGATTCCAGCCAACATAAATACGCTGTATCCTCCATAGCTCGCTCCTACTGCGGCTACTCTTTCGCCATCTACATAAGGTAAAGTTTTTGCGAAATCGGTTGCTGCCAGATAATCTCTCATCGGCTGTCCGCCCCAGTCTTTAGAAATATCTTCATTCCATTTTGTTCCCCATCCCGGCATTCCTCTTCTGTTTGGGGCAACAATGATATATCCGTTGGCTGCCATTAAAGAGAAATTCCATCTTGTACTGAAATACTGCGTCAGTGCAGATTGCGGACCTCCCTGGCAATATACCAATGTAGGATATTTTTTATTGGGATCAAAGTTCGGTGGATAATGGAACCAAACCCCCATCTCTTTGCCGTCTGATGTTTTCACCATCTTAAGTTCAGATTTACCTTGGGTCAACTTAGCATAAGTATCTTTGTTGACTTCGGTCACCTGCTTCATTTCACCGTTTTTCAGATTGACGGAGAATAATTCCGTTGCATGATTTATGTCTGTTCTTCCTACTAAAAGTGAAGATTTATTGTCGGTAAAGATCTCATTGACATCGAAATCACCTTTTGTAATCTGCTGTACTTTTGCTGACTTAGGATCTAAAGAGAAAAGCTGCTTTGTACCTCTGAATGCTGCTGTAAAATAAATGGCTTTTGAATCACCGCTCCAGAATACATCTCCTGAAACACTTTCATCCCATCCGGCAGTAAGATTCGTAGTTTTGCCAGATTTCCAGTCCATGATCTTTATATCATTTTTATCGGCTTCATAACCATCTCTGCCCATACTTTGCCAAGCCAGTGATTTTCCGTCCGGACTGAATTTTGGATTAACATCATACCCTTTATTGGATTCGGTTAAATTCTTTGTTATTCCTGAAGCAAGGTCGTAAGCAAAAATATCTGTGTTGGTGCTTGTAGCATATTCTTTTCCGCTTTTAGGTTTGGTAACGTATAAAAGCTGAGAGGAATCCGGGCTCCAGATAAAGTCTTCTGCTCCTCCGAAAGGTCTTTGAGGAGAATCCCATGTTTTACCATCCAAAAGATCTTTTGCAGATTCTGCTTTATCCGTGGTATTGACTACAAACACATGATTGTATTTTCCTTCATTGAAATAATCCCAGTGTCTGTGGTTCAGATCCGTATATACCTGGGCTGTCGTTTTAGGGGTATCGCTGTATTTGTCTTTCCCCATTAGTTTTTCTACCAGAACCTGTTTGCTGAACGCAATTTTTTTACCATCGGGAGAGATCACAATGTTATCAACTTCTCCAATGGTGTAAAATTCAGACCAGGTTTTTCCATTGTCTTTTGAAAGAAAAATCTTATCTCCTTCCTGTGCATAAATCCCGTTTTTATCCCACTGAATAAGGGCTTTTTTACCGAAATCTATTTTGGAAGACTGGTTATTAAGAACATTGAGAAAGTAGTTCTCATTTTTTGTCTTTTCTGTTTTCAGATCTACCTGTCCTACTTTATAGATCAATGAAGACTGATCCGGTGAAACGGCCTGTACTCCTACTTTTTTCAAAGTCCAAAGAATTTCAGGCGTCATTAACTGTTGTGCATTCATTAAGAGCGGAGCTGCCAGAGCCAGCAGACTGTACTTAAGTTTCATATGTTGATATTCATTTTTAACGGAATTATTAATCGTACTGATTTCACAACTCCTTTTATTTAATTCAAAGATGGCCAAAGTTAGTATTTAAAATAAAAATGAACGAAAGAATTAACATTAAAGTTTTGATTTATCCTGCTTTCAGTCTAAATATTTCCAGAAATGACAATATGGTCCCAAATGAGACTTCTTCATCGTATTCAAAGCAATAAAAAAGTCTGCCGTAAAAACAGCAGACCTAGTATTGTATTTAATTGTGGATTAATTAATCTCCATCTGAAAACATGGAATTGGCCAGTGAAGTTACAAAGGACAGCAGCACACTGAAAATAAGTGCCCACCAGAAGCCGTCTACCACCATACTGTCTATAAAATAATCTGCGATCAGAATAATCAATGCATTGATCACTAAAGCAAATAATCCCAATGTAATGATCGTAAGCGGAAGACCTAAAAGTCCCAAAATAGGCTTTACAAAAATATTTAATACCCCCAATACGATGGCAAAAATAATGGCCGAAGAAAATCCTTCGAAATGTACACCCGGAAGCACCTTAGTCAAAAGGTAGGCAACGATTGCTGTAATGAACAGCCTGATAATTAAGTTCATATTATTATTTTTTAATGTTATGTTATTTACGTTGCAAATCCTGTTCCATTTAACCCTAAAAAAAGCTGGTAATCCCTTTATTTACCGGATATTTTTTGGTTACGTTTTCTATTTATTTGATCCTCATCATGGTTACCAATGAAGTGGCCACATGGCTTTCTGAACCTGTATTTTCATCGAGAACATAAATTTCAGTTCTTACCACAATGATTTTTGCACCCCCTTTTACAACATATGACCTCGATATGAGGGCATCTCCCATTGCAGGACGAAGATAGTTCACCTTCAGTTCAACAGTCACTACATAACAATCATCTTTATAATGGCTTACCGATGCATATCCTGAAGAAACATCCACCAGAGAAGCGATCATAGCTCCATTGAACATTCCGGCTTTCCGGGTCATCATTTCCATTTTAGGAATTTTGATCGAGACGAAATCGGTGTCTACCTCCAACAGTTCGGCATTGTAAAATTTCAATGTTTCTGAGCGGCCGAAGCTGTCTGTCATGAGTTTCTTTTTTTCCGGAGTCATGAATATTTATTTAATCTGAATGTAAACACAAAGTACACAAATGTTTTTAGAAATGCCAGAAAATTTGAAACAAGTTTGCTTCTTACTACTGAAATTTCAAAATTTCAACAAGTTTTTAAACGCTTAAGCTTTTAAGTTAAATACATTGTGCATAAGAGTACACTTAAGTTTCTATGAAAATCTTTGATTTCCTCCTTATACACTTGTTTTCAGGACGGTAAAAACTTTTGAAATTAAGTATTCAATGAATTAAAAACTTTTGTGACTTTTGTGGTTAAATAATAGGGTTTATAGTAGCTTTGCAGTAAATAGTATCCGTATGACCACAACAAAGATCTTCACATTTTTAGGCCTTCTAGTTTGTTGTATTTTTCAGGCCCAGATATTACATCTGTACGGCGGTTCCAACCAGGATCAATATCTTGGATGCTTAAATTGCGATACTTTTGATAAAAATTCGATCTGGAATTCCTACAGTGATTATGGAAATGTGCTCAGCTCAAAATCCATATGGAACGGTTCCGGAAACTATGGAAGTTCATACAGTACATATTCTCCGTGGAGCAATTATGCTTCATATCCTCCTGCCATTGTTGATCAGGATGGTAATTTTTTCGGTTATCTGACCTTAAATTCTTACAAATCTGAAAGGTCCGAACTGGAACTGGCGCAGATCTTATGTAAATACCATGATGCTATCAAAAAAGACATCAGTGGCTGGTACGATAAATTATTCCGTTAAATTTAAGAAAGCTGTACATGGAAATCTTCTCCAAGTGCTAAAATTCCCTCTGTCAATGCTTCCGAATGGGTAGTGAAACCTTTCAGTTTTGAAGTTTTACCTTTTAAAACAAGATCTAAAAGCTGTTTATCTGATAATTTCTTACCGAAAATATCAAAAGTAATTTTGAAACCACAATTCTTGAAATCGGAACAACCAACAGCTGCTTTTCCTTTGATCAGGTGATGTTCTTTACATTTCGGACATTTGGTTTCTTCCCAGGACTGAAGCTCTTTTTTTACGGCAGGTTCGCGTTTTTTCTTTTCTTTGGCTTCTTCTTTTTCTTCGTACAATGTAATCACTTTCCCTTTTCCATACACCACTTTTTCGGTCAGTTCCGTCACCATCTGAATCAGCTCTTCCTTAAACTGGTTGGCTTCATATTCACCGCTTTCAATTTTACGAAGTTTTGACTCCCATTCTCCGGTTAACTCGGGACTTTTTAGCAGTTCGTCTTCAATAGTATCAATCAGCTGAATTCCAGTTTGAGTGGCAATCAGATTTTTCCTTTTCTTCTCAATATACTTTCTTTTGAAAAGGGTTTCAATGATATTGGCACGGGTAGACGGTCTTCCGATCCCGTTATTCTTCAGAAGCTCACGTAATTCTTCGTCCTCTACCTGTTTTCCGGCAGTTTCCATCGCCCTCAGTAGAGTTGCTTCGGTGTAAGGTTTTGGTGGTGTCGTCTTTCCCTGGTGGATCATTGGATCGTGAGGTCCGGTTTCCCCAACGGTAAATTCAGGGATGGTCTGTTCTTCTTCCTTCTCTTTTTCTTTATCAGTGGATTCTTCTTTAGGTTCTTTTGCATAAACCGCTCTCCATCCCTGTTCCAGCACCTGTCTTCCACTGGTTTTAAAAGGAATAGTTCCTACTTTTCCTTCTACTAATGTATTGGAAATTTTACATTCAGGATAAAAAACAGAGATAAAACGTTTTGCAATCAGGTCATAAACCAATTTCTCTTCCCTGCTCAGGTTTTGAGAAGGTGGAACTTCTGTAGGGATAATCGCGTGGTGATCGGTCACTTTTGCATCATCGAAAACAGCTTTTGACTTAGGAATAGGTGCTTCCAATAACGGGGAAACCAGATCCTGATAAAAATGCATTTTCCGAAGGATTCCTTCAATTTTAGGATACAGACTTTCAGATAAATAAGTGGTATCCACACGCGGATAAGTCACATGCTTTTTTTCGTACAGACTCTGTATATAATTTAATGTACTCTCTGCAGAGTAGCCATATTTTTTGTTGGCTTCTACCTGAAGTCCCGTAAGGTCGAAAAGTCTGGGATTTTTTTCTTTTCCTTCTTTAATTTCAAAAGAGACAATTTCAAAAGGATTGACTTTAAGATATTCCAAACCTTTCTCTGCACGGTCTAAAGTTTTCAACCTGTCGATCGCTGCATTGAAAATAACATCACGGTATTTGGTTTTAAGTTCCCAATATTCCTCGGTATTGAATACATCAATCTCTTTCTGACGCTGAACCAGCATGGCCAAAGTTGGTGTCTGCACTCTCCCGATGGAAAGAACAGCTTTATTACCGCCAAACTTCTTGGTAAATAACCTCGTTGCATTAATTCCCAGCAACCAGTCACCAATCGCTCTTGCATTTCCTGCCAGATACAGATTTTTATACTCTTCAGCGGGTTTCAGATTTTCAAAACCTTCTTTAATTGCTTCTTCGGTAAGGGACGAGATCCATAAACGCTGAACGGGTTTATTACATTTTGCTTTCTGCAAAACCCATCGCTGGATCAGCTCTCCTTCCTGCCCGGCATCACCACAGTTAATGACCTCATCACATTCTTCCACCAATCTTTCAATGACTTTGAACTGGTTTTCCACGCCTTTGTTAGGGATTAATTTGATCCCAAAACTGGCTGGAATTATAGGTAACAAAAACAAATTCCAAGATTTGTATTGAGGCCCATAATCGTGAGGTTCCTTTAGGGTGCAAAGGTGCCCGAACGTCCATGTCACACAGTATCCGTTACCTTCCATATAGCCCTGTTTAGGCGTGGTAGCACCTAATACTTTGGCGATATCTCTGGCAACACTGGGCTTTTCGGCAATACAAAGTTTCATGAATTTCGGAATTATTGAAGGGGGACAAAAGTCGGGATTTTTTTTGGATTTTGCTAATTTAGTTCGGAGTTGTAGCGACTTGTTGAGGGTATAGAAAAATAATGGTTAAACGTCTTTCTTTAATAATTTAAGTAGAATTAAGCAATAAAAAAGTTTATTATCTATGAATATTAACAAAACTTAAAATAAATTAATTCATTGAAAAACAATTGATTAAAAATTCACAAAACAAAAAACATTAAAAAGTCTATTGTTTTAGTGGACTAATAAAAATATATGTCCTATATTTGCAACCGTATTCAGGAAAAGAAAAACAAAATGATACAAGGATTTAAACATCAATCAGTGAAGAAACAGACCATCAAAACTATGATGATGTGCAGCTGTATGCCTATGCATCAGAAATCCCGTGGCTGACCTTATTTTTATATTACATATTCTAAAGGCCTTACCACGTTGTAGGGCCTTTTTATTTTAATACACATCACACAAAAAACATACAGAATGAGCACTTCTAAAAACAGCTGGCTGGTGCCGGTGGCATTTATCAATATTTACGTGATTTGGGGAATTACATTCCTCGCCATTTCATTCGGTCTTAAAGGGTTTCCTCCTTTTATTCTTTCCGGATTCCGTTTCCTGGCGGCAGGGATTCTGATGATAGGCTGGCTGCTGGCTAAAGGTGAAAAAGCCAATTCCCTCATCAACTGGAAAAAGAATGCCATCACAGGAATCCTTATTCTTACTGGTGGAACCGGTCTTGTCGCCTGGGGCGAGCAGTATGTATCGGCTTCTGAAGCAGCGATTGCCATTGCAACGGGACCATTCTGGTTTATTGCTATTGATAAGAAAAACTGGAAGTATTATTTTTCAGATAAATTCATCCCAATAGGTCTAATTATTGGATTTGTAGGCTTAATCTTATTCCTGAACGGAAGCGTTTCCAGTGCACACCATGCAGCGACAGACGGAAACCTTCGAATCACCGCATTTATTGTACTGGCATTAAGTTCTGTGGCCTGGGTTTTGGGATCTTTATATTCAAAAAAAAATCCGGCCTCGCAGTCTACGTTTATGAATATTGCACAACAGCTTATCACAGCAGGTGTTGCCGCCTTTATTATTGCTGCATTCAGAAAAGAATGGCACGGTTTTTCATTCTCCAATGTTCCGGTATCGGCATGGGCTGGTGTTCTGTTCCTGGTGTTCTTCGGATCGATAGTCGCTTATTTATCTTACATATGGCTGCTTTCCGTAAAACCTGCAGCTTTGGTAAGTACACATACTTACATCAACCCTATTGTTACCGTATTGGCAGGCTGGATCGTGGCCGGACAGACTATTAACGGAAGTCAGCTCTACGGATTATCCGTGATCTTAGTGGGAGTTTTGCTCACCAATGTAACTAAGTACTTCAGACTTTCAAAAAGATCAAAAGTGAAGATAAGAAGAATGAAACGGTTTTTCAATAAGACATCACGACCGTATCAGCCTATTTAAAATTAAAACTAGACATTAAAAAATGATAGAAATCAAAAACATTTCAAAGACATTTCATCAGAAAAAGCAGTCCTTCAAAGCTCTGGATCAGGTAAGCCTGAGCATAGAAAAAGGAGATATTGTTGGTATCATCGGGTTTTCCGGGGCAGGAAAAAGTACTTTGATCCGTACTGTGAATCTTCTGGAAAGACCTGATGAAGGTCAGATCATCATCAACGGGAAGGATTTCATTCAGCTAAGCTCAAAACAGCTCGCTGCTGAACGGAAAAAAATAGGTATGATTTTCCAGCATTTCAATCTGCTTTCCTCGAGAACGGTTTTTGATAATGTAGCGCTTTCATTAGAACTGGATCACATCAGTAAAGATGAGATTAAGAGAAAAGTAAATGAACTGCTGAAGATCGTAGGACTGGAAGAAAAGGCCAATGATTATCCCAAAAGCCTTTCCGGAGGGCAGAAACAGAGAGTAGCCATCGCGAGGGCTTTAGCAAATGATCCTTACCTCCTTCTCTGTGACGAAGCCACAAGCGCGCTGGATCCGGCAACCACACAGTCTATTCTGCAGCTTTTGAGGGATATTAACCAAAGGCTTGGCATCACCATCCTGCTCATCACGCATGAAATGGAAGTCATCAAGGCCGTCTGCAATCATGTAGCGGTTATAGACAAAGGAAAATTATTAGCAAAAGGAACATTAAGCGAGATCATCTCGGATAAAGAAAATCCGGTGATCCGACAATTTATAAATTCAGATATCATGACGATTCCTCAGGAACTCAATAAAAAACTTCAGAAAGAGCCACAAGACGGTTTATTTCCGCTGGTTGAAATAGAACTCAATGAACATATCAGTGTTGAAAAACTGCTTTCAACGCTTTATGATCAATACAAAATACCTTACCGACTTCTGAAAGCCGATGTAGAATATCTCGGTGACTCTAATTTCGGAAAACTTCTGCTTCAGCTGCAGGGTGAAACCGAAGAAAACCAGAAAGCGATCTATTATTTTAACCAGAATAAAATTCAAAATACAGTAAAAGGATATGCTTAGTGACTCGGTAATTGCTCTTTTGGGAAAGGGACTTTGGGAGACGGTTTATATGACGTTTGTTTCAGGATTTTTTGGATTTGTTTTAGGCCTTCCGGTAGGAATTTTATTGTTTTTAACAAGAAAAGGACAGCTGCTGGAAAACAAAATTTATTACAGGATTATTTCTATTCTGGTTAATATTTTCCGGTCTATTCCTTTTATTATTTTAATTGTCTGGATGATCCCTTTCACAAGGGTGATCATTGGAACTTCCATCGGTATGAATGCTGCTTTGGTTCCGTTAAGTGTAGGAGCAGCTCCGTTTATCGCCAGACTGGTGGAAAACAGCCTTCTTGAGGTTCCGCAGGGTTTGATAGAAACAGCCAGAGCTTTGGGTGCATCCCCTTTGCAGATTATCCGGAAAGTCTTGCTTCCTGAAGCGCTTCCTTCCCTGATCAACAATGCAGCGATCACCCTGATCACTTTGGTGGGTTATTCTGCAATGGGTGGAGCTTTGGGAGCCGGTGGACTGGGACAGATCGGATATCAATACGGTTACATCGGTTATGATGCTGTGATTATGAACGTGGTATTAGTGCTGTTGGTAGCACTGGTGTTTATTATTCAGTTTGCGGGTGACAGATTGGCTAAAAAATTTGATCACAGGTAAGTCAAAAACCGGAAATTTAAAATATAATTCTAATAATTAAAGGTGGCTTCGAGTGCCTCAGCCACCTTAATGATAAAAAAATCTAATGAAAAAGATAAAAATCATAGCCGTTTTAGCGGCTGGACTTCTCGTATTCAACGCATGTTCAGGAAAGAAAGATGATCCGAATCATATCGTGGTAGGAATTACTTACGGCCCGGAACTGGAAATTGCCGAAGCTGCTAAAAAAGTAGCCAAGGAAAAATACAATCTTGATGTGGAACTGATTCCCTTCAATGATTATGTGGTTCCGAATGAGGCTTTGAACAACGGAGATATTGAAGCCAATGCTTTCCAGCATGTTCCTTACCTAAACGAGCAGTCGAAGCAAAGAGGCTATAAACTGGCTGTGGTAGGAAATACTTTTGTGTATCCTATTGTAGCTTATTCAAAAAAGATCAGAACAATCAGCCAGCTTCAGAGCGGGAGTACAATTGTGATTCCCAATGACCCCACCAACGAAGGACGTTCCCTCCTTCTTCTTCAGAAAAACGGACTTTTAAAACTGAAAGAAGGAACAGGATTACTGCCAAAAGTTACCGATATCACCGAAAATCCTAAGCAGCTTAAAATCCTAGAGATTGAAGCTCCACAACTTCCAAGAGTTTTGGACGACAAAGAAGTAGTTATCGCGATTATCAACAATAATTTCGCATCACAAGCTGGATTAGATCCTGCTAAACAGGGCGTCTTCAGCGAGGATAAAGATTCTCCATACGTCAATGTAATCGTTGCGACCCATGACAATAAAAATTCTGCCAAAGTTAAAAACTTTGTCAAGGCCTACCAGTCTGATGAAGTGGCTAAAAAAGCTGATGAGATCTTTAAAGGTGGCGCTGTAAAGGGATGGGAGGATCATGAGTGATCAGTAATGAGTAATTGGTGATGAATTTGTTACGGTTACTGGGGTTGAAGAGCCAGAGGTTTAGAGCTCAAAACCTCGGAATACGAAACCCATACCCCCCACTCTCCTACCCTCAAACTTCGAAGCCCGAGATCAAAAAAATTTATTGATTAAATTTATTTTCTCAATTTGAGATAATAAAAATTTTACTTACTTTTGTTGTTAATCAATAAAAAGGCATTTTATGTTCAAAAAAACCGCCATAGTAAGTTTATTCACTTTTATTGCCGCTTCATATATGGCTCAGAATCATACTCAACCCGTTTATTTAGATGAATCAAAACCTGTAGAGCAGCGTATTCAGGATGCTCTTTCCCGAATGACCGTAGAAGAGAAGGTGGCTATGCTGCATGCACAGTCCAAATTCAGTTCGCCCGGCGTTCCAAGACTCGGAATTCCTGAATTCTGGACCACAGACGGTCCTCACGGGGTACGTCCGGAAGTGATGTGGGACGAATGGGACCAGGCCGGCTGGACGAATGACTCTATCATTGCCTACCCCGCCCTCACTGCGCTTTCTGCAACATGGAACAAAAAAATGTCCTGGAATTACGGAAAAGCTCTGGGCGAAGAAGCCCGATACAGGAAAAAAGATATTCTTCTGGGACCCGGTGTCAATATCTACAGAACACCTTTGAACGGAAGAAACTTCGAATATATGGGTGAGGATCCTTATTTAACTTCAAAAATGGTAGTTCCGTACATCCAGGGGGTGCAATCCAATGGTGTAGCGACTTCCGTGAAGCATTTTGCTCTGAACAACCAGGAAATGTTCCGTCATACAAGCAATGTTAATGTAGATGACAGGACGCTTTATGAAATCTATCTTCCACCTTTCAAAGCAGCGGTAACGGAAGGGGATTCCTGGACGATCATGGGTGCTTATGACATGTACAAAAATCAGTATGCCAGCCAGAATCAATATCTTTTAAATGACATTCTGAAAAAAGAATGGGGTTATAAAGGCGTTGTAGTATCGGACTGGGGAGCGGTCAACAATACGGAACAGGCTATCCACAACGGACTGGACCTTGAATTCGGGAGCTGGACGAACGGACTTTCTGCCGGAACTAAAAATGCTTACGACAATTATTATTTAGCAAAACCTTATTTAGACCTCATCAAAGCTGGAAAAGTAGGAATACAGGAACTTGACGATAAAGTAACCAGATTGCTTCGTTTAGCCTACAAAACTACGATGAACAGGAATAAACCTTTCGGAAATATTGCTTCTGAAGAACATAAAGCCGTAGCCAAAGAGATTGGCGAAGAAGGAATTGTTTTGCTGAAAAATCAGGGAAATATACTTCCTATCGATATTAATAAAGCTAAAAAAATTGCCGTTATCGGTGAAAATGCCATCAAGATCATGACGGTTGGCGGCGGATCTTCTTCTTTAAAAGTAAAATATGAAACCCTTCCATTAGACGGAATCAAATCCAGGTTTGGAAAGCAGGCTGATGTACAGTATGCAAGGGGTTATGTAGGTGACATCGGCGGAGAATACAATGGGGTAAAATCCGGACAGGACCTGAAAGACGATCGTTCTGCAGCTGAATTACTGAACGAAGCTGTAGAATTAGCCAAAAAATCCGACTATGTTATTTTCGTAGGAGGATTGAATAAATCTGACTTTCAGGACAGTGAAGGGAACGACAGAAAAAGTTACGGACTTCCCTACAATCAGGACAATTTGATTTCCGCATTAGCAAAGGCGAATAAAAATCTTGCAGTTGTTCTGGTTTCCGGAAACGCGGTGGCTATGCCATGGATTAAAGAAGTTCCTTCTGTTGTACAGTCCTGGTATCTTGGTTCCGAGGCTGGAAATTCTATCGCTTCTGTGTTAGCTGGTGATGCCAATCCGTCGGGGAAACTTCCGTTTACTTTCCCTGTGAAGCTGGAAGATAATTCAGCCCATCAGTTGGGAGAATATCCTGGACAGAAAGACGAACTGGCGGCCGGAAAAGGAAAAGACCAGAAAAACCCGATCAATATTACTTATAATGAGGGTGTTTTTGTAGGCTACCGTTGGCATGATACGAAGAAAATCAAGCCTTTGTTCAGCTTCGGGCATGGATTGAGCTACACTACATTTGAGTTTGGAAAGGCTTCTGCTGATAAAAAAGTGATATCCCAGGACGATAAGATCACATTCACCGTGACTGTAAAGAATACAGGAAAGAAAGCCGGTGCTGAAGTAGCCCAGTTATACATCAGTGATAATAAAGCTTCTGTACCACGTCCTGCAAAGGAACTGAAAGGTTTCGAAAAGGTATATCTAAATCCCGGTGAGCAGAAGAAAATCACTTTCACGATTGATAAAACGGCATTGAGCTATTTTGATGCAGATAAGCATGAATGGACAGCTGAGCCTGGAGATTTTGAGGCGAAGATTGGAAATTCTTCGGATGCGATTAAGACGAAGGTGAAGTTTACGTTGAAGTAATTTTTATTAATATATTTTAAATATCGAGGCAGGTTCTAAGGAATCTGCTTTTTGTTTAAAGTGTCTTTTATGGTTGTTTTTTAACCACAGATTTCACAGATGTACACAGATGTTTATGGTGACGCTGCAGTTTCTTAGGTCAATGATTGGTCG
The DNA here is from genome assembly GCF_037083525.1 of Chryseobacterium sp. CCNWLW53. NCBI lineage: Bacteria > Pseudomonadati > Bacteroidota > Flavobacteriia > Flavobacteriales > Weeksellaceae > Chryseobacterium > Chryseobacterium sp. CCNWLW53. The sequence goes on along the minus strand of NZ_JBAOJR010000002.1, from coordinate 182,801 downwards.
GTATTACGGGTTGAAGAAGCTAGTTATAAAATTCATTTTTTTTAGTTTCTTTTTTGTACTCAATTCCTTCGTCAATATTCTAGAGATACACCACCTTAACCTTTGAACTGATATTCAGTCAGTCTCTGCTCTCCGTATTTTTCTAAAATCCCCTGTTCTACAGCCCATTTTAAATCCCTGCTGGCTGTAGGTGCTGAAATATTTTTAAAATGTTGGAGATAACCTTTCCTACTGAACTTTTTGCTCTTTAAGTTTTCCTTAAAAATAAGTATCCTGTCTTTGGTATTTAAGTTGGTATTTTGAGATTGCAAAACCTCCTGAAGAGCTTCTAAAATAATTCCCAGCATAAATTCAACAAAGGGAGTAGAATTTCCTTTTTTATCGGATTCTGAAAGCTTGCTGTAATATTCCTTCTGACTTTTTTTAATAAGACTTTCTACTGGAAGATATTCAAATACCGGGTATTGTTGCATGAGAATCAACGTCTGCCATAGTCTTCCCATTCTTCCGTTACCATCTAAAAAGGGATGGATAAATTCAAATTCATAATGAAAAACACAGCTTTTTATTAAGACAAGTTCAGGATCCTTCTTTAAATATTGAAAAAGATCATTCATCAGACCTTTTACCATTGTTCCGGAGGGAGCAATATGTTCCACTTTAGAGCCTTTGACTATTCCTACATTGGAAGTCCTTAATTTTCCAGCCTTATCTATCAGATCTTTCATTAAAACAGCATGAGCCTTTTCCAGATCTTTAATATTGGCAGGATTAAACTGTTTTAAGCTAGCATACACTTCAATAGCATTCTGTACTTCCTGAATATCTTTCAATGGCGCAATGATTCGCTTATTATCCAGTAATGCCGTTATCTGTTCCTCGGTCAGCGTATTCCCTTCAATTTCCAATGAAGACTGGATCGTTTTAATACGGTTCTTTTTACGCAGTTCCGTTGTTGGTTTATAAAGATGATGGGCATTAATCTCTCCAATCTTTTCAGATATAGAAACAACTAATGATAAAATTTTATCGGTAATAGTATATGGCGGTTTCAAAACTTGATAGTATCATTTGATAGTATCAAAGATATAAAATCATTTTTAATCTATACCATATCAATCCACAAAAAAAAGCCCGGATCTCTCCGGGCATCACATAGCAAATTTACAAGGATTAAAAAATAGATATGCTAGTTGACACTTTCAAAATAATGAATCATTCCTCCTTCCGGAAGATGATATTTCTGTGTATTGGTTTCTGACTCGCTGTTTCCGCTGTTTTCCAGAAAAGAATTACTGAACAGGGCGTAAGACGGCTGCTCGGCAAATTCATTTTTCAGCATCTGATGGGCCTCTACTACTGTTTTACCATAAAGCTTTTTAAAATTTCCGATCGTATACTGCGAAAACTTTCCATAGTGAACGATGAATTTCAACGACATGTCAATGGCTGTACTGAGCTCCTTGCTCAATTCTTTTATCTTTTGGTTAAAAGCATCCCGCATTTTCCAAAGCATCGTTGAAATATTCTGATAGGACGGTTTGTCATCATATCTGTAAAATAAAATGGCATCGCCCTCGATCTCAGAAATTTCAAAATACTGATCATTCATATCGATCAGCGTAGATAGTAGTTGTCTTACAATATATTCTCCTGTATAAAGTTTCGTATTGAACACAAATTCAGTAAACCCGCTGAAATCAGGAATAAGAATAATACCTTCATGTATATTTGTATTCTTCATAATGATTATAGTTTAAAAACCTGCTGCATCCTTATAGACGAAGCAGGTTTCATTTTACTTTATTGCCAGCCGCCGCCAACCGCTCTATATAGAGATGTAATAGCATTTAAGCGTTGGGCTTTCAGGGAAGCGAGGTCCAGTTCTGCCTGAAGTTTGTTGCTTTGCGCGATGATTACTTCCACATATGTTGCTGAATTGTATTTAAATAAAATATCAGCTTTCTTCACGGCTTCACCGGATTTCGCAGCTAATCCTTCTGCAATTTTCTGCTGTTCTTCCAGCTTCTGGATCTGTACCAGCGCATCAGAAACTTCTCCAACCGCTTTTAAAACGGACTGCTTGAAATTAATTTCAGCCTGATCTGCCAGCACTTTAGACTGCTCATACTGCGTTTTTAACTGTTTTCCGTTTAAAATAGGCTGTGCAATCATTCCTGCCGCCATTCCGAAAAGCGAACCGGGAACACTGAACCAGTGACTGGCCTGGAAAGCATTCAATCCGCCCTGAGCAGTAATATTCAGGGAAGGATACATGCTCACTTTTGCCACGTGGATCGCAGCAGCACTTTTTCTAACTTCGAGTTCTGCAGTTTTAATATCCGGTCTGTAGCTTAACAGCTCTGAAGGAATTCCTGCTGCAATTTTGTCCGGCGACTGTACATTATTCAGGCTTGCACTTCTCTCAATCTTATCAGGCATTGAACCTGTCAGAAGACTCAATGCATTTTCCTGAACTGCGATAGAACTTTCAATGGCAGGAATCGTCTTTAAGATCTGATCTTTTACAATTTCCTGTTGCTGCACGGCAAGAGCAGTCGCTAAACCTAATTCCTGCTGCTTGGTTAAAAACTTCAGGGTCGTATCCGAATATTCCAGATTGGATTTTGTGATCTGCAACTGGGTATCCAGCATGAGTAAGTTGTAATATCCCTGGACTACTGATGCCACCAGCTGGGTTTTCACCGCTTTTGCCGCTTCCTGGGTTTTAAGATATTCTGTCAGAGCCTGTTCTTTTCTTCCTCTGATCTTTCCCCAGATATCTGCTTCCCATGAAATGTTGACCGATGTGGTATAATCTTCTGTATATTTTTTTCCCATGAACTGTCCGGCCATCATTCCGTTCATACTGTTGTCTGAAGGTCGACTGATACTGGCATTTCCTACCGTTGCACTGATGGTGGGAACATTCCCCCACTTGCTCTGGTTATAAGCAAGGGAGGCGTATTCTATCTGTTTTAATGCCACAAGAAAATTATTATTCTGTGCAATGGCTTTGTCGATAAGACCAACCAGAATCGGGTCTTTAAAAAAGTCCTTGTAGCTGGTCTTTGCTATATTGTCCTGAACATCCGCAACGATACTGTCACTTCTGAAAGCTTCAGGCATTTTCACTTCAGGCTGTTCATATTTCTGAACTTTGCACGAAACGGCAACTCCTGAGATCAATGCGATATATGCTATATTTTTAATTGAATTCATTTTAATAATCATTTGGATTAATATTCCCAGTCGGCTTCCGTTATTACTTTTCCGCTCATTCTTTCATGTAAAGCCTGGAAGACTACAAACAGCACCGGCACCACGAAAATTCCTAAAACAGTTCCGAAGATCATCCCGGAAACCGCTGCATATCCGATAGAATGGTTTCCTAACGCTGATGGTCCTATGACAAACAGCAATGGAAGAAGTCCCGCAATAAATGCCAATGACGTCATCAGAATCGGACGCAGACGGGCTTTGGCACCTTCTACCGCAGAAGCAATAAGACTTTTTCCTGCTCTTCTACGCTGAATGGCAAACTCCACAATCAGAATCCCGTTCTTAGCTAAGAGACCGATCAACATGACCAAGGCAATCTGAACGTAAATATTGTTGGAAAGATCCGCCATCGTAATTCCCACAAATACTCCTGATAAACCTACAGGAATCGCAATAAGTACAGCAAACGGAAGCACATAACTTTCATACTGCGCCGACAGAAGGAAGAATACAAACACAATACACAATCCGAAGATCATTACCGACTGTGAACCTGCACTTACTTCTTCACGGCTCATTCCTTTGTAATCGTAGGTATATCCCGGAGGAAGAACCTGCTTGCTCACCTCATCAATAGCCACCATTGCCTGTCCTGTACTGAATCCCGGAGCCGGCATTACCGTTAAGTTGGAAGAGTTGAAAAGATTGAAACGGTCTACCACTTCTGCTCCTGTTACCTGTTTTAAACTTACCAATGTATTGATAGGAACCATTTCGCCTGAATTATTTTTAACGAAAATACCGTTCAGTGATTCTTTGTCTTCTCTCATTTCCGGAGTAGACTGAACCAGTACTCTGTAATATTTCCCGAATCTGTTGAAATCCGAAGACTGAATACTTCCGTAATAACCCTGCATCACGCCCAACACATCGGAAACATTCACTCCAAGCTGAGCTGCTTTTACCTCATCTACCAACACTTCAAACTGTGGATAGGATACATCAAACGTTGTAAATGCCACCGCCACTTCCGGTCTCTGCATCAAGGCGCCCATCATTCCGTAAGAGATATTTCCGAGATTCTGAAGTTCGCCGTTGGTACGGTCCTGAAGCACAAGCTCCATACCGCTGGTATTCCCGAAACCGTCTACCGTAGGTGTATTGATGACAAGGAAATTCGCTCTTTTATCCTGGGAAAGTGTTCCCTGAACCTGACCGATAATGTCATTGATATTACTTACATTTCCTCTTTGCTCTGTTTTTTTCAGTTTAACGAAAATAGAAGCTGCTGAAGATGACATGGATCCACTGAATAAGTTCAGTCCATCCACCGAAATCACTTTTTCTACTGCGGGATTTTTCATTAACAGATCTTCCGTATCAGAAACTACTTTGGTGGTTCTGTCTTTCGAAGCTCCCGGAGCAAGATTGGCGGTTACGATGATAAAACTCTGGTCTTCATCAGGAATAAATCCTTTAGGTGTCGTCATAGACATCCATGCGAACAAACCTCCAAATCCAACAATGATGATGGCTGCTATCCATCTTCTTTTTAACAGGAACAGGATCGCTTTTCCATAACGGAAGGTCAGTTTATTAAAGCTTGCATTAAAACCGGCAAAGAAACGGTCTTTAAAGTTCATTTTCTCATGAGTACCCGGATGGTGCTGTTTCAAAAATATAGCACACAAAGCCGGACTCAATGTCAATGCATTAACCGCTGAAATTACAATGGCAATAGCTAATGTCAAAGCAAACTGCTGGTAAAATAATCCTGTAGAACCACTCATAAAGGCTACCGGAACGAATACCGCAGACATAATCAGGGTAATGGAAACAATAGCACCTGTAATTTCACTCATCGCCGACATGGTCGCAGCCCTTGGGTTAAGCTTTTTATGTTCCATTTTAGCATGGACTGCTTCCACGACGACAATGGCGTCATCCACCACAATACCAATGGCCAGTACCAGGGCAAATAACGTCAGGATATTAATAGAAAAACCAAATAAATTCATAAAGAAGAACGTTCCCACAATCGATACCGGAACTGCAATGGCCGGGATCAGTGTAGAACGGAAATCCTGCAGGAAGATATACACCACGATGAATACCAGGATAAATGCCTCGATCAAAGTATGAATCACCTGATCAATGGATTGGTCCAAAGCTTCTTTCGTCGCATAAGGAATTTCATAGGCCATTCCTTCCGGGAAGGATTTTTCAAGCTCTTTCATTCTTTCCTGAAGGGCGATCTGCACCTCATTAGCATTGGATCCGGCCATTTGGAAAATAGCCATTGTCACTGACGGTTTTTTATTGAAATTAGAAGAAACGGTATAGCTATACGCCCCGAATTCTACTTTGGCAACATCTTTTAATTTTAAAACAGAACCGTCGCTCAGTGCTTTAATCGTAATATTTTCATACTGTTCAGGCTCAGTGAATTTGCCTTTGTAACGAAGAACATATTCCATCGCTTCTTTACTTCTCTCCCCGAGTCTTCCCGGTGCCGCCTCAAGGTTCTGAGTCTGGATCGCCCGTGAAACATCTGCCGGCGTAAGGTTATAAGAGGTCAGCTTATTGGGATCAAGCCATACTCTCATGGAGTAATCCTTGTTTCCGTATACCATGGCGTCTCCTACTCCTTTTACCCTTTTCAGGTCAGGAACGATGTTGATTTTAGCATAGTTTTCAAGGAAAAGATCGTCCATCTTACCGTCTTTGCTGGTTAATGAAACCATCGCAATCATACTGTTCTGTCTCTTCACCGTTGTGATTCCGGCCTGAATAACTTCTGCAGGAAGCTGGTTCGTCACCTGCGCTACCCTGTTCTGAACGTTAATGGCAGCCTGATCCGGATCTGTACCCAGTTTAAAGATGACTGTGATACTTAACGTACCGTCGTTACTGGCTGTGGACGTAATATAGTCCATATTTTCAACCCCGTTGATGGCGTTTTCCAATGGCGGTGCTACGGATCTCGCAATCGTTTCCGCGTTGGCTCCCGGATAGGCAGCCGTTACCATTACGGTAGGTGGAGCGATATCGGGAAATTTTGTGATCGGCAGACTGATCATACCGACGATACCCAGAATAACAAGCAATACGGATATAACCGTTGCCAGTACGGGCCTTTTTATAATGGTCTTTAACATGATTTTTTCTTACGATTTTTTCGGTTGAGCATTCTTTTTCTGAGCGACTACGGGCGTTCCCGGCTGCAGTCTGTCGAAACCTGTTACGATGTACTCATCACCGGCTTTTAATCCTTTTGATACGATGAAATTATCTCCGGCCTTTCCAGTGACTTCTACCGGAAGCATCACTGCTTTTCCTCCTTTGATGGAGAATACAAAGATCTTATCCTGAATGGTTCTCGTAGAAGCTATCGGAAGAAGAACTACGTTGCTGTAAAACTGGTCCATCACAATTTTCCCGGTATTCCCGCTTCTCAAAAGGTTGTCCGGATTGGTGAATTTTGCTCTTAAAGTGATGGAACCTGTGGTTTTGTTGAACTGTCCTTCCACCGCATCTATTTTTCCGGTCTGTGCATATTTTTCGCCCCCGGAAAGCAGAAGAGAAACTGCCGGTGTGTTTTTGATGATCTCATTGATGTTGCTTCCCGCCTGTTGTTTCTGGAAGCTGTTGAAATCATTTTCACTCATGCTGAAATAGGTATACACCTCATGAATGTCTGATAAAAGTGTGATCGGCTCCTGATTGGAGGGCGTCATTAAGCTTCCAAGACGGTAATTGAACCTTCCGATAAATCCGCTTACCGGTGCTTTGATCGTAGAGAAATTAAGATTGATCTTTGCGGATTCAATGGCAGATACCGACTGACTTACCGCTCCTCTTGCCGCGTTGTAAGCAGCTTCTGCTTCTTTCACCTGGATATCAGAAACCATTTTATTTCTTAATAATTCCTTTTTTCTATCCAAATCAATTTTGGAAGTGGAAAGATTGGCTTGAGCTGTGATCAGAGCTGCCTGAGCACTTTTCATCTGCTCGCGGAAGATCTGGTCTTCTATTTTGAACAGAGGCTGTCCCGCTCTTACATAATCTCCTTCATCTACGAAGATCTTGCTTAAATATCCCGTAACCTGTGGTCTGATCTCTACATTGGAAATTCCTTCCACGGATGCTGCATATTCTCTGGAAACAGAAGCGTCTCCCTGCTTCACTTTTTCTATCGGAAGTTCAGGGGCCTGCTGTTGAAAAGCCTGGTTTTGATTGTTTTTCCTGCACCCCGCCAAGACGATCAGCGAGAGGAAAAGTATAGTTGATTTTTGAATAAAAAATCTCTGCATAACAATATTCCTTTTAAATTTACGGGGCAAAATTCGCCTTAAAAAAATTCAATCGAAATATTCAAAAAACTCCTTGTTTTGTCAAAAAGACTCCTGATTCTTCAAAACATGAGAAATATCATTTAACACCTTCAATAGAATACATAAATAATATAATTCCACTTTTTATATCAAAAAACAGCAATAATTTAGCAAAAAGACATCAATTATAAAATTTCCAAAATACAAAACACTGATTGTCAATACAAATCATCTTTTTTGTACTCTAATGGTGATTTCCCAACATGCTTTTTAAAAAATTTGCTGAAAGACGCCTGATCAGAGAACTTCAGCTCCACCGCAACATGATTGACATTGAGGTTCGGATTTCTGAGAAGAAGTCTTGCTTCCACAGCCAATACCTGATGAATAATATCTCTAGGGGATTTGAACATGGTCTTATTGATCACTTTGGTTAGATATTTCCGGCTGATGCAGAGTTTGTCGGCATAGAACTGTACATTATGCTCTTCTTTAAAATGTTCCCGAACCAGCGTAAAGAAGCTGGTTGTCAGTTCATCCTCACGATGGGTCACCTGATGGGGTTTTTCAATCTTTTTGAAATAATTGTCGATCTCATAGATCACGAGTGAAAAGTGATGCCAGATCATTTCATTGAAGTAATAATCTTCTTTCTCCGCATTGTTAAGGGCCTTTAGCTCATCAAGGTGGAAATCCAGCCTTCTATAGAGATCAGGTTCATTTCTGATAATATGAGTAGGATCTGCTGAAAGGCTTTTCAATACATCATTCGATTTGTAATTAAATCCGGCATCAGAAATAAATTCCAGGGAAAAGAAGATATATTTTGCTTTGTATTCTTCTGAGATCATATCTACCCAGAATATTTCTGAAAAAGGACAGAAAATGACGTCGCCTTCCGATACATCATAGCTTTTGTCATCCAACCTGAAACGAATACTTCCCTGCTGGACCATAAAAATGCAGAAATAGTCTGAACGGTATGGGGTATTGAGCTTGATAAGATAATTAGCCTTATCAATTTCCATGACCACAAATTCCTTTACCCTGAGATCAAACTCTACATCCCGAAGAAGCTCTTCAAAAGTAAATACGGATACAAATTCTGAGGGGTTTTCGGTAGACTTTTTAGCCATGAAGGATGAATTAGAGTACGAAATTAGGGTATTTGAGTGAAAGGGGCAAAATCAAAAAAAAGATTAAGCGGATAGAGAAAACTCTTTGATTTTACAATTCAATGATCAATTCTTTTTCATACCCATTATATTTTTCATCGATATAGCCATGCGGGTTGCAGATCACCTCGGTTTTCCCGATGTTGTATCTGCATGGGGTATGGATATGTCCGTGAATCCAGTACAGTGGCTGGTGCTCTGTAATGAAATCTTCAAGATTGGAGGCATAAGCGGAAGTCACGGGATCTTCTTTGTATTGTTCCGGAACAGACTGAATGCTGGGCGCGTGATGGGTAACGACAATATTCTTTAAGCCTTTAGAGTTTTCCAGACTTTCTTTTAACCACAGCTTTGAAAACTGATGAATTTTAAAGGTATCAATGGTCCTCATTTTTGAATAGGAAGGATCCCGTCTGATCATTTTATAATCATTCATTTTAGGCTGACAGATCATTCCGTAATGTAAAGGATTTCCGAAAATAGAAAAATCCGTCCATAGTGTGGCTCCGTGAAATCTGATTCCGTCAATATCCACGGATTCATTTTCAAGAACAAATACATTGGATCCTTCAGCTGCCTGTTTTATCTTGTTTAAGGTTTTAGGATAGGAACCTTTATAATATTCATGATTTCCCAGAACATAGATGACAGGCTTATTTCCTATTTTTGATTTGATCCATTCAATTCCTTTGGTCCCAAGATTAACATCTCCGGCCAATATGACAACATCCGCATGATCAAAAAATAAATCAGTCGATCCGAATTCCTGATGAAGGTCGCTGATGATCTGTATTTTCATGCTGCTAAAATAAAAAGAACCGGCACAATAATGCCGATCCTATCATATAGTTTGTATATTTTTAATAAAAACTGAACTTATCAGTAATAATATTTATTTAAGTTTATATGTTCTTTTGTCTTGAAACAAAATGAACCAAAAATTCAAGGCTGGAATCTTTCGCTAAAAATTAAAACTTGCTTCTAAAATTCCCAAACTCGTGCGGATTCATTGTTACCGCTTCGGTTCAATATTCTTCCCGCACTCAAACAGTGGGAATTTTTTAACGAATCAAATTATAATTTTCTTAACGCTACAGCTTCCTAGGCCAACATTATCGGCCATAATAAAAATGATACTATCAGACATATTTATAAGCCAATAACTATTATAATTTTATACGTTCTTTTGTCTTGAAACAAAAATGAACCAAAAATTCAAGACTGGAATCTTTCGCTAAAAATTAAAACTTGCTCATAAAATTCCCAAACTCGTGCGGATTCATTGTTACCGCTTCGGTTCAATATTCTTACCGCACTCAGACAGTGGGAATTTTTTAACGAATCAAATTATAATTTTCTTAACGCTACAGCTTCCTAGGCCAGGATACAGGCTAAACTACGAAAGGAAGCAGGTGTATTCAAAATATTTATACTACAGCTTAATCAACGGCAGAGACGTCTTCTTTACTCTCCTCAAAATAGAAAGTAACAATAATTTCTTTGCGTTGAAATCATGGATTTATACATATTTCTCTTTTTATGAAACAGCAATTTCCGTCTGCCTGATTTTTAAACTTTTAAAGATAAAATACAAAAGCATTCCAAGAGCCAGTAAAGCATAACCTACCAGGATGATTAAACTCAAATCTCCAACCGCATATTTTGACGGAAAGATCTGACTCATCAGAGTCATGAACGAAAGGCCGATACCCGCTCCCAGAAAGTAACTGGTAGAACTTAAGCTGGAGGCCACACCATAATGAGAAGGCTCCACATCCTGAATTCCCATCACCGAAAGTGCCGTAAAACAGAAGGTCATTCCGATTCCTGAAATACAGGCTGCTCCCAACAATACCACTGCCAAAGGATGCCCTGTATACACCGCAATCAGTAGGGATAAAGCGCCTGTCAGCATAAAACTCCATCCGAAAACACCCATTTGTGAAGAACTTAATCTCTTGGAAACATGAGGTAAAACAAATTTTGCCGCCAGTGCAGACATGATACTGAACGGTACAAGCATCAACCCTGCTGATGCTGCACTATGTCCCATATCTTTCTGAAGCATTAATGAAATTAGAAAAAGAAATCCTATGAAAAATGCTCCCAGTGTAAAGAAAACTGCATTAGAAATCATCAGCGATCTGTGTTTCAATAACTGTAAATCGATCAAAGGCTGAGCTACAGATTTCAGTCTGATAAATACAGCAGTCAAAAGTAAAACAGCAAGTACCAGAGAACCGATGATCATCATTGGATTTTCTTTGATATGAACCAATTCATGGGTTCCGTAGGTAAGACTCAGCAGGCCTAAAACCAGCAGCATTCCTGAAATGAGATCTGTTTTTTGTCCGGCTTCGCTTTTTTCATCTGCAGGAAGGTACTGGTAGGCAAAAATCAGGGTCAATAAAAGAATAGGAACATTGATCAGGAAAACCCAGTGCCAGCTCAGATAAGTACTGATAATTCCTCCTACAGAAAGCCCGCTTCCGGAACCGATCGCAGCAAACGAACTGAAAATCCCGATCGCCCGGTTACGTTCCTGCTCTTCCCTGAAAGTATTCGTCACAATGGATAAAGCGGAAGGCATGATCAAAGCCGCTCCCAGTCCCTGAAGGGCACGGAATACAGCCAAGACTTCAAAGCTTTGCGAAAGTCCCGCTCCCAATGATGTCAGCATAAAAATAAGAGCTCCAATAAGGAATATTTTTTTACGCCCGATCTGGTCCGAAAGTTTTCCGCCAATAATCAGGAAACCTCCAAAAAACAGTACATAAAGGGTCTGCAGCCACTGTACAGTCTCCGCCCCAATATGAAACTGCTCCTGAATAGAAGGAATCGTTAAATTAATAATGGCAATATCCAAAGCCTCTACAAAAGTTCCTACTGATGCTAATATTAATATTAAATTTTTCCTTGTACTCATAGATTTAAATTTCCTGCAAAATTAATTTTAAAAGAACATATGTAAAAATTATATAGTAAATTTGGAACAAATTTGTATTTTTATCAAATTTAAAAGAACAAATACATTATCACCATTAATAACAAGCTTAAAAACAGAACAAATGACCGCAGAACATTACATTCCCGATGAAAAGGACCTTTCTATCCTGCGTTTACTACAGAAGGATGCCAAAATGAGTGTGCGTGATATTTCCGCAAGGATCAATTTAAGCCCCACACCCACTCATGAACGGATCAAGCGGATGGAAAAGCTTGGCATTATAAGGGAGTATACGGCTGTACTAGACCGTAAAAAGGTAAATAAAGGCATGATGGTGATCTGCATGATTGCCCTGAATGTTCACAATAAAAAAACAGCCGGAAAGTTCATTGAAGAAGTAGGAAAACTGAAAGAGGTTGTAGAGTTTTACAACATCAGCGGGGATTTTGATTTTATGCTGAAGATCCTGGCTCCAAATATGGATGACTTCCATGAGTTTTTTGTCAATAAGCTCTCTGAAATTGAAGGAATCGGGCAGACGAAAAGTATTTTTGTGATGAACAGCATTAAGGAAAGCACGCAGATTTTATAAAGGATGGAAGCGGGAAGATGGGAGATGGAGGCGCTTTCAGTCTGTAAATGGATTCAAGAGCTTTTTAAGATCCTTGTCAAGTTTTAAAACCATGACAAAGACTTTTACCAAATTCATACTAAATTAAAACCTCAAATATTCAATAAAAACGAGATTGATTACCCTTTCTCACTACAGTAACTTCCCGCTTCCATCTTCCCGCTCCCCATCTTTTAAGAATCTTTTAATATTTTAATTTCCTTATTCTATTCAGGAATTGCTAAATTGAAGATTCATTTAAATTCACTGAATATGCCCTGGAATCCTGACGTTTACAATCAATTTAAAAATATCCGTTTCAAACCGTTTTATGATCTTGCCGAGCTGATCACCGATGAAAGTAACATGAAAGCAGTAGACATCGGATGTGGAACAGGTGAGCAGACTGCCATCCTTACGGATAAACTTCAAGGAGCTGTTTTTACTGGAATAGATTCTTCTCCCGAAATGCTTGAAAAATCCAGGACCCTTGAAAATGAACGTCTCCACTTTAAATTATCGACAACTGAAGCTATGCTTGATGCTGATGAAAGCTGGGATCTTATTTTCAGTAACGCTGCCCTGCAATGGTCCGACAACCATCAGGAATTATTTCCAAAGCTGATCTCCAAACTGAATGTGGGTGGTCAACTAGCTGTACAGATGCCTTATCAGCCGGGAAATACCCTGAATAAAATTCTTTTTGAGCTGGCGGATGAAGAGCCGTTTAAATCTCAGCTTAACAGCTGGAACCGTCCTTCTGCCGTCCTGACCATTGATGAATATGCACAGATCCTCTTCGATAACGGCATTCAAGATTTGAATCTTTCCCAAAAGGTATATCCTATTATTGCCGAAGATCATGATACCCTATTCAACTTTATCTCAGGATCGGCCTTGATTCCTTACCTGGAAAGACTTGATGAGGAACAGCAAAAAACCTTTACAACAGAGTTCAAACTGCGTATTACGAGGAATTTTCCAAAACTTCCGGCTATTTATGCTTTCAAAAGAATCCTGCTGTATGGGAGAAAAAATAAATAAAAAAAGCCCTGTTTACTTCTAATACAGGGCTTTTTTGAATAGTCTTATCGTATTGCTATTTCCAATAATTCCAGACCGTTCCGTCAAAAACAGCAAACGTTTTACTGGCTGTATCGTAGCATATCATTCCCGGGTACGGATTTTTCACATTGAGATGCGGCGAAGATATTTTGGGAAGAATCATCGCTTTATCTGATGATTCAAGGACCAGCACTCCATCTGCGCTACCTTCCTTATTACCTATCACTACTCCATTTCCGGCTTCATCCGAATCATTAGGTATTACTGATGCAGCATTTCCCACATCACTAAGCGCTTTCCAAGTATTATTTTCGTACACCTTCACTTTGCCATCGGATGTATCAAATACAAATGTTCCGTTTGCCGGACTGCCTGCAGGAATTCCCTGTGTTGCCGGAAGAATAAGCCCTTTTGTATTGGTGGATGTATTATTGAAATCCAGTATGGTGCTTCTTCCGTCAATTGTTTCTTTCCCTATAGCGACCTGAGTGTAAAAAACATTAAAAATCATCAATGTCAGCGCTATACTTATCTTTTTTATAGGTTTCATATTATGTTCAAAATTTAGGTTAATCATTACAGCTTCTTTCAATACATTTCCATTGGGTACCGTTGTACAGTTTAACACAGTTGTCCTGAATATCATAAACAAGCATTCCTTCTTTCGGTTCAGCAACTGCATCTCCTGGCTTAGGAGTCTGGTCTACATGCTGCACTCTGGTGATAACAAAGCCTTTAGTTTTCGATTCTAATGCAAGAAAACCATTAGGAATATTCTCAGGCCAGCTTTTGGCTTTCTGCTGTGTAGTGATTCCCATTTTCGTATAGCCATCAGGAGTTCCCGAAAGTCCGGGTTTTGTACAGTAATTATCTAATTCATGAACAATTTCATCCGCAAAACCACAGGCAAATTTGTCATCAGGAAGCCCGGCAGGCCAAAGACCCGGACATGAAGCCTGAGTAGCATTTGGTCCGCAGAAGCTGGCATTTCCGGGAGCAAGTCCTGTTACCGTATCCATTGCAATGGCTATAATCTGGCTGTCATTACTGAGTATGGAGCTTCCTCCTCCATTTACCTGGGCTTTGGCAATACAATAGGCTTTTCCCAAAGGAGCACCAACATAATTTATAAAAGGATAGGTAATGGACTGCTGGCTGAAAGTTCCGCATATTTCCACGACGCTGTATGTTCCCATATCAATGGTTGAAGTAGCTCCGGGAAATGTCCCCCAGAATGAAGGGTCTCCCTGAGAAACCGAACCGGTAAGGGAAAGGTAAGCTTTTGTTCCCAGTTTCACTTTTGAGTTCTTCTGGCTTCCGAAAATTCCTATGATGATTGATCCCTCAGATTTTACACTGGCAGCATCTCTGATCTCAAGGTTACCGTTTACCGTAACACCTTTTACAGTAAGCACTCCTCCAGGTTCAATAATAAGAAGTGTACCCTGTGGGATGGTTATATCATTAGCTAAAGTCAGGTTTCCGGTAAGACAGTAAGTCTGCCCGGGATTCATCGCCTGACCTGTGTAGGCTGTACATTGCGCGTTCGTAATACCGTAAAAAAGAACCATTAACAAGAAAATGAATTTCCCATTAATGGTGCTAAAATTTAAATTATTCATATGACTTTATAATAAATTAATATTTTTCACATAATTTAATGCGTTAAAAATAAAATTTTAGTTAGCCCTCTATTCAACAATTTACATACCAAAATTTTATTCAGAGTCTCATTTGAGCTCGAATTATTTAGGTCAAAAACACTTAATTAACGCAATAACAGGAAATTAAACACGTGTTTAAAAAAATAAAATTATTTTAAAAATTAAATCAGTGTTTGCCAATTCAGATTGATTTCTTTTTAACAGCATTTATAAAAAAGATGACCATCATGATATATCTTCTGAATTAAAATTTATTGTTTCAAATTTAGTTAAGCTGCCACTCAATTATATCCGTATTGAAAAGGCTTTCAAAAGTAATTAGATGACACAAATAAAATGTATAGAAATTAATTATAATGCACAGATTTCCCTTTATTACTGAATTTAAAGCAATAAATAATCCTTAAACATCACATCAAAGTGAGAAAAAATCCATTACAATAATAATATTTCATACTTTAGTGATAACTAAAACCATCAAAACTCAAATTTATGAAAACACCATTATTATCCATGAAAAGTGGCCTGGCAGCAGCTATGCTTTTTTTAGCAGGAATTGCTAATGCCCAGCAATGGCAAATTACCGGAAACGCTGGCATCACATCGGCAAATTATGCAGGCACAGTAGATCCGAGACCTTTTTTCCTGAGAACCAACGGAGCATCTGCCAATCCGGGGCAAGCTATCCTTAATGAAGCAGGTTCGTTTATCGTAGACGCTGTGAATAACTCCAATACCGCCAAAGTAAAAGGAAGTATCGTGACGGGAAGCTCCAATATTCTTGGAGGACTGGCCAGCAGTTCTATAGTAAGCGGCTGGGGAAATGATCTCGCCAACGGCGGAGGTGCCAACATCGTGAGCGGACAGGACAATGTGATCCTGAATAATTCAAGCAAGTCTGTGGCATTGGGCTGGAAAAATACTATCAGAAACCATAACCAGTTCGCATTAGGGGTAGGCATCGATCTTAAGGATGTATATTCCGGAGGATTCGGAATTGACCTGGCTGCTACCGGAAACCGTTCTTTCGTGATTGGGTCTGGAACCGGAGGAGTGAAACTGACGAATAATATTCCGCTGTCCATTATGTTTGGCTTATCTCCTACATCAACCATGCTGATCAAGGATCAAAGTGTCGGCATTCTTACACTCGCCCCTACCGCCAATTTCCACACGGTGGGAACGGTAAGGCATGAAAATCTGCCCACAGGAAGCGGCCGCGCCCTGGTTGTAGATACGAGTGGTAATGTAATGGTTTCGAATACGCCGCTCAACAAAACATCTTCGGCTTCAGATGAAACCATCCAGCAGCTGGAAGACCGCATTAAAAACCTTGAAAATACAGTAGAGGAACTGAAACAGCTTCTATTGAATAAAGGAGTTTCATCAACTGATCTTTCTTCTTCAGATGTTGCCCAACTCGCTCAAAATGTTCCCAATCCCACCAAAAACGGAACGAGCATCAGCTATTATCTTCCGAAAAGTATAAAAACAGCTTCTATTGAAGTATACAACATCACTGGCCAACTGGTGAAATCCCTCCCACTCCGTGAGAAAGGCAACGGAACGATCACCCTATCAGGTTCAGATCTGCAATCCGGAACATATGTATATACCATGATGACAGACGGAAAAGTGACGGGTTCTAAAAAAATGGTTATCCGGGATTAAATTCTTGATATTATATTTTCAAAAAAACGGCTGAAGAGGATTCTTCAGCTGTTTTTCTGATTCAATCCATTTTTCCGAAGAAAAGAATATTATTTTTTGGATTTAAGGATTTTCACCTCCCGTTTCAGGGAATCTATCTGTTCTTTTAGAATTTTAATGTACTCTTGTTGGTTTTCTAATATGTATTCTGGGATGTTTCATGAAAGCACCTGAATTAGTTGAAGTATTACCAAGCCTGGAGAAGAAAAAATTAGTGGTGGAAATGAGGAAAAAACTAATTTCAGAATTGCTTCTGTAATATATTGACTCCACCAATCTTTTAATCTTTACTAAAGATTTTATATTTACAACCCCCTCTTCCCCACCATCCAATACGCCTGCGACCTGATACACTTCCCATCCACTCCTTTCGCCTTAAGAAACTTCCGGATCACAGACATGGTATTTCCGTTTCCTGTAAGATAAAAAACCGCTTCATTATTGTAAACGGCTTGTTTTTCTTCTTTTAAAAAATCGTTTAAAGCTTCCATGATGTTCTGAATGTCGTTTTTAGGAGCGTGATAGCCGTACAGTTCCAATTTTTTCAAAACAGAGGAATCTTCCAGCTCATGAAGGCATACAAATGCACCGCCGATCTCTTCCGCTGCTTCTTTGATGGACAGAGAGCTTCCCAGCGAAGTTGCATCCCCTATGGAAAAATGGATTTCTGCATTGGGTTCAAAAAAGCGTTTCCCTCTTGGCATCAGTATTTTTGTAGTTTCGCCTGGTGAAAGACGGCTTGCAAAACGGCTTCCTACAGCATCCGTATCATGAAGATGGAAAATCACATCAAAAGTTCCTGCGTTCTTATTAAAACTGAAGGGTGAATAATTACGGTAATCCCTTTCGTTGACTCTTATTCCTATAGCGTAAGCCGGTTCAAAAGGAACATCTTCCAGATCAGAAGTAAAACGGATAAGGCGGAGATCTTTTGAAACAGCTTCTGTATGGGTAACGGTGCATTCTTTAAATTTTGAGGACATGACATTTTCTAATGTGTCATTCATCCATTTTGGTAGGCTTGGCATAAATAATTTTTAATGCAAAGGAAGCTTCAAAATGAATGCAGACCGATAGCCGTATCAGGGTATTAGTTGGACAATTCGTGGGTTACTTCCTGTTCCGGTATTTGTTCCGGAATTCTGTCGGCGGGCAGCCTTCAACTTTAGAAAATAAGCGGGAAAAGTAGGCATGATCGCTGTAGCCCAGCTCATACGCAATTTCTTTTACACTAAGTTGAGTGAAGGATAAAAGTCTTTTGGCTTCTATCAAAACTTCCTGATGGATCCAGTGCTGGGCAGATTTACCTGTTACCTCACGAATAACCTCAGTCAGATAGCCGGGTGAAATATTCAAAAGCCCGGCATAGGCTGATGGACTTTTCAGGGTTTTAAACTCTTTTCTTACCAGAATCCTGAACTTTCTGGTCAATTGAACGACACGGTTTTCACTGGATGCTCCTGCATGATTTCCGCCTAAAAAGATAAGGACATACAAGCCTGTAAAAGCACTGATTAATGACTGAACAACAAGAAATCCTTCTTTAGTAGCCAGCATTTCTTCCGTACAGGACATCTGAAGCAACCCGGCACAGGCATTGAGCTTTTCAACCCAGCTATCATCAGCAGGTACCGGCTGTACATCTACTAAAGTTTCTTCAAAAACCGATCTTGCAGCATCGGGTAACAGGTCTGCTTTCACGGCAATAAACCATCCGGTGACCTTTTCCATTAAAATTCCCTGATGAACCTGACCGGGCAGCAAAAAGAAAACAGCAGCATCCCGGGCTTCTATGATCTTGAAATCAACCATCATCTTAGCCCTTCCACTTTCCAGAAATGTAAAAATATAATGGCTGTCCCGGTGAATTCCTTTATCAAAAAGGTTATCTATGGTGCTCATCGTCCGCTTTTCAATTCTTTCGATCAGGATACCATGCCGGGTAATACTGTTTAAATCATAAGTGGGAATGGTCTGTTTCATACTTTGGAATCAGTTATTGATACGACATTTACAGCAATAAGCTATATACCCGCTTATTTAGCCTTCGACAAAGCCATTTTTACAGCTAAATAAGTAAGTACGCCCGCCATAAACCATTTCTGAATCTTTACCCAAAATGGATTACCCGCAAAAAATGCGGCCACCTTTGCAGCTGTGAGTACGATGATAAAATTAACGCTGAAGCTTACAAAAACCTGGACAATTCCCAGTTCAAAGCTTTGCAATAAAACAGAACCATATTCAGGTTTTATGAATTGCGGGAAAAAGGACAGGTAAAATACAGCGACTTTCGGGTTCAGTGCGCTGGTGAGGAAGCCAACGCTAAAAAGCTTTTTGGTGCCATCATGCGGGCTGTTTTTATCTACTTCAAATATATTTTTACTCTTAGGTTTTATTGCCTGGTACGCTAAATACAGAAGATAAACGGTTCCAAGTGTTTTCAGAACGGTATAAGCAACCGGAACTGCCAGTAATACCGCTGTAAGCCCGAAAGATACCATGACAATATGAAACATAAAACCACATACTACTCCTGCCAGAGAAATCAGTCCGGATTTTTTTCCCTGTGTAATTGATTTTGAAATGAGGTAGATCATATTAGGCCCGGGACTTATCACTAAAACAAGGGCAGCCAGAACAAAGAATAAAAGTTCGTGAAGTGGAATCATTTTTTATGCAGTTATTTATTAAACAGTCTGTGCGGAAAATAAGGTACCCGGATTCGGAAAATACTCATTGAACAAATATATTTAATTTCATTCACAGTCTGTATAAAGTGATACTCATTTTTATCTGCAGTGATCATTTAACATTAAGATGACAATCAAAATATAAGCCTGGTTGTGGTATTTTGTTATTTTTGTATTCCCGGAACAGGGATTTTCTACCTTTTCAGGATGACCATACCAAAAACTATGAACCGAAATCAATTGCTGCCTGTTAACTATACAGGAAAAAAGACCATAAAGAGATCAATTCAGTCTCAAAATACCTTCCCTCCTCTTCAGGCTATTCAGGAACCCATCTGCCATAAAAGATTGAGAAATTCTTATTCCGGTTTTAGTATCTGGTAGAATATTTTTTTCAACTTCTGTAATATTGCTTGAATTTTTACGTTTGACAGTAAACCATGAACTATTACCTAACACTAAAAGTTTTACCCGTCTAATTCCTTTTTCTGCAATTAGCTTTAACATCACTCAAACTAAACATACTATTTGACAGGATTTCTACTACATTAAAATTTAAACTCAATGCAAAAATTGTTTTTTAAAACTGCCGTCACCGCCGCTGTAGTCTGTTTCAGCTCCATGGCGCTGGCGCAGCAGAAATACTCGGTAAGTGGTACTGTGAAGGATCATAAGAACGGAGAGCTGCTGATCGGGGTTACTGTAAAAGTAAGTGAAGATCCGTCTGTTTCTGTGGTTGCCAACGAATATGGCTTTTATTCCCTATCACTTCCCGAAGGAAGTTATACGCTGATCGTTTCCTATCCGGGTTACCGTGATTTTGAGCTGCCGGTAAAGGTGGAACAGAATACCAAGCTGGATCTGCCACTCGATCAGGAAGAAAAAGGAGATGAAAAAGTGGGGAAAATTGATGAAGTCGTTATTTCAGGGATTAAAAAGGATAAAAACCTTACCTCGGCCCAGATGGGAACTGAAACTTTAAGCATCAAAAATATAGAAAAACTGCCGGTTTTGTTCGGGGAAAAGGATGTGATGAAAACGATACAGCTTTTACCGGGAATCAAAAGCAATGGTGAAGGAAGCAGCGGATTCAGCGTAAGAGGCGGTGCTACGGATCAGAACCTGATCTTACTGGATGAAGCACCTGTTTATAATGCTTCGCACTTATTAGGTTTCTTCAGTACCTTCAACAGTGATGCACTGAAAGATGCCAGCATTATTAAAGGAAACAGTCCTGCCCAGTACGGGGGCCGTCTTTCTTCTGTGATGGATGTTAAAATGAAAGACGGAAATAATAAGGATTATAATGTGAATGGAGGAATTGGACTGATCAGCAGCAGATTGAGTGTGGAAGGCCCTATTCAGAAGGAAAAATCTTCATTCATTGTTTCCGGAAGAAGGACCTATGCCGATCTGTTTCTTAAGACGAGTGATGATTATAAGGACAGTAAGCTTTATTTCTACGATTTGAATTTGAAAGCCAATTATCAGATTAATGAGAACAACCGTCTTTATTTATCCGGATATTTCGGAAGAGATGTCCTGGGACTAGGTGATACCTTCTCAACAGATTGGGGAAATACAACGGCAACACTCCGATGGAACAGTATTATCAGCAGTAAGCTGTTTTCCAATACTTCATTAATTTACAGCAATTACAATTATAAAATCAGCCTGAAAAGCAATGATAATACGTTTGGCCTTGATTCCCAGATCGAGGACTGGAACCTTAAGCAGGATTTCACGTGGTTTGCCGGAAATAAGCATTCGGTGCGTTTCGGGCTTCAGTCTATTCACCATACGATCACGCCAAGCAGTGCTTCCGGTACGAGTGTGAGCAGCTTTCCGAGAAACCCGAGAAAATCATGGGAAAATGCGGTGTATATCAATGATGATTTTAAAGCCTCAGATAAATTAACCGTAAATTATGGTTTAAGGCTTTCTACCTTCAGCATTTTGGGTGGTGACACGTATAATACCTATGATAATGGAGTGATTACGGACAGCAGATTTTTGGAAAAAGGCAAATTCGGGAAAACATACTTTAATCTTGAACCGAGAATTACCGCCAATTACCGCATCAATGAGGTAAGCAGCATCAAGGCCGGATATTCCCGCAACACACAGAATCTGCACCTTCTGAGCAACAGCAGCAGCGGAAATCCTACAGACCAGTGGATAGGGAGCAGCTACAGCGTAAAGCCGGAAATAGCCGATCAGATCAGTGCCGGATACAGCAGAAATTTCAATCATAACAATTATGAACTGAACGCTGAGATTTATTACAAATCCATGCAAAACCAGATCGACTTTAAAAATGGTGCGCAGATTACCTTTGATACGGCAGCAGATGTAGAAAGTGAATTGCTGTATGGTAAAGGAAGAGCCTACGGACTGGAACTGATCGCCAAGAAGAAAAGCGGAAGATTGACAGGATGGATTTCTTATACGTTGTCTAAAACAGAAAGAAAAATAAACGGAATCAATGATAATGAGTGGTATAATGCCAGAATGGACAAAACCCACGATCTATCTATTGTCGCCACTTATGAACTGAATAAGAAATGGTCTTTATCCGGATTATTCCTTTACAGCACAGGGAATGCCGTTACCTTCCCTACTGCCAAATATGAGCTGAACGGGCAGACTATTTTTCAGTACAGCAGCAGGAATGCAGACCGTATGCCTGCCTACCACAGAATGGATCTGAGCGCTACCTATGAACCGGAATCTACCAAGCGTTTCAAAGGATCATGGTCATTCGGTATTTATAATCTCTACGGCAGGGAAAATGCCTATACCATTACGTTTGAAGACAATCCGAACAATCCTGGAACAACGCGCGCTATGCAGACTTCCCTTTTCCGTTGGGTACCCAATATCACTTATAATTTCAAATTTTAGATCATGAAGAATATCATTTTTATCATATTATCGCTGTTTTTACTAACTTCCTGTGAAAAAGAGATCGATCTTGATCTGGATGACAAGAGTGGAAACATCGTCATAGAAGGCAATATAACAAACCAGCCGGGACCCTATATTGTAAGAATCACAAAATCTGTAGCTTTTACACAAAACAATCAATATCCTGCGGTTACTGATGCACAGGTTGTTGTAAGTGATAATACAGGTCAAACAGAAACTTTACAGTATGTAGGGGACGGCAAATATATAACCACAGCTTTTACCGGAGTGACCGGGAGAACCTATACCCTGAGAATACAGGCTGAAGGAAAGCAGTATACGGCTCAAAGTACCATGCCTGAAGTTGTCAGCTTTGATGGCCTGACGCAGGATTCGTTTACCTTCGGAAGCGAAACCACCTATACCCTTTTACCTGTTTTCACCGACCCCGCGGTATTAGGGAACCGTTATCTTTTCAATTTTACCATCAATAACATGACGAAAAAGACATTTGAGGTATTTTCAGATAATGTAAATAACGGAATGGTCAACCAAAGACCTTTGTTTCTCCCGAATGAGGATAATGATGATGACCCTACGGATCATAAGGTAGTGCCCGGGGATACTGTTTATGTAGAAATGCAGTCCATTGATCATAATATATTCACCTATTATTCTGCTCTTCTTCAGATTTCAGGGGATGGCGGGCCCGGCGGAGGCGTTACCCCTTCCAATCCTCCAAGTAATATTAACAATGGGGCTTTGGGTTATTTCTCAGCACATACGGTACAGAAAAAAAGTATTGTCATTCAATAAATTATAATCATCAAGCTATATAAAAAGGCTATTCCTAATAATTTGGAGTAGCCTTTTTTATCACTCTGCTAAAATTATTCTTCTACAGTTTATCTGAATTGTTTTATCAGAATTCATGTTTACAGGATTGGTTAAAAATAATTCACAAACAACTAATAAACAACACATTACCATCAATAAGTATTTCTACTGACGATAATATTTGGTTATTTACACGCTAAAATCCGGTTCTTTTTCTTCGTTCCTTTGAGTTGTTCAATAAGTAATTACAAACACCAACCAAAAAACAAAACAATGGAAACAATTCAAATTACACAGACCGAAGTGGGTTTCAAAGATCCGTTCGAACGCGTTATTTCAACCTCAAAAGCAGGAGGAGAATCCAAAGAGTCTTATTCTATCGAGGTAGCAGGAGAAGGACAGCTTACAGGGCTTTCCTATAGTGTACCACCATTCACTCAGGGAAGAATCACAGCTTCTCTTCAGGTATCTGCCATGTCCAGCCAGGATGTGAAAAATCTGAATGACCTGGCCATGAGCATGCTGAGTGCCAGCTATAAAGAAGAAGTTAAAGAGTACGAAAAAACATCGGCAAGTGCCAATTTATCCGTTTGGACTTGGTTCTTCGGTGGCGGTGGCGCTTCTGCTTCTTATGAAAAAACAAAAGAATCTATGAAATCCAAAGGGCTTACAGAGGCTCAGATCACTACATTAATGGATGCTTTTCTTGAAAAGGCAAAGCAGATGTCTACTGTAAATATTGACTTTTACGTGAATAATTCGGCCAATGACTTTGCTGTTTCGGGGGACCTGTATCTGTATACGGTTTCAGGAACCATCAAAACTGAAAAAGGAACGGCACAGTACCGTATGCTGGCTGATCAGGCTTCTGCAGGCGGACCTCCTCCTTCTGGCGGCGGTGCTCCTTCTTCGGGAACCATTAAACTGAACTAACATTAAGTTTTAAGTTTATTGAGATGATTAAAGTTCGGAACGGTGATGCCGTTCCGAATTTTGATACAATGATTATTTATCTATTCTATTTAGCCTGAGTTCCGGATAAGATATTTCTGTTTTTAATAAGCTAAGGAAGCCTGAAGCCTGAAGAGAAAAGTTTTTGAGGTCATAAAAAATAATTATATATCAGTTTTTATTAATTTTCTTAAGACTAATTAATTCAATTTTAAGAAACATCAGTCCAATAATAACTTCAAACCTCCCACTTCCAGCTTCCAGCACATTAATCTTTTCTTAACCCGAACTCCTATTTATCAATCCAATAAAACCACCAAATCATGAAACTAAGTAAAGAAGAACTGGCCCTGCACGATGAAATGGCCAAAAGACTCCCTGAACTCGTTGAAGAGTATTTTAAAAGACCCGAGATCACTTCTTTAGGGGTCTCTTTGAAAACAGTGAACGATCAACTGATCCCAAGCCTTAGCTATACGTTCGGAGTAAAAAAGAAACTGCCTTTAGCCAAAGTCAGCAATCCAATTCCGGCTATCCTTTTTGGCTATCCTACAGACGTTGTGGAGTTTGAAATTCAGCCTAATAATTTAGCAGCTCCGGATTCAGTTTTGGCAGCAAGAAATGAAAAAACAGATCCGCTTATCGGCGGGGTAAGCATTTCGGCTAACGGGGAACTGATGCAGAACGGAAGGGAAGTCGCCGGAAACGGGACGTTGGGCGTCATGGTAAATAAAACAGGGGACGATAATCCTTATTTAATAACGTGTGCCCATGTACTGGCAGGAACGACCACAGAACTGGATTCGGATGTGTGCCAGCAGTCTAAATGGGAAACAACCCTGAATTACTGTCACAATTGTGCGTCCCTGAAGAGTTATTACCATGAAAATGTTACATTTAAACGTAATTCAGCAACGATCAGTGCATGGCTGGACTGTGCTATTGCAAGAAAGGGATGGTTCAGATACGCCACAATAGGAAAAGTATACGGTGTGGGAAATATCATTGGGGGATTTTCTGATATCAACCCTGAACTTATTGGTGAGGAAGTGATGAAAAGCGGCATTGCAACAGAAGTCACCACCGGGGAAGTAACAAGTATTACCACTTCGCTGAAAGCCAGAAACTTTAACGGTACAGAAGTGACAGCCAATAATATGATTATGGTAAAGGGTAACTCAGGATCTTTTTCTGCTTCAGGAGATTCCGGGTCTGCCGTTTTTACAACTAATGGCTCCCTGATGATCGGTGTGCTTACAGGCGCTGGGCTTACCAGCGGCTTAACTTCCGTTTCTGCGGCTGATGCTATTTTAAGCCAGTGGTCGGATTTGAGTTTTTAAATTCAAAAAAAGATCAGTCCACAAACTTTATTTACAAACAAAAAAGACAGAATGGTATCCTAATTTTATAGGTAACCATTCTGTCTGATTTTTTTTAAGTTTAAGAAACTATATTCCTAAGAAGTAGGCCATTCTGCTTTGTAAGAAGAATTACCTAAGTCAATCTGCTCTGCACTTACGATGAAGCTGATGTACATACTGTTTTCATCTACTGCATTGAAATCTACTTCGTGCTGAATTACATATCCGTTCTCCCATTTCAGAGTAGTCAGTGTTCCTTCTTCATGAGATTTGTTGAACGTTACTTCTCCGGTTGTAGGCTTGTATTTTCCGTTCAGAAGACTTTCCAGAATATCTGATTTTTCTGTAGCTTCCACTGTGATTTTGATAAGCGCATTAGAAGGATCTGATGCCACTCTACCTGATACGTCCGTAGAACGTGATACACTGTAGTGAAGTTTTAGCAGTTTCTGCCCTTCTCCACCATTGAATTTTAAGATTCCTCTTGAATTTCTTTCTGCCATGATTTGTAAATTAATGGTTAATATTTTGTGATCTGATGTTATTCTAATTCACCAAATATAGAAGTAGTTGCGGTATAAAAAGGGCTTTTTATGATTTATCTGAGAAAGTGTAGTAGTAGTACGACTAACAAGTGTTAGGGTTTTTTATTAATTATAAATCAAATATTTACAGTTTTAAAGGAAAGATCAGATTTTATTTTATCTGTCTTTGAAATATTTTTTAAGATCTGATATATTCTTTATCTGAAGATCCTGAGACTGTTTTCTGCGCATCATCAATGCATAGGAATTATTGAATCCAAGAGGTTTAAGCCACTGAATACCGTACTGCTTTTTAAACTCCGAATTGACATAATTGTATGTTTTATCAGGACTCTGGGTTACATTTTTAAGCGTTTGCTCCGAAGGCTTTAAAAGGACCAGAAGTCCGGTTCCCGTATATTCAGGATAAAAATCAATTCCATCATTCATTAAGGCATCAAAACAGATCTTGGTGCCACCCAGCCCTGTTTTTGTTTCCACCTTATAGTCTGTATAGCCTTCAATAAGCATTTTATACATTTCTGTGAGAATATACTGCTCACCAAAAATCTTCGACCCTATGCGTATTGTTCCGGAATTTCCTTTCCTTGAATTTTTATACAAATTATTTTTAATTAAAAAATCCTTTGCTATTTTTTCCGGTGTCTGGTTAAGATAATCAGATTTATAATTCAGATCGGTCATTATGGAGTCATTGAATTTACCGGCCAGCAGACCAAGGGTTTCTTCCAGCTCAGGAAATTTCTTCAGTGTTTTTGTTTTAAGAATGGGTGCTGCAAAATAAGGCGGAAATATTTTTTTGTCATCATTCAGAACATACAGGTCAAAAGCTTTGATCCTGCCATCGGTAGAATATCCGCTGATAAGATCCAGCTCCTTTTCATAGGCCGCTTTATACATAATGGCATCGTTTACCACAACAGGATTTACATTCAGTCCGTACACCGAACGCAAACCTAGGTCACCATCCTGTCTTCCCATAAATTCAGGGGTAAAACCTGCCTTAATTTTATTCTTTGACCCGGAAGTAAACAGATAAGCTGCACCAACAATAATAAAAACAGCCGGAATTATATATTTCAGTTTCTGAAATAAACGATAGCCGGATTTCTGTACAATGGCAATGATTTGGTCGAGCAAAACCGCCAACAAAGCCGCAGGAATAGCACCTGCCAGGATCATATTGGTATTATTCAGAGAGATGCCTCCGAAAATAAACTCGCCCAAGCCACCTGCTGCCACAAAGGATGCCAATGTAGCCACTCCGACATTGATCACCGCTGCCGTTCGGATTCCGGCAATGATAACAGGCATGGCCAGAGGAAGTTTCACTTTAAAAAGGAGCTGCCTTCTGTTCATCCCCATTGCTTTGGCCGCTTCTACAACGGTGGGGCTTACTTCTGTAATCCCTGTATAGGTGTTTCGGATGATGGGTAAAAGAGCATAAATTAACAGGGCAACGATAGCAGGCCTGGCCCCGATTCCAAAAACAGGAATCATAAAACCCAGCAGGGCAATACTCGGAATAGTCTGCAAAATACTGGCAAAACCAAGCACAGGGCTGGAGAATTTTCTTTTCCTCGCAATCAGTATTCCTAAAGGTACTCCGACAACAATTGCCAAAAGTAATGATAGAAAGGTAAGCCCCAGATGCTGTACAACCTGGGTCAGTAATTTTTCCTGCTGTTCTATGATAAACTGCCAAAGACTTTGCTGCGTCATACGATCTGTAATTTTCTATACTCATTGAATGCCCTGATCAGGCTTTCATAATATTCAGTGTTTCTGTGATCCGAGCTTAATTTCTGTAAAGCATTCCAGACACTGGTATTTTCAGTAAAACCAAATTCACTGTACAGGCTTTCTGAATTAGCAAGATCTTTCAAAACCGCAATTTTGTATTCAAGCAAAAGCCTGTTTTCGGTAAAAAATTCATTGACAAAATCGTTTTGAGGACGATAAAGCATCTCTTCAGGGGTTCCTGTCTGGATAATTTTCCCTTTATCCATAAGGCATATGCGGTGTCCCAGTTCAAAAGCTTCCTGAACATCATGGGTAACCAGGATAATGGTTTTATTTTTAAGCTCTTCCAGCGATTTAAATTCTGAATGAATGTCAGCTTTGGTGATATTGTCCAGCGCTCCGAAAGGCTCGTCCATCAGCAGAACGGGTGTATTGGCGATCAGAGCTCTTGCAATGCCCACTCTCTGCTGCTGTCCCCCACTCAGTTCGCCGGGAAACCGTGAAAGTATATCTTCTGAAAGATGAAGCTTATTCAACAATTCATGGGTCCGGTTTTCTGTTTTCTTCCTGTCCCATCTCAGTAATTCGGGGACTACGGCAATATTCTGTTGAATGGTGTAATGAGGAAACAGACCGGAATGCTGCATCACAAAACCGATTCCCATCCGCAGTTCTTCCGGTTTCTGATCACGGATATTTTTACCGTTGATGGAAATATTTCCTGAATCCGCTTCTACAAGACGATTGATCATTTTAAGGGTCGTCGTTTTGCCACAACCGCTCGTTCCCAGAAGGACTAATATTTCCTGATCATGGGCCTGAAAAGAAATATCGTCTACTGCAGGTTTTCCGTTAAAATTCTTTGAAACTGATTCAACTGTAATCATTGGCAAAAATTATTGAGCAAGTCTGATTCCTGTAAACTGCCATTTCAGATTGGTCTGAAAGAAATTACGATAGGTATTCCTGCTGTGTCCGGCAGGTGTAGCCTCAGAAGCACCACGCAAAACCATTTGATTGACCATGAATTTGCCGTTATACTCTCCTACTGCTCCCGCTTCTTTCTTGAAACCGGGATATGGTAAATAGGCAGAATTGGTCCATTCCCAACGGTTTCCCCAATTGAAATTACCGGATGCTGCTTCCCACTCTGCTTCGGTAGGCAGGCGCATTTCTTTCCAGGATGCAAAAGCAGAGGCTTCATAAAAATTAATGTGGCAGACTGCTTCATTAAGGTCAACTTCCTGTAAGCCGTTTAGGGTATAGTTCATCCATTTCCCATCAATAAAATGCCAGTACAGCGGAGATTCCGCATCGCTCTGCTTTACCCAATCCCATCCTTCAGCATGCCAGTGTCTGAAATCGGTATACCCTCCAGCTTCCATAAACTGCAGATATTCTCCGTTGGTCACCAACTGATCTGCAATTTCAAAATCATTAAGATATACTTTATGCCTGCCCAGTTCATTATCAAAGCAGAAACCTTCTCCTTTAAACCCTATTTCATAAATTCCTTCAGAAAACTTTAGCATTTCAGCAGGTCTATAGCTTTCTTTTTTTGAGATCAATTCTTTTCTATAGGCTGGAAAAAGCGGATTGTGTCCTAAGATGTATTTAATATCGGTAATTAATAATTCCTGGTGCTGCTGTTCATGATTAAGACCCAATTCTAAGAGCGGTTCAACAGTTTCAGTCATAAACCTGCTCTGAAGAAATATTTTCATATGCTCATCCACATACTGCCTGTATTTATAAATATCCGAAACGGAAGGACGGCTGAGATTTCCACGGTCGGTACGGATCACTCTTGCCCCAATAGTTTCGTAATAGCTGTTAAAAACAAAATTATACTGGGCATCGAAAACTTTATAATCAGGAAAATTGGGAATGAGAATAAAAGTCTCAAAAAACCAGGTGGTATGGCCAAGATGCCATTTCGGAGGGCTTACATCTATGATGGGCTGCACTACATAATCCTCAATTTCCAAAGGAGCACAGATTTCTTCGGAATGTTTTCGGATATCTGTATACTTTTTTACTAAATCCGTTGTCGCTATATTCAGTGTCATGCTCTTTAGTTTTTAGTAGGTTATAATTTAGGTTCAAATAAATATACTTCTTATTTTTCTTTGAAAGAACGTTTGTCTCTATGAGATCTAATTAATCTGTGGAGTATTATGCTTTTATTTAACGCAAAGTTTTATTAGTTCAAACATATTATTTAGATAAGCAAAAAAGTCAACAAAGTCGTTGACGAAGCTGTACGGTTGTTGATTTGCTTCTTGAGAATTCATGGTATTAATTCTGTACCCTTATTTCTCTTTATTTTGCCTGCCAGACGACATCTACAAACCATTTTTTTGAGTCTTTGATCTCTCCTATCCGTTTAAAACCCGATTTTTCTCTTAATTCTTCAATTTTTTCTTCAGAAAATTTCTGTGAAATTTCCATGTCAATAAGTTCATTTTCTTCAAATGAAATGCTGTCGTTTCCTATTTTTATGGTCTGTTTTTGCAGGCTTACAAGATAGCTTTTACAGGCTCCGCTTATGGGATCATAGGTTTGATAATGCTGGAATTGTTTCAAGTCAAAATTGGCATCAAGTTCCCGGTTGATACGGGTCAGCAGATTAAGGTTAAATGCTGCCGTAATACCTTTCCGGTCGTTGTAAGCATTTAAAATAGTGTGAGGATTTTTCTTGAGATCGAAACCGACCAATACCCTGTCGCCGGAAGTCAGATTCCGGTTTAAACTGTGACAAAAATTTTCAGCTTCCCCGGGATTCATATTGCCTATATTGCTTCCTAAAAACAGGATAACTTTTCTTCTGCCGGAAAGTGACGCTGCTTTCTGAAGCATTTCAAAATATTCTCCTTCCAAAGCCTGTACTTCCAAATCCGGTAATTCCCGGCTCAATTTTTCTTTTAATATGGAAAGGATGTTGCCTGAGATATCAATAGGCATATAGGTGAACTGAGTTCCCTGTTCCACCAGATGCTTCAATAAAAATGTGGACTTCATGGCATCTCCAGCTCCCAGTTCGATCAAATCGAATGGCTCATTTTCAGGGATAACAAGACTGGCCAGATCAGTTGTTTTATTTTTGAAGATGTCGAGCTCACACTGGGTGAGGTAATATTCAGGCATAGCCATGATTTCCTGGAAAAGCCGGTCTCCTTCTTTATCGTAAAAGTATTTTGAAGATAATCTTTTGGGACTGTTTTTCAAGCCTTCCAGAACATCCGGACGAAAACTGTCAACATGATGATTTTCAACCTTTGGGCATGGGTTTATTTGTAAATTCATATGTTTTAATTTGTGTGGTTGTTAGTTCACTACAACTATCTTGCCGCCTCAACGTTGAATTTACAAAAAAATATTTTCTATCGTTTCATTAACATAAATATCTGCTTAATTGATGTAACTGATCGTCCGCTCTGAGCATTTATTTTCCTAGTTCATACTCAATTTCACCATCATTTAAATCTGCTGTTTTCACAAAATTAAGACGTTCCAGCAGTTTAATTGCAGGGCCGTTATGCTGATCTGTTGCTGCCCATATACGCTTCAGCCCTAATGTATGCAGTCCGAAATCAATGGCCAGTGTCATTCCGGCAGTCATATATCCTTTGCCGTAATATTGTGCCAATAAAACACATCCCAGCTCACCTTCTCCTTTATCCAATCCCCGGTAATACCCGCAGGTCCCAACAATTTTATGAGTTTCATTGTCCACGATGCCCCAGTGAATAGAATTTCCATCCAGATAATCCTGATTGATCTTTGCCTGCATTTCTGCTGCCTGCTGAACAGTTTCCGCCCGGATAGCATCATAAAATGAGATTTCGATAAGATCATCAAGGTCTGCATCCTTAATCTGTCGTAGTGATACCCTATCGCCTGTTATGTGTGGAAAATACTCATGTTGAAATAGTTTCATGTTTTTTAGTTTTTAATCAGCCGTTAAGATATGAATAGCCCAAGCGTTACTCATGCTTTTTTAGGAAAGTTTTAAATTTAAAAATAGTTAAGGATACTAGACAAAAATAGTGCATTATCTTTCTGTCTTTGTTCTTTTGTCTTGAAACAAAATGAACCAAAAATTCAAGGCTGGAAACTTTCACTAAAAATTAAAACTTGATCCTAAAATTTCCAAACTCGTGCGGAGGGAGTGTTTCTGCTTCGTTTCAGTTGGCGATCCCGCACTCAAACAGTGGAAATTTTTAACGGATAAAATTTTAATTTTCTTAACGCTCCAGCTTCCTAGACCGATATTCGAATAACTCTTCAGCAATACTTACATTAATGAGTTGTTCTCATACTTCATTTTATTAATCAGAGGGTTCGCATACATGGTAAGAAAAAACTCTTTGGAAATGGCATCAGAAGGATCTATACGCATTTCAAGTCTGCGCACAAACAGTTGTTTTTCCTGTTCTGTATATTGATCAGCATAAGTATCGGTATTGTGAAGCAGGTCGTAAGCTATAAATTTGGTTGGCCAAAGCCTATAGTTCTGAATGATTGAATCATCAATGATCTGCGCAATTGCCTTCAGCTGCTTATTTTTATTTTCAGAATTGGCCGCAATATCATCCAGCTCAGTATCAAGAACGTTGCCTGCATGCAGGTGAATCCGTTTTTTCTGACCTAAAACTCCACTGAGCATGGTCATAAAATCCTCATCTTTACCTTTAACGTACTCCTCATCTCTGTGCCTGGCCAAAAGCTGCGGCATTTTTAAGGAATCTGTAGGATCATATTCGTAGGAAATAGATACGGGAACGATTTTCAGGGTTTTAAAATAATCTGCCAATGGCATATCTTCTGCAGCCATAGCAAGCATTTTTAAAACGCCCTGCTGGGTAACATCATTTCCGTCTTTTGTACGGCCTTCGCGCTGGGCAATCCAGACAGAACGGTTTTCTTTATGTAAAAGTTCTTTAATATATTCCGACATGATCTGGGAGCTCTTCAGCTGCTCACGAAGCGGCAATCCTCTCTGAACGAGAAAATTACGGTTCAGTTTGGCCAGGTCATGTAAAAAAGTTTTCTGAACAAGATTATCGCCTATCGCTGAAGCCGTCATGATAAGGCCTTTCTCCAAAAGAACCAGGTTGATGAGTGAAGTATCTAAAACAATATCTCTATGGTTCGAAATGAAAAGATACGGCGTCTGCTTATCCAGCTTATCGAATCCTGAAGTGGTAAGGCCCTCGGAACTTTTCGCAAGGATCTGACGAATGGTATAGGCAATAAAATTGTGCTGAAAATCACTTACAGAGTGAATGTTTTTAAACTGCTCTCTCCAGATTTTCTTATCCGTATCAGGAAAAGTAAAACTCATCAGCGCGTTCATCATAGGATCACGGGCAATTCCAAGTAATGCTTCATTCACTTCACTGTCATCAAAAAACCGGATCTCATCGAACTTTGACATGTAATACTGTTAAAATTAAACTTTTTGCAAAAGAACAAAAATTTATTGAGGGTACGCCACAATGTTTGTTAAAGTATTATGATTTACGTTTAAGTTTAAACAGACAATCTGTTTTTATAAATAGATAAAACATTAAACCAATTATCAATCCATTTTATAAGTTCTGTTGTCTTGAAACAAAAGAACCAAAAATTCAAGGCTGGAATCTTTCGCTAAAAATTAAAATTTGCTCCTAAAATCCCCAAAACTAGTGCGGATTCAAGATTACTTTTTCAGTTCTATATTCGGGCCGCACTCAGACAGTGGGAATTTTTTAACGGATCAATTTTTAATTTTTTTAACGCTACAGCTTCCTAAGCCGATAAACAGGTTACCACAATAAAAAGAAAGCCATTATTTTACTTTTTCCAACAGATAAAGTTTAGCGCCTGAAAATGCCAGTTTAGGCATCAGGTTTCCTTCCAGCACCATGGTTTTGTTGTTGACATCAATTACTGAAATATAATTATTGGAATTGTATTCTATATAGTTTTCTTTTTCTTTGGTTAAAGGATTTTTTCCGAATTCCATAGAATATTTTACCCAATCTTCTTCTCCCGAACTGCAATGTACCGGTTTGAATTTGGATTTTTTAGCCTTGAAAATAATCTGGTCAAAACCTTCCGTACAATCTGATGTAAATGAACTTTCCGGATTCTGATCTTTTGAAAAGTCTTCAAACGAGCCTTTATAAACCCCTACAATTTTCCAGGTTCCATCCACACGGTCTTCATCTATTTTTCCTTTGGCTTTGCTTACTGCCCAGCTGATGCCATTCACCGTTCCTTTTACAGCTTTGTAGCCTATGGTCGCAGCTCCTGTCACTACTTTTGCAGCGGTTCTTACAACGCAGGAGTTCAGCACAAATGCAGCTGAGGCCAGTAATATTATTTTTTTCATATCATCAAGTTATTAAGAATACGAAGGTAAGATTTTAAAAATATTATGTTTATTCCTGTAGTGTGGATTTTCAGCTTTAGTGATCTACTGCTTGAAAAAAAGTATATTTTTCGAAAAATAAAAAAACAGCAAAAAATTTCATCTTTGCTGTTTTTTTATTACTTCAACAGTATTCTATTTGCAGCTATTTCTGTACAAAAATACTGTGTGGGATAAGAATGTCATCTCCTTCTCTTCCATATTGTGGCACAATAAATCCTTTCGGTTCATACCGGTTGGTTCCGGAGTTATAATACCAGTTGGCACATCCGCTTATCTGTAGCTTAATATGGTAAATATGATCGTATGCCTGTTGTTGAAAAGCTCCAAAATCCGGGAGTGACTTGTGCAGATCATCCAATTCCTGACCATAGGCATCATGCAGTCTCATCGCTTCAGTACAGGCCTCCTGATAGGTAAGGTTATACTGATGGCTTAAAATGAAAATAATATTCAGACTTTCACTTTCTATTTCAAGTTCTTTTTTCAGAGAAGCAAAATCATTCTGGATCACAATAATCAGGGAGAGCAGCTCTCTGCAACGCTGTACAATAGGGTGATTATAGATAAAAACCGGCAATGGAGAATTCGTTGCAGGATCTATCAGATCACCATACGGCCACATCCCGATTGAATATTTTCTAAAGCTGAGATAATGCGGAAGTAACGGATAGATTCTTTTCTCGGCCTGTTTGAAAGGAATTTCCTCGATCATTCCGTAGATGATGAATTCATAAAAATTGATAGCCACCCTGTCTATCCAGAAACGAGGCATAAATGTTTCCCACTCTTTTCGTGCTTTTGCCATTTGCCGGAGAATACCAATTTCATCCGGAAGAGGATCATCTCCCATCATGACTTCATATACCCTTTCTGCCATCGCTTTCAGTTCTTTTGCGGGAGTCATTCCGAAATAGTCATCAAATAGTGTGATGTAGATCATTAACCTAGCACAAGGGCGCATCCGTTCTATGCTGTCACAGGTAGGATTCATATAGGTAGCTACGCGGGACAGGAACTGGGGTTTGCATCTTTTTATTCCTTCTTCAGAAATAAAAGTATAATCATGGTCATACCATATTTTTTCTTCGTCATCAAAGGCATTGGCAATTGGGCTGGTAACGGTGGGCCATGGGTAGCGGCATTTAGGAACAACTAAATCTTCTCTCATGGGTTTATTTTTTATCAATTTTAAATAGCTTTCACATCATTATTAATTTCCGGCCAGGCAAAACCTACTCCTCCATGCTGGT
Organism: Chryseobacterium sp. CCNWLW53; assembly: GCF_037083525.1. Classification (NCBI taxonomy): domain Bacteria; kingdom Pseudomonadati; phylum Bacteroidota; class Flavobacteriia; order Flavobacteriales; family Weeksellaceae; genus Chryseobacterium; species Chryseobacterium sp. CCNWLW53. The sequence goes on along the minus strand of NZ_JBAOJR010000002.1, from coordinate 147,366 downwards.
ATCTTTCAGTTTCCAGATAAAAAGAATTCACTCCCTGAAGTCCAACTCCTGCGTAATAAACGAACTTGTCTACGTGCTCCTGATATTCACCAAACTCGCGGTACTCAGCATGTAAGGCAAGTACTTTTGCCAATTCTTCATTATGGATGCGGAATGCCTGTGCGCAGGCATCCTCCAATGAAAGATTATATTCCTGCTGTAATACAAAAACCAGGTTAAAAACCTCTGTACCCTTCGCCATTTCTTTTGGCAGAGAATGAATATCATTTTGCCATGCAACAACCAGGGTCATATGAGATATCATTTTTTGAACGACAACATGCTCAAAAATATGTTCAGGAAGTACAAGACCTGATTCAATCTCACCTAAGATCAGATAGAGACGCATAAGAACAGAATATTCACGAATGGTTTTGAAAAGCGTAAGTGACGGTGGACGCTCTGCTATTTTATAAGGGTACTCCAGTTCAATCCCATATCTGAATGACTGATAAAAGTAATAAATAAAACGCTCCACCCATAGGTCGGGCATCAACGCGCGGAATTCGTCCCTTATTAACGCCATATGTTGGTAGAGAGCATTTTCGTCCTCCTTTGGTTGGGCACCCTTGAGAATGTCTACACAACGAATCCGTAACTGTTGGATTTCCTCCAGGGACGAATGCTCCACCTGATCATCAAGAGCCACGTACTGAAGCATAAACCTGTTACAGGGAATACTCTGTTCATAGGTTAAGTCCGGCCACATACGCGCAGTGCACATGTGCAGCCTCATTTTCTTGTATGTTGTGCGTTGTTTTTCGGTCAGGAAAGTGTAATCATTATCAATCCATCCGTCCATATCTTTACCCATCTGTTCTGCATTTGGATTGATAAGGTCGGGCCAAGGATAATGGCCACGTGGCAGATAATCTTTTGAATTATATTCTTCCGGTTTCATATTGTTTATTGTTGTTTGTCATTATAGAAAAATTTCATTTTCAGGGAGAATACTGTCTCTTTTTTCAATATCCCTGTAGCCATCCGGTTTATAACGTAATGTGTCCAAATGATACCAGGTATTTAAGCCTTGTATTCCAATTCCCATGTGTAGGGCATAGTTTTCAATATCTTTATTTATACTCCCAAAATCTGGAAGAGCTGATTGCAAGGCAACAAACTCTGTCACACACGCATCATGAAAACGTAGGGATTCTTTACAGGCTTCGCCAAAAGTTAGTCCGTATTCATCTTCCATTACCCTTATTAAATCACAGGGAACTTTGCTTGTACCCCTTACTGATTCTTTTTCTAAAGAATAAAAGTCATTCTGAAAACCTATAATTTTCCCCATAAGTGACCGTATCCTCTGTATTACAGGATGATCGACAACATGCTTCGGAAGTGTAAATCCTATTTCACATTCCACAAAATTCATAAAGGGGATCACTGCTACGTCAAATTCCCGAATAATAGAATAAACAGCCAAATTGGGACGTGTGCCAGTTGCCGTATATGCTGTCATTTCTCTTATTCCAAAAAGAAGATATTCATACATGTCCTTGGCCATGCGCTCCATCCATTCATTGGGCATAAAAGCTTGGTATTCATCACGCATAATAGCGTATTGGTGAAAGAAAGCCATTTCATCAGGAAGTGGATCCGCTCCCAATAATATTGATCTTACCCGTTCTGCTGCATGCTTTATCTCTTCCCTTGTGCTTAGCTCATAATAATCGTCACTCACAGTGACTGCTACCATCCACCTAACGGCAGGTTTCATCCGTTCATAGCTTGTATTTTCATTGGGCAGCATCCTTATTGTTGTATAGGCTAAATTGGCAATTTTGTATAATCTTCGTTCGGACGCTGTTAAAAATGTGTAATCATTGTCGAGCCAGCCCTCTGCATCTTCTTTCAGCCGTTCGACATGAGCAGGAATAGAAGTCTCAGGGAATGGGTAATACCCCAGCGACAATGGGTTTTGGTAACTGTTCATATTGGATTATTTAAGATGCTTATTAATATTATATTTGATTTAGCCTTTCTTTCAGTTCCTTTACATCCGGAAATTCCAGTGCATTGTAACGGCCAAGTTTTGTAGAAATATTTTTCCAACCGCTTAGGACCATGCTCATATAATGTACCCAATTGACAACTGCATCCTGCCAGATACCGAAGTCAGGCAAAGAAGACTGAAGGGTTACAAATTCTTTCAGGTCTTCATTGTGCAGGCGCAGATCTTCAAGGCAGGCATCTTCCAGTGAGATCTGGCGTTCGTGCTGGATCACTTTAACAATATTGTAATAAACACTGTCGGTTGCTTCATCTTTCACTACAGACTGTACTTCGTTGAAATAAGTCACCAGATGACAGGCCAGAGTCTGCAGGCGGCGGATGACCGGATGCTCATGGATCTCCGGCGGAAGAATGATTCCTGTTTCTACCTCTGTAAGCTGTAAAAAAGGATACAGGCAGATAGAATCTTCCCTTAAAGCAATGCATTCTTCTATGGTCGGAAACACTTTTTTCTCCTTGTATTGAAGTTCAGTTTCCAGTCCGGTAAAGTACCTGCTGATCATCTTTGTAAACCGCACGATTGATTCCTGAGGGATAAACTGCAACAGTTCCTGCCTTAATGAAGCCAGCATAGATCCTAATGGTATTGTTGCTTCTTCAGCGCTTAACTCACCATTGAGAACTGCAACGGACTGGATATGGATTTTTTTAATATCTCCAGATGTGCTTTCCTCGTACAGATCGTCATTATAAAGTGTCCACAACATCAGTCTGCAGATAGGTTTGAAACGTTCAAGCGATGCTGTGGGAAACCATTGGGCAGCAATATGTGCAGTTTTAGTTTTTTTGTATTTTTTGCGGAGGTCAGGGTTCTGTTCATAAAGCCACAGATATTCGCCATCTATCCATTGGTTTTCGGTAATTTCCTGCAGCTGGTCTGCATGAGGGTTCTTTAATGTCGGGAAGGGATAATTAAATTGTTTGTTTAAGAGTTCAAGTGTGTTCATGGTTTTATTATTTTACTGTTTTTTCACATAAGGATACTATTTATAGGTATAAGTAGTTTAAAATTGATCATTGATAACGGGGCAAATAAATTAGTGTAAACATAAATCCCAACCTATCCACAAATAGTTGTACTTAAGACAAATTAAGAGGCTGATACCAAATAAACTAATTTATATTGAGCTTACCTGTTATATTTCTGTATGGGTTCGTGTAAGTATTAGAAGCAGGAAGAGATCAGTTCCCTAACTTTATTGCAAGAAAAATTTTCATAAATTTTAATTTGATGATTAATATTTTTACGGCATTAGTTTATAGCAATGAAAATAAAAAAAAATACAACACAATTCAATTTTATTTCACATAAGTTTGACATTAATAACCATATAATCCTGATAAGCAATATTTAAGGGCCTTTGTGAACAACAAAAACATTTAAATGCAGCACGAAATACCAATATTATTGTTTTTGGGAGGCTTTTTTTCTCCCGTTTATGAGCACAGGACTATAAGAATAATGTAATCTGATAAAAAATCTTGTGATAATCGGTTTCTATTTGCCATCATGCAGACAATATCCTGCAACGAAATACCCAATTAAAATATTACAAATCATCAGCCTTACAATTAGAAAATAAACCTGGAAGGCAAAGTAATTTTCAACTGAATCCGCATGAGAGAAGCTTCTAAAAAATATCTATTTCAATAGCAATGTCTATATCTTCTATTTCTATACGGTTGATGCTGTCCAGCTGAAATGTTCCTTTTGCTGAAAAAGATTTACTGTAAGTTATATCATCACCCTGATTATCTGATTGCAATGTTAGGTTACACGCAAAAAAGCCTTCATTAACTGAAAATGTTTTTGAAGGAGTGTCAACAAAAATATCCTCTTGGCTGATTTCTACCTGCCAATTTTTGCAGACATAATTTTCCGGCTGTGTATTGCTTAATACATCACTCCAGATTCTGTAATCATTGCTAAATTTTTCTGCAATGTGATCTTTAATCTTGTTAATTTCCATGGTTATAGTTTTTTGATGTTAGAATTAAAGTTAGTAGCTAGCCACCTCAGGCTTATACATCCATCTCCTCAACCTTCTCACCGGCAGATACACAAAAATAACAGAAAGAATTCCTGCCAGCACGCCTACAAGCACTGCCATCGCCGTAGCATCCAGTTTATAATATTTTGAAAAACCATACTGTGCAAAAAGTAATACAGACAAAACCAGTAATCCGGTAATAAGTCCGTGCAGAATGCTCAGTTTGGTCATCAGTTTCTTTTTATTGAGTTGCTCATCTACGGTAAACTCAATGGCACCCTGCTCGGCAGCAATAATAACCCTGTTGATGACATCGATGGTAAGCACCACCGGTAAGAATATGGCCATGGGCAGGGTCAGCCGGGCCAGATTTTGGGTTCCGGAAAAGAAGTGTGTGTATCCCAATTCCTGAAAGCTGGCGTAAGCGATAATGAAATTGAAGAACACATTCGGAAGGACATAATAAATCGTCCGCCTGATGAGAAAGCGTTTCAGCGTGGTTTTCTTGATTTTTTTAGGGGGTGGCGGCTTCAGTTTAAATTTCATAGCGACGAGGTCAGGAGTTCAATAGCTTTGTTTTTAATTGTAACGGCTTCTTCTTTGGGAAGGAAATGCTCGTTGGACATAAACGTAAAATCCATTTGCTGGTTATACGTTGTGGCGACCAAAGTATTCGAATTCAGCCATGGAAAAGCAACAGTCGGACTAATGACGGTTTCTACTTTAAAATTTTTATAATCGCTTGGGATATTGATCCTTCCCATATTGGAAAGCGTTACATCATGCCCACCTTTACTGGATTTCATCATGGAAATCATACGTTCGACAACGGGATGCATCTGCTCACCCATCCACAGAAGCTCTCTGGCCTCCATTTTTTCGATTTTTCCGACAAGATCTTTTTTGATCTGTCTGGCATTATCCAGTAGATCTGTACTTCCTTTTTTTAATGACAGTTCAACGGTCGGTGCAAAAGCAAATACATGATCCTGCCTGATCTCCGGAATAAAATGGCGGACATCTACAGGACTGATCACCTTACCTTTTGCCTGCTTTCCCTGAATCTCCTGAAAAGCCTGCATAAATGAGGAACAGAACAAAGCATGTACAGAAACACCATGAGCTTTGGACTTTTCAGTGATTTGCGCAGTTGTATCTGAATTCAACTTCCAATGGACCACGTAATTTTTTCCGAGGTTTCTTATCTTACTTTTTCGCTGCATAAGAAAAAAGAGTCGGGCCATCACCAGGTAAAAACGGGCTTTGCGCTTCTTTTTTTTCATATTGAAATCCAAAGGCAGAAAATCATCTACAGAACTGAATACCTCATAAGGCTGCAGCTCCACAGCAGGATCATCCAGCAAAGTAAGAAGCTCCGTCATCATGGTGACAAGGGAAGTTCCGTCGCAGATACAGTGAGGCAGTACCCAAAGAATTTCGGACACATCATTTCCTTTAATCCAAACCAATTGGGCCAGTGGCTTTTTTTCATCTTTAAACAACCGAAACCACTCAGTTTCGGATTCCTGCAGCCAGTCTTCATCAGTTTTCCGTTCAACAATACGAAGCGGAATAGACTCAATTCCTTTTACTTCTATAAAAAACGGATACTTTTCACTGCTGTTATCAATTCTGGTTCTCAGCAAAGGATGTTTCTGCTGGATTTTTTCTAAAGCAGCCTTAAAGTTCTCCTCAGGGATATTCCCCTTGATTTTTGCCGTAAATACACAATTGACAGGGGTTTCCGGATCAACGTACATAATCCGTTCCACCATCATTAAATTTCGCCTGATCATAATACTGCTATATGGTCTAATTGTAATTTCACCGTCTGAATCACCTCATCACGAATGGCTAAGGCTTCAGCATACGGTAAATATCCTTCGCTTCCTACAAAAGAAAAATCCATTTCCCCGTTGAATGTTGATGTCACCATCGTCGTCGTATTACCCAAAGGTCCGATCACAGAAGGACTGAAAATAGTATCCAGTGTAAATTCTTTGTATTGATGGGGAATCTGAATGCGTCCCAAATTGGAAAACATACAGTCGTTGGAAGACTTTCCATGCTTCAACAGCTTCGTGAAATTTTTCAAAGCATCATGGGCAGACTCCATTACCATCATCGTAATGTAAGGATTAAGCTTGGAGGTTTTCCGTTCTACAGATTCCTGCATCAGTCTTAAATTTTCCGAGAAACTTATTTTTTGATTCGCTGAAACCACGATCATCAGTCCGAAAGCAAAAATATGGTCTTCTTTGATCTGGCTGGCAAAACGCCTGATATCCACCGGACACGAAACCTTATTGAAAGCCGCAGTACCCCTTACTTTACTGAATGCCTGGAGTAGAACTGCACATAAAAAAGTGTTCACTGTAACTTCTTGCGATTTACAGTAGGCAATCAGTTCATGACTCATCTCTTTGTCGAATTTCCAGTGAATAAGATAGTCATTTTGCCGGTCAACGGCTTTTTTGTTGACAGGAATACATTTGATGGCTGTCGCCGCCAGTCTTCCGATCACTTTCGCTTTCAGTTTTTGTTTGCGATTCGTTAAAACCTCAGCAGGAACCACATCATGAATTCCGAGTATGGGATTTTCCACCCCAATTTCTGCAGAAGGACGATCCAGCAGCTGCAAAAATTCATACAGGAAAGCCATCGCAGAACCGCCATCGCATAAACAGTGATGAAAAGAAAAAAGCATATCTGAAACCTCTTCCCCCTTGATCCATACAAATCGGATCAGTGGTAGTTCTCCATAATTAAATAAGGTTTTCCACTCTCTTGCGGATTCTTCTTTCCAGTCATCCTCTCCTTTTCGGACCACCATCCGTATCGGGATGGGCAGAAGTCTTTCCGGAACTTCAAACCATGGAATATTGTTTTCATCATGGCTGATGAGTGCTCTCAACCACGGATGCTTGCGCTGAATCTGGTTCAGCGCATGTTGAATATTTTCCTCTTTAAAGGTTCCGCGCAACCGGAACGGAATCACCGCATTGAAAGGTTCTGTTCCGTCACCCAGCAGCATGCGCTCACCAAATAACAATTTTCTTTTCATAAACTATACTGTAACTAATGTTGAACGATGTTGCTGTACAAAATCTTCCAGAAGCTCTACCGCACGGTCATTGCCGCCGGCATTCAGTAAGTTCGTCTGAACCTCCTTCGCTGCGTTTCTGTAGGCAGGATTTTCCAGCAGTTCAAAAACGGTTTCACGAAGAGCTTCAACACGCAATCGCTTGTATCGGATGCTGATTCCACAACCAGCCTTTTCTATTAATTTGGCAATATGAAAATGGTCGTAAGCAATAGGCGTAATCAACATAGGTAATCCGTTGGTGAAGGTATCATTTACGGTATTAAAACCTCCGTGACAGATTACCACATCCATATGAGGCATCAATGCAGATTGAGGGACAAAGCCGTTCACAATAAAATTAGAAGGCCATTCATCAAATATGTCCGGCGGAGTGGCTGCAATCACCGTTACAGGCTGATCTGCAAACGCGGCAATCACTTTTTCAAAAAAGGCTTTCCGGATATCTACCAACAGTGTTCCAAGTGATACAAATATTTTCGGTGTTGTAGATGCTCCCAGCTTTTCCCAGTCAAATGAAGCTGGATTCGGACGTCCTTTTACGGGACCTACAAATCTCATATGAGAAGGAACAGTTTCAAAATCTGCAAACGTCTGTGAGGTGAATACCAGATTTAACTTATTGGAATGGATAAAAATCCCTTCATCATCAATTCCCACTTCTTTTTGAAGATCTTTGATCAGGTTTTGCTGCCATTCGAATATTTTTGGGGCATTATTCGCCGTATCTCCCATTACATCAGGAGGAACAGGTGTAGTCGTTACGCACGGAATATGATGTTTATGAGCAAAAAGAGCTCCTCCGAAAGTGATGCAGTCATTCACCAGAACATCCGGTTTCCAGCTTTCCATCAGACGCTCCAATCCGGGCATCATCATCTTGGCAAACGGAACATAGGTTTCTTCCAGTGCGAGTTTCATCACTTCAGGTCCTGAACATGCCGGACCGTCATCCTGCCTCTTTAAAATACGCTGAATATCTTCCTGAAACGGACTCAAATCTTCTTCAGGATAAAAATAACTTCCTCCTTCAGGAATGTGTTTGTTATCTAAAGGAGTAATTCCAAACCATTTTACTTCATGTCCACGAGCGATCAAACTAGCTCCTACACTTAAGGTCGGGCTGATATGTCCAAAAAACGGTGGGATCACAAATAAAAATTTAGACCCCGGCTTTATGGTTTCATCAGCAGGGATTAATGCTTTTTCAAGCAAACTGGCTGCAGTGGCTGTACCTCCGGCTTCGGTGAAAGATTCACGAACCGTTTCAGCAGCTTCTGTATACTCTGAATGATGCAAGATATTTTTCACGGCTTCGTTTAAGTGATGGGATTTAAATCTGTTAAAATTAAGACGCTCTCCTGCTCCGGTACGCACTACACGACCTGCCACATGAGACTGATCATACGCAATCGGGATCACAACCAACGGAAGACCATTGGAAAGGGCTTCTGAAACGGTATTGTGACCTCCGTGACAAACGACTCCATCCAGATGAGGCAGCAGATCCAGTTGAGGAACCTGATGATAAACCATAAAGTTCTCCGGCCAGCTGTCAAAAAGCTGCGGATCAGAAACCAATACCACGGTCAGATCTTCATCTTTAAAGGCATCTACCACTTTTTGGAAGAACGCTTTTTTATGATCATGATCGAAAGTCGTTCCGATGCTTACTAAGATCTTTTTGTGAGTACTGCTTTTCAATCTGTCCCAGTCAAATTCACATGAAATTCTACGTTCCGTAAGAACAGGACCTGGGAACTGATAGTTTTCCGGCAGATCCATTTCACCAAAGAAATATTTTGAAGTTAAAACAAGCGTCAACAGATCGGAAGAAGCTAATGAACGGTTTTCCGTTATACCCAGTTCTTTCTGCAGTTCAATGATCTTATTCACTTCCCATTCGTGTACTTTAGGCAGCTCGTCCATCATTTTAATGGCAGCCGGAGCGGTAACGGATGTGCTGTAGGGAAAATTCAGTTTTTTAGCAGCAATAGCGGCCGCAAATAACTGATGATCCCCAATCACCATAGCGGGTTGATATTGTTTTAGTAAGGTAACGATCCCATTGTAGCAATGTCTGTTTAAGGGAATCAATACGTCATCATAAAGAAACTTGATACTGTCGATACCGTAGACTACTTTTTTAGAAATAATATCAAGATAGCTCTCACTTTCTCTTTTTTCCTCGTCGGTCTGGTCATATTGAATGAGCAAAAGTTCTCCCCCGGCAGGAAGCTTTGAACTTAAATTTTTATCAAGACTGATCCAGGCCACTTCATGTCCTCTTTGCAGTAATTCTGCGCCGATGCTTAAGGTTGGATTGACATGGCCTGTCAATGGTGGAACAACAAATACAAATTTAGCCATGATTTTGTGTTAATGCGTTAGATAATGATTGAGATAAAAAATGAACCATCGATTCTGCGATCTGAACGGGTTCCTGTATCGGGACATTGTGATCACCGGGAATCAGTTCCAGTTCAGATGAAATGATCTGCGTTTTCAGCCATTCCCCTGTAGGTTTACAGTTCGATTCAGATCCGTAAAGCAAAAGTGTGGGGATATTCAGTTCTGAGAAATCAGCTTCCCCCAGAAAATGTTTTTCCCTGATCATATCTGCTTTGATGCTGGTCTTTTCAAACAGGAATTCATACATCCGGTGGTTTTTCTCCATCTGCCTTTTACCCATCTGAACTTTGGTGGTATCCGTAAAATTGGCCACATAATGTTCGAGGAATTCTTTACTATACTCATCGATGATGTTACGGGCCTTTTCATCCTGAGGGTCCGGTGCTTCTATAACGACCAGCTGACTGACACGTTCCGGCGCTCTCAATGCTGTTTTCAAAGCGATAAGTCCTCCGAAACTGTATCCGGCCAGATGTACTTTTTTAAGGTTTAAAACATCCATCAGAGCCAATACATCGGATGACATACTTTCCAGATCGTAGCCGTCTGTAAAACGCTCACTCATGCCATGGCTTTTCAGATCATACATCACGACATGGAAATGTTTCGCCAGAATCGGGGCAATATTGAAATAATAAATGGAGAGGTTGCTGAACATCCCGTGGATAAGCACCACTGTCTGTTCAGCCCCTTTGTTGAGTTCCTGAATATGAACCTGTTTATGGTTTACATTGATTATTGGCATTCGTAGATATAATTGATGATCATACGGAGGTCAAGGTTGATCAGTTCGTCTAAGTCCATAGAAGACAGCCATCCCGTGAAGTCAATCTGATCTCCGAAATGCGCTTTGATCTTCTCCGAAAAAGAAACGATCTCTATGCTGTCCATTTCCAGATCTTTCGTGAATGAACTGTCCGGAGTGATATCCATTTCCTCTACAAATTCGGCACCTATCACTTCTGTAATAAAACCTTTTAAAAGTGTGAACAATTCTTCGTGATTCAATTTTAATGTGTTGTTTATAGTGTCCATCCGATAATATATTTTTTATGTTTAATAGTTTTTATTTCAGTTTGGCTGATCCATAAATGGTCCCCTTCGATATGTGTGATTTCAAAGGCTTTTGGATTTCCTTTCAGTCCGGTTCCCAGAAACTTTCCGTAGGCTTCTTTGGCTACCCAGAATTTGGTGGTCCATTCCGCCTGATCTCTGTCTTTTAATAAGGTTAATTCGTGACCGGTAAATACCAGGTCATAAAATCCGGAGCTCCGTTCTTCCATGATCTCCATGTCGATTCCTACCGGACCACCCTGACGTGCAATACCTACCGCATCCTTTTCTTTATGGGCTAAAGAAATATGGATATCTTCTGTGACATCGCCTATCAGATAAGGTTTTCCAACTTCATCCTTTCTTATTTCAAAAGTGATGGGGAAACAAGGATGGTTTTTCTTTTCACGGAGAAGATTGCGAACGGCATCCTTTACCGCTACACGGCTCACCATCCATTCTTTTCGTTTGTTGGGAAACAATTGCTGATGATATTGTTTTTCCGTTTGGTTGAAATATCTTTTGAGAATAAAATCCCAAGAAGCCACTCTCGTATACGCCTGGTGGAAGAAAAATACTTCAGGAGCTATTTCCTCCGAAAGACGGTTGTGCAAAGGCGACATGGAGACATTCCACAGCGGTTCATCGATTTCCAGACGTCGGTTTTGCCAGCCTGTAATCGCGCACCATACTTTTCCGTCTCTTTTCAGGATAATATCGGCAATGGCAAATTCTTCATTGAGTTCGGTAAGGATACAGGTACATTCAAAAAGGCCGTCCTGATCTTCCATATCTCCGAAGAATTCAATATCTCTGATTTTCACAGGGAAAGCAATACGGTCTTTGGTCAGGGTAAGCTGCAGCCACAATCCGAATAATTGTCCGGCATTATCCAGTAAAGATCCTTTTCCTCCGTTTCCTTTAATTTTTCCTACAATTCCTTTCGTTCCTACTGCTGAAACCTCTGTAATTCCCTGGTAGAGTTCTCCATGGAACATATGTTTGTCATAGATTTCTTCAGGTGTTCTTTCGATTGGCAGAAGATCCCCGATCGACAGGTTAAAGGCCGGAACAGCAGGTGCAGATGAAGCCAGTAAAACTTCGGCATTGGCGAAGTTCTCGATATCAAGGTAGGCATGGTTATTGGAACGCCATTCTCCTTTGACTGTTTTTTCAAAAGGTTTGGCCACATTCATCCATTGAAACACACTTACATTCATGATTTTATGAACGCGGGTTCCCGGTATTTCAGCCTGTGCTATTTCTGCTAACTGCTCAAAAATCATGGTCATCGGGATCACCGGTTCCATATCAGAGACATTGGTCCATCCTTTCGGCTGTCTCAATAAACTGTGATCGATGAGGTAAGGATGCGTGTCTAAAGTGACATACAGAAGTTTCGAGAAATTCTTACTGGCAGGTACTTTAGAAACCACAGGTCTTGGGATTGTAATTTCCGGGCGGTTTTGAAACAGCGTCAATACTTCTTCCTGCATCCGGATCATATCGGTGATGTTTTCCTGGAAAGCCTGAACCAGAGGATGACCTGTCTTAGCTACCGCTGCTGAAACCGTATTTTGTTTCGGCATTTCAAAAGACTGCGCCAGATTTTGAATTTCTTTAAAATCACGAATAATCGGCGAACCTAACTGTAATTTGATTCCCTTTCCTGATGATTTTTTAGATTGATTCTGTACTTCTAAAAAGTCCAATGCTACGGTTTTACCTTCCACAAATAATGCGGCTACCACACGTTGCAGCTGAGCCAGGGCAGATCTTGTAGCCACGCTGGAAGCAATCGTACTGAATGCTTTTCCTTTCAAAGTATCATCAATAAACCCGATCAGTCCTCCGGTACCAATCTGAATAAAGAATTTTGCGCCTTCTTCATACAGTTTATCCGTCAGTTCACGGAAACGGACCGGCTGCACCAAATGCTCTGCGCTTAGTTTTCTGATCGCATCCTGATCGGCAGGATACGGTTCTAAAGTCGTTGCAGACCACAACGGGATTTTCGTCTGTTGAAACTGCGCTTTTTCCATTCCTGCTAAGATCACATCCAGTTTATCAGCGATAAACGGTGAGTGAAAACCGGACTGGAACGGCAGGATCTGATGAAAGATCTGTTTTGATTTTAACAATGGAACCAGCTCATCCAGAGCAGCATTACTACCACAAAGAATCACCTGATTGGGGCAGTTATCATTGGAAATATAAAGATTGGGAATAGCATCTATAAAAGGCTTCACCGCATCAATCCCCGCTCCGATCGCAATGAATCTGGAATCTTTTAATTCAAAGGTTTCCGGATTCAGAACATCAATCAAAGCTTTAACAGAATTCACTTCTGCCAGTTCAGAGGAATATCCAGCCAGCCATTCTCCCAGGCTGTGTCCCGCGTTCATATCCGGAACAATTCCCAGTTTTTTCAGGGCGTTATCAAGGATGCTGCATTTGTTGAAAATTCCCAATGCATCGCTTAATAAACCTTCCCCTTCTGTTTCGATAGGTTCGGTTAATCCAAAATAACGGCTCACACTGTCCACTTCTCCTTTTGCAAGGCCATCCAGACCCGGAAATACGAAAGCGATTTTACCTCCATCTTTCAGTAAAGGGATGTTGGTGTACCAGATATCCTGTTTATTGCGCCATGGATTATTTTTAGCTACAATTTTAGTCGCTTTTTCTATTCTTTCAGGGGTCGGGTCGAATAAAGCAATCCGGTAATCCCCTTCTCCTACTCTGTTGTCGTTGTTTTTTAAAGCTGAAAGCAGTTCTTCATGGGTAGGTCTTGCCAATACTAAAACACGGTCCTTTTTCGGCATATCATAGCCTTCCAAAACGACGTGTGCATTGATCCCTCCAAATCCGAAGGCATTGACTGCCGCTACTTTCGGCAAGCCTGTTTTTGACCAGCTTTTTGGTTCCTGTACCGGAGCAAAACGCGTCTGCTCCATATCTGCAATTGGATTTTCGCAATATAACGTAGGCGGTAGCGTATCATGATGAAGCGCCAGACAGGTCTTGATTAAACCTGCGATCCCGGCAGCCGGCATAGCATGTCCGATATTGGATTTAACGGAACCGATTCCTACAGCCTGCGTTGTTTCTTCTTTAGTAAAGAACTGAGCCAGGGTCTGAAGTTCTGTTTTATCTCCAAGCGGTGTCCCTGTTCCGTGGGCTTCCAGATAACCGATCTGCTTTTCGTCCAGATCTGCATTGATCCAAGCCTGTTGTAAAGCTTTAAGCTGACCTTTAACGGACGGGCTCATCACGCTGGTTCCATTCCCATCGCTGCTTACTCCAACACCTTTGATCACGGCGTAGATTTTATCCTGATCGCGGACCGCGTCTTCCATTCGTTTTAACACGACGAAACCACAGCCTTCACCAATTAATAAACCGTCTGCATCCATACTGAACGGCTTGATCTGCTGTTGATGAGACAAAGCTCCCAACTGGGCAAAAATGCTCCAGAAAGCAGCATTCTGTCCGGTATGCACACCTCCCGCAATGACCATATCACAACGGCCACGGTTCAGTTCCTGAACGGCGTGATCTACCGCAATCAGGGCACTGGCACAGGCAGCATCTACGGTGAATGCAGCACCTCCCAGATTGAAACGATTCGCCACTAAAGAGGCTACCAGATTGGGAATCAATCCCATGGCTGTATCTGCGGCAAAACGGCCTTTTCGCTCCTGGAAAGCATGCTTTACCTTTTCAATATCCGCTGAAGATACCTGAGGCAGCAATTCCTGCAACAGCGAAGAAATCTGTTCTCCCGTACGCACAATTTCAATGGCACGCGTTGCGCCGGGACCGGTATAGTTTCCTTTACCGATAATGATTCCTGTTTTTTCAAGAGATGTTCCCTTTTGAAATACACCGGCATCTTCCAACGCTTTCTGCACCAGATCAAGGGTTAATAAATGATCCGGCTCGGTGCCTTCTACTGCCAATGGAAGAATTCCAAAAGCCGTAGGATCAAATTCATAATCTGAAATAAATCCACCGCGCTGACAGTAAAATCTGTCGACAGGACTGGTAGCATCACTGAAGTGTACAGGATCAATCCTATCAGCCGGAGCCGATTGGGTGGAATCTACCTTATTGACAATATTCTCCCAAAAAGTATGGGCATCCTGTGCCCCGGGAAAGACACAGGATAAGCCAATAACAGCAACATCTGTTTTTTTCATAGTTATCGTATACAGAGGTTTACCAGTTGTTTCCAGACATGATCAATACTTGACTTTCGGTTCCGTATTTGATCTCATTAAGGAAAATTTCTTTCCCCTGATCCAATGGAATTAAAGAAATACCGCGGCGTTCATATTCTGTTTCCAGAGTCGATGAAACCATTCCGGCTCCTTTCCATGGCCCCCAGTTGATGGAGATTACTTTTCCTTTTAATTTTTTGTTTAAAGCTTTCGCATAATCATCCAGTACAGAGTTGGCCGCAGCATAATCTGTCTGCCCTTTGTTCCCGTATACTGAAGCGATGCTTGAGAAAAGCACTACAAACTGACAGTCAGCTCGAAGTTCTTCTGCCAATACACGAAGAGGTTTTACTTTCGTATCAAAGACACGTTCAAATGAGCTGGAGGTTTTCTGTCTGAACAGTTTGTCTTCCAAAAGACCTGCCCCATGAATAACGCCGTCCAAACGGTTGTATTTTTCGTAAATATTTTTGATCAGATCTGATAATCCCTCTTCATCACAAAGATCTAAGGACTGATACAATACGGTATTTCCTATCTGCTCCATATCACGGATGGTACGCAGGATCTGATTGTTTTTAAAAATTCTTACGGTCTCTTTTTCTATTTCGGAAGGAGAAGTGAATTTTCCGGTTTTAATAAGATAGCTTCTTATTTCTTCCTTGGTTTTCATGGCTTCCACTTCTTTAAGGTCTGCTATGACATCCCTGGGATCTGCTGATCTTCCTACAAGAATATAAGTACAAGGATATGCTCCGGACATATGCTTCACCAATTCAGAAGTGATTCCCTGTCCGCCTCCAAGTACCAAGACTACAGATTCCTGATCCAGCTGGATATGCGCTTCTTCAAGGCTTGTAGACAATGGAGAAGGGATGATCTCTATTTTATGCCTTTGGTCGTGTTTGTAAACGACTTCGGAAGGTTTATCTGTGGTTAATATTTCTTTTAAAGCGATCTCTGTAATCTGATCAACTTCCTGTGGCGTGCTCAGACTGATCAGCCTGCATGAAGTCTGTTCAAATTCTCTCGCTAAACTTTTGAAAAGTCCCGGATAGCCTTTGTAATGACGCAAAAGACGGGTATCGGTCAGTTCCTGAATATGGGCCGGAATATCTGAAATCAGATACACCCATTTGGCTTTATCAAGATCCAGTTTCTTGATCTGATCTACGTGATCAATGATGCTGTGTTTTACGGTTGAGGAGAACAGATCCAGAATGATGAGTCCGTCAAAATCTTTAAGATCCCTTTCCGTATCCACCAATTCTGCAATAGCGCCATATTTTTCAAGGGTGTTTTTGATCGCCCTCGTTTGCGGACTGTTGTCCTGAGTGATTGCAAAACATTTTCCCTTTATGATTTCTGTATTCTGTTCTATAGAAACATCGGTTGGAGTCAGGTCAAAACGAAGACGTGACAATAAATTCTGAGCAGGTTCAGCATCAGCATCGGTATTTCCACTCATTTCGCTGATCCATGAGGCCAGTCCTTTTAATGTTTTAATGGCAGCCAGCTTTTCCATCAGATCATCCGCCTGGTCCATATCCTGACCGAAACCTATTTTGGTTTTAAGGTCTCCGATAATTTCCATTCTTTTAATAGAGTCAATGCTCAAATCTGCTTCAAGGTCAAGATCCAATCCAAGCATTTCCTTTGGATAACCTGTTTTCTCACTGACAATATCCAGAATTATATTTTGAAGCTCTTCAAGAGAGAATGCTGATTTACTTTCTACACCTGCTGCTGGTGTTACTGCAGTTCCGTTTTTTTCAGGAGCAGCTGTTGGAGTTCCAGTTAATTCTGTCAACCAGGAAACCAGACCGCTTAACGTTTTGATCGATGCTAATTTTTCCATGACCGTATCTTCATCGGCATTACCTGATGTAAGCGCTCCCAACTCACTGCGAAGCGTTCCGATGATTTCTACCCTTTTGATAGAGTCAATACTCAAATCTGCTTCCAGGTCCATTTCCATACCGAGCATTTCGTGTGGATATCCTGTTTTATCGCTGACCACCTGTAGCAACAGGGTTTTAATATCTTTTACCGGAGCCTGTTTTACCGCAACAGCAGCTGGCTTTTCTACATGGACCGGCTGTGCAGGAATCGTCACCAAACGATCGTTCACAGGTGCTTGTACCGGCGCAGCATAAACAGGTGCAGGGCTGACTTGTGGATTCTGTCCCAAGAAGGAAAGCATCACATCACGCTGTGCCTGAATCAGCTGTTTCATGGTATTTAAATATTCCTGAAGCATACGTTCAGCAGCAGGCTGAGATTCGGCTACAGGGGCTGGTTGGTTATTCGTAAAATTGTTCATGGGAATAGGATTTAATATCGGTAATGCACCGTTAGCCGGCAGATTACCTGTGGTTGGATGCGCCATTTGTCCGTTCACACGCCAGATGGCTGGATTTTTCTTATACAGTTCAGGCTGGTCTATCTGAATCAGTCTGGCATTACGGCCGTCGAAAAGTTTTTCAATGCTGAAGCTTCGGCCTGTTCCCAGATATTGTGCCAGCATGGAAAGAAGATGGCTCAGTTTATTTCGGTTACTGTCTTCTACATACAGGATCAGCTGATCTTTTTCCAGGCAGGATTTAGTCAGTCCGGAAAGAACTTTTCCAGGGCCTACTTCGATGAATATTCTGGCTCCGTCTTCATACATCGCCTGAAGTTCCTCTACAAATCTTACCGGCTTTACCAAATGATCCGTGAGTCTTTCTTTGATTTCCGATGGACTTGTTGGATAGGTTTCCGCAGTTGTATTCGACCAAACCGGAATCTGCATTTCATGGAAAGGAACGTCTTTTAAAACCTCATCATATAAGCCTTTAGACTTGGCCAATAACGGACTGTGGAATGCACACGCTACTTCTAATTTCTTTGCAGAGATGCGTTCCTGTTTTAGGGTTTCCATTAATTTATTGATGGCCGGCGTACTTCCCGCCACTACACATTGGGTCGGAGCATTATAATTAACCGGATAGCAACCTTCTGTTTTGTCTAATACCGGTTGTAACTGTTCTCTTGTTGCGCTTACCGCAATCATAGTTCCCGGATCACCTCCTTCTACTGAATCCAGAATGGCATGAGCCCTTTGAATACTTAGATCAACCAGTTTTTCTTCTTCAAAAACTCCAGCAAAACATAAAGCTGGTAATTCACCATAACTGTGACCTGCCACCATATCCGGAACGATGTCCAGTGATTTCAGGAAGTTAGCTAAAGCCAGGTCAACCATTCCTAAGATAGGTTGTGCCACGCGGGTATCTTTAATGGTTTCTTTCTGTTGTTTTAAGGCAGCTTCATCAAACGTTGCTGAAGGGAAAACTACTTTCTCCAATTCAGGATATTCTTCAATCAGGTTACGCATGGCCGGAAAAGCGACGAACAGATCGCGGGCCATATTGATTCTCTGACTGCCCTGTCCGGGGAAAAGAAAAGCTACTTTACCGTCACGTTTATTCACCGTGAAAGTGTCTTTACTTTCAATGCCGGATAGTGCCAGTTCGATGTTCATCATCAAATGTTCGGCGGTATCAGCAACGATGGTTAACTGAATTGGTTTTTCTGAGCCTACTGCCAAGCTGTAAGCCATATCTTTTAATGGAATATCACCGTTAACCTCTAATAAAGATTTAATCTGTGACAATTGAATTTTCGCATCCTCATACGTATCCCCACGGAATACAAATAATTCTGACGGCCACGATTGCAATACAGCAGAATCGTCTTCCTTAGGATGGTTGGCAATGACCGTATGGAAATTGGTTCCCCCAAATCCAAAAGCACTGATCCCTGCATAACGGTTTTTCTCTCCCCATAAACCACTTTCTGCATAAAAAGCAAAAGGGCTGGTTTGGGCATTATAATAAGCATTAGGCTGCTGTAAATGAAGTGTTGGTGGTTTTACGCCGTGGTATACCGCCAGTGAAGCTTTGATCAGTCCGGCTAATCCTGCCGCACATTTGGTATGCCCGATCTGCGTTTTTACGGAGCCTAAGTGAGTCTGTCCCGGTATGGCTCCTGAACGGCTGAATAAATTCGTGAGTGCACTCAATTCGGTTTTATCTCCTACTACAGTTCCGGTTCCATGGGCTTCCACTAAACCAACTGACGCAGGACTGATTCCTGCCTGGGTGTACGCGCGTTCCAACGCCCGTACCTGTCCTATTTTTCTCGGGGCTGTAAGACCTAACGCTTTTCCGTCACTTGATCCTCCTACTCCTTTGATCACAGAATAAATACGGTCACCATCTCTAACAGCATCTTCGTATCTTTTTAAGACTAGTATTGCCACTCCTTCTCCAAGGGCAATTCCGTCGGCTTCTCCGTCAAATGTCGAGCATCTTCCTTTTCTGGAAAGTGCATGAGTGCTTGAAAACATAAGATAATCATTGATCCCGTTATGTAAATCTGCTCCTCCGGCAAGCACCATATCGGATTTGCCTAATACAAGTTCCTGACAGGCCAGATCAATAGCTGCCAGAGAAGAAGCACACGCCGCATCTACCGTGAAATTTCTTCCCCCCAGATCCAGACGGTTTGTAATTCTCCCTGCGATCACATTAGCCAAAATACCAGGAAATGAATCTTCCGTCGTATGGGGAAATGCCTGCTTCACTTCTTCATGAAGTTCTCCGAAAACCTGTTTATAGTATCCTCTGAAACTATAGCTGTTGGCGAGATCATTACCGCCTTCAGCGCCTATAATAACAGAAATATTTTCTCTGTTGATGTGTTTTTCTCCATAACCTGCATCTTCCATCGCACGTTTGGCAACCAATAAGGTCAACAGCTGTGTGGGTTCAATGGCAGCAAGGGATTGTGGAGGAATTCCGAAGGCCAAAGGATCAAAATCAATTTTCGGAATAAATCCTCCCCATTTGGAATGAGATACATCCGGTCCGTCTGAATCCGGATGATAATACAATTCTTTGTTCCAGCGCTCATCAGGAACTTCTGTAACACTGTCTCTTCCTAAAATGATGTTTCGCCAGTACTCTTCAAGGTTTTTAGCGCCCGGGAAAACACATTCCATCCCGACAATCGCTACATCCAGAGGTTTTTCTGAGGATACCGGCTGTTCCGGTAAAGCCGCCTCTTCAATGTATTTATAGTTATCAATACTTACATTCTGATGAAGGGATGCAAGGGAAATCACCCGGTTTTGCATCGTGGCCACCTGACCGATCATGTACATTCCAAGATCCAGCTGCTCGTTTTTAGGAACATTAACCAACTTGTCTCCCTGACGGTCAATTCCTTTTGCAGCAATTCTAAGCCGGCCCACATTTAGTTTTTCAAGCTGTTCCCAAATTTCTTTTTTATCCATTCCGGCTGCCAGAAGTTTAATTTTCTCGGTGCTGAAATGTTTAGCAAAAGCTGTATTTAAACAACGTGTTTCGTGTCCCGGTGCTGTTTCCAGTAAAACTGTGTCTTTTGCCTGCATAGCCTGCACCTGGAATTCTTCCTGAATAGCTCCGGTACGTACAGCTTCTTCCGTATAGAGATAGGCTGTTCCGATCAGTACTCCAACCTTTACGCCTCTTGCTGCTAACGGAGCTGCCATGATAGAAACGAATGCTGTTGAAAATGCATTATGAATTCCGCCCGCAAAAAATACGCTGATATTTTCAGGATGTTCTTCTTTTAAAATACGTTCAATCTGTTTTTCCCAAAGCACCATGCTGGAAAGCGGACCTACATGACCACCGCATTCACGGCCTTCAAAGATAAAATTGGTAGCACCTTCTTTCAGGAAAATATCCAGCAATGCAGGAGAAGGAACGTGAAGGAAAGTTGTAATTCCCGCCTTTTCAAATACCTTAGCCTGTGCAGGTCTTCCTCCGGCAATAAGGACTACGGGAGGTTTCGCTTCCAATATATAAGCAGTCTGCTCTTCTCTCAATTCCTGAGGGGCAAATCCAAGAATACCTACACCCCACGTTTTTTCACCAGCCAGTTTTTTGGTTTCCATCACCAAAGCTTTCGCCTGCTCACCTTTCAACAATGATAAAGCGACAAAAGGCAAAGCGCCTGCATCTGCTACTGCATTGGCAAATAACGGAACATCGCTGACACGGGTCATTGGTCCCTGTGCGATAGGGTAACGCAATCCCAGCTTTTGAGCCATTATATTATTCTCACTGATCACTTTAAGTGCTTTAGCCTGCTTCAAATGACCATACATGGCTTCTCTGAATCCAAAAACCATTTTTTTTAGGGTTTTGAAATCTTCATACAGATCTATTGCCAATGAAATATCCTGGCCCATAGGAATATAGCTGTTGTTTAGGTCAAGATCAGTAAAATATTGTCTAAGCTCATCAGCCGTGATATCTTCCGGTAGCGCAGGTGAGTTGGGTCTCACCAATATCCGGTGATTCGCTATTATTTTAGTTTCAGTACCATTCAGTTTTGAGGAAAGGTCTTTGATCTCCTGAGGAACGGAACTTTCGGGGAATAATGCTAGCTGACTATCCAGTACAACACCTGCTGCTCCCAGTGCTTTGGCAGCAGAAGCTGTATGAATCCCTACTCCTCCATGCATCCAAACGGGAACAGAATTAATTTCTTTGATGACACGCTGAAATAATACAAATGTAGACTCATAGCCTACGAGGCCACCTGCTTCATTGCCTTTGATAATAATCCCTTCGGCACCAGACTGTTCGGCCAACCTGGCTTCATCTAAACTGGTCACCTGATAAATGACGGGAAGATCCGGTATAAGGTTCATTAAAATACCGGACGGAAGGATGGCCAACCTAACTTTTTCGGGAATCTGAAGGGATATAAATTTGTCGTTCGGCAGATAGATCCCATAAGAAGGTATATCTGTCTGGTTCATTTGATTCAGCGCTTCCTGAGCTGCTTTTGAATCATGTCCTAAGCTTAAGACGGGAAACGCACCTGCCTCATGCAATTTCAGCATAAGATTAACATCCGGCTTTTCAAAAGGCGTTACACCAATAATGGTTAAGTTTTTCATTGCATTCATGATATTGAGATAATAACTGGGAAATTATATAACACAACTCGCAACCTTTCGGCATAAAGAGCATTTATCAATTATTAGGGAATAAAAATAATAAATTTATATTACATTTCTAATCATAAATAAAATTTAATAATTAATTATTAATAATTAATTATTATTAATTTAAATACCATTAAAAAATATAGATTATATTTCTATTATCGAAAAATGAGACAGCACAACCTATAAGCTTCAATTATAAAGGTTTATAATTGATAATTTAAAGCAAATATAGAAATAAAAAATAAAATAAATCAAAAATAAGGGAATTATTTTTCTATATTACAAAAATATAACACACCTATAAAAGCGTATGAAATCTACATAATCTGTAGTTTGCTGATCCGGTAAAAAGAATCGGTAAATTCAGAATTTTGAAAAAATAATAACAAAATTTCATAAGATTTTCGCAAAAAAAATAACGTTACCGGAAAGCAACGTTATGATAATAAGAAGATTATAAAAAAGTCCTTATTATTTGATTGACAAAATTATATCATCCATTAATATTTCATCTGTCATCTGTTAGTATTTTTTTCGTCACAGAAGACGAAAGATCAAATTTAAATCAAAAAATGCACTCGCAGATTTTGCAGATCAGGCAGAAATTATTGTTTTATTAAAATGCCAATAAATTATCTAAAATTTAATCTCTGTTGCCACTTTTAGCTTGCCGTACCGTCTGATTATCTTTTTGGTTGAATCTGTAAACCAGCGTTAAACGATAGCGGGCAGCATTAGGAATACTGGTCTGGCTGATTTCGTAATCTGCCCCTACAGTTCTGCTGTTTGACTTTCGTAATCCAAACAGGTTGCTTATATCAAACATAAGCGTTGCTTTGTCTTTTAAAAAAGTCTTGCTGAGTCCAACATCAATACTGTGAAGTGCATCTGTATGAGTCTGGGCAGTAGCATTGGCTCCTCTGAAATTATAAAGCGTTTGAAAAGCAAGTTTGTTCTTCAGTTTCAGCTGGGCACTTACGCGGGCGGTTAAGGTATTCCCGGAATAATCGAAGCTTTGATCTTTATAACTGCCCTGTTCTGCATAATGAAACAGATTAAGCTCTGTATTAACCTGCAGCCATTTGACAGGATTATAAAGCACTGACAGCTCAAAACCGTGACGGGTTTCCCTTTTTATATTAACCGGCATTGTAATAAACAGCCCCTCCGCATTCCGGAACGTATAATCTTCCATTACTCCGGTATTTCGCTGATAATAGAAGGATGGATTAAAGGTAAGCGTCTTCCAGTTTTTAAGAAAAGCGATTTCAAAAACATTGGCATAAGATGGATTAAGATCCGGATTTCCCACATAACGGCTGCTTAGATCAGTCAGTTCATTAAAAGGATAAATCATGCCCAGCCTTGGTCTGTTGATTCTTTTGCTGTAGCTTCCCTGTAAAGTTGTTCGCTCATTGAAACGATAGCTTACATTTAATGTTGGAAACAGACGGTTATAATTTTTCTCATTGGTATAGGTGCCCGCACGGTCTTCGATACCGATATGGGTAAGCTCGCCACGTAAACCTGCCTGATAACTTAAAGCTCCGGTCTTTCCGGAAAACTGTACGTAAGCACTTCCAATCAATTCTTTATATAACAAATGATTATCAATCTGATCAATGATCTCCCAGCCCGCTGAATTCTGCTGTTCCGCGATAAAGTCGGTGTTTACTCTCCGGTCTTCTAACTTCAAACCGAATTCCAAAGTGGAAGTACTGTCCAGTGGCTGCACCATATCTGTTTTAATCATAAAATCCTTGCTCTCACCCATTGAACCTGTCCTGATCATTGGTAAATCTACAGCAGCTGGAAATATTTTGCGGGTTGATAAGTTCCAGTCTTTGTCACTATCCCAGAAGTCATACTGCATATCTACAGTCAGCTTCTTTCCTGCTTTAGCAAAGTTTTTGGTATAATTGAATTCGAGCTGGTTATAGCTGCGCCTTTCCCATGATTCGCCCTTTCTGGTGAGACTGCTGTCGATAATTCCGTTTTTATTTGAATATAAATAATTAAGCTGGGTCTTGTCGTGATCGTGGGTTGAATTCCTCATGAAAGCTGCGGTAATGGTATTATGATCATTGATCTTAAAATCGGCCCCAAAATAAAGTAATTTGGCATCATCATGCCGGTTCTCATCCTGTCTCTGGTCCAGATCTACCCGTGTTCCTGAAAGTCCCGTAGACTGTTTCATTGTATACAGACCTACATAATCTGAGAACCGAATACCGTAGGTAGCAAACAGATTGAGTTTATTTGATTTATAATTCAGGCTGGGGCTGATACGGGTTTCGTTGGGTATGCCGCCTACCAGACGCAGCTGACCATTGAACCCTGCCTTTTTATTCTTTTTAAGTATGATATTGATAATCCCCGCAGAACCGGCTGCATCGAATCTGGAAGAAGGATTGGTGATCACCTCCACGCGCTCTACCTGATCGGCGGGCACCTGTTCCAAAGCATTGCTCTGAGTCAGTCCGGTCCGGCGGCCGTCAATTAATACCAATACATTAGAATTCCCCCGTAAACTGATTTCTCCACCCGGACTCACACTAACAGAAGGAACAACGTTGAGAAGATCCGTCACCGCACCTGACTGCGAGAGGACATCCTTACCTACTTCAAAGACTTTTTTGTCCAGTTTTAAACTGACCGATGAACGCTGTCCTGTTACAGACACTTCCTGTAACAGTTTTGTATCAGGCTCCAAAATGACCGTTCCCACATTGACTGCCTCATCAGTCTTAACCTCCACAGGCCTGCTGATCGTCTGAAAACCCGCAAGAGCATAACTGATGGTATAGTTTCCAGCCGTAATGCTTTCCAGCCTGAATATTCCTTTGGCATCCGAAATACCGGCGGCAATCGCCCGATCTCCGTTATCCTTTAATGTTACCGTTACATAAGATATGGGTATATCCTGTTTTTCCTGAATAACTCCAGTAATCTGACCTTTCTGTGCAAATGAATACTGAACAGACAGGATGATAAAAAAAATGATGGCTACTTGTTTCATGATGTAAATTTAAATCGCAGAAACAGCCATTCACAGAAGAAACATCTGAACAGCTCCACAAGCTTTCAAACGACATCTGATTTTTCAAATTAGCTTGTATATTTACATTATGTATTATTTAATATTTTTATTAACGCTGCTTGACCTGCTGGCTATACCTGTTATCCGCAATGAAGATCCGGTACCGGTTTATAAAACCGGAGACAATATGGCCTGGATAAGTAAAAATTATAATGATAAAGACTGGTCTGAGACCAGGGGTAATACTTCGGATAAAATATTCTGGTCACGTACCCATGTTGATCTACGTCCGGTGGAAAACGAGCTGATACCTCTCGGTCTTCAGATCAATTCTTTCGGTGCTTTTGAAGTGTACTGGGATGGTGTACTGATCGGCAGAAACGGACAGCTTCCGAAAAATGGAAATCCGGAAATACCGGGAACTGAATGCAGTTATTACAGGATTCCGAATCATCTGATTTCGCCCGGTCTTCATACGATTGCCATGCGCAGCTCCCAATCCCTGTATCCTGATGTCCAGCGGAGTATTGGATTCACAATCAACAATTACGAAACATTACTGACATACCCACTGGTCACAACGGCCTATATGAACCTGATGGCCGGAGCTTTTCTGATCGCTGCCGTTTATTATTTCTTCCTCTATCTGAACAGCAAAAGAAAACAGAAAGACATCCTTATATTTGCGACCATATGCCTTCTTTTTTTCACTTTACTGATCATGGAATATCTGAAATTCCATGTGAAACTCCCCTATTCTGAGTTCTTCTTACGTCTTGAAATCATCGGATGGCTGACGTTTACCAATGCGCTGCTGGTTCCTTGGTATTTTATTATTCAGTTTAACTTCAGGTATGGGAAATGGCTGATGCTCGCCCTGCTGCTGACACTGCTTGGACTTTATTGGTTCAATTACGGGCATTATGACCTGACTGCCCGGCTCTACAGCCTGGCCATGCTGATAACTGCCTTCATTGTGGTTCTGAATGGCATTCTTCAAAAGGAAAAAGGGGGTTTTATTGCTCTGACTGCTCTTTTGGCAAGTGCATTGGTCAACAGGCTTGTGGTTTATGATTATGGGTTGTTCATTAGTTTTACTATCATTGTACTCTCTATGCTTTATCTGCACTCTATCCGTACCAGTGTCATTGAGGCAGAGCATCAGAATGCTGTTTTACTTTCGTCGAGGCTGCAACTGGAATTGCTTAAAAAAAATATTCAGCCTCACTTTTTAAGAAATACGCTGACTTCGATGATGGACTGGGTAGAAGAATCCCCCAAGGACGGAGCCCGCTTTATCCAGGCATTGGCCACAGAATTTGATATTATGAACGAGATCTCTGAACAGACCCTGATCCCTGTTACGAAAGAACTGGAGTTATGCCGCCAACACCTGTCAGTTATGGGTTTTCGGAAGGAAATAAATTATATCTGGGAACAAAAAGGAATCGATGAAACACAGCTGATACCTCCGGCAATCATTCATACCTTACTGGAGAATGGTATTACACACAGCGAGCCACTGTCCGGAAATACAATTCAATTTGTACTCCATTATTCTTTATCAAAAGAGGCTCACCAATATACTTTTGAAACTATCGCGAAGAACCGGCCAATCATGACAGACCGTGCGGGCGGAAACGGCTTTAAGTATATCAAAGCAAGACTGACTGAAAGTTATGGCCAAAACTGGAAACTCGAATCGGGCTCTACGGAAACCGGCTGGATGTCTACCATTCAAATTGTAAGGTGATGAATATAGTAATTATAGAGGATGAGGCCAGAATTGCCCGTCGTTTGCAGCGTATGACGTCCGAATTCTTTACGGACAGACCCCATGAGATCATTATCTGTGATTCCCTGCAAAAGGGACTTGATCAGGTTTCAACCCGAATTCCCGATCTGCTCCTACTCGATCTTAATCTCAATGGGGATAATGGTTTTGAGCTATTGGAACATATGGTAGCCGCTTCTTTTCATACCATAATTGTTTCTGCCAATACAGATAAGGCGATTACCGCTTTCGCGTACGGGGTTCTTGATTTTGTTCCCAAACCCTTTGACCAGGACAGACTTTTTAAGGCTTTAACAAGATTCGTCAGCCCTGCCATAAAACCGGATGAAGGCATTAAATACCTCGCTGTAAAAAGAGCCGGACAGGTTCGTCTGATCAATATTTCTGAGGTGATCTACATCAAAGGGGCCGGAATTTATACTGAGCTGCATCTCAGTAACGGACAGAATGAGCTTCATGATAAATCCCTTGAATATTTGCAGCAACTTCTTCCTGAGAGGTTTGAACGTATTCATAAGTCTTATCTTGTTAATTTTCAGCAGATCGAAAAAATTATCATCAATCCCGGTACACGGTATGGAGCCTTGCTTAAAACAGGTGAAGTATTGCCTGTAGGACGTTCGAAGTATAAAGATTTGAAAAATAAAATGGTCTGATGTCTGAATTCGACATGTGAAGACCTATTCTTAAAACAGACTCAGATCATACTGTTTCACCAGGTCTAAAATCATGTGATAACCGGCCGAGGAATTTCCATGCTGATCTAAAGCGGGACTGAAAACACCAATTCCCATTTTCCCGGGAACGCTCACGGCAATTCCGCCTCCAACACCGGATTTGCTAGGTACGCCTACTGTTCTGGCATATTCTCCACTGAATTCGTACATCCCGGCTATGAGCATCTGAGATTGGATCAGTTTCGACATTTCTGCATTTTTATACTTGGTATCTCCGTCAAAACGAACACATTCATTGGCAAAGAAATATCCAATTTTAGCCAAATCTTCAGCCGTAAGCTCAATAGAACATTGTTTGAAATAATTGTCCAGCTGATCTTCATTTCCTGAGATCAGTCCGTTGTTTTTCATCAGGTAAAACATGCCACGGTTACGGTGGCCTGTAGATTTTTCGGATTCGTAAACGGATGTATTGTAATCAATTGTATTATTTTTGGTTATATATCTTACCAGATCCAAAATTTTAAGAAACGGTTTTTCACCTTCTCCTGAAATTAGTGAAGTGGTAAGAATAGCTCCCGCATTCATCATCGGATTCAATGGTTTGCCCATCGTTTCAAGGTTGGAAAAGTGATTGAAAGGTTTATCTGTTCCAAAATACCCCATTTTATCAAAAACATTTGCCTCCCCTTTCTCATTGACAGCAATCATCAATGCAATGATTTTGGAGATACTCTGCATGCTAAATTTCTTGTGAACATCGCCAGTATTAAAGATTTTACCGTTTTTACCGACCACTGAAAAAGCGATTGCTCTGGCATCCATTTTACCTAGTTCAGGAATGTAATCAGCCACTTTCCCCTCCGTATAATAGTTTCTGTTTTTTTCCAGGATGCTGTTTAAGGTTTTTTCCGAAATTGTGGAAATATCTGCTTTCTGGGCATACATCACTGTGTTTAAGGAAAGAAAAGCTGCAATACAGATTCTTTTTGCAGAAAGTAAAAAACTATTATTCATAAAGGTATTTTCGGCCAACAACTTATCATCAACCTTTAAAAACAAAGATAAAGCATTTCCCCCTCTGCCAGCAAATCTACAGGAAAATATAGTTCTCAGTTTTGTTTTCCTAACCTAAGTATTTCTACCCAAAGCCATAATTGGTTATTTGTACTATAAAACAGCTGTATTCTTCTTTGTTACTTTGGAATACAGAACAGTTAATAAAAAAATAACCTACAAAATAAATTCAATATGGACACTACAAACATCAATGCCAACTCTGCCGGCCAGCTTCAATTGGGTGGAGGCGCACAATTCTGGGTTTACCTTTCACCTCAAAACAATACATCCAAAATGATTTCCACATGGCGCGTTACATTCTCACAGGGTAACTGGAGCGATTCGATTTCCAGTGAAGCTCCGACGAAACAAATTCAGACCCCAAATCTTTCGGGTATTTTTGAAATTAAAGTGGAATTATTAAGCGGTTCTACCGGTACATGGCGCCAAATTCCGCCTCAGGCAGGAAGTTACAATGAAATAGGCTGCAATTCGAACTGCGCTTCTATGGTAGGTATTGTTGCTGACAGCACCAACCCTGCTCCCGGAGCTATTAATGCCCATTTCTGGACAACCTGGGATGCTATGTGCAAAGCAGGATAAAACAATTGGCTCATGGTATTAAGCTGTCAGCTATTCATTTAATGACATCATATACAAAACAGATGAAGCTGTCTCATTATTGAGATGGCTTTATATTTTTATCGCAGAAACCGTCATTATCTAACAAAAGTCAAGTGCATTGGCAAACAGTTGCAGGAACTTTGTGTCATTAAAATAAGCAATTATGATACAGAAAAATTTGGCTTTAGTTTCCGGGGCCAACGGACATTTAGGAAATAATCTGGTAAGATTCCTGATCAATAAAGGAGTTCCTGTAAGAGCCAGCGTAAGAAATATTAATAATAAAGCACCATTTACAGGATTGGACTGCGAGGTGGTACAGGCAGATATCACCGACAAACCGTCTTTTATAAAAGCTTTACAGGGAGTGGAAACATTCTATGCAGTGGGAGCATCTTTCAAGCTGTGGGCACAGGATCCTAAAACAGAAATTTATGATGTGAATATTCAGGGAACAAAAAATACGATTGAAGCTGCAGCAGAAGCAGGCGTAAAACGTATTGTTTATGTAAGTTCTATAGCGGCATTAGATTATACAAAACTCCCTACCAAAGAAAGTTACGGCTACAATCCTGACCGCAGGGATATGTATTACAATTCTAAAAATGACGGCGAAAAGCTGGCATTTGAACTGGCCAGAAAACTGGGAATAGAAATAGTATCCGTGATGCCTTCAGCAATGATCGGAAGTGAGGCTTTTTTACCATTGAATGTTTCTTATGGAGTTTTAAAGCTCATTCTCAATAAAGAAATCCCGGTAGATACTAAAATAACCCTGAACTGGATTGATGTAAAAGATGTAGCGGAAGGCTGCTATCTGGCTGCACAGAACGGCAGGAATGGAGAGCGCTATATCCTTGCCAATGAGAAGTGTATGACCATTACAGACACTACTATCTTAGCCAATACATTATTTCCTGAGCTAAAGATCAAAATTCCCGGTTCAGTGCCTAAAGCTATTTTATTTATTATTGCCGGAATTATGGAGCTTACTGCTAAAATACAGAAAAAGCCACCTGTTCTTACCCGCAAGGATATTGCGATGTTTTCGGGTTTGCAGCAAGATTTTGACATTACAAAATCCAGAAAAGAATTGGGATTCAACCCCAAAAGTCCGGAACAGGCAGTAAAGGAAGCACTACTTTATTTAATGGAGCATAAAGAGCTATTGAAATAGTTATTGTAAATTTGAATTTATAACCATTTGTAAGGTACGATGCAGCAGAAATTAATTGATTTTATCCAGTCCGGACATCCTCTTTCCCAAATGGATAAGGATTTAATTTTTCAATATTTTGAACCGGTACTTTTTCCTAAAAACCGTATTATTGAAGAAGCGGGAAAAGTACCGGAATACCTTTATTATATCATATCAGGCTATCTACGCCTGTTCCATTATAACGAAAATGGAGATGAGGTAACAACGCATATCAATTGTCCTCCGGGATTTTTTACCTCTTATTTTAATTTCATAAATGCAACAAAATCTAATGAAAATGTTGAATGCATCACTGAATGTGAGCTCCTACGAATCACCAGGACGGATCTTGATTCTTTAACTTCAAAAAGTGAAGCTATGAAAGATTTCAGCATAGAAGTTTTTCAAAAATCTATTGTCTATAATGAAACCCGATCCACTGAGCTTGCCACTCTTTCCGGAGAAAAACGCTACAGGAAACTTATTGAAAATTATCCGGGAATCCTGCATAATGTGCCTATTACCTATATTGCTTCTTTCCTGGGAATGAAGCCTGAAAGCCTGAGCCGTATCCGCAGGAAACTGATATAAAATAATCTCCTCATAAAATCCAAATAATATCTGGTATTGGTCTTCATTATCTTATAGCCTAATCCTTATTTTTGCAGAACATTAAGCAACTTATTATGAATCTAAAATTTTCTGACCACAATCAAATTGGAGTAGTTTCTACTTTTTCTGAGCTTATAAATGCCAATTTTCAGGGAGCGATGAATGCAGTTTGCTTGAACAGAAATTTAGACGGTGATTTTAAAGAAATTGTGTCTCAACTTCAATTAAAAGAGAATATTACGGAAGTTTCTATTGAAGATCTTTTAGCACTGCAGCTATCAGAAGAAGGGAATGCTGCGAGGGAAATTATCTTGAGTGATTTAAAGCAATTAACTGATTTCGGAGCCTCCCCTTCCCTTAATTTACTCAAAAGTTACGAGCGAGATGAGGAGTTCGATTTTATTTCAACCGATGTATATTCGTATCATGTGGACCGCTCCCCTGTTGGTACCCAAACTTTTTTATGTACCTACCATGGTGCTGCAAGTGATATCTTACCTAATGATCAGGCTACACAAAAAATCCTGATTCCGGAAATCCGGGAAAAGCTTAAAGAATTACATGACGGTCCGGAAGCAGAATTCGAAATGTTCCTGAAAGACTGTTTCTTCGATCTGCATTACCAGCCCAAATCCAATGCCCAACCCATAAATTTAGGATCAGGACATCTTTGGAAATTGGCAGTAGATCATCCGGGGCAGCAAGTCCTGCCTTGTATTCATAGGGCTCCTGTTGAAAGGGATGGTGAGTATAGGCTGTTGCTGATTTGCTAAATGGTTGATTTTTCAATAAAAGCTGTTTTGCTTGCATTGCTGTATAATTTTTGGTAAATTGATGTACATTATTTTAAATCAATATCTAACTCACATGGCTGATACAGTTATATTATCTGAAGGAGCGGAATTCGATCACGTTATACAGGAGGTTTCAAAATACATCCACCTTTATGTAATGGCCTTTGAAAAGGAAGAGCGAAGCATTATACGCATAGATAAACGTGAAAAAATGTATGGCGGAAACGGAACTGTATACATGATCCAAATGTTTGATCAGAATGAGCTGGCCAATAATCGTCTGGGTGCTTATATGGTTCTATTAAATACAGGTGATGAATCCGGGTTTCATACCCACAATGAAAAAAATGAAGAAGAACTATATATTGTTGTGCATGGAGCCGGAGAGTATCGTGAAAGAACCGGAACTCAGGGACCGGAGCGAAAAAAAATACTTCAAAAAGGAGATATTACAGCCATCAGTTCCATAGGCTATCATTCTATTGAAAACATCGGAGATGAACCTTTGGTTATGTTTGTTATTACGACTAATAATCCTTAATAAAGAATAAAGCTTAACATCCATCTCAACTAAGCCGTAAAATATTGGAAAGGTTTTGCCTTGCGTTCACAGAGCTCCTGTTGAAAGGATGCTGCTTTTGATCAGTTAGAGAATTGGTATTTATTAAGTATGATATGATTAACATTTTTTGTATCTCCGGATCATCTCTTATTCCATTTTATCTTCGCTTCTCGCCTGAAGGCAAAAGGTTTTCTTTATTGAAAATAATTATCATTTTTTTTCGGAAATTGATAACTGACGCGAGATTATTTGCCATATTATTGTGTTTTCATGATAACATCGTTTTAAAAAAAATATATTGATAGGTATTCCCACAATCATTATGAGTTCCGTTTTTTATCTCATATCTTATATCTTCATTTCCTGTACAATGGAGGTTGAAAAGAAAAAAAATTTAAATGTCTCTTCTGAAATTTACAATTGTACACATGTAAATAACCAAGCAAAATCATGGTCACATCCAAAGCTTCAAGAATTTTTAAAGATATTTACTGTTAACCCTATGTTTCTAGTGTTAGGGAGCAATAAATCAAAAACGGAAGGAAGTGATATAGCTTGCATATGCAGCCAAAAGATGAAGGAGCTCAATTTAATGGTTAAGGATTGCAAAGGATGCCTCAGGCCAATTGGGAATCCAACACAGATTAAAATTTTGATTTTATGCTTAGCCGCTTCAATAACGATAATTATCGGTTTAATCATATTCATCAGAATAAAACCAAATACAAATAACAATTCAGACATTTATTTGCCTGAAAAAAGCACAGAAATAAGCCCCACAGAAATACCCGATGCCAAATTACCAAATTCAATTAGTAGCAGTACCGAACTGTTGATCCTGGAAAAGCTAAATAATTTTGAAGATAATAACATGTTTACAAAAAAGGGGGTTACCCTTGGCAATCTTGCTACAGAGTTTGGAACGAATGTAAAATATTTATCTGCAATTATTAAAAAATATAAATCTGACAGCTTTAAGACTTATATTAATACTCTCAGGATAAATTATATAATCGGCAAGATGGACAGTGATATTTCTTATAAAAAATATAAGATAAGCTATCTTGCAGAAGTTACCGGCTTTGCCACCGCTTCTTCGTTCACCAAAACTTTTAAAGAAATTACAGGCCTCCCTCCATCCTTATACTTTGAAAATAAATATGATAAATCGGTTTCCGAATAATAAACTAATTGCAGCTTTCAGTAACTGAAATCAAGTGGGTATATTTTTTTTTCCACTTGGTTATCGTATTCCTGCTTAATTTAAAGATTGAAGCAGTTCGCATATTACTTAAATCGTTTTTAATTTGGTAATTTAAAATCTTTGAAATACTGTGTTTATTATATGCTTTGTGTTTTTGATTCAAAGTGAATGTGTCTTTATCAATACCTCCAAAAATTTTTTGATTCAGCTCAATTATATCGAATTGAGATAGCTCATTTTTACTTAAAATCGGCATACAGACATCTTTCCTGTCCGGAAATTTTTGTTCAAGTATATCTAAAAAGATCAGCTTATAGTTTGGCGTAAGATTCTTCTCCATATCATTATCTTTATTGATTTAAGCTTCTGTACTTTCATATTTAGATATCCATTTATACAGGGTTGTCTTTGGGATTCCGTACCTATTTATAATTTGTAATTTTGTCATTTCTCCGGAAGAAATCTTCTCCATGATAAATGCTATTATTTCCACTGTATACAGATTTTTATGCAATTCTGTCCTTGCTGGCTTTTTCACCTCGTCATCTTCACTGCTGAGACGAGCCTTTGCTTTAGGAGAATATAATATCAGGTGCTGAGTGTAAACCCTGAAAAAATCGTATTTTAAAAGCTTGCACCAGCTGAGAAGGATCTCTGCATCCAAGGTTTCAGCTTCATACATTTTGTTGATTTCGTTCATTTCACATTTGAAAAACCTGCAGATATGGCCTGTTTTAAGTCCTGATTCCATGACTTTTAAATCAATTAATTTCCCGATATGTATTTTCTTATAATTCATGCCCTATTGCCAATCATCAGGCAAAGTCTTTTAAGTTCAACGATGGATACTAGTCAGAAACTTTATATACAGATACTGACACTTTACTATCGGTGAGTAATGATAAATTAACGTTTCCAGTTTCAACAGCAAATGTGATTGTCTCACCAGCGTTCAGCGGAACAATAGCTTCAAGAGTAGTGGAAGTAACAGGTACCGAAGCAAGTGTGACACTAAGAATAGATACACGGACAGCATCAATAATTTTCTGCTCAAATACAGTATTGCCATTTTTCAGGATACCTAACCTTTTACCCCCTAACACACTTAAATCAACACCACCCGCCAGCTGAACCTCATACTTCACATCATAAAGTCCTGTTTTCGGAGCTGTATAAACTCCATTGTTGAGAAGCGTAGAAACTCCTGTTTTAGTGTCTGTTGATGTAAGGCTTATTTTATTCCAGCTTGTCCCGGAAATACCTAAATTTATTAACGACCAAGCACCATTTTTACTTGCAAAAAGTGTCGTTCCCGTTCCGCCTGCCTCTTTATTACCATTCAAGGCTGCCCAGACATTGTTAGGAGCATCATAATAGTAATAGCCTGATGCTGTGACTTGCACTGTTTTGGGTGTTGGCGTCCCAACGGGCGTTGTAACATACACTATAGCTCCATTTTGAACATTACCGTACACAGAATCTTTTGCTTTTAATTGATCTCCTGTAATTCTTGGAGGTAACAGTCCATCAATTGAAGTAGTTATAGTTGGATTTCCTACAATATCCATCGTTGCAGAAGGATTTGCGGTATTCACCCCCACCTGTGCATAAAATACTGATGTTATGCCTACAGTGAATGCTAATAATGAGTTTTTTTTCATGATATATATTAGATTTGTAAAAATTACTAGTTATTAATGCTCACAGAGCCTAAAAAATGCTCTAGCATTAACAATGTAAAAGTCAACACAAAATCACAGGCATACAAACGAATATCTACCCATTTTCGGAAATCTAATTGATGAAATTTCCGAAAACAGCTACATCTTTTTAAAGTAATAATGACGTTGTTATTGCTATGGATAAAGGAATAAGAAGATTATTCCTCTGAAGCAATTATCGTTTAAAAACTATAAGCCTTGAATAAGGAGTCCAAACTTTGCCGTTTTGTCTTGCTAAAATATAATAGCTATCCTTTTTCAGAATATCACCATCCAACTAATTAATTTGATCATTTTTATGCGCTTATATATCAATAGTTTTGGATAAAAAAGATTTTAATTTGTATTCATGAAAAAATATAATTCAGCTTAAGCTTTGGCTGGCTGATTTGGCTTTTTAGAAATAATTTTTTTTTTTCATCATTTGTGTTGTTACCACACCTAATATAATAAAAGGTGTGGTTTTTACTTCATTAAAATCTAATTCGTTTAAGAAATCAAGCCTTATGATCTGACCATATTAAGCTTATAAAGGAATTATTTTTTTACTGAAAGGGATCTAAATTGAGATGGAGTTAAGTCTGTTTTAGATTTAAAAAACTTAATAAAATTGGTTACCTCTTTAAAGCCCAGCTTATAGGCGATTTCACTTATACTTTTATCCTGGTAACAGAGATTTCTTTTGATTTCCAGAATCATCCTGTTGATCAGCCATTGTTTTGGGGTTTGTTTTTCTTCCTCTAGAAAAGCAATTTGAAGTGTTCGCAAACTCACATTTAAATTTTCAACATAAAATTCTAATGTATGCCTTTGGTGGATATTTTTATTAACCATAGACTTGAATTTTGACAGTAACAGCTTGTTCTTGGAAACATCGAGCTTTCTATCTTTATACTCTGATAAGTTTTCTGCAATTAAAAGGATATTGAATAAGTAATTATTTAAAATAGCAGACTGAGCTTCATGATAGGGTCTCTTAAGCTCATCATTTATAAAGCTGAATAAGGCGGAAATCTCATCAAATCTTTCCCTTACATCAAAATACGGTAAATTTAATGGATCATTAAATAAATCTGATTGTCCAAAAAACTGGGTCTGGCATAAATTATTTGTACAAAAAAAGTCTTCAGTAAAAATTAACACCCTCCCCTTGTAATTGGCAGGCTCATGAAATTGAGTCACTTGATTTTGAGTAACAAAAAGCATATACTTTTGTTCTATATCAATGGTAGTAAAATCTATGGTATGCTTCCCCTCGCCTTCGTCG
Organism: Chryseobacterium sp. CCNWLW53; assembly: GCF_037083525.1. NCBI lineage: Bacteria > Pseudomonadati > Bacteroidota > Flavobacteriia > Flavobacteriales > Weeksellaceae > Chryseobacterium > Chryseobacterium sp. CCNWLW53. The sequence continues at coordinate 110,922 of NZ_JBAOJR010000002.1, read as the reverse complement.
AAAAGATAGATGACATTAAATTCCGTTCTATGTGGCTGGAATAGCTCGGAAGACCGTAGTAATAGCAACTCCGATATGCTTTTAGTGTTGATATAAGAAACACCATTATCAGCATTGAGAAAGGGCTCGATTAGAAATTCTTCCATAATTCATATTTTATTTAAAGAAATGATTAATGCTGGTATATTACAGTTTTTTATATTCATATTTAAAAACTTAATCGGATACCTGCCAAACTAATGTATTATGAAGGAATATTTGTAATAAAAATTCCTGCCACAACTACAATGTGTATTCAAAAAAAACTGCACCTATACCGATGCAGTTTAAACACAAATGATAAAAAAATATCTAGAATCTCTTAAGTCCTCAATTATTTTAAACCTATACAACTCTTTTTGAGTACTGCTACAAAAATAATTCCTCAAAATGAAATCATTTCGATAAAAAAACGTATAAAAAAGGTAAATATGCGAATTGAAGAAATAAAATTTTCTCTTTAAATATTTAAAAAGTTAATATGTTTCTCTAATTGGCAGGAAATTAAGATACATTTTCCCCCTTATGATCTTTATTTGCCTACTTAACTGGGGACAAATTCAACTGATTTGTCGTTCGAGGAAAACTTCATAAGTATCAAGATTTCAGTCACTATCTTTGCAATCTAGAAAATATCAACTAGCCAACGAGCCGGTAAGAAAATTGAATCTTTACTTCCGATCAATAGTGAGGTGAATCATAGAAATTATAATGCAAAACAATTGAATATTATCAATAACATCAGAAAAAAAATAAGGAGTTTAAGTACTAATACCTCTCTCAATTTTTGTAGGACTGTACCCAAACTGTTTTTTAAATGTATAAGAAAAATGTGAAAGGTCCTCAAAACCCAGATCAACAAAAATATCAGACGCAGATTTGCCCTCTTCTTTTATCAAAAAATGAGCTTCATTCAGACGTTTTTGCAGAATCCATTTATGCGGTGAAGCCTGAAATATTTTTTCAAAATCACGTTTAAACGTAGCAAGACTTCTTCCTGTGAGATAAGCAAAACGTTTGAGATTAACATTGTATCTATAGTTTTGATTCATAAAGGCTTCCAGATCAATTTTAAAAGGTTCGGAAAAATCAAAAAGGATATTTTTCAGTTCAGGCTGGGCTTGCAATAAAATTAAAAGAAGTTCTTTTATTTTCAGGTCAATCAGAGACTGATTTTTCAGGTTACTTTCCAGAAGTGTCTGTAAAGAGATCATAAAATTCTGAAGTACAGCATTGACTTCGATAGGAATAAGAGACTTTGCCGTAACCGCATGTTCAGTATGAAGATTATATTCTTTCGAAAAGTTTATTAAATCCTCATCATTCAAATAGATATTCATACTTTCAAAAACACCGTTTTCAGGTGGAATTTTAACAAACTTTACTAACTGATTTTTTCTGATAAGATTAAAATCTCCTGGATTTGCAGCATAAGTGCCATTACTATCTGACAACATAAAACTACCCGAAATCTGATACGAAAGAGTATGTTTCGGAACAAAATTTTCGCCTTTCCTATTCAGTTTGTGATAACAGGAATAAACAATATCCTTAGTTTGTAATCTGTTGTTCATATCGAAAAATAAAAGCATTACTATTGCGTAATGCTTTATCAAATTTACAAATTATTATTTCAGAATTGCTTTTGGTTCAAGGTAAGCTTCCAAACCATAGGTACCGTATTCTCTTCCGATTCCTGATTGTTTAAAACCACCAAAAGGAACCAATGGATCATGATTGAAACCATTGATACAAATTCTTCCAGCATCAATTTGAGAAGCAACACGCATTGCTCTTTCTGGATCTGCTGAACTAATATAAGCAGCCAATCCGTAAGGTGAATCATTTGCAATTTCAATTGCTTCATCTTCTGTTTTATAAGGGATGATGGATAAAACCGGACCAAAAATCTCTTCCTGAGCGATTCTCATTTTATTGTTGACGTTGGTGAAAATTGTAGCTTTTACAAAGTTTCCCTCTTCTAGTCCTTCAGGTTTTCCTTCGCCGCCGGCAAGTAATACAGCGCCTTCTTCCAAACCTAATTTAATATAACTTTGAACTCTGTCAAACTGTTTCACACTGACCATCGGGCCAATATGAGTATCCTCATTCTGAGGTAAATTAACAATGATTTTGTCAACAGTAGCTTTTGCAATGGCATTTACTTTATCCAGTTTATTTGCAGGTACCAAAAGTCTTGTCGGTGCAATACAAGCTTGCCCACTGTTCATATAAGCTCCATAAACTGCCATTGGAATGGTTTTTTCCAAATCTGCATCCTCAAGAATAATGTTCGGAGACTTTCCACCCAATTCCAAAGTGACACGTTTCATTGTATCGACAGCAATTTTTGCAATTAGTTTCCCGACTGCTGTAGAACCTGTGAATGAAATTTTAGAAACGTCCGGGTTATTGGTCAATTCTGTGCCAACCACATTTCCCAGGCCCGTCACGAAGTTGATGATCCCCTCCGGCATGCCGGCATCATGAAATGCTTCCATCAAAACCTGAGTCTGCAGACTGCTCATCTCGCTAGGTTTGATTACAACGGTACATCCTGCTGCAATCGCTGTAGCAACTTTGCTGCAGATGGAGCTGTTGCTGGAATTCCAGGGTGTAATGATTCCGACTACACCAACAGGTTGTAATTTCACGAATGAAGAATTGATGCTTTCTTCAAATTTGTACGTCTGAAGCACTTCTATCATACTGTCGAACCAGGCTCCGGTATGCTTACTGCTCATCGTAACGAATTGGCGTGTACCACCATATTCTTCAATCATGATATCAATAAAATCCTGTTGTCTTTTTTCGACTGCAGTTCTTAATTTTCTCAAATAATCAATGCGTGTAGCAACTGTAGATTTAGAAAAGCTTTTGAACGCAACTTTTGCCGCTGCGATTGCATTTTTCGCATCTATTTCATCAGCTAATGTGACTTCTCCGATCTTTTGATTATTAGATGGATTGATCACATCAAAAATTTCTGCCCCGTGTGGAGTAACAAACATACCGTTGATGTAAATTTTATTTACTATTTTCATTTTGTTGACTTTAATGATACAAATTTAGAATGATGACTTAACTTGAACTTTGTAGAAAAGCTCAAATTAACTTTGTAAAAAAGCTCAGGCCATAAAAGCAGAGATAAGGATTATCTTGCCTCCAATACATTGGTTCTAAAAACAATGGTCATTGTAAGTTCATTCTAATTCATATGTTACATTTACGTTTCCCTAATCTAATGCCTCTGACAACCCTGTAAGACCGTTAACCGGGCCTAATTTGATTACTATTAAAAATGGCGCCGCTTATCTAAAAGCGGCGCCATTTGTTTTTGGCCAACAAGATAGGGCTTATCTAAGCACTTCTTATAAGACCGGGTTCGTTTGAGTCAAATTAAAAGTGATGACTAAGTCCTTTCTCGTCCTTATGTTTGAGTTGTTACTATACAGCCTGATCAGAATAACATTATTCTATCCATAAATGTCCCACAGAATAGGTTCTGGCTTTACCTGCCACAACCACTCTTTCATTTTTGTTTTCACAATAGAGCTGGCCGTCTCTTTCCGATAGCTGGCGGGCGAAAAGCTTATCTTTTCCTAATCTTGATGACCAGAAAGGAATAAGCGAGCAGTGTGCAGAGCCGGTTACAGGATCTTCAAGAATAGACGACTGCGGTGTAAAATATCTTGAAACAAAATCACTGTCAGTACCTGCTGCTGTTACAATAACGCCTCCCGGATCCAGATTGATAAGGTCAAAAACAGATCTTTCAATTTTGATTTTTTTTATGTCTTCCTCAGATTCGTATACCAGAACATAGTCTCTTGATTTGAAGACTTCCTTAGGCTGGATATTGAGAGATTGGGTGATAATATCCGGAAGAGCAGATTCTTCAGGCATTCTTGACGGGAAATCCATATAATAAAATCCATCTTTTACTTCGACTGTTAATTCACCGCTTTTAGTTTGAAAAACCATTCTGTTACTCTGATGGTTTAAGATAGAAACTAAGCAATGAGCCGTGGCGAGAGTAGCATGCCCGCACAGGTCCATTTCTATTTCAGGGGTAAACCATCTCAGATGAATAGTATCGCCATTATCAATAAAGAAAGCTGTTTCTGCCACAGCATTTTCACTGGCTATTTTTAAGAGTATCTCATTGGGTAACCAGTTTTTTAATGGGACAACACAGGCAGGGTTCCCATGGAAGATCTCTTCTGTAAAAGCATCTATTTGATATAATTCTAACTTCATGATAGACAAAATTTAGGTCTATAACAAAGATAATTTATTTCCTGAACCTGAACCCAATTGAGTTTATATAAAACATGAAGCTCAACATCGATGGTATTTAACCTTCTAAAAATTTCAATGCAAAATTTTGCTTTTTTGATTTGAATATTTTGAGGTGTCTTGCAAAAATTGTAAGTTATCGAACTCATTATTTGATCAACATCCTATGTTTAAAATTTATAATATTGAAGATTTTAAGTCTGAGAAATCTATAGATAATGAATTCATGTTTGAAAGATTTGAGGATCTTAATCGCCCTCCTGATCTACAATGGCCTCATAAGCATAGTTTTTATGAGATACTGTGGCTTACTTCAGGCAGTGCTGTCAATAGGGTTGATTATCACCAAACAGAAATTGGGCCCAATACTTTATTTTTTATTTCACCTGGCCAGCTTCATCAGATGTCAACGACAAAAAATGTGAAGGGTTACAGTATTACTTTTACCGAAGAGTTTTTGTTGCTGACCTCAAATAATAAGGATAAACTTCTTTCCCTCAGTTTTCTTCATAACAGTAGTATACAGCCATTCGTTAAATTAACAGATGATAGGGTGAATGAGATAAAACGCCTCATAGAAATGTTGGAATATGAAATAGGATTATCTGAAAAATCAGCAATGATTATCAGTCATTTACTTTTTGTTTTACTCAACAGGATTCAGCGTATTATTATCAATACCCACGATTATATTTATGACAATGTAAATAGTCTAAGGTTTCGAAAGTTCCGGGAATTGGTTGACTGCCATTATCTGAATGAAAAAAAAATTGAGTTTTATGCCCAGCAGCTCGGTTTAACCCCGCATCGTCTGAATGAAGTTACCAAGCATATAACTGGAAAGACCGCTGGTGATATTATTCGGGAACGTGTATTAATGGAGACCAAAAGATTGTTAGTTCATACTGACTGGAACATTTGCAAAATATCGGAACATCTTGGTTTTGCGGATTTATCATACTTTTCAAGGCAATTCAGAAAAAAAGAAAAATTAACTCCGCTTGACTATAGAAATAAAATGTCAGAAAAGTTCCAGAATATTTAGAACTTTTCTCTATTACAATTAACTGCCTCCCAAATTTGGTTATAAAAGGGATTATGGATGATAGAGATCTTGTTTTATAGTAGTTGGGTAATGGCTAATACAAGACCAATAATGCTTAAAATGTATAAGAAGAAGCGAAAGCTAAATGATAAGCATCTGGCTCAGAATGATGATTAGTATTTTCCCAGGAATCCGCCTCCGGAGATTTTGATTTCAGAGCGGGATAAACAGCTGTAGCTATACAGTATGTTAATATGCATAGAGAAAAATATAAAAAACCACTTTTTGACATGATTAGAATTAACTTGTTGAAAGCAAATTAATTATATATCGAAATGACATGTTCCCCCATTTTGGTTTGCCCCCTATTTTTAATTAATATTTCCTCCTTTTGTTTAAAATAGTCTTTATAACTGCGATTCTCCAATGCCGTTTTTAATTTGTGAAATACCACTGCTTTAATTAAAATAAACTTGATATTACAGACCAATGTGATTGATTTAACATGCTGTAAACCAGCAAAATACACAATGCAGTATAAATGCAGTATAGATTTTTTTAAATAATAGGTGTACTCTTGTAGTAGAAATTTCAAAGCATAATTCCCTCATATTTATAAAATTTATTAAACAATAAGTTAATAACAAAAACATTAAACAAATGAAAAAAACATTCTTTACACTTTTGACAACTGTAACATTGTCAACCATGTCATTTGCTCAAGTAGGCATCAATACAACAAACCCTGATCCTTCAGCTATATTGGATGTGGAATCTACTGCTAGTAAAAAGGGAGGAGTGCTGATTCCCAAAGCCTCCTTGGGAAGTGAGACAGACGGAACTACCATTGTCTCTCCTGCCACAGGGCTTATGGTGTACAGCAATGGAGGCACTATCACAACAGGCGATGGTTTCTATGTAAATTATGGTACTCCTGCTTCCCCATTATGGAGAACTTACCAGCAATGGTCACCTGCACAATATGTACTTCATAATACTTACAATACTGTGGCTACCGCTCCTGTAAGAAGGACCGGGCTTGGACCTACTACGACTATTAATAATGTGCCTTTGGGATTATCATTGACTGTTGACATCCCTCCGCACAGTGCTTGCCGGGTGATTGTTACTTATTCTGTTCCAGTAGGGACATATAATGTGGTGCCAACTAATGCCAGTGGTTTTGGGTATTATGGCGTACGGTTTTTGAGAAATGGAGCTGAAGATCCTGCAGGTTCTCGGAAATATACAATTCTTCCTGCTGGTGGCGGTGCTTCTTCAGGCATGGTAAGTTCAGGAGCTACCTATATCGCGATAGAAACAAATGCTACTAGTACCGTTAAAACGATTACTTATGATTTGAATGGTTATATAGAACTAGGAGGAGGAGGTAGCTTCACTTCTACAAATATTGTTTTCAATATGTGGGACAATATTGGTAATCCCAACTTTAACTGGGGTTATGGAACAATGACAGCCCAGGTATTTGCAAAGGCACAATAGGTAATATCATAAATAAACCATACTGCTTATCACTATTTTTCCTGACAAAAGTTCAAAATATTGGTATGCAATTTTTAAAGGGTCAGCCTACGAAACGGAAATTTTAGTACGACAAGTTTTTTAACTATCAAATAAATAGCTTGGCAGATTTTATCCTTAACCTGACTTTTTTTTACTTTTCGTGAGCTGATTCTAATATGACCCATTTCATTACAGATTGCTAAAAAACTTTACCTTTCTGGAGATATAGAATTTAACAAATGTATTATGGGATATTAATAAGTTTATTTTTTCAATTTAAAAATAAAAAATCAACAAATTGTAAATCAATGTATTGTTTATTGCAGTATAAATGCAGTATAAGCTTTTTACATTATTGCTGTAATTTTGCTATACAAATTTTAAGTCTGATTCCCTGGTATTTTAAAATTTATTAAAAACAAGTTAACAAAAACACTAACACAAATGATGGAAAAAAATGATTACTTCTAGCAATTCTTTTTTAGCAGATTATCTTTTAACATAAATAGGAATAAATACTATTTCATCAACATTAGCCCCGGATGTGAATGGAAATAGGCGATTTCGAAATGTTCCTGAAAATAATAATCACTCTTTTATAGATTGTTATGTATGAGGCTTTTTATCCTCAGGGAGGTAACATAAGGATTACTCTGTTATGCCCAATCCTAAGCCGATATTTATTGATTATCAACTCATACAAGCAGAAGAATGGCGATAGATCCCCACTTCACTACTTTCAGTGTAGTGGAACTACAGATAAACCAAGAGGTGAAAGCTGCGGTACTTTCTCAAATCAAAGAATAAAAAAAATTAAAGAGGGGTAATTTATGAATAAACTCCATACTGTTAGCTACAGATATAAAGAACAAAAGCAGGATATATTGAACAAAATATCCTTTATATAATAGGTAATCTAAGCAGAACTCAGGAAAATATAGATGCAATGCGGGAATGTATATCATATTTTCGTCTTAAGCTTACATTCAATCTATTTCAGTTTTGATGTTTCCCGCTGCAGTAATATACAGTACCCTTTAACAAAAAATATAAAAAATGAACACAAAAAATTTATTTTCAATCGCATTGTCGGTAGTAAGTGTGGCTTTTTTTGCACAAACAGGCAATGTAGGAATTAATACAACAACTCCAGGTACAACCCTTGATGTGAATGGAGCTATTACCAACCGTGAAACAGCTATAAGTGTTGCAGGTAATACGGCTAATATCCCGGCTAATACAAGCCAGGCACAGCTTACAGGAAGTGCTACCGCAACAGTTTCGATTTCCGTTCCGGCTGCTCCCAATGCCGGTCAAAGGCTGGTAATTTTTAATAACACTACTGGTGGGTTTGGTGCAGCACTAAACGGGGTTACCATACCGAATGGAAAAGCACTGGAATTTGTATACAGTAATGCAGGGTGGAGAGCTACCGACGGAGGAACTGTAGGCGCAGCTCCTGTCAATATTTATACCGCAAATGGTGCACTTAGCAGTAACAGAATTGTAACACAGGGAGCCAATACCCTGGCATTTACAGCCAATCAGCCTAATGCATTCTCTGTAGCCGGAAGTACTTTTTCGGTAGACGCAGCCAATAGTAGAGTTGGATTGGGCACTTCAGCACCAACTGAAAAGCTTGATGTAAGAGGAAATGGAAAATTTGAGTCTAATTTCGCTCAAATTATGGCCAATTCTACAGGTACTAATCCAGCAAGTATTGATTTGACTAGATATAATGGCAATACTAATATTCCTGTTGGGCAACTTGCAGGATATCTCAATTTCAATGGTTATGTTAATAATAGTAGTTGGACATTAGGAGCTATTGTGGTAGCAAAAGCAGATTCTCCAACGACTTTGGGCTCGCAAATGGATTTCTACACCAGCGGAAATGTGACCGGTCCTAAAATGTCATTAGACAACTTGGGAAAGCTTGGTATAGGAACCAATGCTCCAACCAATACATTGGATGTAAACGGCAATGCTCGGTTTCGCTCGTTACCGACACAAACTACGCTCGGAAGTTCTAATATATTGCTTTCTAATGGAACTGGGGTTGTTTCACAGATTACCAGTAACGACTTTATTAACACCTTAAAAACTCCCAATAATGTTTTCAATGCTGAGCAATTTGCCAGTAGTGCAACTTTGCCTGGAAATGGGGTTGCTAACAGAGTTATACTGGGAACAGTCAATATCAATTCTGCAGGGGCAGGTACCTGGAACTCTACTAATAGTAGCTATACAGTTGCTAAAACAGGAATATATCATATTGTAGCCGGAGTACAACTGGAAAATGCTCCCGGCGCTCCAAATTATGGACTTTATATTCATGCAGGTAATGGTGTTTGGACTTTCAGTGGGGCTCCCCAGGCAGGAAATATTTTTATATTATCCGGGACCTATGTAAAGTTGCTTAATGCAGGAGAGGTTATTTATTGTGAGACCAAAGCAGGTATTGGCACACCTAACTATAATCATAGCAATGCATTTATGCATATTATATATACTGCATTGTAAATGTTATCATGAAGATATATTATTACTGTTAAATTTATAAGCAATAGTGGGAAGTACATAGTCCTGACAAATTGAAAATGGCTATGTAATTGTATTGATGTATCGTGTTTTCTATCAGGCAGGCATGAAGTATACTTAACAGAAAAGGCGATTTTACAATCGCCTTTTAAAATAACCGTTCAACCTTAATTGCTTATTTTATTGATTTGATAATAAATAGGAATCAAAATGAATTTAATACTAATTAAAATGTCAGAAAAGTACCAAAATATGTAAGATTTTTCCTTTATCATATTTGAGAATTTTATCAAATTTGTGGCAGGTAAGATAGCAGGTCAAAGATTCATGCGGGTGGTGCATAGACTTTAATAATTCACAAATGGCATTCTGGCAAAACCACCAATACAAAATCCAAATCTGAACAATAATCTGTAATACATATCTATGGCTAATTTTTTTTACGACCACTTTGAAAATACAAGCTGAATTAAAAACGTTAAATCTCTATACACTATTTTAAATATTATCTTTTAAATTCAGGAAAGAACTAAGTTGGGATACAATGGCATCTAATTTTGCTGAAAGGGCTTCAGGGCTGCAACAAAGGACGTTATGATCACTCAGGCCCAAAATCAGCATTCATATGTCTGATATAAATTAGATTCTTTCCCAAGCCTTTCGCATATCGAGCTTCGGTTCCGATTCCAATAGTTTTTGTTAAAGAAGCCTGGATGGCCTCAATTTCTTTAGGAAGCTTTTTATAATTCGAAAAACCAACAGCGATATAAGCTTTCACTATTTTAAATTGTAGTGCTGTAAAAATAACAGTTTACGATGAAGTAACTGTGAATAAAATGACATTTTCCGAATCATTTGAATATTACCTTAATTTTTCTTCTAGTACCTATGACCCTTTTTAAAAATATTTTTATTGTTCTGCTACTTTTGCTGATCTGTAATTTCAAATCTCAAATTACTACTGCGAAAATTGATAGTTTGCAAACCACCGTATTTAGCAAACTTTTAAAGAATGGGGAGTTGTACAAGATCGTCTTGCTGGAAACGAAACTGCGAAAAGAATGTCAGCAGTTAAATTATGAAAACGGCGAGATACGGGGATGTCTTAATTTAGCGAATGTGCTGATTCTGATGAAGAAAGATAAGGAAAGCCTTCAAATGCTTGAGATGGCTGAGAAAGAGTTGAAAGGTAAGAAAGAATATGCTCTCGAAGCATATATGTACTTTGTGTATGGTAAAAACTACAATTCTCTGGGCTTGCATGAGCAGGCAATTAAATGCTTTGATACTGCTTTTGTACTCGCTCATAAGATTAAAGATCAAAAGGAAAAAGAAAAAAGGCTCTACAGTATTTATGATTGGAAAAGAAATAGTTTTGAATATTTAGGATTAATGGACTCTGTTTACAGCAATGAACGGAAATGTATGAAATCTCCAACGCCTATGCTATTCATTACCATAGCCGAGAGGCATTTTAAGCTAAATAATATAGACTCTGCTGAATTTTACATTAATAAAGCAAATGAGCTTCTCACTACCCGGCAAATTCCTATTGAGGGTAAGGCCAATGTACTCAGGGCTTTTGGAAAGCTGAATATTGAAAAGAAGAATTACAATAAAGCTTTAAACTATTTATTCAGTTCTTTAAATATTACTTCAAAAGCTCAACTAGGTAAAGGCACACTGGAATCTTACAAATTGATTGCTGAGGCGTACAACGGCCTGAATTTTCCCGAACAAGAGAGTGAATATCTCGCAAAATACTCTGCTCTAAATGATAGCTTACAACGAGAGGAAAATTCCGGAATTAACATGGTCATTAAACGAATGCATAAGGAGCAGGCAGATAACGAAAAAAGATACAGTTCTGTTTTATTGTATGTCATACTCAGTATTGTTTTCTTAGGCAGTATTATAGTATATTTTGTTTTTAAATTTTCCAGAAGGCGGGAAAGGGTTAAAGATGCCATGATCAATGAAAAAGTAAAAGAATCAGAAAACCTTAAGCGGAAATTAACTACTACATATGAAGAACTGATCATGCTCGCTAAACGATCTGATCCCTCCTTTATGATTAAGTTTAGAGATTCACATTCTGATTTTTATGATTGCCTTATTTCAAAATACCCGGATCTTAATCCAAATGATCTGAAATTATGTGCATTTCTTAAGCTGGACTTATCCAACAAACAGATTTCTGATTACGATCATATATCAATTAGAACTGCTGAATCGAAAAAATACAGACTCCGGAAGAAGCTAAAACTTTCCAGAGATATTGATCTGTATAAATGGATTCAGAATTTTTAATTTTTTATCAATTATACAATCAGAAAATCAGTGTTTTATGGTGTGCGGTATAAATGCAGTAAAGATTTTTTGGATCTAATCGAATAAATTTGTCTTCCAGAGTTTTAGGTGCAAATAAAATCGGAAAAGTTACAATTAAAAGATTCTAAAAACACAACCAACGCTTTGCTCTATTTAGATTTTTCAGTCATTTTCCCTCACAAAGTCCGGAGTTTCTGATAGAGCGAAGGTTTGAGACAGATTCTCAAGTTTCCGGCATATAATTTCTCTAACATACAAAAATATTTGTGTATGAAAAAGACATTTAACTACCTTAGTTTATTGCCTAGTTGATACTGTTTCCTCTATTCAAAAACTAGATGTAAGCGGCTATGGTAATTTAAGTCTGGAAGTGCACATATTGATAGAAGCACGATATAATCCGGTTCGGAAGTCAGCAATACAAAACAGCACCGGATCTAGAATTTTTATTGCCTATATACCCTTATAATATGTTTATGAATTTTAAAAATATCCACATTGGGCAGATGATAGAACAAAAGATTAAAGAAAACGGAATAGAAATATCCCGGGTTTGTAATTTTTTGAATATTATGGATGCTGATTTACAGCAAATATATAAATCTGCAAATATTGATTGTGATATGTTACTAAGGTTTTCTAAGTTAACTGAATACGATTTTTTTCGGACCTACTCTCAGCATCTGATTTTGTATTCCCCTCCTAAGGGACTGAATATTAAACAGGGTAAGACCCATCTGCCGGTTTTTAGAAAAGCAATTTATTCGAAGGAATTGATTGACTTTATTCTGGAGCAAATTTCATCAGGCAGAAAGACAAAATCACAGATCATTGAGGAATATAGAATTCCTAAAACAACATTATATAAATGGATAAAAAAATTTCAAAAATGAAACAGTATCCCAATTATAATAAGATTTATGAGGATCTTATTGAACAAAAATATCCAGACAGAGAAGTAAGCTGTAAAGCTCTCTTAAAAAAGGATGTTTTATCTTCGTTAGATGTAATTAAATTAAACAATTTGCTTTTCAGCAACGGATTGCATCATTTTAATCAAAAGCTACGTTCTTATGATGAATCTGCTATTTTGGAAATTCTTCAATATCAGAAAATTAATAAGCTTAGTAATACCACTGTAGCATCCCATTTTAAATTAAGCAGGAATACTCTTACAAAATGGAAGAGACTATACAATAAATTGTAATCTAAAACGGACTTGCTGCTCTGCTTACCAATATATTCTTTTATTAAAAACTTCGGCTCATGAGATCCGGTTATTATCGTTTTTATCGGATATATTGCTGGGTAATATATTGCTGCATGATTCTTTGTATAAAATTTTTTTTATATGTAATCCCTGCATACCAATAAACGACTAATTTATAGAATATCAGCTTATCTGGTTTTAACAGGACCGTTTACATAGTATGTGAGATGTATGATTTTTAACTTATATTTTTAAATGAGGTGGTGAATTTTTATTTGTAGCGAACAGCAATTGTAGCAGGCCCAGGAATAATTTCTCCTGTAATCAAAATACAATTTAAGATACTCGCATTATAATACAAAACAAGTGAAAATTTTGAATATTTATATGACAAAACCAAAAGAATTTCAGTATTCTTCTTATTGTAAAAAATGGCATTCATCAAGTTCTTTTCCATTTTTTAAACATATAATTTTGTTGTTACTATTAGTTACTTGTTTACATGCCAAGGGACAAAAAAATGACAAAAAAGCGATCGGTAAAATTGATTCTCTAATTGTTGTTGCTGATGATTTATACATGAATGGAAAGGATAGAGAACTTATTTTAATCGTAAAAAAAAAATAATACCAGAATCAAAAAAAAATAATTACGAAAGAGGCTTATGCTATGGTCATTTTTATATTGCTTCCTGTTTATCATTTGCCGGAAAATACCTTAAAAGTAACACATATATTAAAAAATCACAATCCTATACTTCATATCTAAAAAATGATTTCATGCAAAGTTCCCGTAATTATGGATTAATAGGAGATAATTTAACAGATCTCGGGCTTTATACTTCAGCAGCCCAAAACTACCATAAAGCTGTTATCGAAATTGAAAAAATTAAGACCAAAAATTATAATGACCTTTTAACTCAAAGCACAACATATAATACCATGGCGAATTTGTATAATATACAGAATTTCCAGGATTCTGCATATTCCTATTTGCTAAAAGAAAGAAAGATATTAAGAAGAATTCCTCTGCATATTGCATATAGGGAAGTGGGAAGCTCTTATAGCTCACTGGGAAACTATTATCTTTTTAAAAAAAATTTAGATTCAGCAGAGTATTATCTTCAAAAGTCACTATCAATTCTAAACAATAAAGAACATCCGTACGAAATTGAAGCTTTAATTGGAATGGGAGATCTTTACGTGTATAGGAAAAGGAATGATAAAGCTATTCAATACTACCAGGAAGCATTGAGTAAAGCAAGTAATGATAATTTGCGTTCGCTTGGAATAATATATAAAAAACTGGGGGATTTCTATTTTAAATGCAATGACATCGAAAAAGCCAGGAAATATTCAATTTTAGGACTGCGGTTTGAGGATAGTATCAATGTAAATATGGATCGTGATCGCAATTTCATTGTCAATGAAATCTTGGAGGGAGAAAAAGAAATTTACGAAAATGAAAATAGGAAAGTTAATTATGAAATAGAGCTGCTGGTAGGTGTAATTATTTTATTATTGATAATTATTTATGCTTTTCAGAAATCAAAGAAGCAAAACGACTTGAAGCTGGACATCAAAGAACTTGAGATAGCTAAAAAGGCAGCTTATACTAATGAACTGGAGCAGAAATTAAAAATATCTTTACATGAAGTTATAGAAGCTGCAAAAAAAAACAGTCCTGTTTTTTTTGAAAAATTTCAATCTTTACATCCGGATTTCAGTATAAAGTTGTTAGAGATCAATGGTAGCCTTACCACCAATGAATTGATACTTTTGGCATATGTATACCTTAATTTTCCATCTAAGGAAATAGCATCATATACTTTTAGATCATACCGAACAGTGCAAAGCAGAAAATATATGTTGCGGAAGAAGCTTAATCTGGAGACCAATCAAGATCTCTATTTATGGTTAAAAAGAAAGACATAAAGATATACTTATGTAGTACGTAAGCATTAAGCATTTCTACTTTTTTCAAAATACAACACATTTAATATTCTGATTATAAGCTATTTATATAATTAATCCTTTTTACGTATCTGGTTTTTTTTATGAGATTTCCAGTTTATTTTCCTTTGCAACAGAAATTCTTATAAAATGAAAAAAATATTATTACCTATGGCTGCGATATTTTTTGGCACCATAATGCATGGACAAGTTGGTATTAACACTTCAACTCCAAAAGCGACTTTTGACATTATGGCAAAAAATTCGAGCGGAACTTCCACTTTAGCAGACGGATTGCTAATACCGCGTGTAGACAGGCAAAGGGCGGTGAATATGACTTCAGTTGAGCCTTCTACCCTTATTTATGTAAATAGTATTGCCACTGGCAACGCTACAGGACAGGGATCAAATATAGATAGTATAGGGTTCTACTATTTTGATGAGACAACAAGTAAATGGAGCAAACTTATTACGCCTGTCGGGGATCCTACTCCCGATGCGTTTGTGGATGATAGCGCCAATGCAATGGTTAAGCTTGGAGCAACCTCTTCGGGTTCAGCCAGAGCGGCAGGATCAGAATTTGTTATAAAGGATGCCGGAAATGTTGGCGTGGGTACTTCAACACCAGCCCAAAAGCTGGAAGTAAATGGAAATGTAAAATTCAATGCGGTACCTAATGCTTCATCTGTAGATAATACTGATAGAATAATGGTATTACAAAGTGACGGTACCGGTAAAAAAGTTCCTTTAACTAGCCTTCAACCGCCTAATACTTATACTCCAAGAGGAATATTTCGTTATCAGGCTCCTAATCCTGCTTTATATGCATTGAATACATCATACCCAACCACAACTATCATCAATAACATTGATATTGGTTATAATACCTTTACTGTATATATTCCCCCAAATACATCTTCATTGATCCTTTTTAATTACTCAATACCTAATGGATTAACTGATTCTACTGGAGATAACCTCAATTTAAATACAAGTGGTACTGTTTACCAGGGAATAAGATTTTTAAAAGCAGGAGTGGAAGAACCCAGCGGATCAAGGAAATTTCTTCAAACCGGAGTTTCTTGTTTGGCCGGAATTTATTCGGAAACTATTGATAACCCTACTTCCAGTCAAATTGCTATAGTATTCTCGCTTCATGGCTATCTAGAGATAGTTGCAGGCACTAATTTCCCAAGTGGTTCTTTTGCAAGATTTAATATGAATAAAGCAGTTGGAGCAAATTTTAACTGGGGGAAAGGTATTCTAACATTACAGCAGTTTGATAAGCCTCTGTAGTAGTTTTGACGCACAAAGCATTTAAGATTGTGGCTTATCGGAATTGAAGAAGGAGATGTTTGTACTGGTACTGTGAAATTTAAAAAGTAATTCTGAAGAGGTTCTCGCTTTAATGTATAGACATATAAGTGGATAAGAATTAGTTGAAGATAATGGAAAGGTTTAAATATTTCAGATTGGACTTCTCTAAAATAGAAACCAGCATTGGTAGACAAAATAATAAGAAAGGGCATAGTTGTTAAGCACTAAACCTTTATAGAAAAAGTAACTTTCGGAGTATATTGTTAAAATCCATTTATCTTATAACTTAACAAAATACTGTATAATAATTAAATAACGAATTATGAAAATTAAACAATTATTTTATTTGGGGATATTTGTGATATCCATTTCCTCAGGGAAAGCCCAGGACTTTTTTACAGTAATCAGTGAAAGGTCCATCAAAGCAGATCCTAAAAACAGGACAGTACAGCCGGAAAAGTCATTGACCTACACATTGGATGTGGTAGGAATGAAAAATTATTTTAATTCTGTTCCGGAATTGAAAAACAGTGATCGTAAAGATAATGCTCCGATTATTGTTTTGCCAATGCCTGATGGTACGAAAGCAAAATTCAGAATCTGGAAATCTTCAGTAATGGCTCCGGGATTAGCCAGTCAGTTCCCTCAGATTATTACCTTTACAGGGCAGGGGATAGATGATAAGTTTGCCACTATAAAACTGGATTTTACAGAATTGGGTTTCCATGCGCAGATAAAATCTGTGGTAGCTGGTGATACATACATTGATCCTTATGCAAAACTGGATGTCAACAATTATATCATTTACAAAAAAAGTGACTTAATTGATAAAAAAACGAGGTCTTGTGGAGTAAAAGATGAAGACGATACTCCATTAGGAAAAAAAAACGCTCAAAAAACCACATCTCCAAGCGTAGGAACTCAAATTAGAGTTTTCAGGCTTGCTGTTGCGTGTACAGGAGAATATGCGGTAGCAGCAACGGGTACAACTACTCCTACTGTTGCGCAGACACTTTCAGCAATTGTAACTTCTGTGAACAGGGTGAATGGAGTGTATGAGCAGGAAGTAGCTTCAAGATTAGTATTAGTGGATAGTGAAGTAAATGTAGTCTTTACAAATGCTTCTACAGATCCATTTAACGGAAATAATGATGCCGATACATTAATTGATGAAAGTCAGACTCAGATTGATTTATTGATAGGAAATGCCAATTATGATGTAGGACATACTTTTAGTACTGGCGCTGGTGGACTAGCTGGTCTAGGAGTTATTTGCATGAATGGTCAAAAAGGAAGTGGAGTTACTGGCTCGGGTAACCCAGTCGGAGATCCTTATGATATAGACTATGTTGCCCATGAAGTGGGACATCAGTTTGGAGGTCCACATACTTTTAATGCTCTTACTGGTGCCTGTGGGGGTAATCGTGATTCTGACAATGCAGTAGAACCAGGAAGCGGAATTACCATCATGGCTTACGCTGGCATTTGTGAAGCCACAAATGACCTAGATTTTCATAGTATTCCTGTTTTTCACACCAAATCATTTCAAACGATAACCACAACGGTTCAGTCAACAACATGTCAGGTGACAACTCCAGTTGCTAATACCGCTCCCGTTGTAAATGCAGGAAATGATTATATTATTCCTAAAGGCACCCCATTTAAGTTAACCGGTTCTGCAACAGATGCACAAAATAATGCACTTACCTATTCATGGGAACAAAATGATGTAGGACCTGCAGGAAACTGGAATGCACCGACTGGAAATGCCCCTCTATTCAGGTCATTTGTACCGGTAATAGTTCCTTACAGATATTTTCCAAAGATCACAGATGTTATTAATAATACGACAACCACAGGCGAGATTTTACCATCGTACGGAAGAGCAATGGAGTTTAGATTGACGGTAAGAGATAACAATGCAGGCTGTGCAGGAGTTGCAAATGATGATGCAAAAATTACTGTGGATGCCAATTCTGGACCATTTACGGTAACAGCACCTACTACAGCAGTAAGTTGGACAAGCAATACTACTCAAACCATAACATGGAATGTAGCCAATACAAATGCTGCTCCTGTAAGCTGTGCCAATGTAAGTATTTTACTGTCAACAGATGGAGGTTTTACTTATCCTACCACTATTATCGCCTCTACTCCAAATGATGGTTCCGAGACTATTACAGTTCCTAACGTAAATACATCACAAGCAAGAATTATGGTTTCAGGACAGGATAATGTATTTTTTAATATTAATCCTGTTAATTTTACCATTACCCAGACGTTAGGTGTTGGTGAAGTAACTGGAAGTAAAGATGTATTTATAGTATATCCTAATCCAAGTAAAGGACTTCTGAATATTAAATTTACTAATTTTAATGAAAATTATGATATCATGGTATATGATGTAAGCGGAAGATTGGCATTTAGTAAACTGAATAATATGTTAACGGTTGATAAAATCAGTACTTTCAATTTAGCTCACTTAATGACAGGAGATTACGTGATTAAGATTAAAACTAAGAATATGGAGAAATCCGTAAAATGGGTTAAAGAATAAGAATATCTAAATCCATAAATTGAAAAAAAGGTTGTTTTACAATGAAAACAACCTTTTGTATGTTTACTTTCCGATACAGAACTTGGAAAAAATATTCCCCAATACCTCATCATTCGTCACCTCACCGGAAATTTCACCAAGATGTTCTAAAGCATTTCTCAGTTCATAGGCCAGCAGCTCTGTAGAAATCTGGAAAGAAATGGCTTCTTTTACTTTATGGGTGGCCTCCAAAGATTTCCGAAGGGCTTCAAAATGTCTTTGGTTGGTAATGACCACATTATTTTCCTGAGACTTTAACTGCTCAACGTAGGAAGACAGTTCATTTTTAAGGTCCTGGATATTTTGGTTTTCTACGGCGGATATTCTGATAAAATCAAATTCCTGGGTAATTTCATTTCTGAAAATGTCTTCTACAGCTTCATATTTCGGAGGCAGTACTTCGTCAATTTTTGTGGCACAGATAATCAGCTTCAGATCGTCTCTCTGTAAAGATTTTATCATTTCAATATCCTCAGAATAATCTTCTGTAGCAGCATCTGCAAGGTAAACCAGAATATTGGCATTCTCCACTTTTTCCTTCGCTTTTTTCACTCCGATTGCTTCAATTTCATCCTGGGTTTCACGAAGTCCGGCCGTATCGATCAAACGGAATGCATGACCTTTGATATGCAGCACTTCTTCGATGGTATCCCTTGTGGTTCCGGCAATATTACTGACGATCGCCCTTTCTTCTTTCAATAAAGCATTTAATAAGGTTGATTTTCCAGCGTTCGGTTTTCCAATGATAGCAACCGCTGTTCCGTTTTTGATGGCATTTCCATATTGGAAACTTTCAATCAGAGAGTCTAATTTTAATTCGATCTTATCCAGCAGTCCGTTAAGAGCCGATCGGTCAGCAAATTCTACATCCTCTTCAGCAAAATCCAGTTCGAGCTCAATCAGGGAAACAAAATTCAGAAGATCTGTTCTCAGGATCGATATTTCATTGGTAATTCCTCCTTTCAGCTGATTGATCGCTACTTTTCGGGAAGCTTCATTTTCAGACGCAATCACATCTGCAATGGCTTCCGCCTGCGAAAGATCTATTCTTCCGTTGATAAAGGCACGGAGGGTGAATTCTCCTGCTTTTGCCATTCTTGCCCCGTTCTTAGTCAGAGTTTCCAAAATACGTTTTCCGATATGCGGTGAGCCGTGAAAAGCTATTTCCACAGAATTTTCTGTAGTAAAACTTTTCGGAGCCAGAAAAATAGAAAGCATCACTTCATCAATAGCTTCCTCACCATCCATAAAATACCCGTAATGGATGGTATGAGACTTCTGCTTTTCCAGTTTTTTGCCCGGAAAACTCTTCTGGACAACCGGTAAAGCATCGTTCCCTGAAACTCTGATAATCCCTAAAGCTCCTACTCCATTGGCTGTGGCCAGTGCGCAAATCGTATCGTTATTCATGGTGCAAATTTACGTTTTTTCAGGCTAATTTCTGATGGGGTATTTTATACAGATTGTCTATGACTTTGATCGGAATTATTGGAGTTTTCAAGTCATTGCGAGAAACAAAGTGACGAAGCAATCTCAATTCGTGATCATTCGTGCTAAACATTTATATTATTTGTGTTGAGATATCAATAATTCTGCAAAAACAAAAATCCTATGTAATTAGTCTCCGGGAGATTAAAACATTCCCTTTTTAAAATAAGGCTACTCCGCCACTTGTTCCTTGCAATGACAGTTATTTCTGCCGTTTTCCTAATTCTCTTACTTTCTGAAGCCATCCGTTACGCTGTATCTCGGTAGAATTTCGTATGACACCTATATAAGTGACCTTCACCGGTTTTACACCACAGAATTCCAGCGTTGATTTTTTTAGCTGATTAATGCTCGGCCTTCCATAAAAAAGCCGGTAATACCATCCCGGCTGATCCAGTGTTGTAATGATGTGGGCGGTTTTCCCTTTCAGCAGCTTATCCCACCAAACTGAATTTTCTCTGTAGCGGTAGGCAAATCCCGGAAGAAAAAGTCTGTCAATAAACCCCTTCATCAGGGCAGGCAAACCGCCCCACCAGACCGGATGGATCCAGACCAGATGATCTGCCCACTGGATAATTTCCCAAGCCTTCAACAGATCGGGTTCCAGCTCCATTCTTTTCTGATATCCAAAGTGAAGAACAGGATCAAATTCCAATTCTGCTATTGTGATTTCTCTGACTTCAGCTCCTGATTGCTCGGCTCCTCTCTTGTAAGCTTCTGCCATTCCAAAATTGAAGGAATCCTTGTTGGGATGCCCGTTAATAATGGCTATTTTCTTCATCTTGATGTTTTTATATGTATGGATTCATAAGCTTTAAGCTTCTCCAGAAGTAAGGATGGCTGATGCAGCTGGTGGCTGAAATACGTATTATTTTCATGGAAATTATTCAATAGCTCTTCCGTATGAAGCACCGCAGAAAGCGCCGTTAATTCTGCCTGTCCCTTTGTGCTTTGCAGGCTTAGTTTTTCATTCCCGGATTTAGTTTTTATAATCATCTCAAATACGCTCTGATCGCCATTTCCACTTGACCCGAAAATCATTTTCCGTTCTTTAAGTGATAAAATATTAAAAATCCTCACCTTTTGAAATGCCCCTAAAAGCCATGTGATGAACTTCGAATTATAAGTCATCTTCACAGTCACATTAGGTATGTTTTCTATCTGATTGAGAATATATAAATCCGGTACATCAAAGTTGTAAGCTTCTCTTTTCCCTATCCCAAACGAAAAATCAAAATCTTCGGAATCTAAAAAATGTTTTATGGGAACCTGTCGGTTATTTTCATACCTGATAAAAGGCTTGGCTACATTTTCGGCCATAAAATGCGCCGAGCTTTCACCCGCAAGGTCTTTCACGGAATAGTATACAAAAAGTTTCACTTCCTGAATATCGTCCGTATTACCTGAAAGTGTTTTTACCAATCCGTTGACAATACCTCCCATCCATCCGGAACTGAAGACAATCCTGCTATGGACATCTCTGTTTTTAGCAATTGCATACGCTTTGACAAGATCGGGAGTCGGTTTGGTGATATCCAGATAATCTATTTTATTTTCGATGGCAAAACGAAGAATATGATCCTCTTTATCATTCACAGAAAGAATGACCAGATCTATTTTCTTTTCCAGAATCACCTGAAAAGTCCCGGGATCAGTAACATCAATTCTAAGATGATTGCCTGTACCTCCTTTTCTTCCGCCAACGAATATATTGACATGTGGGTTTCTAGATTTTAAAATCCGGATAATTGTTTTACCTACAAGGCCGTTTCCTCCAACGACCAGAATATTGTGCTCCATAATATTTTTTTACAAAATTATAGAGCTGTAATGCCGTGGCGTAGGACAAATGTCTAAAAATTATATGACCGTTTCTTTTCTGATTCTGCTGAGATGTCTCTGTGTAATTCCTAAATAAGAGGCCAAGTACTGCAGAGGAATTTTCTGAACATAATCGGGCTGATTGCCAAGCAGCGTTTCATACCGCTGTGCTGCACTGTCTCTTTGGAGCTGAAAAAATCTTTTCTCGAGCTCAAGATATTCCTGTTCAGCTATCATCTTTAAAAATTTCGTCCAGTTGAGATCATCTTTTATCAGATCATCTATTGCATCTTTTTTTAAAACCAGCAAATCGGCATCGGTAATGGCCTGCATATTTTCCCTGCTGGGACAATCTGAAATAAATGAGGAATAACTGGCCATAAGCTGATTGGGAAACCTGAAGCAGTAAGTCATATCCTTTCCATTATCCGAAATATAATAGGAACGGAAAATTCCCGATATAATAAATGCTATTTCCCTGCATTTGTCGCCTTCCTGCACAAAAAAGTCATTTTTATACACTTTTCTGGCTTCAAAAAGCTGTAAGAAATCTTTAATCTCATGGTCTGAGAATATATCAAAGCTCCGGAAATAGTTTTCTATCATATTTTTCAAATTGTACTTAAAACCCTGAAAGTTTTTCTTCAGCTTTGTTTTTTTACAAAATTAAACAAATACAAAAGCGGCTGCAAGCCTTTTCTTTGATGCTTATTTTAACTTTAGCCTTTTAAGTATGATTATATTCAAAATTTGAATGTAATCAACTACCTGTTAGAAATCTTATCCGATGATGAAAAATAAAACCATTTCAGAACGAAATGGTTTTACCTGCTTTGAATTTAATAAGTATATGAAGATATGAATGATGTTTTTTATTGACACAAAGATAGATGGTCCCGTAAGATGTTCTGTCAGGGGAATCCCTAAAATTATATCCGTGAAAATACGGTTGTAGATATAAAAAAGCCCTGCGGATTTCTCTGCAGGGCTTCAGAATTTATCTAACAATTATTAATGTTCAAAGTACGGAATTCAATGTTTAAAGTCTAAAATTGATCATTGACTATTCACATTTATCTATTAAAGCGGACTTACCAGTTCAAGGAACCATGTTTTAATGTCTCCTTCAAGGTAAGGCCCTATTTTTTCTTCACATGTTCTGTGATAGTCATTCAGCCATTTAATTTCTTCTTCTGAAAGAATTTCTTTTACAATAGTATCCTTAAAGAACGGGCAGAATGTAAGGGTTTCAAACTCATAGAAAGTTCCGTGAATTGTTTTTTCCGCTTCTTTTACAGCAATCAGGTTTTCGTGTCGGATTCCATATTCTCCTTCAAGAT
Source organism: Chryseobacterium sp. CCNWLW53 (assembly GCF_037083525.1). Classification (NCBI taxonomy): domain Bacteria; kingdom Pseudomonadati; phylum Bacteroidota; class Flavobacteriia; order Flavobacteriales; family Weeksellaceae; genus Chryseobacterium; species Chryseobacterium sp. CCNWLW53. Next base: position 87,419 of record NZ_JBAOJR010000002.1, on the reverse strand, counting down.
AATATCCGGGCTCATTGGAACATACCATTCCAGGTAGAAGATCTTGTGGATTCATATCTTTTCTGATGCTCTGCGGACCTTCATGAACGTTCATGAAGCTTCCTACTCCATGGCCAGTTCCGTGATTGAAGTCCTTTCCTTCCATCCAAAGTGGAAGCCTTGCAATGGCATCAAGGTGAACCCCTTTTGTTCCTTTCGGGAACTTTACCATCGATAAACGGATCAGCCCCTGAAGCACTAAAGTGGAGTTTCTTTTGAACTCATCGGAAACAGCTCCTAACGCCAGGGTTCTTGTAATATCGGTCGTTCCTTCCAGGTACTGCCCCCCTGAATCTACCAGGATACTTGCATCGTTGGTAACCTCTTTACTTCCTTCACTTTTTGCTGAATAGTGCATGATAGCTCCGTTATCCTTATATCCTACAATGCTGCCGAAGCTTTCCCCAACGAAGTTTTCTCCTTCTGCACGGAAGCCTCTCAGTTTTTCACCGATAGAATATTCGTTCATACTTTCTTTTCCTGCATTATGGGTCAGCCAGTAAAGAAATTTCACCATGGCAACACCATCCCTTACCATTACTTTTCTGAACCCTTCCAGCTCGGTTTCATTTTTCTGGGCTTTCATCAGGTTACCGGGAACCGGAGCTTTTATAAACTGGTTGTTTTCTTTTAAAGTTTCAATGATCATCTGGTTACTGTTTGGAGAAACCAGGATTTTTTCATTTTTGAATGCTTTCAGATAATTGTAAAACTCTTCATAAGGCATCATTTTCACAAACGAGTCATCCATTTGTTTTCTTGCCTCCACTTCCAGCTTTTCAAGATCTGTGAACAGTACTGCATCATTTTTGGTAATGACAACATATCCTAAAAACACAGGATTGCTCTGTACATCGCTTCCCCTTAAATTCAGTGTCCATGCTACATCATCAAGACTGGAAATAATATGAACAGTAGCTTCCTGGTCTTCCATTTTCTGACGGATAGCTCCCAGTTTATCTGTAACAGATTGTCCGGCTCTCTCTACAGGATGTACGAAAATAGGATTTTTTGAGGGTGTACCTCTGTCTTTCCAGATCTCTTTTAATAACGGAAGATCTGTTAAGGTAATATTTTTTGACTGCAATTTTTGTGAAATCAGCTCCCAATTGGCATTGGAAGTGGCAACAGCATTAACGGCTACTTTTCCGCCTGCAGGAATCTGGGAGATAATCCAGTCAATATAATTGGGTGTTCCTTCCATTCCGTCTTTGAAAAGATCGATTCCTGAACCTTCCAGCTCTATGGCAGCCTGAGTAAAGTATCTTCCGTCTGTCCAAAGCCCTGCTTTGTCTTTTGTAATTACCACAAAACCTGCAGAACCCAAAAATCCTGACAGCCAAGCTCTTTCCTGCCATTCTTCAGGTAAATATTCGCTCATATGCGGATCTGCAGAATATACTATAAATGCATCAACATTATTCTTTTGCATTTCTTCACGAAGTGCAGCCACTTTTTCCTTTGAAGTCATTCTTTTTCTTTTTTAAACACCGAAAGTTACAAAAAAATTGAGGTTCAGAAGTGTATTCCATCCTGTATTTTCGTTAATAATCTGTTATTTTTTCTTTCATATGCATTAATCCTTAAAGGCAATAATATTTATAATTACATACCACAAAAACAACATTATTGCTAAACATATAAAGTTTTGGAGAGATTATTGCTATTATTCTGGCATGAGAGAGCAGAATTATAAAAATCACAGGAAATTTTATCCTCCCCATCATTTTATTTATCTTCCGCTACTGATCGTGCTGGAAATTCTTGGAATTTATAAAATCTGGGACGATCCTGAAAATAAGCTGATATGGATATTATTTTCAACCGTGATATTTCTGCTTTTCTACCTGGCTTTTATGACGAGACAGCATTATGCGCTGGGACTTCAGAACCGTATGGTAATGCTTGAATTTAAACAGCGGTATTTTGAAATTTTCGGACAGAGAGCTGATGAAACGGCTGATAAGCTGAGATTTGACCAAATTGCAGCGTTAAGGTTCGCCTATGATGATGAATTCAGGGAACTTCTGTACCGGGCACTTCACGAAAATATATCAGGAGACGAGATCAAGCGTTCTATCAAGAACTGGAGAGCCGATCGCCAGAGAATCTGATTTAACACCAAAAATATTATATCATGAGAAAGTTAACTTTATACAGTATGATCGTTTTCACATTGCTAACGTTAACAAGCTGTGAAGCAATTGAAACTATTTTTAAGGCTGGAATGTGGTGGGGAATTATCCTGGTCGTTGCAGTAGTAGTAATCCTTTTTCTAATCTTTTCGAGGGGTAAGAACTCTTAACCATTTTTTATGGAGAAGAATACGGATCTGGAAATTATTTCCCACTTAAAGCCTTCAAAAATTATCAAGATCATGAAGGATCCCGAAGCCTCCGCAAAGGCGGTACATCTTGTATATACCACCGATGCGGAAACTGCCGGGATTACCCGTAAAAAAACGGGGAAAAAGTATTCTTATTACAAAAACGGAGAAAAGCTTAAAGATAAGGATGAGATTTCCAGAATCAATAAGCTGGTGATACCTCCTGCCTGGGAAAATGTATGGATTTGTGCATTGGACAATGGTCATCTTCAGGCCACAGGTTTTGATATAAAAAAAAGAAAACAATACCGGTATCATCCCTTATGGAGTGCTTTAAGAAATCACACAAAATTTTACAGAATGCTTCAGTTCGGGTATGCATTGCCCAATATCCGGCTTCATGTGGAACAGGATCTCGCTTTAAGAAATTTTGAGAAGAGAAAAATCCTGGCATTAATTGTAAGTTTAATGCAGCATACAAACATCCGTATCGGTAATAATGCCTATGAAAAGCTATATGGTTCTTTTGGCTTAACGACTCTGAAAGGCAAACATGTGAAAATTAACGGTCAGAAAATTTCCTTTTCGTTTAAAGGGAAGAAAGGAATTATGCATAATATTGATCTCAAAAGCCGAAGACTTTCAAGGCTTGTGCAGAAATGCAAGGATATTCCAGGAAAAGAACTTTTCCAGTATTTTGATGATGAAGGAAACCGTCATTCGATAGATTCGGGGATGGTAAATGAGTATATTAAGGAAATAAGCGGGGAAGATTTTACAGCCAAAGATTTCAGAACATGGTCGGGAACAGTAAGTGCTTTAATTGCTTTTAAAGAGATAGGCTACGCCGAAAATAACAGTCAATATAAAAAGAAAGTAAAGGAAGCCTTGGATATGGTTGCAGAACACCTGGGGAATACCAGTACGGTCTGCAGAAAATACTATGTGCATCCGCTGGTGATCAATCTTTATGAGAATAATTCGATCAAAAAATATCTTGATGAACTGGAACAGATCGAAGAAAATGACGGAAAAGCAGGCCTCACCCAGGAAGAAAAGCTAGTCCTGAAAATTCTGGAAAATGAAAAGATGTAAGTTGCCGATAAGAATTTAAAGATCAACAAGAAAACACCATATCTACTCATTTTGAATCATCAAAAAATAATATTTTTTGAATTTAAAACAGTATTAAATTTTATTTTATAAAGATGAGCTGCTTTTTTTCTTTGCGTTAATTATTGTAAATTTGTATACCAACATATTTATCAATTTTAAAATAATACAACATAATATGTCAAAAGCAATTTCGCAAGTACCATTTGCAGTAAACGAGCCGGTAAATTCTTACGTACCGGGATCTCCAGAAGTTAAAAGCCTTATCGCTACTTACAAAAAGATGTGGGCTGAGAAGACAGAAATTCCAATGATTATCAATGGCAAGGAAGTAAAGTCTGATGAGAAAGTTCAGCTTCAGTCTCCTCAGGATCACGCTCACGATTTCGGGTTTTACTATAAAGGTACGATGCAGCATGTAGATGACGCTATCAACGCGGCACTGGCAGCTAAAAAAGAATGGAACGAACTGGGCTGGGAACAGCGTGCAGCTATTTTCCTGAAGGCTGCTGACCTTTTGGCCGGACCTTACAGAGACGTAATCAACGCAGCAACCATGATCGGGCAGTCTAAGAACGTACACCAGGCTGAAATAGATTCTGCCTGTGAATTCATCGATTTCTTAAGATTCAATGTAGAATTCATGACTGAAATGTATTCTGAACAGCCGGTTTCCGACAGCGGAATCTGGAACCGTGTAGAATACAGACCACTGGAAGGGTTCTGTTTTGCAGTAACTCCTTTCAACTTTACAGCGATTTCCGGAAACTTACCGACTTGTATGGCAATGCTTGGAAACGTTGTCGTTTGGAAACCTTCTGACAAGCAGGTTTATTCTGCTAAAGTAATCATGGATGTATTAATTGAAGCGGGTCTTCCTGCTGGGGTTATCAACATGGTTTTCACAGACGGAAAAGAAACTGCTGAGAAAGTATTGGCACATCCTGATTTTGCAGGCCTTCATTTCACAGGTTCTACGAAAGTATTCCAGGGAATGTGGAAAATGATCGGCGATAATATCCATAATTACAGAACATATCCAAGAATTGTTGGGGAAACCGGAGGAAAAGACTTTGTGATCGCTCATCCTTCTTCCAATGTTGAGGCCGTGGCTACTGCTTTGGTAAGGGGATCTTTCGAATATCAGGGACAAAAATGTTCTGCAGCTTCAAGAGCTTATATTCCTAAATCTCTTTGGGCTGATGTGAAAAAAGTAATGGAAACTCAGATGAATTCTATCAAAATAGGTTCTCCTGAAGATCCGTCAAACTTCGTTAACGCAGTTATTGACAAAAATTCTTTCGAAAAGTGTAAGGGATACATCGACAGAGCAACTGCTTCCGGTGAGGCTGAAATAGCAATTGGTGGAAAAGTTGATGATTCTAAAGGTTGGTTTGTACATCCTACCGTAATTGAAACTACGAATCCTCATTACGAAAGTATGGTAGAAGAGATCTTCGGACCTATCTTATCTGTATATGTATATGAAGATCAGGACTGGAAAGAAACTTTAAAATTAGTAGATTCTACTTCTCCATATTCATTGACAGGTTCTGTTTTCTCACAAGACCGTTATGCAATCAATGAAGCTTTCAAAGCGTTGGAAAATGCATCAGGTAACTTCTATATCAATGACAAACCGACAGGTGCGGTAGTAGGCCAGCAGCCTTTCGGAGGAGGAAGAGCTTCCGGTACCAATGATAAAGCAGGTTCTAAAATGAACTTATTAAGATGGACCTCCGTAAGAAGTATCAAAGAAACTTTTGTTTCTCCAAAAGATTACAAATACCCATATCTAGGATAAAAGTTATAGTTATAAATTGTGAGTTATAGATAATAAATAATCAGTAATAAGCAATGAATAATAATCATAGAGCCTCGAAATTATATTTCGGGGCTTTTTTATTAATGATCAGATCTAATTTCATCACTCACAGCTTTCTTCTAATCATCTATAATCCTTTACTATTGTTTTTTTTCTAACAACTTTTAACAAAGTTTATCTATGTTTTAATATTTTGAACAACCGGTTAGGAATAATTATTGAACTTTAAATAACAACATCAAAAATAAAATATTTATGAAAAAGTTTTTGTTAGCAGCCATAGGTTTAGGAATAATAGTTGTGAGCTGCGGAACCAAAGAATCTTCTATGTCATCCAACATTAAGGATTCCACTGCAGTAAGCAATACCCAAACCGTAACGCCTAGTGCAAAGGATTCAACAAAGATGACTACTGATACGGCCAAGATCAAAGTAGATTCATCGGCAACCGTACCTCTATCTAAATAGATACAAACAAGTTTAATCCAAAAATGGAAAATCCGCAGATGAAAGCTCTGCGGATTTTTTTGTTTTTTTCATAATGTCATTTCATTATCTTTGCAAAAACAAAACAAAAACAATGATAAAAAAACTTTTATATGCCGCTACTCTTGTAGCAGGTTCCTTTCTATTTGGGCAGGGTGTCAAATTTGAAGAAGGTAAATTTTCCGAAATACTCGCTAAAGCAAAAAAAGAAAACAAATTGGTGTTTATTGATGCTTACACTTCCTGGTGTGCTCCCTGCAAGCTTATGGTTAAAAATATTTTTCCATTACAATCTGTTAGTGATTACTACAATACCCATTTCATTAGTGCAAAAATTGACATGGAAAAAGGTGAAGGTGTTCAGTTAGCAAAAAAATATAAGGTAAATTCCTATCCCACTTATTTATTTATTGATGGAAATGGCGAAGTTATTCACAGAGGTTTAGGTTATTTTGAAGAAAAGGATTTTATCCAGCTCGCGAAAGATGCTGATGATCCCAATAAGAAGCTAGCTGTTTTAAAGAAGAAATTTGAAAAGGGTGAGAAAAGTCCAGAATTTCTAAACAATCTTGCTTCACTTGCAGATTCTTATGGTGACAAAGAGCTCGCAGTAAATGCATTAAGAAGATATTTTGAGGCTAAACAAGGAAAAGATTTTACAGAAAGAGACTTTAATTTTATTTTGTTTAATACTAAAACTACGGATGCTCCCACCTATATCATTTTTCAAGAAAGAAAAGATGACATCCTTCAATATATTTCAGAAGAAGAATACAACAAATCAAACAACCGCTTCAAATTAAACACTATTTCTAAAAAATCCTATAATCAAGATACCAAATTATTTGATGAAAAATACTTTTTATCTGAAGTTGGAAAAATAGTTGGAAACGCAGAGGCAGAAAAATATCTTCAAAAAGAAAAAGCAGAAAAAGCACTAAAAAATAAAGATTTTGCTACCTATGAAAAAATCTCTTTAGATTTATATAAAGATCCTTCAAAAGAAGATTCCGGAGAACTGGCTATGGCAGCATGGAATTTCTATGAAAAGGCAACAGATAAATTTTCTCTGGAAAGAGCAACTCTTTGGGCTCAGGAAGCTGTGAACAAGGGTCAAGACCCTATGAATACAGGTACTTTAGCAAACCTTTACAATAAAATTGGAGATAAAAAAAATGCTAAAATCTGGGCCGAGAAATCTATAGAGATAGCTACTAAACAATACGGAAAGGAAGCTGTAGATCCAGATATGATAAAGCTATTAGACAGTTTAAAATAATAAAAGAATGCAGAAATTCATAGAACTATGGATTTCTTTATTTAGAAAAATATGTTTCTTTAAAATTGCACTAGGATTTCTTATATTTGATTAATACTAAACAATTAAAAGAATTACTATGAAAAAATTATGGATAGGAACTGCTCTCGGAATATTATTTTTAGGAAGCTGCGCCCAGAATAAAGAGAAAAGAGAAGCGTTTAAAGATGAGCACAATAAAGATTCACTGAGAAACAATATGGGAGATTCAGCGGTTGCCAACTCTGAGCCGGCTCCGGTAACTAAAGATACTGCCAAAGTAAAAGCCGACAGTCTGAAAACAAAATAAAAAAACAAATCCGCAGCATACTGCGGATTTGTACTTAAAAAAACTTGACTGAAAAAAACCGGGCAATCAACCCCGATTGTATTATAAATATTTATTGCACCAGGTCAGATTACTAATTCTGATCAATAAAAAAATATTTACTATTTGTTACAAGAAAGCTTGAAGAAACTCTCTCTCAGCTTTGGATCCGTTGTTTATTATAAATGACACCGAGACCGCAACCGGCACAGCTGTATTGGATTTCTATCTTTTTAAAGGTGTTGATAGAAAATATAAATTCCAATACGGCCGCTGAAGTTGCCATCCGTTTAATTTTTACTAGCTTAAAAGTTTTCATGGTTAGCATAAAATCAGAGATATTTACACTTCTAGTAATTTTAGTGTTTAAATTTGAGCGCTGTTCTGCTTTATCGGAATGAAGATTAAAATATGAGTGACAAACCGCAGTATGTCTATTCCCATAAAGCTGGCGCAAAGATATAGATGTGAAGGCCTTACGTAAAACAATAGGTTAGCCATTTTCATGAAAATGAAAAGACAGAATACGTAAAAACATCTGCTTTTTAATTGTTTTCAGGAAAATGGGTATTTTTATCTGATTGATTTTCATCCAGATATTTAATATAGGCTGAAGGAGAAAAATCGGTCACCGCCTTAAATACTGAAGCGAATTTGCTGTGTGAGGAAAAACCGCATTCTTCAGCAAGAATACTTATTTTATACTGCCTGTATTTATCATCATTGATGAGCTTGTCTACAATATAATTAATTCTTAAACGGTTAACATATGTTTTGACATCCGTACATTTATGTCTATTGATCACATAGGACAGATACTTTGTATTGGTATTGAGTTCCGCAGCCAAAAATGATAAAGACATATTTTTGTTGTTGTATAACTCACCTTTTTCAAATTCCTCCAGAAGTTCCAGAAGCTTTGATTCGGTTTCGGAAGTCATCAGAGAGTCACTTCTTCGTTTATCACTTTCCCCTGCCCTGTCATCTACTTCCTCCACAGAAATATTTGGAAAATCAGAGTATTCCCTTTTTAAAGGTAAAGGCTCACTGCGTACACTGATCATCCGGAGTTGGGTCCTAATAATATTCCTGAATTTTGCACGCTGCTTTTTCTGTTTGGTTCTGAAGAAAACAACAATGGCAATCAGAGCCGCAAAGAGTACAATAATTGCTGCATTTTTAACAATACTGATCCGGGCACTTTTTTTACTGGGCTTAACTAGAATTTCTGAGCTTTTAAATGCAAACTCACGGTTTTTTGCGGTAAGGCTGTCATAGGCTCTTACATATTTTATGGCATACAGGGAAGCTTTAACGTTATCGCCTGTCCCTTCATAATAATCATTAATATTGGAATATACGGCTTTCTTAAGCTTAAGACTGCGTGAACTGTCCGCTATATTTTCTGCTTTTTTTAGATATATTTCAGCATCTTTCCAGTTTTTCTGCCTTAAGCGGATGCCGCCCAATCCATTATATACCAAACCCAGAACACAGCATTTATCTTTAAGGATTGATTCTGCTTTCCGGTAATTCTTTTCAGAAGTAACGTAATCTTTAAGCTTAAAATATATATCACCAAGAACTTGGTAAGAGGCTGCTACAGCCCGTTCATTATTCTGAATATTATCTTTTCCGAAAGAGTGTAATGAGTATTCGATATAATTAATAGCATCGGAATAATTCCCCTGTTCGATTTCATAATAGGCCATTTCCTGATTCAGCAGCCCCATTACCTCTCCTCTTTTTTGAGTATCGCTTATGCTTTTCGCTGCTTCCATACCCAGCAGCGTATATTTTTTCGATCTTTCAAAGAGACCAACCAGCCGGTACTCTTTAGCCAAAAACTCATTGACACGGCAAAGCCATTCTGCATCATCAATCTGCCTGAGCAGGGAGTGAGCATTTTCACCATAACATATGGACTTTTTGAATTCACCTGCAGAGTGATAAAGTTCGGCAGAAAGTAAAAGGCTTTTCACTTTGTCCAGAGGTTTCTGCGCCTTCATGTATAAGGAATCTGCTGTTTTTAAAGCTTCGGGAATATCTTTTTGTGTCACCTGAACAGATGTTCTTTCACAGATCTGGTCAAAATTGTATTTTTTCTGTGCCCAGATGGGGACAGCGGTAATGAACAAAAACAAAAGTTTTAGCAGACTCCTGGACATAAAAAAATAAATTATTATTTTGACTTTATAATAATTCATCATTCTCATGGGGTGTCTTTTTGTTTTTACAAAGCTACTAATATTTTATATTTTATTAAAATATTCTTCTATTATTTAATTTTTTAAACTAAAAAGTTTAAAACTATTTATTTTAATAACATTTCATCAATGATTTTCACTTTAAATAGACTTATTACATTTTAAAATAAAATATCCGTAACTATTTTCTTTATACGCCGACTTATTTGTTAGCATAATTATTACATTTGTAATCAATAAAAAGTTTTATGAAAAAATTAGCACTATTTTCTTCTTTATTTATAGGAGCTCTGGCGTTGGCGCAGGGAATTAAATTTGAAGACAGCAATTTTGCGGCTATCCTGGCAAAAGCAAAAAAAGAGAATAAACTGGTATTTGTAGATGCTTATGCATCATGGTGTGGGCCTTGCAAACTGATGGTAAAGAATATTTTTCCGCTTCAGACAGTTGGAGATTTTTATAATTCCCACTTCGTGAATGCAAAAATAGATATGGAAAAAGGTGAAGGAATAGGTCTTGCCAAGAAATACAATGTAAAGGCATTCCCAACTTATCTTTTCATCAACGGTGACGGGGAGGAAGTACACAGAACACTAGGCTATGTAGAGGAAAAAGATTTTATCCAGTTCGCTAAGGACGCTGAAGATCCGAATAAAAGGCTTACCGCATTGAAGCAAAAGTTTGAAAATGGAGAAAAAGATCCTGAGTTTTTAAAAAATCTTGCAGGATTGACAATCTATAATGATTCTGAATTTGCAGGAAAGGTACTTGACCGTTATTTTCAGCAGAAAACAACACTTGACCAGGAAGATGTACAAATGCTTCTTTCAGGAACACAAAGCACAGAAAGCCCACTATATAAAATATTCCAGGCAAAAAAATCTGAAATTATCAAGATTTTCCCGGAAGAAAAGTATGCAAAATTCGACAAAAATATTAAACTTAATACCGTTCTTAAGAAGTCTTACAATGCAGATACAAAATCCTGGAACGACAACTATTTTCTAGCTGAATCTCAAAAATTCATGACGAAAGATGAAGCTGAGAAAATATTAAAAAGAGCAAAAGCAAGCAGAGCTTTAAAGAATAAAGACATTCCGACCTACGAGAAATTAATGCTCGAGCTGTATAAGGATTCTTCTGCAGCCAGTTCTGAAGAATTAAATTCCCTGGCATGGAACTTTTTTGAAAACGTGAGCAACAAAGCTTCTCTGGAAAAAGCGGTAGCCTGGGCTCAGGAATCTGTAAAGAAAGATGAAAATTATGCGAATACAGATACTTTAGCTAATCTTTACAACAAAATCGGAGATAAGAAAAATGCTAAAATCTGGGCTGAAAAATCTGTTCAGCTGGCTAAAAGTACAGGACAGGATTCTTCGGATACTGAAAAGTTATTGAAAAGCCTTTAATACAAAAAAGAATCGCCAGTTTTTACTGACGATTCTTTTTTTGTCCTATACTGTCTATTTAGTTATTGTATACTAAAACCTGCATTTTGGTAAGCATCGCTTCCGTATCGCCGTTATATCCTGCATAAGTAGTAGGGTCAACATTAACTCTTGCAGTATTAGCCCATGCTGTATATTGTACTTTAAATGTATATGTCCCAGCTGGAAGCGTCACCGATTTTAAAAAAGTTACCGGGACAGGGAGATCATTTAATCCGCCACCTGCAGATCCTATTTTAGTTGTATAAGCCGATGATATTTTAACATTATTTTGTAATAAGCTAAATACACCTTGCGAACTAACTCCTCCACTAGGAAAATTAGTTGCATACCCCAAAATCGTAAATAAGAAAGTCTGGGTCATACCTGCCGGAACAGTCAATGTCAATGTAACTCCTGGTACATCTGCTGTATTTCCCGCAGTAATTGTTGCTTCAGTAGTTCCCTGTACATAGTTTGCAGAAGAAATAGTTCCACTTGATGTATTAAGAGTTTTCCAGGTAGGTGCCGCTCCGGCTCCGCTTGATGTGAGAATCTGTCCCGTAGTCCCTGCACTTCCCGCTGTGTTTGTAGTCCCGCCCACATTCAGTTCGTTTGTGATCTGTAATGCTCCGTTAACATGCAGTTTTTTTTGTGGCGTTTGAGTTCCTATTCCTACATCACCAGCACCAGTCACCGCCATTCTGTTGGTATTATTAGTATGAATATTTACAGGATTTGCCGAGATGGCATTGATGTTCATGCTTGTACTGGTTCCGGATGTAGTAATCTGTGCGGCTCCGTTATTATCTACAAACATATTTAAAACAGCTGAACCGCCGTTTGCCTGAAATGCTCCTCTTGAAGAGCCCGTTGCCGATACAAGCCCCATGGTTCCAGTAGTGCCAATTATTACACTATTTGTTCCGTTAGTGAAAGAAAGTTGATTTCCTGCCGTTGTTACGATTCTGCTTGTTGCAAGGGTACCATTAGAAGTATAAATATTAACAGGGGTATTTAGTTTGGTCCAGACCGTACCATCGTAATAATAATATCCTACAGCATCAATATTTGCAGCGGTTCCAGCTTGCGTTCCCGTTGCAATACTGTTCACATAAATTAACGTGGAAACAGGAGTTCCCGTCATACTTTGCGCTCTTTGCCTGTCAACTCTTGGAACCAGTAATCCATCCACTTCAGCAGTGGTACCGGTAGCATTTTTGGCTGTTATATCGAGGGTTGAAGCAGGATTTGGGGTATTTATCCCCACTTGTGCATAATAGAATAAGGGCAGTAGAAAAGCCCCAGATAATAAATACTTTTTCATTTGTTTTTGTTTATAGTTAAGTATCTCAAAGCTAATAAAAAAAAATCAGTTTTTCTTATTTTTCAAACAAAACCAATATTATATTACTAAAAACAGAAAGCAGGTAGAAAACCACCTGCTTTTATTCACTTATAATTGAAAAACATTAATATTCAAACAATACACTCCCCCACGTAAATCCGCTTCCGAAAGCTGAAAGAAGGACAAGATCTCCTCTTTTGATTTTTCCTTCTTCAATTGCTTCACTTAATGCAATAGGAATAGAAGCTGCCGTTGTATTTCCGTATTTCTGAATATTATTATGAATTTTCTCATCCGGAAGTCCGAATTTCTGCTGTACAAACTGTGCAATTCTAAGATTGGCCTGGTGAGGAATGAACATATCAAGATCCTCTATTGTTTTTCCGGCTTTATTCAGAGCCTCCATCATAGTTTCAGGGAATCTTGTCACCGCATGCTTGAATACAAAATTACCGTTCATGATAGGATAAACCTCCTTATCGGTCACATTTTCAGGTTCTTTTCTCATTCTGTCGCTCCATCCGAATTTGGAACCCGGGAACTGTGTACACAGTTCATCGGCATATTTTCCTTCAGAATGCATATTTACCGCTAAAATATCTCCTGCATTTTCATCTTCCGTTGCTGAAAGTATGATGGCTCCTGCCCCATCTCCAAAGATCACCGAAACACCTCTTCCCTCATCAGAGAAATCAAGTCCGAAAGAATGGATCTCCGCACCTACTACAAGGATATTTTTATAGGTTCCTGATTTAATAAAAGCATTGGCAACACTCACCGCATACACAAATCCGGAACATTGGTTTCTTACGTCCAAAGCACCTATGGTGTCACAGCCCAGCATATCCTGAAGCAAAACACCACAACCCGGGAAATAATAGTCCGGAGAAAGCGTTGCAAAAACAATATAATCTATATCCTGAGCAGTGAGGTTTGCTTTTTCAAGGGCTTTTTGAGAAGCTTTGAAAGCTAAATAAGCAGTGGTTTCCTGAGAATCATTTCTGTTTTGTCTGTGTCTTCTTTCTTTGATGCCTGTTCTTTCTGTAATCCATTCATCATTGGTGGTCATCAGTTTTGCTAAATCATCATTCGTAACAACATTATCTGGAACATAAAATCCAATCCCTTTTATTGTACTTTTAATCATATAGTTTTTTTAATTTTGGCAAAGATAAAATTATTTAACACATAGTTTTTCAAAATATTAGTATTTTTATTGTATGCCAATCGACACGATATACAGAGACTCCCAATGTGAATGGGTAGATGTAGAGGCTCCCACTGCGGAAGACCTGAAATTTCTTCACGAAAGATATGAAATCAACAATCTTCTCCTGGAAGATACGATGGATCCTAACCACCTTCCGAAATATGAAGAGGATGGCAATATAAGATTCTTTCTCCTCCGGGAAAGTACAGAGCTGGAGCGTAAAAATCTCAATACCATAAGCGATATCAGCACCAAGATTGGGATTTTTCTCCTGGAAAATACTATTATCACCATCCACAGGATGAAGACCAAAAGTATTTCGGAGACGAAGAAGCAGATTGCCGGTATGCAGACAGAAGTCCCGCCTTCAAAAATAGCATTAATGATCAGCCTCCTGATCATGAAAAGTTTCGATGACGAATCGGTAAGCCTCCTGGAAACTATGGACAACATCGAAAACGAAATTTTTCTTAAAAACACCAACCATACCAATCAGATCAGAAGACTGTATAAGCTGAAAAGAAAATCAGGACTGAATTCAAGAGTACTGACTATTTCCACAGATGCTGTAGATAAGTTTAAATTATTAAACCTTCAGGATTCCGAGATCGTCGATTTAAAAGACAAGCATAAAGATGTAGTGGCAGATTTCGACCATTTGAATATCCAGATTACCAACCTTATTTCGATGTTCCTCGCATTATCGGATCAGAAGGCCAACCAGGTTATGAAAGTCTTGGCTATTTATTCAGTGTATTTCTTGCCGATCACCTTTATTGCCGGTGTTTATGGGATGAATTTCGATAATATGCCTGAGCTGCACCATAAGTATGGGTATTTTATAACCATAGGGATTATGGCATTGGTGGTGATCTGTACATTTATTTATGCGAGGAGAAAACAATGGTAATGGAATTAAAAAAAAATCAAATAAATGAAAACACTCAAGGAAAAAATGAAAGATTGGACGGATATTGACATTGCAATGCATGAGATTGCATTGAAATTAGAGCTCATACCTGAAGACAATTTTCCCAAATTTAAATCATATTATTGGTCAGGGACAGAAAAAAGCAAAGCTTTAAAAAATATATTATATGAATTAACAAATATTGGATTTCTGGACTTTAATTCAGATGAAAATATTGTCAAAGTAAATCAAGAGTTTTGTTTTGAAAAATAGTTTATAAGCTTATCAAGAAATGTTTTTTCGTTGTGTAGAAGAAACTTCTTCAAGATTGACTGTTCAGTCACAATAAACACCAAACCACCATGAAAGCTGAAATTCTAAATAAAATCCTCGCGGAAAATGTACTTTCCCGGGAATCTAAAGAGAAGCTCTCTGCTCTGCATGAGAATATATCTTCCAGGGAATTTTCTGATCTTCTGGATGCTCAGGGAAACCAATATGTAGAGTTTGTTCAGGAAGGAGGTGGTGTCTGGGGTAGTGCTCTGGTTGGTTATCTTTATGGTCTGGAAATTTTTGGGGTCCGTTTTCTGAAAGTAGCAGGAACCAGTGCCGGAGCAATCAATACCATGCTTATTGCCGCCTGTAAAACCAAAGAAGAGGCTAAAAGTGAAGTGATTAAGGATATTCTCTTCAGCTGGAATTTTGCAGATTTTATGGATGGAAAAACCTACGTTAAAACAACCATTCATGCCATCCTGAACAACAAAGATTTTTTTAAGATCAATGCTATTATTGCAGCAGTTGTTATGATTATCCTTGTTATCATCCCTTTTGCAGCTCAACCTGCAACAACTCTTAATACCAAACTGCTTTTCCTGATTCCTTTGATTCCTGTAATTATTACTTTTTTTTGCATTAAAAAGTTCTATAATGATTTCCGGAAACAGAACAGCGGATTTAATCCGGGCAATACATTCTTAAACACCATGCAAAATGTTCTGGACGGTTTCGGAATTAAAACAGTAGCTAATCTTAATGAAAAATTTATCCAGAAAGAACTGGATCTCAATCTTAAGTACCGTTACGGAAATGGCCAGGAATATTATACGATTGCACTGAAAAGCATAGAAGCCATTAAAGACAAAAATCTTGAACATATTGACCAGACACGCTACAGGATATTCTATGAAAGTGCCGTCAGCAATGATTATTATAAGAACAATCCCTTCTATCAGCTCCGCTCAGAATATGTTGTGATTACTACTGATATTAATGCAAAAATAAAAGTAGAGCTTCCTACAATGGCCAATTTATACTGGTCGGAAGAGGAGCTGAAGCATGTAAGTCCTGCTGAGTTTGTACGGGCATCCATGTCTGTCCCGTTCTTTTTCGAACCCTTCCAGAAAAGAATCAACAAGGATGATGATTCCGTGAAATATGCCTGGAAATTCTGGATGAATACGAAACCGGAAGGCATCTACCCTGCCGGGCTGTTCATTGATGGGGGAAGCATTTCCAATTTTCCCATTGATATTTTCCACGCCAGTGATGTATTTTATCCGAGAATGCCGCTTTTCGGAGTACAGCTTACAAGTGATTCTGATCTTCTTTCGGAAAAAGGAAAAACCAGTGAGGAAATCCTCAAAACTCCTTTTTCTTATGCGGGAAACATTATCAGCACATTAAAAGGGTTTAACGACAAATCATTTTTAACCAAGCACAGTTTTTACCGTCTTTACAGCATCCAGTCCGTTAATTGTGGCACAAGCAGCTGGCTGAATTTCTTCATGAAAAGAGAGGAAAAAGAGGATCTTTTCAACAGAGGTTTTCAGGCTGCCCTGGATTTTCTGAATCAATTCGACTGGGAAAAATACAAATACGAAAGAATGATGCTTTCGATGAAGGAGGAAAAAATATTGAAGGAAGAGGATACGAAGACGGTGGGGTAATAAAATAATTAAAAACATATTAAAATGATAGAATTAATTCATACAGTTCCTTATTTATCTCTAAAAGATGAAGATTATATATTAAATGATTTCTCAGTAATTACTGGATTAAATGGATCCGGCAAAACACATTTATTAAACGCAATAGATCAAGGTATTATTAAAGTAACTGATATTAACAAGTCAGCTATTGCTTATTATAATTATAATGATTTTAGTCTAAATGAAAAAGCTTCAGAAAATGAAAAACTTAAATCTAAGGAAACAATGTTAATGGATAAATTTAATGATTTTAATGAGGAATTACAACTTGAAAGACGAACGATATTAAATAGTTATAAAGTTTGGAATGAATCCTTATTCGTTCCAAAAGATTTTTTTGAAAATGGTGAGCTAGCTGTGGACTCTTTTGACTGGACAAATGAAGAAATTGATTTTTTTAGAACTTATGAGAAAGAAAATAAATACCGCCCTCATTTAAGTCAGCAAAAAGATTTATTAGGCGGTTATATACTTCAAAATCAAAACCCAAATATTGAAAATTTGATATCTGAATTAAAACATTCTTTAATAAAACATCATCTCTTAATTTCTATAAGAAATATTAACATAGATTTTCTTTTAAATATAGATTGGGATGATTCTGAAATAGAAAAATATAATTTAAAAAAGAAAAACAATTCTAATTATAAGTTTTTACCCACTATAGTTGGAACTTTTTATTCTGATGGTTTTAACTCTGGCTTTGTAAATTTTATTGTTGCTATTGATTCTAATCCTTTCTTATGTCAAATAGAACAACAATTAGGGCTTAAAAAATTAAAGACATATTTACTCGAATTATCATCTGATATAAAAGAATATTTCAGAAAAAATATTTCCAGGGAATATCTAAAGCAAGCAATACAAATTCATGGTGAAGAAAATATATGTGATTATATTCAAGTAGATCATGGCTTTTTAAACTTACAGGAAATCGCAAATGCTGAAAAAAATTATCAATATTTAAAAATAGAAAATAATTACAGACAATTTATTACTACTCAAAATGAAACAATTAAATATTATAACGAAGAAGAGTTTCTTAAAATTTATGGATCATCCCCAGTAGATTTGCTTAATGAAGTTTTAAATGAATATGATTGTAACGGATATGAATTTAGAAAAAGTAATATTCATATTGATTTATATAATGGTATTGCAAGGCAAAGTGTTTCAATTGAACTTTACAATAAGCTTCAAAAATATACAACAAATTTAGATGCACTTTCTTCTGGAGAAAAAACTTTAATAGCACTATCTTTTTACCTCTATAAACTTCAACAAAATAAGGTCATTACCAGGCTACTTTTATTAGATGAAATTGATTCGACATTACATCCATCGATGTCTAAAAGATTATTAGATGTTTTATACAATATTTTTTACAAAAAAAAGGGTATTAAAATTATAATATCTACACATTCCCCTTCAACAGTAGCCCTTGCACCAGAGGAAAGTATTTTCGTTATGGATAAATATTCTACTCCTAAGATAATAAAATCTTCCAAAGATAAGGCATTAAAAAAATTAACCTTAGGTGTTCCATCTTTCAGTGTTAATTATGAAAACAGAAGACAAGTTTTTGTAGAAAGTGAATATGATGCTAGTTATTATGAGAGTTTGTATAATATTTATAATGACAAATTAAATCCTGAAATCTCTTTAAATTTCATATCATCTGGCAAAACTAAAATTAACGGAAATGGGATTGGTATAGCAAGTTGTGATCAAGTTGTTAATATAGTTGATATTCTCAGAAAGGCTGGCAACAATTTTAGTTGGGGAATTATTGACTGGGATCTAAAAAATAAATCTACGGATTACGTTAAAATTTTAGGTGATTCTGAAAGATATAGTGTTGAAAACTATTTACTTGATCCTTTACTGTTAGCAGTTTTACTTTGGAAAGAAAATATTCTAAACGCAGAACATTTTGGATTTGAAAAGAATGAAGTTTATTTCAATATACTGCATTTTAATCAATCGCAACTCCAACAAATTGTTGATAAGATAATTTCTGACATACAGATAAATTTAAAAAGTAATGCCTTATCTGAACTGGTTAACTATACTTTATGCAACGGAATAGTTTTACAAATACCAATTTGGTATTGTAAAACTCAAGGACATTCCTTGGAAGAGAATATTATAATGAAAACTTACCCTCAATTAGAAGCTATAAGAAAAAAAGATGAATCAGCTTTAAAAAAAGCTGTTATTAATAAAGTAATCTTAAATTTCAAAGATTTATCTTCTGTAGATTTATTAGATATTTTTAGAAGTATTCAAGAAGATTAAATAAAACTATTATGAAATACATTTGTGAATGTTGCGGCGAAGAAAGAGAAGATTGGCCGGCCATTGCCTACAATGCTCCTGTTTTTTACTCTGACTTAAATGAAGAAGATGCTGGTAACTCAGAACTTACTTCAGATTTATGCATTATTGAAAATCAGGAATATACCTACCTGTTTATTCGTACCGTCATGGTTCAGGAAGTATCAGATAGCTGCCAGGATCTTGAATATGGAATCTGGGTTTCTTTAAGTGAAAAGAGTTTCAATGAATACGTAGAAAATTATAATAATAAAGCTTTTGAAGCTGAATATTTCGGATGGCTTTCTACTTACCTTCCGGATTATGATTTTGAGGAAAGTATTCCGACTACTGTCGTTGTCAATAATAATATAGGAAGGCCTTTTGTTTTTCCTCACCAAAGTTATGAGCATCCTTTTGTTCATGATTTCTATAATGGAATTACAAAGGTTGAGGCAGAGAAAAGAATCAACAGGATTTTAAATAAAGAATAGATCAAAAAATGAGTCTCACATGTTGAAAATAAAAAAAATTATCTCAGAAAAGTTTCACATTATTATTTTAACACTCACTTTAATTTTTATCATATTTTGTTTAATTAGTACCTGTTTAGGAATTAATAACATACTCAAAAGCCCTAAATATACAATTGGAGAAACCACATCAGACTGGCATTATAAAAACAATAATAGTGTAGGAATAGATTATAAATATAATGTTAATGGTATTACATATTCTAAAACTGCTAATTTTTCTTATCAAAAAGGAGACAAATTTCTTATCATTTTTGATTCTATAAAACCTGATAATTCGACGATACTTGATATCTACTCCATTGAGAACTATCTTATAGATTTAAAAGTTCCTTCAAAAGGCTGGAAATATCAGGATGTTCCCTTTAATATTGACAGTAATACGATAAAAAAATATGTACAGGACTGGAATGTGAAACCCTTTGAATATATTCAAAAGTAAGTTGAACTCATTTTAATTCAAGAGTCCAACTTTACTTTTCATATTGTTATAAATTATCCAAAAACTCCAGATACATCGGCACACTCCTTTCCACCCATTCCTCTGAAGGATCATTTTCGATTCCATAATAGACGAAAGGTTCCTTATAATCTGCCCTGATATAATCGAAAGTCAGTTCATACGGCCGGAAAAGCTCATTCATGGTATACTTATAATTTCCGGATGCGCTGTAGCCTTCTTCATCAATTCCTGCTGTAACGGCTAATGTTATTTTCTTCCCTCCTGCTTTGAAACCACTTTTACTTCCGTAGGCCCAACCGTAAAGAAGCACCTCATCGAACCATTTTTTCAGAAGTGGCGGACTGCTGAACCAGTAAAACGGAAACTGAAAAACGATTCTGTCATAAGATTCTATCAGCTGCTGTTCCTTGGCTACGTCAATTTTTTCGTCCGGATAAGCACCATACAGTGAACGAACAGTATATTTTTCCGGATGCTTTTTCAATTCCTCCATCCATCTTTTATTGATCACTGATTTTTCTATATGCGGGTGAATGACTATAATTAATGTTTTCATTTCTATTTAAATTTCTTTAGCAAAAATAATATACGTAACTTACATTTTCAATAGTAGTGCCCAATTGTACGGTACTATAAAAAATGTAAGTAATGACTAAAATAAAGAAAACATCCACCAATTTTGCCAATAAAAAAGCCCTTTCCGATGAATGTCCCGAGATCTATGCGTCCAATACTATCGGCGGACAGTGGGCGCTTGCCATCTGCTGCTACCTCATCAACGGAAAACTAAGATTCGGAGAGCTAAGAAAAAAGCTGAACAATATTACAGAACGAATGCTCACGCTGCAGCTCCGAAGACTGGAGGAAGACCGTATTATCACCAGAACGGTTTATGCCGAAGTTCCGCCCCGGGTAGAATATGAACTGACCGAGATCGGATATAAGCTGAAACCGATCATCCTGGAATTTGAAAAATGGGGGAAAGAGCATAAGGAAATTATGAATGATAAGCATTCTGTCTCTGAATCTGAAAAGGCATAGACATTGACGAATTTAAATTTTGAGCAAAGTCATTCCTCTGAATTTTCATTAAACGGTTAAGCCCCTTTTCTATTGAGAAAACAAATTTACCCCTTTCAGAAATGTAATGATGACTTAATGAATACGAAAAGGGTATTGATTTCGACTATTTTTATAAGGAAGGTGAAGAACATAATTTTCTCATTTACTTCAAGTATACAGGGATAATAATTATTAAATTTAATCCGCCTTAAATCACCAAAAACTAAACTATGAAAAACTTAACCTTTTTAATCAGCTTATTAGCGGTACTCCTTTTTGGAATTTCAGTAAAAGGACAGAAAATCTCCGATGGCCAGACCATAGAGGTCAACGGAATGAGTGTCACATTTAATATTTTAAACAAAGAAAGTGTTGAAGCAGGCGGAAAGCCATATGACCGTTATAAGGTTTCGGCATCTGTAAAAAATACCTCAGATAAAGCGTACAACATCCGTTTGGCTTCTTATCCTCAGATTGTTACCAATACCGGTCTTGTAGAATTAGACTGTATCAATGCAACCGGTGCAAAACTGACCTCTAAAAAGATCGAGCTTAAAATGAAAGCGCAGATGATCAACGTGACCTACTCAGCATATGACAAATCCGGAAAATTTGCAACCAGCACTATTCCCGTAATAGGAAGCTATTATTTCGATCAGGGAGATACCATCAGCGATAATGCCATTTTTATAGTTCCACAAGGCGAAAAACCAGATGTTTCAGTAAGAAGTCTGAGATAATCCTCATAAAATCCCGGAACTCTCAAACTCCTTTAACCCCTACTCCTTCCAAAGCGGCTTCTGTTCCAGTATCTGATGATAAACAGGGCAGCTTTCGGTATGAGCACCTTTCAGATATCCTGTACTCATTAAAAATTCATTAACAATTTCTCCGCCCGTAAACTTGAATGTTTTTTTGAACAGCTTCATCCATTCCGGAAGTGTTTTCGGATGATGGTGTTCCAGCCATTTTTCAAATGAGCCAAATTCTTCCTGTAAAGTCAAAATGGTTTTAGCATTTTCAATGGCAGCATTCACTTTCAGCCGGTTCCGGATTATTCCGGGGTCATTCAGCAATCTTTCCCTGTCCTTTTCGGTATATGCTGCAATAGCCTGAATATCAAAATTACTGTAAGCTTTTCTAAAGCTCTCCTCTTTCTTTAAAACGGTCTCCCAGCTCAGTCCTGCCTGATTGATCTCCAGGATCAGTCTTCCGAAAAGTTCGTTGTCATCATGGATCGGGAATCCATAATAATGGTCGTGGTAGTTTTTATGCAGTTCTTTTCTGCTTTCGGGCTGCATTCCTTCTATGGCTAAACAATAACTCATTTAAATAAATTTTCTGTCTTGGTTAAAAATTGCTCTAAAGCTACTTTAATATCAATTCCCGTACGATCTGCCAACACGATCAGCCACCAGATATTCTCTCCCAGTTTATGTTCCAGCTCTGCAGCAGAATCTTTTTTCAACCATCTTTTCTGATGCGACATAATATCTCTTCCTACCAGTCCGGTATCCGTAAGGTAAGCAAGCGCATCTTCTTCTAAGGTCCATTCTGTGCCATGGTGCTGACGTTCCAGCTCATGATACTTCTCCCTGATAGCCAAAGAACGTTTGATGATTTCGTCAAGATTATTTTGATCCATTGTTTTGTTTTCTTGAAATTGATGATTCTGAACAATTCAGGCAATAAAGATAAGGCAGGTTTGTGACAACTGTTTGTCAGTGGCATTTTAATTTTGAAATTAATGATATAAAATTTTAAAGAAACATCATAAATTAGAGACTCCAAAAACAATCTATGAAATATCTTCTATCTCTGCTTTTTACCCTGCTTTTCATTTCCTTTAATGCCCAGAAAATCTATTCCAAGGCTTACGGCAATTCAAAAAATACACCCATTATTTTTATCCATGGCGGACCGAGTGGAAATGCCACTTTATTTGAAGGAACTACAGCTCAAAAGCTGGCAGAGAAAGGTTTTTATGTTATCGTATACGACAGACGCGGAGAAGGCAGATCTAAAGACGAGAATGCCTCTATGACTTTTAAAGAAAGTTTTGAAGATCTTAGTCAGATTTATAAAACCTATGGAATTAAAAAAGCAAACATCCTTGCCCACAGCTTCGGAGGAATCGTTGGAACACTCTTTACAAAACAGTTTCCTGAAAAGGTAAGCTCATTGACGTTAATCGGAGCTTTATTTTCCCAGCAGGAAACCTACGATCATATTTTAAAACAGGCTAAGGAAAAATTTAAAAACAATCCTTCTAAACTGAAAGAGATCTCTGAGATTGAACATTTGAGTAAAGACTCTGCAGATTACAGGAAAAGATGCTACAATCTAGCAAGTGATATGAATTTTTTCACCATGCCTTTCCCTACATCTGAAAGTCAGCAATTAAGGAAGAAATATGAATCCGGTGAGTTTTACGCAGTCAATTTCAGAAACCCGGAATCGCCTTTGAAATTTTATAAAAATGAAGTTCAGAACAATCTCGACAATACTGCCATTTTGAAAAGAATAAAAAAACATGGAATTCCCATTTTTGCTATTTATGGAAAAGATGATGGCATATTTTCAGAGAAGCAGCTCAACGATATGAAAACGATTGCCGGAGAAAATCATTTTAAGGTTATTGACAACTGTTCGCACTACTTATTTGTAGACCAACAGGATGAATTTCTGCAATTCATAAGCTTACATCTAAAATAAAGTGTAGTTTTGTGAAAATGCCCATACCAGGAACCCATATGAAAAATTACAAAGCACTCATCATGATGCTTATTTTGGTGTTTTCATTATCACCGTGTTCCGTAAAAAGAGATTTTCTAGGTATTTTTGATATCCAGCATATCAGTGGTTTAAATAAAATAAAAATAACAGCCGGGTCAGTATCTGCATGTGATCTTTCTGCAAGCGCTTCATCTGCCCGAAGCATCTTTTCAAAAGCTGGTGTAAAACGTAAATGGGAAGGGGCTCTTTTCAATTCAAATACAGTTCTCAGTTTTAGGGGGACAAAAAATACTTTCAACAAATACTCCGGACAAGCTTCCGGGAACAGTCCTCCGAAATATATTCTATTTAAAAGATTGAAATTAAATCTGGCTTAAGTTTTAACCGGATCAAATTTTAATTAACAATCTTTTAATACTATACAATTTCAATGAAACATATTTCAGACAGCCGGTCTTATGACCTGGCCGGACTCTATACATTATCACTCCGCCTCGTTATCGGATGGACCTATTTTTCAGCTTTCTGGCGAAGGCTCATTCTCGAAAACAAACTTATTCCGGATGAAGCCGGATATATCGGGGAGAAATTCAATCATTTCCTGCCAAATGCTTTAGGAATAAAACCTCTTATAGAGTATCTGGTTACTCATCCGGATGCTCTGCACACTTCCATGGTTATTTTTACTATCGTTGAAGCTGTTGTAGGACTCTTTATTATTCTGGGATTATTTACAAGATTAATGAGCATCGGGATTTTTGGCCTTGCAATGGGCATCTTATTAGGCTCCGGCTGGATCGGAACAACCTGTCTTGATGAATGGCAGATCGGTATCCTGGGAATTGCAGGAGGATTTGTTTTGTTCCTTACCGGGAGCGGGCCTTTTTCCCTCGATCATTATTTCATTAAGAATAATAAAAATTTCACCCGCAAAAATTGGTTTCCATGGCTGGGATCAGGTATCCTTCCTCTATCGAAGCCAAAAACAATTGTACTCGCAGGGTCAGTGTTCATTTTTGGACTTACGCTGTATACCAACCAGTATTTTCATGGTGGGGTCTGGGGAACGCTGCACAATAAATCTGTAAAACCTAAGATTGAAATTTCAAATATTTCCTTAGTCAACAGAGATTTAACCTTTGAGATTTACAGAACAGAAGGTGTGGATGTTTACGGCTCTTTCCTGATCGGCATTCATATTCTGGATAAAAATGGGAATATTGTGAAAGCTTTAAACCATGCAGAACTTTCAAAATTCCCAAAAGAAAACATCAGGAATCATTATGTAGCTAAAGTAAAGCCCGGAAAGCACAGCCTGGTTATTCCTCTTGGATCAAAGGCTGATCTTACCCTGAATCTTAATGATATTTTAGTGGAAAAAGAAGAAATCCATACGGTAAAACTGATCGACATTAGTGGTATAGAGTGGACAGCGAGGATTATAACTTTTAACCATTAAGGGTTTTTAAGTTTTTAAGAATAATAAGTGAGATGCTTCGAACTCTGCTCAGCATGACAATGTTAAAAGAGATTGTTAAAAAAAGTTCATATTTGAAATATCATGCTGAGCATAAACTGAAAGTTTACGAACGTAGTTCACGAAGCATCTTTAGTAAGAATATTTGTATTATTTCCACAAAAAACCTCCGGAATGTCCGGAGGTTTTGTATTGAATTCGATTTAATGCATAGCTTCACTTAAATCTATTTTTTCTTTACTTTTCCTTTCTTTAATGAAAAGGATAAACGGTATACATACGAGGAATATGACTCCTAAATAAAGGAAGACATCCATATACGAAAGCACGGTAGCCTGTTTTGTGACTGACATATCCAGCATTTTATAAGCAGCATTCATGGCTGCGTCGGGAGTCATTCCTTTTGCAACAAAACTGGCTTTTAATGCGTTCAGGCGTTGCTGTACATCAAAACTGTTTTCATCCAGATGGGAAATCAGATTGAGCCTGTACTTCTGACCTGCATTGGCAATAAACGTAGTGATCGCCGCAATCCCGAATGAACCTCCGAGCTGTCTCATCATTCCTGTAAATGCTGCTCCCTGGCCAATCTCCTGCCCTTTCAGTGTACTTAATGACAGTGAAGTGATCGGGATAAACAGAAGTCCTAACCCGGCTCCCCTTACAATCAGCATCCAGAAAAAGGCGTCTTTACTCGTATCTGGCGTCAGGATCTTGTATCCCCAGAAGCTATAGACAAAGAAGATGAAAAGTCCTAAAGATACCAAGATCTGCTGTTTTGCCCCTTTTGAAAGGAGCCTTCCGATAATTGGCATCATAAAGGCCGTCGTCAGGGCCGCAGGAATCATCAAAGCTCCCGACTGTAAAGCCGTCCAACCTAAAATACTCTGCGTATACAGCGGTACAATAAATGTAGAGCCATACAGTCCGAATCCTAAAACGAACGACATCACCGTTCCGATTCTTAAGTTCCCGTTTTTCAGTACCCTGAGTTCCACAATGGGATATTTGAAGGTAAGTTCCCGCCATAGGAAAAGGATGAAACCTAAGATGGCCGATACGGTAAATGTTACAATCATTCCACTTTCAAACCAATCTTCTTCGTGTCCCCTTTCCAGGATAAACTGTAAAGATCCAACGGTAACAGCCAGCAAGGCAATTCCGACCCAGTCTACATCCGAAGCCTTCCGTTTTTCAGCATATTTCGGACTTTTCACAAACTGTAAAGTCATCAGCATTGCTGCAATCCCAATCGGAATATTAATATAGAAAATATATGGCCAGCTGAAATTATCTACGATATATCCTCCCAAAGGCGGACCTAAAGTTGGGCCAATAATTACCCCCAAACCATAAATCGCCTGTGCCATACTTCTTTTCTCAATAGGATACGATTCTGTAATAATCGTCTGTGAGGTTACCAAGAGTGCTCCCCCGCCTATTCCCTGCATCAGCCTGAAAAATACAAGCTCCCAGATATTGGTGGCATTTCCGCATAAGAACGAAAATATGGTAAATATAATGATGGAAGCCGCGAAGTAATTTCTACGTCCAAACTGCTGTGACAGCCAGCTCGTCATCGGCACCACAATTACGTTACCAATTGCATAAGCTGTAATCACCCAGCCTACTTCAGAAAGTGTGGCTCCAAGGTTACCCTTCATCTCATTCAGGGCAACGTTCACAATCGTGGAATCCACAATTTCAAGCAGAGCACAAAGGATTGCCGTGATCGTAATGATCACTCTCCGGGCTCCATATTCTACTAATGAATCTTGCATAGTTTTTTACGATGTAAAAAGGTGAATTGTCAATAATTAATCATCTTCATTGTCAATTTTCAGCTTCATATTATCCTCATTCATTGACTTGCATCAGCAAAATTGACAATTCACTTATTTCACAGTTTTAATATTATTTAAGCGATACTTCTGCCTTCACGTTCATTCCTGTTCTCAGTCTTTTTGCAATATTCTTATCAAGATTTACAAAATCGATTTTTACAGGAAGTCTCTGAACCACTTTTACAAAGTTACCGCTGGCATTATCCGGAGGCAGGATTGAAAAAGTAGCTCCTGTTGCCGGAGAGAATGAGCTTACAACTCCATCAAATTCCTGGTCAGGGAAAGCATCAATCTCAATTTTCACTTTCTGACCTTCTACCATTTTATCTACCTGTGTTTCCTTGAAATTGGCTACTACCCATTTCTGGTCGTTTTTAACCAAAGCAAAAAGTTGTGATCCGGCCTGCAAGTACTGACCTGCCTGAGTGGAAACTTTCCCTACATATCCGTCTTCCGGAGCAAGAATCACTGTGTATGATAAGTTTAATTTAGCATTTTCCACATCTACTTCTCTCTGTTTTGCTACTGATCCGGCAACACTAATCTGTTGAGAGCTCGCTGCAGTCTGAGAAGATGCAATAGTAGTCTGCTGTGCAATCTGGTTTCTCTGATCCATCAAAACCTGAAGCTGTCTGTCTGCAGACTGTTTAGCCGCTAAAGCCTGTTCGTACTGCTGTTCTGTAATAGAGTGATCTTTTACCAGGTTGGCATATCTTTTCAGATCCTGTGATGTTTTCCAAACGTTTACTTTTGCCGCTTCTATCTGGGCATTGGCCGTTGTTACCGCTGCTTGAGAAGAACTTATATTTTTTGAAGTTGCTGTAGTAGTTGCTTCCGCATTTGAAATGTTACTTTTAGCTGTTGATAAAGCAGCCTGAGCCTGCTCAAGGGCCATCTTCTGATCTCTGTTATCCAGAATCACCAAAGTATCTCCTTTTTTTACGAACTGATTGTCTTTTACTTTTACTTCTGCTACATATCCGGAAATTTTGGAAATTACCGGCGCCATATTGGATGTAATCTGTGCATCATCTGTTTCTTCGTGATACTGTCCGTAAGTAAAGGCTCTGTATCCATAGATCCCTCCACCGATTACTACAGCGGCTAAGATGATAGGAAAAACGAAACTTTTTTTCTTTTTAGGTTCAAGTTCAACGGTTGGTTTATTATTATTTTCCATTTTGGTTTCAGTCTGATTATTTAATTGTTAAAGTTCCTGTTGTCTGTAATAGTTTTCTGTACGCTAAAGCGGCATCTGCTTTCGCATTGATCACGCCTACGTTAGCTGATATCTGAGCTGCGTCCGCATCCAGAAGCTCTGTCATGGTTGCAAGACCGTTGTCGTATTTGTTTTTGGTAATTCTGTAGTTCTCGTTAGCCTGTTCAGCAGCTTTTTCATATACTGCGATTCTCTTTTTAGAGTAATCCGTATTCTGATATTCTCTGTTAACGTCAAGCTTAATGTTATCATTCAGTAATTCATCGTTTGCTGCTAACTGCTTTTCTCTTGCCTGAGACTGTCTCAATGAAGAGTTTTCTTTCCAGATATTGGATA
This sequence comes from Chryseobacterium sp. CCNWLW53, assembly GCF_037083525.1. Lineage (NCBI taxonomy): Bacteria > Pseudomonadati > Bacteroidota > Flavobacteriia > Flavobacteriales > Weeksellaceae > Chryseobacterium > Chryseobacterium sp. CCNWLW53. The sequence continues at coordinate 58,926 of NZ_JBAOJR010000002.1, read as the reverse complement.
AATTGTAAGAAATTCCAACTCCTACGTTTACAGCATTGTATATGGTAAGGAATTTTGGAATGTCTGCGGCTACATATCCTCCGGTAAATGCTATGGAAGGAAGGTTTTCAGCTTTTGCGGATTTTGTTCCCAGTTCTGCCGCTTTTCTTTGCTGAGCCAAAGCCTGCAAATCTTTACGGTTTTCTTTAGCTTCATTTACATAGTAATCAACTGTTTTTACTTCAGAACCTTCATCAATATAATTCTGGTCTACTTCAATTTCTGTAGTTTCCGGAATACCCAGCAGCAGATCCATATTGATGTTGGCAATATTGTAGTTGTTTTTAGCTTCCAATAGCTGCAACTCGATATTTGAGGTCTGAAGATTTGCTTTTAAACGGTCATTTCTAGCAATAACCCCATTATTTTCAAGTTTAAGAAAAGTCTCATCCCTTTTTTGAGAAGCTGTAAGGTTTTCTTCTAAAACTTTGATGGACTGGTTGGCTTTAAATAAATTATTATAAGCCTGGGCAACATTATAAGCGATGGCTATTTTATCATTTTCGGTGCTTAGCTTTGATGCTTCCACCAAATATTTTGCAGACTGGATACCGTATTTGATTCTTCCGCCACTGTAAATCGGTACACTAAGGTTAACCGATCCATAAGCAACCTGATGCACTTCCGGGCCTCCTGCTCCTGCTTCCGAAGCACTGGAAAGCTTTAGATCAACAGTAGGCTTAGTGGGTAGGTACATATAGCTCCCCGAAACTTTCAGTTCCGGAAGCTGCCTGTTTTTGGCTTCCAAAAGATCTGCCGTAGCTTCTTCGATCTTGGCGGCATCGATCTTAAGATTTTTACTGTTCTGGATTCCCAGCTGCACGGCTTCATCGAGAGTGAGCTGTTTTTTCTCCTGAGCATTTATGGCTGCAACTCCCATAAACAGGGATAATGCCAACACCGAGTTATTTATTCTCTTCATAACCTAAAAGGTCTTTTAGTAAATATTTTATATGTTTATTAAGTTCTGTGTAGTACTTTTCATCAAAAACTTCGTCATCATTCGTATCGTTGAGGAATTCTTTGTACATCTCTTTAGCATTGGATGCATAAAATAAAGTCCCGCTTACGGTAGCATGAAGTAAATAAATCGGAGGGTTTTTAGTGAAAATTCCTTTTTCCAGTCCGCTTTCAAGGACCTGCGAATACATGGAGATAAAGCCCATCTTGGTCTGCTTCAGAAATTCCACGATCTGCGGGCTTTCCGTGTGAAGCTGCTCACGCTGCATGATTCTGTAAAAACATTTTTGATGTCTTACTCTTCCGGAAAACTGGTCTACGATCTTTTCTATCTTCTGCCATTCATTGATATCTGTTCTTTCGAGAATATCTTTAGCAAAGAACTGACCTTCATTCATTCTGTATTCCACTAATTTCTCATACAGCTTTTCCTTGGATCCGAAATAATAAGAAATCATAGAGATATTTACATTCGCCGCTTTGGAAATCTCCCTCGTGGAAGTCCCTTCGAAGCCTTTTTCAGCAAAAAGCTTCTCTGCAGCAAATAATATATTTTCTTCTTTTGAAACCATAGCAATTCTATTTTTCAGGGCGCAAATTTACATAACATTTTGAATAAATCAAACGATTGATTGATTTTTTAATCAATATTTAATATTAGCTAATATAAACAGCTGAATATTAATTGCTTTTAAACAAAAATATTTTAAAGAAACTTAGGCCGCTATAGAATTCCATACACTATAAGGTCCGGAAAGGATCGGGACTTTATCATGTTATTTAAAATTTCAGAATGAATCTGTCTTAATTATGAGTTTTTGTGAATGTAACGTGATAGTTTGATTCCAAGGTCTGTCCATACAATTTTAGGATTTCCATTTCGGGTGAGGTGCAGATCCGCAGTGCTGATTTCTTCCAGAATACTTTCAATATTGGCCCCGCTGATGAATTTTGAGAATCCTGCCCAGTTGAAGCCGTCTGCATCAATCTTTTTATACACCAGATTTTCAGACTGGTAGTTTTGAAGCAGGGCAAGCCTGAAGATCTCGGAGCAGTAGTTCAGAAAGTTTTTCTGCTTTTCACGATTCCAGCCTGCAATTTCTCTGGCCCAGAGGATAATACTTTTCAGAAACTGAGGCTTCTTTTTTACCATGAATGCATCTCTTACCCATTGTATAAAAAGCTTTTCAAATTCATCGCTTTTATGTCCGGAATTTAAAATCTTCAGGGCTTCATTGAGATCTCCCTGTGCTTCATGAACAATTTCCCTAATCTTTTCTTCTGAAATTTGAAAATTCTTCTTAAAATAGTTTTCAAGATCTTCATCACTGATTCTTGGAACTTCTACGATCTGTGTCCTGGAAAGAATGGTGGGAAGAATATCATTGGCCGTTTCAGCAGTAAGAAGAATGAGCGTTTTTGCCGGTGGTTCTTCCAAAAATTTCAGAAACTTATTCGCGGCAGCTATATTCATTTTATCAGCTCTCCAAACGATCAGGATTTTGGTTCCGCCTTCAAAACTCTTTAAAGCGAACTTCTGGTTCTGGTCATCAATTTCATCTGCAGAGATAAAAAGCTGTTTGTTTTCAGATTCCAGAAAAGCGGTCCAGTCGTCATAGCTTGCATAGGGAGAAGCCATGATCATTTCCCTGAAATCCTCAAATTTATTTTTACTTAAAGAATTTTTGTTATCGGTAAAAACGGGGAAACTAAAGTGCAGATCAAGATGATTCAAGTGTTCCACTTTCGAAGCAGCATGCTCATTTTCCTGGCTGAAGATCTCTTTGGCATACGCCAAAACCATAGGAAATGTACCATATCCTTCTTTTCCTAAAAAAAGTTGGGCATGGCTTACCCTATTTTCAGCAATGCTTTCACGAAGAAGTTTTTTCAGATTTTCCTGTCCGGCGATGTTCTCCCAATTCATGGCTCAAAGATAAAGAATTTTTGGAACGGATGATTTGTGAGATGTGAATTTTGCTTCGCAAGTGAATGGCTAATTTTAGTAATATAATTTATAAATAAGACATAAAAATCATGAACAAAGCGGATTCACAATTGACAATTCATCATAATTATGGCTATTCATCCCCCTTAACAAACTTTAACCACATATAATTTTTACAATTCATTAATATTTAAGATATTTGCGCATTGTTTTAAAAATAAAGAATGAAAAAAATCTTTGCCGTATCATTCATATCAGTTGGATACTTCCTAAATGCACAGAGTATCAGTAACTCTCCGTATGCAGCTTATGGAATTGGAGATGTAAAATATGATAATACGATTGAAACTGCCTCTATGGGTGGTATATCTACTGCTTATATCAGTGACTTCACGAGCAGCTTCAATTTCGCAAACCCTGCGAATAACTCTAATTTCGAGCTTACAAGCATCAGGCTGGAAGCTACCAACGAAAACAATTACTTCAAAACCGATTATAACGATACGAAGTCTACCAAGCACTCTACGTATCTTTCTAATATTGCATTGGCTTTCCCTCTTTCTCCAAAGGTAAAGATGGGACTTTCCTATCAGCCTTACAGTTCCAAGAGCTATGAGATCATTAATAAAGATTTTAATGATGACGGAAGCTATTACACCAACCGTTTTAAGGGAAGCGGGACTTTGAACACTGCGCAGGCTGCGATTTCATACAAAATCGACCAAAACTTTGCGGTAGGTTTGAGAGCTAATCTTTATTTTGGAAATCTTTATGATCTGAACGAGCTTAGATCTTATGATAAAGACGGAGCTTCCAACGCTGAATACATCAACGGTTATGAAACCAAAAACAAGATCAAAAACTTTAACTTCACTCTTGGGGGTAGCTATCAAAGTCTGAATACCCGTACAGACAGAAAATTAACCATAGGGGCTACAGCTACATTTGGTAATACCAGCAATATGACTACTGATTACACCAACAGTACTTATGTATATGCTGATGCAGCACAAACGGTTAAAGCTTTGGAAACGATTATAGATCAGAAAAGCACAAGCTCTAAAAACCTTCTTCCATTACAGGCATCCTTAGGAGTTGGATATGGGAGTGAAAACCACTGGTTCTTCTCAGGACAGCTGGATTATAAAAAAGGAGAAGACATTTCTTATTTTGGAAAAACTTTTGACTTCCAGGATACCTACAGAATTTCTGCCGGGGGATGGTATCTGCCGAATTATAACAACTTCAGAAGCTATTTCTCAAGAGTAACCTACAGATACGGGGCGTTCTATGAAAGAGGAAATCTTAAAATAAACGGTACCAGCATCAATAAGTTCGGAGTATCTGCGGGAGTATTGCTTCCGTTCAAAACCAGCAGTATTACAAGAATGAGCGGTCTTGAACTTGGCTTGGAAGTTGGAAAAAGAGGAACTCTTAATAACAACCTGATCAACCAGAATTTCATCAACTTAAAAGTCGGCTTCAACTTTGCTGACAGATGGTTCAGAAAGACTCTGTACAACTAAAATGAATTTTTCAATAAAAATATCATATAAAAATATAGCATGCCTTTTTAGTTGTGCTATATTTTTTATACTGACATCCTGTGAAGAAGATCTCACCAAAGCCAATGGAAACAAAAGCAAGAACTTCCCATCACAGATCATCAATAACGCTAATATTATACAGAGGGATTCAGGTTTTATATCTTTAAAGGCCAAGGCTCCGATCATTGAAAAATACGAGCTGATCGACAGCCCATATGTTCTGGCTAAAAGAGGGATCAACATAGAGTTTTATGATAAAAAAAAGCCAAAGGTACCTGGTAAAATTACCGCTAAATATGCCCGTATTTTTGAATATAAAAGATTTTACGAAGCTAAAGGCGATGTAAGGATTACGACCAATGAAGGGCAGCGATTTGCTATGCAGAGTATTTATTGGGATCAGAAAAAGAAAAGGATCTATACAAAAGATACGGTATATGTCACTATGGAAGACGGCTCTACCCTGGTTGGTGCCAATGGGATGACAGCCAAAGATGATTTCTCCGAATATACTTTCTTCAACAATTCAGGGGATTTCAGTACAAAAAGACTTGAAGAAAAAAAAACACCGCAGTAATATGAAAGTTCAGGCTATTGGACTCATGTCCGGAACCAGTCTGGATGGTCTGGATATCTGTTTTGCCGCTTTTGAAAAAAAGAAGGATTGGAATTTTCAGATCATAAAGGCTGAAACCCTTCCCTATTCTCAAAACTGGGAAGAAAAACTCAGAAATTCGATTCATTTATCTTCGGAAGAATTACTGGAACTTCATTCAGAATATGGTTTTTATCTAGGACAGAGTGTCAGGGAGTTTATTGACCGTAATCATCTTGAAAATATTGATCTGATCGCCTCTCATGGCCACACTGTTTTTCACCAGCCTAAAAAGAAATTCACCCTCCAGATTGGAGATGGAAGAGCCATCAAAATAGAAACAGGGCTTCCTGTTATTTATGATTTCAGAAGCCAGGACGTGTTGATGGGAGGAAATGGAGCACCTTTAGTTCCCATCGGGGACGAACTTCTTTTCTCTGAATATGATGCCTGCCTGAATCTTGGCGGATTTTCCAATATTTCTCTAAAGCAGGAAGGCAAAAGAATAGCTTTTGATATTGCTCCTGTCAATATTGTCCTGAACAGGCTTGCTCAGAAATTCAATAAAAACTTTGACGAAAATGGTGATTTTGCAAGAAAAGGCAAGCTCCACGATGATCTTTTAGCCAAGCTTAATTCCTTAGATTTTTACAAGCTGTATCATCCTAAATCTTTAGGAGTTGAATGGTGCAATGAGACTATCTTCCCACTTTTGGAAGGCATTAAAACTGAAGATGCCATAGCTACTTTCACTGAGCATGTGGCCCAGCAGATCTCAAATGTTATTAACTTAAACCGTTTACAAAACGTCCTATGCACCGGTGGAGGCAGCTATAATATCTGTCTTATCGAAAAGATCAGGGAAAAAACAGAATTTACGGTTATCATTCCGGAAAGGCAGATCATTGACCACAAAGAAGCGCTGATCTTTGCCTTTATGGGAGTTTTAAGGATGAACAATGAAATCAATGTCCTTTCTTCTGCAACCGGCAGTACCAGAGATCACAGCTCAGGTGTATGGGCATAAAAAAACCTCCATTGCTGAAGGTCTTCATATTATTTGTAAGCTTCGATTTTATCTGTCAGTGTATTGATAAAGTTTTGAAGCGGTTTTTCTACCATCATTTTTATAAAAGGATTAAATTTCCCTTCAAAAAGCATCTGAACTTCAGTTTGACTTTCATTGATAGAGTTTAAAGCCGCTGTTAAGGTAAAATCCAGACTTGAGCTTGCAGACTTTAAAACGGCTTTCTGCTCATTCACTTCATCTATTTTCAGAGCAATTTCAGGCATTCCCTGAAGACCGAATTTGAATCCATTATCTCTGGTTTCAAATTTCTGAAGACCGTCCGGCATAAAATCTTTATAGTTTTCAGGCGATTTCAATATTTCAGACAAGTCTTTAGATGATTTATTGACAATAATCTTTCGTCCTTCTAAATTCATTTTTTATTTTTGTATTTAAATTCTTAATTCTTACAAATATATGTATAAAGTTTTTGTGAACGAAAAAAAATTATTAGTGTCTAAGCATCCCGAGCCTCTTGAAAAAGAACTTAGGTACGAAAGTTTCACAACTTTAGAGATTGCATTGGATCTTTTGGAAAATACTTCTGTGAAAGAACTTAATGTTTTCGGTGAGAATATTGAAGAAATCTGGAGCGAATTCCAGAAGCTTTTCAGAATCATAGAAGCGGCAGGTGGCCTGGTCAGCAACCCTGATGGAAAGCTACTTTTTATTAAAAGGTTAGGTAAATGGGATCTACCCAAGGGTAAAATGGAAAAAGGTGAATCCCGAGAAGAGTCGGCGGTAAGAGAGATTGAAGAAGAAACCGGACTAAAAGATGTGGAACTGGTAAAATTCATCAATACAACTTACCACATCTATATTGAAAGAAACGGTGAAAAAATCCTTAAATGCACGCATTGGTTTGAAATGAACTTCAAGGGTGAAGACACCTCAAAACCTCAGATAGAAGAAGGAATTACAGAAGTTGCCTGGAAAAACACCACTCAGATCGAAAATGAAGTTTTCCCAAGCACTTTCCAAAATATTAAGCTGATCGTAAAAGAATTCTGGAATTCAAAGCTTAAATAAATCCGATAGACTTTTCAAGAGCAATTCCCCTTGAACCTTTTAACAGAATATTTTCAGCGTGGATTTTATTCTGTTTAAGGTATTCTATCAATTCTGCCGTATTTTCGAAAGACAGCGATGAAAAATTGACTGCTTGAAAATGCTTTCCTACCGTAATGATTTGGTCAAAAGCTAATTCCTGGGCAAGCTTTAAGATATTTCGATGTTCTTTTTCACTCTCCTCACCCAATTCAAGCATATCACCAATAATGATGGTCTTACTGCCTTCAAAAGTTACAAAATTATGCAGTGAGGCAGTCATAGAGCTTGGATTGGCATTGTAGGTATCCAGAACTAATGTTGTATTTTCTTTTTTCACAACCTGCGAACGCATATTGGTCGGAGTATAGTTTTCAACAGCATGTTTTATTCTTTCAAAGCTGATTCCAAAATAAAGACCAAGACTGGCTGCTGCACATAAATTGGTAAAATTATATTCTCCAGTCAGTTTAGAAACAGCTTTTATACCCTGATAGTCTAGCCCTACAAAGTGTTCTTCGGAAAACAACCCGAACTGGTAATCGGAAGTACTTTTCCCAAAGGTAATTTTTGGGGTATAGTTTTCTGTCTTTTCTGCCTGTATCGGATCATTTTCATTGACAACAATAGTCTGATTATGATTTTTCAAATAATCATACAGCTCAGATTTCCCTTTAATCACGCCTTCAAATCCACCGAAGCCTTCAAGATGGGCTTTTCCAAAGTTGGTAATATATCCAAAATCCGGCTGTGCAATGGTACATAAAAGCTCAATCTCTTTCTGGTGATTGGCTCCCATTTCTACCACTGCCATCTCATGCTCAGGCTTAATGGAAAGAATCGTTAACGGAACTCCAATGTGGTTATTTAAATTTCCGGAAGTATACTGTACATTGAACTTCTCAGAAAGCACCGCATGGATAATCTCCTTGGTCGTTGTTTTTCCATTACTTCCCGTAAGTCCGATAACAGGGATTTTAAGCTGATTTCTATGGTGAACTGCAAGCTGCTGCAGAAACTCCAGCGTAGAAGGAACATAGAAAATATTTCTATCCTTATTTTCAAATTCCTGTTTCTCCACAACCACTGCCAGAGCTCCGTCATCAGCAGCTTTTTCTGCCAGGGTTGCAGCATTGAAATTTTCACCGGAAAAGGCAAAGAAAATATCATTCTTGCTGACTTTTCTACTGTCGATCGTCACTTTATCTGACTGTAAAAATAAAGGATAAAACTGTTCTATATTCATAGTTCAAAAATAAAAAAACCTTCCGGAAATCCGGAAGGTTTTTTATAAGTATTTTTTGATAATATTATCTTCTAGTTCTGCCTTTATCGTTAGCTCTGGCATCCTGTGCAACACGGAAGCCAATCCATCCATAAGCCTTACCTTCGTTTTTATATCTTCTTTGTCCCGGATCCAACCAATATGCTGTATCCTGCCAAGAACCACCTTTTACCACTCTTACGTCATTAGACACTGCAGAGGTTCTGTCTCTGGTATCTTTCTGAAGTTTTACTCTTCCTCCTGCATCTACAACAAACCTTCTCTGAGGAGCATTGTACATATCAAATGAAGAAGCCGAATCTGAAGCTCTGTAATATTCTAAAGAAGACTGTCTGTCACCATCTCTGTAGTTTCTGTGATCAGCAACGGTTTCTCTTTCAAACTGTCCTGGAAGACCTCTGTATACTAATCTACCATCTGATAAGGTATCATACTTGATTGTACCTTCGTCGATCATTTTGTAAGTTCCGTCACCGTTTCTTACAATAGCCTGAGGCATATTTCCTCTATAGTAGTTGAAATCGTTGAAGTCTTCATCAATAATTGGTCTGTACACGTCAGCCGTCCATTCAGAAACGTTTCCATACATACCGTAGATTCCAAGATCATTAGAAGGATATTGTCTTACGTCTGCTGTTTGTGCAGCTCCGTCATTTTTCCATCCTGCAATACCGGAATAGTCACCTTTTCCCATTTTGAAGTTTTCAAGGAACATTCCTTTATCTCTTCCTTTGGTACCTCTTAATCTTTCGATTTCAGGCTTTTTACCAAGGTATTGATTGTATTCTCTGTTTTTAGCCATACCAAGAGCAGCATATTCCCATTCCACTTCTGTAGGAAGTCTGAATTTCTGAACCATTGAAGCATTTGGGGCTCTGTTTGCAGAAAGAAGTCTCTGGTTGGTTGTTTTCATACCAGATTTTTGCTGCATTCTTTTCTCGTTGATGTATCCCTGCATTTCCGGATCATTCGCTTTGAATTTATCCATATTGAATGCAGTTCCACCCTGGTTATTGGATTCGTTGATATACAAATCTTTAGCAATAACTCCGGCTTGCATTAAAGCTTTTTCATTCGCTCTGTCTGTAAGCCATTCACAGTATCTGTTCGCCTGAGTCCAGGAAACGCCTACTACCGGGTAGTAATCGAATTCCGGGGAACGAAGATACGTTTCATTATAATCGTTTCTAGCTAGTTTGTTGTCCCATAAGAGAGTATCTGGCAAAGCGCCGTTATAGATCTCCTTGAAGCTAGGGTCACTTGGTGGAAATACATACTTCAACCATGTAAGGTATTCGCGGTATTCGTAGTTAGTAATTTCTGTTTCTCCGATGAAGAATGAACTTACCTGCATTCTGCGCGGTGTGTTATTCCAATCATGCATAACATCATCTTTCACTAATCCCATTGTAAAAGTTCCACCTTCTACATATACCATTCCTGGCCACCCCTTCTGTTTTTGTTGCTTTCCTGCAAAAAACCAACCTTGTTTTTCGTTTGGTTTCCAACCCGTCTTGCTGACAAATTTTTTAGTACCGCCTCCTTTGCTGGTCCCGGATCCGCCACAGCTGGTTAATGCAAGTGTAGAACTTAATGCTATTAATGAAAACAACTTTAGTTTTTTCATAGTCGATATAAATATTTTCAAAGTACAAAGAAAAAATAAATTATTCAATAAATCAAGTAAACATTTGATTTTTTTGAAAAACGTTAACAAATTAATTTTATTGTATCACAATTTAATTCTAAAATTTTCATTTTATTTGTAATTCAGAAATTTCAATAATAAACATGAAACAAAAAATCACCTTTTTATTACTAATCTCTTTTGTGTCAACACTTTGGGCCCAGAGAAAAGCCATAGAATGGGAAGGCTCTAAAATCCAAGATTTTGGTGACACAAAATTAAATCTTCCAAATTTCAAAAATGAAGGTTTTTCGTTCAGCCAAAATAATGTTTTTATCATCACCAAACAAAAAATAGGAGAAAAGCAGCTGAAAGTTTCGGATCTGGCCTGGGAAAGTGTTTCCACTAAGGATTTATATGATCTTGACAAAGGCAGACTGCCGGATTATGACATTGCAGATGTTGCCTACTATACGCTGGAAGGAGAAAGATATGCAAGCATCAGTGTGTCCTTATTTAAGAATGTAAAGGGACGTATCCAGAGACTTTCTTCATTTAATATTTCTGAAACAGCAGCTCCCAACAATTTCACATCCGGAAATGCAAACAAAGTGGGAAGCACTGCAAATCCTCTTTCGAGTGGTGGCTTTTATAAGATTAAAGTAGACAAATCGGGAATATTTAAAATTACAACACAGTTTTTAAAAGATAACGGCATTAATCCGGCTTCTGTAAATCCGAAAAATTTCAGAATTTATGGAAACGGTGGTGTAATGCTTCCTGAATATAACCTGGACACCAAATACAGCGCACTTCAGGAAAATGCTATTCAGGTAGTGGGTGAAGAAGATGGTGTATGGAATGACGGGGATTATGCTCTGTTCTATGCTCAGGGGCCAAACGGATATAATCTTTATGACGCATCCAACGGAAATGGTTTTAAGAGAGTGGACAATAGAATGGACAGAAGCAATAATGTCAAAAATATATATGAAGATTTTTCTTACTATTTTATCAATTTTGACAAGGGTGCAGGCAAAAGAGTTCAACCAGTCGACGTTAATCTTCCGGCCGGTAATTTAATAACAAGGTATGACAATTACCAGGTGATTAACAATGACCAGAAGAATCTTTTAAAAGTAGGACGAATCTGGGTAGAAGAAGCACCATTTACCACGGATAAAGCAGTAACTTTTACAACCAATTCACCAATACAGGCTGGTGATGTCATAAGATACAGGACACAGGTGATAGGCTATAGGTCTCAGCAGAATACTGTTGAATTTAAAATCAACAACCAAAATCCTATCCCTCAGACGGTTCCTGCCAATACCAATAATTATGTATTTGATTTTTATCAGCTAAGATATGACGGAACGATATCCAACCTGAGCGGAAATCAGATTACTCTTAATTACGCTCCCAATATTTCTGTAAACCCTAACGGAGTTTTCCATTTTGATTATGCGGAAGTACAGTATAAAGAAAATCTTGCCTTCAACGGATCTCAGATGAATTTCAGGGATTTCTCACTTACCAGCGGAACCAATATCAATTACGGCTTTGGTATTTCCAATGCAGCAAACCTTGAGCAGGTATGGGATGTAACTGATATTACGAATGCCAACAGAAGAGTAAATAAAGCGGGTGCCGGCAGTTTTAACTTCGGCTATTTTACTTCTGACCCAAATTTCAATAATGAATTTGTGGCTTTCCGTGCTGATGCAGCCTATAACCCTCAGTTTGTAGAAAGAGTTGCTAATCAAAATCTTTCCGGGCTGCAGAATGTGGATTACCTGATCATCACGGTTCCTGAAATGATGGGCCAGGCACAGAGACTGGCCAGCTACCACCAGACTAAAAACAATTATACGGTAGAGATCGTAGATGCGGCTAAGATTTATAATGAATTCGGAAGCGGAAGCAGGGATCTTACTGCAATAAGAGATTTTGTAACAAAACTTAATAACAGCGCAAGACTTAAATATGTATTTATTTTGGGAGACGCTTCTTATGACTACAAAAACAGGATCTCCGGCAATTCCAATATCGTTTCCGGCTATCATGGTGAAAATTCAGCAGATTTTGTCGGTTCTTTTATAACCGATGACTATATCGTAATGACGCAGCCGCAGACGGCTTCTTCTATTGAAAATAACCTGCCTGATATCCCTGTAGGAAGAATTCCTGCAGCCAATGTAACTGAAGCAGGAAATATGATCAGTAAAACCCTTGCCTATTACAATGCTCTTCCCGGCCAGTCTTCTCCTTTCGGAGAATGGCGTATGAAGCTTGATTTTGTAGTAGATGATGATAAAGATGGCGGAAGTCCTTTCCATGAGGTAATGAATAATACGCTATCCAGTGTTTTTGAAGCTCCCGGCCAGCAGGATCTGAAAGAATATAATGTGAGAAAATTATATCTGGATGCTTTCCCGGCCCAAAGTACAGCGGCTGGACAAAGGTTTCCTCAGGTGACTCAGGCCATTTCAAATGATATCGGGAACAGTCTTTATTTGTTCTATTTCGGACATGGAGGAATCAACGGATGGGCACAGGAAAGAGTGCTGACGAGTACTGAAATTCAAAATTCCAATAACTTCTCCAATGTATACAGCAGATTTCCGTTTGTATCTACCATTACCTGTGAATTTACATTATGGGATGAACCGGCTACTTCTTCTGCAGGGGAGCAGTTCATTAAGCTTAAGCAAGGAGGTGCTGCTGCCATGATCACATCAAGCCGTGCCATTGGGGTAGATTACGGACGTAACTTCACAGATCTTTATACGAAGAATATTTTCAAACTGACCAGCGACGATTTTGAAACTTTAGGATATGCCCATTTAAATGCTAAAAAACAAAAAGGAGCCAATATCGACCATCTGAAAGTAAATTTACTTGGGGATCCTGCAATGAAACTGAGCAGACCTCAAAGACAACTTGTTATCGACAATATTGAATCTCCGGTTCCGGGATTGATCAGAGGTCTCGATTTTATTAAAGTAAAAGGCCATATCAACAATCCTAACGGAACGGTTAATACAACCTTCAACGGAAGGGTTTCTATCAATATTTTTGATAAAAGATTAAACAAAAAAACCTTGAATAATGACGGAGCATTAGCGCCTGTCATGGATTACACAGAAGAAGGAAGTGCTATTGTTAAAGCTTCAGGCACCGCAGTAAACGGAGTATTCACTGTAGAATTCTATGTACCGAAGGATATCAACTATGCTGTGGGACAAGGAAGAATATTGGGCTACGCAGACAATAAAGTAACGGACGTATTCAATAACCAGGCAGTACAGGTGGGAGATATAAACCCTAACGGAATCAATGATAACGAACCTCCAAAAGTAAAATTGTACATGAATAATACAAATTTTGCTGACGGCGGAATCACGAACCAGAATCCAATGCTTTTGGCCTGTGTTACGGATGACACGGGAATCAACTCTACAGGATCCGGTGTGGGCCATGATATTACCGTTTATCTTGACGGGCAGATCATCAACACGGTTGTTCTGAATGATTTCTTTGCATCAGGCGAAGGAAACGGATGTCTGAGCCCGAGTCTTGCTGATTACCAGAAAGGAAATGTAACCTACCCTTTCAGGAATTTAGCAATAGGACAACACCAGTTAACATTTAAAGTTTGGGACATAAACAATAATTCTACAACGTCTACGTTAAACTTTGAAGTTAAGGATGAAACCGATCAGCATTTGATCATTAACAGACCGCTGAACTGGCCGAATCCGTTTACCAATAAAACGTACATCCAGTTTGAACATAACTGCGATGATATTTTAGATGTAAATGTTCAAATCTATACAATAACAGGAAAATTAGTGAGAACATTATCTCAGCCTGTGGTTGCAGAACCGTTCCTACAGGGCTTTAGAACGCCTCGTCAGGCAATAGAATGGGATGGAAGAGACGATTTTGGGTCAACTGTTGCAAAAGGTACGTATATTTTTAAGATATTTGCAAAAAGTCAAAATCAAGAAAAATGCAAAGGAAGTGCTACAGCTGTAGAAAAAATGGTACTTTTGAAATAAATTAAATAATACATAGACAATAATTGTTATAAAAAACTGATAATATATAAAAGACAACATATGAATTTAACTACTAAACTGCTTTTGGGATTTGGTTTAAGTGCTGGTTTTTTAGGCTATTCGCAAGATTTAAGTAAAATAAATCCAGTATTAACCGGAGCTCCTTTTCTAAGAATTGCACCAGATGCAAGAGCTGGAGGTATGGGAGACCAAGGGGTGGTAACTTCACCGGATGCATTTTCACAATTCTGGAATGCGGCAAAATATCCTTTTAGCAGAACAAGTTCTTCCATAGGTCTTAACTATACGCCTTATATGGGGAAACTTACCAATGATGTATTTTTACTATATGGTGCATTCCATAAATTTTTAGGCCAGGAAGAAAGATCCACTATTTCTGCAAGTATCTATTATTTCAACATGGGTGAGGTAGACCTTACTCAGCTGGTAGGTTCAGAAGTCACTTCTATGGGGACGTCAAAGCCTAATGAATTTTCCATTGACGTTGCTTACGGTCTGAAACTTTCTGATTCTTACTCAATGGCCGTTACCGGAAGATTCATCCGTTCGGATTTAGCCGGAGGTTTCAACACAGATACTACCCTTAAAGCTGCTAACTCTTTTGCAGTTGACGTTTCAGGATACTATACCTCTCCAAGATTTTCAAGTTTCGGAGGTTATGATGGTAAAGTGAATGCAGGTTTTGCTATTCAGAACCTAGGTCCGAAATTAGACTATACAGGAAATGAAGAATCAAGATCTTATTTGCCTACGATGGCAAGATTAGGGCTTGGATATGATATGTATTTGGATGACATGAACAAGATCGGCATTAGTGTAGAAGGCTCTAAGATTTTGGTTCCGGGATCAGAATATGTAGGAATAGATCCTAACACAAGACAGCCAAGATATGAAGTCCCTAACGTAGGAGTAATGGCAGGGATCGGAAAGTCGTTCAAAAATAAAAACTCTATCATGATGAGTGGTGCTCTAGAATATTCTTATGACAATGCATTTGCCGTAAGAACAGGTTACTTCCACGAAAGTGAAGAGCAGGGAGCAAGACAGTTCGCTACAGCAGGTATCGGATTGAAATACCGTTCTTTCGGGCTTGATATTTCTTATCTGATCAATATGTCAAAAATCAATACTGCTTTAGATAATACCCTTCGTTTCGGTCTTACCTGGAACATCGGTGATGAAACATCTAATGTAGATTATTAAGATATTTAATACCCAAATACAAAAAGCCTCATAAAAATGAGGCTTTTTGTATGCACCGAATCGACGAACAGGTCAATGGTGAATTTTGCTTCGCAAGTGAATAGTGAATTGAGGGATAAAGAAAATTCAATGCAAAGCAAATTGACAGCGCAGCTTATTCATCATTCACACTCCTTTGGCAAATAGTACAATCCCAGCACTAAATTTGTGTTAGACTCAACCACAATCTATTACCAATTGAAAAATTATTAAAGAAATATAATATATAAGTTTGCAAAAGTCTCATTTTTATAAGGCATTTCTTGTTTTCAATAATTAATTTTGTAGTATGAACTATTCAGCAGAACTCAAAAAATTTGTTACCAGCCAATATGTATATTCTGCGATCAGAATTACGCTGGCAACCGTTCTGCCTTGTTTAGTCCTCGCCCACTTCGGAATCCTGAAAGAATACTTTTTATTTCCTCTCGGAACCAGCTTTGTAGCACTTTGTGATCAGCCCGGACCTTTTATCAGAAGGAGAAATGCGTTGACCTTTGCTATTTTTTGTTTTGTGTTCGTTGCATTTATTGCCAGCATGGTCATGAATTTTAAAGTCCTGGTCATCCTGGAGATTATTGTGTTCGGAATGTTTTTTTCCCTTATCGGGGTTTACGGACAGAGACTTGCCGCTGTGGGTTCGCTATCTCTTGTTGTGCTGGCGATATTTATTGACGGGCATCTTACAGGAGGTAATATTTTTAAAAGCCTGCTGATCTTTGCATCCGGCTGTATCTGGTTTTTACTGATTTTCCTTGTGGTTACCACCATCCAGCCTTATAAACTGGCAGGACAGATGATCGGGGAAAATTATCTGCAGCTCGCAGAATTTTTAAAAATCAAAGCTAATTATTACCAGAAAAATCCTGATTTTGATAAACTGACCACTCAGGTTATTGCCAAGCAGGTCGGGATCAAAAACCTTCAGGAAGAAACCAGGGAAACCGTTTTCAAGACGAGAACCATCGTTAATGAATCAACAACAACCAGTCGTCTGCTGATGTTGATGTTCTTGAATTCCATGGACCTTCATGAAAAGCTGATGACCTCTGAAAGTGATTATCAGAAATTGCAGCAGAGCTTTGAAGACAGTATGATCCTGGTCAATATCCATGATTACCTCAACCTGCTCGCCGAAGAAATTACCAATATTGGAATCTCGCTTCAGATCGGAACAAGGGCAAAATCCATTTTTGATCTGGAACATGAACTGAAAAACCTTAACGTTCATTATTTTGATTTACGCAATAAGCAGCTGACTCCGGATAATCTGGAAAATTTCATGATCCTCCGTCAGATTCTGATGCGCATCAATGAGATTACAAAAGAGATCAATGAAATTTATAAAGTATTTTCCCAAGATGTGAAACTGGCCAAAAGCCTTTCTACAGGGTTAGATTTAAAAAAATTCATGCCTAATGAAGAAAAACTCAATTTCAAAGTTTTAAGGAATAATATTTCACTTTCCTCCTCTCATTTCAGACATGCAATAAGAATTACAACTGCTCTGCTTGTGGGCTATCTTTTTTCTATGTTCGATTTTCTGGGCCTGGGCCATACCTATTGGATCCTGATCACGATTACAGCAATATTAAAACCCGCCTATTCCATTACGAAAAAAAGAAATCTACTCCGTTTATACGGAACCATTGCAGGCGCAGTTATTGCCTATACGATTCTACATTTTATACACTTCAATGGTCTTTTATTTACCATTCTGCTTTTGAGCATGATTATGTGTTTCAGCTTTCTGAAAGGCCGCTATTTCTGGGCGGTGTTGTTTATGACGATCTATGTATTTCTGAGCTTTAACTTTTTAAATCCCGGAAATGTAAATGTGATCTTTAAGGACAGAATTCTGGATACCATTATAGCCGGAGTTATTGCTTTTGCCGTATCCTATATTGTTCTGCCTGTATGGGAGCATACTCAGAATCTTGATTTGATGAAAAAATCTGCGGCAGACAACCTGATCTATTTTGAAAGTGTCATTTCCAAGTTCTTACAGGGAAATTTTGACATTGAAGATTATAAAGTAAAGCGGAAAAATGCCATTATTTCGCTGGCCAACCTTTCCGACAACTTCCAGAGAATGATCTCTGAACCGAAGAACCAACAGAAAAAACTGGAAGTGGTACACCAGTTTGTCGCAACTTCACACCTAATCACAGCCTATACCGCTTCCCTTTCCCAATACTCTAAAAACAATGAAAAGTATCCTGAAATAGATGCCGAAAGCTGGAGCAGAAAGATTGAAGCCGAAATGCAGCAAACGTCCGTTTTACTACATGGAAACGAGATCAATGAAGCTTTAAAAATGGAAAGCCGTCTGGAACCGGAAGATTCTTCCATTGAAGATCTGATTTCGAAAAGAAAAACGGAGATAGAGGAAAATGATCTGGTTGACAGAAGAGATCCTGATAAAATTTCACATTTAACAGAACTTAAAAACATCCATGATATTCTGGAACTGATCTACGACGTAGCCAAAGAACAGAGAAAAGTAATTGAAAAATACAGAAGCGAAGCTGATTCTATTCCTCCACAATCGTAAAGCAGTAGTCATCAAAAAATTCCACTCTCGCCTTGAATTCGTCTGAAAACTGTTCATCATAAACCCTGCAGCTTATTTTATAAAGATGCTTGAGCTCAAACGGCTTTACTTCGTAATTCTTCTTAAGAGACCAGTATTTGGAATGATGGATCTTGTACATGCTTTCCTTTACACTCCATATAATAGTATAGAAAGCGGGGGCATTATCTTCAGGAATAAATCCTCTTTCATTCTCGTAAGTGAATTTATCAATAACCCTTAAAATTTTTGGATTGAATTTTTCAATATCAATACCTATTTTATTTTTAGAAACTGCTATAGCTGCGAAAGGAAATGAATGAGTGATAGAAATTTCCGCATCTTTAGGAGAAAGGAAGGGTTCTCTTTCTTTATATAGTATTTTGGAATTGGGTTTTAAACCTTTCAAAAGTTTACGGACCATGAGCACCTCCAGAAGCTTTTTCGGATGGTAGTCTTTTACCTTTTCAGCATTTTCCGGTTCCAGAAGCTCATTGATGTCAAGTTTTTCGCTTTCATCATATTTCCATACAAGAATCGTGGCATTGTCATCTGAAAAATCTCGGTAAAGGGGCATCGTTTTTTTATTCGATAAAAGTAGTGAAAAGATGTGGAAGATAAAAGAGGATGGGAGTAAGGAAGCACGAAGATGGAAGTTACTATTCGTTTGTCCATTAACTTTAAAGTTTTGATTACAAAGAATCTATTAAAAAAGAATTCTTCTTTACTTAATCATTATAAACTTCCATCTCCCCTCTCCCATTCTTATCTATTTATTTCGGCTGATGGTTCACATCATTTCTATGCTCAAGAATTTCAAGATTCTCATCTACAAAATAAGCGCTTCCAAATCCGTTCACATAAGAACCCTTTACAGGCTGCAGAGCAATAAGAATAAAATCTCCCATTTCTGAAATAACTTCAACCACTTTTCCGTGATTTTCTTTAAGTTTAGTAATAACAGTGTTCCAGGTTTCAGAATCTCTTTCTATCTGGGAAGCTGATGCCTCGACGGTGAGACGTTCACGGGCATAGATCTGCTTGGTTGCAGATTCGTCTTCAATAAACATCACTGAAGTTTTTCTTCCGTCCGCAAGATTTTTAGTGTGTCTTGCCATAAAAGATACCAGAACATATAACGTGTTTCCTACCTGTACAAAGGGTGCATAGCTGGAATTAGGAGTTCCTTCCGCATCTACCGTGGCCAAAATCACACTTTTGGTACGTTCTATCAGTTCCTTTACTTTTGGAGCAACCGGCTTTGCTTTTCTGTTAGCCTCTCCCTGGATATTCGTATGGTTCATAGTATAAAATTTATCTGAACAAAAATAGCTATTTATATTAAGACTAAATAATATTAAATCATGTATAATCTCATAAACTCTAACCCTGTCTCTCGTTTTTTTATCTTAATTATTAATTGTAATTTTGCAGTTCGTTATCAATTGAATTTAAACTTATTCATTACATATGAGTACTACAACACAATACGTTCCTTACAAAGTGAAGGACATATCCCTAGCAGAATGGGGAAGAAAAGAAATTACCCTTGCCGAAGCAGAAATGCCAGGTTTGATGTCTATCCGTGAAGAATACGGACCATCTCAACCCTTAAAAGGCGCAAGAATTGCCGGATGTCTTCACATGACGATCCAGACAGCTGTTCTTATCGAGACATTGGTGGCTTTAGGAGCTGAAGTTACCTGGTCTTCTTGTAATATTTTCTCTACACAGGATCACGCTGCTGCTGCTATTGCTGCTGCAGGAATTCCGGTTTATGCCTGGAAAGGTCTGAACGAAGAGGAATTTGACTGGTGTATTGAGCAGACTTTATTCTTTGGTGAAGACAGAAAACCATTGAATATGATTTTGGATGATGGTGGAGATTTAACGAACATGGTTTTCGATAGATACCCTGAATTCACAAAAGATATCAAAGGACTTTCTGAAGAAACCACTACAGGTGTACACAGACTTTATGAAAGAATGAAGAATGGAACTTTAGTAATGCCTGCTATCAACGTAAACGATTCGGTAACTAAATCTAAATTCGACAACAAATACGGATGTAAAGAATCTGCAGTAGATGCTGTAAGAAGAGCTACAGATGTTATGCTTGCCGGAAAAAGAGTGGTAGTTTGCGGATACGGAGACGTAGGTAAAGGTACTGCTGCCTCTTTCAGAGGAGCTGGTTCTATCGTTACCGTTACTGAAATCGATCCAATCTGTGCACTTCAGGCTGCCATGGACGGTTATGAAGTAAAAAGACTGGATACAGTTGTAGACAATGCAGATATCATCATCACTACTACAGGTAACTTCAATATTGTAAGAGGAGAACATTTCCTTAAAATGAAAGATAAAGCGATCGTTTGTAACATCGGTCACTTCGACAATGAAATCGATATGGCCTGGTTAAACAAAAACTACGGTCAGACAAAATCTGAAGTTAAACCTCAGGTAGACATCTACACCTTAGAAGGTGGGAAAGAAGTAATCATTCTTGCTGAAGGTAGGTTGGTAAACCTTGGTTGTGCAACAGGGCACCCAAGTTTTGTAATGTCTAACTCTTTCTCTAACCAGACTTTGGCTCAGATCGAATTGTGGAACAATTCTGCTGCTTACAAAAACGAAGTGTATATGCTTCCTAAGCATTTAGATGAAAAAGTAGCTGCTTTACACCTTAAAAAATTAAGCGTTGAACTGGAAACTCTTTCTCCGGAACAAGCTGAATATATCGGTGTAGATGTGAAAGGTCCATTCAAGCCTGAGTACTACAGATACTAAGATTTATTTTAATCTATATACAATCCCATTATTCAATATAGTGGGATTTTTTTATTGCTCTATTTTCAAACCTAACAAGTATTCCTTATTTTTGAAAAATAAAAAAAGAGAATGAAAAAATATTTATTTCTGGGGTTAATGGGCTCAGCGACAATTTTTACAAGCTGCAGCAGCGATGATAACGAAATTACAAATGATCCTTCAGAAAAAAAATTGTTATTAAGTAAAGTCACTACCATTTACTACGACAATCCTTCCAATCCTGAAACCACTGTATCTACATTCGAATACAACAGCCAGGGAGAGCTCATAAAAATGCTGTCCGGAGGGAGATCTTCCGTTTTCGAATATAGCAACGGAAAACCGACAAAGGTAAATTACTACACAGCCACTCAGACTTTAGAGTATTATGCTGTATTTAATTATAATGGTGATCAATTAGTTGATATCAAAGCGATCTATACGAACCCGGATTTCAACAGAAAAAGCACTTATACATATAATTCAAACGGTAAACTCGTATCTTCCACCCTTTGCCAGTCAGAAGACTGCTCCAATCCCAGTACTTCCACATATGCTTATAACGGAGACAACATTTCCGTGGAAACTTCCACCATCGGAGGAACAATAAGCTTTGCTTATAAAAGAGAGTTCTCGTATGATGATAAATTAAGTCCGTTCACCAATACAAACAAGTACATGAGAATTATGATGGAAAGAGCCTATTCTTTAAGCAAAAACAATTATACAGCAGAAAAAATAAGCTACAAAAACAGTGACGGAAGCTGGACCCAAAATCAGAATATTACCTATACCATACAGTACAACAACGCTCAACTGCCCATTCAGGTGGTTGGAAAAGAAGCCAATGGAAACAATTACGTGCAATACAATTACGAATATATTACACAGTAACGGTTACAGAAAACTTTCCATTAGGAGAGTTTTTCTTTTTTGAAGCTATTCCCGCTATCCGCTTCTACTCCTCGCGCCAGACTTAAGCCTCACTGCTGTGGGGTAACCGCTTCTATCGGGGCTAATGGAATCCTAATTACTGCCGTATCCGTATTTTACCCATATTTTGGGTACAACGACTGTTAAGTTTAGAAAAAATGAATATATTTAGCCCCTAAAACAAAAACATTTAATTAATGAAAAAACAAAGAGTATCAAATGCGTTCGTAGCCGCATCTTGGGTAGCATTGGGAGCAGGAATGATAGGCTTCATCGTAGGTCTTGCCAGAGCAGAAATGCTGCTGAATGAAAAAGGATATTATTTTACCATACTTCTTTATGGGCTATTTGCCGTAGTTTCTTTGCAGAAAGCCGTCCGTGACCGTTTGGAAAATATCCCGGTAACGGATATCTATTATGGGATCTGCTGGTTTGCCACCCTTTCTTCCATCGTGCTGTTGGCAGTTGGGCTTTGGAATGCCACCATACTTCCAAGTGAAAAAGGATTTTATGCATTTGCATTTCTCCTCGCCCTTTTCGGAGCCATCTCCGTCCAGAAAAATACACGGGACAATATGATCCAGGAATAATAAAAAAACGCTTCAAATATTGAAGCGTTTTTTTATTAAAAGCAATATAATGAGAATACAGGAATAGATTTTCCACCATTTGCAGAATTTTATTAATTTACATATATTTATTTCCAAAAAACTAATATATGATTAATAAAATTCTATTATTTATTTCAATAATATTATTATTTCAACCTATCAAGGCCCAGGATGAATTTATTACAATCTGGAAACCCAACCTCCAACCACTGAACTCCGTCACTATAGATGCTCCTGTGCAGGCAGGGGTTAATGAAATATGGTTTCCCGGAATTGGTGAAAACTACACCATTACTTGGGAAGAAGTAAACTACCCCCAGCATAATGGTACAATGGTGAATGTCAATTCGAACAAACAGGTACTGATTCAGTTCGGAGCTCCTCTGAACCCCATTCCTGCCAATGCCACTTATAAAGTAAAAGCAAGCAACGGAAACGGTCTTTTCAAACAGATTCAATTCAGCAGCAACATAGGCAACTCATGGACTAATTACGGAAATATTGATAAGATTATGGAAATAGTTCAATGGGGAAATATCCAATGGACATCTATGAAGAGGGCATTTGCAAACTGCCCTTCTCTCCAGCTGACTGCATACGACGCACCTGATCTTTCCCTGGTTACTGATGCATCCTATATGTTTTACAATATCAGACAGTTTGCGGGAAACCCATCAATGGACACCTGGAATACATCGTCCATAATAAATTTTGAATATATGTTCGCCTGTCCTCCTTTTTTATCACAGGATAATTTTGATACACCTATAGGTTCTTGGGATACTTCATCTGCCGGGAATTTCAGTTACATGTTTTACAATAACAAAAAATTTAATCAGAATCTGAATAACTGGAATACATCAAATGTTACAAATATGCAGTATATGTTCGCTGAAACACTTAATTTTAATCAGCCCTTGAACAAC
This sequence comes from Chryseobacterium sp. CCNWLW53, assembly GCF_037083525.1. Lineage (NCBI taxonomy): Bacteria > Pseudomonadati > Bacteroidota > Flavobacteriia > Flavobacteriales > Weeksellaceae > Chryseobacterium > Chryseobacterium sp. CCNWLW53. Next base: position 35,632 of record NZ_JBAOJR010000002.1, on the reverse strand, counting down.
TGGAACACTTCGAATGTGACCAATATGACCTTCCTTTTCCATTTCAACCCCAATTTTAATCAGCCGCTCAACAATTGGAATATCTCCAACGCCACTGATATTTCCCATATGTTTCATGGCTGTACCGCATTCAACCAACCTCTTGATTCATGGAATACCAGCAAAGTGACTACTATCAGTACGATGTTTACAGGAGCGGTACATTTTAATCAAAGTCTGGAAAACTGGAATCTTCCATTTCTTACCGATGCGCACACGGCTTTTTATAATTCGGGGATTAACTGTACAAATTACAGCAAAACCCTCTCCGGATGGGCCATGAATATCAATACAGCAAATAATATTAATCTGGGCCCGCTGCAGCCCCTTTCCTATTCTTCGGATATTATTGATAAAAGAAACATCCTGATTGCCAAAGGCTGGATTTTCACTTATGATCTGCCTGGAGATTGCCGTGTATTATCTGTTTCAGACTCACATTTGGAAGAAAGCGGATCTATCTATCCCAACCCCGTGCATCATAGCATTTTTATCAGGAATATGCCGGAAATCATTTCTTATATAATTCTGGATACATCAGGCAGAATATTAATGAAAGACCATATAAAAGGAGATAGCATCAATGTAGAATCTTTACTACCGGGAAATTATATGCTGCAGCTTATTTCAAAAGAAAAAATCCGGTCTTTTAAATTTATCAGGAAATAAAACAAAAATCGCCTTATCTTCTGATAGGGCGATTTTGTCTTGGTGTATGTGCTATTAAAGATCAAAATGATTCGGGTGAATGGCTTTGATATCATCCACCGTTCCCAATACTTTGTCTTTTAAAGAATCCTGATATTTCTGAAGGTTTTCAGCAATCGCTTCATCCGCACTTCCTAAGATTTTCACTGCTAATATTCCTGCATTCAAAGCTCCGTTTAAAGCTACCGTTGCTACAGGAATTCCACCCGGCATCTGAAGAATAGACAGTACAGAATCCCAACCGTCAATAGAATTGCTGGACAGGATTGGAACCCCAATCACAGGTAAGGTGGTACAACTGGCTACCATTCCCGGAAGATGTGCTGCCCCGCCGGCTCCTGCAATGATCACTTTAAGGCCTCTTTCCTTTGCCGTTTTTGCATAATCAAACATTCTTTCCGGTGTTCTGTGCGCCGAAACTACCGTCAGTTCGTATGGAATATCGAGGCTTTTCAAAAAATTTGCAGCCTGTTCCATGATCGGCAGATCGCTCTGGCTGCCCATTATAATTCCTACCATCTCAATTTTTATTAGATCGTCAAAGATAAAAAAATATAACCTTTTTTGAAGTATACATTTCTTCCTGCCTTCCAGTCTAAAAAAGATAAAAAGATTTCGCTTTATAAATCAAAAAAAGTTAAACTGTGTTAATCTTGATTCACTGTTATCATTTTTTTACAATATTTGTTTCACTAACCAACATAAAATTTATTCAAAATGAAAAATTTAAAAAAGCTTAAAAAAGAAGAACTAAAAAAAGTTTTAGGAGGTATGGAGGCCTGCTCATTCCAGCTTTGCTTTAGAAACGGCAAATGGCAATGTGTTCCTTTTGACACATGCGGAGGATTCCAACCTTAAAAGCCAAAAGAGTACATTAAAAGTGTACTCTTTTTTATTGTTACATATTTTACCCGTTCTTCTGAGCCTTCAAAAAACACAGCAACTGTACCCATCCGCTTAATTTCATAACCTGTATATTTGCTTGGCCTATTTAATTTCTACATTGAAAGATTATAAACTTACTTTTGCAGTACTGACCGTTGCCATTGTATGGGGAACTACCTTTTTGTCGATCAGGGTAGCAGTCGAGACCATTCCCGCATGGTTTGTCGCCGGAATACGTCAGTTTCTGGCCGCTATTATTATGTTTCTGATTCTTCTGTACAGGAAAGAATTTAAATGGATTGGTTGGGAAAAGCTGAAATACCAGCTTATTTTTTCGTCATTAATGCTGATTATTGCAAACGGAATGACGACGGTAGCGGAAGAAGAGGTTACCAGCAGCCTTACATCCCTGATCAGTGCCTGCTCCCCCATTCTCGTTTTTCTGGGAAGCCTGGCATTTGGACTTCAGAAGTTCCATGCAAGGGCTTTTATCGGTATCATCCTGTCTTTCAGTGGGATTGTTTTCATATTTTGGGATGGTATTCATGATCTCAAAAATCCGGACTATGCCTTAGGAATCCTGTTTCTGTTTATTGCCATTGCAGGCTGGGCTTCAGGAACAATCTTTACGAAAAAAATGAATATCCAGAGTGGCAATATTTTTCTGAATCTGTTTTACCAGTTTCTGTTTGCCGGGATCGTACAGATTATTTTTGCATTTCTGCTTTCAGAAAATTATAATTTTGAGAACTGGAGCTTAAAAAGCATATCTGCTATGCTTTATCTGGCCGTTTTTGGCTCTGTAGCAGCATTTTTTGCTTTTCATTATGCTTTAACAAAGATTTCGCCGGTACAGATATCAATACTTGCCTACATCAATACCCTCATCTCTATATTTTTAAGCTGGCTGATTCTTAATGAGGAAATCAGCGTCAAATTTATCATTGCAGCCATACTGATCATCCTTGGTGTATTCATCATTAATTATAATCCGCAAATGTTCAAAAAACAAAAAATGGAATAATAATGAAATTAGACCGTCCAATGGGTGGATATTCCAATTCGTTGAAGTCAAAACTATTGATTTCAACGGCGTAATTTTTCCCGAATTTGAGCGGATAGGGGCAGGGAGATTTTATATTTTCCTTATTTTTCCTTATATTGTTTACACCAACACTGACAATATGCTTAAAAACACATTTTTTATCCTTTTTGCCGGCTCATTTTTACTGATCAGCTGTGATTATAAGGAAAAAGAAAAAAATCTGACAGAAAGGGAAAAACAGTTGCTCGAAAAAGAAAAAACATTCGCTCAAAAAGAATCTGAATATCAGTCTCTTTTAAAAATGAGGGACAGTATTTTTGCAAAAAAAGATTCCGTTAGGATCGCTTTATGGCCGGAAGAAATCTCAGGACCATGGACCGGAAAAGTCATCTGTACAGAATCTAATTGCAATGACTATGTAGTGGGTGATCAGCGTACGGATACCTGGGAATTCGACAGTGACTCTATTCATCTGTCAGCAAAAATCATCAATAACAATAACCTGGTAAGGGTTTATTCCGGAAAGTTTGAGCATAATGAGATTAAGCTTAATTTCAGGACAGATTCCACTTCTCAAAAGAAAGTAGAAATGAATGTCCTGCTTAACGATATTTCGGATACCAAACTGAAAGGCACAAGAACTATTATTGCCGACAATGGCTGTACAGCCAAATTTTCCGTCGAATTAGTACGTTCCACAAAATAAAAACACCTATGATTTTACTGAGTATACATAATCTGAATTTTCCTATAGAAGATCCGGTTCTAAAATTCCTGTTGGTACTGGTTATTATCCTTGCCGCTCCCCTGCTTCTGAATAAAATTAAAGTTCCGCACCTGTTGGGCCTTATCATTGCAGGAGCTGTAATAGGACCAAACGGTTTTAATGTGCTGGCAAGAGACAGCAGCATTGTTGTAACGGGAACTACAGGCCTTCTTTATATCATGTTTCTTGCAGGACTAGAAATTGATATGGGTGATTTTAAAAAAAATAAATGGAAAAGCCTTACTTTCGGAATCTACACATTTACTGTTCCGTTCGTTCTGGGTTATCTGGGCGGTTACTATCTGTTGCATTTCTCTATATTGACTTCCATTCTTTTTGCAAGCCTTTTTTCTTCACACACACTGATCGCCTACCCATTGGTCAGCAAATTGGGAATTGCCAAAAATAAAGCAGTAAATATTACAGTCGGCGGAACCATGATTACTGATATTCTGGCGCTTTTGGTGCTTGCCGTGATTGTAGGAATGTCGCAGGGTGATGTAGGTACGGAGTTTTGGGTTAAACTCTCTGTTTCCTTTATCGTTTTTGCTCTCATTGTTTTGATTGTATTCCCTATAATAGGACGATGGTTCTTCAAAAAGGTAGATGATAAGATTTCACAGTATATTTTTGTCCTTGTGATGATTTATCTGGCAGCAATGCTTGCTGAACTTGCCGGGGTGGAAGCTATTATCGGCGCGTTCTTTGCCGGACTTGCTCTAAACAGGCTGATTCCGCATACCTCATCTTTAATGAACAGAGTAGAATTTGTAGGAAATGCGATTTTCATTCCGTTCTTCCTGATCAGTGTAGGAATGCTGATCGACTTTAAAGTTTTCTTTAAAAGTTGGGAAACACTGGAAGTAGCGGGAATTATGCTCGTTGCATCCATCGGAGGAAAGTATATCTCAGCGGTAATGACCCAAAAGACATTCCGGCTGTCCAAGGATGAAGGAAAGCTTATTTTCGGACTGAGCTCCGCTTCTGCAGCAGCAACATTAGCCTCCGTAATGGTGGGATACAATATTATTCTTTCTGAAACTGAGACCGGCGAACCGGTAAGATTACTAAATGAGCATGTACTGAACGGAAGTATTCTTCTGATCCTTATTTCCTGTACCATCTCTTCATTTATTTCAATGGCCAGTGCCCAAAAAATTGCAGAAAGTGACAATGAAGATACAGTTTCCGGCAACAGCCATGAAGAGGAAAATATCCTTCTGGCTATTAACCATGAGGAAACCGTGGAGAGAATGGTGAATCTGGGTATTTTAATCAAGGCCCATTCTAATACAGAAAACCTGTTCGCTTTGAATGTGATTAATGAGGATAAAAATGAATCTTCAGTGAAAAATGCTGAAAAACTTCTCCATCAGGCAGCCGATGCAGCCGCCGCCGCTGACGTTAAAATGCAGTCTCTTAAAAGGTATGACAATGATGTGATCAATGGGGTTAAAAATGTCATTAAGGAGCAGAATATTACCGATCTTATTATCGGTCTGGAGGATGAGAAAGGCTTTTCCCCCTCTTTTGTGTACAACCTTTACAGCGGTTATCTTCAGAATGATGATGTGAATGTACTGGTATATCATGCCGCACAGCCACTATCCACGATAAAGAAATATGCAGTGATGGTCCCGGAGAATGCCCATAAGGAAGCAGGATTTTTCCATGCACTTCTGAGGGTATGGAATATTGCCAGAAATTCCGGTGCCAGTGTAGTTTTTTATGCTCCGGAAAATATTCTGGATATTCTTCAGAAGATTGTTAAAAAAGCCAATATAGAAGCAGAATTTATCATTATGAGTACCTGGCAGGACGGCGAAAAAACAGCAGCTAAATTGAAAGAAGATGAAGCACTGATTGTCCTGATGGCCAAACGAGGCATGAAGTCCTATATTCCTCGGATGAGACTTATCCCGGAATTACTGAACAAATATTTAAATGATAATAATTATCTGTTGATCTTCCCATTTTCAGAATTTGATGAAAACAGCCCGGAGATACGTTCAGTAGGGAACCATGGGGATTTTGTGGAGATTGGAAATGTAATCCAGAAGATTTTTAAATGACAGGAATAAATAAAAAAGCCGGAAGAAAAATCTTCCGACCTTAGGCTACCAAAGGGGTATCTTTATTGTATGTACCAACGTCCACAAGCATTATGACAACCCAAATTAATATCAGGGTCATAATTTGGAGATTGAAGACAGGCAGTCTGACTTGTATAATATGGCTGCCCTGAGCCCCACCATTGTGCACATTCCGGAGTAATTCCTCCTTTTACAGATTTTAAAGATTCTCTTGAAATTTTTTTTAAATTTTTCATAGTAAATAATATTTGATGTTTCTCCTCCTTTTATACTTTAGGATTCGTATCATGAAAATACATGTTTTATTTCAATTTCAACATATTTTTTTTATTAAAATCACATAAAAAAGTAAAATAATATTATAAAGAGACACAAGTCACCATCTAATGTAATATTTGATAATATAACAAGGCATTGTAAATTGTTAATGGTTCTGAATAAATAAGAAAACTTTAATATTCCATAAAAAGCTTCTCAATAAGAAAGATCTTTTCTACGCAAAAGCCTAATACTATATTGTAAATTTAAGGAATGTAAAGGTGGAATCAACAATTGGATTTGATGAAGCGGACAGATTGGAATCACATAAAAAGAGCTGTAATGATTTTACAGCTCTTTATCTTTTTTCTTTTATCTAAGTTTTATTCAGCGATAACCCTTACCATGCTTTTCACCTTCACCAGCTTTTCCATCAGCTCTTCTCTGGAGTCAGCCAGAACATTGATGTGTCCCATTTTTCGTCCTGGTTTGGTTTCGGTTTTCCCGTAGAGATGAATGTAGGTTTTCGGTAACTTAAGAACATCATCCATTCCTTCATAGATCACTTTTCCTGCATGTCCTTCTGCGCCAACAAGGTTAAGCATTCCGCTGTAAGTGAAAGCATCTGTGTCTGCCAATGGCAGGTTTTTTACAACCCGGTACATCTGCTCAAACTGGGAATTGGTATTTCCTTCCTGGCTTTGGTGACCTGAATTATGCAGCCTCGGAGCTGTCTCATTCACCCATACTTTTCCATTTTTGTCAAGGAATAATTCGATGGCAAAAAGACCTGGAGAATTTACAGCATTTAGAAATTTCTCAGTAATGGAATCGATCTGCTTCTGGATATCGTCACTTAGAAATACGGGACAGATATTAAAATCCAGTAAATTCAGCTTTGGATCAGCTACCATTTCTGTTACGGGAAAAGTTTTGGTTTCACCGTTTTCATTTCGGGCAACGATTACGGAAAGTTCCTTGTCTATGTCGACCAGACTTTCTATCACGGAAGCGTCTTTCCATAAATGTTGATAGTCACCTTCGGTTTTAATTACCTGAACTCCTTTACCGTCATAACCTCCTGTATTCATTTTCTGCACAAACGGCAAAGGCATCATGATCTTTTCTTCGCTGTCCCAAACGACCTGAAATTCAGGGCTTGGAATATCGTATGTTTTATAGAATTCTTTCTGGAGGATCTTCTGTTGAATGGTTTTAATAATGGCCGCATTGGGAACTACTTTCACACCCTGTTGTTCAAGCTCGGCTAAAGCATCTGCATTTACGTGTTCTATTTCAATGGTTACCACGTCTTTATCTTTTCCGAAATTCAGTACCGTATCATAATCGTTGAAATTCCCCTGCGTAAAGTGGGAAATACTGCTGCACGGTGCATCGGAAGCTGGGTCCAGTGTATAAAATTGGTCATCGTATTTCAGTGCGCTTTGTATCAGCATTCTTCCGAGCTGTCCGCCTCCTAAAATTCCTATTTTCATTCTTACTTTTATTTTTTCTATTAGATTTTTTAATGGAAAGCTTTATTGAATTTTATCGATCTTTAAGTACCCAAGCCCTATTGGGTTTTCCTGATTCTCTGCCTCAGATTTTGAAAGGATGATGGAATATTTTTCTTTCATTTTTTCCGGCAGAATATCATTGACATTGAAGATATCATCAATATCAACACCGTGCTTATCATCAATATGGCTTACAGCTCCTTCAAAGCCCATTGTCGCATAAAATTCTGTCGCCTTTGCCCTTTTAATGATTTCTCCCATTGATTTCCCCACCATCAGGTGTTGTTCGTGAAATTCTTCAAAAAAGCCTTTTTTGTACCCTCCTAAATTAAGGAAATACAGCTGGTCTTCGGATGGCAGATCTGTTTTTTCAACAATCTTCACCTCATATCCGTCTGCAAATCTCACTTCCTGATAACAGTCCACATGAATCTTTCCTTCTGCTTCTTTCCAGAAATCTTTCATATCGGGAACAAGATCTTTAAGGTTTTCTGCGATCCCGAAAAAAACGTCATGCTGCTCGATATTCCTGCCTTTGGGCGTTGCACCGAGAATGATATAAAATAATTTCATTTCAGTTTTCATAACTGCAAAAATACGTCAAATTTATCTTTTTTAAACGTTTGGCAGAGTACTACAATAGTTTTATATTTGTAGCATGTCAGAAATCATCATTCTGTTTCTCGGCGCAGTTTCCGCCGGTCTTTTGGGTTCACTTACAGGTTTGGGAGGAGGAGTTATTATTATTCCTTTATTGACGCTGGGTTTCGGCGTTCCGATGCATTATGCTATTGGTGCTTCTTTAATTTCTGTGATCGGTACTTCTTCGGGTGCTGCCGTAGCTTTCGTGAAGGAAGGTTTTACGAATATGCGGATAGGCATGTTTCTGGAAATCGGGACTACTGCCGGAGCGATTATCGGAGCATTAGTTTCCGGAATGCTTAATCCCAATACCATTGGAATTATTTTCGCAAGTATCCTTTTATTAACAGTTATTATCAATCTTAAGGGAAAGCCTGATCACCAGGAACCATTGATAAAAGGAAGCCTTGAAGAAAAACTGAAATTATACGGAACTTTTCCCGATAAAGGAGTTTTAAAAAGTTATTCTGCAAGAAATACGGTTTCGGGATTTCTGATGATGCTGTTTGCCGGTGCCATGTCCGGACTTTTAGGAATAGGTTCCGGTGCATTAAAGGTTTTGGCGATGGACAATATGATGAAGTTGCCGTTTAAGGTTTCTACAACGACGAGTAACTTTATGATTGGTGTAACGGCTGTGGCCAGTGCCCTGATCTACTTCCAGAGAGGCGAGATCATTCCTGTAATTGTGGCTCCGGTACTTATTGGTGTCGTAGTAGGAAGTTTCATAGGTTCAAAAACCCTGATGGTATCCAAAACGAAGAAATTAAAAGTATTCTTTGCAATTGTGATCACCATTTTATCAATATATATGATGTATAACGGTATCAATAAAAGTTTCAGATAATGAGAAAGAATTTTACAGATGTGGATCTGAACCGTTCGGTAGGAAATCTTCTGAGGCTTGGTGTTATTTTGTCTGTGGCCACATCATTGATCGGCTTTATTAAGCTTTTTATGGAAGGCTTTAAAATGCCTAAAAAATATACTTCTCTGGACATGGGTTCCTCTTCTGAAAAGGTATGGGGAATGTTTTGGAATTCTTTATGCAAGGGAGAAGGTATGGCCATCATCCAGCTGGGAATATTGCTGCTGATCTTTACGCCTCTGGTTAGGATTATTTTTGCCCTGGTAGGGTATTTAAAAGAAAAAGACTACGTGTATGTAGTCATTTCTTCAATCGTGCTGGCTATTATGGCTGTTAGCTTCTTTACGGGTTATGCCCACTAATTTTTTTTACATTTCATAAAACTCCAGCGGAAGCTGATCCGGATCCTGGGTAAAGAAAAATTCTTTTCCTGTATATTCATCTATGCGGATGGCTTCACAGGTGAGCCCTTTTGCTATGAGCTCATCTCTTTTGATTCCGACATTATCTACAGAGAATGCCAGATGCCTTAAGCCACACGACTCGGGGCGGGAAGGTCTTGGCGGCGGATCAGGAAATGAGAACAGCTCAATAACGTAATGATCACCGATAGCAAGATCAAGCTTATATGACTGTCTTTCTGCACGGTAAACTTCGCGGATAATAGTAAGGCCTAAAACTTCAGTGTAGAATTTCTTTGAAACTCTATAATCTGAGCATATAATGGCAATGTGATGAATCTTCATTTAAAATGTTTTTAAATTCGTGTGTCAGATTTCTATAGATTTGAAAATGAAATCAGATTAATTCTCATTATTTTATTTCTCTGCAGTTCTCTTTTCTTCTGGTATCGATGATGTACTGAATTTTCCAGTCATTTTGCTGCTTAACCAATTGAAAACTGTTCGCTCCGCAATGTGAGAATTTACCTTTGAAGAAGAAAGAATACGGCGTAAAAACACTGGCAAGTCCGCCATCTGTATGCACAGCATCAATGACAATTCTTTCATCCAGATCATCTTTTGAAAATTTGGAAACAGAGGCTATAAATTCCTGTACATTTTCGTTTTTCACTGTTCCGTCTTTAGCAATGCTCTGGAGAATGGCTCCTTCTGCAAAAGCGGATTTCATCAGTTCAGGATCTGCATTCTTCATTCCTAAAAACAGATCACGGACCGGTTTTTCTATTTCCTGGTTCTGCTGTCCGAAACAGAAAGTACTGAAGAGCAGGACAACTGCAATAAGTTTATTCATATGGTTTTATTAATCTGACAGAATAAAAATAGGGAAAATTATACTAATCTATTAAATTAGCATAGCTAAAAAGCGAATTGATTTGAATTGTATAAAAAATAAACTATTTTTATCCGTTGATTAAATTTTATGTGGGGTATTTATTTGTCGTTAATCGGATTGCTGGTGCTTTTGACACTATTGCCTAAAATTCAGAATTCCCATTGGATATTCAGGGTTCCGGAGTTTGGTAAGATTCAGATTACTTATGCTGTTTTGATCACTTTTGTTTTGGGGCTTTTACTTGATCAGACTCAGCATCTCTGGTACTCACAGAGTCTTCTGTTGTTATTGTTCATTCACCACGGGGTTACCCTCGTGAAGTATACACCGCTTTATCCGGTCAAAAAGCATAAGCAGCAGCATAAATCTTCTCGAAAATTACATTTTATTTCTGCCAATGTTTATCAGTTTAATAAGGAATACGAAAGATTTATTCAACTTATTAAAAAATACAAACCTGAAGTCTTTATGACTATGGAAAGTAATGGAGATTGGGAACAGGCCTTGAAAGTTCTTGAAAAAGATTATCCGTTCCGGCATAAAGTAACTCTCGAAAACACCTATGGAATGCATTTCTACTCTAAACTTGAGATCAAGAGTGCACAGACTCATTATTTTGTGGCTGATGATATTCCGAGTATTGAAATACACCTAAAGACTGAAGACGGATTTTCATTTGTATTTTTCGGAGTGCATCCGCCTCCGCCAAGCCCTACTGAAGAAGAAACCTCTAAAGAAAGAGACGGTGATCTTTTAAGTACGGCCAAACGGGTAAAAGATATCCATGAACCGGTTATTGTTGTAGGAGATTTTAATAATGTAGCATGGTCGAAATCATCCATATTATTTAGAAAAACGAGTCATTTGATTGATCCCAGAATCGGACGTTCTTTTGTGTCTACCTTTCATGCGAAATACCGCCTGCTAAGATTTCCGATCGATCTGATGTTCCACAGTGAAGATATTTTTATCAAAGAGCTTAAAACCCTGGAAAATTTCGGTTCAGACCATCTTCCGGTATATTGTGAATTTTTCATAGACCATCACAACGATGAACAGGAAGAGCGGGTTCAGGAAGCGACTCCGGAAGAGAAAGCGGAAGCAGAAGAAATGATACAGGAAGGAAAAGAAGAAGATGGTAACCGCGATGAAGTGGTAACTGAAGGATAAATATGTCTGACAAAAACCAATAATTTATATAATAAAAAAGAGACTGTCAGGTGACAGTCTCTTTTTTTATATTGTATTCTAAAATTTAGAATAATTCTTTTCTGATAATATTCTGGCTTCTTTCAGGACCTACAGAAACCAAATATACATTGATTCCCAGATATTCCTCAATAAACTCTATATATTTCTGAGCATTATCCGGAAGCTCGTCATAGCTTCTTACTTTGGTAAGATCTTCGTTCCATCCCGGTAAATCGTGATAGATTGGTTCGTAGTTGTATAATTTCTCCGTTGAAGAAGTGAAATAATCAATGATCTTATCATCTTCAGTCTTATAATGTGTAACGATTTTCAGATTTTCAATTCCTGTAAGTACGTCTAATTTTGTAATAACCAGGTTGTTGATTCCGTTGATCATACAAGCGTGCTTTAAAGAAACAAGGTCTAACCAGCCTGTTCTTCTTGGTCTTCCGGTTGTAGCACCAAATTCACCACCGATCTGTCTAATCTTTTCTCCTAATTCGTTATCCAGCTCGGAAGGGAAAGGTCCGTTTCCTACTCTTGTACAATATGCCTTGGCAACCCCGATAAGGTTTTGAAGTGAAGTCGGTGGAACACCGGCTCCTGTACAAACTCCTCCTGTAGAAGGTGAAGAAGAAGTTACGTATGGGTATGTTCCGAAGTCGATATCCAGCATCAATGCCTGAGCACCTTCGAATAAAACATTTTTACCGTCTCTGATCGCTTCATTCAACTCTACTTCCGTATCTACGATTCTGTCCTGAAGCTGCTTTCCGATGGCTAAAAATTCGTTATAAATTTCCTCTACATCCAGTGTTGGCTTTCCGTAGTATTTTTCAAAAAGAGAATTTTTAACTTTTAGGTTTTTCTCAATTTTGTCTCTTAAGATTTCAGGATTTAAAAGGTCTACCATTCTGATCCCGATTCTTGCGATCTTATCTTCATAGCATGGCCCGATTCCTTTTTTTGTAGTTCCAATCTGAGTTCCTCCATGTTCCTCTTCACGGTATGTATCCAAAAGAATGTGGTAAGGCATGATCACATGCGCTCTTCTGCTGATAAAAATGTGGTCAGTTCTCAAGCCTTTGCTCTCGATCTGGCCAACCTCTTTAATGAAAGATTTTGGGTTTACCACTACTCCATTAGCAATGATACACTTCCCTTTGCACTGCAGTACACCAGAAGGAAGAAGGTGAAGTACAAATTTTTCTTCGCCTACATAAACCGTGTGACCAGCGTTGTCCCCCCCTTGGAAACGAACAACATAATCCGATTTAGCCGATAAAACATCCGTGATTTTTCCTTTACCTTCATCTCCATACTGAAGACCTACAACTACGTAAGTTGACATATTTTACTTTTATTTTAGATTCATGCAAAATTACTTTTTAAAAATAGGGTGGGCAAATTATGAGGGAAATTTATTTTATGGGTGAGGTGGAAATCATGTGTTTATTATATAAAAATTTCTTTATCATGACAGACGACCCAAAATATTTAATGTAAAAAAGAAAATTATTAATTCCGTATATTTGATTGTCTACTGAAATAATAAGGCAACCCATATGGCATCAAAAAAATCATCTTACTTCTCCCCAACAACTACCAGCAAGACAAAACTCTTCCATACCCTGTTCACTCCTGATACAGTTCCCGTAAAAGCTACTTTACTCATTATCCACGGCATGCAGGAACATAGCGGAAGATATGCTGAAATTGCCGGTTATTTTGCAGACCGGGGGCTGGCTGTACTAACTTATGATCATCTGGGACATGGAAAATCCGTAAAAGATAAAAAAGACATCGGATTTTTCCAGCTGAACCAACCCGATGAAAAACTTGTTTCAGATGCTGAAGCAGTGAGTAAACATCTTCACCAACAATATCCGGATGTCCCTCATTTTGTTCTTGGACATTCCATGGGATCTTTTGTTACCCGCTGCCTTCTTCAGAGAGCCAGCAGCCAGTTTACCGGAGCAGTTATTACAGGAACAGGAGGTTCCCTGGCCGGCATCAGTCTGATAAAAGGTTATCTTTCATTAGCGAACAAAATAGCGCCTCATCATCTTACTTACCTCAATACTCTTTTCAATATTGTCAATAACAAACATTTCAAGAAAGATCCCGATTTCAGTGATACAAGCTGGCTCAGTCTGAATCAGGCTAACAGGAAAGCTTTTACAGAAGATGAACTTTGTGGTGTTCCGTTTACCAATAATGCTTTTTATGCATTGTTCAGTATTTACAAAAAAGCAACGGCAAGAAGCTGGGCTGCTTCTATTCCAAAATCCTTCCCTTTCCTTTTCATTAGCGGACAGAATGATCCTATCGGAGATTTCAGTAAAGGAGTGCTACAGACAATCAATCATTTAAAGCAGGATGGATTTAATGATGCACATACGAAAATCTACCCCGAAATGCGCCACGAAATATTAAATGAAGAAATCAGGGAAGATGTCTTCAATGAAATATACCAGTGGATTCTAAAGCATTTATAACATTAATATCCGTGTTCATCTGTAAAATATGCGGGAGATCTTTATTTTTGAAGGCTGCAAGCTTACTTTCTTCTTTCATTTTTTTAATTATTATATATTTAAGCATTGATAATTATAACAAAAAACACAAAAAATTATGGCTAAAAAATTAAATTTTATTGTTGCTCTACTTTCCCTCGTAACATTTTCGCTACATGCTCAGAATAAAACGATTGAATATTTAAACATTCCCGGCCCAATTAAAATGGATGGCAAAACCTATAATTTGATCTGGAGTTCTCATCCCAATGAAAATTATTACAAGCAGGAATATTTGTGTTCCAATGAAAAGATTGAAAAATACAATACATTAGCTTTGATCGAATTTGTAAAGGGAGATTTCAATCTTAAAGATGTTGTTGATCAAAAAGTAAGCGAACTTGAAAAAATGAAGCAATCGAATCCGGTTGTAAATTATAAAATATATGAAAATGATGGTGAATATATTTTAGACTTTCTCATGAGTGAAAATTCGAAAGATGGAAAGGAAATATTAATTGCAGAAAGAAATATATACCGTTATAAACTGATTACTGTTAATGAAAGCAAAGGCGTTTTACTTTTCGCTATAAGTGAAAGAGGCTATAAAGAAAATATGGAGAAATTTTTCAATAATCTAAAAAATAACTCTACTCACTTAATAGAAGTTGTTGGGAATTATAAACTACCCAATGTTCAGTTAAAATAAAAAAATAAAACTTTGCGAACAACAGAGAAACGTTACCTCCACTCGAACCTTATAGGTTTCTAAAACCCATAAGGTTTACATTTGCATCCAAAAAAATACAATATACTATGCCATCTGTGAAATCTGCGGGAGATTTTCAACCATGGTATCTCCCGCAGACTACTCCTTTATATTTAGATAAGAGATTGCTTCGTCGCTGCGCTCCTCGCAATGACAAAATACAAAAAAACATCTGCTTAATCAGCAAAATCCACGGGAGCATACAACAATCAGAACGTAGCACCTCAATTTAGTCCAAAACAATCTCCCTCTCCACCCCGATATCTTCCAGGAAAAGCTCATCATGTGAAATTACCAACAATGTTCCCTTATAATCTTTAATAGATGCTGTTAAGATTTCTACGTTCTGCAGATCCAAATTATTCGTCGGTTCATCAAGGACAATCATATCAGGAGCTTTACTGCTTATAGAAAGCCCACAGAGAAGGAGTCTTAATCGCTCTCCTCCGCTCAGTACTCCACATTTCTTATCCCAGGTTTCTTTTCCAAACAGAAATCTGGCCAACAGAGTTTTCACTTCAGATTCCTGCATTGCTCCGTCATTAAACTGCTTCACAAAATCATACACACTTATTTCGTGCCCGATCAGGGAATATTCCTGATCAATGTAAATCGTATTAAATTCTGATCTCGAAATATTACCAACATTCGGTTGTAAACCTCCCAACAACAGTTTTATCAAAGTTGTTTTCCCCGATCCGTTTGAGCCTTTGATAGAAATTTTGTCACCACTCCTGATCTCAAGACTGAGATTTTCCTTCCAGAGATTTTGATGTCCATATTTGAAATTAATGTCTTCCGCACTGATCAGAATTTTTCCGGAATGCAGATTGGAATCGTTGAAATTCACTTTCATCTGATCAGAATTTTTCAGTGAAAAACGAAGATCGCGAAGATCGCCGGAAATACCGCTGATTTTTTCAGCATGAACGCCTTTTAATTTAGAAGTATTTTTTTCAGCACTATTCCGTAAGGTATTCATCATAATTCTCGCTACACCGGATTTCTCCTGCTTCTGTTTTCCTCTTGCATCCAGTTTCTGTTTGCGTTCTATAGTTTCCCGTTCCTTTTCTTTTGCTTTTTTCAGGGCCCTTTCCTTAGCATGAATATCATTCTGGAGTGCTTCCTGCTCTATTTCTTTCTGTTCAGCATAAAAGTCATAATTTCCACCATAAGTAGAAATTCCCTGATTGCTTAATTCAAAAATGGTATCGACCAAATTCAGCAAAGTACGGTCATGGCTCACAATCACAACAGTCGAATTTGTTTTTTCAATAAAATCATACAACAGATTTCGTCCTTCCAGATCGAGATGATTCGTAGGTTCATCCAGAATGATAATATCCGGCTGACTAATCTGAATACCAGCCAGAAAAACTTTTGTTTTCTGTCCTCCGCTTAAGCTTTCCAGCTTTTGACTTAAG
Source organism: Chryseobacterium sp. CCNWLW53 (assembly GCF_037083525.1). Classification (NCBI taxonomy): domain Bacteria; kingdom Pseudomonadati; phylum Bacteroidota; class Flavobacteriia; order Flavobacteriales; family Weeksellaceae; genus Chryseobacterium; species Chryseobacterium sp. CCNWLW53. The sequence goes on along the minus strand of NZ_JBAOJR010000002.1, from coordinate 19,615 downwards.
TCCAGATCTTCAAGTTTCCAGTAACTTAATGCATTCTGACAGCGTTCCTCAATATCCCAGTCGTCATTTAAAATTTCAAAATATTCTTCATCTACTTCGCCACTTGTGATCTTTTGAAGAGCATTCAGTTTTTTGTCAATTTTAAAACATTCTGCCACAGTCAGATGATCAAAATTTCCGAACATCTGCGGAACACAGTATACATCACCCTTAACGGTTACACTTCCTTCTAAAGGTTGAATCTCCTGATCCATAATCTTCAGGAGCGTAGATTTCCCAATACCGTTGCTTCCGGCTAATGCCGATACAGTGTGAGGTTGTATGGTTAAATTGATTGAATTAAAAAGGAGATCCCCTCCGGGAAACCCGTAAGATATATTTTGCAGTAAAATCATTATTTCTTTCTTGTAATAGTTAAACATCAGCAGCACCTGGGCTACTGTTTGATAGATCGGAAAGAAACTGAATCCTACATGTTATAATTGGGTTTTGGAAATACAAAGATAGCAAATTATTAATTATTCATTTTTTTTAGTTAAAAAACATAAAATCTTCATATAAAAAACAAAGGTAAAAGCACAAAAAAAGCAATATTTTTACAATGGTTAAATTCATTGGATCAGAATTTCTTTTACGTAAAGGACTTGTAAAACGAAGATTTTTCCGAATAGATTATGATAATTAAAGCTTTAAAAGGTGAATTATTTCAAGATATTCGTTTTAAATGATATGTTTATTAAATCCGGAATAAAAGTAGAAAAGATTTTAATCAAAAATCCGTAACTTTGCCGACTACTAAAATTTTTTATGGAAAGCATTAAAGTTCACGACAAAACTTTCGTTCCTTATCTGAAGGACGCCGAAATTCAGGAAATTGTAAAAGAAACAGCGTTAAGGATTTATGAAGATTACAAAGACGAGGTTCCTGTTTTCATCGGGGTTCTGAATGGAGTGATCATGTTCTTCTCAGATCTTTTAAAATACTATCCGGGCGAATGCGAAATTGCTTTTATCCAGATGAGCTCGTATGCAGGAACAGAGTCCACAGGGATTGTTTACCAAAAAATGGAACTGACTAAAGATGTGAAAGACCGTCACATTATTCTTGTAGAAGATATTGTAGATACCGGAAACACAGTTGAGAGTCTGTTCAAATATTTTACGGAAACACAGCGTCCTAAATCTGTAAAGCTGGCTTCATTCTTACTAAAGCCGGATGTTTACAAAAAAGATTTCAAGCTGGATTATATCGGAAAAGAGATTCCAAATAAATTTGTTCTTGGTTATGGTCTTGATTATGATGAATTGGGAAGAAACCTTTCAAACCTGTATCAACTGGAAGAAGGACAGATCAACCATTAATTACTGCTACTAGCTTTTGGCTATTAGCCATTAGCTTTAAATATTAAAATCGAAATAAAGTAAATATTAACTAAAAAAGCTAAAGGCTGAAAGCTTAGTGCCGGAAGCTGCAAGCGAATCAACATTATGATAAACATTGTTCTGTTCGGCCCTCCAGGAAGTGGAAAAGGAACACAAGCTCAAAACCTGATCGAAAAATTCAATTTAAAACAGATTTCAACAGGTGATCTTTTCAGATATAACATGAAAAATGATACGGAGCTTGGAAAACTGGCTAAGTCTTATATCGATAAGGGAGAACTGGTTCCGGATCAGGTAACAACGGATATGCTGGTCGACGAGCTCAGAAAACCTACCGATACCAACGGATTTATCTTTGACGGTTACCCAAGAACTACTGCCCAGACGGAAGCTTTGGAAAAAATTGTAGCAGAGGAACTGAACGATAAGATTGATATCTGTCTTTCGTTAGTAGTAGAAGACAAAATTTTAGTGGAAAGACTTCTGAAAAGAGGGGAAACCAGCGGAAGATCTGACGACAGTAATGTGGAGATCATTGAAAACAGAATTAAAGAATATTATACTAAAACAGCAGAAGTTGCCGAACTTTACAAACAGCAGGGAAAATATGTTGAAGTAAACGGCGTAGGAGAAATTGAAGAAATTTCCCAAAAGCTTTTCGCTGAAGTCGAAAAAATTAAATAATCGGGACATGAGTTACAGGATTTGAAAAATTCAGATTCTGTAACCTACAACCCGCAACACAAACTATATGTCTAACTTTGTAGATTACGTAAAGATCCATTGTAAAAGCGGACACGGAGGTGCTGGTTCTGCCCACCTTCGCCGTGAAAAATATATTCCTAAAGGTGGTCCGGATGGAGGCGACGGAGGCCGTGGCGGACACGTCATCATGAGAGGAAATGCTCAGGAATGGACTTTACTTCCGCTTCGATACACCCGTCACATAAAAGCTGATCGTGGTGAAAACGGAGCGAAAAACCAGCTGACCGGTGCTGACGGTGACGATATTTATATTGATGTTCCGATTGGGACTATCGCTAAAAATGAAGAGGGAGAAATTATCGGTGAAATCCTTGAAGACAAGCAGGAAATTATCTTGATGCAGGGAGGAAAAGGAGGAAAAGGAAATGAGCATTTCAAATCTTCTACCAACCAGACTCCAAGATATGCACAGCCGGGAATGGATGGCGAGGAAGGTTTTGTTGTTTTCGAGCTTAAAATTTTGGCCGATGTAGGTTTAGTTGGTTTTCCAAATGCCGGAAAATCTACCCTTCTTGCATCCGTATCTGCTGCAAAGCCTAAAATCGCGAATTATGCATTTACAACTCTGACCCCCAATCTTGGTATTGTGGACTACAGAAATTACAAATCATTTGTAATGGCTGATATTCCGGGAATCATTGAAGGGGCTGCTGAAGGGAAAGGTTTGGGACACAGATTTTTAAGACATATTGAAAGAAATTCTATCTTATTATTTTTAATTCCGGCTGATTCTGAAAGTCATTTCCAGGAGTTTAAAATTCTGGAAAATGAATTAACGGAGTACAATCCTGAACTTTTGGATAAAGATTTCATCATTTCTATTTCAAAATCAGATCTTCTGGATGATGAGCTGAAAAAAGAAATTTCTGCTGAATTCCCTGAAAACAGAAAGCCATTATTTTTCTCTGGTGTAACGGGAGAAGGCCTTGTAGAACTGAAAGACGCAATCTGGAAAAAACTTCACGGATAAAAGATGATACACTCATTGAAGAAAATAACAGCACCCGCTGTTATTTTTGTTTCATTTCTCCTGCCTGCCCTGACTTATGCTCAGGACAGCTTTTCATTCATGGAAACATCCAAACAGGATGAACGTGCTCCTTTAAATAATAAGGCGTTCTTTAAGTATGAATTCAACAAGAGGTTAAAATATAAATTTACTTACGAAAAGGCAGAGGGTCAGGGTACAGATAATGAGGTGAGCGATATTATAGAATATTACACCAATGAAAGTGATTTTTCTGTGTTGTATTTTAACAACAGCAGAAATGGGATTATCTATAATTTAAACAAAGATACCAATCCTGTACTTCCTGTTTCGATCAAGGATCAAAGTAAAGAGATCAAACCCGGAAATTTTGATTATTTCACCGGCGACATTCCTTTGGAATCTGAAATTGCTGACATCAGAAAAAGGAAAAAATTGAAAACTGATCAGATATTAGAGTTGGTTGAAAAGAAAACGGAAAATGATCTTATCCATTATAAGTATAATCTTATCCGTAATAATAAAGCAAAAACGAATCTGGGAATTATTGAACTGGATGTAACCAACGATGACCAGAATTTCAACAATAATATCCTGTACGATATGGAACCTTTGTTCTTCAAAAATAAGATCATGTTTGACAAAGGCGAAATAAAAAGCTATTCTTATTACAATACTGCCAAGAAGAGAACAAAGTACTATGAATCAATGAATAATGATTCTATACTATTAAGATTATCATTTACCAAAGGTTGTTGTGTTTCATCTCTGGAATAGTTTCTATACTACGACAGTTCAGCATTTGGAATAATTATTGAAAGAAAACAGGAAACCATCGCTATGAAATATATATTAAGTCTTTGTGCATTTTTATTTTTATTTTCTTGTACAACCCAGAAAACCAATTCAAAATACGCTAAAATCGAATATGAAGCAGGAGCATGTTTCGGATCCTGCCCTATCTTCACCATGACCATTAATCCGGACAGAACAGCCATATTGGAAGCTGAGCATTTTAATTTCTCGAAAGATTTTTCAAAAGGGGAATTTTCAAAACCGCGTGAAGGAACTTTTAAAGGGGTAATCAAGGAAGCAGATTATAACAAATTAGTTTCTCTACTGAATGGTCTTGACGTGAAAAATCTAAAAGATAAATACGGAACAAGAAATATCACGGACCTCTCAACTTCATATCTGAGAATTAATTTTACGGATGGAACTTCCAAAAACGTAGAAGACTATGGCAAAAGAGGAAGTGAAAAACTGAGGGAAGTCTACATGTTCATTGAAGACCTGAGACATAACCAGCAGTGGGCAAAAGTAAAATAATCCGTTTAAAAATATTTAGACTACCTTTGCATCGTATCATTCCTTCACATTGAGGGAATTTTATTTTAAATTAAAAAAACAGTTCATTTGAATTTTACAGACCTAAACTTAATAGAACCTATTGCAAAAGCAATTCAGGAACAGGGATATACGAATCCCACGCCCATTCAGGAGAGATCTATCCCTGAAATCTTAAAAGGCAGCGACTTTTTAGGATGCGCACAGACAGGAACAGGAAAGACAGCGGCGTTTGCTATTCCTATTCTTCAGAATTTATCAAAAAATAAGACCAAAAATAATCATATAAAAGCCCTGATCTTAACGCCAACAAGAGAACTTGCCATACAGATCGAGGAAAATATTAATGCATACGGAAAATACCTTCCGCTCAAACAGCTCGTGATTTTCGGAGGTGTAAAGCAGGGAAATCAGGAGGCCGCCTTAAGAAAAGGCATCGACATTCTGGTGGCAACTCCCGGCAGACTTCTGGATTTTATCGCTCAAGGTATTATCAGCTTAAAAAACATTGAGATCTTTGTTCTTGATGAGGCAGACAGAATGCTGGATATGGGTTTTGTACATGATGTAAAAAGAGTGATCAAACTTCTTCCACCAAGAAGGCAGACTTTATTCTTTTCAGCAACAATGCCTTCTGAAATCCAGAAACTGGCAGATTCTATCCTGAATAATCCTGTGAAGGTAGAAGTGACTCCGGTTTCTTCCACTGCAGAAACGATTAAGCAATCAGTTTATTTTGTAGAAAAAGACAATAAGCTTAATCTTCTTTCCCATATTTTAGAGAATGACATTGCAGATTCTGTACTGGTATTTTCGAGAACAAAACACGGTGCTGACAAAATTGCAAGGAAACTGCAAAAAGATAATATCTCAGCAGAGGCTATTCACGGGAATAAATCCCAGAATGCAAGACAAAATGCCCTCAGTAATTTTAAGTCCGGAAAAACAAGAATTCTGGTCGCCACAGATATCGCTGCAAGAGGTATTGACATCGATGAACTTAAATATGTAATCAATTTTGAGCTTTCCGATGTTTCTGAAACGTATGTTCACAGAATCGGAAGAACAGGAAGAGCGGGAGCTGAAGGCTCTTCGATTTCTTTTGTAGACAGTCTTGACCTTTTAAATTTAAGGAATACGGAGAAACTTATCGGAAAGAAAATTCCAGTTATAAAAGACCATCCTTTCCACACGGATGATCTTGTAGCCCAGAAAAGAGATTCTAATAACAAGCCTATGGCAGCCGGTGGTGACAGAAGACCTCCGAGGTCTCCAAAGCCACAAAATAATAACAATAAGCCTGCAGGCAGCACACCAACGAGTTTTAAAAAACCGAAGAATAAAAATTTCACCAGAAAAAAATAATACGAAAGCCCTTTCCAACGAAAGGGCTTTTTTATATTTAACAAACTAAATGGCAGAATGTCTTTTCATTACAATTAATCATTTATTCTTCTGCACCAAATAGTTGACGTGCGTTTTCAGTAGTGATTTTATCAATTTCAGAAAAATCCTTACCATAGATATTCACCAGCTTTCCGGCTACGAGGTCCAGGTAAGAGCTTTCATTTCTTTTTCCTCTGTGCGGAACAGGAGCCAGATAAGGTGAATCTGTTTCCAGAACGATCTTGTCCAGAGGAATTTCATTCAGAAACTGATCAATCTTCCCATTCTTGAACGTCACAACTCCGCCTATTCCCAATATAAAATTCAGATCAATGGCATGTTTTGCCTGTTCGAGATCTCCCGAAAAGCAGTGAAAAATTCCACGAAGCTTCGGATGCTTTTTTCTTTCCAGAACCTCGAATGTTTCATCAAAACTTTCTCTTGTATGAATCACAATAGGAAGATCCTTTTCTATAGCCCAGTCGATTTGCTGTTCAAAGGCTTTAATCTGGATATCCAGTGTTGTTTTATCCCAGTAAAGGTCGATTCCGATCTCTCCTATTGCCGGAAAATCCTTTTCATCCAGATAATTTTTAACGATATCAAGCTCTTTTTCCCAGGATTCAGGCTTTACATAACACGGATGAAGCCCCATCATGGAAATGATCTGCCCTGGATATTCAGCTTCCAGCTGAAGCATCTTTTCATGGGATTCCGAATCAATGGCAGGAAGATAAAATTTTGTGATTCCTTTATCTACAGCTCTTTGAATAGCTTCTTTTCTGTCTTCATCAAATTCTTCAGCGTATAAATGCGTATGGGTATCAATCATTGTCTTAAAATTTTAACAGATCTTCATACGGGTTTTTCAAGTCCATCAGTAAACCGAAAGCCGGTTCAGTCTTGATTCCCTGTTTCTTAAGTTCTATTATTTTATGTTTAAAATCTGCTCCTTTTTCTTTTAATATTCTATATTCAGCCAGCATATGCCGGTAAGCATTCTGTTCAAGTGAGGGTTTGTTCTGGCCGAAAATCTCTATTGGAAATTCTTCCAGCATAAAGTTCAGAATAATGCTTTTTTCTCCGTTAATAATGATATTTTCAATTTTCACTTCAGTATCCACAGGAACTAATCGGCTAGCCGTGATATTATCGAGAAAATCTTCTTCAAATTCAAGATCAACTTCACAAATGATATCCAGATCACTGTTTTCAATATCAATTTCAATCGGAATAGTTCCGGCAAGAACTGGAGAATAGAGCTTTAATTTCTCAAAGATCTGATATTTTTCAAGAACTTCATAAGTCCTTTTTTGCCTTTCGTTTCCGGATTTCAAATAATCAAGGTTCGTGAAATCAATCATTTATAAAAATTTTATGCCTTACTTTTTCCCTCTGAACTTCAATTCTTTGATTTAATTTTTCTCTAAATTCAATATACTTCGGATCCTTTTCATCATCAATTCTATGTTCCAGTGCTTTACTGATCTTAAAATTTTCTTTGATAAAACTTTTTGTCTCATCTGAGAAATAGGCTTCTCCGAATTTATCAAAAATGTAACTGACAGCCTGCGATGTCGGATGGATCATATCTTCCTTATAAAAACGGTAATCACGCAGATCATCCATCAGTATTTCATAAATGGGCAGGTAATGGCAGTTTTCCAGCTGCAAAAGTGCTTCATGAACAGCGGTGATCAGCTTGGATTTGCTGAGCTGATTCTCAATCATTCCATCCTTGGTATGACGTACAGGTGACACAGTAAAGAGGATCTGTACATCATCCCTGCAGATATCTTTCAGGTTTAAAACTGTATTATAAATGGAATCTGTAAGTTCCTGATGGGAAAGCAACCGTTTTTCAAAAAACTTCTGTGGGATTTTGTGGCAGTTGGCAGCCAGTTTTTTTTTCGGGATAAATTCATAAATAAATGAAGTTCCGTACGTAATGATCACCCACCCTGCATCCTGCAAAAACCTGTTTCCTACTTCTATCCCCATATTAATCCTGTCCAGAGTCTGATGAACATATCTTCTGTCGAAGCTGCTGTGATGGTCCAGGGAGATAAATTCATCGTTAAAAGTAATCAGCTCATCTTCTGTATAAAACTCTGAATCATGGAGTCTTTTAACAGCATTACTGATCGAAAACGGATTAAAAATAGTTCCGAACGGATTGTTGACCGTCTGAAGCTGCCCCTGACCCAGCAAATCTGCCATTTCTGAAGCAAAGCAAGATCCTATTGAAAATATTTTATCTTCAATATCAATCTTTTTTTCTGACTCCGGAATGTCAACTTCAGTTCTGAATTTCATTAATAAGGGATTAGGAATTAGAAATCAGGGTTAGGAAGCTACAATAAATAACTAATCCCTACACCCTAATTCCTACTACCTTTATTTAACTCTCTCTTCTTAACAGATAATTAGCCAGTTCTATGAAAGGTTTTTTCTTTTCTTCTGGAATATTGATCTTCTCAAGGTAGCTCTGCCCTATTTCATTGTGCTTTTCGATCAGACGCAATGCTTTTTCATCCACTTTGGTTCTTCTGAAGATCTTTTCAACACCATATACTTTATCAATATTATCAGTTTTCTTACCATACCAATGGTCCAGCTCTCTTCTTTCTTCATCTGTTGCATGTTCTCTGGCTAAAAGATACAGCACTGTTTTTTTATTTTCATAAATATCCCCGGCATGTTTCTTCCCAAACTGAGCCTGGTCTCCAAATACATCAAGATAATCATCCATAATCTGGAACGCAATACCAATATGCTTTCCAAAGTTGAATATAGCCTTGGCATCTTTAAAATTAGCTTTTGCAATAAGTGCCCCTATTTCAAAGGAAGATGCACTCAGAACTCCTGTTTTATAAGTAATCATTCTGATGTAGTCATCATACGTTACATTCTCCTGAGTTTCAAAATTGATGTCGTACTGTTGTCCTTCACACAGAAGAAGTCCTGTATGGGTAAAGATCCTGATACATGCTTTGAAAATTTCAGGCTCAAGGTCTTCGAAAAACTTATAAGCTTTCAGCATCAGCCCGTCTCCGGAAAGGATCCCAACGTTGATCCCATGAAGGGTATGGATGGTAGGTTTATTTCTTCTTAAAGGAGCCTCATCCATAATATCGTCATGGATAAGCGTGAAGTTATGGAAAAATTCAATGGCCAGCGCAGGTTTTATAGCCTGTTTAAGGTCTCCCCCGAAAAGGTCGCAGGCCATTAGCACCATAATAGGACGAAGACGCTTCCCGCCATGGGAAATGATGTAGTTCATCGGATCGTAGAGTTCCGCAGGCTTGTCTTTGAAAGTATACTTAGTGATGGCTTCAGCAACGATCTGCTGGTATCTGTCTAAAAATTCCATAAAATTTAATAGTTTAAACAAAAATACAATTTTTCAAGGCTTTATAAAACAAAAAACTTTGTCCAGAGGGACAAAGTTTATATGATGTATTTGAACATTTAAATTAAGACAGAAACGTTACTGCAAGATAAGTAACCGCAGCCACAATTGCTGAAATTGGAATCGTTAATATCCAGGCCCAAAGAAGGCTTACCGTAATTCCCCATCTTACAGCAGAAATTCTCTTCGTTAATCCTACCCCAATGATAGAACCGGTGATGGTATGTGTTGTAGATACAGGAATACTAAGCTGATCTGTAATAAAAAGCGTGATCGCTCCTGCAGTTTCAGCACTTACTCCTTCTAATGGAGTCACTTTTGTAATTTTCGTTCCCATTGTTTTAATGATCTTCCAACCGCCACTCATAGTTCCTAAACCAATTGCAAGGAATGACACCAAAGGAACCCAAAGATAATGCTGTGCAAAGTAGTCAAAACGACCGGCAGACGGAATGTTAAGATATACCGGATCATGAAGCATCTCCACGTGATAGTAAATAAGGGCTGCCCCAATAATTCCCATTACTTTCTGAGCATCATTCAGACCGTGTCCTACACTGAAAAGTGCTGAGGAAACAAGCTGCAATCTCTTGAAAGACTGGTCTGCTTTGTACGGGTTTGATCTTTTGTAAAGGTGAACAATAATTAATGTAATGATGATCGAGATTACCATCCCTATCACAGGAGCCATGAAAATGAACAGGAAAATAGGAATTACTTTATCAAATTTCACAACACTCTGAGTTGTTAACTGATGAAAAGCCTGTGATAATGTATCAAACAATCCCAGGTTAGGTTGTGTCGCTACTACATCGTGATAGTCCAGCATAAAAGCATGCATCAGAGCCGCTCCTAAAAATCCTCCGATAAGGGTATGGGAAGATGAAGACGGGATACCAAACCACCATGTTAAAAGATTCCATGCGATTGCCGCTAAAAGACCTGAAAATATTACTTCAAGCGTGATGAAATTCTCATTCACTGTTTTAGCAATTGTATTCCCTATCCTGAACTCACCTATCACATAGGCTGCTAAAAAGAAGGCTGCGAAGTTCCAGAGTGCTGCCCAAAGTACAGCCTGAAAAGGGCTTAAAACTTTTGTGGAAACAATGGTTGCAATTGAATTGGCCGCATCATGAAAACCATTAATATAATCGAAAATTAATGCCAAAGCAATAATAACCGTAAGTAAAATCGGAAATTCCATTTCTGTAAGTTATAATTGTTTAAGCGTATTTAATCATGATGTTCTCAATCGTGTTGGCAACATCTTCTGCTTTGTCAGTTACTATTTCAAGATAATTAAGTACAGATGAAACTTTGATAATGTTAATGGCATCATTAGTTTCAAAAAGATCTACCATTGAGTTGGAAAGCAGGTCATCTGCAATGTTTTCAATAGAGTTCACTTTGATACATGCTTCTTTTACCTGGTCCATATTTTTGAATCCTTTTAGGTTTTTCATTGCATTCTGGATCTCAAGACAAGCTTTGTGGATCAGTAATGAAAAATCTGAATAAGCCTTCATTTCAGGCGATTTGTATAGGAAGATGTATTTTGTGGAAGCGTAGATGTAATCAGCGATATCATCAAGGCCGGTTGCCAGGGTGTGAATATCTTCACGGTCGAACGGCGTAATGAAGTTTTTTCCTAATTCAACAAAGATCTCATGGGTAAGTTCGTCGTTTTTGTGCTCGTAGTCACTCATTCTTTTTAACATTGTATCATCATTAAGATCGAAATCTTTGATACCGTTATTAAAGTCTTCAGACATTGCCACTAGGTTCTCCGTTACTTTTTCAAAAAGCACAAAGAAGATTTTATCTTTTGGTTGAAAAGCGTGGAAAATATTACCAATTCCCATTTTTATGTATTTATAATTTGAGTGCAAATTTCCTAAAAAAGGATTTGCCCTGAAACAATATAACATTAAGTTTTGTTAACATTAGGTTAACACTTGATTATCAAATAAAAAAACCGGCCAAAAGCCGGTTTTATATATCTTGAGATGCCTTAGTTTGCTACTTCAGCTCTCATTTCTTTTCCTTTAAATTTCATTGAAGGAATATTGCTCATTACATTTTCCTGGAATGATTTTTCCACTTCAAAGAAAGAGAATTTCTCCAGGATTTCAATATCACCGATTTCCGCTCTTTTTTTGCTTTTCCCGGCTGTTGCTTTATTGATGATATCTAATACATCAAGTTTTTTCAACTGATCTTTTTTCCCAAGGTTGAAGAAGAATCTTACCATGTTTTCGTCCTTTCTTCTAGGTTTTCCACCACGGTCTCTGCTATCTCTGCTTCCTCTGGTATCACGATCTCCACGTTCTCTTCCTCTGTCTCTATCCCTGTCGCGTCCTCTGTCTCTTCTTGAATAATCATCATCTCTGGTACTGAACTTCTGCTCAACAAGGTCATGCTTATCTTTGTAGTACAGCGCAAGATCTTTCAACTGGAACTGTAACAATTTATGAACAAGTTCTTCTTTAGTGAAAGCACTTAGATCAGGAATCAAACTGTCGTTGAATTCAAATATATCTTCTTCGTGTTCTGTAAATAGTTTTTCAAAAACTCCTCCAACCTGAGCTTTGATAATATCATCACCCGTTGGAATAAATTTTTCTACAATATCAATCTTAGTTGCAGATTTGATCTGCTTCAGCTTTCTGCTTTCTTCCGGCTTTATTAATGCCATTGAAATACCGTCTTTTCCAGCTCTTCCGGTTCTTCCGCTTCTGTGAACGAATACTTCCGGATCATCAGGTAAAGAATAATGGATCACGTGGGTTAAAGAGTTCACATCCAAACCTCTTGCAGCAACGTCAGTTGCAACAAGGATATCAATGTTTTTCAGTCTGAATTTCTTCATTACCGTATCTCTCTGTGCCTGGGAAAGATCTCCATGAAGAGCATCAGCCGCATAACCATTCTGCATCAAGAAATCTGCGACTTCCTGAGTTTCCATTCTTGTTCTGCAGAAAAGAATAGAATACTGGTTAGGGTTTGCATCAATTAATCTCTTAAGAGCTTCTTTTTTCTGACGGTAACCCACTACATAGTATTCATGCTTAATGTTCTTTTTAACCTCGTTAATAGAACCTACAGAAATACGGTGCGGATTGGTAAGATAATTTTTAGAAATTCTCTCTACTTCTTTGTTCATCGTTGCCGAGAATAAGAAAGTTTGCTTTGTGTCCGGTGTTTCGCTTAAAATTGTTTCCAATTCATCTTTGAAACCCATAGAAAGCATTTCATCAGCCTCGTCTAAAACTAACCAATGAATGGCAGAAAAATCAAGTGCTTTTCTGTTGATAAGGTCAATTACTCTACCAGGAGTACCTACAATAATTTGTGGCTTGTCCTTTAAAGAGCGAATTTGATCCATAATACTGCTTCCACCGTAAACCGCTGTGGTTTTGATGTCTTTCATGTATTTGGAATAATTTTTTATGTCTTTAGAAATCTGAAGACATAATTCCCGTGTCGGACAAAGGACCAAAAATTGGATTTTGCGACTCGTTTCGTCAATCATATCCAAAATCGGAAGCGAAAACGCTGCTGTTTTGCCTGTCCCTGTCTGCGCAAGTGCGATCAAATCGCGAATATCTGAAAGAATGAAAGGGATAGTCTGTTTTTGGATTTCTGTCGGGCTTTCATAACCCAGTTCGCCAACTGCCTTAAGGATGTCAGGACTTAAATTGGACTCCGTAAATAAATTCATTAAATATTTTAAAATTTTTGCAAAGATACAACAAATATTTGATTTGTTTTTGAATAAAGTTTTAAATATGTAAACTTTAATTCAGAATCCTTTAATAATTTCTTAATTTTTAAAAAATTAAATCCAAAAAAACACGGTCTGCATTAAAAACATGTTAAATATTATTTTTTTTTATTAAATTGGATTGATTTTTTTGGTATTATTTATGAATTTTCAAAAATAACATTATTCATGGTAAATTTTTCTTTAAAATTACCTTTCTTTCCCAACCGCGTTATTTCCTTTAGCTGCCGCAGTTTTTAGATATTGATCACTCAATAGTTAAGCATAATTTTCTTTACTTCCGGTTATTTTAAGTATTATATTTATTTTTTAAAACTGCAGGAATTGCCTGCTTTTATTTTAAGGTATAGACTGCAGTATATAATTTTGGTCAGCATAACTTTATTTTTTAACTTGGTTTAAAATAAATTCAACAGCACATCATATTAAACATTAAAAACATGAATAGTATAAATCCGGAAACACTGACATTTCTAAAAAACCTAACCGTTAACAACAACCGTGAATGGCTTAATGAAAATAAAGCCGCTTATACCGAGGCACAGGAAAATGTTATTACCTTCCTTGATGAACTGATCAAAGAAATGTCCGGTTTTGATGAAGAATTAGGAAAAATTGATGGTAAAAAATCACTCTTTAGAATTTACAGGGATACAAGGTTTTCAAAAGACAAATCACCATACAAAACCAATTTTGGAGCATCTCTGGGAATGGGCAAAGGAAGCCAGAAAGGAGGCTATTATCTTCATATGGAACCAGGAAAGTCTTTTCTTGCAGGCGGTATCTATATGCCGGAATCGTCTGTCCTGAAAGAAGTAAGGAAAGAAATTTCGTTATATGGCGACGATTTCCTTAAGATCATCAATCAAAAAGACTTCAAAAAGCATTTCCCAGAGCTGGATCAGGATGATAAACTGAAAAAAATTCCTCAGGGATTTGAGAAAGAAGATCCAATGGGCGAATATCTGAAATTAAAGAATTTTATTGTGATTTATTATTTAAAAGACGAAGAAATTCTGGATAAAAAAGCCATAAAAAACATCACTAAGATCTTTAAGCTTATGAAGCCTTTTAATGATTTCCTGAATGCCCCCTTTCAATAAAATTTTGATTAATTTTCTTTGCGTACTACATATTTTTTAACGCAAAGGATAATTTTTAACCTTGTAATTTTAAACCTGCAAAGAGGGAATCAATTGCATTGATTTGATGAAGCAGAGATATGATACCTTAATCAATACATTTTAATTAAGATTAGTATTAAAAAGAATCTGCTTGATCTGCTAAATCTGCGAGAAACTTTTTGCACTCGCAGATTTAGCAGATCAAACAGATATTGATATTCTTTATTCTTAAAACTTCATTACATCTTTCACTACTCCATTTTTCTGGGTATGCTGCAGTAATTCTGTTTCGATAAATGCTTTGATTGTATCTTCAGATCCATTGTCAGGGAATAGAAGATGAACATTAGCTCCTGCATCCAGTGTGAAGAATAGCGGAAGAGCCGTTTCTCTTCTAAAATCCCAGATCTTATTGATCACTTCCAGTGTTCCGGTTTTCATCAGGATAAAAGCAGGATCACTCATCATCATCATGGCGTGAAGAGTAAGTGCTTCATGTTCTACCAATGTGATGAACCGTTCCATATCCCCGCTTTTAAGAATTTCCTTCATCGGAACAAAATTGTCTCTTGCTTCCTGAAATCTTCTTTCAGCATAAGGATTGGTATTCATCAAGCCGTGTCCTACCGTTGAGGAAACACTTTTCTGGCCTTCATGGATCAACAGCACCCAGTCGTTGAAGCTTTTAAATATATCATGAATTTCGGTATCCGGATATTTTACCGCAAACAGATCTGAACTTCCTGCTACCTCATCTGATGTTCCCCAGACCACCAATCCATTGTATAGACTTCTGCATGCACTTCCGCTTCCTAATCTTGCTAAAAATGATGCTTTTCTTAATGATTCTTCTTCAGATTGATCTCCTGAAAATTCTGCATCCAGCTTCATCAGGCATTTGGCAATGGCTCCGAACCCAGAAGCAGAGCTCGCAATCCCGGAACTGTGGGGAAAGGTATTTTCTGTTTTGATGATGTATTTTCCTTTCAGAATCCATGGAAGATACTGTTCAATATTTTTAAAATACTTTTCTATTTTTTCAGCAAATTTCACCTCCTCATTTCCTGACAGGAAAGTCTGAACAGAGAAAGGTTCATCTGCCAGAAATTCTATAGAAGTATTGGTCTTACAATGATTCAATGTATAACTGATGCTTGGATTTGCAGGAATCTGATTATCGTATTTGCCCCAGTATTTGATCAGGGCAATATTGGATGGACAGCTTTCTGAAACTGTCTGAGTATGAATGGTGAAATTTTGTTTTCCTAGGAATTCTTGTGTTGTCATAGTCTGATTTAAAATGGTAAAACGCTTTTATTTAACCACAAAAGTCACAAAAGAATCTTAACACTTGAGTTATTGATAAAGTTAAATAAAACGGTCTATTCTAGACCACTTAAGTTTTCAAAAATCTCTGATTTTTTATTGAAAAACCGTTTGCGTCTTTTGCGATTTAGATCGTTTTATTTTAATACATTTTTTCTATAATATCTGCATATTTTTTAAGAACCACATTTCTTTTGACCTTCAATGTAGGCGTAATTTCGCCTGTATTGATATCAAATTCAGCAGGCATTAATGTGAATTTTTTCACTTTTTCAAAATCCGCCAGGTGAACCTGCAGTTCTTTAATTTTTTCTTTGTATAAAGCAATGATTTTCTCATTTTCCACCGCTTCTTCCCAGTTGGTAAAAGGAATATTGTTTTTCTTCATAAAGTCCTGCAGAAACTCGAAGTTAGGAACGATAAGAGCTGAAACGAACTGCCTGCCTTCTGCTACAAGCATGATCTGCTGGATAAAATTATTATTGGTAAGAAGATTCTCGATCTGCTGTGGGGCTACATACTTTCCGTTGGATGTTTTCATCAGGTCTTTGATCCTGTCTGTGATGATCAGGTTTCCTTTATCATCAAATTTTCCGGCATCCCCGGTTTTGAACCATCCGTCTTCCGTGAAAACTTTCTGTGTTTCTTCAGGTTTATTGTAATAGCCTTTCATAATCCCGTTTCCTTTAGCCTGGATCTCGTCATTTTCTCCGATACGGATTTCTACACCCGGCAAAGGTTTTCCGCTTGTTCCGTGCTCGAAATGGGTTAATGGGAAAAGCGTCAGTGTAGCGGTAGTCTCCGTCAACCCATAGCCTACTGTTACGTGAATTCCCACCGAGTCAAAGAATTTTGTAACTTCCGGTGAAAGAGAGGCTCCTCCACAAGGTAAGAACCACAGCCTTCCGCCCATCTTTTCTTTAATTTTGCTGAACACCAACATATCTGCCACGGATTCTTTCAGTTTTAACCCGAGAGGAATCTGTTTTTCGTTTCTTCTCAGTTCTGCGGTCTGCCATCCTGTTGCCAATGCCCAATCGAAGATTTTTTTCTTCAATGATGAACCTTCTTCTGCTTTTTCGAGAACACCGGCATATACTTTCTGGAAAAACCTCGGCACCGCACACATCATGGTAGGTTTCACTTCTTCCAGAGTTTTGGCAATATTTTTTGGATCTTCTAAGAAATAAACTCTCGCACCACCATACAAACAAAGCAGGCTCCAGCTTCTTTCGAAAACATGGCTTAATGGAAGAAATGCCAATGACAGTTCTTCTTCAAAATTTTTGAATTTAAAAAATTCAAAATGGGAATCGAAAGCTTTGATGAAATTGCCATGAGTAAGCATTACGCCTTTTGGAGTTCCTGTAGTTCCGGAAGTATAGATCAGGGTTGCTGTATCGTCATATTCTTTTTTACAGATCTCCAGTTTAGGAGAAGATTTGGCAATGAAATCTTCGAGGTAAAAACTATTGAATTCTTTCTTGATCCAGACAGATTTTTTGGAAACAATAATGGTTTCCAATTGATTTTCTTCTTTCTGCAACAACTCCAGACAGGCATCATACTGCTCCTGGCTGCCAACAAGCACAGCCTTTGCAGAGGAATCATTAATAATATATTCTGCCTGCTCTGCATTATTGGTAGAGTAAACAGGTACGGTAACCGCACCAATGGCCATTGAGGCCAGATCAAAAATCATCCATTCAGAGGAATTATCTGAATAAATGGCTACTTTATCATTTTCCTGAATTCCTGCATTTTTTAGTGCATTGGCTGTTTTAAAAACGATTTCACCGAATTTTTTCCAGCTCAGTTCTTTCCACGCCTCATCTTTCTTTTTAAAGCCTATCGCTGATTTTACCGGATGCTTTTCTACATTTTTAAGGATAATTGCTGCTGCAAGATTCATGAATTCAGCTTTTTGTCGTTAATATAATTTTTAAGATGAAAATCAATACTGTCCTTCACAGGAATAAATTGATAATCAAGTTCTTTTTTAATTTTTTGGTTGGAAATGGTATTGAGCGATGATATGGATTCAACATTTGATTTGGTGATGATTCTCAGCTTCGGAATCAGCCATCCAAAAAGGATATTGGCAAATCTCCCCAGGCTCAATTGAGATTTTGTAAGGATTTTCGCTTCTTTCAGACCAAGCTGTGATCTGATCTGTTTTCCTAGCTCTGCATATCTTTTATTTTCGGAAATAAGAATAAAACGTTCTCCGAAAGCATTCCTTTCCATGAGCTCAATGGAAATCCGAGCAGCATCTCTAACGTCTATATAACTGGTTCCCCCTGAAAATGTAAAGCCGTTTTTTTCAAACGTAGGAAATATATCTCCACTGCTCTGTCCCCAGTTTCCACTTCCGATGATCATTCCCGGATTCACAATTATGGTGTTCAGCCCTTCAGCAGACGCTCTCCAGACTTCCATTTCAGCAAGATGTTTGGAAACAGCATAAGCAGAATGTTCTTCTTTGGGATTAAATTCTGAAGTTTCGTCCAGTTCTCCTTTTTCATTAAAAACATCCAAAACAGCAATTGTGCTTACGTGCAGAAATTTTTTCACTTCTGTACCTTCGCAGGCAAACAACAGATTTTCTGTACCTTTTACATTGGTATGGTACATTTCTTTTGCATCATGAGGATGGAAACTTACTTTTGCGGCGCAGTGATAAACCTCATCTATCCCTTTCAATGCATTTTGAAGGGAATCAAGATTATCAAAATCTACGTCTACCCACTCGATCTTATTAAAAAGATCTTCGGGATTCTCCGTATAGAAGCCGTAAGAATGTTTTACATCGTTCAAATTGCTGCCCGGTCTTTTGGAGGCACGTACGTCTCTTCCTCTTTTCAAAAGTTCCAAAACGATTACTCTACCCAAAATTCCCGTTGCTCCTGTTACAAATATCATTTACTGATTTAATTTATTTTTCCGCTCCCAAGCATTGTCTGCCATACAGGTTTATATATCGTATTTTTAATACCTTCTGTATGATAAGGATTCTTTTTATTTCCTTTATTGGGATTCTCTAATGAAAAGTCTATTTTTTTATCTAAGGCAAAGATATGATCTTTTGGGATTTTTAATGCGGTACATATTTCTATTAAAGATTTAGCAGCTACTTCATCAATATGATAGGCGGCATACCATTTCTCTACCGGTGTTTTGCTTTTATTAAAATACCAGCTGGCAATTTTTTTCTCTTTAGAATCTGAATAATCCCAACCGCCTGAAAAGCTAATAACCCTGTCTACAGAATTATTCTGAGCAATAAATTCTGCCATACCTCCGCCCTGTGACTGTCCGGCAATGGCAATTTTGTTCCAATCAGGATTTTCATTTTTCAGATAGGCAGACCAGCCTCCCTGAAGATCAGATTTTGAAAGGCTTTGTAATAGTTTTGTCAGCCTGGGTACTATTGCATCCTGAGGCTTATCCGGAATTAAAGAAAAAGCGGGCGTTCCGTAAATTCTCATCCTTCTAAATTCAGCAGCACAATCTGTATCTGAATTTAAAGTATCCCCTATGCAAACCTGAGAAACTCCCGGTTCAGAGATAAACGAAAGTGCAATTACTCTATACCCGCTTTCTAAAGCTGTATTGATAAATAATTCGGGAATATGTTTTGTTGTTCCTCCTGTTCCTGTAAGCCAAAGCAAAATTTTATTATTTTTTACTTTTGGATCATAAAAAACAATATGGGGATCGTCCGCCATCCGGACAGATTGATCTAGCTTGCTTGGTTTCACTTTAATTATTTTGTAAACAGCTGAATCTATATTTTTTTGTGCTGTTACCATTACAGGAACATACATTAAAGCTATAATTATAACCAGAATGTTCCTACTAATACCTTTTTTCATTCCTTTATGTGCTTATTTCACAAAGGTAGTATTTTAGCTAATGATAAAAGTATTTTTGCATGGCTGTTGCTTAAATTTTATGACTTTTTAGGAATTGTTGAAAATTAGATTTATTTATACCAAAATCCTATTATTTCTTCTTGGTGCTTTGTCGCAGAGAACGTCTGCGATACTTTTGGAAATCAGGTTTTCCTCCGTTAAGTTATCTAACCAGAAAAATTC